>NZ_CADIJP010000052.1 GCF_902859725.1 Achromobacter mucicolens | reverse complement strand
TAGCAAGGTGGTCCCACTCCTTCCCATCCCGAACAGGACAGTGAAACGCCTTTGCGCCGATGATAGTGGACGGACGTCTGTGAAAGTAGGTCATCGTCAGGCTTTTATTGCGCAAACCCCCACAGGTAAGCCTGTGGGGGTTTGTTTTTAGTGAGAACCTATGTTCCATGCAGCCGAAGGAGATTCTCCAGCTCGGCGGCGATGCAGGACAGAGTGCAAATTAGGCAGAAGCCAGTTGCAATCGCTGCAAAAATGGTGATATAGTTACGAGCTTGGCTGCTACCGAAAAATCAGGGTTTGTCCTGGCATTTCGATAGCTGCTAGGGCAGGGCGAAAGTCCTGGCGAGACCTGAAGAGGTCGCCGCAAGCAAGCGATGCAACTGCGTAAAGCAGAAAGCGAAGCTGGCTTGACAAGCGATAAAAACTTCTTCATAATCTCGTTTCTCTGCTGCAACGAAAGCGACGACGCAAAAGCGAAGTTCGCCGAAGTTAAAGGCAGAAACCAGTAGTACAGAAT
>NZ_CADIJP010000051.1 GCF_902859725.1 Achromobacter mucicolens | reverse complement strand
CATGACTGGGGTGAAGTCGTAACAAGGTAGCCGTATCGGAAGGTGCGGCTGGATCACCTCCTTTCAGAGCTTATGTGCTCGTGTTAAGCGTCCACTCTTATCGGTTGTTTGATATAGCTGGGATCAGTTGTAGGCTTGGGTCGAGGGAGTCTTCCCTAGGTCTTCAGCTTCCTGACTACTGATCCGAGAAGGTTTTGGGTCTGTAGCTCAGTCGGTTAGAGCACCGTCTTGATAAGGCGGGGGTCGTTGGTTCGAATCCAACCAGACCCACCAGGTATTTCGCGGCAAGCGAAATATGGGGGTGTAGCTCAGCTGGGAGAGCGCCTGCTTTGCAAGCAGGATGTCATCGGTTCGATCCCGTTCACCTCCACCATTGATTCTCATTGATCGCCGGTGGCGATGTAGAGGCCAACTCATAGTGTCGTCAGTTACGACGTTATGAGTTGGGTTTTACCCAACAGCTATATTTGTTCTTTAACAATCTGGAAGAAGCACAACGAAAATGTGTTCATCAAGTAATCAGCGTTGCTGATGAAGATGGGCACGGGTTGTGATTGCATTATTTTTTGTTCCAAG
>NZ_CADIJP010000050.1 GCF_902859725.1 Achromobacter mucicolens | reverse complement strand
GGCGTAACCCCGCGGCGCGTGGTAGGCGGTCGCGGGCGCGGCGACCATTGCGGCAGCCGCAGGCGCGACGGACGCGGCCATGCGCTCGGGCATGGCGTGTTCCTGCGTCATGCGAGCGGCCGGCGCGGGCACGGGGGCTGCTGCGGCCGAAGGACGGATCGGCGCAAGCGGCGGCAACTCGACGCGTATGGGCGCGGCCGGCTGAGGCGCGGCCGGCTGAGGCGCGGCCGGCTGAGGCGTGGCCGGCTGAGGTGCGACCTGCTGATGCGCGGCGTGCTGAGACCCGACCTGCTGAGGCGCGGCCGCCACGGCGGCGGCGGGCGCAGCCGTTGCCGAACCCGGTATCGCAGAAGCCGGCGCGAAGTCCATCGGCGATGCCAACGATTCCGACGCGGGCTGCGCGGAAGCCGCATAAGCGGATTGGTAGGCGGCAATGGACCGCGCCGGCGCCGCGTAGCTGGCCGGCGACATGGCAGGCGACATGGCGGGCGACATCCCCGGCGGCATGGCCGGCATGTTGGCCGGCGCCCCTTGCGGCCGCCCCATCCCGGCAGGCGCGCCGAACGACGGCGCCGCGGGCGGGCGCT
>NZ_CADIJP010000049.1 GCF_902859725.1 Achromobacter mucicolens | reverse complement strand
CCATTTCCGCCAGGATGGCATCCTGATTCAGTCCAAAGCTTCGCAGCGCGAGGTTCTTGCGGTCTTGCGCCCCACCCTGCCACCACTCTTGGATGACGTTGGCACTGCTTTCGCATCCTTCCGCACCGAAGACGCACAGTCCTGTCTGACCCGCAAACCGCCAGCCGCTGGCAAGGTCGGCATCGTCATAGACTTCCAACCCATCCAGCAATTGCTCGCTCTGCAACCAGACTTCGTATGGCAGTGCCCGACGCGCCGCTTCCTGTTCCGCAATTCGACACTGGGTCTCGAAACCCGCGAGCGCCGCTTTCATGGCGTAGATCTGCAACGCCGCTTTCGGGTCCGGCGGAGTGACGTACTTACTTTCGAAGCGGGCTCGGTATTCGCCGCTGTCCAGTTTGGTTTGCACCCGCGCCCTTATCGTGTCTTCATAGTTGCGCACGTGCTCCTGGGCTGCCGCTTCCCAGCGTTTCTGCTGCGCCTCGTCGAGGATCCAGTTGCGCCCCCGCGCCATCTCGGGATTGAACACCTTGTCCCGTTCGATCTCGATGTAATGCTGCGCCTCCAAGGCAGCGGACCTCTCCTCAAACTGATTCCGAACATCGCCGAACGCCTGCGCCACCAGAATCTTGCGTTCGTTGCTGATGCCGTTGTTCGCCCCACCCCTGTTCAAGTAGTCCTTCAGCGTCTCGACG
>NZ_CADIJP010000048.1 GCF_902859725.1 Achromobacter mucicolens | reverse complement strand
AGCCGCAACCTCCCCAAGAACACCGTGGCCCCGACCCCGGTCGTGCTTCCGGCGTTAAAGTGCCTCAACACCAGCTCCGTCCCGCAGGCCAGCATTTCGATCCCCGCCGCGCCGGCGGTCAGCACGGCGGCCGCCAGCTCGGCTCTCTGCCTGTCGTCCTGAGGCAGGCTGTGCATTCTTAATCCGAGCAGTCCGGCCTCAAGCAACAGCAGCCACCCGCTGGCCCTCACCTTGTAGAACTCGCTGGAGCGCGCATCCACCAGCTCCGTCGCGAAGGCGAATTGGACGTTCTGCTTGATCTGGCCTCGCATGACCGTCCGGTCCGCGCTGTGGCCGATGGCCTGCAGGTCCTCTAGCCTGAGGTTGACGGCGCGCTCGCCGATGCTGGCGGCCAGCCAGCTGCGGGTGGCCCTGTGGACGAACCATTCGTTGCCTCGCGAGGCGTGGCGCAAGGTCTGACGGCCCAGGCTGGCGTACCAGGCCAGGGCTCCGCCTGACAGTCCCGCATTGCTCGATTTGTCCATCGCTTCGTACACGCTATTGGCCTTGTCAAAGAGCTGCCCTAGCGTCTTCGCCATTTCGAGGCCCGTCCGCGTGTACTGGTAAATGGTCTCGCCGGCAGCGAGCGCTGGCTCGGATTTCGCGGATTCGCGGATGCGGGCCATTTCCGCCAGGATGGCATCCTGATTCAGTCCAAAGCTTCGCAGCGCGAGGTTCTTGCGGTCTTGCGCCCCACCCTGCCACCACTCTTGGATGACGTTGGCACTGCTTT
>NZ_CADIJP010000047.1 GCF_902859725.1 Achromobacter mucicolens | reverse complement strand
CCAGCCGCTGGCAAGGTCGGCATCGTCATAGACTTCCAACCCATCCAGCAATTGCTCGCTCTGCAACCAGACTTCGTATGGCAGTGCCCGACGCGCCGCTTCCTGTTCCGCGATTCGACATTGGGTCTCGAAACCCGCGAGCGCCTCTTTCATGGCGTAGATCTGCAACGCCGCTTTCGGGTCCGGCGGAGTTACGTACTTGCTTTCGAAGCGGGCTCGGTATTCGCCGCTGTCCAGTTTGGTTTGCACCCGCGCCCTTATCGTGGCTTCGTAGTTGCGCACGTGCTCCTGGGCTGCCGCTTCCCAGCGTTTCTGCTGCGCCTCCTCGAGGATCCAGTTGCGCCCCCGCGCCATCTCGGGATTGAACACCTTGTCCCGTTCGATCTCGATGTAATGCTGCGCCTCCAAGGCAGCGGACCTTTCTTCAAACTGATTCCGAACATCGCCGAACGCCTGCGCCACCAGAATCTTGCGTTCGTTGCTGATGCCGTTGTTCGCCCCACCCCTGTTCAAGTAGTCCTTCAGCGTCTCGACGGCCTCGTTTCGCCAGGCGTTGAGTTGCTGAGTAATGCCGATGGGGTCGCGCAGCACGATAGCGGCGCCGCGGGCTCGGGTGACCGTCGGCCTCAAATCCGATGCGACCAATTGCGGGGCGTGGTGATAATCCGGGTCGGAATGGAGCTGATTGGCAAGCGTGGGCGCCAAGCGGGTATGGGCCGCGGCGATGCTCTCGGCAATGCCATTGTCCGTGGAAGACATGTCGAGCACGTCGGGAGCAAACGAGCAGCTGCTGGCGATTTCCTTGATGTCGAATGCCTGCAGCTTGTTGCGCAACGAATCGGTATCGCGCAACTTGTCGAGCAT
>NZ_CADIJP010000046.1 GCF_902859725.1 Achromobacter mucicolens | reverse complement strand
CAGTACCTGTATTCCATCTTTCGCGTGCACCAGACCGCCAATGCACTGCAGGACGGCGTCCTCATAGTCATGGGCGTTGTGGATCACGCCGCGATCAAAGCAACGCAGCGTCTTGCCGAGTAGCCGCGAGGGACCGATAAGGCGAACCCACGCAACGGAATCCGCTACCGCTGCTGCGATAGTGCGGTCGAACGCTTCGATTTCCTTGGCGTAGACGCCGGGGAATGACATGGCGCCGCTGTAGTTCACCAAGTTTTGCTGCCGCGTGATCGTGTTGGCGACGTCTGGGTTTCTACCTGCCTCTTTCTTCATCGCCTCGAAGTAATTGCGGATGAGCGTTGCGCTCTGCAATTTGTGCGCGTTGCGTCCGGCGTATTCCGTCTTGCGGGTCACGGAATGGGTAATCCGGTAATGAAGCTCGCTGGCGATCCCGATCGGATCCTGCAACGCAACCACCAGGGGCGTGAAGTCCTTGCGTGGCAGCAACGCGAGGTACATGTTGGCCAGGATGTCGTGGTGGTTTGGCGCCTTTTCCGAGAACTGGATTTCGCTCCAGTCGAACGGCTTGGGCGCGCCATGTCCGGATGGCGAGACGAGTTCCCGTGCGGCCTCGCCCAGCAGCGTCGCGTCGAAGATGTGTTCTTGATACGCATTGCCCGCAGGCCTGCACTGTGTGCTCAATGCATCGCGAAGGCCGCCGTCATTGGTCTCGATGGCCCACAACGTGCGGTGGGACAGCAGCGTGTCGCTCACCAGGATGTGTACGGTTTCGGCAGTCTTTGCGTCCGGCGCGAAGAGATACGTCTGAGCACCCACCGTATCGGGCCGGCTGAGCCGGCCCGGCGTGGCATCGTCGTCGTCCGCATCACTCCACCAGATACGGGCGAAGCGGACGTCTTCGGTGACTTGGTAATGCTGCGTCCACATGCGCCCATTCTGGAAGTGGAAGAGGTAGACGTAAGTGCCCGGACGCAATGTGCGCAATCCGTACGCTTTGCCCGCCGTGAGTGCGGGATAGCCCTCGGTGTTCAGGCGGGGAAACACCTCCCTGTCCCACGCGTAATCGGCAATGCCATAGCGCAGCGGATACAGGGGCACACCGCGTTCGCAGGGCGG
>NZ_CADIJP010000045.1 GCF_902859725.1 Achromobacter mucicolens | reverse complement strand
CGGCTGTCGTGGTCAAGTTTTAGTGGACACTTAGGTCGGTTGTTTTCGCGGCCGGCGGGCCTCATAGGTGGCCGGAGCCAGATACCCTAACGTAGAGTGCAACCGCCGGGTGTTGTAGAAGTTCTCGATGTAGTCCTGGATGTCCCGATGGGCCTCGGCACGGGTGGCGTAGGACGCCTTCCATAGGCGTTCGACCTTCAGGCTCAGGAAGAATCTCTCCATGACTGCGTTGTCCCAACAGTTTGCTCTGCGACTCATGCTGCACACGATGCCGTGCGCAGCAAGAATTGCCTGGTATTCCGCGCTTCCGTACTGGAAGCCTCGATCGGAGTGAAGCACGAGCCCAGGTCGAGGTCGGCGCTGCCGAATTGCCATCTCCAGTGCTTGGCGAACGACGGGCGTATGCGTCGTTGGCGATGTCGCCCAGCCAATCAGACGTCGCGAGTACAGATCCAACACGGCGGCCAGATGAAGCCATCCCTGAGCCGTATTGATGCAAGTGACATCCGTCACCCAAGCTCGGTTGGGCTGGCTCACATCGAACTGCCGATCGAGCAAGTTCTTGAACGTCGGCTGCCCTAAATCGGTGATCGGGTTGCGAACGAACCGACGCTTCCAAACAGGTCTTAGAAAGGCCTGCCGCATCAGAGTGCGCGCACGATAGCGGCCAATGACAATGCCTTCAGCTCGCAACGCGTGAGAGATACGGCGGCTACCGTACGTCGATCCACTTGCGTTAAATGCCGCGGCTACATGCACCTGTTCGCGCAACGCCTTAGGACGTATCCGTCGGCTACGCTGAGCGTAATAACCGGATCGGCTAACACCCAACACCCGGCAGATGTGGCTGACGTGATAGGCCTTCTGTTGCATATGCGCCACCAGGGCAAAGCTCACTTGAGCTCGCGGGCAAAGAAGGCCGAGGCTTTTTTTAACAGCTCCATGTCCACCTTCGCTTGGCGCAACTCCATCTCCAACTCGCGGATACGTCGTTGCTCGGGCGTGATCGGCAAGCCTGGACCAGGATCGCCCAGTCGATCTGCCTTGTACTGGACCAGCCACCGCCGCAGTGCTGTCTCGCCTATACCCAACGATTTGCAGACCTCGGCCACGCTAAGGTCTTTGTCCATAACCATGTGAACCGCCTGAAGCTTGAACTCAGCCGTAAAGGCACGCCGCTTTATCTTGGTCATGACTCACCTCCTAGGTTCAACCTAAATGGGTGTCTACCAAAATTAGACCACTACAGGCCGCGCGGGCGGCCT
>NZ_CADIJP010000043.1 GCF_902859725.1 Achromobacter mucicolens | reverse complement strand
CCAGATCGCCCGCGACGCCGAAGCCGCGCTGCCGGTCCTCACCGCCGCGGTCAAGCCGGGTTCCGCGCCCGCTGCCCAGGCGCCTGCCGATCCCAAGGCGACGGTCAAGGCCGAGGCGCCCAAGGTGGCTGCCGACCTGCCGCTGCCGCGCGTCGCGCGCGAGACGCCCGCGGACACTGCCGCGCCCGCGCCGCAGACCCACGTCGCCGACGAAGATCAGCCCGATCTGCTGGCCGGCACGACCCCGCAATTCCAGGCGCCGCAGCATGGCGCCACGCCGCACGAGGCGCTTGGCGCGGCGCTTGCCGCCGCCACTCAGCGGCAGGCCCTGCCGGTCGTCAACCAGGCCGCTCTCGCGCAGCCGGTCGTTCCCGTCGTGCTGCAAGTGGCCACGCCCGTCGGCGCCACCCACTGGGGCACCGAGCTTGGCCAGCAGATGGTCATGATGAGCAACAACGTGCGCCAGGGCATGCAGACGGCGGAATTGCGCCTGGATCCGCCGGACCTGGGCCCGCTGCGCGTCAGCCTGAACCTGGCCGATGGCGTGGCCAGCGCCTCGTTCGTGTCGGCGCACGCCTCCGTGCGCCAGGCGATCGAAGTGGCGATTCCGCAGTTGCAGCAAGCGCTCGCCCAGGCCGGCATCTCGCTGGGCCAGACCAGCGTTGGTGAACAGGCCGCGCAGCAGGAATTCGCGCAGCAGAACGGCAGCGGCTCGCAGCGTCAGCAAGGCGGCAATGCCGTCGGCGCGGACGGCGTGGCAGAGTCCGCGCAGCCCGCGGTGACGGTGTCGCGCAACGCCAACGCATTGGTCGACACGTTCGCGTAATGATCCGGCAGCCCGCGCCCGGCAACGGATGCGGGCGGTGCAGCAATAGCTTGAGATACGCGGCTTTCGCCCTGTTTTTCGCCTCCAAGCGGCGGCGTGAATTCGGGCAGAATGCTTTCATCCACTAAGAATCCGTTTTCACCAGCGGCAAACACGCATCGAACTCCAGATGGCGACTATCAAACCCATTCCCGCGCCGGCGCGCGACGCGAAGTCCTCCGGCGGCATTGGCCGCATCCTTCGGCCGCTGCTGGCGATCCTGGTGCTGCTGCTGGTTGCCGCGGCCAGCGCCGGCGCGACCTGGTTCATCACGCAGCGCCTGCAGCAGCCGCAAGGCGGCGCCCCGGTGCAGCTTGGCGTGGGCCAGGTGCCTGGCGGCCAACCCGGCCAGCCGGGTCAGCCCGGTCAGGCCGGCGGCGTGCAAGGCCAGCCCGGCCAAGGCCCGCAGGCCACGCCGACGACCTTCGTCGCGCCGTCCGCCACCCCGATCGCCGTGCCCGCGCCCATCTTCGTGCCGATCGAAGCCTTCACGGTCACGCTGCAGAACGCGGACACGGAACGCATCATGCACGTCGGCCTGACCCTGCGCGTGAGCGACGAACAGACCCGCACGCGCCTTGAAAAGTACATGCCCGAAGTGCGCAGCCGCATCCTGATGGTGCTGTCGTCGCAGTCGCCCACCGCCGTGCAGACGCAGCAAGGCAAGAACGACATGGTCGCGGCCATCAAGCAGGCAGTGAACCGTCCCTTCTCGCCCCTGCCTGACGGCCAGTACGTGACCGACGTACTGTTCACGGCGTTCGTGGTGCAATAAGCATGGCCTACGAGGCGTTTCTTTCGCAGGACGAAGTCGATGCGCTGCTGGCCGGCGTCACCGGCGAGAGCGATAGTAAAAAGGAATCCGACGGCCAGAACGCCGGCGCGCGCGCCTACGACTTGAGCTCGCCCGAGCGCGTCGTACGCCGCCGCATGCAGACGCTGGAGCTCATCAACGAACGCTTTGCGCGCAACATGCGCAACGTTCTGCTGAACTTCATGCGCCGCAGCGCCGACATCACCGTCGGCTCGATCAAGATCCAGAAGTACGCGGACTTCGAGCGCAACCTGCCGGTTCCCAGCAATCTGAACATGATTCAGATGAAGCCGCTGCGCGGCACAGCGCTCTTCACCTACGACCCGAATCTGGTGTTCCTGGTCATCGACAGCCTGTTCGGCGGCGATGGCCGCTACCACACGCGGGTCGAGGGCCGGGACTTCACCACCACCGAACAGCGCATCATCCGGCGCCTGCTCAACCTGACCCTGGAAAGCTACGGCAAGTCCTGGGATCCGGTCTACCCGATCGAGTTCGAGTACGTCCGTTCGGAGATGCACACCAAGTTCGCCAGCATCACCGGCAACAACGAAGTGGTGGTCGTCTCCTCGTTCCACATTGAATTCGGCGCGACCGGCGGCGACCTGAACATCTGCCTGCCCTACTCGATGATCGAGCCGGTGCGCGATCTGCTGACGCGCCCGTTGCAGGAAACGACGCTCGAGGAAGTGGATCAGCGCTGGTCGCAGCAGCTGTCGCGCCAGGTGCGCAGCGCCGACATCGACGTGGTCGCGGAATTTGCCCGCATCCCGTCGTCGATCCGCGAACTGATGAGCCTGAAGGTCGGCGACATCCTTCCGGTGGACGTGCCCGAAACCGTCATCGCTCACGTCGACGGCGTGCCGCTGATGGAATGCGGCTACGGCGTCTTCAACGGCCAATACGCCCTGCGCGTACAAAACCTGTTTACCCACGATACAGAACCCAACGAGGCCTCTGACCATGACTGACAAGAACGAGCCCGGCACTGGCTCGTCCCCGGCCGACGACTGGGCCGACGCGCTCGCCGAACAATCCCGCGCCAACCCGCCCACGCAAGCCGACGGTCTGAAGCCGCAGGACGACTGGGCTGCCGCGATGGCGGAACAGGCCGCCACGCCGGCGGCGGCCGCTCC
>NZ_CADIJP010000042.1 GCF_902859725.1 Achromobacter mucicolens | reverse complement strand
GCAATAAAAGCCTGACGATGACCTACTTTCACAGACGTCCGTCCACTATCATCGGCGCAAAGGCGTTTCACTGTCCTGTTCGGGATGGGAAGGAGTGGGACCACCTTGCTATGGTCGTCAGGCGTAACTGGTTGAGCAGTTGCGGGTTAGGCAACAGCTCCAATCTTGGAAGAAGCGCAACGCGTGGCGATCAGAGCCTGAGGCTCGATGATCAACGCACGGTGGGGTGTAATTGTGTTGGCTGGCTGCTGACGGTGCAGCCAGTATTTTGTATTGAACGACACTTGGAACGCTATATCACCAGGTCATAACCATCAGTGTTATAGGATCAAGCCTCACGGGCAATTAGTATCGGTTAGCTTAACGCATTACTGCGCTTCCACACCCGACCTATCAACGTCCTGGTCTCGAACGACCCTTCAGGGGGATCAAGTCCCCGGGATACCTAATCTTCAGACGAGTTTCCCGCTTAGATGCCTTCAGCGGTTATCTCTTCCGTACTTAGCTACCCGGCAATGCCATTGGCATGACAACCGGTACACCAGAGGTACGTCCACTCCGGTCCTCTCGTACTAGGAGCAGGCTCCGTCAAGTATCCAACGCCCACGGCAGATAGGGACCAAACTGTCTCACGACGTTTTAAACCCAGCTCACGTACCTCTTTAAATGGCGAACAGCCATACCCTTGGGACCGGCTACAGCCCCAGGATGAGATGAGCCGACATCGAGGTGCCAAACACCGCCGTCGATATGAACTCTTGGGCGGTATCAGCCTGTTATCCCCAGAGTACCTTTTATCCGTTGAGCGATGGCCCTTCCATTCAGAACCACCGGATCACTATGTCCTGCTTTCGCACCTGTTCGACTTGTCAGTCTCACAGTCAAGCACGCTTATGCCATTGCACTATCAGCACGATTTCCGACCGTACCTAGCGTACCTTCGAACTCCTCCGTTACACTTTGGGAGGAGACCGCCCCAGTCAAACTGCCCACCATGCACTGTCCCCGATCCGGATAACGGACCAAGGTTAGAACCGCAAACAAACCAGGGTGGTATTTCAAGGATGGCTCCACGTGATCTAGCGACCACGCTTCAAAGCCTCCCACCTATCCTACACAGGCCGGTTCACAGTCCAATGCAAAGCTACAGTAAAGGTTCATGGGGTCTTTCCGTCTAGCCGCGGGTAGATTGCATCATCACAAACACTTCAACTTCGCTGAGTCTCAGGAGGAGACAGTGTGGCCATCGTTACGCCATTCGTGCAGGTCGGAACTTACCCGACAAGGAATTTCGCTACCTTAGGACCGTTATAGTTACGGCCGCCGTTTACCGGGGCTTCGATCAAGAGCTTGCACCCCATCACTTAACCTTCCGGCACCGGGCAGGCGTCACACCCTATACGTCGACTTTCGTCTTTGCAGAGTGCTGTGTTTTTAATAAACAGTCGCAGCCACCGATTCTCTGCGACCCCATCATGCTAAGCGCGCAGGCGCTTCACACTACCGGGGTATACCTTCTCCCGAAGTTACGGTATCAATTTGCCGAGTTCCTTCTCCTGAGTTCTCTCAAGCGCCTTGGAATATTCATCCCGTCCACCTGTGTCGGTTTGCGGTACGGTCTCGTACAGCTGAAGCTTAGAGGCTTTTCTTGGAACCACTTCCGATCACTTCGCAAGCAATGCTCGCTCGTGCCATACCCTTGATTTACGCGCCCGGATTTGCCTAAGCGCCATCTTCGATACAGCAACAGGGACATCCAACACCCTGATGATTTTCCGCGATCCGTCCCCCCATCGCACTGTACGACGGTGCTGGAATATTAACCAGCTTCCCATCAGCTACGCATCTCTGCCTCGCCTTAGGGGCCGACTCACCCTGCGCCGATGAACGTTGCGCAGGAAACCTTGGACTTACGGCGAGGGGGCTTTTCACCCCCTTTATCGCTACTCATGTCAGCATTCGCACTTCTGATACCTCCAGCAGCCTTTACAAGCCACCTTCGCAGGCTTACAGAACGCTCTCCTACCGCGTGCACTAAAAGTGCACACCCGCAGCTTCGGTTTATCGCTTAGCCCCGTTACATCTTCCGCGCAGGACGACTCGATCAGTGAGCTATTACGCTTTCTTTAAAGGATGGCTGCTTCTAAGCCAACCTCCTGACTGTCTATGCCTTCCCACTTCGTTTCCCACTTAGCGATAATTCGGGACCTTAGCTGGCGGTCTGGGTTGTTTCCCTCTTGAGTCCGGACGTTAGCACCCGGTGCTCTGTCTCCCAAGCTGTACTTGCGGGTATTCGGAGTTTGCCATAGTTTGGTAAGTCGCCATGACCCCCTAGCTATAACAGTGCTCTACCCCCCGCAGTAATACTTGAGGCACTACCTAAATAGTTTTCGGAGAGAACCAGCTATTTCCAGATTTGTTTAGCCTTTCACCCCTATCCACAGCTCATCCCCTAATTTTTCAACATTAGTGGGTTCGGTCCTCCAGCACGTGTTACCGTGCCTTCAACCTGGCCATGGATAGATCATCTGGTTTCGGGTCTACACCCAGCGACTGAATCGCCCTATTCGGACTCGCTTTCGCTACGGCTTCCCTATTCGGTTAACCTTGCCACTGAATGTAAGTCGCTGACCCATTATACAAAAGGTACGCAGTCACCCCACAAGGAGGCTCCTACTGTTTGTATGCATACGGTTTCAGGATCTATTTCACTCCCCTTCCGGGGTTCTTTTCGCCTTTCCCTCACGGTACTGGTTCACTATCGGTCGATCACGAGTATTTAGCCTTGGAGGATGGTCCCCCCATCTTCAAACAGGATTTCACGTGTCCCGCCCTACTTGTCTTACGCTTAGTTCCACACACAGAATTTCGTCTACAGGGCTATCACCTGCTACGGCCGGACTTTCCATTCCGTTCGACTATCCTGCGCGCTAAAACGTAAAGGCTCATCCGATTTCGCTCGCCACTACTTTCGGAATCTCGGTTGATTTCTTTTCCTCGAGCTACTGAGATGTTTCAGTTCACCCGGTTCGCTTCCACTAGCCTATGTATTCAGCTAGGGATACTGCATTGCTGCAGTGGGTTTCCCCATTCGGATATCTGCGGATCAAAGCTTGTTTGCCAGCTCCCCGCAGCTTTTCGCAGGCTACTACGTCCTTCATCGCCTGTGATCGCCAAGGCATCCACCATATGCACTTAGTCGCTTGATCCTATAACGCTGTAGGCTATAGGACCTGAGTATTAGCGTTTGTGCCGTTCATAAGTTTCAAAGCAGTCTGAGGTTTGCACCCCAGTCTTGAGAACTTGGAACAAAAAATAATGCAATCACAACCCGTGCCCATCTTCATCAGCAACGCTGATTACTTGATGAACACATTTTCGTTGTGCTTCTTCCAGATTGTTAAAGAACAAAT
>NZ_CADIJP010000041.1 GCF_902859725.1 Achromobacter mucicolens | reverse complement strand
CCTCGGCGGCGCGGCCGCCGCGCAGACCGGCGGCGACGCGTCCCGCGCCCGCCGCGAAGACCGACCCGAAGCCCGCATCCGCACCGGCCGCAAGCCGGCGGCAGGCGCCTTCGGACGACGATTGGGAATCTTTCTGACGCCGGGTAGACCGGCAAATAGGCAGGGTATGCGAGGTTATCTACATCTTCTGGCAGCGGCCGCGATTGCGGCCTTTGTCGCGGGTTGCGCGGCAACGGGTCACAACTTCGATCCGAGCAAGCTGTCGACCCTGACGCCCGGTCAGACGACGGTGGAAGAGGCCGCGCGCGCGCTGACCGCTCCGCCTGCCCAGCAGTTCAAACAGAGCGACGGCACGGTGCTGATGCTCTGGTCCCACAAAATCACCTTTGTCGCCGACGGCCTGTACAGCCGCAAGGAAGCGCTGCTGCAGTTCGGCCCCGATGGCCGGCTGATGCGGCTCGTCGACAGCACCAATATTCTGCTGGAACCCTGGGAACGCCAGAAATTGTTGGGACCGGCCCCTGCGCCTGAGATCACTCAGGACTGGGCCCAACCGGCCGTGGCCCCCGAGGTGCAAACCATCTACATCCCGGGTCCGGGAGAACCGGCCGGTCTGGCGCCGCAGGGCAAGTAGCCCCGCAGTCCAGCAGAAGACATCGGGCCCCAAGCCCGATGTTCGTCGCCCTGAGTGCAAGCCCTGTGTAACAGGGCGTGTCCCACGGGTGGTTTTTCATTTGGTCAGAGCAGTTCCTGAGGGATGGGGAAATAAATGGAAGCGAGTCTCGAATCCGGCGCAAAGGCCGGCAAGGCGGGCAAGAAAAAAGCCGCGCGCGCACCCAAGGTCAAGCGCAAACTGAGGCTGCGCGATGCGCGCGTCGGCACGATGCTGCTGTGGGTGATGGCGTTTTTCGCGCTGCTGATCGCAGCAGTGGGGGGCTTGGCCGCCTACTTCCTGCAAAGCAACTATGAATCGATCCGAGAGGTCAATGCGCTGACCGAGCGCGCCAAGCAGGTCGAGATCATCAACAGCGACATGCTGCGTGCACGCGTTGGCCTGATGGTGGCCGCCCGTCACCTGCAGGAGTCCGGCTGGGGCAGCGGCGAGAATTCGGCGCGTGACGCGGCCGCCGCGCTCAAGGGCGCGACCGACCTCCTGACCGGCGTGCGCAGCCGCTTTGCCGATTTCCAGAAGAACATGCTCGAGGACGACACCGGCCGCCAGTTGTCGATGAACCTGGTGCGCCGCTATCGCTCGTACATCGACGACGGCGTGGACACGATGGTCGAAGCCCTGCGCAGCGAAGACTATTCGACGTTCTACATGGTGAACAACGAATACGGCACGCCGCGCAGCGCCGCCTTCATCGAGGCGATCGCCCAGTTCGACAAGTACATTGCCGATCAGCAGCGCCAGACGATCGATCAGGCCGAAGCGAACTTCAAGCTGGCCATGATCGCCGTGGGCATTGCCGTGGCGCTGGCCCTCTTGTTGATGGTGCTTGCCCGCATCCTGTTCGGCCGCCTGGTCGTGCGCCCCTTGGTAGAGGCCGGCCAGCACTTCGACAAGATCGCCGCCGGCGACCTGACGGGCCGTGTGGAAGTGCGTTCGCACAATGAAATCGGCCAGCTCTTCGCCGCGCTCAAGCGCATGCAGGAAAGCCTGACGCGCACGGTGTCGACGGTGCGCCGCGGCGTGGACGAGATCACGGTGGGCTCGCGCGAGATTTCCGCGGGCAACACGGATCTGTCCAGCCGCACGGAAGAGCAGGCCGCTTCGCTGGAAGAGACCGCTGCATCGATGGAAGAGCTGGCCTCGACCGTGAAGCAGAACGCCGACAACGCCCGCCAAGCCAACCAGCTGGCGGCCAGCGCGTCGGACGTGGCCGAACGCGGCGGTTCCGCCGTGTCTGAAGTGGTCAACACCATGGAAGGCATTTCGGCCAGCTCGCGCAAGATTTCCGAGATCGTGTCGGTCATCGACGGCATCGCGTTCCAGACCAACATCCTGGCGCTGAACGCGGCGGTGGAAGCCGCGCGTGCCGGTGAGCAGGGCAAGGGCTTTGCGGTGGTGGCGGGCGAAGTGCGCTCGCTGGCGCAGCGCAGCGCCCAGGCCGCCAAGGAAATCAAGGGTCTGATCGAGGACTCGGTCTCCAAGGTGGGCGCCGGTTCGCAGCAGGTGCAACGCGCCGGCGCGACGATGCAGGAAATCGTGGCGTCGGTGAAGCGCGTGACGGACATCATGGGCGAGATCTCGGCGGCGTCCGAAGAGCAGTCCAGCGGCATCGATCAGGTGAACCGCGCGGTGTCGCAGATGGACGAAGTGACGCAGCAGAACGCGGCGCTGGTGGAAGAGGCCGCGGCCGCCGCCGGCTCGCTGCAGGAGCAGGCCCAGCGCCTGGCCGAAGCGGTGGCCGTGTTCAAGATCAACGCGGGCGAAGTCATTGAAGTGCCTGCGCATCAGCTCGGCGGCTATGCCGCGCCGTCGCTGAACTGATCGTTGTTGTTCCGGGCCGCGCCCGATCCCGCAAACGCGGGATCGGGCGCGGCTTTTTATACGTCCGCAATGCTCGGATCCGGCAGGAATCGCTTGTCTTATATCCAATGGTTATAAGGGCGTTGATCGCGGTCATAAGCACGTTAAGTTTTCTGCTTTATGACCGTAAACATTGGCAACGCCTGATGCGTCAGGCCGAAAACACAGTGATCGATGGTGACCGGGGGATCGGGCGCCAGACGAAGCCGGCGGGAGTGCACCGTTGCCTCGCATCGCGTCCGTTGCATGCCGCTCAATCTGCTGTCGTATATGTTGTAAACCCGGAGACAAGCCGTGCGCGTCAACCTACCCGTCACCAATGTGGAAACCAAGCTGCGCGAGGATCAATACCTGATCTCGCGCACGGATACCAAGGGCCGCATCGTCTATGCGAACCCTGCGTTCGTCGATGTCAGCGGCTTCACGCGCGACGAACTCATCGGCAAGCCGCACAACATCGTGCGCCATCCCGACATGCCCCCGGAGGCCTACGCGGACCTTTGGGAGACCCTGGAGGCCGGCGAGTCCTGGCTGGGGGTCGTCAAGAACCGCCGCAAGGATGGCGGCTTTTACTGGGTGCTGGCCAACGCCACGCCCATTATCGAGAACGGCGAGGTCGTGGCTTATTCGTCGGTGCGTGTGCGCCCGTCGGAAGAGCAGGTCGAGATGGCCGAGGAACTCTATGCGCGCATGCGCGAGGGCACGGCCAGGGGCGTGCGCATCCTGCGTGGCCGCCCCGTGCGCGCCGGCTGGCGCCGCGGGCTGGACGTGCTGGCCTTTCCGTTCCGGTCCGGCGTGCGCAACCGCATGCTGCGCCACGCCACGCTGTCGGCCGGCTTCGTCGCCGCGGCCGGCGCCTATGGGCTGCATGCCAATTGGGACAGCCTGTCGCCGTGGGGCGCGGGATTGGGTTGCGGCGCGATAGCGCTGGCCGTTGCCGCCATCTACGGCATGGGCTGGAGCTTGGCGCGTTCGCTCCTGGATCCGATGCTGGATGCGGCCAACATGGCGCGCCAGGTAGCGGCCGGCAATCTCACCACGCAGATCGTGCCCGAGTCGGATGACGAGGTGGGCAGCCTGAAGTTCTCGCTGGAAGTGATGCGCAAGAGCCTGATCGGCATCGCGCACGATGTCTACCGCGGCATCGAAGGCACGACGCACGCCGCCGTGCACATTGCCCGCGGTAACCAGGAGCTGGCCGGCCGCACTCAGGGGCAGGCGGCGTCGTTGCAGCAGACGGCCGCCAGCATGCAGCAGCTGACCTCGACCGTGCGTCAGAACGCCGACAACGCGCGGCAGGCGAACGACCTGGCCGCCAGCAGCATGGACGTCGCGCGGCGCGGCGGCGTGGCCGTGGGGCAGGTGGTCAACACCATGCACGGCATTTCAGACAGCTCGCGCAAGATCGCCGATATCGTCAGTATCATCGAAGGCATCGCCTTTCAGACCAACATCCTGGCGCTGAATGCGGCGGTGGAAGCGGCCCGGGCCGGCGAATCCGGCAAGGGTTTTGCGGTGGTGGCGGGCGAGGTGCGCAGCCTGGCGCAAAAGAGCGCCCAGGCGGCCAAGGAAGTGAAGTCGCTGATCGAAGACTCGGTCGACCGCGTGACGGAAGGCTCGGCACAGGCCGAACAGGCTGGCGCGACGATGCAGGAGATCGTGGACGCCGTGCACCGTGTCACGGCCATCATCAGCGAGATCTCGCGCGCTTCGCAGGAACAGTCAACCGGCATCGAGCAGGTGGACACCGCGGTCTCGCAGATGGACGTGATGACCGAGCAGAACACGGCGCTCGTGCAGGAGTTGGGCGGCGCGGTGACGCAGTTGGGCAATCAGTCGGGCGCGCTGCGCGAGACCATCCGCGTCTTCCGCGTGGTGGGCCAGCACTGAGCGGTTGGCGGCAGGGCCGCTCGCCGGCCCCGCTAGCGTCCCGCCAGGGCGTCCACGACGCGGCTCATCGCGGTCAGGCCCGATTCGAAGAGCGATTCCAGGAACGGGCCGGCGTGAGGCAGCACGATGGTCAACACCGTCACGCCGATGATGAGCGTGACGGGAAAGCCCACCGAGAACACGGAAAGCTGCTGGGCGGCGCGGTTCAGGATGCCCATCGCCAGGTTGATGGTGAGCAGCGCGCAGATCAGCGGCAGCGCCAGCAGCAGGCCCGACACGAACACCGTCTTGCCCCATTCGACGACCGTGCCCCAGCCATTCTGGTGCAGCTGGATCGTGGCAATCGGCAAGGTATCGAAGGACCGCACCAGGGCCGCCAGGACGAGAAGGTGGCCGTCCAGCGCCAGGAAGGTCAGCATCGCGACGATGTTGAATAGGCGCGACAGCACGGCGGTGTTGGCGCCCGAGCTGGGATCGAAGAACGACGCGAACGACAGACCCATCTGCAGTCCCACGAATTCCCCCGCGGTCTGCACCGCCGCGAACACGATGCGCATGGTAAAGCCCATGGCGATGCCGATCAGCACCTGCTGCATCACCATCCACAGACCCGCGTATGATCCGGGCGCCACCGGCGGCATGGCATCGAGCGCGGGCCCGATCGCCACGGCCAGCACGAAAGCCAGGCCGATCTTGACCTTGACGGGAATGAGCGATTCGGAGAACAGGGGCGCGGTGGCCACGAGCGCCAGAATACGCACGAACGGCCAGAGAAACTGGCCGACCCAGCCGTTGAGCTGCTCGAGCGTGAAAGAGAACATGGCGTGGCAACCCGTGTCCGGCGGCGGGCGCCGCTCAGGACACCAGCATGGGGATCTGGCCGATGAGCTGCCGGATGTAGTCGACCATGACGCCGATCAGCCACGGGCCCAGCAGCACCAGCACGCCGCACATGGCCAGCAGCTTCGGAATGAACGACAGCGTCATTTCGTTGATCTGCGTGGCGGCCTGGAAAATGCTGATGACCAGACCCACCACCAGCGTGACGAGGAGCAGGGGACCGGCCATCGCCAGGACGACCTTCATCGCCTGGTAGGTCATGGTCATGACGGTTTCGGCAGTCATGGCGATCTCCTTGCGGCGTTACTGGTAGAAGCTCTGGGCGAGCGAGCCCATGAGCAGGTTCCAGCCGTCGGCCAGCACGAACAGCATCAGCTTGAACGGCAGCGCCACGGTGACGGGCGGCACCATCATCATGCCCAGCGCCATCAGCACGCTGGCAACCACCAGGTCGATGATGAGGAAGGGAATGAAGATCGTGAACCCGATCTGGAAGGCGGTTTTCAGTTCGCTGGTGATGAAGGCCGGCACCAGGATGCGCATCGGCACCTGCGAGGGGTCTTCCAGCGCCGGCTGTTTGGCCAGGTTGGCAAAGAGCGACAGGTCGTTCTCGCGCGTCTGGTGCAGCATGAACGTGCGTAGGGGACCCGCGGCGCGTTCGACCGCGGCCTCGAACTGGATTGTCCCTTCGGACAAGGGCTTGTAGGCGTCGGTGTAGATCTTGTCGAACACCGGCGACATCGTATAGAAGGTCAGGAACAGCGCCAGGCCGATCAGTACGTGGTTGGGCGGCGACATGGCGGTGCCCATCGCGCTGCGCAGCAGGCCCAGCACGATGATGATGCGCGTGAAGCCCGTCATCATCAGCAGCGCGGCCGGCAGGAAGGACAGCGACGTCATGAGCAGCATGGTCTGCATGCTGAGCGAGTACGTCTGCGAGCCGTCCGCGCCCGGCGTGGCCGTCAGCGCGGGCAGCGTGGCCTGGGCCACGACGCCGGCCGGGAAGAAGGCCAGGCCCAGCACCGCGGCGGCGGCCAGCATGGGCAGCGCGCGCTGGCCGGCGCGTGCGAATGTCGTGCGGGTAGGCAAACTCATGGGTATCGCTTGATTCGCGCCGGGGCGTTGTGCCTTAGCGGCGCTTGAGTGCCTGGCCCAGCTTGGCTGCAAAGGCGGCCGTGGGCAAAGGCGAACCCTCCGGCAACTGGCCGGCGGGCAGGGTATGCAGGGTGGTGAGCTGGTTCGGGCCGACGCCCACCACCAGCCAGGTGTCTTCGATCTCGACGACGACGACGCTTTGTCGCGGACCGACCGGCAGGCTGGCAACCTGGCGCAGCAGATTGCCGCCGCCGCGTTGCACCAGTCCGGCGCGCTTGGCAAGCCACGCCGAGACCAGGATGGCGGCCACCACCAGCACGAGGCCGACGATGACGCGCAGCAGAGCAGGTTCGGTCATGGCGCCAGGGTTCAACGACGGTTGTTCAAGCGGTTGATCCGCTCGGACGGGGTGATGATGTCGGTCAGGCGGATGCCGTACTTTTCTTCGACGACCACGACTTCGCCCTGGGCGATCAGGTAGCCGTTGACGAAGATGTCCATCGGCTCGCCGGCCAGGCCGTCGAGTTCGACCACGGAGCCCTGACCCAGCTGGAGCAGGTTCTTGATGGTCAGGCGGGTGCGGCCCAGCTCGACCGTCAACTGGACGGGAACGTCCATGATGAGGTCGATGTCGGTGCCTTGGCCGGACGTGGCGCCAGCGAGCGGCTTGAACACCGATTGCGCCGCGGATTGCGCGGGCGCAGCGGGTGCGGCGGCCGGGGCCGGGGCAGCGGGCGCCGGAGCGGC
>NZ_CADIJP010000040.1 GCF_902859725.1 Achromobacter mucicolens | reverse complement strand
GCGCTGGCCGGTGGTGGCGAGGATCTGGTCGGAGACGAGTTTCTGTTCGTAGAAGCCGTCGCCCAGGCGACGGGGTTCGCCGGACGGCGTGAGGAATTTTGCGCCGGCGGGAATCAGGGCGTTCAGGCCACCGGGGGTGTTGCCCAAGCCCGTCTTGATGGCGCCGGATGCGCCCGCGTTGCCGACGGGAGCGCCGGGCTGTTGCAGGAGGCCAAACAGGTAGTCGCTGGAAACGGACTCGTGGTTGCCGATGAAACGCGGGTCGGTGGCGACGACGTACGGGGCATCGGGTGTGCCGTTGACGGCGAAGAGTTGGCTGTCGGGAATCGTGGCCGGGTTGGAGACCGTGCGCACGACGTTGCCGCCGGGCAGACCAAGGCTGGCAACCAGGACGGGGCCGGTTGCGGTGGCGGCGCTTGCGCCGGGCGCCGTGCCGCTGAGCGAGACCGACACATTTCCGCCGGAAGTGGCGACGGGCAGTTCGATGGATTCAGCGGCGAGCGTGCGCTCGTAGGCTGCAACGGTGTCCTTGCGCTTTCTGCCGCTGGGCTGGGAATAGATGGCCCGGTCCACACGCGTGATAATGCGCTCGCCGCTGGCTCCAATGTAGTTGATGGCGCGGCCGCAAACCGACGGCGTGCCGCCGGCCGCAATCTGGTTCTTGTCGTTGGTCACGGTTCCGACGAGCGTCATCGCGCCGCCGGACAGGATCTTGCCGGGACCGGAAAAGACGGTGCGGGTTTCGGTTATGGTTTCTTCGATTTCGTAGTACGTGAAGGTGCCGACCAGACGCGTGCGGAAGTCGGCATTGAACTCACGGACACGCTTATCCAGTTCCGCGAACGCCGCCATGTGGACGGCATGTGCGTCCTGATAAGCTTTGCGCTGCGCCTTCTCTCAAGATACCTGGGAGAGTTGCCGAAGCAGACCGTTTCGGGCTCCTTCCACACCGGAAGCGGGGCCGGAGGCGGCGTCACACCGAAGACCGTCCACACGCGAGAATCCAGGCTGTAGAGGATTGTTCCGAGCGGTCCTATCAGGCCGGGGTAAAGCCATCGTTCATTTGGCCGTGCAAGCCCGTGGAGAATACCTGTACCGAGAGTATCAATGTCAAGTTCCGCGACGAATGCATTAATGAGCACTGATTCTTGACCCTCGACAGGCTAAAAGCTTGGTCTAAAACTGGTCGGTCGAGTACAACACCGAGCGCCCCCATTGCAGTTAACTCCCAGCGCAGTTCCCATAGGCCAATCAAAAAGAAACTCTTTTAACGCCGGACCCTATGCGACGCCGCACTAAATCTCGGAGCAGGTCTCCGCGGCCAATTTCCGCAGCTAATTGTCAGAGACACCCCATAATTTATCCCACTCAAGTAAATAGTGCCTAGACTGCTCACCCAAAAGGACAAAAATTTTGCTTCTTCGCCCGCCTCCTATTCTCCTCACTGCACCGTCCAGCGCCTCTAATAGACCTGTTGCAACATAATCAGGAAGTATTAAGTCGCCACTAGAAACTCCTTCTTCTATGAGAGAAAGAATATCTATCCGCTCAGCGGGGGGAATTGAGTCGAAATTTTCGGCAATTTCCCTTCCTATTCTTGAGAACAACAACATTATGGGAACATCCTCTCCCCAATAATTTATTTCCTCATCCAATCCGCGCCGAATAAATTCGTACCGGCGAAATTTATCCACAAACTCACTTAATACATCCATCACTTCCCCATTAGTGCATTTTGCATGTCGCGCAGAACATGTTCTGCCGCCGAACGATCACTAAAAGACGCATTCGGATTGGCATTTAACCACCTCTGCAGCGACACAGAGTAATTTTTTGCTTTCTGCACATGGTGCTTGCCGCCCACGGAGCCGCCGGTCGCAAGTTCAAATCGCACCGCGTCTGCGGTGCTTTCAGACCCAATTTTCGCACCGTCTCGATATAGTTCGTCCATTAGTTGGGCAAGTCCCACATCCTCGACTTTCGGCTTTGTCATTCTTGCGATCAGGTCATCCGCCAACTTGCCACCAGTAGCTGCGTTAGCGGTACCTCCTGAGGTAACAGGTAAGGGCGGAAGCTCAAGAGGCCCAACGGACTCATACTTCCCGGTAACCGAGTTTTGGCGAGCCAGAACCGTCCCGTCATGACCAAGGACCTCCCCATTATGAACAACCAATTTCGCACCGTCGGCGTATGCCAACTTCGCTGCAGCGCCTTCCAAGGAGTCGCCAGCAGCGCGCGTCAGGATCATACGCAGCGTAGTTGTACCGGCGTTTCGTACCGTTCCCAGAATCCCGCTTGTGGCCAGATCGAAGATCATCAGCCCCGCATCGATCTTCGGCGTCAACAACTTCTGAGATCTGTGATTGCCATCAATAATTACACCGCCGTCCATCTCTAGCCCCTGCTCCTCCGGCAACGGCGATGTCGTCGAAGTCCCGTCCAACGGGCCGTTATTCTGTTGATGGGGCGGAGCGGCCTTGCGCTGCCGACCGTGGACGCACTGCTGGCCGGCGTGGACGACTTGACAACGCAGGCGTCGTTTCGGCACATGGAGACGCCCGGCAGCTACGCGAGGGGTCGTATTGACCAATTGCCGCGAGCGGGGTTGGACGGCGATAACTCTCTTAAGGGCAGACGACCGCTCCGGTAGCCCAGAGCGGATGCTGCCGTTTCATGGCGACGTCGTGGTGTGGGGCGAAGTGGACCGCTTGCGGTTTCACGGGGTAATGCCGCTGAAGGAGTTGCCGCATCCGCAGCTGGGCAGTCTGCGCATCAACTTCAGGATTCGCAAGGCGGGTTGGGTTCTCTCCTTAATACCGAAATTCCCGGCATTCCGATCAGCATAAAGGTGTGATCCGGTGGCTATCGGATCGCGGGCACCGCTCTTGCGGTAAATCCGTACGCCCAACTCACCAGAAACAGGGCTCAAAGAAAACCACAACCGGCACAGGAGCAGGGGGATGCTTTGGCCCGTGCCATACAAAACGACATGGACCGCATCCGCTGGCACCCGTGAGTCAGTTCCGGCCGAACTTGCCGTCACCCTCTATGTGTCCGACCATCGGTTCGATGGCGCTGCGCCGCTTCTTCTCCCGACGATCATGCGTTTTGCCGACCTAATTCAATCCATCCACCTCACTTCAAAATCAGCTAGCTGGGCTTGAAGTCCGGTCTCATGCTCGAACCAGTAATCGAACCCCTCAACATCACTTCTCTTCAGGTAATATAATAGACAGCTGTGTCACCATCCCGGTCATCAGCAATAAAAATCTCCCAGCCAGAATACTCGCCAGACACAACAATGCCCTTCCGAACGATAGCCATATTCATCCTAGTCCGCAGAGGGAACTGGATCAGTGAGACAGCTTCAACGAAGCCCCGATTTCCTCCGGGTTATGCATCATAAAGCTAAATCCGATCCTAGACTATTTACACAGAGTTTTGCTTCGAATTCGAGCCAAACAGAATTCGACGAAGCGTTTGTTGCCTTTCGCCCGAAGACACATCAAAAAATCTCTTCTCAGCGCTTACTTGTACAATCCCATCACTATCACTCACCTGAAAACCCTGCTGCCTCAACAAAGCGCAGCTCGATATTTTTTCTGTTCCCACTATGCTCCAGAATCTATCGGCGATCCACATCAACCTACCAACTGCCTCAATATAACCTACCTTCAACTCAGTTCGACCCGGGTTTAGAGACGTATCAATTTCCAACTGATTAAGCGGCGCAGGTAAACCGTTGGACCTTTTCGGAAGGTTTGCCGCAGATCGCCCTAACCTTTCGTATTCCAATGGATCTCTCGCATTTTGCCAAAAATCATACTCAATGTCATACACCCAACCGTGGATAAATCCAGTCCCAGCGGTAAGGCGTTTGCTTAGCGAGAGCGTCGGCATTTCCACCAAAAAATCAGAATCTTTTAAATCCAAGAAATTTATCCGTCTCGCCGGCAGAATGCCCGACAAAAAATTAACGCCATTTGACACAACTCCGCTGGGCCAACTCCTCTTCTCAGCAATGATAGTTTCGAGCTTAGACGCAGTAACTCCAACGCCATTAAGATAGAAGGTTTCCGGTAAACCAATTGCCCTATACGAAGCCAAAACCAATCTAAAAAGGGCCCGACTATCTATTTTAGATGAGTCGAAGACAAGTTTCGTCCCCTCACGCCGCCCCTCATTCATCGAAACTCCTTAATAATTACAGTGACACCGTATGTGCGACCAAACTCGATCAGCGAACTCGCTGAAATCGCACCTCCTGGCTGCACGCGTAGATCGAGAACCATATTGGCGGGAGCATTGTTAACTGTGGCACCGTTGAACCCCAAATCAATAATATGGCTTTCCATTCTATCCAGCCAAGTTTTACCGGTCGTGTCGACCGACTTCAAACTCACAAGAGTATTTCCATTTTGGAAATCGACGAGCGGAAAATATCCGCCCATCTCTTCCCCTACGTTGTACCAGCCACTTTGATTTGAATATTCGGTTTTAGCAAGATGTTTTTCTATTGCAATTCCGCGATCGGCCGGACGGAGCTTCCACACCTCTGCCAGATCACGTACGGACGTTTCCGGAATTCCAAACGGTAGGTCGTGGCCGGCCGCATCATACTTGCCTGTACTCGGATTTTGCCGAGCCAGAACTGTGCCATCCTGACCAAGAACCTCCCCATTACGAATGGCCCACTTCGCGCCGTCTCCATACGCCAGTTTAGCAGCGGCCCCCTCCATCGAATCGCCAGCCGCACGGGTCAAGATCATACGCAGCGTATTTGTACCAGCGTTTCGTACCGCTCCTATAATTCCGCTTGTTGCCAGATCGAAAATAATCAGCCCCGCATCGACCTTCGGCGTCAACAACTTCTGATTTTCATATTGGCTCAGTAGACTATCCAGCTCTTTGATGGAGTTGGTCAATTGCAGCGCACAACTCGGCACCATCCCGCAGGCCGAACCACTTCCCAGCATCGCCTCCAAAGCCGCACGTGTTTCTGCGATTGCCTCTGGGCCAAAAACGCTCTTCATTTGGTCCATCGCCTGCTGCGTGCCTTCTGAATGCGCGGCTTTGATACGACGGATCAAATCGTCGTACTCTTCCGGCTCCAGTCGGTCAGCCTGCGCAAGACGGTTGATCAGGCTTTGATGCAGCTTCGGATCCAGCGAGTTGTTGTCCAACTCAGCCACGGCCGCGTTCGTGATCGTGGCCAGACCGTCCGCCCCTGCCACAACTGCCGCGCCCGCGATAATCGTCGCGACCAGGTTTCGACGTGACTCACGTTCTTCGTTGGTACCACCTGCAGTACTATCGAGCAGAGCATTGATTACCACCGCCGCTGCGCCGCCGGTCGCACCTGCACCGCAGCTTTGCCCACTTGCTGCGGCTCCCGCGCAACCTACTATCCCCTGCAAGGCAGCATGTTCCGCAGATCCGTCACGGATCCATCCCTTGCTGACCCATTCGCCCACCTGAGCAGCACCCAACTGTTGCACGTAGCTGACGACAGCCTTTTGAGCGATGTCGGAAGCAGCACCGGTTACGTTGCTGCCCGTCGCCGCCATGACTGCGTTTGCAATTTGACGGTAGGTCCCGCCCGGCAGCCAAAGCTTGGCGTCGTCGTACTGGTTCTTCAGTTCCGCATACTTTTTAGGATCGGCCTCGGATTTCATCGCCTTTTCAAGCGCATCCGCTTCCTTCGCCCGATTCGTCAAAAACTGCCCCATCTGCCGCTGGGCTTCCGACGCAATTTCAAACCCCGCTTCGATCTTCTCCTTGTCAAAGATCGGCGTGAGCGCATTCAGCGTGTCTGACGTGTCCCGGTTCAACGCCGCGATTGTTTCGGCAGCCGTCTTACCGGTCAGCGCCAGTTGCCCCGCTTCATCACGAATGACGATCGTCCCGCCGCTGATGCCGCTTTGCGTCGTGGAACTGCTGTTGCCGCTTGCCGCGACCACGGTCGGGGTGCCCATTCCAACGCCGCTACTGCCCGTGGAAACGGACGTGCCCGCATCTTTGGACGCGCCCCCTGCGACTTGGCCGCCCTTGGTGGTGCCCAAGCCCGAGTCGCCTGACTTCCCACCAAACCCGAACCCGCCGCCGATGGACACCTGACTGCCGCTGTAGCGCGCCGTGTTCTTAAGATCTTCAGTGACCAGTGTTCCCGTGGTCAGCTTGTTCAGGCCGTCGGCTACCGCCTTATCGCTGCTGGCAATGACGCTGCCGATGAGTGTGGTGTTGTTCTTGACGTCAATCAGGAAACCGCCATCGCCAGCCCACAAGCCGGTTTGCTCAGTCACGGTATTGAAGTTGCTGTTTATCTTGCCGACGCCGGCGTTCGCCCAAGCATTGCTTGAGCCGTAGCAGTACGGCGGAATGCACAGACTTATGCCAAAACCCGCACTCTTGTTCTTCGAATCGTACTTACTGCTGTCTTGCAAGCTTTCCAGCAAGAGATTGCCGCCAACCGACGCGATGATCTGATCCGCCTTCGCGGCCGCACCCTTTAGCGTGGTGTCGCCGCCGGACTGGATCGCCAAGACATTGCCGGCGGTCACGTTGGTGTTGGTCCAGCTTTCGTCCTTGCCGTTGGCGTTGCCTCGACCCACCGAAGCGCCAAGTTCAAGCGTGAAGCCGTTTTGCTGCCCGCCGGAGGAGTAGCCGATACCGATACTGGCGCTGCTGCTCTTGCTGGAGGTCTTTTGCTCGAAGACGTTGCGCGCGGCCTCCAGCACGATGTCGCCTTCGGCTTTGAGCACCGCGTTGTTGCCAGCCGACAGCGTGGAGCCGGTGACCGTGATGTTCGAGTCCTTGCCCGCGCCTTGCGCAACGACGGTCAGATCCTTGCCTGCGGCAACGGTCGACCCAAAGGCGCTTGAGGCGTTGCGGTCGGTTATGCTGCTGCTCTTGCTGCTGCCTAGGCTGAGCTTGATGCTGACGCCGCCAGCTTGCTGGACCGCATTGGCGTCCTTCACATTGGCCGCTTGCTGGACGGCATCGTACGCGTTGACGGCTGCCAATGCAGTCGTCGCGCCCGCCAGCCCCTTCATCACGGAGTTGTCCGTTTTACCCGCAGCGTCAGCCATGCGCACGCCCGTCTGCACGGCATCGGCGATTGGAGTGCTGGCAGTAAGGGTCAGCCCAGACTGCTTGATCTCGTGAAATTCCCTTTCCTGCGTGGTGTCAAATGCCGCTCCGATGTTCACCTCTTTTCCGATCAAGGTGATATCGCCCTGGCGTGCAATGACGTTGCTGCCCGTGATGTTCAGCGCGTTGCCGGCGTTGATCAGGACATCGCCCTCAACGCTGCCAACGGTGCTGGCGTTGTGGAATACCTTTTTGCTGTCGAGCGAGTCCGTCTGTTTTCTGGAACCGTAGCTAAGACCACCCAGGGCGCCAAAGCCGGACTTCTTGACCATCTTGTAGTCGTAGCTGTCCTGGGCGTTCTGACCGGCTAGGATGTTGACGTCGCGTTCGGCGGACAGCACCAAGTCCATTTGCGCGCCGACGTTCGAGCCCGATACATTCAGGTCACGCCCTGCCATCAGGACAGCGGTGTCGCCGGTGAAGGTAGTGGCCAGGGACTGCTCCCAGTCAACTGCCTTTTTGATGTGCGTCGTCTTCGACGACATGAACCCTTTTTTCGTGTAGTGACTTTCGTCGTACGCCGAGCCGGTCTGCACGCCCGCCATCAGGTTGATGTCGCGGCCCGCCCCCACGGCCAGCTGTTCGCCCGCCGTCACGTCCGCGGCACGCGCATTGACGTCCTGCCCGGCAATCAGCGTAAGGTTGCCATCCGCCGCAATGGACGAACCGACTTCCGAGCTGGTGCTCAGGTCGTGACGGTTCTTCTTGTTTCGGACCAGCGATTCACCGTGGCTTTCCTGCAGTGTCGCCAGGTTGATGTCGCGACCCGCTTGCAGGCGCGCGTCTTCCGTGGCGGTGACT
>NZ_CADIJP010000039.1 GCF_902859725.1 Achromobacter mucicolens | reverse complement strand
CGAAGCGCCGGAAGCGCACGCCGCAGAACCCGCCGCCGCTGAAGCAGGCGCCCCGGCTGCCCGCGCCGCGCGTCCCGCCGCGGCCGCTGCCGCGCACGCGGACAAGGAATCGACTTCGATCCGCGTCGGCGTTGAAAAGGTCGACCAGGTGATCAACCTGGTGGGCGAACTGGTCATCACGCAAGCCATGCTGGCGCAGACCGCCTCCACGCTGGATCCGGTGCTGCACGATCGCCTCCTGAACGGCATGGAGCAGCTCGAGCGCAACGCGCGCGATCTGCAGGAAGCCGTCATGTCGATCCGCATGATGCCGATGGATTATGTGTTCAGCCGCTTCCCGCGCCTGGTGCGCGACATCGCCGGCAAGATGGGCAAGCAGATCGAACTGCAGACCTACGGCCGCGCGACCGAGCTGGACAAGAGCCTGATCGAACGCATCATCGACCCGCTGACCCACCTGGTGCGCAACAGCCTGGACCACGGCATCGAAACGCCTGAAAAGCGGATCGCCGCGGGCAAGGACCCGGTCGGCCAGCTGGTGCTGTCCGCGCAACACAACGGCGGCAACATCGTCATCGAAGTCAGCGACGACGGTGGCGGCCTGAACCGCGAGAAGATCCTGAAGAAGGCCATGGCGCAAGGCCTGGCCGTCAACGAGAATTCGCCCGACGACGAGATCTGGCAGCTGATTTTCGCGCCGGGCTTCTCCACCGCCGAAAAGGTCACGGACATCTCCGGCCGCGGCGTGGGCATGGACGTGGTGCGCCGGAACATCCAGGACATGGGCGGTCATGTGCAGCTGTCGTGCGAGCCGGGCCACGGCACCACGACGCGCATCGTGCTGCCGCTGACGCTGGCCATTCTGGACGGCATGTCGGTGCGCGTGGGTGAAGAGACCTTCATCCTGCCGCTGAACCACGTTACCGAATCGCTGCAGCCTACCAATGACCAGATCTACTCGGTCGCCGGCAACGAACGCGTCATGCATGTGCGTGGCGAATACCTGCCGCTGGTCGAGATGCACCGGGTGTTCTCGGTGGGCGAAGCCCAGACCGATCCCACCCAGGCGATCGCCGTCATCATGCAGGCCGAGGACCGCCGCTTTGCGCTGCTGGTCGATCACCTGATCGGGCAGCACCAGGTCGTGGTGAAGAATCTGGAATCGAATTACCGCAAGGTCCCGGGCATTTCCGCCGCCACCATTCTTGGCGATGGCAGCGTGGCCCTGATTGTCGACGTATTTGCGCTCGCGCGCGCCAACCGGGAACGCTGGTCGCAGCCCGAAGCCGTTCTGAATTGATGGAGCTCTAAAAATCATGGCAGCCAAACCGCAAGCGCAAGCCGCGCGCAATGAAGATGTCGGCAGCGAATTCCTGGTCTTTACGCTGGGCGACGAAGAATACGGCATCGACATCCTGAAGGTGCAGGAGATCCGCGGCTACGACGCCGACACGGTCACCCGCATCGCAAACGTTCCGCCTTTCATCAAGGGCGTGACGAACCTGCGCGGCATCATCGTGCCGATCGTCGACCTGCGCATCAAGTTCAACCTGGGCCGCGTCGAATACAACGAGCAGACCGTCGTCATCATCCTGAACCTCGACCGCCGTGTCGTGGGCATCGTGGTGGACGGCGTGTCGGACGTGCTGATGCTGAACGCCGGCCAGGTTCGTCCGGCGCCCGAGTTCGGCGCCACGCTGTCGACCGAGTACCTGACGGGTCTGGGTACCGTGGACGAGCGGATGCTGATCCTGGTGGACATTGAAAAGCTGATGACCAGCGACGAAATGGCGCTGGTGGAGAAGGTCGCCTCCTGATCGGAGTTCGGCCGGAATGCGGGGTAAAGGCGCCATATTGATCGCGATGTGGCGCTTTCCTTTAACGATTGCAGTCAAGGGATGGTTCTTGTGATGCGCAAGTTTTTCGCGAACATGACGATACGCAGCAGCCTGTTGTGGGTGCTGGCGTTTTTCTCATTCATGTTGGTGATCGGTGCCGCGCTGGGCGTGCTGTCTTTGCGCATCAGCAACGGGACGCTGGCCGAAATCAAGCAATCGCAGGAATTGGACGACGCCGTCAGCCGCGTCGTGTCCAGCTACAAGGACACCTTGAACGGCCTGGGCCGTGCCGCGTCCTCCAACTATTCGGACATCGTGCGCAGCATCGGCCAGCCGACCTTGTTGGCGCAGGGCCTGTCCAGCGAGGCCGCAGGCCTCTTGGAGCGGGCCAAGGCGTCGCAGAACAAGGGTCAGGCCGAGTTCGATTTCTTCAAGACGTTGCCGCGTCCCCCCGAGGCGGCAGAGGCGCTCAAGGAAATCGACGATTCTTACACTGCCCTCGTGCAGCAGGGCATCGCGCCGCTGGTCGGCGCGCTGGAAAAGGCCGACATGCCGGCCTATCAGACGCAGGTCCAGAAGGTGCAGGACGCGCTGGAGGGCCGCTTCTCGCGCGCCATCGAGAGCTTTGATTTCTGGCGCGCCAGCAAGATGATGGACGCCTTTGAAGTAGCGCAGGTCCGTTACCAGTTCGTACTGATGGCGGTGAGCGCCGGCGGCATCATCGCCGCGCTGCTGGTCTTTGCCACCTATGTCTTCCTTCGCCGCCGCGTGCTGCAACCGCTGAAGGAAGCCGGCCATCATTTCGACCGCATCGCCAGCGGCGACCTGACCGCCCGCGTCGAGGTCAGCAACACGAACGAAATCGGCCAGCTGTTTGCGGCGCTCAAGCGCATGCAGGAAAGCCTGACGCGCACGGTGGCCTCGGTGCGCCGTGGCGTGGACGAAATCAACGTCGGCTCGCACGAGATCGCGGCGGGTAACACGGATCTGTCCAGCCGCACGGAGCAGCAGGCTGCCTCGCTGGAAGAGACCGCCGCGTCGATGGAAGAGCTGGCCTCGACCGTCAAGCAGAACGCGGACAACGCCCGCCAGGCCAACCAGCTGGCGGCCAGCGCGTCGGACGTGGCCGAGCGCGGCGGCGCGGCGGTGTCGGAAGTGGTGCACACCATGGAAGGCATCTCTGCCAGCTCGCGCAAGATTTCCGAGATTGTTTCGGTCATCGACGGCATCGCGTTCCAGACCAACATCCTGGCGCTGAACGCCGCGGTGGAAGCTGCCCGCGCGGGTGAGCAGGGCAAGGGCTTTGCGGTGGTGGCGGGCGAAGTGCGCTCGCTGGCGCAGCGCAGCGCCCAGGCGGCCAAGGAAATCAAGGGCCTGATCGAGGACTCCGTGACCAAGGTGGGCGCCGGTTCTCAGCAGGTCGAACGCGCTGGTTCCACGATGCAGGAAATCGTGGCCTCGGTGAAGCGCGTGACGGACATCATGGGCGAGATCTCGGCAGCGTCCGAGGAGCAGTCCAGCGGCATCGACCAGGTCAACCGCGCGGTTTCGCAGATGGATGAAGTGACGCAGCAGAATGCGGCGCTGGTGGAAGAGGCCGCGGCCGCAGCCGGCTCGCTGCAGGAGCAGGCCCAGCGCCTGGCCGAAGCGGTGGCCGTATTCAAGATCAACACGGGCGAAGTCATCGAAGTGCCGGCGCATCGGCTGTCTTCGGTGCACGCCACCTATGACGATGCCCGCCTGCATGCGCCCGATGCGCCTGCACTGGGACGCTGAGGATACGCGTGGCAACTTCGGCGAATACGGCGCCGTCCATTCCGGTGGACCGCCAGTTTGATTTCCGGGACGCGGACTTTTCCCGCGTCCGCAAGATGATCCACGCGCGCGCCGGCATTTCGCTGGGCACGCACAAGCGCGAGATGGTCTACAGCCGCCTTGCGCGCCGCCTGCGGGCGCTGGGCGGGCAGGATTTCGCCAGCTATCTGGATAGCCTGGAGAACGAGCCGGACTCGGCCGAGTGGGAAGATTTCATCAACGCGCTCACGACGAACCTGACCGCGTTTTTCCGCGAATCGCATCACTTTCCGATCCTGGCCGACTTCGCGAAGAAGCGCGGCGGGCCGGTTTCGGTCTGGTGCTGCGCGGCCTCGACGGGCGAAGAACCTTACTCGATCGCGATCACGCTGACCGAGGCCCTGGGGCCGCGGGGCGCGGGTTCCACCGTGCTGGCGACCGACATCGACACCAACGTGCTGCAGCGCGCGCGCACGGGCGTCTATCCGAACGAGCGCGTCGCGAAGATGGAGACCGAGCGCCTGCGCCGGTTTTTCCTGAAGGGCCGCGGCGCGAACGAAGGGCACGTGCGGGTGCGCCCCGAGATCGCCGAGATGGTGCGCTACGAGACGCTGAACCTGTTGTCGCCCTCGTGGGGGATCACCGAGAAGTTCGACGTGATCTTCTGCCGCAACATCATGATCTATTTCGACAAGCCGACGCAGGCCAAGATCCTGGAGCGGTTTGTGCCGCTCATGAAGCCGGGCGGCCTGCTGTTTGCTGGCCATTCCGAGAACTTCACGTACATCAGCCGCGATTTCCGTCTGCGCGGGCAGACGGTCTACGAATGCGCAAATAAGGCCTGACCGGGCCAGGGCAGCAAACAAGATGAAGAAAATTAGCGTTTTGTGTGTGGATGACTCCGCGCTGGTGCGCGGCCTGATGACCGAGATCATCAACAGCCAGCCGGATATGGAAGTGGTTGCGACCGCGCCCGATCCGCTGGTCGCCCGCGAGCTCATCAAGCGCCACAACCCTGACGTGCTGACGCTGGACGTGGAAATGCCCCGCATGGACGGGCTGGATTTCCTGGAAAAGCTGATGCGCCTGCGCCCCATGCCGGTGGTGATGGTGTCGTCGCTGACCGAACGTGGAGGCGAAATCACGCTGCGCGCGCTGGAACTGGGCGCGATCGACTTCGTGACCAAGCCCAAGCTCGGCATCCGCGACGGGCTGCTCGAATACACGGAACTCATCGCCGACAAGATCCGCGCCGCGTCGCGCGCCAAGCTGCGCGCCCCGACGCCCCATACGGCGCAGGCCGCGCCGGCGCCCATGCTGCGCCGTCCGCTGTCCAGCTCGGAAAAGCTCGTGATCGTCGGCGCTTCCACCGGCGGCACCGAGGCCATCCGCGAAGTCCTGCAACCGCTCCCGCCGGACAGCCCCGCGATCCTGATCACGCAGCACATGCCGGCCGGCTTCACGCGGTCGTTCGCGCAGCGCCTGGACGCCCTGTGCGCCGTGACCGTGCGCGAGGCCGTGCATGGCGAGCGCGTGCTGCCCGGTCACGTTTACCTGGCCCCGGGCGGCGAGATGCACATGCGCCTGGGCCGCAGCGGCGCCAACTATGTCATCGAGCTGGAAGCCAGCGAACCGGTCAACCGCCACCGTCCGTCCGTGGACGTGCTGTTCAACTCCGCGGCCGTCGCGGCGGGCAAGAACGCCATCGGCGTGATCCTGACGGGCATGGGCAAGGATGGGGCCACCGGCATGCTGGCCATGCACCGGGCGGGCGCGCACACGATTGCGCAGGACGAAGCAAGCTGCGTGGTCTTCGGCATGCCCCGCGAGGCCATCGCTATCGGGGCTGCAAGTGAAGTGGTGCCGTTGTCGGCGATGAGCGAACGCATTCTGACTCGCCTGGGCGACCGTGGGCACCGCGTTTGACGCGGACTGACGCCACGATCGATCTCAAGCAAATTTTTTCTGGAGTGAAAGATGGTAGACAAGGGCCTGAAGATTCTGGTGGTGGATGACTTCCCCACCATGCGGCGGATCATCCGCAACCTGCTCAAGGAGCTGGGTTTCGAAAACGTGGATGAGGCAGAGGACGGCGCCATTGGCCTGGAGAAGCTGCGCAACGGCGGCTTCCAGTTCGTGGTGTCCGACTGGAACATGCCGAACCTGGACGGCCTGGAGATGCTCAAGCAGATCCGCGCCGACGCGTCGCTGGCATCGCTGCCGGTGCTGATGGTGACGGCGGAAGCCAAGAAGGAAAACATCGTTGCCGCCGCGCAGGCGGGCGCCAACGGTTACGTGGTCAAGCCTTTCACCGCGGCGACGCTGGAGGAAAAGCTGAACAAGATCTTCGAAAAGATTGGCGGCTGAGGTGTGCGATGAGCTCAACGGAAACAGTTGACCCGACAGAGTCGCCCGACCTGATCCATCGGATCGCCTCGCTGACCCGCATGTTGCGCGACAGCATGCGCGAACTGGGCCTGGATCAGGCGATCAAGGATGCCGCCAACGCGATTCCCGACGCCCGCGACCGCTTGCGGTACGTGGCGCAGATGACCGAGCAGGCCGCCAACCGCGTGCTCAACGCCACGGAGCAGGCCGGTCCGATCCAGGACAACATGGCCCGTTCGGCGCAGGCGCTGGATAGTCGCTGGCAAGAGTGGTATGACCAGCCGCTGGAAATGCCGCAAGCGCGCGAACTGGTGAAGGACACGCGGGCCTTTCTGGCCGACGTGCCCAAGCAGACGCAGCAGACGCAGTCCAAGCTCATGGAAATCATCATGGCGCAGGATTTCCAGGACCTCACGGGCCAGGTCATCATGCGCATGATGGACGTGGTGGGCGCCATCGAACGCGAACTGCTGCAGGTGCTGCTGGACAACGTGCCGCAAGAGCGCCGCGACGAAGCCAACAGCCTGCTCAACGGCCCGCAGATCAACCCGCAGGGCAAGACCGACGTGGTCACCAGCCAGGATCAGGTCGACGACCTGCTGGCCAGCCTGGGCTTCTGAGCCCGGGGCCCGCGATGTCCGCCGGCGGCGGAAAGACGGCGTCTTTCCGCCCGCATGCGCCAGCGTCGTGCGCGTGTCACTCCTTCTCATGACGTATTCCCTAAGGGCGAAAACGCCTGCTGGCCGATAGACTCCTGCCAACAATAATCGGGGCCTTGCAGCGCGAGACAAGGCGCGCCCAGCGCGCCAGACCACGGATGCCCAAAGCAGGCGGTCCGGGTCAGGGAGAGGAGGTTCATGATGGCCAGATCCGTATTCCGCTTGGGCGGCATGTGGGGATTGTTGCGTCGGCTCAACCGCGGCGACGCGGTGCTGTCCGAGCGCCCCTTGTCCTTCAGTCCGGCCGCCTGGCCGCTCTACCGGTTCCTGGCGCAGATCCGACTTCGGATCATGACCGTGCGCCAATCCAGCATCGAGATCGCGCTGAACGCGGCGCGCACGCAATTCCAGGCGGGGCGCTGTTCATTGCTGGCGCGCGAGCAGGCGAGGGCGGCCGAAGCTTTGGCCGCCAGCGGGGCGCAGATCGCCGATCTGTCGGCATCGACCTCCACCCACGCCCGCGACATTGCCGCGGTGTCGGGCCAGAACCTGCAGGCGGCGCGGCAGGCGCTGGCCGAACTGACCGAGGTCAAGACGCGCGTGGACCGCATGACGCATGAGATGGCCGCCTTCACCGAGGTGGTGGCGCAACTGGCGGCGCGCGCGCAGTCGGTGGGTGACATCAGCAAGGCGATCAAGGATATTGCGCTGCAGACGCAACTGCTGGCCTTGAACGCCGGCGTGGAGGCCGCCCGGGCGGGGGACGCGGGCCGCGGTTTCGCGGTGGTGGCCAGCGAGGTCGGCCGCCTGGCCGAGCGCGTGAACACCGCCACCAGCGACATCGGCCGCCACACGACGCAGATGCTCGACCTGGTCGGATCCACGCAACGCCAGACGGGCACGCTGCGCGAGGACGTGGACGCTTCGGGCGCGGTGCTGGATCGGACCTGCGTCGGCTTCGAGCGATTCGTGCGCGACTTCGACAGCATGAACCGGCAGGTGAGCGACGTGGTCCAGGCCATTGGCGAGGTCGATGCCACCAACCACGGCATGAGCGAGGAGGTCGGGCGCATCGCGGCCTTGAGCGCGGACGTGCTGGAACGGGTGGGCAGCATGTCGGGCGAGATCGACCGCATCCGGCGGCAGACGGAAAGCGTGCAGGAAGTGCTGGCAGACATGCGCACGGGTGGCACCGCGTTCGACAGCCTGTCCGAGTCGCTGGAGGCGTTTGCCGGCACGGCGGCCGGTCTGCTGCAGGATGCCCGGCGGCGCGGCGTGGACGTGTTCGACCGCCACTACCAGCGCATTGCCGGCAGCGAGCCGCCGCGCTATCACACGGCCTACGACCGCGCGATCGACGAGCCGCTCACGCGGCTGCTCGACAGCGTACTGGAAGCCGTGCCGGGCGCCATCTACACGATTCTGGTGGATAACCGGGGCTACGCGCCCGCCCACAACAGCCGGTTCTCGCTGGCGCCGACCGGCGATCCGAAGGTTGACATCGCGCGGGTGCGCAACAAGCGCATCTTCGACGACCCCGTGGGCGCCCGGCTGGCCGCCAACACCGGCGCGCAGCTGTTCCAGACGTATTCCCGCGACACCGGCGAGATCGTCAACGACATTTCCCTGCCCATTTATCTGGGGCCGGAACACTGGGGCGCCGTGCGCATCGGGCTGGATTACGCGCGCTTTCTGGCCATCCTGGACGGCCACGCCGCCAGCGGCCGGGTGGCTCAGGCGGCGGGCTGAGGCGGCTGCTGCCGGGGGGCTGGCCGGTAGCCGGCGGCGCATCTGGGAATAGCGCCGCTTTCCCCCCTTTTCTTGGCATATCGCCAACCCCCGGCGCCTCCTAGAATCTCGGCGGGCGGCTTGCATTCCCACGTCAGCGAGCCGCAACAATCCCGTAGAGCATGTCCGAAGAAAGCGACCTCGAGAAAACCGAAGCCGCCTCTCCCAGGCGCCTGGAAAAGGCGCGCGAGGAGGGGCAGATTGCGCGTTCCCGGGAACTGGGCACGTTCATGATGCTGGCGGTAGGCGTTGCGGCGATCTGGGCGGGCGGAGGATCGCTGTACCAGGGCCTGACCGGCGTGCTGCGCAGCGGGCTGGCGTTCGATCAGCGCGTCGCGCTGGACCCGGGGGTGATGGTCGAGCAGGCGGTGAGCGGCTTCGGTCACGCGCTGATGGTGCTGTTGCCGATCTTTGGGCTGCTGGCGGTGGTGGCGGTGCTGTCGAGCGTCGTGCTGGGCGGCCTGGTCATTTCGACCAAGCCCTTGCAGCCCAATTTTTCCAAGCTCAGCCCGCTGGCGGGCTTGAAGCGCATGTTCTCGTCGCAGACGGTGGTGGAGCTGATCAAGGCGCTGGCCAAGGCCATGCTGGTCGGCGGCGTGGCCGTCTGGGTCATCTGGCGCTATCACGACGACATGTTGGGGCTGATGCACGTGGCGCCGTCGGCCGCGCTGACCAAGGCGCTCAGCCTGGTGGCGATGTGCTGCGCCTTCATCGTGGCCTCGCTCCTCATCATCGTATTGCTGGACGTGCCCTGGCAGATCTGGAGCCATTTGAAGAAGCTGCGGATGTCCAAGGAGGACGTGCGCCAGGAACACAAGGAAAGCGAAGGCGATCCGCACGTGAAAGCGCGTATCCGGCAGCAGCAGCGCCAGGCCGCCCGCCGCCGCATGATGTCCGAAGTGCCCAAGGCCGATGTCGTCGTGACGAACCCGACGCACTATGCGGTGGCGCTGAAGTACGACGAATCGAAGGGCGGCGCGCCGCGCGTGCTGGCCAAGGGCACGGGCCTGATCGCCGCGAAGATCCGCGAACTGGCCGCCGAGAACAAGATTCCCACATTGGAGGCGCCGCCGCTGGCGCGCGCATTGCATCAACACGTCGAGCTGGGACAAGAAATCCCGGCCGAGCTGTATACCGCGGTGGCGGAAGTGCTGGCATGGGTATTCCAGCTACGATCCTGGCGCTCGGGCTGGGGGCATGAACCGATGGCCCCCACGAAACTGAACGTGCCAGCCGAACTGGACCCGCAGGCAAAAACCGCAGCACAAGGAGTTTAAGGAATGAGCGCACTGCTCACCATGTTGAAGAGTAACGGCGGCACGCACGCGCGGCTGCTGGCGGGTCCCATCCTGATCGTGATGGTGCTGGGCATGATGGTGCTGCCCCTGCCCACGTTCCTCCTGGACCTGCTGTTCACCTTCAACATCGCGTTGTCCGTGATGATCCTGCTGGTGGCCATGTTCACGCGCAAGCCGCTGGATTTTGCCGCGTTCCCGGCCGTGCTGCTGTTTGCGACGCTGCTGCGCCTGTCGCTGAACGTCGCGTCCACCCGCGTCGTGCTGCTGCATGGTCACACGGGTCCGGACGCCGCGGGCAAGGTGATCGAGGCCTTCGGCCACTTCCTGGTGGGCGGCAATTTCGCGGTCGGGATCATCGTCTTCATCATCCTGACCATCATCAACTTCATCGTCATCACCAAGGGTGCGGGCCGTATCGCCGAAGTCGGCGCGCGCTTCACCCTGGACGCCATGCCCGGCAAGCAGATGGCGATCGACGCGGACCTGAACGCCGGCCTGATCGGCGAGGACGAGGCGCGCAAGCGCCGCGCGGAAGTGTCGCAGGAGTCGGACTTCTTCGGCTCGATGGACGGCGCCAGCAAGTTCGTGCGCGGCGACGCCATCGCCGGCCTGCTCATCATGGCGATCAACGTCATCGGCGGCCTGGTCGTGGGCGTGGCGCAACACGACATGTCCATGGGCGAAGCCGGCCGCGTCTACACGCTGCTGACCATCGGTGACGGCCTGGTAGCCCAGATCCCGGCGCTGGTGATCTCCACCGCCGCCGGCGTGGTGGTGTCGCGCGTGTCGACGGACCAGGACATCGGCCAGCAGATCATCAGCCAGCTGTTCTCGAACCCGAGCGTGCTGTTCCTGACGGCCGGCATCATCGGCATCATGGGCCTCATACCCAACATGCCTCACATCGCCTTCCTGACCCTGGCCGGCGCGCTGGGCTGGGGCGGCTGGGCATTGCTCAAACGCAAGCAGGCCGCCGCCGTGGCGGCCGAAGAGATACCGCCGCAGGCGATCACCCAGGCGCAGGCCGCGGCCGCCGAGGCAAGCTGGGAAGACGTGTCGATGGTGGATCAGCTGGGGCTGGAGGTCGGCTACCGCCTGATCCCGCTGGTGGACCACGCCCAGAACGGCGAACTGCTGCACCGTATCCGCAGCCTGCGCAAGAAGTTTGCGCAGGACGTGGGCTTTCTGCCGCCGGTCGTGCACATTCGCGACAACCTGGAACTCAAGCCCAACGATTACCGCATCCTGCTGTCGGGCGTGGAAGTGGGCAACGGCGTGGCGATGCCCGGCCAGTGGCTGGCCATCGACCCGGGCGGCGTGACCATGCAGATCAAGGGCACCCCGACGACCGATCCGGCGTTCGGCCTGCCGGCGCTGTGGATCGACAGTTCGCTGCGCGACCAGGCCCAGGTGGCCGGCTATACGGTGGTCGATGCGGGCACGGTCGTGGCCACGCACTTGAATCACCTGATGCACCGCCACGGTTCGAACCTGCTGGGCCGCCAGGAAGTGCAGCAGCTGCTGGACCGCATCGGCCGCGACGCGCCCAAGCTGGTCGAGGACCTGGTGCCCAAGACGCTGTCGCTTACCGCGCTGCAGAAGGTGCTGCAGGGCCTGCTGTCCGAAGAAGTGCCGATCCGCGACATGCGCACCATCATCGACACGCTGTCCGAGCACGGTCCGCGTCTGGCGGCGCTGGCCGCCGGTTCGGGTGGCCAGCCCGATATCAACGAGCTGATCGCGCTGACGCGCCGCGCGCTCGGCCGCGCCATCACGCAGCAGTGGTTCCCGGGCGAGGGCGAGCTGCGCGTGATCGGGCTGGATGTGAAGCTGGAACGCGTGCTGTCGCAGGCCATGACGACCAGCGGCGGCCTGGAGCCGGGCCTGGCCGACACGCTGCTGCGCGAGGCGCAGGCGGCGGTCGAACGGCAGGAATCGCAGGGCAATGCGCCGGTGCTGCTGGTGTCGCCGGTGTTGCGCGCGCCGCTGTCGCGCTTCCTGCGCCATCATCTGCCGCAGTTGGGCGTCTTGTCGAATACGGAAATTCCCGATGAGCGCATCGTCCGCGTGACGGCGCTGATCGGCGGGAGCAATGGGCAATGAAGATCAGCCGCTTTTACGGGGCAAACACCCGTGACGTGATGCGCCAGGTGCGCGAGGCCCTGGGGCCGGACGCGTTGATCGTGTCGAACCGCAGCGTCGAGGGCGGCATCGAGGTGCTGGCCACCGTTGATGGCGCGTTCGACGACGCGCCGCCACCGCAGACGCCGCCGCGCGAGGCGCCGGCTCAGGCGCAGTCCGCGCCGCAGCGCCCGCCCGCGGCGCCGTCGTTCG
>NZ_CADIJP010000038.1 GCF_902859725.1 Achromobacter mucicolens | reverse complement strand
GGCGCCCGCCACACCTGCGCAGCCGCCCGCCATGCCGCCGGCCGCGTCGCCCCTGTCCGCCGCGCCACCGGCCACCTTGTCCGCCGCGCCTTCCATGGGCCGCATGCCGGACGCGCCGGTCCGTCCGCCGCAGGGTTTGCCGCCCGCGCCGCTGGCTGCCGATACGGCCGCCGGTCTGCAGGATGCCATCAGCGCGTTGCGCGGAGCGCTTGAAACCCGCATGGACGGCCTGCTGTGGGGCGGACGCCAGGGTCCGGGCCGGGAGCCGGCCGCCGCCGCGCTATTCCGCAGCCTGCTGGATGCGGGGTTCAGCACCAAACTGGTCCGCACGCTGGTTGAACGCCTGCCGCAGGGCCTCTCCGCCGAGGCGGCGCAGAGCTGGGCGCGCAATGAGCTGGTGACGCACCTGCCGGTGGTGCGTTCCGAAGACGAATTTCTGGCCGGTGGCGTGTACGCGCTGGTCGGCCCCACCGGCGTGGGCAAGACCACGACGCTGGCCAAGCTCGCCGCGCGCTGCGTGGCCCGCGAGGGACGCGAGCAAGTCGCCATGCTGACGACCGACCTGTTCCGGATCGGCGCGCTGGAACAATTGCAGATCTACGGCCGCCTGATGGGCGTGCCCGCGCATTCGGTGCGCGATGCCGGCGAGCTGCGCCGCATCCTGGCCGAGCTGGGCAACCGCAAGATCGTCCTGATCGACACGACCGGCATCAGCCAGCGCGACCGCCTGGTGGCCGAGCAGGCGTCGATGCTGTGCAACGCGGGCAAGCCGGTGCGCCGGCTGCTGGTGCTCAATGCCGCCAGCCAGGGCGACACGCTGGACGAAGTCGCGCACGCCTACCGCAATGGGGTCGGCGAGGACGTCGCCGGCTGCATCATCACCAAGCTGGACGAAGCCACGCGCTTGGGCGCGGCGCTGGACACCGCCATCCGCCACCGCTTGCCGATTCATTACATGTCCGTCGGCCAGAAAGTGCCCGAGCACATGGAGCTGGCGCGCGCGGACGTGCTGATCGACCGCGCGTTCGCGATGGTGGAGCGCGCCCGTGCGCTGTATACCCCGAGCGAGGCCGATCTGGCGTCGCTGGTGTCGTCGTCGCGCGAGCCGGACGCCGTGGATCCGGCGCGCCGCCGCCAGCTGCTGGCCTCCGCGATCCTGCCGCAACAGGCGGGCGCGGGGTCGATCGCCGCGGCGCAAAGCCTGGACGACACGATTTCGTGGCTGGACAACGACCCGGCGTGCCTGCAGGCGCGCACCGCCTGGCGTGAATACGTCAGCGACGGCGCCGGTTCCAGCCTGGCCGCGCTGGGCGACGAGCCGCTGTCGATGGCGCGCCGTGAATTCTCCGCCGCCTGCACCCGCAACCTGCTTGTGATGCACGGCAAGACCGCCATGAAGGGCGATGCCTTGCCCGGCGGCGCGCTGCTCGGCGCACTGCTGATGAGCGATCGCGGCGCCGCGCTTGCGGCGCCCGCGCAGCAACTGGTGCTGCCGCACGGCATGTTGAGTTCGTTTGCCCCTGCCGCGCCGGCTCAGCCCGACCCGGCGCTGGCGCTGCAAGCGCGCGTGGCGTGGCTGGGCGAGCGCCTCCAGTCCGTGCCGCTGGTCCACATGCTGGAGGCAGGCACGGTTGCGCTGTGGCAACCCTTCTCCGAGCAGGGCGTGTCGTGGGTGGCTCGTTGCCCGGGCGGCCTGCGGGTGATCCAGGACGAGTGCCCGACCAACCTGAATGCCGTCGGCAAGAGCGTGGGCTATCTGCCCGTGGGCCAGCCCGGCGACATGCCGGGTCTGCGCCTCGCGGCGGGCGGCAAGACCGTGTCGCTCGCGCTGTGGGCGTCGGGCACCGAAGTCGTGCTGCCGGGCAAGGGGCAGGGCGCCAGCGTGCGCCTGATCTGCGCGCGGCTGATCGACACCGTGACCGGCGAGGTCGCGGGCCAGTTGTTCGGCGCCACCAACCTGCCGGCCTCTCAGGCCGACGCCGCGACGATCGCGCGCTGGCTGGTCCTGCAAGACGAGGCCAAGGCCGCGTTCCGCTACATGGCCAATGCGTGGCAAGCGCTGCCCGCGGTCGACGGCGCCCACACGCTGGCGCGCCAGTCGCTGATGGCCGGTCAGCTGGGCGCCGCCTGCTGGCAACTGGCCCATTCGCCAGCGGCCGACGTCGTGCGCGGCCCGCTGTCGGGCATCGTGGGCACCGAACGCAAGCTGTCCGGCAAGATGCTGCCGGTGGCGCTGCTGAAGATGTTTGCACTGCTGGAGATGACGGGCGGGGCGTGAAGCCGCGCCCGGCTTCCGGGCGGCCGCAAACAAAAAAACGGCGTGCCAGGCACGCCGTTTTCTATTGGGAGGCTGAAGCTTTCAGCCCGCCACGATCGGCCGGCGGCCCGGTGCGCTGCGGGCGCCGCGGCCTTGCGCGTCGTAGGTCGAGGCGCTGCCGACGCCGACGTTGCGCAGGGCGTCCAGCGACTGCTGGGTATAGCGCAGGTGCACGTCGATCAGGGCGCCATTGCGCATGTTGATTTCGCTGGCGGAGGCCGACTTGGACAGGAGCGCCTGCCAGACGCCGGAGAGCTGCGGATACTGCGCCGCGGCCTGTTCGGTGCCGACGTGGCCCGTGGGCAGGCCGATTTCGGTGAGCAGCTTGTCGCGGGTCTGGCTCAGGTCGACCAATTGCTGCGCGATGCCGCGCTTGCGTTCGGTGATCTGGTTCAGTGCCTCGACGCTGCCCTGGCTGACCAGGACCTCGGTCTCTTCCTCGAGGATCGAGGAAAACTCGGAGATCAGGGTGTCTTCCTGCTTCATGCAGGATTGCAGGGAATCGACGAGGCTCATGACAGACGGCTCTATATAAAGAAAGGGCAGGCTATTTCAGAAGGTCGCGGGCGCTGGCGATCAGGCTGTCGGCGATGCGGCCGGTGTCGATCTTGAGCTGCCCGGATGCGATCGCGGCGCGGATGGCGGCAACGCGCTCGACGTTGATGTCGTTCGAGCCGTCTTGCAGGGCCAGCATCTTGCGCGACGCCGAACTCAGCGCGACTTGCGAGCTGCTCGAGCCGGTGGCGCTGCCGGCGCCATAGGCCTGGCTGACCGCGGACTCGGCGCGTGCACCGACGGCGTCGGCCGCCAGGGGCCGGTTGGTGGTCGAATTGATTTTCAAGGTTTTCTCCGCAGGGCGTCCTGGGTCGGTTTGCGACGGATCCGCCTACTTATGTCTCTGTAACGACAAGGGGCGAAGGAACTTTAGGGTATATACACACCCGCCGCAACGCGATTTGTAACATTATCTAGAGCTGTATTTCCACCAGGGTGGCGTTTCGGACGATACCGCTGACCACTTGACCGCCCGCCGTCTTGACCTGGACCACCGCGCCGGGCGGGGCGTTCTCCAGGGCTTCGCCCTCGCTGCTGACCGTGAATCCCTTGCCTCGCGCGTTGATGCGCACGTTGGTGCCGCGCTGCACCGACTGGGCATTGCGCAGCGAAGAGCTGCGGATGGGTTGGCCGGCGTTGATGCGGAACGCGGCGGTCATGCCGGCCACCGCCTGCGGGTCGGTGATGGCGCCGGGGGGAAGGGCGACCAGATCTCCGTCGCGGGCGTCCAGGTCTGCCGGGGTCAGGGCCTGGCCAGCGGCAATCAGGCGCGAGGCCACGTAATAGTGGCCGGCCACGCTGACGGTCGCCTGCACGTAGGCGGTCCAGCCCTTGGCCGCGTTGCAGCGCACGCCGACGGTCATGCGCGAGCGCAGCTTCATGCCGGAAGGCAGAAACGGGGACAAGGTGTCGCAGGGCGCCAGCCGGTCGGTGCGCGGCGGGTCGATGGCAATGGACGCCTGGCCGGGCAGGGAAGCCAGCTGCTCCTGCAGATATGCCTGGGCCGCCAAGACGATCGCTTCCGGCGCCTGGGTGGCCGCCGCCTGGGCCTGGGCGGCGCCCGCCGAGGCCAGAAGCAGGACAGCCAGGCCTGCGCGCGCGTGAAGGAGTCGTGCGGAGATTTTCATGATGGATGAATTGTAGAAGTGGGCGGCGTTCGGCAATACGTGAATTGGATGAGAAATGACGGGTTATTTGGCTGATTGTGTTACCAGTCCGGCCCCTATCATGCCGTCATCCAATGGGATAACGGTGTGTCCGGTGTCCCTCGCTTTATCTGATTTGCAACGTATTCAAGGCGCCACGATGCTCGACAGGCTCAACGAAGATTTCCGGTTCTACCAGCAGGCTCTGGCACTGCGCGCGCAGCGTCAGGAAGTGCTTTCCTCGAACATCGCCAACGCCGACACGCCCAACTACAAGGCGCGAGACATCGACTTCAAGGCGGCGATGCAAGCCGCCATCGAAGGCACGATGCGCCTGCCCGACACGTCGCTCAAGCTGACCTCCGCCCGCCACATTCCAGCCAAGGCCGTGTCGCAGGGCCCGACGGACCTGCTGTACCGCCTGCCGTACCAGCCGAGCATGGACGGCAACACGGTGGACATGGACATCGAGCGCGTGCAGTTCGCCGACAACACGCTGCATTACCAGAGCACGATGCAGCTCATCTCCAACCGCATCCGCGGGCTGCAGACCGCCATTCAGGATTGATCTTTAAAGGGAGCAACAGGCAATGTCCTTGTTGAGCATTTTCGATATCGCCGGTTCGGCGCTGAGCGCGCAGTCGCAGCGCATGAACGTGGCGGCCAGCAACATGGCCAACGCCGACAGCGTGGTGGGCCCGGACGGCCAGCCGTACCGCGCGCGCCAGGTCGTGTTCCAGGTCAACCCCGCCGCGGGTCAGGCGCTGGGCCAGGAGATCGGCGGCGTGCGCGTGGCCGGCGTGGTCCAGGACCAGTCGCCCCTCAAGCAGGTCTACGACCCGAAGCATCCCCTGGCCGACGCCCAGGGCTACGTCAGCATGCCCAACGTCGATCCGGTGGCCGAAACGGTCAACATGATCGCGGCATCGCGGTCCTACCAGGCCAACGTCGAAGTGCTCAACACCGCCAAGGCGTTGATGCAGAAGACGCTCACCATCGGCCAGTCCTAATTTCCAGCCAGAGTCTATCCATGACCACCGTCGATCAAACCACGAGCACCACGGCCATGGGCCTGGCGCAAACCGGCGCCAACAGCGCGAGCACCGCGCAGGGCCTGCAGGACCAGTTCCTGAAGCTGCTGGTCACGCAGCTCAAGAACCAGGATCCGCTGAACCCGATGCAGAACGCGGAGCTGACGTCGCAACTGGCGCAGATCTCCACGGTGGAAGGCATCACCAACCTGAAGAACACCATGCTGGCCATCAGCGGCCAGATCGACGTGTCCCAGTCGATGAACGCCGTGTCGATGATCGGCAAGGGCGTCCTGATCCCGGGCACGAAGGTCAAGGTCGGCGTGGACAGCGCCAACCCGACGGACCGCGTGGTCACGCCCTACGGCCTGGACCTGCAAGGCGACGCCGCCAAGGTGCAGGTTCGCATTTCCGATTCGAACGGCGCGGTGGTTCGCACCATCGAGCTGGGCGAACAGAAGACCGGCGTGTACACGCTGGAATGGGACGGCAAGAACGACGCCGGGGTGGCGCTGGAAGCGGGCGCCTACAACGTGTCCGTGCTGGCCACCGACGCGGAAGGCGCGAAGGTGAATACGGAAGTGCTGAGCTACGGCAACGTCAAGAGCGTGGCGTACTCCACCAACGGCCTGCGACTGGATCTTGGCCTGGACGGCCAGACCAGCATGCTGGACGTGCGCAAGGTGATCGGCGCCTGAACGGGCGGATATGAATCGGTGCCGGCGCACGGGCGGCGGCTTTTCCACTAAAGATTAGCGAGAGTAAACATGGGCTTCGGACAAGGATTGAGCGGCTTGAACGCCGCTGCGCAGAACCTGGACGTCATCGGCAACAACATCGCCAACTCTGGCACCGTCGGCTTCAAGTCGGCGACCGCATCGTTCGCTGACGTCTACGCCAGCTCGCGCGTGGGCCTGGGCGTCAAGGTCGCGGCCATCAACCAGCGCTTCACCGTTGGCGCGGTGACGGGCGGCGGCGGCGAATACGACATCGCCATCGATGGCGCCAAGGGCATGTTCCGCGTGACCGACCAGAGCGGCTCGGTCATGTACACGCGCAACGGCGAATTCCTCGTCGACAAGAACAACTTCATCGTGAACGCCCAAGGCTACCGCCTGACCGGCTACCCGGCCGGCGCGATCGGCGCGAACCCTGTCGAACTGCAACTGCCGACCGCCAACGTGGCGCCGCAGGCCACCAGCACCGCCACCACCGTGGCCAACCTGGACGCCAACGCCAAGGTCATCTATCAGGTCGACACCGTGACGTCGCCGGCCGTTCCCGGCTCGGTCACGCTGGGCGGCACCGCCTACACGTTCACCAAGGCCGCCGGCGGCGCGCTGACGTGGACCCCGGCCAACCCGCCCGCCAACACGTACGGCACGGCGCCCAACACCGTCACGATCGACGGCACGGGTCAGGTTACCGCTGGCGCGCTGGAAGACATCCCCGGCTTCGTGGACTACACCGCTGCCGTCACGGAAATCGGCAAGCCGTTCGATCCGAAGATCTCCAGCACCTACACGAACGCCTCGCCCATGACGGTGTTCGACTCCCTGGGCAACTCGCACCAGGTCATGCAGTACTTCGTCAAGCGTGAAGCCGCGGCCGGCACCAGCGTGTACGACGTGTACTACACGATGGACGGCCAGGCCATGGCGCCCACGACGGAAGCCGGCGGCGTGTGGGGCAACCCCCAGCAGTTCACGTTCAACAACGCCGGCACGCTGACCAGCGCGCCGATCGTGAACCTGTCCTTCGCCCAGCCTGGCGGCACCGCCACCCCGGCCGATCCGCTGAACATCGCGGTCAACTACACCGGCACGACGCAATACGGCAGCAACTACAAGCTGGTCGCCAAGCCCGACGGCTACACGTCCGGCGAGTTCAGCGGCATCAACATCAGCAGCGACGGCAGCCTGGTCGCCAGCTACACCAACGGCGAAACCCAGGTCGTCGGCACGCTCGTGCTGGCCGACTTCTCGAACCTGCAGGGCCTGCAGCCCGTGGGCAACAACGCCTGGAAGGAAACGGCGGCCTCCGGCCAGCCGATCCTGGGCCAGCCCGGCACCAACAGCATGTCGACGGTGGTGGGCCAGGCAACGGAAGCGTCCAACGTGGACATGAGCCGCGAGCTGGTCAACATGATCATCGCCCAGCGCACCTACCAGGCCAATTCGCAGACCATCAAGACCCAGGACGAGATCATGCAAGTCCTGATGAACCTGAAGTAATGCCCGCTGGGCAAGTGACGACACCGACGACACCCACGGAATAGGCAATGGATCGAATCATCTACACCGCCATGAATGGCGCAGCGCGGATCACGGAGCACCAGGCCGCGCTCTCCAACAATATGGCCAACGTGAACACGACGGGCTTTCGCGAGCAGATCGCGTTGTACCGCTCGGTTCCGGTGACGGACGGGGTGAGCCTGCCTACGCGTGTTTCGACGGTGGCGTCCACGCCCGGCAACAGCTTCCAGATGGGCACCATGCAGACCACGGGCCGCGACCTGGACGTGGCGCTGTCCAGCGAAGCCGGCTGGATCGCGGTGCAGACCCCGCAGGGCGAAGCCTATACGCGCGCCGGCAGCCTGCAGGTAGGCATCAACGGGCTGTTGCAAACGTCGCTGGGCCAGCCGGTCCTGTCGGACCAGGGCGGTCCCATCGACGTGCCCGACCAGGCCGCGCTGACCATCACGTCCGACGGCACGATCACGGCGCTGGGCGCCGGCGACGCGCCGAACAACATCCTGAACCTGGGCCGGCTCAAGCTCGTCAATCCGGACAACAAGCAGCTGGTTCACGGCGACGACGGTGTCTTCCGCATGGCGCCGGTCAATGGCCAGCCCGCGCCGCCGGTGCCCGCCGATCCCGGCCTGCGCCTCTTGTCTGGCGTGCTGGAAGGCAGCAACACCAATCCGATGGCGTCGATGGTGGGCATGATCGAAAACGCCCGCCGCTTCGAGCAGCAGATGCAGGTGATTCAGCAGTCGGACCGCAATGCGGAACGCGCCAACGGCATTCTGTCCGTAAGCGCCTGATTTAAATAAACATTTTGTTCGCGGCCAAGCCGCGGCACCGGAGTTTCTCATCATGATGCGTTCGCTGTGGATCGCCAAGACGGGCCTGGAAGGTCAGCAGACCTCCATGGACGTGATTTCCAACAACTTGGCCAACGTCTCCACCAATGGGTTCAAGCGCGGCCGTGCCGTGTTCCAGGACCTGATGTACCAGACGCTGCGCCAGCCCGGCGCCCAGGTGGGCGACGCCACGCAACTGCCGTCCGGCCTGCAGCTGGGCACCGGGGCACGCGTGGCCGCGACCGAGCGCATCCACTCGACCGGCAACCTGAACAACACGGGCAGCGAAATGGACGTGGCCATCAACGGCCGCGGCTTCCTGCCGGTGGAACTGCCCGACGGCACGCAGGCCTACACCCGTGACGGCGCCCTGCAGCGCGACCAGAACGGCCAGCTCGTGACCGTCAGCGGCTACGTCATCCAGCCGCCGATCAACGTGCCGGACAACGCGCTGTCCATCACCATCGGCAACGACGGCATGGTGTCGGTGACGCAACCCGGCGCGGCCGGCGTGAACGTGCAGATCGGCCAGTTGCAGATCGCCACCTTCATCAACCCGACCGGCCTGCAAAGCATCGGCGAAAACCTGTACCTGGAAACCGACTCGTCGGGCCCGGCGAACCTGCTTCAGCCAGGTGTGGACGGCGCGGGCTCGATCATGCAAAAGTATGTCGAGACCTCCAACGTCAACGTCGCCGAGGAACTGGTCAACATGATCACGACGCAACGCGCCTACGAAATGAACAGCAAGGCCGTCAAGACGTCGGACGAAATGCTGGCCCGCCTGACCCAACTGTGATGCCCATGTCTGTCCTGCGCCTGGTATTTGCGTCTGCGCTGGCTCTGCTGGCGGCTGGCTGCGCCATCATCCCGCCCGAGCCCATCGTGACCGGGCCGACGACGGCGGCGCCACCGCCGCCGCCGATGCCGATGGCGCAGCCCACGGGCTCGATCTACCAGCCCACGACATACGGCAATTACCCGCTGTTCGAAGACCGCCGGCCGCGCAATGTGGGCGACATCGTCACCATCGTCCTGAACGAGCGCACCAATGCGTCCAAGAACGTGGCGACGAACACCAACCGCACCGGCTCGGCCACCCTGGGCATCGCCGCCGCGCCGTCCTTCATGGACAGCTGGGCGAACGCCAACCTGAACACGGAAGCCAACGGCGGCAACGTGTCGCAGGGCAAGGGCGACAGTAGCGCCAACAACGCCTTCACCGGCACCATCACCACCACGGTGGTGGGCGTGATGTCCAACGGCAACCTGCAGGTTGCCGGCGAAAAGCAGATCGCCATCAACCGCGGCAGCGAATACGTGCGCTTTGCCGGCGTGGTCGATCCGCGCTCCATCACGGGCACGAACACCGTGTCGTCCACCCAAGTGGCCGATGCGCGCATCGAATACCGCAGCAAGGGCGTCATGGACGAAGTCCAGACCATGGGCTGGCTGCAACGCTTCTTCCTGATCGCCTCGCCGTTCTAAATCATGAAACAACCGACTCCGATATCCACCTTGCTGTCCCTGTTGGCGCGGGTGTGCGTGGCCGTCGGCCTGGCCGCGGGCGCCGGCGCGGCGCACGCCGAACGGCTCAAGGATCTGGCAAGCATCCAGGGCGTGCGCGGCAACCAGTTGATCGGCTACGGCCTGGTCGTGGGCCTGGACGGCAGCGGCGACCAAGTGCGCCAGACGCCGTTCACGCAGCAGAGCCTGACGAACATGCTGTCGCAGCTGGGCATCACGGTGCCCGCTGGCAGCAACATGCAGTTGAAGAACGTGGCGGCCGTCATGGTCACGACCACCTTGCCGGCGTTTGCGCGGCCCGGCCAGACGCTGGACGTGGTGGTGTCCTCGATGGGCAACGCCAAGAGCCTGCGCGGCGGCACGCTGCTGATGACGCCGCTCAAGGGCGCGGACAGCCAGGTCTACGCCATTGCCCAGGGCAACATCCTGGTCGGCGGCGCGGGCGCCTCCGCGGGCGGCTCCAGCGTGCAGATCAACCAGCTGAACGGCGGCCGCATCAGCGCGGGCGCCATCGTCGAGCGCGGCGTGCCCACCACGTTCACGCGCGACGGCTACGTGCATGTCGAACTGAACAACACCGACTTCGGCACGGCGCAGAACGTGGCCACGGCCCTGAACCGCAGGTTCGGGCAGGGCACGGCCACCGCGCTGGACGGTCGCGTGATCCAGGTGCGCACGCCCATGGAGCAGGGCTCGCAAGCCCGCTTCCTGTCGCAGATGGAAGACCTGCAGGTCACCCGCGCGCCCACGGTCGCCAAGGTCATCATCAACGCCCGCACGGGCTCGGTCGTCATGAACCGCACGGTCATGATCGAAGAGGCCGCCGTCGCGCACGGCAACCTGTCGGTCATCATCAACCGCCAGAACGAAGTGGTTCAGCCGGACACGCCGTTCACGCAAGGCCAGACGGTGGTGGTGCCCAATACCCAGATCGAAGTGCGCCAGGACAACGGTTCGCTGCAGCGCGTCAGCACCAGCGCCAACCTGGCCGACGTGGTCAAGGGTCTGAACGCCCTGGGCGCCACGCCGCAGGACCTGCTGGCCATCCTGCAGGCGATGAAGAGCGCCGGCGCGCTGCGCGCCGAACTTGAAATCATCTGACGGACATGGCTTACACCAACGACGCGGCAGGCGCCAGCACCCGGCAGGACTCGGTCTTCGACATGGGCCGCCTGTCGGACCTGAAGCGCGACGTCAAGAAAGACCCCGCCGGCACCGAGCAGCAAAAGCAGGTCGCCAAGCAGTTTGAGGCGCTGTTCCTGCAGATGATGGTCAAGCGCATGCGCGAGGCCACGCCGAAAGAGGGGCTGTTCGATTCCCAGCAGACGCAGATGCTGCAATCCATGGCGGATGAGCAGCTGGCGCTGCACCTGGCCTCGCCCGGTATCGGCCTGTCGCAGGCCATCCTGGCGCAGATGCAGCAGGGCACGCCCGGCGAGATGTCCGACGAAGCGATCAAGCGCATCGGGCAGGGCGGCGACCTGGACTTCCAGACGGGCGGATCGCGTGAAGTCTCCGCCTTGCTGAACGTGATGCGCAACAACCGTCCGGCTGACCGCGCGCTGGCCGCGGCGGAAGGCGCGCCTGAGCACGTGGTCGACTTCGTGTCCAAGATGTCGCGCGCGGCCAACATGGCGTCGCAGCAAAGCGGCGTGCCGGCCCGCCTCATCATGGGCCAGGCGGCCCTGGAATCCGGCTGGGGCAAGCGCGAGATCAAGCACGCCGACGGCAGCACCAGCTTCAACCTATTTGGCATCAAGGCCGGTCCAAGCTGGAAGGGCAAGGTCGTCAATGTGCTGACCACCGAATACGAAGACGGCGTCGCCCGCAAGGTGACGCAGCCGTTCCGGGCCTACGCGTCGTACGAGGAATCCTTCGCCGACTACGCCCGCCTGATCGGCAACAGCCCGCGCTACGAAAGCGTCACGACGGCCCGCAACGAGATCGAGGCGGCGCGCCGGATCCAGGACGCCGGTTACGCGACGGACCCGCGTTACGCCCAGAAGCTCATCGGCATCATGGGCCAGCTGCGGGGCGCGGCATCCAACGTGGAAAATTCGCGCCGGATGCTGGAAGGACTCTAAATTTGGGTGAGCTCCTGCCGTAAACGGGGTATCCAGAGATAACAGCTGCGGTTACATACGGGGCATTGTCAGCATGAATTTGTACAAAACGGCACTGGGCGGGTTGAACGCGGCGCAAGCGGGCCTGGCGACCACCGGCCACAACATCAACAATGCCACCACGGTCGGCTACAACCGCCAGCGCGTCATGACCTCGACCGCGGGCGCCCAGGCGACCGCCAACGGCTACATTGGCCGTGGCGTCCAGGTCGACACCGTCGTGCGCAGCTACGACAGCTTCCTGTACAAGCAGCTGGTCGGTGCGAATGGCAGCGGCGCCCAGCTCCAGGCGCAGCTCGACCAGGTCTCGCAGATCAACAACCTGTTCTCCGACCGCACCGTGGGCATCGCCCCGGGCCTGACCAATTTCTTCACCAGCATGAACACGGTGGCCAGCAAGCCGGCGGATCCCGCCGCGCGCGCCGACCTGCTCGGCCAGGCCAACAGCCTGACGACGCAGATCCGCTCGGCCTACTCGGAAATGCAGAAGCAGCGTGAAGGCCTGAATTCCCAGATCAGCACCACGGTCGACCAGGTCAACAGCTACCTGACCCGCATCGACGACCTGAACCAGCAGATCTCGCTGGCGGCCGGCAAGGCCGGCGGCAGCCCCCCCAACGACCTGCTCGACCAGCGCGACCAGGCCGTCATGGAACTGAACCAGCTCATCGGCATCACGACCTACGAGCAGGGCGACAAGATCAGCGTCTCGCTGACGAAGGGCGGGCAGTCGCTGCTGTCGGGCAACACGATCTATCCGCTGCAGGCGGTGCCGTCCTCCGCGGACGCGGGCCGCACGGTCATTGCGTACACGTTGCCCGCGGGCACCGGCAAGACCATCGCGGTCGAGATGAACGACACCGAAATCTCCGGCGGCAAGCTGGGCGGCCTGTTGCAGTTCCGCGCCTCATCGCTGGACGTCATGCAGAACCAGCTTGGGCAGATGGCCGTGGGCCTGGCGCTGTCGTTCAACGAGCAGCACAAGCAGGGTCTGGACCAGGGCGGCAATCCGGGCACGGACTTCTTCAGTATCGGTTCGCCGCAGGGCGTGCCCAACGCGGCAAACAAGAGCAACGCGCAGATCTCGGGCGAATTCACCGACCTGGCAAACGTCAATGCCAAGGACTACGAGATCTCGTTCGACGGCACCAACTACCAGGTCGTGCGCATGCCGGAAGGCTCGCAGGTCTACAACGGCCCGGCCACCGGCACGCCGCCCACCGCCACGTTGAATCTCGAAAGCGAGATGGGTGTCACGCTGACCATCAATGCGCCGCCCCAGGCCGGCGACAAGTGGTCGCTGTCGCCCACGCGGGATGCGGCCCGCGACATCAACGTGCTGATTACCGATCCCGACAAGGTTGCCGCGGCGGACCTGGATGGCGGCGACGCCAACGGCAAGAACGCCTTGAAGCTGGCGCAGCTGCAGACCAGCAAGGTGCTGAGCCACGGCACGATGAGCATCAACGACATGTTTGCGCAGGTCGTGAACACGGTCGGCGTGCAGACGCAGCAGATCAAGACGGCCGCCACGGCGCAGGTCAACCTGATCAAGCAGACCACGGCCGCGCAGCAGGCGGTGTCGGGCGTGAACCTGAACGAAGAATACGTAAGCCTGTCGCTCTACCAGGAGCAATACCAGGCCAGCGCCCGCATCATCGATGTGGCGAGCACCATTTTTGACACGCTGTTGGGCCTGCGCGGCTGATCAGAACGTTGACTGTGAATACTAGAAAGCATTTCGGAGCTGCACCATGCGTCTGAGCACCACGATGATGTACACGAACGGCCTGAGCGGCGTTCTCGCCCAGGAATCCGACATGAATCGCCTGGTGGAACAGGTTGGCAGCGGCCGCAAGTTCCTCACCCCCGCGGACGATCCCCTGGCGGCTTCCCTGTCGATCGGCGTCGCGCAGACGCAGAGCATGAACACGACGTACGGGCTGAACCGCAACACGGCCAAGACCAATCTCGGCCAGGAAGCCAACGTCCTGGACTCGATCACCACCGCGCTGCAGGACGTTCGCACGCGCGTCGTGCAGGCCGGTAACGGCACGTTTGCCGACAGCGACCGCCAGGCGCTGTCCACGGCGCTCAAGAGCGCGCGCGACGCGCTGCTGGGCCTTGCCAACAGCACCGACGGCAACGGCCAGTACCTGTTCTCGGGCTATGAAGGCAGCGTGGTGCCTTACGCCCAGGATGCGACGGGCAAGATCGTCTACAGCGGCGCCACCGGCGAGCGCACCGTGCAGGTCGACCAGTCGCGCCAGTTGTCCACCAGCGACCTGGGCAGCGACGTCTTCAATCGCGCCAATCCGGGTTCGACCGCGTACGTAAGCACGGCATCGCCGGCCAACGGCGGCACCGCGCAGTTCAGCACGGTCTCGGTCACGCCGGGCAGCCCCAACATCGGCAAGAATTTCAGCCTGCAGTTCGAATCGGACCCCGCGACCGGCAACATGGGCTATCGCGTCATCACGACCGACCCGTCCGCCACCCCGCCCGTGCCGCCGGTGATCACGCCCGCGCCGCCGGCGGGTCCCACGGAATACAAGGAAGGCGCCAGCATCGACTTCGGCGGCGTCGCCGTGGTGGTCAAGGGCACGCCGCAAAATGGCGACGTGATCGATGTCGAAAGCATCCAATCGGCCGATGTGGATCTGTTCAACACCCTGGACAACCTCATCAAGGTCCTGGATTCGCCCATCGCGGGCGATGAAAAGGCGCTGGCGCGCCTGAACAACGAACTGGCGACGGCGAACAAGAAACTCGCGACCAACTACGACAACATCCTGACCGTGGGCGCGTCGGTGGGCGCCCGCCTGAACGAGCTGGAGGCGCTGGACGCCACCGGCACGCAAAAGGGCCTGTCGTACTCGAAGTCGCTGTCGGATCTGGAAGACCTGGACTACTACGCGGGCGCCAGCCAGCTCGCGCTGCGCCAGGTCGCCTTGCAGGCGGCTTCGGCTGCGTTCATGACCATTCAGGGTTCCAGCCTGTTCAGCCGCAAGTGATGCGGTAGGTTTCAGCGGGGCGCGGCGTGCCCGCACCGCGACAGGCGCACTTTTCGGACGCTGCCGGCCAAGGGCCGGGGCGTCCGTAGTGCGTATAGGGTGGGTTGTGTCGTTCTTCGTTGCTTAACGCTCGGATATTTCATGCTTGGAAATTTGAAAGTTCGCACTTGTATCATTCTGGTGCTGTTGCTCTTCACGGGCGCCATGTTCATTTCGAACGGGGTGGCGTGGATGGGGTTGAACTCCGGCAGCGACAAGCTGGCACAGGTCAACGAAGCCTATGCCAACCAGGCGACGCAACTGCAGCGCGCCTACAGCACGTTCCTGCGCGGACGCCTGCTGCTTGCCAATTCGCTGATGGACATGCAGCAGGGCAAGACCGAACAGTCAACCTCGCAGGCCCAGCGCGCCGACGCGCTCATGGCCGAAGGCTTGAAGTTGTTCGACGCCTTCCGCAAGGCCCCGCGCATGGCGGGTTCCGAAGAGATCGTGGCCAAGCTGGACGCCGCCTACAAGCAGTTCGATGACGTCTACCGCCGACAGGCCGCCGCGCTGAAGAATCTGGCCATTCAAGACTACCTGGACCTGAACGACGCCGGCGGGGCTGCCAACACCGCGTTCCGCGAGGCCGTGAATAACGTGCTGCAGTTCACGGACACGCGTACCGATGAGCTCATCGCGCAGGCGGAAACGGATCACAACATTTCCCGCACCGTGACCATCGTGATGCTGGCCATCGCCCTGGTGCTGGCGCTGGGCTGCTGGATTTTCATCAACCGCACCGTACTGCGTCCGCTGCATGAAGCCGGCGACCACTTCGAGAAGATTTCGGCCGGCGATTTCACGGGCCGCATCGACGTGCGCAGCACCAACGAAATCGGTCACCTGTTCGGCGCCATCAAGCGCATGCAGGAAAGCCTGACGCGCACCGTGGCCTCGGTGCGCCGCGGCGTCGAAGAAATCAACCTGGGCGCGAGGGAAATCTCCGCGGGCAACACCGACCTGTCCAGCCGCACGGAGCAGCAAGCCGCTTCGCTGGAAGAGACTGCCGCGTCGATGGAAGAGCTGGCCTCGACCGTCAAGCAGAACGCGGACAATGCGCGCCAGGCCAACCAGCTGGCCGCCAGCGCCTCTGACGTGGCAGAGCGCGGTGGTTCGGCGGTGTCGGAAGTGGTCAACACGATGCAGGAGATCTCTGCCAGCTCGCGCAAGATCTCGGAGATCGTGTCGGTCATCGACGGCATTGCGTTCCAGACCAACATCCTGGCGCTGAACGCCGCGGTGGAAGCTGCCCGCGCGGGTGAGCAGGGCAAGGGCTTTGCGGTGGTGGCGGGCGAAGTGCGCTCGCTGGCCCAGCGCAGTGCGCAGGCGGCCAAAGAAATCAAGGGCTTGATCGAGGATTCCGTGACCAAGGTGGGCGCTGGTTCGCAGCAGGTCGAGCGCGCCGGTTCCACGATGCAGGAAATCGTGGCCTCGGTGAAACGCGTGACGGACATCATGGGCGAGATTTCGGCGGCGTCCGAAGAGCAGTCCAGCGGCATCGACCAGGTGAACCGCGCGGTCTCGCAGATGGACGAAGTGACGCAGCAGAACGCAGCGCTGGTGGAAGAGGCCGCGGCCGCCGCTGGCTCGCTGCAGGAGCAGGCCCAGCGCCTGGCCGAAGCCGTGTCCGTGTTCAAGATCAACGCCGGCGAAGTGATCGAAGTGCCCGCGCGCCAGTTGGCGCAGCAACGCAGCGCGCCGCTGATGCCCGCGCCCAAGCCCGCGCAGGAAGAACCGGCGAAGGCCGCCGCGCAGTCTGAGTCCGCACCGAAGGCGGCGCCCGCGCCCCGTTTGACGCAAGTGGCCCGGCCCAAGCCGGCGGGCGCGACCGCTGCGCGTCCGATGCGCCGGCCGGCAGCGCGCGCAGCGGATGCCGCGGACGCGCCGGCAGCGGCGCCCAAGCCCGCCACGCGCCGTCCGCCGCCCTCGGACGACGATTGGGAATCTTTCTGACGGTTGTAGTGGGCGTCAGTGCATTGAACAGGCAGTAGAGGAAAACCCTTTTTACGGCCCGGCGGCCACGAAAGCGCCGCCGGGACGGCTACCGGAACTACGGAAATGTTTAGCAATCTGAAGGTGCGCACCGGATTGATGCTGGCCCAGTTGGCAGTTGCCTTGGCCGCGCTCGTTGCCATTGTCCTGGGTTGGAACAGCATGCAGTCCAATGCCCGGGCGATCGACGCCTTGGATTCTCTGAGCGTGCAGCAGAGCAATCTGATCAAGGATTCGTATACCCAGATGCTGCGCGCGACCGTGCGCGCCGACATTGCCGCCGCGCAGCGCGCCGCGGGCGACACGAGCGGCGCCGCCGAGAACTCGCGCATCGTCCAGCAGCTGATCGCGGACTCCAAGAAAAAGATGGAGACGTTCAAGGCGATTCCGAAGACCACCGACATCGGCCGCGCGTCGGAAGGCCAGCTGCTTTCCGCGTTCAACAGCTTTGCCGAGTCGCTGGAAAGCATGATGGCCGCCCTGGACAAGGGCGATGCCGCGACGTACCTGTCGCTCAAGAACACCAAGGCGGGCGCCGCCAGCGGCGCGTTCTTCAAGCAGCTCAACGACTTCTCCGCCAACATCAACAAGTACAGCCAAGAAATGTTGCAGACGTCGCGCGCGCATGCGTCGACGATGACCTACGTGTACATCGGCCTGGCGCTGCTGATCCTGGCCGTGTCGCTGGGCGCGTTCCTCTTCATGAACCGCGTCGTGCTGCGTCCGCTGCGCGCCGTGGGAGAGAGCTTTGACAAGATCGCCGCCGGCGACCTGACCGTGCGGGTGGACGTCAATTCCACGAACGAGGTCGGCGCGCTGATGGCGGCAGTCAAGCGCATGCAGGAAAGCCTGGCGCGGACCGTTTCCGCGGTGCGCCGCGGCGTGGACGAAATCAACGTCGGCTCGCGCGAGATCTCGGCGGGCAACACGGATCTGTCCAGCCGCACGGAAGAGCAGGCGGCCTCCCTGGAAGAGACCGCCGCATCGATGGAGCAGCTGGCTTCGACCGTCAAGCAGAATGCCGACAATGCCCGCCAGGCCAACCAGCTGGCGGCCAGCGCATCTGACGTGGCCGAGCGCGGCGGTTCGGCGGTGGCGGAAGTGGTCAGCACGATGGAAGGCATTTCGGCCAGCTCGCGCAAGATCTCGGAAATCGTATCCGTCATCGACGGCATCGCGTTCCAGACCAACATCCTGGCGCTGAACGCCGCCGTGGAAGCGGCCCGCGCCGGCGAGCAGGGCAAGGGTTTCGCGGTGGTGGCGGGCGAAGTGCGTTCGCTGGCGCAGCGCAGCGCCCAGGCGGCCAAGGAAATCAAGGGCCTCATCGAGGACTCGGTCTCCAAGGTCGGGGCCGGGTCGCAGCAGGTGGAACGCGCCGGCGCGACGATGCAGGAGATCGTCGCTTCGGTGAAACGCGTGACGGACATCATGGGCGAGATCTCGGCGGCGTCCGAAGAACAGTCCAGCGGCATCGACCAGGTCAACCGCGCGGTTTCGCAGATGGACGAAGTGACGCAGCAGAACGCGGCGCTGGTGGAAGAGGCCGCGGCCGCCGCCGGTTCGCTGCAGGATCAGGCCCAGCGCCTGGCCGAAGCGGTGGCCGTGTTCAAGATCAATGCGGGCGAAGTCATCGAAGTGCCGGCGCGCCAGTTGGCCCAACAGCATCGGCCGGCCGCCCGCGTGGCGGCGCCGGCGGCTGCAGCGACACCCGCGCGGG
>NZ_CADIJP010000037.1 GCF_902859725.1 Achromobacter mucicolens | reverse complement strand
CGGCCCGCGCCGGTGAAGGCCGCGGCAATGCCGGGCCGCGCGAAGGCAAGCCCGCCGACCGTCCGGCTCACGCCGGCCGCGCCGAGGGCCGTCCGCAGCAGAACCGCCGTCCGGAAGGTTCGTCGCGCCCGGCAGGCAATGCGCCCGCCGGCCGCTCGGCCGAAGGACGCTCGGGCCAAGGCCGTCCGGGCGGTGCGCCCCGCGCCGCGCTCCTGAGCAAGTAATATCACTGGCAACCCCGACACAGCGACCCACGGACCCGCGCCATCATGCCTTTATCCACCTGGTTGACGTTCTTCCTGGCCTCCTGGGCCATTTCGTTCTCACCGGGCGCCGGCGCGATCTCGGCCATGTCGTCAGGCCTGAAATACGGCTTTGCGCGCGGCTACTGGAACACGGCAGGCCTGATCCTGGGCATCCTGTTCCAGTTCGTCGTGGTGGCCGTGGGCCTGGGCGCCGTGCTCGCCACCTCGGAAATGGCGTTCAACGTCGTCAAGTACCTGGGGGTGGCCTACCTGGTCTACCTCGGCGTGCGCCAGATCCGCACGGATGCCGCACCCGTTGCGGTGGACGCGGGCGATCCCCGCAAGGCGTCCATCCGCGATCTGGTGATGCGCGGTTTCCTGATCAACACCATGAACCCCAAGGGCACCGTGTTCCTGTTGGCCGTGGTGCCGCAGTTCGTGGACCCGGCGCTCTCCTTGACGCCGCAATACGCGGCGCTGGCGGCCACGCTGGCGTTCACCGACCTGGTGGCGATGGGCGTGTACACGCTGCTGGCGGCGCGCGTGTTGCGCCTCTTGCGCGATGCCAAGCACATCCGCTGGATGAACCGGACCTTCGGGTCGCTGTTCATCCTGGCGGGCGTGTTCCTGGCGACCTTCCGCCGCCACAACTGAATATGAAGCGTGGGGCACGTGCCGGCAACGGCGCGTGCCCCACATGTTTTCGTGCACGACACCGGACCGCGCCGGCCTGATTGACGGCGCCAAGCAGAAACCTCCGATATGAGCATTTCCAACGAAGTCGCACGGCGCCGTACGTTCGCCATCATTTCCCACCCTGACGCGGGCAAGACCACGCTGACGGAAAAGCTGCTGCTGTTCGCAGGCGCGATCCAGATCGCCGGCAGCGTCAAGGCGCGCAAGGCGTCGCGCCATGCCTCGTCCGACTGGATGGAAATCGAAAAGCAGCGCGGCATTTCCGTGGCGTCCTCGGTGATGCAGATGGAATACCGCGACTGCGTCATCAACCTGCTCGACACCCCGGGCCACCAGGACTTCTCCGAAGACACCTACCGCGTGCTGACGGCGGTGGACGCCGCGCTGATGGTGATCGACGCTGCCAACGGCGTCGAGCCGCAGACCATCCGCCTCCTGCAGGTCTGCCGGGCGCGCAACACCCCGATCATCACGTTCATCAACAAGATGGACCGCGAAGTGCGCGAGCCCCTGGAACTGCTGTCGGAAATCGAAGGGCACCTGGGCATGGACGCCGTGCCGTTCTCGTGGCCGGTGGGCATGGGCAAGTCGTTCGGCGGGGTGTTCGACATCCGTCGCGACCGCATGCGCGTGTTCCGTCCTGGCCAGGAGCGCCGCTCCGACAACGACGACTTCATCGAAGGCCTGACCAACCCCGAGATCGCCAAGCGCTTTGGCGGGGCGTTCGACCAGGCCAGCGGCGAGATCGAACTCATCAACGAAGCAGCGCCCGCGTTCGACCGCGACCAGTTCCTGGCCGGCAAGCAGACGCCCGTGTTCTTCGGTTCCGCCATCAACAACTTCGGCGTGCAGGAAGTGCTGGACGCCCTGGTCGACCAGGCGCCGCCCCCGGGTCCGCGCACGGCCCTGCAACGCGAAGTGCAGCCTGAAGAACCCAAGTTCACCGGCGTCGTCTTCAAGGTGCAGGCCAACATGGACCCGGCGCACCGCGACCGCGTTGCATTCGTTCGCGTGAGCTCCGGCCGCTTTGAACGCGGCATGCGCCTGAAAGTGGCGCGCACCAACAAGGAAATGCGCCCGAACAACGTGGTGTCGTTCCTGTCGCAGCGCCGCGAACTTCTGGACGAGGCCTATGCCGGCGACGTCATCGGCATCCCCAACCACGGCGTGCTGCAACTGGGTGACGTGCTGACCGAAGGCGAGACCCTGCAGTTCACCGGGCTGCCGTTCTTCGCCCCGGAACTGTTCCAGGCGGTCGAAGTGAAGGACCCGCTGCGCACGAAGCAGCTGCGCACCGGCCTCACCCAATTGGGCGAGGAAGGCGCCATTCAGGTGTTCCGTCCCGATGTCGCCGGCGGCTCGCTGCTCTTGGGCGCGGTCGGCCAACTGCAGTTCGAAGTGGTCGCGCACCGCCTGAAGACCGAGTATGGCGTCGATGCCCGGATGCTGCCGTCGCGCTACACAATGGCACGTTGGATTACGTCTGAAAACCCCAAGGCGCTGCGCAAGTTCATGGATGCCAATGCCGCCCATATCGCCTATGATGTGGTCGATGCTGCGGCGTTTTTGATCGGTTCTCCCGCGCAGTTGCGCGTCGCCGAGGAACTGTATCCCGATGTGAAATTCCATGCCATGCGGGAGCACGGCGGCAAGGTTTTCGGAGACAAAGCGTAGACCCGTTCGGGTTCCGCACGGCAGATTGAGGGTAGCAATGTCTTGGCGTTTTTTGATCGCAACGCTCCTGATCGCGCTCGGCGCGTCGGCTTGGGGCGGTATTCAACTGGGTGACTGGCTGGTGGCGCACGCGCCCGCGGCCGCGCCCGCTCCTGGGCAGGACGCCGCCGCGTCCCAGCAGCCCGTGCTGGACGCCAACGGCCGTCCGTACGTGGCGCAGCCGCCGCAACCGCGTATCGATGGCACGCTGGGCGTGCCGGACAAGCCGGCCGACCGCGAATGGCAGGTCAATACCGTGTCGCTGTTCGACACGGTCAGCGACCCGGCCGTCCAGATCTCTCGCGAACGCATCAGCCCCGAACAGGCGCGCGAAATCGCTGCCTCGTCGCACGTGCCGCTGCCCTCGGGCACGTCGGACGTCAGCACCATGGACCTGCTGGTTCCAGGCACGTCGACTGCCATCAATGGCGGCGTGGCCGCCGGCGGCAGCTACGGCACGCCGCAAATGGTGCAGGCGCCCCCGCCGCCGCCCAACACGGCGCCGGCACCCGGCGCCCAGGGCTGGCAGGATGCGCTGCGGCGCGAACTGGCCCAATGCGCCACACAAGGCTTCTTCGAGCGTCCCTCGTGTTCCTGGAACGCGCGCAACAAGTACTGCGCGCCGAACCGCGCCTGGGGCACGATGGCCGAATGCCCGGCCCGTCCGCAGTAAGGTCTCTGCAACGGCATATCAGCCTGCCTGCGCAGGTTTCCGGCATGAAAAATGGCGCCCCGCGGGGCGCCATTTCTTTTGCAGCCAAGTGCCTTATTCGGGCACGGACATCTGGCTTTGCAGGTAGTTCTGGATGCCGACCTTGTCGATCAGGTCGATCTGCGTTTCCAGGTAGTCGATGTGCTCTTCGGTGTCATCCAGGATGTCCTGGAACAGATCGCGCGACACGTAGTCCCGCACCGATTCGCAATATGCAATGGCTTCCTTGACGGTTGCCTGGGCAGCCGTCTCGAGCTTCAGGTCACAGGCCAGCAGTTCCGGCACGTCTTCACCGATCAGCAGCTTGTGCAGGTCTTGCAGATTGGGCAGGCCGTCCAGCATGAAGATACGGGCGATCAGACGATCGGCATGCTTCATTTCGCCGATCGATTCTTCGTACTCGTGCTTGCCCAGCTTGTCGAAGCCCCAATGGTTCAGCATGCGGGCATGCAGGAAGTATTGGTTGATGGCCGTCAGCTCATTGGTCAGTTGCTTGTTGAGAAACTGGATGACGGTTTTGTCGCCTTTCATGATGGACTCCTTGCAGTCAGGCGCGACGCGAGCGCATCGCGACAAAGGAGCGCACGATGCCGCGCGTACGCAACCCGTGCAGACTACCATTGGGCGCAGGGCCGCGCCTAGCCTCGCGCTGCATTTGGTAAACGGCTTTAGGAGCGCAACAAGAAAGCGACAGGCTAATGAGAATGAGTATGCGTGCGTGAGGCCTTGCGCGCTTGGGGACGGATTGGCGCGGCTTTGCGATGCGCGTCATGCCGGATCGGGCGCGCACATGCCGGGCCTTTGTGCGCCGGATGCGCATTGATGGTGCCCGATCCGCCCTGCCAGCGTATCGCGCGCGCTCGTTGCATATCAGCAACCGCAGCGGGCCGTATTGACCGCCCTCAATATTGACCGCCCTCAACTTACGCGGTGCGCCGCGTTGCAAGCCAGATGCCGAACGCGATGGGAACGATGCCCAGCAAGTCCAGCCACGAAACGGGCTCGCGCAGCACCACCCATCCGAAGAGCAGGCCCAATGGCGGCATCAGGAAATGCAGCGCGCTCGCCGACGTGGCGCTGGCGCGGCCCAGGATCATGAACCACAGGTAATAGCCGCCCATCGATACCGCCACGATCATGTAGGCCATGCTCCAGATCAGGCTCGTGGTCAGGCGCGCATCGCCCAGGCTCTCGGTGGCCAGGGCAAACGGCAGCAGCGCTGCGGCGCCGGCCAGCGACTGGATGCCGGTCGACGTCCACAGACCGGAAGTAGGCTTGAGCCGCTTGTAGAGCAGCGTGCCGGCTACCAGCGCCACCAGGCCGCCCGTCACGAGCAGCGTCCCGTGCAAGTCTTCCTGCATGCCGGTCAAACGCGACCGCAACACCAGCGCGACGCCCGCCAGGCCCAGGCACAGCCCGAGCATTTTGCGCCAGCTCAGCCGCTCGCCCAGCATCGGACCGGCCAGCACGCCGATGAGCAGCGGATTCGTGCTGATGAGCACGGCCGTGAACGCGGACGACACCGTGGTCATCCCCGACCAGCTCAGACCCAGGTAGAGCGCGTTGTTGAGCACCCCCAGCAGCACCAGCGCCGCCAGGTCGCGGCCGGAAGGCAGCTTCCAGCGGCCGCTGGCCGCTGCCAGTCCCAGCATCAGCGCGCCCGCAATCAGGAAACGGATCGTCAGCAGTGTGAGCGGCGGACAATCGCGCACCGCGATCTTCGCGGCGGCAAAGGCCGAACTCCACAGAAAGCAGAACGCGGCGATCGGCGCCAGGCTGATGCCAGGGCGGTCATTCGCGGGCAAGGCGCAAGCAGGGGTGGAGAGAGCCTTCATGGCGGGTCCGGCAATGTGGGACTGCGGCCGCGGTGGCGGCGGGATGCAGGCATTCTCCTCGCGGCCCCATCCATTGACAAACTCTTTATTCGGATCGAAAGTATTTGAAAATCAAATGGCTCGGGGGTGCCCCATGCTTGATCTCGATCTTTTGCACAGCTTTGTGTCGGTGGTGGATGCCGGCGGTTTCACAGCCGCCGGCGAACGCGTGCACCGCAGCCAGTCCACCGTCAGCCAGCAGATCCGCAAGCTTGAGGACACGCTGGAATGCCCGCTGTTTCTGCGCGAGGGCCGCCAGGTCCAGCTAACCGAGGAAGGCGAACGCCTGTTGGGTTACGCGCGCCGGATGCTGGCGTTATCCACCGAGGTCCGCGAAGCCGTCAGCGGCCGCAAGCGCGTGGACGTGATCCGCCTGGGCATTCCGGACGATTTTGCGGTCGACGCGCTGACGGCTGTCGTCGCCCAATTTGCGCGTACACGGCCGGGCGTGCAGTTGTCGGTGCGTTGCGATCTGACCGCAGTCCTGGCCCGAAGCCTGGAGCGCGGGGATCTGGACGTGGCGTTGCTCAAGCGTGAGCCGGGTGCGGGCGCGGCGTTGGCGGCATGGCCGGAACGGCTGCACTGGATCGGTAGCGATTCGGTGCAGCTTCCGTTGGGCGCGGAGGCGCCGGTGCCCCTGGTCGCCTTTTCGCAGGGCTGCATCTACCGCAACCGCGCGATCCACGCGCTGGAATCGGCTGGACGGCGCTGGCGCATCGCCTATGAAAGCCCGAACCTGTCGGGGGTGCAGGCCGCCCTGGCCGGCGGCCTGGGCATCGCGCTACTGGAACGCCGCTGCATCGGCGCCGGCCACCGGATCCTGGACGTGGGCCTGCCCGCGGTGCCGCCTTCGGAACTGGCGTTATGCGTGGCCGGCCCGGCACGCGAACCCGCGCGTCAGCTTGCGATGGATATCAGGGATTTTTGCGAGAAGGAAATGTCGCGGCTCGCCGCATGAAGGCAGCGAGCCGGTAGAGACACCAATGCTCAGGCGATGGCGACCAGCGGAATCGGGAAGCTGCTGTTGGCAGCCGGCGTGTCCGATTCGACAAGGGCGGGAGCATTGACCGGAACCGCGATGGAGCGCACGTCGCACACGCTGGAGCAGCGGCCGCCCGGCAGGTATTCGGCGGCGGTTGCCGCGCAGCAGCCGCAGCACGTGGCCACGCCCAGCTCGAACTGCAGGTCGGAAAGCGTCGTCGCGCCGGCGTCCACGCTGGCGCGGACTTGGCGTTCGGTGATGGCATTACATACGCAAATGTACATGCGAATGATTATCGAAAAATATTCATGCCCTGACAAGCCCTTCGCGCAAATAAATTTGCAACCGAACTGTCACGCAAGCCGTTGAAAACAGGGACGAATTTGCCGAAGCACGTCCCTTATTTCAGCGCGCGGAGGCCTGCGCCTTGCGCAGCGCGGCAGGGGCAATCCGCAGCGCTTCGCGGTACTTTGCCACCGTCCGGCGCGCAATCACTATCCCCTGATCGGCCAGTTTTTGCATGATCTGGCTATCCGACAACGGCTTGGCGCGGTTCTCGTCGGCCACCATCTGGCGGATGTAGGTCTGCACCGCGGTGGCCGACGTGGCGTCGCCGCCTTCTGTCGACACGCCCGTTCCAAAGAAGCGCTTGAGCTCCAGCGTACCGAATGGAGTGAGCATGTACTTCTGTGTGGTGGCCCGTGAAATGGTCGATTCATGCAAGCCCAGCTCGCCGGCGATGTCCTTCAGAATGAGCGGACGCATCGCCGCCGGCCCCTGGCTGAAGAAAGCCGTCTGACGCTCGACGATGGCCTGCGACACGCGCAGGATGGTGTCAAAGCGCTGCTCCACGTTGCGGATCATCCATTTGGCCTGCTGCAGCTGGGCCTGCAGGCCGGCGTGGGCGGATTCCTTCTGGTTGCCCAGCATCTGGGCGTACAGCCCATTGATCTGCAGCCGCGGCACCGCCGCGCTATTCAGCGTGGCCTGCCAGCCGCGCCGCGTCTTGCGGACGATGACATCCGGCACTGCGTACTCGGCCGCCGGCACGGTCCAGGCCCGGCCCGGCCGGGGTTCCAGGCGCAGGATCAGCGAATGCGCCGCGCGGAACGTGGTCTCGTCGCAGCCGACCGCCGCACACAGGCGCGCGGCGTTGCCGGTTGCCAACAGCGGCAGGTGCTCGGCGCAGATCCGGCGCGCACAGGCCAGCACGGCGGGGTCGGCCGCCTCGGGCAGCAAGGTGAGGTCGGGATTGCGCAGCTGCAGTTGCAGGCATTCGGCCATGTCGCGCGCGCCGATGCCCACCGGGTCGAACGATTGCAGAAGCGACAGGGCGGCGCGCAGCTCGTCCATGTCGGGCTCCATTTCGGCAGGGAGCCAACCCAGGATTTCATCCAGCGGCGAACCCAGGTAGCCGTTTTCGTCCAGTTCGTCGATCAGCAGGGACGCCAGCGCGGCATCGCGCGGCGCGGCGCGCGTCAGGGCAAGCTGACCCAGCAGATGTTCGCGCAGCGTGTCCGGCCGCGCCGCCTCGGGCAGGCTGGCGTCGTCGTCGGGATACACCCCGCCCGAGCCAGGCATCTCGTCGATGGCGGTCTCGCGCTCGGCCGCCGGTTCGTCGTCCTGAACCGAAGATTCGCGCTCGGATTCGGCCCGATCCTCCGCCGTCGCCGGCTCGTCCTCGCGATCCAGCAGGGGATTCTCGGCCAGCACTTGCGAGATTTCCGCTTCAAGGTCGAGCGTGGACAACTGCAACAATCGGATCGATTGCTGAAGTTGTGGGGTCAGCGTCAGGTGCTGGCCAGGCCGCAGTTCTAAAATTGGACGGGTCATAGGTACAATATTTTGCATGATGAATCTGACTTCGCCCGCAAGCGTTCGCCAGGACTGCCGATTGATCGGTCAGACCCTGCTCAAACTGGCGCTTCCCCGACTCGTTCTGCGCGCGATCGTCATCGCCGTCGCCCTGGTTGTCTGGTATCTCGTAGCCACGTGGATACTGGATTTCGGCAAGCGCATGAACTATGACTTTCTGCACACGCTGGGCCAGCCGACCATGGACATGGCGCAGCGGATCAACCCCTATCTCTGGTGGGTGGTTGCCGGCATCTGGACGCTGATCGTCTTCTTCTCGGTGCGCGCGTGGTTCTACGCCAGCCTGGCTTCCGGCGCCGCAACGCCCGTCGGCACGGATACGCTGGCCGAACTGGCGCCGAACCTGTCCGAGGAATCGCTGGGCGTGCTGCGCTGGACGTGGGGCGACCGCCAGGAACCCTTCACCGTCGGCGACCTGCGCCGCTCGCTGTCCGAACTGCGCCACAACCGCGTCGGCAAGATCGACATGGTGGCCGAGCAGGCCCGGATTCTTGAAGGCGGCGTCAACCGGCCGACCCGGGATCCTCGGGATGACGGCCGCCGCGGTGACGACCGCCGCGTTGACCCCCGGGTGGACGGTCCGCGCGAACCGCGTGGCGATCGTTATGTCGAACCCCGCATCGGCCCTGCCCGTTAATTTCACTTATCCAAATCCGACTCAAGGCCGCCGCAAGGCGGCCTTGCTGTTTGCGCGGTCAATCCCCGCCAACGTCCGCGATCGACCGGGAAAACAGCCACACGCTCCCGGATCAAGCGCCCTTATCGCGCTGCCTGCGATCCCGCGCAAACGCCCGCAGCGCGATCCGTCCCTCGCTTTTTCCGTTTGCGCTTCCCGAAAAAGTGTGTTTGACTAGCACCCTATGGCCGCTTACCGCACCCCCTTCGCGATTGCCACCGGACGCTCCGCCGCTCCGGTTGCCGGCCTGCGCGCTCGTACCTCCTTCATCGCGCTATCGCTATTGCTACCGATCGGTTGCCGGGCCTAGTGTCCCCGTGGTAGCTCGGCAGCCACGCTTGCCACACGCGATTTTTCCCTTTTATCTCTGAATCCTGCCGTCCACCACGGCAACCCCTGGCACAAGACCGTCATCCGGTCGCGATGCCGACGAGCGCCAAGCGCGCCGGGATTCACAAGAAACCGATCGAGGTGTAGTGATGATGCTTGCCAACCCCGCCACCAAATACGTCCCCTTCGCGCCCTTTGCCCGCGATTTTTCCGAACGCACCTGGCCCAGCCGCCGCATCACCAAGGCGCCGATCTGGATGAGCACGGACCTGCGCGACGGCAATCAGGCGCTGATCGAGCCGATGAGCGTGGAACGCAAGGTCCGCTTCTTCGAGCAGCTCGTGAAGATCGGCTTCAAGGAAATCGAAGTGGGCTTTCCGTCCGCGTCGCAGACCGACTTCGATTTCGTGCGCAAGCTCATCGATGAAAAGCGCATCCCCGACGACGTGACCATCATCGTGCTGACCCAGTCGCGCGAAGATCTGATCAGCCGCACCGTGGAAGCCGCTGCCGGCGCCAAGCAGGCCATCGTCCACATGTACAACGCCTGCGCGCCCGCCTTCCGCAAGGTGGTGTTCAACATGTCCAAGGACGAGATCAAGAACATCGCCACGACCGGCACGCGCCTCATCAAGCAGTACACGTCGCAGCGCCCCGAAACGAAGTGGGGCTACGAATACTCGCCCGAGGTCTTCAGCACGACCGAACCCGAATTCGCGCTGGAAGTGTCCAACGCCGTGGCCGACGTCTGGCAGCCCACGCCCGACGCCAAGATGGTGCTGAACCTGCCCGCCACGATCGAAGCCACCACGCCGAACCTGTACGCCGACCAGATCGAGTGGATGCACAAGAACCTGGCCCGCCGCGACAGCATCGTGCTCAGCGTCCACCCGCACAATGACCGCGGCACCGCCGTGGCCGCCGCCGAATTCGCGGTGATGGCTGGCGCCGACCGCATCGAGGGCTGCCTCTTTGGCAGCGGCGAACGCACCGGCAACGTCGACCTCGTCACGCTGGCCCTGAACCTCTACACGCAAGGCGTGCATCCCGGCCTGGACTTCTCGGACATCGACGAAGTGCGCCGCTGCGCCGAATACTGCAACCAGTTGCCCGTCCATCCGCGCCATCCGTACGCGGGCGACCTCGTCTTTACCGCATTCTCGGGCTCGCACCAGGACGCCATCAAGAAGGGCTTTGCGTTGCAGAAACCGGACGCCGTCTGGGAAGTGCCTTACTTGCCGATCGACCCCGCCGACCTCGGCCGCAGCTACGACGCCGTGATCCGCGTGAACAGCCAGTCGGGCAAGGGCGGCGTGTCGTACCTGCTCGAGCAGGAACACGGCCTGGTGTTGCCGCGCCGCCTGCAGATCGAATTCAGCCGCGCCATCCAGCGCGTCACGGATGAGACCGGCCGCGAAGTCACCGCCGACGACGTGCACACGATCTTCAACCGCGAATACCTTGAGCAAAAGGCGCCGTGGAAGCTGATCCGCCATCGCATCGACGGCGATCCTTCGGCCGGCGAAGGCCAGCACTTCAGCATCGAAGCCGAACTTGAATTCAACGGCGAACGCCGTGTGGTGCGCGGCAAGGGCGACGGCGCGATTTCCGCCTTCGTGGCCGCGCTGGACGTGCCGGTTCGCATCATGGACTACCACGAGCACGCCATCGGCACCGGCACCGGCACGCGCGCCGCGTCCTACGTCGAACTGCGCGTTGGCGAATCCGCCACGGGCTTTGGCGTGGGCATCGACCGCGACATCGTGACGGCGTCGTTCCAGGCCGTGCTGAGCGCCGTGAACCGCCACATCAATTCGGGCGCCGTCACCGCCGAACAGGAAACCGCCGAAGCCGTGTGATCCACGACCAGGCCTGAAGCCCCCGACAACGGGGCACAAAATGAAGCCCGCCTTATCTGGCGGGCTTTTTCATTGCGTGTGAACCGTCTTTGCAGGAAGGTGTAGCGCGGTGTCTGACACCCTTGGGAGGTCGGCTTGGCATGACGACGATTTCGCCAGGGTGTCAGACACCAGTCCGCAGAATTCAGCCGCGCGGCCACATGTCCGACGCGCCGATGTCCGGCGCCGTGGCGGCCAGCAGGCGTGCGTGGATCCACGCGCCAATGGCGAGCAGGCGATGGTCTTCATGGCGCGCACCGACCAATTGCAGTCCCACGGGCAGGCCTTGCGGGCCGGTGGCAAACGGCAGGTTCAGGCAAGGCAGGCCAAACAGCGTCCACGCGCGCGAGAACTGCGGATCGCCTGTTCCGAGGTCAGCGAAGGGCGCCTCGCCGCTGGCGCTGGGCGCAAGCAGTACGTCGTATCGCTGGAACCACGTATCGACCCGCGCACGCGATTCGGCTGCGCGCGCCAGGTTCTTGATGTGCTGTTCGGCGCTGATCTGCGCGCCGGACTCCAGGATGGCCTGCAGTTTGGAACTAAGCTGCGCGGCATGCTCCAGCCGTTCATAGGCAAGCGCCTGCGAGGCCTCGAACGCCATGATGTCCGAATGCAGCTGCACCAGCACGCAATGCTCCGGCGGCAGCGGCACTTCCTCGACCTTGGCGCCCGCGCGCGACAGGATCGCCGCGGCCTGCGCGAACGCCTCCTTGGTTTCGGGCTGCGCGTGGCGCCATTGCAGGCTGCGGTACATGCCCACGCGCGGCGCGTCGTGATAGGACAAGTCCAGCACGCGCGGATCGCGCATCAGGACCGACGAGAACAACGCCACGTCTTCCACGGACCGCGCAAAGCCGCCCAAGGTGTCCAGCGATTCGGCCAGGCTCTTCACGCCCGCTCGCGGGATCCGTCCAAAGGTGGGCTTGAAGCCGACGACGCCGCAGTAGGAGGCCGGCCGGATGATGGAACCGGCCGTCTGCGACCCCAGCGCGAAGGGCACCATGTCGTCCGCCACGGCAGCCGCCGAGCCGCTGGACGAGCCGCCGGGCGTGTAGGCCTCGTTGCGCGGATTGCGCGTGGGGCCGGCTTGGTAGGTCGCGAATTCGGTGGTGACCGTCTTGCCGATGACGAGGGCGCCGGCGCCGCGGCACAGCGCCACCGAAGCGGCGTCCAGGCCGGGACGGTGCCGGTCGTAAATGGGGGAGCCGTAGCGGGTGGGCAGGTCGGCGGTGTCGAACAGGTCTTTCACGCCGATGGGCAGGCCGTGCAGCGGGCCGCGCAACGCGCCTTTGTCCAGCGCTTCGGCCTGATCGAGCGCAGCCTGTTTTTGCAGGGCCGTCCAGGCATGGACGGTGCTCTCGCGCTGTTCGATGCGCGCAAAGCAGGCGCGCACCAATTGCACTGCGGTCAATTCGCGCCGTTGCAGCTTGTGCGCGGCTTGGACCGCGCCCAGTCTGTTCAAGGCAATAGACATGATTCTTTCCTCTTTGCCGGTGCCGCGACAAGCGCGGATAATCCTTCGCACCCGGTCCCCTTGACCGAGGGTATGCCGGACATGCCCACCGCCCATTCAAGCAAGCGCCATGCCCGCACACACCGACCCTGCCATTGTGCGCTTCGCGTCAGTCAATTGGGAAAAACACCGAAAACGCCGGGTTTTCCGCGAAAACACGCGCCGCGCCGTGGCTTTGTGTTGTTGCGTTCGCACCAGCATAGCGCAAACCCGTGCAATACAAAGGTCATATTCCTCAAGTAAGATGAAATCGTTTTCAGCAAACTTGCAGCGATTCATTCATGGCCACGCGCCCGTCGCCCCGCTTTTCCATCATCGAAGTGGCTCGCAAGGCAGGCGTCTCGCCGGCGACGGTGTCGCGCGCGTTCAACCAGCCGGAGATCGTGCATCCCGATACGCTGGCGCACATTCGCAACATCGCCAAGCGCGCGGGGTTCCGGCCCAACCGCGTCGGCCGCAGCCTGCGTTCGGGCAGCACCCGCACCATCGGGCTGATCCTGCCCACGCTGTCCAATCCCGTGTTCGCCGAGTGCTTCGAAGGCGCGGAACGCCGGGCCCGCGAATCGGGCTACAGCGTCATGCTGACCGCCACCGGCTACGACCCCGCGGTGGAATCGGCTGCCGTGCAGGGACTGATCGATCATCAGGTCGATGGCCTCATCCTGACCGTGGCTGACGTGGGCAAGAGCGCCACGCTGGACGACCTGGACCGCAGCGGCATTCCCTACGTGCTGGTCTACAACGAGTCCAACGACCATCCCTTTGCCTCGGTCGACAATCGCGCCGCGGCAAGCGACATGGTCGCGCATCTGGCGGCGATGGGGCACAAGCGCATCGCGCTGGTGACCGGCCCGCTGACCGCTTCGGACCGCGCCCGCCGCCGTCTGATGGGCGCACGCGCCAGCGCCAAGAAACTGGGCCTGGACGCGATCCAGCATATCTCCATGAGTTCGCACACGGGCAGCGACGTGGACGCGCTGAAGGCCGCGTTGCGCGGCAAGCAGGCGCCCACGGCGCTTTTCTGTTCCAACGACCTGCTGGCCACCGCCGTCATCGCCGATCTGGTGGGGCTGGGGCTCTCCGTGCCGGCCGACATCTCGGTGTGCGGATTTGACGGCATGCGCTTTGGCGCCTTGCTGACGCCGCCGCTGACCACCGTCGCGCAGCCCAGCGACGGCATCGGGCAGACGGCCTGCTCCAACCTGCTGGCGCAGATTCATGGCCAGCCGCCGCAATCGAACCGCCTGCCGCACTGCATCGTCGTGGGCGGCACCGCGGCGTCCGTGCGCCGCTAGGCGCAGCCTGCTCAACAATCCAACCAATTCCAGATTTCCACGCGCCATGCTCATCGCTCAGATCACCGACCTTCACATGCGCACCCCGGGAGACAAGGCCTACGGCGTCATCGATCCGGCCGCGTTCCTGGCGCCGGCGGTTCGCGCCCTCAATGCCCTGACGCCGCGGCCCGACTGCGTGCTGATCACCGGCGACCTGACGGACCTGGGCAAGCCCATCGAATACCAGACGCTGCGCGAACACCTGCAGGCGCTGGAGATTCCGTATTTTCTGATGCCCGGCAATCACGACGATCGCGCGCAGTTGCGCGCCGCGTTTCCAGACCACGCATACCTGCAGGACGGCGGACCGTTCGTCCAGTACGCCGTCGAGACCTATCCGCTTCGCCTGTTGGCGCTGGACACCGTCGTGCCGATGAAGAGCCACGGCGAACTGTGCCAGACGCGCCTGGACTGGCTGGCCGAACGCCTGGCCGAACAGCCGGGCCGGCCCACGCTGGTGCTGATGCACCACCCGCCGTTCTTGACCGGCATCGAGCACATGGACGACATCGGCCTGCTGGCCGGCGCGCCCGAGCTGGAGCGCATCGTTGCCCGCTATCCCAACGTGGAGCGCGTGCTTTGCGGCCACCTGCACCGCACGATCTTCCAGCGCTTTGGCGGCACCATCGCCTCGACCTGTCCGGGAACGGCCCACCAGCTTGCGCTGGAACTGGGTCCGCGCCCCACGCTGCAGTACATCATGGAACCGCCCGGCTACCAGCTGCATTGGTGGCAGGGCGGCAATCTGGTCACGCACCACGCCGTTCTGGGGGATTACCCCGGGCCATATCCCTTCGGCTGACGTCCGGGCCCAGGAAACGCGCATTGCCACATATCCGTCATGTTTGCGCTGCACAATGAAAAGGTTTTCATAACAGGCAACAATGCGGATCTAACAATTAGATCTACGAGACAGCATGTCATCCATCGTTCTGGATAACCTCACCAAACAGTACGCCGGCGCGGCGGCGATTCAAGGCGTGAGCTTCACGGTTCCGGCCGGCAGCTTCACCGTCCTGCTCGGTCCGTCCGGTTGCGGCAAGTCGACGACGCTGCGCATGATCGCCGGCCTGGATACGCCGACCTCGGGCAGCATCCGCATCGGCGACCGTGACGTCACGCAATTGCCGCCGGCCAAGCGGCGCATCTCCATGGTGTTCCAGTCGTACGCGTTGTTTCCGCACCTGACGGTGCGCGAGAACATCCTGTTCGGCCTGAAGGTGCGCAAGGAGCCGGCCAAGGACTTCGACCGCCGCCTGCAGCGCGTGGCCAGTCTGCTGGGCCTGACCCACCTCCTGGACCGCAAGCCGTCGCAACTGTCGGGCGGGCAGCAGCAGCGCGTGGCGCTGGGCCGCGCCGTGATCTCCGAGGCGCCGGTCTGCCTGATGGACGAACCCCTTTCCAACCTGGACGCGCAGCTGCGCCACGAAATGCGGCGCGAGATCCGCGCGCTGCAGCAGAGCCTGGGCATCACCATGGTCTACGTGACGCACGACCAGACCGAAGCCATGAGCATGGCCGATCAGGTGGTGCTGCTGCGCGGCGGCCAGATCGAACAGCACGACACGCCCGACGGCCTGTATGCGCGGCCCGCCAGCGAGTTCGCGGCGCGCTTCATCGGCACGCCGCCCATGAACCTGATCGGCCTGGCGCCGCAACAGGGCGGCACGGTGATCGCCGGCACGCAAGGCCCGGTCATCGCGAACGCCCCGGCCGGCGCCGTGAAGCTTGGCGTGCGCCCGGAACATATCCGCATCGACGGCGACGGCATTGCCGCCACCGTGGAAAGCGTGGAGTACTTCGGCGCGGACTCCATCGTGGTGTGCCGCATCGGCGACACGAGCGGCGTGGCCGTGCGTGTCGGCGGCCACCTGCGCGCCAGCGCCGGCGAGCCGCTGCGCCTGTCCTGGCCGGACGGGCAACAGCATTTCTTTGCCGCCGATTCGGCGGTCATCAACACCGACGGGCGCTAGGGGAATGGCCCCCACGCTGCGCCTTCCGCTTGCTGCCCCCCAAGGGGGCGCTTTTTACCTTGGGGCGGCCCGGCGGTAAAAAAAGCCCCACCCACAGAAAAGGAAACACACCATGCGACGCATCGTACTCAAGACCCTGGCCGCCAGCCTGGCCGCCGCCTGCCTGTCTCTGCCTGTGCAGGCGCAGAACAAGCCCGTCGAGGTCGAGTTCTACTACCCGGTTGCCGTCGGCGGCCCGATCACCAAAATCGTTGACGACATGGTGACCGACTTCCAGAAGGAAAACCCCAACATCAAGATCAAGCCGATCTATGCCGGCTCGTATCAGGACTCCATCGCCAAGGCGCTGACCGCGCTCAAGGGCGGCACGCCGCCGCAGCTCGCGGTGCTGCTGTCCACCGACATGTTCACGCTCATCGACGAAGACGCCATCGTCCCGATCGACGGCCTGGCCAAGACCGACGCCGACAAGAAGTGGCTGGGCGGGTTCTATGACGCCTTCATGCAGAACAGCCGCACCGGCGGCCACACCTGGGGCGTGCCGTTCCAGCGTTCGACGATCGTCATGTACTACAACAAGGATCTCTTCAAGGCCGCCGGCCTGGATCCCGAAAAGCCGCCCAAGACCTGGGCCGAGCTGGTCGAGTACGGCAAGAAGCTGACCAAGCAGGACGCCTCGGGCAACACCACGCAGTGGGGCATCGAGATTCCGTCGGGCGGCGCGTTCGCTTACTGGCTGTTCCAGGCGCTGACCACGCCCAACGGCGCGATCCTGATGAACGAAGCCGGCAACGAGGTCTACCTGGACAAGCCGGCGGTGGTTGAAGCGGCCCAGTTCTGGCGCGATCTGTCGGCCAAGCACAAGATCATGCCGACCGGCACGATCGACTGGGGCACCACGCCCAAGGACTTCCTGGAAAAGAAGGCGGCCATGGTGTGGACCACCACCGGCAACCTGACCAACATCCGCAAGAACGCCGACTTCCCGTTCGGCGTGGCGATGATGCCGCAACAAAAGCGCGGCGGCAGCCCCACGGGCGGCGGCAACTTCTACATCTTCAAGAGCGGCACGCCGGAGCAGCAGGCAGCGGCGCTGAAGTTCGCGCAGTGGGCCACCACGCCCGAGCGCGCGGCCGACTGGAGCATCGCCACGGGCTACGTGGCCGTGACGCCGGCCGCCTGGGAAACCGAGAAGATGAAGAAGTACGCGCAGGAAGTGCCGGCCGCCACGGTCGCGCGCGACCAGCTGGAAGTCAGCGTGGCCGAATTCTCCACGCACGAGAACCAGCGCGTCACCAAGACTCTGAACGACGCCCTGCAGGCGGCGTTGACGGGTTCGAAGACGCCGCAGCAGGCCCTGACCGACGCGCAGCGCGAGTCCGATCGCATACTGCGTTCCTACAAGTAACCGACCCCAAGCACGATGAGCCGCTCTTTGAATGCGCTTTATGGCTGGCTGCTTCTGCTGCCAGCCATCGTGCTGCTCGCCGCCTTCACGCATTACCCGGCGGTGGCGACGCTCTGGCACAGCTTTTTCTCCACGCCGAAGGGCGCCCGTCCGGCCCGCTTCGTCGGGCTGGAGAACTACGCCGTCATGCGCGACGATCCGGTGTTCTGGCAGTCGCTGTGGAACAACCTGTGGTTCGCGCTGGGCACCATTCCCACCTCGATCGGCATTGCGCTGATCATGGCACTGTGGGTGAACCGCAACCTTACCGGCCGCGGCTTTCTGCGCATGGCGTATTTCACGCCGACGGTGCTGCCCATGGTGGCGGTGGCCAACATCTGGCTGTTCTTCTACACGCCGCAATACGGGCTGATCGCGCAGGTGATGGGCTGGTTCGGATCGCCCGGTCCCAACTGGCTGGGCAACCGCGAGACCGCGCTGCCCGCGCTGATGCTGGTGACCGTGTGGAAGGAATCCGGCTTTTTCATGATCTTCTACCTGGCGGCGTTGCAGACGGTGTCGCCGTCGCTGCGTGAAGCGGCCATGCTGGAAGGCGCATCGCGCTGGCAGTACTTCCGGCGCGTGCTGTGGCCGCTCTTGATGCCGACGACGCTTTTCGTGCTGATCAATGCGCTGATCAACGCGTTCCGGCTGGTCGACCATGTGGTGGTGATGACGCGCGGCGGCCCCGACAACGCCAGCACGCTGCTTCTCTACTACATCTACCAGGTGGGATTCAGCTTCTGGGACACGGCCTATGCCGCGACCCTGACCGTCGTGTTGCTGGTGGTGCTGGCGCTGACCGCGCTGATCAAGTTCCGCTGGCTGGACCGCAGGACGCACTACCAATGAAAGACAAGCTCGATACCCTGGGCGCCTGGGCGCTGGGCCTGTTGTGGATCCTGCCGCTGGCGTACGCCATGTGGGCGGCCTTCCATCCGCCCGCCTACGCCACGCGTTTTGACCTCTTTGCGCCGCTGACGCTGGACAACTTCGTGCGCGCCTGGAATGCGGCGCCGTTTCCGCGCTACTTCCTGAACACGTTCGTGCTGGTCACGATGGTGCTGGCCGCGCAGCTCGTGCTGTCGACGCTGGCCGGCTATGCGTTTGCACGCTTCGAGTTCCGCGGCCGCGACTTCGTCTTCATGCTGGTGCTGCTGCAGCTGATGATCATGCCGGACGTGCTACTGGTGGAGAACTACCGGTCGATGAGTCTCCTGGGCGTGCGCGACACGGTGTTTGCCATCGGCCTGCCGTACTTCGCGTCGGCCTTCGGCATCTTCCTGTTGCGCCAGACCTTCAAGACGGTTCCGCGCGAACTCGAGGAAGCGGCCCGCATGGAAGGCGCGAACCCGCTGCAAGTGCTCTGGAAGGTGTACGTGCCGCTCGCCAAGCCGATCTATGTGGCCTACGGGCTGGTGTCGGTCAGCCATCACTGGAACAACTTCCTGTGGCCGCTGATCATCACCAACTCGGTCGAGTCCCGGCCGCTGACGGTCGGCCTGCAGGTGTTCTCGTCCACGGACCAGGGCATCGACTGGTCCGTGATCACCGCCGCGACCCTGATGTCGGCCGCGCCGCTGCTGATCGCGTTCCTGCTGTTCCAGCGCCAGTTCGTGCAGTCGTTCATGCGGGCGGGGATCCGCTAAGGACCGCCAGCTGGATGCGCCGCACAAAAAACCCCGCTCAGGCGGGGTTTCTCGTTGGATGGGGCGGCGTTTCAGTACCCCACGGTCAGGCCCGGCAGGTCCACCGTGATGCGCGGACGCTCAAGCGCCAGCGCCAGGTGCTCGGCAAATTCGCGGGCTTCCTTTTCGTCGGTGGACAGCGTGTCGTAGCCCAGCGCGTCGGCCACACCCAGCACCTTGTCCAGCAACAGGACCTTGCCGCTGGGGCGCAGCGGCTCGCAGCCCAGGGTTTCCCAGGCGCTGTCGAACCAGTCGCGTGCATCGGCCTGGCGTTGCGGGGAGGGCTCGACGTTCGCGGACAGGTCCAGCGAACGGCGGGGGTCGAAAACGATGGTGATGTCGCTGCGCATGGGAAAAACTCCGTCAGAAGGCGTCAGGCCAACAGGGTAGGCAAAAAACGCCGGACAGATTGTCCGTCCGGCGACATATCCTTACCAGCCCCGCGACACTTCCCAGGTGACTTCGGCGCCCGCGGCTTGCGACTGGCGCATCATGTCCAGCAGCGGAAAGGCGCGTTCCTTCAGGCCCACCATGCGCGCCATCGGAGCGACGGCGGGCTTGTCGTCGTCTTCCTCGTCCTGGCCTTCGTGGGCGTGCTGATACTCGTCGATCGCGCGTTCGATGCCGCTGATGGCCGGTCCCAGTTGCTCGACGGTGAAGACGCCGCGCTCGGGGATCTTGTCGCCGACGGACTTGCCGGCCGCCTGCAGCAGGGGCCCGGCGTGGTCGGTCAGCATCAGGACTTCGGCCACGACCTTGGAGTGAAAAGTGATCAGCATATTCTGGTCTCCCACAATGATTACCTTAGCTACGTACACTACCGCAACGTCCCCATGATGCCAACTGGCGCCCCCAAATCAACTATGATTCAGGGGTTTCCCGTGACAGCAGGCGCCGCGCCGGCCCTGATTCCGGCTTGCGCGCGCCGGCTTGCCGGCCACCCGCCGGACGGCACCGTGACCCACGCCTATCGGCGCGGCGCGGATCGCCGGCAGGCCGCAAGCGCCGTGCCGCCATCGTCACTCACCCAGAACCACGCCAGACGCCCATGCTCCTCGAGCAACAGAAACAGCTAATCTCCCTGATCCAGGCCGCCGTCGCGCAAAGCCTGCCCGACGCCCAGCCCAACGTGCTGCTGGAACGCCCCAAGGTTGCCGCCCACGGCGACGTCGCCACCAACGTGGCCATGCAGCTTGCCAAGCCTGCACGTCGCAATCCCCGCGAACTAGCTCAGGGCATCGTCGACGCGGTGATGGCCAATCCCGACGCCGCCGCGCTGGTAGAGAGCGCCGAAGTGGCCGGCCCCGGCTTCATCAACCTGCGCATCACGCCGGCCGCCCGCCAGGCCGTGATCGCCGCGGTGGCCCAGCAGGGCGAGGCCTACGGGCGCGCCCCGCGCCTGGGCGAAAAGATCCTGGTCGAATTCGTATCGGCCAACCCCACCGGACCGCTGCACGTGGGCCATGCCCGCCAGGCCGCGCTGGGCGACGCGCTGTGCCGCCTGTACGACGCCGTCGGCTGGGACGTCACCCGCGAGTTCTACTACAACGACGCCGGCAACCAGATCCAGAACCTGGCGATCAGCGTGCAGGCCCGCGCCCGCGGCCTGACCACCGATTCCCCCGACTGGCCCGAAGACGGCTACAAGGGCGACTACATCGCCGACATCGCCCGCGACTTCCAGGACGGCAAGACCATCCAGGCGTCCGACGGCGAGCCCGTCACCGCCACGGGCAACATCGACAACCTGGACGACATCCGCGCCTTCGCCGTGGCCTACCTGCGCCGTGAACAGGACCTGGACCTGCAGGCGTTCGGCCTGGCGTTCGACAACTACTACCTGGAAAGCTCGCTCTACACGTCCGGCCGCGTCGAAGCGACGGTCAAGGCGCTGATTGCCGGCGGCCACACCTACGAGGAAGGCGGCGCGCTGTGGCTGCGCACCACCGAACTGGGCACGGGCGACGACAAAGACCGCGTCATGCGTAAAAGCGAGGGCGGCTACACCTATTTCGTCCCGGACGTGGCCTATCACAAGGCCAAATGGGAACGCGGCTTTCACCGCGCCGTGAACATCCAGGGCAGCGATCACCACGGCACCGTGGCCCGCGTGCGCGCCGGCCTGCAGGCGCTGGAAGAGGGCATCCCGAAGGATTACCCCTCGTACGTCCTGCACAAGATGGTCAAGGTCATGCGCGGCGGCGAAGAGGTCAAGATCTCCAAGCGCGCCGGCAGCTACGTGACCATGCGCGACCTGATCGACTGGGTTGGCCGCGATGCGGTGCGCTACTTCCTGATCCAGCGCCGCGCCGACACGGAATTCGTGTTCGACGTGGACCTGGCCCTGTCCAAGAGCGACGAGAACCCGGTCTATTACATCCAGTACGCCCACGCGCGCATCTGCTCGGTCATCAACAACGCCGGCATGCCGGCCGCCGACGTGGCCCAGGCCGACGCCGCGCTGCTGACCGCGCCGACCGAATTCGCGCTGATGCAGCGCCTGGCCGAATTCCCGCAGGTGGTGGCGCTGGCCGCTCAGGACCTGTCGCCGCACCACATTGCGTTCTGGCTGCGCGACTGCGCGTCCGACTTCCACGCCTGGTACAACGCCGAGCGCGTGCTGGTCGACGACACCGCCGTGAAGCTGGCCCGCCTGCGCCTGGCCGCCACCACCCGCCAGGTGCTGGCAAACGGCCTGGCGCTCTTAGGCGTTTCCGCGCCCGAGCGGATGTAACATCGGTTCATGGCCACCAAGCGCAAATCCACCCGCCGTTCCTCCGGCGAAAGCGGCAGCACCCTGTACGGGGCGCTGGCCGGTCTGCTGATCGGGCTGATCGTCGCCGCCGTCGTCGCGTTCTATGTCACCAAGGCGCCCGTTCCCTTCGTGGACCGGGCCAGCCGCCAGGGCGATACGGGCAAGCTGCCCGATCCGCGCTCGGCGCCGGACCCCAACGCGGGCCTCTACGGCCGCGACGGGGCGGCGGGCGCCCCGCCCACCGGTCCCACCGCCACCGCGCC
>NZ_CADIJP010000036.1 GCF_902859725.1 Achromobacter mucicolens | reverse complement strand
CGAGCCGCGCCCGGCCGTAGCCGCGGCGCCCGCCGAACCGACCGGCAAGTGGCAATTCCTGGACGCGGCCTGGACGCTCGTCAGCCCCCACGGCACGCGCCTGGCGCTGACCCAGGCCGAACGCGACTTCCTGCTCAAGCTGACCGGCTCGCCCGACAAGCGCATGCCGCGCGGCGACCCGCCGGGCATCGATCCGCATTCGGGCCGCGAATCCGTCCGTCGCACGGACGTCGTCGTCAGCCGCCTGCGGCGCAAGGCCCAGGACGTCGACGTGGAACTGCCCATCCGTACGGTGTGGGGCTGGGGCTACGCATTCACCGGGGAAATCTAGCGCGCCGCGGGCGTATGATTTCGCGTACGAGGCCGACCCCCGGCCGCTTCTGCCCAGAATCCCATGGAAGTCTTCGAACGCCTGCAAGCCCTGCTCATCCAGAACCAGGCCCGTTACCGCCTGCTTGAACATGCCGCGGCCGGGCGTTCCGTCGAGGTCGCCGCCATTCGCGGCACCGAGGTCAGCCAGGGCGCCAAGGCGCTGGTCTGCCGCGTAAAGATATCCTCCAACCTGCGCAAGAACGTGCTGGCCGTCTTTCCCGCGGACAAGCAGGCCGACCTGGACGCCATTGCGCGGGCGGCCGGCGGCAAGAAGGCCTCGCTCGCGTCGCAGGACCTGGCGCGCGAATTGACCGGCTGCGAGATCGGCGCGATTCCGCCCTTCAGTTTCAATCCGGACCTGACGCTGCTGGTGGACCCCAGCCTGCGCGAACGCCACGCCGAAATCGTGTTCAACGCGGGACGGCTGGACGCGTCCATCCTGCTGAACACGGACGACTACTTCCGCCTGGCCGCGCCTGAAGAGGCGCCGCTCATCAAGGCCTGACAGCCGCCCATGAGGCCACCTTGTCCCGCCCATCCATAAGCCGCCTCGCGCACGCCTCGAACATGCGCTGGCTGATGAGCCTGGCGCACATGGAGCCGTCGCCGGTGAATCCGTGGGTGATGCTGCGCGCCGCGCTGGCCATCGGCCTGCCGACGGCGGTAGGCATGGCGCTTGACCAGGGCGCGTCGGCCGCGCTGGTGGCGCTGGGCGCGCTGCCCGCCATCACGGGCGACAACGGCGGCCCCTACCGCAACCGGGCGCTTTCGATCGGATCCACGGTGTTCGGCGGCGCCTTGGGCTACCTGCTGGGCAACCTGATCGCCGGGCACGGCCTGTGGACCTCCGCAGCCATGATGGTGCTGGTCCTGGCGGCCAGCCTGGTCGGCACCTTCAACAACATCGCCGCCGTCGCCACGCTGCAATTTGCCACCTACGTCATCGTCGGCTCCAGCTTGACGTCCACGCTGCCCGCGTGGATGCCGCCGGTGCTGGTCGGCGCGGGCGGGCTGTTCGGCCTGGCGCTGACGCTGTCCGGGTGGGTGGTGAACCCCATCGCGCCGGAGCGGGCCGCGGTGGCGCAGGCCTACCGCAAGCTGGCGGCGATGTTCTCGGCGATCGGCACTTCCCGGGTCATGGCCGCGCGCCGCGACATGGAAGCGGCCATGACCGCCGCCTATGACACCGTGCTGGCCGCGCGTGGCCGGTCGGCCGGTCCGACGCCGCGGCTGGCCCGCCTGGCCGCGCAGTTGCAGGCCTGCACGCCGCTCACCAATGCCGCGTTGACGCTGGCGCGCGCCGGCCGGGTGTTGCCGCCAGAGTGCGCCCGCGTCATGAACCACGTGGCCGACCGGGTCGAAAACGATGCCGAACCGGACGCGCGCGACGACATTTCCGCCCTGCGCCGGGCCGGCATGCCGCAGCTGGCCGACGCGCTGGAGCAGGTGCAACTGTTGCTGAACGGCGCCCGCGCCGCGCAGCCCGACGCCTTCGCGACGCTTCAGCCCGCGCCTGCGCGTACGCCCTGGCGCGTGCTGGTCCGCACGTACCGGCCCGGGCCGACGACGGTGCGGTATCTCGTGCGACTGGGGTTGTGCCTGCTCGCCGCCGAGGCTGTCGCCCTGGCGGCCGCGCTGCCGCGCTCCTACTGGGTGCCGCTCGTCGTCGTGGTGGTGTTCAAGCCCAACTTCGGCTCGGTGTTCGCGCGCGCCCTGCAGAGCTGCGCGGGCAGCGTGGTGGGCGTGGGTATCAGCGCCACCGTCCTCGCGCTGGATCGGGGCGGCCTTGCCAGCCTGCTGACGCTCGCCGCCCTGGCCGCGCTGCTGCCCTGGTCGATACGGCGCAACTATGGGTTGTTTTCGGCCATCTTGCTGCCCATCCTCATGCTGCTGATCGGCGCGCTGCAACCGGGAAGCTGGGCCATTGCGCTGGCCCGGCTGGTGGACGTGGGCGTCGCGGCGGCCATCGTATTGCTGGTGGGTTACCTGCCCTGGATACGCATCGAACGCAGCAATCTGGACCATGCCGTGTCCTCGGCCACGTTCACCCTGGCGGCGTACCTGAACACGGTCTTTCAGGCCGATCCCGACAAACGGCACGACCTGCGCGCCCGCGCCTACTCGCGCCTGTCGGACCTGCGCGTCGCCCTGCAGCGCGGGCTGTCCGAGCCCCGGCTGGTCAGCCGCCGCGCGCTGGCCTGGTGGCCGGTCGAAGTGGCGCTGGAACGCGTGGCCAACGCCATCTCGGACACGGCCTGGTCGCTGCCCGACGGCCAGGCCGCGCCGCCCGCCGCCGAGGTCGCCCAGCTGGCCGCCGCGCTGGATCGCATTGCCGCCACCGTCGAACAGGGCCTGCCCGTGCCTGGCGATGCGATCTCGACGCCCTCGCCCGCGCTGCGCGACGTCGCCGCGCAGATCGAAGCCTTGCGCGCCACGCTGGCCGGACCCGACTTCACCGCCGCGCCCGGCCGCCCTGCCAATCCCTCCCCCCTTCATCAGGTCTGAATCATGTGTCTTGCCGTACTGGCCCTGCACTCCTTGCCCGGCATCCCCGTCCTGATCGCCGCGAACCGCGACGAGTTCCACGCGCGTCCCACCCTGCCCGCTGCGCAATGGCCGGACGCCCCGAACATCTACGCCGGTCGCGACGGCCAGGCGGGCGGCACGTGGATGGGCGCGACGACCGAGGGACGCTACGCGCTGGTCACCAACTTTCGCGAGCCCGGCCGGCATCTGGATGACGCGCCGTCGCGCGGCGCGCTGGTCGAAGACTTTCTGCGCGGCGCCATGACGCCGCAGGCGTATCTGGAAACGGTGCATGACGTGGACCAGGCCTACAACGGCTTCAACCTGATCGTGGGCGACGCCCGCCAGGCCTGGTACCTGAGCAACCGCGACGGCGGGCCGCGCGCGTTGGCCCCCGGCGTCTATGCCCTGTCCAATCACCTGCTGGACACGCCTTGGCCCAAGCTGGCGCGAACCAAGGCCGCGTTCACCGCCGTGCTGCACCACCAGCCGCAGCCGGACCTGCCCGCGCTGTTCGCCGCGCTCGCCGACCGCAGCCCGGCAGACGATGCAGACCTGCCCGCCACCGGCCTGCCGCCGGACCGCGAACGGCTGCTGAGCAGCCCGTTCATCGTCAGCCCGACGTACGGCACGCGCAGCTCCAGCGTGATGGCACTGCATGGCGGCGGCGCCGGGCAGCTAGAGGAACGGCGCTTCGCGGCGGATGGCTCGGTCAGCGGCGTGAGCCAACTGACGTTTTGCTGGCGGCAGGCCAGCGGCGGCTGCGCACGCGGCGCCTGATACAAACGGTTGATTTCCGAGGCGGACGGACGCGAACTCGCCTTGCGCACCCAAGTCGAATCGTTGCAAGCTACCGGCGGGGGCAGCCACAACGCGCTGCCCCGCCGGTTTTCCTGCAGGAGAATTCCATGAACAAACGTTTTGAACGCTGCACGATGGCCGCCGCCATGGCCCTGGGCAGCATGGCCATCGCAGGCGTCCTGTCCACCGCCCAGGCAGGCATGCCGCCCGTGCAGCATCAGGGCACCGTGGAGTACGTCAGCGGCGGCATCGGCATCGACGAATCGGAAGCCATGAAGGCCGCGTCCAGCAGCTATCCGCTGGCGCTGACCTTTGCCGCCCAACGCGGGGGCAAGGCCGATTACGTGGCCGACGTGACCGTCGCCATTCGGGACGCCCAAGGCAAGGCCGTGCTGCAGACCACGTCGCAAGGCCCCTACATGCTGGTGAAGCTGCCCGCGGGCAGCTACAAGATATCGGCCACGTACGACGGCCAGGCGCAGGAGCGTGCGGTCAGGGTGGAAAGCTCGGGCACCGCGCGCGCCATGTTCGAGTGGAAGTGATGCCGGGCGGCCGCGGCGCGTAACGCCGCGGCCAATCTCATTGGGTCGTGCGCCGCAGCTCAGACGCCCGCGAACAGGATCGCGATCACGAATCCCACCCCCGCCGTCCAGACCAGCGAGCGCAGCGCGCCCCAGTTCGCCAGATACATCGCCAGGTATCCCAGCCGTGTGCCCAGCCAGCACGCCATCAGCGTGGCAACGTGCGCGGGCGAGGCCTGGTTGTACAGCGCGAACAACACCGCGGCGTAGAAAAACGGCAACGCTTCGAACGTGTTGACCTGCGCGGCATTGGCCCGCGCGCGCCACCCTTCCTGCCGCGCCAGCCACGCGCGCGGATCGTTGTTGTCGAACTTCTTGCCGCCTGCCTTGGCGATGATCGTGCACACGAACGGCAGCAGCGCCGCGGCCAGCATCAACCACGCGATTGTCTTCATTCCTGACTCCATTGCTGGCGGCGCAAGGTCCGCCTGATATGCGGGGCACGTGCCGCCGCTGCCGCATGGTCGCCTGAAATCACCGGCAAGGCAAAGCCGGCCTGGGCGCGCGCTTACACTCAGGCCTTCGCGATTGCCTGCCGTCCGCCGATGCCGCACCTCATGCCGTGGTTTGCCCTGTTCCTGGCCGCCGCCCTCTTGTGGCCGCCTGGCACGCGCCGCTGGGCGCTAGCCCCCTTGGCGGTGGCGTGGGCCTGGGCATTGGCCGACGGCGTCGTCGATCCGGTGGCGCTCGCGGGTCCGGCACTGCTGATCGTTGCGGCCGCGCTAGTGCGCGCTGGCGCAGGGCCCGCGCCGCGCGCGGCGGGTCATGCGCTCTTCGTGGTCGTGGCCGTGCTGCTCTTTGCCCATCTGTTGCCCGGCTTTCACAATCTGCGCGTCATTGCGCCCGCGCCGCTCACGCCAGACGCGGTGCCGTTCGGCATGTACCTGAATATGGACAAGCCGCTGGTGGGGTTCTGGGTGGTGCTGGTGTTGGCCCCGCCGATGGCCGCGGCGCATGCGCGGCTGACCTTGCAGGCGGCGTTGCTGGCGTGCGCGGGCGCAGTGACGGCCTGCCTGGGCTTGGCGCTGGCGTTGGGGGTGGTGGGATGGGCGCCCAAGTGGCCCGCGTCCGGGTGGATCTGGCTGCTGAACAACGCCCTGCTCGTCACGCTGTCCGAAGAGGCGCTGTTTCGAGGATATGTGCAGGAGCGTCTGACGAAATGGTGGCGTCATCATCCATGGGGCGCCTGGGCGGCGCTGGCCGTGGCGGCCGCGCTGTTCGGGCTGGCGCACTACGCCGGAGGCTGGCAGTGGATGCTGCTGGCGGCGCTGGCGGGGGTGGGATACGCCGTGGCCTACCGCTACGGCGGCCTGGCCGCCGCCGTGCTGGCGCATCTGGGCCTGAACGCGGCGCACTTCGGATGGTTTACCTATCCGATGCGCGCCGCGCTCTGAACGTCAGGCCGCCATTGCCGGGTAGTCGGTATAGCCTTCCGGGCCGGAGGCGTAGAACGTGGCCGGGTTCGGCGTGTTGAGCGGCGCATTTTGCTGCAGACGCTCGGCCAGATCAGGCGTGGCGATGTACGGCACGCCAAACGCCACGGCGTCCGCACGGCCGGCGGCCACGGCGGCTTCGGCGGTTTCGCGCGTGTAGCCTTCGTTGGCGATGAACACGCCCCCGAACTCGGCCTTCATCATCGGGGCCAGGCTGTCGGGACCTTCGTGTTCGCGGGCACACAGGAACGCGATGCCGCGCTTGCCCAGTTCACGCGCCACATAGCCGAACAGGCCGGGCAGATCCGAATCGCCCATGTCGTGGGCGTCCGCGCGCGGCGACAGATGCACGCCGACGCGGCCCGCGCCCCAGACGGCCACGCAGGCGTCGACCACTTCGAGCAGCAGGCGCGCGCGGTTCTCGATGGAGCCGCCGTATTGGTCAGTGCGATGGTTGGTGCTGTCCTGCAGGAACTGGTCCAGCAGGTAGCCGTTGGCGGCATGCACCTCGACACCGTCGAAACCGGCTTCCATCGCCATCTGCGCGCCGTGGCGGTAAGCCTCGACCACGCCGGGGATCTCCGCGGTTTCCAGGGCGCGCGGCGTCACGTAGGCGCGCTTGGGGCGGACATGGCTGACATGGCCCTTGGCCGCGATGGCGCTGGGTGCGACCGGCAGTTCACCGTCCAGGAACATCGGGTCGGAAATGCGCCCCACGTGCCAGAGCTGCGCGACGATCACGCTGCCCTTGTCGTGCACCGCGGACGTCACCTTGCGCCAGCCCTTGACCTGTTCGGGCGACCACAGCCCCGGGGTATCCGCGTAGCCGACGCCCTGCGGCGTGACCGCGGTGGCTTCCGTGAGGATCATGCCGGCCCCGGCGCGCTGGGTGTAGTACTCGACCATCAGGTCATTCGGCACGCGGCCGGCGCTGGCGCGCTGACGGGTCAGCGGCGCCATCACGACGCGGTTGCGCAGCGTCAGGTCGCCGACTTTCAGCGGTTCAAACAACGGGTTCATGAAACATCCTTTCGTCCCGGCAATGGGGCGCTTGCGGGTATGGCAGACGGGCTACATATCCTGGTTCAACTGCCGCAGGAACGCGGCAATCACGGGTTCATTGCGACGAAAAAAGACCCACTGCCCCACCTTGGTCGCCGAAATCAGGCCGGCGCGCTGCAGCACGGCCAGATGCGACGACACCGTCGACTGGGACAGTCCGCAGCGATCATCGATATGGCCCGCGCACACCCCGTGTTCAAAGGTGTGGCCCGGGCGCTCCTCGAAATGGGCGTGCGGCGTCTTCAGCCAGGTCAGGATGTCGCGCCGGACCGGATTGGCGAGCGCCTTGAGGATGGCGTCTGCGTCGATCACGGGTTGCGTGGCGTCCTGCTCGGTGCGTGAGGAAGTTGCGGTCATATTGGTATATCGCAATTTATCGAATCATATATCGGGTTTAACCGATATATCGTCATGCCCCTATGGACTTCAAGGATTTTCGGCGTGCCGCCGTCGTTCGGGCTTCAGACTGTCGGCCCAGTCACGCGCGACGTCGCGCCGCGCTTTCCGGTTGACCAGGGCGGTGATGGCCATGGCGATGACCGCGCCCAGCGCCGCCAGCGCCATGTCCTTCTGCGCATCCCAGATATCGCCCTGCGTCCCCAGATAAGCCGCGCCCAGGTCGCCGCCAAAGAACTCGGCAGCGCCCCACTCGATCAGTTCGTAGAGGGCCGAGGTCGACAGCGTGACGTCCATCGGCAGGAAGTACGCCCAGAACCCGCGCACCTCGGCCACGCGCAGGAAGATCTCGCGGATCGGGTAGGCCAGCAGCAGGCCGTACGAAAAATGCACGACGCGGTCGAAGTTGTTGCGCTCCCAGCCCAAGAGGCTGTTGAGCGTGCGCCCGGTCAAGGCGCGCCACCACTCGTCGTACGGGACCAGGGAATACGTATAGTGCGCCCCGATCGTATGCAGGCACAGGAACAGGAAGATCAACGTGTACGACACGCGCGAGAACACGAACGCGTGCCGCGTGGCAAAGAGCACGATGCCCAGGCCCAGCACCAGCGCATTTTCCAGCGCCCAGGCCGAGCGGTCGTGCGGATCGATGGCCAGCGCCGCCCAGATGACGGCAAACACCCCGGCCAGGGAGACGAGGTAACGGCGGCGCGCGTCGATCATGGCGGCCTCTAATCGCCCTGTACCCGGCCGCGCAGCCGCTTGACCTCGCCGTGCAGCACCTTGCGCTGCACGCGCCTGCGCTGCGAGGCGCGCGTCGGCTTGGTAGCGCGGCGCGGCTTGTCCACCCGGATGGCCGACCGCACCATGCCCACCAGGCGCTCGATGGCCTCGGCGCGGTTCTTTTCCTGGCTGCGGAACGACTGCGATTTGATGACGATCACGCCTTCCTTGGAGATGCGGTGGTCGTTCAGCGCGCACACGGCGTCCTGCACCTCGAGCGGCAGGCGGGAAGCGCGCACATCGAAGCGCAGGTGGACGGCGCTGGAGACCTTGTTGACGTTCTGCCCGCCGGCGCCCTGGGCGCGGATCATGGTGAAGGTCAGGTCGCGCTCGTCGATGAATAGCGAGTCTTGGACGTGAAACATAGGCGGCAAGTCTACAGGGCCGGCAGGCTTCGCGCAGCAGGCACGGAGAACGGCGCGCATGCGGATCCCGCAATTTTCCGGGCGCGGCGCACCCGCCTGCCGCAGGCGGCGAACCCGCGTGGCGCAGGGTCTTTCGGCGGATATCGGCCGCGCCAAGTAAAATGATGCGCTTTTGCTCGAATCCGGGGCGGCCAGCCGCCCGCATCCCCCATGACTTACTCCGCCAAAGAAATCTTCAAGACCTTGCAAGGCGAAGGCGCCCATGCAGGCCGCGCGGCGGTATTCTGCCGGTTCGCGGGCTGTAATCTGTGGTCCGGCCGCGAAAGCGACCGCGCCAGCGCCGCCTGCACCTTCTGCGACACCGACTTCATCGGCACGGACGGCGACGGCGGCGGCAAATTCGCCACGGCGGATCTGCTGGCCGACGCCATCGCCGCGGCCTGGGGCCCCGGCGCCGACAACCGCTACGTGGTCTTCACGGGCGGCGAACCGCTGCTTCAACTGGACACGCCGCTGCTGGACGCCATCCACGCCCGCGGGTTCACCGTCGCCATCGAAACCAACGGCACGATCAAGCCGCCCGCCGGCGTGGACTGGATCTGCGTCAGCCCCAAGGGCACGGCCCCGGTCGTGGTCGAACGCGGCAACGAGCTCAAGCTGGTCTACCCGCAACTGAACGCCCTGCCCGACGCCTTCGCGCACCTGGATTTCGAACACTTTTTCCTGCAACCCATGGACGGTCCGGCGCGCGCAGCCAACACCGAGCAGGCCGTCCAGTACTGTATGCAGCATCCGCAATGGCGGCTCAGCCTGCAAACCCACAAATACATAGGCATTCCATGATTTACCCCCACGCCTCGCGGAGCGCACGATGATTTCCGTGACCCGCAGGCTCGAGTTCGACGCCGGCCACCGCATTCCCGACCACCGCAGCCAGTGCCGCAACCTGCACGGCCACCGCTATGTGCTGGAAATCACCCTGACGGGCGACGTGGTGCAGGCGCCCGGCGAGTCCGACAACGGCATGGTCATGGACTTCTCCGAGATCAAGCACATCGCCAAGACCCACATCGTGGACGTCTGGGACCACGCGTTCCTGGTCTACGAAGGCGACGCCGCCGTGCGCGGCTTCCTGGACACGCTGCCCGGGCACAAGACCGTCGTGCTGGACCGCATCCCCACCGCCGAGAACCTGGCCACCATCGTGTTTGAAACGCTGGCGCCGCATTACCACGGCCACTACGGCGCTGAACTGCGCCTGACGCGCGTGCGTCTGTACGAAACGCCGAACTGCTGGGCCGACTGCAACGGTTGATCCCTGACGGGGGTGGACGGGTGTCGCCCCCAGTTTTCCACCCACGGAAAACCGCCCCGCCATTTTCCCAATTGAGAAAATCTATCGAGATAGTCGCCATTTTCAATCATTAGTAAGCTAATAGATAGGATACAATCGATTCCATGCTTACTCCTTCCGACTCCCAGCTCATGGCCACCACCGCCAATCTGATGGTGCTGTCGCGCGCTTATCGCGGCGCTGCCGACAAGGCGCTTGCCGACTACGGACTGTCACAGGCAACCGCGTGGCCCGTCATCCTGGCCGGCCGACTTGGCGACGGTGTTCGCCAAGGCGCGCTGGCCGAAGCTTTGGGCGTTGAAGGCCCCTCTCTCGTGCGCGTGCTGGACCAACTGGTGGCCGCCGGCCTGATGGAACGCCGCGAAGATCCCCACGACCGCCGCGCACGCACCCTGCATCTGACCGACGCCGGCCATGCGCTGCGCGCGCAGGTCGAAGAGGTGCTGGTTGAGCTGCGCCGCCGCGTCTTCCAGGGTGTCAGCGAATCGGATCTGCAGGCCTGCCTGCGCGTCTTCGACGCCTTGAAAGTGTCGCTTGGCCGCAGCGGCGCCGGAGCGCAAGAGGACGCGCGGCCATGAAACTGCCGAACGTCCGCGAAACCCTCTTCTCGCTCAAGAGCTACCTGAGCGCCATCATGGCGCTCTATCTGGCTTACAGCATTGGTTTGCCGCGTCCGTTCTGGGCGATGACCACCGCCTATGTCGTGGCCCAGCCCTGGTCCGGCGCGGTCCGTTCCAAGGCCCTGTATCGCCTGATCGGCACCTTCGCCGGCTCGGCGGCCACCGTCTACATGGTGCCGCGCCTGTCGAACTCGCCCGTCGTCATGACCGGCGCGATGGTGCTGTGGGTGGGCGCCTGCCTGTACATGTCGGTGCTGGACCGCACGCCGCGGTCCTATCTGTTCATGCTGGCCGGCTACACGGCCGCCATGATCGGCTTTCCCAGCGTCACCGACCCTTCCCTGGTCTTTGACACGGCGCTCGCCCGCGTCGAGGAAATCAGCCTGGGCATCGTGTGCGCCACGCTGATCCACAGCATTGTCCTGCCCCGCGGCCTGGCGCCCGCGCTGACGCTGCAACTGGACAAGGCCGTGCGCGATGCGCGCAACTGGATGCACGACACGCTGAGCGGCAAGACCGCCGAACAGCGCGACAAGGACCGCCGCGTGCTGGCCAACGACATCACGCAATTGCGCCTGCTGTCCACCCACGTTCCCTTTGACACCAGCAACCTGCGCTGGACCGCAGGCGCCGTGCGCGCCATGCAAGACCAGATCGCGGCGTTGACGCCGGCCGTGTCCGCCGTCGAAGACCGCATGCGCGCCTTGCAGGCCAACGGCCAGACGCTGCCCGAACCGGTGCAGGCGCTGCTGTCCGATATTTCGGAATGGATCAATGCCGGCGGCCAGGCCTCGCACGAGACCGCCGTCCAACTGCGCGCCGCGGTCACACAGCTGACGCCCGGGATCGACAGCCGCTCGACCTGGCGCGACGCGCTGCTGGCCAGCCTGATGACCCGCCTACGCGAACTGATCGACACCTATGACGAATGCCTGGCCCTGCGCCGCGACATCCGCGCGGGCTTGCAGGGCGCGCCGGTGCGCACCCCGCGCACTTCACGCGATCCCAATGCGGCGCTGCATCGCGACCACGGCATGGCGCTGCTGTCGGCGCTGGCCGCCGGCCTGGCCATTTCGGTGTGCTGCCTTTTCTGGATCGGCACGGCGTGGAGCAACGGCGCCACCGCCGCGCTGATGGCCGCGATCTTCAGCTGCTTTTTCGCCTCGCAGGACAATCCCGTGCCCGGCATCATGCAGTTTCTGACCTACACGGTGTATTCGATTCCGCTGTCGGCGCTGTATCTGCTGGGCATCATGCCGGCCATTCATTCCTTCGAGATGCTGGCGCTGTCCATGCTGCCGACCGCGTTCGTGCTGGGCATTTTCATTGCCCGCCCGGCCAGCACCGGCAAGGCCATGGCCATGCTGTTCGGATTTCTGGGCACGATGGCGCTGCAAGACACCAACACGGCCGACGTCGTGTCCTTCATCGACACGCAGGTCGCGCAGTGCATCGGCGTGGCCACCGCCGCGATCATCGCCGCCATCTTCCGCACGGTCAGCGCCGACTGGAGCGCACGCCGCATCCAGGCCGCCAACTGGAAAGAGCTGGCGACGCTGGCTAGCGCGCCCCGCGCGCCGTCGCGCCACACCTATGCCGCCCGCATGCTGGACCGCATCGGGCTTTTGCAGCCGCGCCTGGCGCTGGCCAAGCGGCCCGACGACCTGGTGGCCGCCGATGCGCTGAAAGACTTGCGCGTGGGCCGCGACATCACCGAACTGCAGCGGGCGCGCCGCCATCTGCCGATGGCCGAATCCACGATCCAGCCGGTGCTCGACAGCCTGGCGCAGTTTTTCCGGCTGCGTTCGTCGGGGCGCACGCAGGACAAGACAACCGAGTTCCTGGCGCAGATCGATCGCGCGCTCTGCAGCGTGGCCGCCACGCCGCAGGGGCCCCACGCGCGCGACCGCGCCGTGGTGGCGCTGGTCGGCATCCGCCGCGCCTTCTTTCCCGACGCGCCCGACTTTAAACCCGCCCATCCCACGCTGGAGGGCCAAGCATCATGATCGGCGAATTCAATCTCTACGGCATTTACTTCCCCTGGCTGCTCGTGCTGGGCGTCGTCACCCTGGGCGTGGCCTGGGCGGTGCGGCGCGTGCTGGCGCGCGCCGGGTTGTATCGCCTGGTGTGGCACCCCGCGCTCTTTGACCTGGCGCTCTTCGTGGTGCTGCTGTACGGCGTCTCCCTCATTTCCCCTTATTTTCTTCAGAGATAGGTATGAAACTCCCCAATGCCCTTCGCCCTGCTGCAATCGGCAAGTTCGCTGTGACGGCCGTTGTCGTCGCCGCCGCCGCTTATGCCGGCTGGCAGCTTTGGGATCACTATGAAGTCGAGCCCTGGACGCGCGATGGACGCGTCAAGGCCTACGTGGTGCAGGTGGCGCCCGATGTCTCCGGCCTGGTGACAAGCGTGCCCGTGCACGACAACCAGGACGTGAAGGCCGGCGACCTGCTGTTCGAGATCGACCGCGCCCGCTTCCAGCTGGCGTACGACCAGGCCCAGGCCTCGGTGCGTTCGCAGCAGGTTGCGCACGACCAGGCGCTGCGCGATGCCAAGCGCAACCGCTCGCTGGGCCAGTTGGTTGCGGCCGAAGCCGTCGAACAAAGCCAGACCAAGGTGCAGCAGACCGAAGCCGCGCTCGCCCAGGCGCAGGTGCAGCTGAACACTGCCCGCTTGAACCTCGCGCGCAGCCGCGTCGTGGCCGCCAGCGATGGCCGCATCACCAACCTGGACCTGCGCGCCGGTTCGTACGCCACGGCCGGCCACGGCGTGATGGCGCTGGTGGACGCCGGGTCGTTCTACGTCGAAGGCTACTTCGAGGAAACCAAGCTGCCCGGCATCCACGAAGGCGACCCCGTCACCGTGACGCTGATGGGCGAATCGCGCCACATTCGCGGCCATGTGGAAAGCATCGCCATGGGGATCGCGGACCGCGACCGCAGCACCGGCGCGAACCTCCTTCCCAACGTGAACCCGACCTTCAACTGGGTCCGCCTCGCGCAGCGCATTCCGGTGCGCGTGAAGATCGACGACGTGCCCGAGGGCGTGCGGCTGGTCGCCGGCCAGACGGCCACCGTCTCGGTCGACGACCGCCCGCCCCAGGCCGCAGCCGCCGCGCCTCACGCTTCCTGACGAGCGGCCCGCATCGCCCTTCTTTCCGAAAACCCTTGAATCCCCTTATCGACGCCAAGCCGTACCTGCCATGAAAACCAGATTTTTCCTTCCGCTGACGCTGGCCCTCGCGCTGGCCGGATGCGCCGCCGTCGGCCCCGACTACCAGGTGCCGCGCGAGGCCGTGTCCCAGCGGCCGAGCGCGCAATCCTCCTTCGTGCAAGCGCAGGAAGACGTGTACCGGCAAGAGGCGGTCCCTGGCCACTGGTGGCGTCTGTATAACGATCCGGTGCTGGACGGCCTGGTGGAAAAAGCCTTGGCCGCAAACACCGATTTGCGCGTGGCCAGCGCCAACCTTGAACGCGCGCAGGCCGCGGTGCAGGAAACGAAGGCGCAGCAGCAGCCGACGATCGGCGTGAATGCCTCGCCCACGTTCGGCCATGTCTCCGGTTTGCAGGAGCTTCAGCCTGGCATCGATCCGCCCAACCGCTGGTCCTACTCCACCGGCGCCAGCGTGTCGTATCAACTGGACCTGTTCGGCCAGATCCGCCGCGCCGTCGAAGCCTCTACTGACGACGCGCAGGCCGCGCAGGCCGCGTACGACGCCACCCGCGTCACGGTCGCGGCCGAGACCGCTCGCGCCTACGCCAACCTGTGCGCGGCGGGCATGCAGCTGGCCTCGGCGCAGCATTCCGTGCAGGTGCAGCGGGAATCGGTTGACGCCGTCAGCCGCCTGCAGCGCGCCGGCCGGGGCACCACGCTGGACGTCACGCGAGCGCGCAGCCAGCTTGAACAATTGCAGGCCAACCTGCCGCCGTTCCAGGCCCAGCAGCGCACGGCGCTGTATCGCCTGGCGGCGCTGACCGGCCAGACGCCGGCCGAGATCCCGTCCGCCCTGCTGCAATGCGCCAGCGCGCCCAAGCTGACCGAAACCATCCCGGTGGGCGATGGCGCGCAGTTGCTGCGCCGCCGTCCCGACATCCGCCAGGCGGAACGCACCCTGGCCGCCTCCACGGCCCGCATCGGGGTCGCCACGGCCGACCTTTATCCCAAGATCACGCTGGGCCTGTCCGCCGCATCGGGCGGTCCGGCAGCCATGTTTGGCGACCGCGGCACCTTTAGCTGGAGCGTGGGTCCGCTGATCTCCTGGACAGTGCCCAACACGGGCGCCGCCCAAGCGCGCATCGCCGAGGCGCAAGCCAACACCAAGGCCGCCGCCGCCCGCTTCGACGCGACCGTGCTCAATGCCTTGCGCGAAACCGAAAGCGCGCTGGTGGTCTACGCCCGCCAACTGGACCGCGACACCGCCCTGCGCGCGGCCCGCGACCAAAGCGCGGAAGCGGCTTCGCAGGCGCGGCGCCTGTTCCAGTACGGCAAGACGGACTACCTGACCGTGCTGGATGCCGAGCGCACGCTGGCCAGCAATGAAAGCGCGCTGGCGGCCTCGCAGGCGGAACTCTCCAGCGACCAGATCGCGGTGTTTCTGGCGTTGGGTGGAGGCTGGGAGCAGTAAGCCGGCCGCAAAATCAATTCCATATTATGGAGATCGCATTGATTCCATAAAACCCGCGCCCCTAGAATCGTCCCGAACGCGATAACAACATCAAACGATTCGACAGCACAACCCCAACCTGACGGAGCCAGTGCTGTAGGACGGGGACAATTCATAATATGGAACATCCGGAAAGTATCCGGGATGCGCGGGTGCTGGACAGCATCACCAAGCTGACGCGGAAGGACGCCGGGCGCGTCGTGATTGCCGGGTCGCATGGCGGCAGCTATGCCGCCTATTGCGCGGCACGCGGCGAGGTGCGTGCCGTCGTGCTGAACGACGCCGGCGTGGGCTGGCAGCGCGCCGGCATTGCGGGTCTGGACGACCTGCAACGTTGGGGCGTTCCCGCCGCCACCGCGAGCTACCGCAGCTGCCGCATCGGCGATGGCGCAGACATGGCGCGCCACGGCGTCATCAGCTTTGTGAATGCGCTTGCCCAGGACCTGGGCTGCGAGCCGGGCATGACCGTCTCCGAAGCCGCTGCGCGGCTCGCGCACGCCCAGCCAAACGCCGGCCGCCCCACCGCCATCAAGGAATCCCGCATCGTCATCATGTCCGGCCCGGACGGCGCCCCGCTGGTGGTGGGCGCCGATTCCGTGTCGCTCGTGGATGCGCAGGACGACGGCCTCATCGCCGTCACCGCCTCTCACGGAGAACGGCTGGCCGGCCTGCAGTCCGATGGCGTCCGGGCGTCCCCGCGCCTGGTCACCTTCAACGACGCGGGCATGGGCAAGGACAGCGCCGGCATAGGACGCCTGCCCCTGCTGCAACAGCGCGGCATCGCCGCATTGACCGTCTCGACGCACACCGCGCGCATCGGCGACGCCCGTTCCTGCTACGAGGAAGGGACCATCTCCTCGGCCAACGCCCGCGCCCGCGACCTGGGCTGCCGCGTCGGCACACCGCTCAAAACCTTTATCGACGCCCTGCTCGCCGGGCGCGACACCCACTAGGAGCCTTACCCGAATGTCGGAAAAACTGGAAATCACCGGAGGCGAAGCCCTCGCCCGCATGTTTGCCGCGCACGAGGTCGGCTTGATGTTCGGCATGGGCGGCTTCCAGCTCCTGCCGTTCTATGACGCCGCGCGCCGCCTGAACCTGAATCACAACCTGATCAACGACGAGCGCTGCGCGGTGTTCGCCGCCGACGCCTACACCAAGGTCAGCGGCCGCCCGGGCGTGTGCGACGCGACCCTGGGCCCTGGCGCGACCAACCTGGTGACCGGGCTGGCCGAAGCCTACAACGCGGGCACGGCGCTGGTCGCGCTGGTCGGCGACTCGCATCGCATGCACTCCTGGAAGAACATGACCCAGGAGGCCCGGCAGCTGGAGGTGCTGCGCCCGGTCGTGAAAGACGTGCTGCGGGTGGAGATGATCGAGCGCATTCCCGAGCTGGTGCGGCGCGCCTTTGCCGTGGCCACCAGCGGCCGCCCGGGCCCCGTGGTGCTGGATGTGCCCGAAGACATCGCGCACGCGGTCCATGCGTTCGATGCCGACGATTTTTATTCCAGCCCCAACTACCGGCGCTCGCCCGCCCTGCGCTGCCGTCCGTCGGCCGACGACGTGGCGCAAGCGGCAAGCATGCTCGCGGGGGCCTCCCGCCCGCTGATGCTGTGCGGTGGCGGCGTGCATATCAGCGATGCCGCCGATACCGTCCAGGCCTTCGCACGCAAGTTCGGCATTCCCGTCGCCCACACCATGAGCGGCAAGGGCGCGATCGCCTGCAGCGATCCGCTGAACGCGGGGCTTTTCGGCCGCTACAGCCGCATTGCCAATGACCTGATCGCCAAATCCGACTGCCTCTTTGTCGTCGGCTGCAAGCTGGGCGAAGTGGCGACCCGCCGCTACGACCTGCTGGCCGCGGGCGCGCCGATCATCCATCTGGATATCGTGGCCGAGGAATTCGACCGCACCACCACGCCCGCCCTGCGCCTGTGGGGCGACGTGCGTGCCACGCTGGAGGACCTGGACGCGCGCCTGGCCGCCCACGGCGCGCATGCCCGCCAGGACTACGTGGACGAGGTCGGCCAGGCCATGCACGCGTGGCGCGAATCGGTCAACGCAAAGCTGACTTCCGGCGACCGCCCCGTCGGCATGGCGCGGCTGATGCACGAGATCAATGCGTCGCTGCCCGAAGACGGCATCCTGGTGGCCGACGGCGGCTTCGCCGCGCATTGGGGCGGGTTGCTGTTCGACACCAAGCGCGCCGGCCGCGGCTTTGTGCCCGACCGCGGCTTTGCGTCCATTGGCTACGGCATCCCCGGCGCCATCGGCGCGGCCGCGGCGGCCCCCGGCCGCCAGGTGGTCAGCCTGACCGGCGACGGCGGCTGCAATATGTCGCTGGGCGAACTGGAAACCGCGGTGCGCATGAAGCTCGCCTTCACGCTCGTGGTGGTCAATAACGCTGCGTCGGGTTACATCAAGGCGTTGCAGCACCTGATGTACGGCGCGGGCAGCTACCAGTCGTCGGATCTGGTGGACACGAACTACGCCAACGTGGCGCGCGCGCTGGGCTGCAATGGCATCCGCGTCGAGGATCCCGCGGAACTGCCCGCCGCGCTGGCGCAAGCCTACGCCTGCAAGGACCGTCCCACCATTCTTGACGTGGTGGTCACGCGCGACCCCGCGCACATGCTGCCGGGCGTGGACAGCCGGGCGGCCAAGATCAAGCCGGGCGACCGCATCGCCTGAGGGCGGCGCGCATCGCCCGGTTCGACACACAAAACAATATCAAGCAAGGAGACAAACCTCATGAAGCGCAGAACCTGGATCAAGCTGGCGGCCGCCGCAGCAACCCTGTCGCTGGCGGGCGCCGCCGCGGCGCAGACCACCTACCCCGACCGGCCCATCCGCCTGATCGTGCCCTTCCCGCCGGGCGGCACCTCGGACGTGGTCGGACGCATCTTTGCCGAAGCGCTGGCCAAGCAGATCGGCCAGCCAGTCGTGGTGGAGAACCGCGGCGGCGCGGGCGGCACCGTGGGCAGCCGAGCCGTGGCCTCGGCCGCCCCGGACGGCTACACGCTGCTGCTGGGCACGTCCAGCACCAACGGCACCAACCCTGCCGTGTACAAGAACCTGCCCTACGACGCGGTGAAGGACTTCACGCCGGTCACGCAGATCATCCGCGTGCCTGGCGTGATCGTCGTGAACAAGAACTTCTCGGCCAAGGACTATGCGTCGTTCACCGCCCTGATCAAGGGCGCCCCGGGCAAGTATTCGTACGCCTCGTCCGGCAACGGCGGCGCCACCCACATGGCGATGGAGTATTACAAGTCGCTGTCGGGCCTGGACATGATGCATGTGCCGTATCGCGGCACGGGTCCCGCGCTCAATGACGTCATCGCCGGCCAGGTGCCCATTCTGTGGGATACGGCCGCGTCATCGATGGCGCACATCCAGTCGGGCAACCTGCGCCCGATCGTGGTGGCCGCCAAGTCCCGCCTGCCGCAATTGCCGGACGTGCCCACGTTCGCGGAAGTGGGTTTGCCTGACTACGACGCGGAAATGTGGAATGGCCTGCTGGCGCCCGCGGGCTTGCCCAAGGACGTGCTGGCCAAGCTGAACGACGCATCCCGCAAGGCGCTGGCGGACAAGGACGTGCAGGCCAAGTACGCGGGCGTGGGCGCGTATGTGGTCGCCGACAAGCCCGAGGCATTTGCCGCGATGATCCAGGGCGACGTGGCCAAGTGGAAGAAGGTCGCCGACTTTGCGCACATCTCGGCGGAATGACATGGGTCAGCGGCTGAAAGACAAGGTGGCGCTGGTGTTTGGCGCGGGCTCGTCCGGGCCGGGATGGGGCAACGGCAAGGCCGCGGCGGCACTCTACGCGCGCGAGGGCGCGTGGGTGTTCGCCGTGGACCTGCGGCCGCAGGCCGCGCGCGAAACCTGCGGCATCATCGAAGCCGAAGGCGGCCGCTGCCAGGCATTGACCGCCGACGTGACCGATTCCGGGCAGATCCAGGCGGCGGTCGCTGCCGTGCTGGCGGCCGCCGGGCGCATCGACGTGCTGCACAACAACGTGGGCATCACGGAGATGGGCGATCCCATCGAGGCCACCGAAGAGAGCTGGCATCGCGTGCTGGACACCAACCTGACCGGCGTGTTCCTGACCTGCAAGCATGTGCTGCCCGCCATGCTGGCGCAGGGCGCGGGCAGCATCGTCAACATCTCGTCGCTGGCCTCGATCCAGGTGAATTCCTACCCGTACACCTCTTACTACGCCGCCAAGGCCGGGTTGAACCACCTGACGCGGTCATTGGCCGTGCGTTACGCGCCGGACAATATCCGCGTGAATGCGGTGCTGCCCGGCGTCATCGACACCCCGTTGATCTACAAACAGATCGCGGGCCAGTTCGATGACGTCGAGGAAATGCGGCGGCGGCGCAATGCCGCCAGCCCCATGGGGCGGATGGGCGACGCCTGGGACGTCGCCCATGCCGCGCTGTTTCTGGCAAGCGACGAGGCCAAGTACATCACCGGCGTGTGCCTGCCGGTCGATGGCGGCAAGGCCTGCGCGGGACGCTAGCGCAAAGCCGGCGGGATCGGACTGGCCGGGACGCGATCAGACGCGCGGGGCCAGGTCCGCCGACAATTCCGCCGCCGCGCGCTGCAGCGCGGCCACCACGTCGGCCAGGCGCGCGCCCGACAGGCGCGAACGGATGGCCGCCACGCTAAGCGCCGCCACCACATGCTGCTCGCGGTCAAGCACCGGCACGCCCACGCCCAGCATGTCCGGAATGATGCGGCCCGGGTTCAGCGCGTAGCCGTTCCTGCGCGCGGCGGCGATGTCCTCTCGCAGCATGTCGGTCGATGGCAGGTCGGGCGCCGCGCTGGCGTCGTAGCGCGCCAGCACCCGTTCGATATCGTCATTGGGCAGGAACGCCAGCAAGGCCAGGCTGCCCGCGCCAACGCCCAACGGGCGGCGGTGGCCGACTTCCAGCGTCAGGATCTTGATGGGAAAGTCGCCCGTCTTGCGGTCCACGCAGACCGCTTCGTGCCCGGAGCGCACCGACAGGAAGCTGGTGTCGCCCGTGGACTGCGCAAGCCTCAACACGGCCGATTCGGCGATGGCCTTGATGCCGTGCCGGCTCTCGGCCGCGAGCCCCAGGATGTAGGACTCGCGGCCAAGGCTGTAGGTCTTCAGGCGCGGATTGAGTGACAGGAAGCCTTCCTGCAGCAGCGCCGTGAGCATGCGGTGCGCGGTGGGCGGCGTCAGGCCGACATCGCGCACCACGTCCGTCAGGCCCACGCCACGCGCCGGGGCCGCCCCGACGTACTTGAGGATGCGCAGCACGCGGAAGATGCTTTGCGCGCCGCCGACGGCGTCGCTCCCGCGGGGCGCCATCAATGCACCGTCGTCCCGTCCGGCGGCGTCTGGTTCAGCCCCAGCGCCGCTTCCCAACTGCGCAGCGGCACGCAGGTCTGCAGGCGCACGATGGCGCGCTGGATCAGGGCGGGATGCAGTTCGTGGCCGACGTGGGTGGCGATGTCGATGGTGGAATCGCCGTGCAGTTCGGCCAGGCGGGCCTGGGCAGCCTGGGCCTGCGACACGCTCATGACCGGATCGTCGGCGCCGTGCAGCAGATGGATGGTGGTGTACTGCGGGGCGCTTTTTGGCAGTTGCGCGTAGCGGCCCGAAAACGCGATCACGCGTCCAGCCATGCCGTCGTGGGCCTGCACCAGCTCTAGCGCCATGATGGCGCCCTGCGAAAAGCCGGCCAGCGCGGTGTCGGACTGCAGCAAGCCGAAGCGGGCCTGCGCATCGTGCACGTAGGCTTCCAGGCGCGGCAGGGCCTGGGCCACGCGGTCGGCGCGGTTGTCGTCGGTAACGCCACGCACCGAGAACCACTGCCGGCCGGCGCCGCCGCCATCGAAGGGCTCGAAGCCTTCGGGGATCAGCACCGCCGCGCTCGGAAACGCCGCGCGCACCGCCTGGGCCAGGGGCTCCAGGTTGGCGGGCGATCCGCCCACGCCGTGCAGCAGGATGAAGAGCTGGCGCACGTCGACGCCCGGATCGGGAAGGAATTCGATAGAACTGGAAGACGCCATGAAACTGCTCCGTGCTGGGCTGGGACCGCGCAACTGCGCCCCGATTGCCGGATTGTAAAATGCGCCGCGCCTGGCCGGGCTTGCACATCGCCAGGCTTTTTTCGCGCGTGCCGCCCGGCGGCCGGCCGTCCCGGGCCACTTTTCGATACGTCCTGCCGGCGCAAAGCCCGGTACAATACTGTATATTTATCCAGGTATTGAACACCGGGCGCTTTTGCCATGCAGTCCCCCGAACGTATCCATCCCGCGTTGTGGCGCGCCACGCAGTTGGCCAAAGGCGCCGCACGCACCCTGCCAACCGGGCATGCGGCGCTATCGGCCGAACTGCCGGATAACGGCTGGCCGCTGGGATCGCTCGTCGAACTGCTCACGCCCCATCCCGGCATCGGAGAAATCCGCCTGCTACGTCCCGCGCTGGCCCAACTGGAAACCCGTCGGCCCATTGCCCTGGTGCAGCCCCCCCATGTTCCGCACATCGCCAGCTGGATGAGCTGGCGGCTGGATCCCCGGCAACTGCTGTGGGTGGCGCCGGAAAAACCGGTGGATGCGCTGTGGGCCAGCGAACAGATCCTGAAGAACGCCAGTTGCGGCGCGCTGATCTGCTGGCTGCCCCACGTGCGCCCGGAATCCCTGCGCCGCCTGCACCTGGCGGCCCAGGCCAGCGACCTGCTGTTCATCGCCGTGCGCCCGTCCCGCGCCGCCCAGAGCGCCACGCCCGCCGCCTTGCGGCTGGCGCTGGCGCCCGCGCCGGGCGGCCTGTCCGTACACATACTGAAGCGCCGGGGGCCTGTCTGCGACACCCCGCTGTACGTGGGCCTGGAGCCCGGCGCCCTTATCCCCTCTTCTCCCCGCCATGCGCCTCTGGATCGCCGCATACCTGCGCTGCCTGCCGCTGGACGCCATACGCCCGCACTGGCCGCATGAACAGCAGGCGTTCGCCGTTCTGGACCAGGAACGTGTGGCCGCCCTGACGCCCGCCGCCCGCCAGGCCGGCGTGACGCCCGGCATGCGCCGCGCGGGCGCGGCGGCCATCGCGCCCGGCGTGGAACTGCTGCCCCGCCAGGCGCAGGCCGAAGCCGACGCCTTGCAGGGCGCGGCGCTGGCCCTCTTGCAGTACACCCCCGAAATCGCGCTGGCCGACGGCGACACCGTGCTGCTGAATGTGGGCGCCAGCCTGATGTTCTTTCGCGGACCGCGGGCGCTGAGCCGGCGGGTGGCCGCCACGCTGCGCGCGCTGGATCTGCGGGTTTCGCTGGGCATGGCGCCCACGGCCACGGGCGCCTGGCTGCTGGCGCGGCGCGCCGGCCG
>NZ_CADIJP010000035.1 GCF_902859725.1 Achromobacter mucicolens | reverse complement strand
ACCCGGCGGTTGCACTCTACGTTAGGGTATCTGGCTCCGGCCACCTATGAGGCCCGCCGGCCGCGAAAACAACCGACCTAAGTGTCCACTAAAACTTGACCACGACAGCCGAACGGGGACGGGCGCCGCAAGACGCTTCTCTCCCAAACGACTGCATGCAAGAACCTCAAGAACCCGACTCGCCCCGCCGCCCGAGAAGATTCAACTGCAAAGCCCGGTGCGTCGTGGGCCTGGGGTAGGCGGGGCGTTTAGATGCGCCCGACGGAAACCGAAGGGAGCCGAAGGCGGACGAGGTTGAGGATGGGGAAGTCCGGAGCGAAGGCTCCGGACCGCAATCGGAGCCCCGCCTGCCCCAGGCCCACGACGCGCCGGGCGCCTTAAGAACCATGCCGGACGAACCGTGCCGAACGCCTTAAGAACTCAATCTATCAGCCCGGTACCCCCTCAAACCAACACACACTCCGTAGCCTCAGGCCCACTCAACTTCACCCGGAACTCCCGCAGCTCATCCCGCCGAAACACATGCACGGTCACCCGATCCCCAACCCGGTACTGCGCAAGCAGCAGATCCAACCCCGCCGGCGCATCCACCCGTAGTCCATCGATAGCCACCAGCACATCACCCGCCGACAAGCCTCCCTTGTGCCCCGCCCCGCCTTCAAGAACCGTCGCCAGCGTCAGCGAGTCGCCTTGCTTGCGCGTGCGCACATCCAATGACGGAATATTGGCCGACGTCTTCCATTGCAGCTTCACGCCCTGTGTTTCAAGCAACGAAGCCAGCGGCACATCCGCCGTCCCATACGCATGCCGAGCGATGAAGCGCCGCGTGTCCACCCCCGTCGCTTCCTCGATCAGCGCCGGCAGCCCGTCTTCCGGCAAACCGTGCGGCTTGCCCCGATAGAAGTCCCGGCCATAGCGATCCCACAGCAACCGCATCACATCGTCCAGCGAATGCGCGCCCGACGATTCCTCGCGGATCAGCAGATCCAGCCCAAGCGCCACCAGCGCGCCCTTCGTGTAATAGCTCACCAGCGCATTCGGCGAATTCTCATCCTGCTTGTAATAGCGCGTCCACGCATCGAAAGAGCTCTCTGCCACCGACTGCTTGTGGCGGCCCGGCGTGCGGGCCACGCTGGTGATCGTCTTGGCCAGCAGGCGCAGGTAATCCGCGCGCGTGATCGCGCCCGAGCGCAGCAGCAGCAGATCGTCGTAGTAGGACGTAAAGCCCTCGAACACCCACAACAGGCGCGTCAGGTCCGGTTGCGACAGATCGTACGGCGCGAAGACATCCGGCTTGATGCGCTTGACGTTCCAGGTGTGGAAATACTCGTGGCTCACCAGCCCCAGGAATCCCCGGTAGCCTTCGCCCTGGCCTTGCTGGCCCAGCACCGGCAGGTCCTTGCGCGCCGTCATCAACGCCGTGCTGGCGCGATGCTCCAGGCCGCCGTAGCCGTCGCCCGTCACCATCGTCATGAAGACATAGCGGTCCGCGCTGTCCAGGAACGGCGCGCGCTTAGTGCGGGGTTCGAAGAAAGCGATCTGCGTCTCGCAGATCTTCTTCACATCGTCCGTGATGCGCGCCAGATCCAGATTCGGCGCCACGCCCGTGAACACCAGTTCGTGCTCCGCGCCATGCGCCACAAAGCGCGACACCTGCGGCGTGCCCATCTCGACCGGGTGATCGATCAGCGCGTCATAGTCCGGCGCCAGGTATAGCCCGAAACCGTGACGGCGCGCCGCGCCCTTGTGGCCCGCGGCTTCGGGCAGGCTCGTGTAGACCTTCCAGCCGTCGATGCCGCGCGGCGGCGCCAGGTCCACCAGGCAGGGCTCGTGGTCCTGGCCGTGCACGCGCAGGAACACGCTGGTGCCATTGAAGAAACCGTGCGTCTCGTCCAGATGCGCGCCGCGCACCGACAGGTCCCAGGCGTAGACCGTGTACTCCACCTGCAACGGGCCCTCGCACGGCGCGGCCTGCCAGGTGTGGTTGTCGATCTTGTCGACAGTCACGCGCCGCGTGCCGGCACGGGCCGACACGGTTTCGATCTGGCGCGAGAAGTCGCGGATCAGGTAGCTGCCCGGGATCCAGGCGGGCAGCGACAGGCGCTGGCCGGCGGGCGAGGGCGATGCGATCGTAAGGGTTATCCGGTAGCGGTGGCCTGCGGGATCGTGCGGCGCAAGGCGGTAAAGTATGGGAGGTACGTCATCATTTTTTTTCATGCTCATATCTTATTACCGGAGACATTCATGAGCGAGTCGTTTGTACTGGTCGAAACCCGGGGCCGAGTCGGCCTGCTGACGCTGAATCGTCCCAAGGCGCTCAACGCGCTGAACGATCAGCTCATGGACGAACTGGGCGCCGCGCTGCTGGCGTTCGAGGCCGATCCCGACGTCGGCTGCGTCGTCATCACCGGTAGCGAAAAGGCCTTCGCGGCGGGGGCTGACATCGGCGCCATGAAAGACTGGTCGTACATGGACGTGTACGGCAGCGAATACATCACGCGCAACTGGGAAACGCTCAAGCGCATCCGCAAGCCCGTGATCGCCGCCGTGGCCGGCTACGCGCTGGGCGGCGGCTGCGAGCTTGCCATGATGTGCGACATCATCATCGCGGCCGACACGGCCAAGTTCGGCCAGCCCGAAATCAAGCTGGGCGTGATCCCCGGTGCCGGCGGCACGCAGCGTCTGCCGCGCGCCGTCGGCAAGGCCAAGGCCATGGACCTGGCGCTGACCGCCCGCATGATGGGCGCCGAGGAAGCCGAGCGCGCCGGTCTCGTCTCGCGCGTGGTTGCCGCGGACAAGCTGCTTGAAGAAGCCATGGACGCCGCCACCGTCATCGCCTCCATGTCGCTGCCGTCGGTCATGATGGCCAAAGAATGCGTCAACCGCGCCTTTGAAGGTTCGCTCAACGAAGGGCTGCTGTTCGAACGCCGCGTGTTCCATTCGCTCTTTGCCACCGAAGACCAGAAGGAAGGCATGGCCGCGTTTACTGAAAAGCGCAAACCCGACTTCAAACACCGTTAATCCTTGTTACGGCTACGCCTGCGTGAATCGCAGGCCCTGCATTGCCAAGCGCGCCCTATGAGGGCGCGCTTTTTCATGGTCATCTGCGCGCAAAGTGCAGGTTTCGCCTTGAAACGTCTGGCTAGCACCTTGTTGCAGACTTCGGCCCTATCCTGAATGAGCGTCATCCCGAGGTGCCGCGCCAGAGCGGTTTGCTGTCACTGGCAAATCCCGCGCGGCGGCTCGATTGCAAACAAAATCAAGAAGGAGCCTTGCATGCGTAAACCCATCGCTACCCGCCGGCTGACCACGGCTGCGCTCGCCGGCGCGCTCAGCGTCTGCTTCATCAATGTTGCCCAGGCTCAATCGCCGCAATCCACGCTGCGTCTGGTCTCCGAGACGCCGTACGCCGCCCCGCAGGCCGCCCCGCAGATGAGCGAGGCGCAATTGCGCGATACGGCCATCGATGCCTACGTCTACGCGTATCCCATGGTGCTCATGGAACTGGCGCGCCGCCAGGCCACGGCGGTGCAAAGCCCGCTGGACGGCAAGGCGCCGATGAACCAGTTCGGCCACAAGGCCGCCTTCCCGGATCCGCGCGCGGCCGACACGCCCTGGCCCAGCGCCGACGCGCTGTACTCCAGCCTGTGGTTCGACGTCTCGCGCGCGCCGCTCATCATCAATCTGCCCGACACCGGCGGCCGCTACACCGTGCTGTCGGCGCTGGACATGTGGAGCGACGTCTTCGCCTCGCGCGGCACGCGCACCAATGGCAACGGCGCCCAGTCCTTCGCCATCGTCGGCCCGAACTGGAACGGGACCGTGCCGGCCGGCGTCGACGTGATCCGCAGCCCAACCTCGATGGGCTGGCTGATCGGCTGGACGCAGGCGGGCGGCCCGCAGGACTACGCCGCAGTCAACCAGATCCAGTCCGGCATGACCGCGCGTCCGCTGCTGGTCCCCGTGACGCCGAACACCGCGCCGCGCGGCCGCAACGCCGGCAACGCGTACCCGCAGACCGGCTCGGGCATCGGCACCGCGCCCATCGGCAGCAACCTGCCCATGCCGGCCCCGGCCGTCACGGTGCCCGACGGCACCCCGGCCGAGCAGGTCGCAGGCATGGACGCCGCCTCGTACTTTGCCGTGTTCTTCGACGCGCTGCGCAACAACCCGCCGCACGCCAACGACACGCCCATGCTGGACCGCATGCGCCGCATCGGCCTGGATGACCGCCAGCCGTTCTCGTATGGCCGCCTGAGCCCGGCTGTGCAGCAGGCGCTGACCGACGCGCAACCCCTGGCCGGCCGCCGCATCGCCGACAACGTCTCGCGCCTGGCCACGCCGATCAACGGCTGGAATACGGTGCTGACGGGCATCGGCACCTACGGCACCGATTACACGCGCCGTGCGGCGATCGCCTATGCCGGCCTGGGCGCGCCCACGCCGGAAGACGTGCTGTACCCGGTGACCGTGTCCGATTCCAAGGGCCGACCGCTGGATTCCAGCGAAGACTACGTGCTGCATTTCGACAAGGGCCAGTTGCCGCCGGCCCAGCTCTGGTCGCTGCACGTCTACAACAGCAAGTACGGCTTTGCCGAGAATCCGGCCAACCGCTACGTGATCCGCAGCACCGACGGGCTGAAGTACAACGCCGACGGTTCGCTGGACATCTACGTGCAGCGCCGCGATCCGGGCGAATCCAAGCGCGCCAACTGGGTCAGCACGCCTGCCGCCGATGGCCCGTTCGTCCTCAGCATGCGCCTGTACTCGCCGCAGAACACCGCCCTGGACGGGCAGTGGGCGCCGCCGCCGGTCAAGGAAGACTAAGATCGGGCAAGCGCGAAACTGCTGAACGCATAGCTGCTGGCGCGCATCCGCCAGAACGCACAAGGCGCGCGGTCTCCGACATGGGGCCGCGCGCCTTTTCATGCAGAGGCGGGACCGGCGGCCACGCCCGGCAGAGCGCTCGCTCGTCCCCAATTTTTCCGCCGCAAGCAGGCGTTGTTGCCACCTTACAAACGGCCGAAAGTTCATTTGCTAGGGTGCAAAAAACCAAGCTATACTCTGCGGGTTTGACGCTTGCGGGATAAGAAACATGCGCTTCAAAAAGCGCGTCGGTTCCCACAGGGCCAGGTTAAGCGGGGAAGTTTGATGCGGCAGAACTCCATGCAGCAACGGCAGGGTTTAGGGCAGGGTCCTGGACAAAGTCTGGGGGCTGAAAGTCTAAGACCCGAAGGTCTAAGACCCCAAGGTCTGAGGCCCAGTCTGGATCAGGATTCGATCGATCCGGACGAGGTGGAAGTTCTGGTGCTCAGTGACGCGGATCGCGCGGCGCTGAACGCTCAAGCCAGCCGTGGGCTCTTGTTGGCATTGGCGGCGCAAGGCGCCATGGGGCTCGCAGCAGCAGTAATAGCGGGGGTTGTAGGAGGGGCGGCGGCAGGTTGGTCGGCGCTGGCGGGGGCAGGAGCGTATTTCATACCCAATGCGTTGTTCGCATTGCGCCTGGCTGTCAGCGTTCGGGCCGGCAAGGCCAGTCCCTTTACCTTTCTCTCTGGTGAGTTGATCAAGTTGTTCGCAACGGCATTGCTGTTGTGGCTGCTTTCGCGTGTGACGCATGACTGGCTTGTGTGGCCTGCCGCGTTGCTCGGTCTGATACTCACCCTGAAAGGCTATCTCCTGCTTCTGATGTTCCGCAGGCTGTCTTAGCGCCGAGTAAGTTGCGGCAAACGAAATCGTGGAATCGTCCGGTTCGCAAGGACCGGGCATACAGCAAATAGGATAGGTTCAAATGGCTGCTGCCAGCGACGTGTCGCCTCAATCCGCGTATATTCAGCATCACTTGGTGCATCTGAACAATACCGGTGAGAAACAGAGCGCTATTGCTCAGTTCGACATCATCAATTACGACTCGTTGTTCTGGTCCGGCCTGATGGGCCTGATCGTCATTTTCTTCCTGTGGCGCGCTGCCCGCCGTGCGACCAGCGGTGTTCCTTCCCGCTTCCAGGCCTTTGTGGAAATGATCGTCGACATGGTCGACGACCAGGCCAAGGGCATCGTCCACAACGCCAAGAGCCGTCTTTTCATCGCCCCGCTGGCCCTGACCGTGTTCCTCTGGATCATCCTGATGAACGCGCTGGACCTGCTGCCCGTCGACCTGCTGCCCTCCATCTGGCGCCTGACCGGTCTGGGTGCTGAGCACGGCGATCCCCTCTATTACCACCGCATCCTCCCGACCGCCGACCTGAACGTGCCGATGGGCATGTCGCTGGGCGTGCTGCTCCTGATGTTCTACTACGGCATCAAGATCAAGAAGCCGGGCGGTTTCGTCAAAGAACTGTTCACCGCGCCGTTCCATGCGCATGGCCTGGGCGCCATCGTGCTGGCCCCGTTCAACCTGCTGCTGAACATGATCGAATACGCCGCCAAGTCCGTGTCGCTGGGCATGCGGTTGTTCGGCAACATGTTCGCCGGCGAACTGATCTTCATGCTGATCGCCCTTCTGGGCGGCGCCTGGACCGGCTTCAACGGCGCCAGCATCGGCTTGGGCATCGGCCACATCCTGGCCGGCTCGATCTGGGCAATCTTCCACATCCTGATCGTTCTGCTCCAGGCCTTCATCTTCATGATGCTGACGCTGGTGTATCTCGGCCAGGCTCACGAAGGCCACTGATCCCCCGAATTTCCGGCGTCGGCCACCCGGCCGGCACCGGATAGCAAGATTATCTTGCATTGAGCTGTACCTCTTATTTTTCAATTTTTGACTTCAGATTTCTAACCAAGGAGTTGTCATGACCAACGTCGCTTTCGTTGCCCTCGCTTGCGGTCTTATCATCGGTCTGGGCGCTATCGGCGCTTGCATCGGCATCGCACTGATGGGCGGCAAGTATCTGGAAGCTTCGGCTCGTCAGCCTGAACTGATGAACGCTCTGCAAACGAAGATGTTCCTGCTGGCTGGCCTGATCGACGCGGCATTCCTGATCGGCGTGGGTATCGCCATGCTGTTCGCCTTCGCCAACCCGTTCGTCGGCTAAGGCACCGCCCGCCGGCAAATAGGTGGGTCATGACGCTGGCGGCGATGAGAGCAACGGCTCCATCGCCGGTCAGCAAAGTATCGAGTGCTCCGCGACGCCCCTTTCCGGGTGCGGTCGGAGCCGAAAGGTGTTAAAGGAACGACCGTGAATCTGAACGCGACGATCATTTTCCAGATGCTCGTGTTCTTCGTTCTGGGCTGGTTCACGATGAAATTCGTGTGGCCTCCCCTGACGAAGGCGATGGACGAGCGCCGCCAAAAAATCGCCGACGGCCTGGCCGCCGCCGAGAAGGGCAAAGCCGACCTGGCTCAAGCCCAGGCGCGCGTCAGTCTGATCGAGGCTTCTGCCAAGTCCGAAAACCACGCACGCATCATCGAGGCCGAGAAGCAAGCCGCCTCCCTGATCGAGCAGGCCCGCCGCGAAGCGGAAGCCGAACGTGCCCGCATCGTGGCGCAGGCTGCCCAGGATGCCGCGCAGGAAGTCCAGCGCGCCCGCGAAGCGTTGCGCGACGACGTCGCCGCGCTGGCCGTCAAGGGTGCTGAACAGATCCTCAAGCGCGAGGTTGACGCCCGCGCACACGCCGAGCTGCTGAACCAGCTCCGCGCGCAGCTCTAATCCGGGACCGTCATGGCTGAACTTTCCACTGTTGCCCGGCCCTACGCTGAAGCGCTCTTCAGCGCAGCGCGCGACGACAAGGCCGGTCTGCCGGCGTGGGCCGACCTGGTCAGCGAAATGTCGCAGGTCGCCTCCAACCCCGACGTGCGCGAGGCCATGGCCGATCCGCGTCTGGGCGACAAGCAGCGCGTCGAACTGTTTACCGGCCTGATCAAGGCCGATTTGCCGCAAGCCGCCCATAATTTCATCGAGCTGCTGGTCGAAAACGACCGGCTGCTGCTGCTGCCCGAGATCGCCTCGCAATTCGTCGCGCTGCGGAATCGTCACGAAGGCACGGCGCAGGCGGAAATCACCAGCGCGTTCGAGCTGAGCGATGCCCAGGTCAAGGATCTGGTCGCCGCGCTCGAACAAAAATTCGGCCTCAAGCTCAAGCCCAGCGTTACCGTCGACCCGTCGTTGATCGGCGGCGTGCGCGTGGCCGTCGGCGACCAGGTGCTCGATACTTCCGTACAAGCCCAATTGGTCCGCATGCGCGATCAGCTCGCCGCTTAAGGCTACTAACAGGATTCCAGGAGTCAATATGCAACTCAATCCCTCCGAGATCAGCGAACTGCTCAAGAGCCGCATCGAGGGCCTGGGCGCTTCGGCTGATGTCCGTACTCAGGGCACCGTCGTGTCCGTGACCGACGGTATTACCCGCATCCACGGCCTGTCGGACGTGATGCAGGGCGAAATGCTCGAATTCCCCAACAACGTTTTCGGTCTGGCGCTCAACCTCGAGCGTGATTCCGTCGGCGCCGTTATTCTCGGCGACTACACCGGCGTTTCCGAAGGCGATCAGGTCAAGACGACCGGCCGCATTCTGGAAGTTCCGGTGGGTCCGGAACTGAAAGGCCGCGTGGTCAACACGCTGGGCGAGCCGATCGACGGCAAGGGCCCGGTCAACGCCAAGGCCACCGACATCATCGAAAAAGTGGCGCCTGGCGTTATCGCCCGCCGCTCGGTGTCGCAGCCGCTGCAAACCGGCATCAAGGCTATCGACTCGATGGTTCCCATCGGCCGTGGCCAGCGCGAACTGATCATTGGCGACCGCCAGACCGGCAAGACCGCCGTGGCCGTCGACACGATCATCAGCCAGAAGGGCAAGGGCGTCACCTGCGTGTACGTCGCTATCGGCCAGAAGGCGTCGACGATCAACAACGTGGTCCGCAAGCTCGAAGAGCACGGCGCGATGGAATACACCATCGTCGTGGCCGCGTCGGCTTCCGACTCCGCCGCCATGCAGTACCTGGCTGCCTACGCCGGCTGCACGATGGGCGAATACTTCCGCGATCGCGGCGAAGACGCCCTGATCGTCTATGACGACCTGACCAAGCAAGCCTGGGCCTACCGCCAGGTCTCGCTGCTGCTGCGCCGTCCGCCGGGCCGTGAAGCCTACCCGGGCGACGTGTTCTACCTGCACTCGCGTCTGCTCGAGCGTGCCGCTCGCGTCAACGAAGAGTACGTCGAGAAGTTCACCGAAGGCGCCGTCAAGGGCAAGACCGGCTCGCTGACCGCGCTGCCGATCATCGAAACCCAGGCAGGCGACGTGTCGGCCTTCGTTCCGACCAACGTGATCTCGATCACCGACGGCCAGATCTTCCTGGAAACCGACCTGTTCAACGCCGGTGTCCGCCCCGCAATCAACGCCGGTATCTCGGTGTCCCGCGTCGGTGGCGCTGCCCAGACCAAGGTCGTCAAGAAGCTGTCCGGCGGTATCCGTACCGACCTGGCGCAGTACCGTGAACTGGCCGCTTTCGCGCAGTTCGCCTCCGACCTGGACGACGCGACCCGCCGCCAGCTCGAGCGCGGCAAGCGCGTCGTGGAACTGCTCAAGCAGCCGCAATACCAGCCGCTGCAGGTGTGGGAACTGGCCGTCACGCTGTACACGGTCAACAACGGCTACCTGGATGACGTGGACGTGGCCCAAGTGCTGTCGTTCGAGAAGTCGCTGAAGGATCAGCTCAAGGCCAAGCACGCGGCCCTGATCCAGCGCATCGAAGACACCAAGGAACTGTCCAAGGACGACGAGGCCGAACTGGCCGCCGCCGTTCAGGAATTCAAGAAGCACGGTGCTTTTTAAGAAAGTGATGGGTTAGGCGTCCAAGGCGCCTCACCCATCCTTCCCGGATGGTTGAGGCGCGAGCGGAACCCATCGGCCAGTCTTCACAGGAAAGCGCAATGCCCGGAATTAAGGAAATCCGAACCAAGATCAAGAGCGTGCAAAACACGCGCAAGATCACCAAGGCGATGGAAATGGTCGCCGCATCCAAGATGCGCAAGGCGCAGGAACGGATGCGTGCTGGCCGTCCGTACGCCACCAAGGTGCGCGAGATTGCTGCGCACCTGATGCAGGCCAATCCCGAGTACAGCCACCCGTACCTGGTCGAACGCGAAATCAAGGCGGTCGGCGTGGTCATGGTGACGACCGACAAGGGTTTGTGCGGCGGCTTGAACACCAACATCACTCGCGTGACGTTGGCCAAGCTGAAAGAGTTCGAGAAAAACGGCATCGCCGTGCAAGCGACCGCTTTCGGCAACAAGGGCGTGGGTGTGCTGACCCGTATCGGCGCCAAACTGGTTTCCCAGGAAGTGCAACTGGGCGACAAGCCGCAACTGGACCGCCTGCTGGGCGCGATCAAGGTGCAGCTGGACGCCTACCTGGAAGGCCGTATCGACGCGCTGTACGTGGCCTCGACCCGCTTCGTCAACACGATGAAGCAAGAGCCCCTGTTCCTGCGTCTGCTGCCGCTGGCCAGCGGTTTGGAAGATCCGTACCAGACGGGCGCCGAAAGCCTGGCCAAGACCTCGGAAGTGAAGTCGGAATACAGCTGGGATTACATCTACGAACCCGACGCCCGTAGCGTGATCGACGACCTGCTGCAGCGTTACGTTGAAGGCCTGCTGTACCAAGCCGTGGCCGAGAACATGGCTTCGGAGCAGTCGGCCCGGATGGTCGCCATGAAGGCGGCGTCGGACAACGCCAAGAAGGTCATCGGCGATCTGCAACTGGTCTACAACAAGACCCGTCAGGCCGCGATCACCAAAGAAATTTCGGAAATCGTAGGGGGCGCTGCCGCCGTTTGAGGCAGGCAGCATCCCGTCAAAAGCTATCAAGCAAGGAATCGACATGAGCAACGGAACCATCGTTCAGTGCATCGGCGCCGTGGTGGATATTCAGTTCCCCCGCGATCACATGCCCAAGATCTATGAAGCGCTTACTCTGGCCGACGAGGGTTCGTCGTTCGCCGAAAAGGGTCTGACGCTGGAAGTGCAGCAACAGTTGGGCGACGGCGTGGTGCGTACCATTGCGCTGGGCTCCAGCGACGGTCTGCGCCGCGGCATGAAGGTCACCGGCACGGGCGCCCCGATCTCGGTGCCCGTCGGCACCGGCACGCTGGGCCGCATCATGGACGTGCTGGGTCGTCCCATCGACGAAGCCGGCCCGATCCAGCACGACGAAAAGCGTGGTATCCACCAGCCCGCTCCCCGTTTCGACGAACTGTCGCCGTCGGTGGAACTGCTGGAAACCGGCATCAAGGTTATTGACCTGGTGTGCCCGTTCGCCAAGGGCGGCAAGGTCGGCCTGTTCGGCGGCGCCGGCGTGGGCAAGACCGTGAACATGATGGAACTCATCAACAACATCGCCAAGCAGCACAGCGGTTTGTCGGTGTTTGCCGGCGTGGGTGAGCGTACCCGTGAAGGCAACGACTTCTACCACGAAATGGAAGAGTCGAACGTTCTGGACAAGGTTGCGATGGTGTTCGGTCAGATGAACGAACCCCCCGGCAACCGTCTGCGCGTGGCGCTGACCGGCCTGACGATGGCCGAGAAGTTCCGTGACGAAGGCCGCGACATCCTGTTCTTCGTGGACAACATCTACCGCTACACGCTGGCCGGTACCGAAGTGTCCGCACTGCTGGGCCGTATGCCGTCCGCCGTGGGTTACCAGCCCACGCTGGCCGAGGAAATGGGCAAGCTGCAAGAGCGCATCACCTCGACCAAGACCGGCTCGATCACCTCGATCCAGGCCGTGTACGTCCCTGCGGACGACTTGACCGACCCGTCGCCTGCCACGACCTTCCAGCATTTGGACTCGACCGTCGTGCTGTCGCGTGACATCGCCGCCCTGGGTATCTACCCGGCCGTCGACCCGCTGGATTCGTCCAGCCGTCAGCTCGACCCGCAAGTCGTCGGCGAAGAGCACTACGCCGTGGCCCGTGGCGTGCAGCAGACGCTGCAGCGCTACAAGGAACTGCGCGACATCATCGCGATTCTGGGCATGGACGAACTGTCGCCGGAAGACAAGCAGGCCGTGGCCCGCGCGCGTAAGATCCAGCGCTTCCTGTCGCAGCCGTTCCACGTCGCCGAAGTGTTCACCGGTTCGCCCGGCAAGTACGTTCCGCTGGCCGAAACCATTCGTGGTTTCAAGATGATCGTCAACGGCGAGTGCGATGCCCTGCCGGAACAGGCGTTCTACATGGTCGGTTCGATCGACGAGGCCTTCGAGAAGGCCAAGAAACTGCAATAAGGAACCGATATGGCTACCCTGCATGTGGATGTGGTCAGCGCAGAGGAAGCGATCTTCACCGGTGAGGCGAAGTTCGTGGTTCTGCCTGGCGAGTCGGGTGAACTGGGCATTCTGCCCGGCCACACCCCGCTGATCTCGCGCATACGCCCCGGAACGGTCAAGATCGTTCGTGCCGACCAAGGCGAGGAAAACATCTTCGTCGCCGGGGGTATCCTGGAAGTTCAGCCGGGCAGCGTGACGGTTCTGGCCGACACGGCTATCCGTGCCGCCGACCTCGACGAAGCTCGCGCCCTGGAAGCGCGCCAGAAGGCCGAACTGGCCCTGGCCAACGCCAAGGACAAGGCTGACATCGCTGTCGTCGAAGCCGAGCTCGCCATGCTGGCTGCACAAGCCATCGCGGCGCGCAAGCTGCGCCAAGGCGGCCGCTCGCACTAAGCGGCAACGCGGTTCTCCGGGGTCAATCCCGGACACGAAGAAAGCGGCCCCCGGGCCGCTTTTTTCATGCGGGTGCGAAACCCGTGCGGACGCCCCGTCACGGTCAGCCGCAATGCGTTCACTACGAATAGTCGCGGCGGTGTTGCAACAGTAGCCTTCAGTTTTGCGATGCAAACGAGGAAGGCATGCGAGACGTGCTGGATTGCGGGGTGCTGATGGCGCCCGATCATGAAACGACGATGGGCGCCTGGGTCGCAGGCCATCAGGGCAGGGTGACGCGCGTGCGGCTGCATGCGGTGTCCCTGGCGCCGCCGCCGGACTCCCTTGCCCGGCAGTCGCTGTCGCTGCGGCGTTACGACGCCTGCATTCTGCCCGTGGCGCCGGGTTCGCTCGCGTGGGCCCGCATGGCCCTGCAGCAAGCCAGCAACGCGCTCTCCACCCCCATTCTGCTGCTGATCCACGACGTGAAGGCGCCCGCAATTCTCGATCTGCTCAGCTTGGGCGCGGCCGATTTCATCGGCCAGCCAGTGTGCCTGGAAAGCCTGCGCGTACGGCTGGTTCGACTCGCCCGCCGCAGCGCCTTGCCGGGCGCCGGCGCGACGGGCGGGGTCCATGAGCGCCGGGCCAGCTACCTGAGCGCCGACGCGCCGACGGGCGGCGCCGGGCATGCGCTCGCCGGCCAACGCTTCTCCGACGCGGGCGAGCTTGAGAGCACGCCGCTCTCGCATCACGCTTCCCACGCATTGCTCGGGCGTCATTCGCCTCATGCACACCTGCCGTCTATCGGTCCTCACGCGGCGCCCGCGCGTCCCAAGGTGGCCGTCGATGTCATCGAACACGCCTTGAGCAGCATGCGCCACCAATACCGGCGGGGCGCGCCAGAGACCTTCCGCGCGGCGAAGGCGCAGGTGGTGAACGGATTCGAGCGCGAATACATCCGCTACGCGTTGTCGCGCCACGGGGGCAACGTGGCCCAGGCCGCGCGCGCGTGCGCCAAGCACCGCCGGGCGTTTTGGGCGCTGATGCGCAAGCACGGCATAGAAGCCGCACCTTACCGCCAGGCCGCGCAGGCGGCCGCAAGGCTGCACGACGGCGGCTAAGGCGCACAGGCGCCAACCCGTCCCCCTCCGCCGTGCCTTGCGCACGCGCAATCCCACGGATAAGGCCGCCGCCCGCCTTGCCGGCCAGGGGAAGTAAACTCACGGCTTCCGATCATCGAGGTTAGCCGTGTCCGCTCCCCGTTTGAAGAACGATGTGTTCTTGCGCGCCCTGATGCGCGAACCCGTGCCTTATACCCCCATCTGGCTGATGCGCCAGGCGGGCCGCTATCTGCCCGAGTACCGTGAGACGCGCGCGCGTGCGGGCTCGTTCATGGGCTTGGCGCAGAATCCGGACTTTGCCTCGGAAGTCACGTTGCAGCCGTTGGAACGCTATGACCTGGACGCGGCCATCCTGTTCTCGGACATCCTGACCGTGCCGCACGCGATGGGCCTCGGCCTGGACTTTGCCGAAGGCGAGGGCCCGCGTTTCGCGCATCCCATCCGTACCGAAGAGGACGTCGCGCGCCTGGCCGTGCCCGACATGGACAAGCTGCGCTACGTGTTCGATGCGGTCAGCACCATCCGGCGCGATCTTGACGGCAAGGTGCCGCTGATCGGTTTTGCCGGCAGCCCCTGGACCATCGCCTGCTACATGGTTGAAGGCAAGGGCAGCGACGACTACCGCCTCATCAAGACCCTGCTGTACTCGCGCCCTGATCTGCTTCATCGCATCCTTGAGATCAACGCCGAAGCCACCCTGCAATATCTCAACGGCCAGATCGCCGCGGGCGCTCAGGCCGTGATGCTGTTCGACAGCTGGGGCGGTGTGCTGGCCGATGGCCTCTTTCAGCAGTTCTCTCTGGCCTACACGAAGAAGGTCGTGGCGGGCCTGACCCGCGAGCACGAAGGCCGGCGCGTGCCGGTCATCGTGTTCACGAAGGGCGGTGGCCAATGGCTTGAAGATATCGCGGCCTGTGGCAGCGACGCCGTGGGCCTGGACTGGACGGTGGATCTGGCGGCGGCCCGCCGGCGCACCGGGGACTCGGTCGCGTTCCAGGGCAACCTGGATCCGATGGCGCTCTTTGGTGGCGCCAGCGCCATCCGCAAAGAGGCGCGCCGGGTGCTGGACGCGTTCGGACCGGTGGGCAAGGGCGGCCATGTGTTCAATCTGGGGCATGGCATTTCCCGCTTCACTCCGCCAGAAGCGGTAGCTGAATTGGTCGATGAAGTCCACCGACACAGCCGCGCCCTGCACGCGTAAGTAAGTGAACGCTTCGGCCCCAAGGGCCGAAGCAAGCAGGCCGCACGGGCGACTTGTGCACAATAAATGCAGCCTCGGGGAAAACCCTTCTCAAGCTGGCTTACATTCTTGAAACCGGCCTCAAGTGCCTGTTTTATATCGGAAAATGTCGCTTATCAACAGGGATGCAATAGTTTGTGCATTCTTGCCATATTCCATTTTCCGATGTTGCTCTTGCCTTTTCCCCAAAGTTATCCACAGGCGTCGGTGGATCAATGGCGTCCGGGCAGGCGACAATCGTCCCATGCCGCGCCTGTCGCTTCTCATACATTTGGCTAGTCCTATTTCAGTAGATGAATGTCCCCCGATTCCCCGCCTGACGCGCAAGTAAAGTCCGACTCCTCAGCGGTGTGCTGGGTGCGCGTGGCGCTGGACGTGCCGTTGCCTGGTCCGTTCGATTACCGCAGCGATGCGCCGATCGCCGTCGGCCTGCGGGTGATCGTTCCGTTCGGCCGGCGCAAGATGATCGGGGTGGTCGTCGACAATCCCGCCGAACCTTCTTTCGAGCCCAAGCAGATTCGGCCCATCGAGGCGGTGCTGGACGATCTGCCGCCGTTCGACGAGGCGTGGTTGCGCATGGCGCGCTTTGCCGCCGACTACTATCAGCGGCCTCTGGGCGAGGTGATGCTGCCCACGCTGCCGCCGCCGTTGCGCAAGCCCACGTCCTATCAGGGCAAGCGGTCCGGGGAAGGGCCCGTGGCGCGCATGGATGCGCGCAAACGCAAGACCGTGCGCGCGCCGGCTACGCCCGACCAGCCGCCCGCGCTGAACGAAGCGCAGGAAGCCGCGGTGCAAGCCATTGGCGCGCTGGACGGATTCAAGCCGGTGCTGCTGCATGGCGTGACGGGAAGCGGCAAGACCGAGGTCTACCTGCGTGCCGCCGAAAAGGTCCTGGCGGCGGGGCGGCAGGTGCTGTTGCTTGTCCCGGAAATCAACCTGACGCCGCAGCTTGAAGCCGCGCTGCGCGCGCGCCTGGAGTCGCTGGTCGGACCCGAGGGGCTGGCGGTCATGCACAGCGGCCTGTCCGACGGCGAGCGGCTGCAGGCCTGGACCCGCGCCCATCGCGGACAAGCCCGCATGCTGCTGGGCACGCGCATGTCGATCTTCGCGCCGCTGACGCAGCTAGGGCTGATCGTGGTCGACGAAGAACACGATGCGTCCTACAAGCAGCAGGACGGACTGCGTTATTCGGCGCGCGACCTGGCCGTGTGGCGCGCTCACGATCTGAACATCCCGGTGGTGCTGGGCTCGGCCACGCCGTCGCTGGAGACCTGGCAGCACGCCGAGCGCGGCCGCTACCTGCGCCTGACGCTGCCGGGCCGCGCCCGGTCCAGCGAACTGCCCAAGATCCGGCTGGTGGACACGCGCCGCCTGCAAATGAAGCAAGGTCTGTCGCCGCAGCTCGTCGAGGCCATCGGCCAGCGGCTCGAGCGCAAGGAACAGGTGCTGATCTTCCTGAACCGGCGCGGCTATTCGCCCGTCCTGCACTGCCAGTCCTGCGCCTGGGTCAGCAACTGCCCGCGCTGCACGGCCTTTACCGTGCTGCATCGCACCAACGGCCGCGGCCATCGCCTGCAATGCCATCACTGCGGTTACCAGGCCCCCGTGCCGCGCGCCTGCCCCGAATGCGGCGACCAGGACTTGGCGCCGATGGGCCGTGGCACCCAGCGTGTCGAGGAACATCTGGCCGAACTCTTTCCCGAGGCGCGCATCCTGCGCATCGACGCCGACAGCACGCGCAAGAAGGGCAGTGCCGAGGCGTTGTTCGCGTCCGTGCACGCCGGCGAGGTCGACATTCTGGTGGGCACGCAGATGGTGGCCAAGGGCCACGACTTTGCGCGGCTGGGACTGGTGGGCGTGCTGAACGCGGATTCCATGCTGTTCGCCCATGATTTCCGCGCGCCCGAGCGCCTCTTTGCGCAGTTGATGCAGGTGGCCGGCCGCGCGGGCCGCCACCAGGGCAACGGAGAAGTCCTGATCCAGACCGGCTATCCCGAGCAGCCGGTGTACCAGGCCCTGCTGCGCCACGATTACGCCGGATTCGCGCGCCATGCACTGCACGAGCGCGAAAGCACGGGGCTTCCGCCCTTCGTTTACCAGGCGCTGCTGACCGCCGAAGCGCGCGAGCTCAAGGTGGCCCAGGCGTTCCTGGAGCAGGCGCGCGTGCTGCCAGAGGGCGAGTGGGCCGCCGATTTCCCGGGCATGGACGCGATCATGCTGTATGACCCCGTGCCGCTGCGCGTGGTCCGCGTGGCCAACATCGAGCGCGCCCAACTGCTGGCCGAAAGCAGCAGCCGGCCGGCGCTGCAGGCGTTTCTGGCTTCGTGGTCGCACCATCTGCCTTATCTGGCCAACGAGGCGCGCGTGCGCTGGCAACTGGAAGTCGATCCCCTGGAAATCTGATCGGCGGTGAAGCGGGACGCGCGTGCGACGGGGCGCTGCGGCAACAGTTCGCCGCTGCGACGATGCTCCGGTGTTGCGCACGTGCGGCCACGGGGGGTGCCTCTGCGGCCACCCGCCGATGCGCCATCGACCCGATTGTTCTATGATCGTCTTCCTCTATCGCACCGGCGCGGCAGACCCGCTGCGGCGGCTGCGCCCGTCCCCTTTTTCTCGCGTTTTTCCGGCCCATTGACGGGAAGCGGCAGGCCCCTTGCTTGCCGGCTGTCCTGGCATGGCCGCCGCAACGTATGACGATCTGAATCTCCAATGTCCGCAAGCGAACCGATTGGCCACGGCATGAATCCCGCGCAGCGGGAGGCAACGCTTTACCTGGACGGCCCCTGCCTGGTCCTGGCGGGTGCCGGCAGCGGCAAGACGCGCGTCATCACGCAGAAGATCGCGTATCTGCTGCGCGAATGCGGCTACATGGGCCGCAACGTGGTGGCGCTGACCTTCACCAACAAGGCCGCGCGCGAAATGGACGAGCGCGTGAAGACGCTGGTGGACCGCAAGCTGTCCAAGGGCCTGATCATCAGCACCTTTCACTCGCTGGGCGTGAAGATGCTGCGCGAAGAAGCGCGCAACGCGGGCCTGAAGCCCACGTTCTCCATCCTGGACGCCGACGACGCCATGTCGATCATCCAGGAACTGCTGGCGACCACCGACAAGGCCCGCCTGCGCCACGTGCAGGGCATCATCTCGCTGTGGAAAAACGCGCTGATGGAGCCGGACGACGCCGCGCGTGAAGCCATCACTCCGGGCGACGTCGAAGCCGCCAACGTCTATCGCAGCTACGCCGCCACGCTGGCAGCCTATCAGGCGGTCGACTTCGACGACCTGATCCGCATTCCCGCGCAGCTTCTGGCCAGCAACGAAGAGGTGCGCACCCGCTGGCAGAACCGCGTGCGCTACCTGCTGGTCGATGAGTACCAGGACACCAACGTATGCCAGTACCGGCTGGTGCAATTGCTGACGGGCTCGCGCGCCATGTTCACCGCGGTGGGCGACGATGATCAGGCCATCTATGCCTGGCGCGGCGCCACCATCGAGAACCTGGCCAAGCTGACCACCGACTACCCCAACATCAAGCTCATCAAGCTCGAGCAGAACTACCGCTCGGTGCAGCGCATCCTGGCGGCGGCCAACCAGGTCATCGAAAAGAACCCCAAGCTCTTCGAGAAAAAACTGTGGTCCGAGCTGGGCGTGGGCGAACCCATCACGGTGGCGGCCATGGACGGCGAGGAGCAGGAGGCCGAGTCCATCGCCATGAAGGTGTCGGCGGCGCGCTTTGAGCGCCAGGCCCAGTGGAAGGATTTCGCCATCCTGTACCGCAGCAATCATCAGTCGCGCATCCTGGAGCAGGCGCTGCGCAACTTGAAGATTCCGTACACGATTTCCGGTGGGCAAAGCTTTTTCGACAAGGCGGAAGTGCGCGACATCCTGGCGTACCTGCGCGTGCTGGCCAACGACGACGACGATCCTGCCTTCATCCGCGCGGCAACCACGCCCAAGCGTGGCATCGGCCAGGCCACGCTGCAGGCGCTGGGCCAGTACGCGGCCAGCCGGGAACTGTCGCTGCTTGCCGCCGTGGCCGAGACCGGCCTCGAAAGCGTGCTCGCGCCCCGCCAGCTTGAACAACTGCGCACGTTTGCCGAATTCATCCGCCGCATGCAGTGGCGCGCCGGCCGCGGCGCGGCCTCGGGCAAGGACGCGGCGCCCGCGGAACCGGCCGGCGCGATTCTCGACGACCTGCTCGAAGCCATTCAGTACGAGCGCCACCTGTTCGAGCTCTTCGAGGAACGGCCCGCGCAAACGCGCTGGCAGAACGTGCTGGAGCTGACCGGCTGGCTCAAGCGCAAGGCCGAGGAAGACAACATGACGCTCTTTGACCTGGTGCAGCACGTCGCCTTGGTCACCATGCTGGAGCGTGGCGAGGAAGAAGAACCCGACGCCGTGAAGATGTCGACGCTGCACGCCTCCAAGGGCCTGGAATATCCGCACGTGTACCTGGCGGGCGTCGAAGAAGGCCTGCTGCCTCACCTGGGCAAGGACGACGAAGTCGGCGACCCGGCGCGTGCCGCCGAAAACCTGGCCACGCGCATCCAGGAAGAACGGCGACTGATGTACGTCGGCATCACGCGCGCGCAGCGCAGCCTGCACCTGAGCTGGTGCAAGCGCCGCCGCCGTGCGCGCGAAGATCTGGTGCGTGAGCCCTCACGCTTCATCGAGGAGATGGGACTGGGCGACGTGCGGATCCAGGAAGACGACGCGACGGCCGCCATGAGCCCCAAGGAGCGCATGGCCATGCTGAAGGCGCTGCTGAACAAATAGGGCCGCCGGCGCGGGCTTGAAGAAAGCCCTGCCTCGCTCCTACACTGGCCTGTCCGGATCGAAGGAGCGCATCATGTGCCGTTGGCTGGCTTATACCGGTAGTCCCCTGCAGATGGAGAGCGTGCTGTTCAAGGCCAAGCACTCGCTCATCGAACAGAGCCTGCATTCGCGCCTGGGCGCCACCACCACGAACGGGGACGGGTTCGGGCTGGGGTGGTACGGCCGCGCCATCGAAGGCCGGCCCGCCGAGCCGCCCTTTCGCTACCGCAGCGTGCACCCCGCCTGGAACGACCGCAACCTGCGCGAGGCGGCGCGCGCCATCCATGCGCCGCTTTTCGTCGCGCACATCCGCGCCGCCACCGACACCCCCGCGCAGGAAACCAACTGCCACCCCTTCCGTCACGGGCACTGGCTGTTCGTGCACAACGGCCTCATTCGCGACTATCCGCTGCTGCGGCGAGACCTGATGCTGATGATCGCGCCCGGGTATTTCGGGTCGCTGGAAGGCTCCACGGATTCCGAGGTGATGTTTCTCTTGGCCCTTACGTTCGGCCTGGACGAGGATCCCATCGCGGCCATCGCCCGGATGGTGGGCGCCGTCGAGGAAGCCGGCCGGCGTCACGGCGTGGCGCATCCCATCAACATGACGGTGTGCGCGTTGGACGGCGAACGGCTCATCGCCGTGCGCTATTCCAGCGAAAGCGACTCGCGCACGCTGTTTCACAACACCTGCGTGCGCCACCTGCGCGAACTCTATCCCGACAACGCGCAGATCGCCGCCATGGACGACGACGCCTTCCTGCTGTTGTCCGAGCCCCTGTCGGACATGGCGGGCGTCTGGGAAGAAGTGCCCGAGTCCACGGCAATCATCGCGGGACGCGGCAACGTGCAGCACTTCCGGTTTGCGCCGATTCCGCCTGGCGAGTGATCTGCGTCGAAAGTGCGGGAATTGGGGTCATCAAGCACGTATTTCGCATATGGGCGAGAATACGGCTCGCAAGACATTGCGACGTCCTGGGCCGCGAGAGCACCCCAATCCAATCAGGAAGTTGCATGACAGATAGCCAAACCCCGCAGGCCATAGACGCATTCGCGGTGTTTACGCGCACGGGGCGCGCCCCGGATTGCTTTGAATTGCACGAAAAAGGCGTAGTCGCTCAGGAAGGCGGCGCCCGCTGCTACACCGCCTTCGCGGACATCCACGACCTCTGCCTGTACGCCAGCCGCCCGGATACGGCCGCGGCTCCCGCCGACAGCCTGGCGTTTCGCAGCGCCCCGCAAGGCGCTTGGACCACCGCCGACGGCGTCGACGATTTCCCCGCCTTCATGGACGCCTTCCGCGCGCAGTACGTGGCGCAGCGCCTGCCGGTGCTGGAAGCGCTGCAGGCGCAAGGCGCGCGCGTCGCATTCCGCTATATTGCGGGCGGCGCCTTTCCCGACCTTCAGACGCGCGAGCTGTCCCTGTCCGCGCAAGGCCTGCATATCGACGGCGCCACGTGGCCGTACGAGTCGCTGCAGCCCATCGATCTGGACGATTGGACCGACACGGTCACCCTGCAGGACGACAACGGCGAGACGGTCTTCACGTGCCGTGTCGCGAACATCCTGAGTTCCGACCTCTTTGTAAACCTGGTCTACGACCGGTTGGGGCAGACGGCGCAATACGCCTGACGCCGGGCGCCGGCCCAGCAAGCCGATCGCGCCACGCTTCGCAAGATATGGCCGCCGGGGGGCGGCCATGTTTCATTCAATGCCCCGAATGCAGGGCAGGATTCAACGTGCCCCACGCCGCGGTGCGCACCAGCGCCTCTACCGCGCCCGTCTGCGAGTTGCGGCGGAACAGCAGCCCGTGCTGGCCCGCCAGCGACACCGCCTTCACGACGGCCCCTTCCGGCGTCAGCACCCGCGTGCCGGCCGTGATGTAGCAGCCGGCTTCGACCACGCAGTCATCGCCCAGCGAAATGCCCAGGCCGGAATTGGCGCCCAGCAGGCAACGCTTGCCGATCGACACCACCTGCCTGCCGCCGCCCGACATGGTGCCCATGATCGACGCGCCGCCGCCGATGTCGGTGCCATCGTCCACGATCACGCCCGCGCTGATGCGGCCTTCGACCATGGACGCACCCAGCGTGCCAGCGTTGAAATTGCAAAACCCTTCATGCAGCACGGTGGTGCCCGGCGACAGGTGCGCGCCCAGCCGCACACGCGCCGTGTCCGCGATGCGCACGCCACTGGCCACGACGTAATCGGTCATGCGCGGGATCTTGTCCACGCCCCGGATCTCCAGCACCTGCCCGGTGGCGCGCAGATGCCAACGCAACGCGTCCACCTGCTCCACCGCACACGGCCCCGCCGAGGTCCATGCGACGTTGGCCAGCACCCCAAACAACCCATCCAGATTGGCGCCATGCGGCCGGATGAGCCGATGGCTGAGCAGATGCAGCCGCAGGTACGCATCGTGCGCATCGACGGGCGGCTCGTCCAGCGACGAAATCGCGGTCCGCACGGCCACGATATCCACCTTGCGGCGGGTGTCACGGACGAGCGCGGTGGCGACGTGCTCGCCGAGGGCGGCACGCGCTTCTTCCGGCGTCAGGTGACGAGTTCCCGTGGGCGGGGCGTTATCGGCGAGCGAGGGCCGCGGATACCAGGTGTCCAGGATGGTGCCGTCGGCGGCTAACGTTGCCAGGCCGTAGGCGATGGCGCTTGTGGGGGTGGCGGACATGACGGGGGGATGATGGCGATTTTGGTGGGCGACATTCTAGGCGAATGGGGTTGGATGTTGGTGGTATTTGGGGGTGGCGTTTTTGTCTACGGATGTGGGTTTACCTAGGTGTCTGACATCCGTGGAGATGATGTTTCGCGTTAAGGCGTGCATTTCCTGGGGTGTCTGAGGTTGGTCCTCGCTGCGAGCGTCTTCGTAGGTCGCCCGACGCCGCGGTCACCGTGGGCACGATCGCCCACGATTGCGGTCCGGAGCCTTCGCTCCGGACTGCCCCGTTGTCATCTTCGTCCAGGCCTTCGGCCTTCCCTTCAGATTCCCTCGGGCGCATCGACGGCGCTCGCAACTACGGTGACCGCGACGCCGTGCTACGAGGGTCTTTGGTTTGGGGCGCTTCAAGACCTGTGGTCAGGGCAGGAGATCTGCGGGGCCGCCGGATTGCTGCCGCCCGGGCGGCGGCAATCGGCATCGGGTCGGTGGGACGTCGTGGCGGTGTGCGCGTGCGCGCTGGCAGAGAGTTGTTAGCTAATGGGCCGCCGTCACGGGGGGAGGGGCGGTGATGGGCGGCGCGGCGACGGGTAGCCACAGCTTGCCGACCGGTACGCGCCGCCCATCAGGCACTGGGGTTCAAGTGACGATTATTGGCGTCTCTGCCTGAACCTGCCCAGCGCGTCTGCTGCTGCCGGTGTCTGACACCCTAGGGAGACGCACTTGGCATGACGGGAATCTCACCAGGGTGTCAGACACCAGGGGCAGGCGCAGCCACGCGCGAAGCGTCATCGCCACGACGCAAGACGCCGCGTAAGCCCACGAAGGCCGCCCGCGCGGCCTGTAGTGGTCTAATTTTGGTAGACACCCATTTAGGTTGAACCTAGGAGGTGAGTCATGACCAAGATAAAGCGGCGTGCCTTTACGGCTGAGTTC
>NZ_CADIJP010000034.1 GCF_902859725.1 Achromobacter mucicolens | reverse complement strand
CGCCGCAGCGGGCCGCGCAGCGCGCCCGCCGGCGAGTAACCGCCGTGCCGCAGCCGCCTGTCCGCGCCTACGTGGGCCTTGGCGCCAATCTGGGCGACAGCGCGGCCACCCTGCGCCAGGTCCTGGCGCAGCTTGAGGCCACGCCCGGCATCTCCGGGGTGACGGCCTCGCCGTTCTACCGCAGCGCGCCGGTCGACGCCACCGGCCCCGACTTCATCAATGCCGTGGCCGCCGTGGATACCATTCTTGCGCCGCTGGCGCTGCTGGACGTCCTGCAGGCCCTGGAGCACGAACACGGCCGCCAGCGCCCCTACCGCAACGCCCCTCGCACGCTCGATCTGGATCTGCTGCTGCACGGCGATGCGCAGCTCGATCACGAACGGCTGATCCTGCCCCATCCCCGTCTGCATCTGCGCGCCTTCGTGCTGCTGCCGCTGCGCGACCTGGCGCCTGACCTGTCGGTGCACGGCAAACCGCTGGATGCGTGGATCGGCGCGATCCACGACCAGCCCATCGAACGGCTCGCGGGCTGATCACGCCCATCGGTACGCGCCGCCTGCCGGGCGTCAGGGCTTGGGCGTGAAGGCCATCATGGCGCGCTCGACGTCTTCCACGTCCGGCAGCCCCGCCTCATTGCCCAGATGCTGGATCTTGTGCGCCGAGGCCGCGCGCGCGAACGTGAAGTGCTCGATCCAGGGCTGGTCCGGCCGCGTCAGGTAGGACCACACGTAGGCGCCGTGAAACACGTCGCCCGCCCCCGAAGTGTCGATGATCCGCGAGGCGGGCACATCCAGCGAAGGCAGCGTGTCGACGCGCCCCGCTTCGTCGTACCAGAGCATCCCGCGTTCGCCCATCGTCACCGCGCCGATGCGGCAGCCGCGCGCCTTGAGCAGGTCCAGCAGGCCCTCGGGCGGCAGGTTCAGTTGTTCGCACATGCGCTCGGCGCACACGGCCACATCGATGTAACGCAGCAGCTCGTCGGTGTTCTCGCGCACGCCGCCTCCGTCCAGTGACGTCAGCACGCCGGCCTGGCGGCACGCCCTTGCGTAATGCAGCGCGGCATCGGGCTGATGGCCGTCCAGATGCAGCGCGCGATAGCCGGCGATGTCCAGGCGGGGAAAGTCGTTCAGGTAGTCGGCATCACGGGCGCGCAGGATGGCGCGCTTGCCGTTATTGGGCATGATGAACGACAACGACGACCGCCGCACGTGCCGCGCGTGCAGCGTGACGCCATGCGCGGCGGCCATGTCCGTGTACATGTGTCCCAGCCAGTCGGGCGCCAGGGAACAGATCAGATCGGGCGGCAATCCCAGCCGCGCGCAGGCAAAGGCCGCCGTGACCGCATTGCCGCCAAAAGACACCGCGTAATCGCGCGCCACGCTTTTCTGGTCGCCCGTGGGCCATTCGTCGGCCAGCACGGTTACGTCGATGTAGGTATGTCCGATAAAAAGCGCCTCGCCCATGGGCCCGCCCTGTCAGTTGCGCGCGGGGGCCTCGGTGTGGTCTGGACGAGGCGCCGGCGCGAGAATCAGCCGCGCGCGGACTCGCCCGCCTGCGCCAGCACCAGACGCGCCCGTGCGATGACGGGCGCGTCGACCATCTTGCCATCCAGCATGAACGTGCCCGCGGCCGTGTCGCGGTGCGCGGCCACAACGCGCCGCGCCCAGTCCAGTTCCTGCTGCGCCGGCACGAACGCGGCGTGAATGACCGGAACCTGCGCGGGATGGATGCACAGCATCCCGCCGAAACCCATTTGCTGCGCGCGGCCCGCGGCTGCCGCGAGACCCGTCTGATCCTGCACGCCAGGAAAAACGCCGTCCAGCGCAGGCGCCAGACCCGCCGCGCGCGTGTGCAACAGCACCTGCACCCGCGCGTGGTCCAGCACCGTTTCGGCGCCCGGCGTGTCGGGCGTCAGGCCCAGATCCAGGCCGTAGTCCAGGCTGCCGAACGCCAGCCGCGCGACGCCGGGGGTAGCGGCGATCTCGCCCGCATTGAGAATGCCCTGCGCGGTTTCCAGGATGGGGATCACCGGACAACCGGCCTGCGCCGCGTGCCGCACCTGCATCATGGTTTCGGCCTTGGGCAGCAGGATGCCCGCCACGCCGGCCTTGCCGCGGCAGGCCTTCAGATCGTCGTCGTGCCAGGAGGTGGAGGCGTCGTTGATGCGAACCCAGAGGCGGGCCTCGCGATTCATGCCCAGGAAATCGCACAGGGCTTCGCGGGCCGACGCCTTGGCCAGGTGTTCCACGGCGTCTTCCAGGTCCACGATGACGGCGTCCGCACCGGCGGCCAGCGCTTTGGGGATGCGCTCGGGCCGCGAGGCCGGCACAAACAGGGCGCTACGAACGACGGGATGTGTCACACGACCTCCGAGGCATGGAACTGCGCCACCTGATCCGGCGCGTATCCCAGTGATGCTAGCACCGCATCGGTGTTTTGGCCCACGGCGGGCACCGCGCCCATGCGCGGCGCGAATGCGTTGCTGGTGGCGGGCGGCAGCAGCGCCGGCAGCACGCCGGCAGGGCTGTCGACCTCGCTCCAGCGCTGGCGCGCCTGCAATTGCGGATGCGCCCACACGCCCGCCATGTCGTTGACGCGGGCATTGGCGATCTGCGCGTCTTCCAGGCGCTGCGTCACCTGCTCGATGGACAGGTCCGCGAACGCCGCCACGATGAGCGCGCGCAGGGCGTCGCGGTTGGCGGTGCGCAGCGAGTTGGAAATGAAGCGCGGGTCCTCGGCCAGATCGGCCTGGCGCAGCACCTGGGCGCAGAAGACGCGCCATTCGCGTTCGTTCTGCAGGCCCAGCATGATGGTCGACCCGCCGCCCACCGGGAACGGCCCGTACGGATAGATGGACGCGTGGGCCGCACCCGCGCGCACGGGCGGCGCCGCGCCGTCGAAGGCGTAGTACATGGGAAAGCCCATCCACTCGACCATGCTTTCAAGCATGGAGACGTCCAGGCGGCTGCCCACGCCAGTGCGCTGGCGCAGCAGCAGCGCGTTCAGGATGGCCGAATACGCGTACATGCCGGCAGCGATGTCCGCGATGGAACACCCCGCCTTGACCGGGTCATCCTTCGTGCCGGTAACCGACAGGAAGCCGCTTTCGCTCTGGATCAGCAGGTCGTAGGCCTTCTTGTCCTGGTAGGGACCGCCCTCGCCGTAGCCCGAGATGTCGCAGACGATCAGGCGCGGATGCTTCGCGTGCAGCGCCTCGAAGGACAGTCCCAGGCGCGCCGCGGCGCCGGGCGCCAGGTTCTGCACCAGCACGTCGGCCGATTCCAGCAGGCGGTCCATGATGCCGGCGGCTTCGTCGCGCTTCAAGTCCAGCGTCAGGCTCTCCTTGGAGCGGTTGGTCCAGACGAAGTGCGAGGACAGCCCGCGCACGCGCTCGTCGTAGCCGCGGGCGAAGTCGCCCGTGCCCGGACGTTCGATCTTGATGACGCGCGCGCCCATGTCCGCCAACTGGCGGGTGCAGAAAGGCGCGGCGATGGCGTGTTCCAGGCTGACGACGGTGATGCCGTCCAGTGGGCGGGAGGCCTGCATGTTCATTCGGTGAACCTCAATTCGGCTTGGTGGGCGAGCGTGCCGTCCTGCTCGGCCCAGAGCTGGGCGACGCCCGGCTCGGACAGGCGGCCGGCAACCTGGAAAGGCGTGGGGGAAATCAGCGGGCGCAAGCCGCGGTAGGCCAGGTGCGTGAGACGGGCCTTGGGATGGGCGCGAACAAACGCGGCGACCATCTCGGTGGCGATGAGCGGACCGTGGACGACGAGGCCGGGATAGCCTTCGACGCCGGTGACGTAGGGGTGGTCGTAATGGATGCGGTGGCCATTGAACGTGACCGCCGAATAGCGAAACAGCAGTACGGACGTGGGATTGACGGTGTCGCGCCATTCGGCCTGCGGCGCGGGTTCGCTGCCCGACAGCTTGGGCGGCGTGGGCTGGCGGTACACGATGTCCTGCTCTTCCAGGATGGCCACCTCGCCCGACTGGCGGTATTCATGGCGCACGGTCACGAACAGCAACGCGCCAGTGCGGCCCGCCTTCTCCTTGACCTCGGCCACGGTGGAGACGCGCTCGGCCGGCACGCCGACCTTGAGCGGCTGGCGGAATTCCACCCGGCCGCCGGCCCACATGCGGTTGCGGTCCTGCGCGGGCGGCAGGAACCCGCCGCGCGAGGGATGCCCATCCGTCCCCAATCCATCCATGCCGACCGTGGCAATGAAGAACGCCCATTGCCACAGCGGCGGCAGGTCGTCTCCCTGCGCCGGAACCGGTCCGCCCAACGTGGCGGCGATACGCGCGGCGTGGCCGGGGTCCATGGCGTCCGCCTTGCGCTCGCCGCTGCCGATCCATGCGGCCGGATCTGTAGATGTCATGCCGAGTTCCTCTGGTGGTGTTTTTACAGACTGAAGCATGCCCGCAAGCCGTCTGGGCTGTGAATTCGTTTTTCCTCAAGGCGGGGTTTGCTGCGCCTGAATCGGCCATCCGCGCCCTGGCCGGCCGTCGCGAATCGATCCCTATCCCGAATGGCCGCCCCCCGGCGCCACGCCGTAATATATGGACCATGCACTTCGACCTTGCCGACCTCCGACTGTTCATCCACATCGCCGAATCCCCCAGCCTGACGCAGGCGGCCAAACGGGCGCATCTGTCCCTGGCCGCGGTCAGCGTGCGGATCAAGGCGCTGGAAAACCAGCTCAATTCCCGCCTGCTCTACCGCGACAGCCGCGGTGTCGAGATCACGCCCGCCGGGCAGAAACTCTTGCAGCACGCGCGCGTCATCATGCGGCAGGTGGACCACCTGAAGCACGATTTCCAGGAACAATCCGACGGCGACGCGGGCCACATCCGCATCTTCGCCAACACCACCGCCGTCACCGAATTCATGCCGGACATCCTGGCGCAATTCCTGTCGGGTCACCCCGGCGTCACGGTGGACCTGCAGGAACGCCTGACCCGCGACATCGTGCGCGGCGTGCTGGACGGCACCACCGACCTGGGCATCGTCGCGGGCCCGGTGGATGCGCCGGAATTGCAGACCATCCACTTCAGCACCGACCGCCTCGTGCTGGTCGTGCCCAATGGCCATCCGCTGCAGGCTCAGGACAAGGTCAAACTGGCGGACGCCGTGCGCTACCCGTTCATCACCATGCACGAAGGCTCCACGCTGGTGGCCTTTCTGCGCGACCAGCTCGAACGCATCGGCCAGCGCCTGCCGCAGCGCATCCAGCTCTACAGCTTCGACTCGATCTGCCGCATGGTGCAGGCCGGCGTGGGCATCGGCGTCATTCCCGACTCGGCCGCGCGCCGTTACGGGTCGGAGACCAAGCTGCAAGTCGTCGAACTGGACGAACCCTGGGTGGTGCGCGAGCGCAAGCTGTTGGTGCGCGACATCGACGCCCTGCCCGGCTGCGCGCGCGAACTCATCGATCAGATCCAGACGCCGCGACAAGCCTGAATCCAGCGCGACTGCTTTTCCGGGGCGCCTTTTTCCCGAGGCGCCTTTTTTCGCCGCGCCTCATTTGCCCGTGAACGCCGGCGGCCGCTTCTCCGCGAACGCGCGCATGCCTTCGAGGTAGTCGTCGGTGTACCCCAGTTCGCGCTGCAGCCCGCATTCCAGATCGAACTGCTGCGCCAGCGTGTTGCCGCTGGACGCCTGCAACGCCGCCTTGGTGGCCGCGTAGGCGCGCGTGGGGCCGGCGGCCAGCGTGTCCGTCACCTGCCCGATCGTTTCCGCCAGCGCCGCGTCGGGCACGACGCGCCAGATCAGTCCCCAGGATTCCGCCTGCGCCGCCGACACCGATTCGCCGAAAAGCGCCGCCCCCATCGCGCGCGCCGATCCGACCAGGCGCGGCAGGAACCACGTTCCGCCCGCGTCGGGCAAGAGGCCGATCTTGCTGAACGCCTGCACGAAGCGCGCCGATTCCACTGCAAACACCACGTCGCAGGCCAGTACCAGGCTTGCGCCCGCGCCGGCCGCCACGCCGTTCATGACGCACACCACCGGCACGGGCAAGGCGCGCAGGCGGTTGATGAGCGGCCGGTAGCACTTGTCCAGCATGACGCTCAGGTCCCGGCGCGAGCCGTCCTCGGCGGGCTTGCGTTCACCCAGATCCTGCCCGGCGCAGAATCCGCGGCCGGCCCCGGTGATCACGAGCCCGCGCAGGCCCGCGTGCCCTTCCAGCAGGTCCAGCGCGCGCGACAGCTCGCCGTGCATCACCTCGGTGAAGCTGTTCATGCGCTCGGGCCGGTTCAGTGTGATGACGCCAACGCCGCGATCCAGCGTGAACAGGATCTGCGTAAAGGCCGGTGCGTGCGCGCTCATGCCAATTCCTCCAGAACGGCCAGTTGCTCGGCGGTATCGCCCATCAGTTGATCGACCACGGTCAGCCGCTTGAAGTAGTCGCCCACCTCCAGTTCGTCGGTCATGCCCATGCCCCCGTGCAACTGCACGGCCAGCTGCGCGACCAGGCGCCCGGCGCGGGCGGCTTCGAGCTTGGCCGATGCGATCATGCGGCGCCGCTGCGCCGCGTCGGATTCCGTCAGCGCCGCGACGGCCACATAGGCCATCGACAGCGCAAGCTCCTTGGCCAGCAGCATTTCGGCCAGCCGGTGCTGCAAGGCCTGAAACGTCGCCAGCGGCTGGCCAAACTGCTTGCGGGTCTTCAGGTAATCGACCGTGATCTCCAGCAGGCGCTCCATCGCCCCTGCCGCGTGCGCGCACAGCGCGGCGGTGCCCCACTGCAAGGCCTGCGCCAGCGCGTGGTCGGCCGCCTCGCCTTCTGCCAGCAATGCCTGCGCGGGCACCGCCACCGCGTCCAGATCCAGCCGCGCGCAGCGCGCGCCGTCCAGCGTGGGCGTATCCGTCACACGCACGCCGGCGGCATCGGCGGGCACCGCCAGCAGCACGGTCCGGCCGTCCTCGCCTTTTGCACTGACGAACCACGCATCGGCGGCCGCGCCGTGCCACACCAGGTGCTTGGCGCCGTCCAGCCGCCAGCCTTCGGCCGTGCGGGCAGCGCGGCAGTCCTGCGGGTTGGCGGCGTAACGGCGGCCGGGCTCCTGCCACGCCACGCTGACGATGGCCTCGCCCGACGCAATGGCCGGCAGCCAGCGCCCGCGCGCCGTCTCGCCGCAGGCGTCGGCCAACGCCGCGCCCATCACCGCGCTCGGAATGACCGGCTCGGAAACGAGCCCCCGCCCCAGCTCAACGTGCACCGGCAGCAGGCTGGCGGGCACTTCGCCGAAGCCGCCGTGATCTTGCGAGATGTTCAGGCCCAGCACGCCCAGTTCGGCCAGCGCCTGCCACGCCTGCCGGTCCAGCTTGCCCGCGGCCTGCCGGGCCCGCCGCTGCGGAAAGGTCCATGCCTGGTCCACCAGGCGGCGCAGGCTGTCGGCCAGCATGCGCTGTTCTTCGGTGTAGATGAAATCCATGCGTCGTGTTCCTGTCGAGGTTGCGCGGCGGGCCTACACGCCCAGCACCAGGCGGGCGATGATGCCCTTCTGCACTTCGGTCGTGCCGCCGTAGATCGAGGTCTTGCGCATATCGGCATAGCCGGCGCCCGCGGCCGCGGCCATCTCGGGACCCGGCCCATGAAACGCATTGCCGGCCTCCATCCAGTCCGGGTCGTACGGCCATGCGTCCGGCCCCGCGACCTCCATCTGCAACATGGCCAGGTCCTGTTGGATCTCCGAGCCGCGGATCTTCAGCACCGAGGCCTCCGGGCCCGGCGTGCCGTCGTTGCTGGCGGCCACGCGCAGCAGCAGCATCTCCAGCGCCATGATGTCGACTTCGATGCGCGAGATGCGGTCGCGCATGCGAATGTCTTGCAAGAGCGGCCTGCCGCGCGTTTGCGCGCGCGCCGCCATGTCCTTCAGGATGCCCAGTTCGCGGTGGCAATGGCCCAGGCCCGCGATGCCCGTGCGCTCGTGGCCCAGCAGGTACTTGGCGTAGGTCCAGCCCTGGTTTTCCTCGCCGACGAGATTGGCGGCCGGCACGCGCACGTTTTCCAGCCAGACCTCGTTGACGTCGTGACCGCCATCCAGCGTGCGAATCGGCCTCACCGTGACGCCCGGCGAATGCATGTCGACAAGCAGCATGGAGATGCCGCGTTGCGCGCGCGCCTCGGGGTCGGTGCGGACCAGGCAGAACATCCAGTCGGCGTATTGGGCAAGCGTGGTCCAGGTCTTCTGGCCATTGACGACGTATTCGTCGCCGTCGCGCACGGCGCGCGTCTTGAGCGACGCCAGGTCCGACCCCGAACCGGGCTCGGAATAGCCCTGGCTCCACCAGTCCTCTACGCGGATCATGCGCGGCAAGAAGCGGGCCTGCTGCTGCGCGCTGCCGTATTTCATCAGCACGGGGCCGATCATCGACAGGCCGAAAGGCAGCAGCCGCGGCGCGCCCGCCTTGAAGCATTCCACTTCGAAGATCAGGCGCTGCAAGGCGTTCCAGCCCGTGCCGCCATGTTCGACCGGCCAGTTCGGCGCGCCCCAGCCCTGGTCGGCCAGGACGTTGTGCCAGCGCACGTAGTCGTCGCGTTCCAGCCGCTGGTGGCGCAGCACCTTGGCGCGGATGTCCTCGGGCAGTTTGTCGGCGGCGAAGGCGCGCACGCTCTCGCGGAATTGGCGCTCTTGCGGCGTCCAGGTCAGGTTCATGGTCCACCTCCTTTGCCCGGTATCTAGCCACGGCGCGCACGGCCGGACAATCTGCCTCTTCCGAAGACGGGCTTCGCGCTGCGTGTAGGGCGCGCCGCCCACTACGGATTGGCAAAAGTCCTGCTTCAGCAATGAAGAATGGCCGAAGCGGGTGGCAGTGCGGACACTAGGGCCTGTTCCGTTTCACCCGATCCACTGGAATCCCATCGCACCATGACTGCTCCCGATCAGACGGATGGCGTGTCGCAAGGCGTCGAGGCGCAGTACCGCCAGGCGCTCGACGACGGCCGCTTCCTCATCCAGCATTGCGCCGGCTGCGACCGCGCCGTGTTCTATCCCCGCATGATCTGCCCGCACTGCGGCGCGGACAAACTTGCCTGGGTCACGCCCGACGGACGCGGCACCGTCTATTCCACCACCGTCGTGCGGCGCAAGCCTGAGGTGGGCGGCGACTACAACGTGGCGCTGATCGACCTGCAGGAAGGCGTCAGGCTCATGAGCCGCGTCGACGGCGTGGCGCCGGACGCAGTCCGCATCGGCATGGGCGTGCGCGCGCAAGTGATCCAGCAGGACGGCCGCGGACTGGTCGTTTTCGTGCCCAACAAGGAGGCGCCATGACGCTGAACGAATTGCGCGGCGCCGTCGCGGTGGCCGGGGTGGGCCACGCCGGCCTGGGACAGGCCGCTGGCTTTACCGAAATGGAGATCCTGGTCCAGGCGGCGCAGCGCGCCGTCGCAGACGCGGGCCTGACGATGCGCGACATCGACGGCCTGTGCACCGCCAGCGTCGCGGCCCCGATGTGGGCCATGCCGGTGATCGAACACCTGGGCATCCGCCCCACGTTCATCGACAGCACCATGCTGGGCGGGTCCAGCTTCGTGGCGCACCTGATGCCGGCGCTGCATGCGTTGGCCTCGGGCCAATGCAACGCGGTGCTGGTCTGCTACGGCAGCACGCAGCGCACATCCACGCTGAGCCGCGCCGAGGTCGGACGCGTGCGCAAGCAGTTCGACCCGCAACCGTATGAAACGCCCTACGATCCGCTCAGTCCGCTGTCCTCGTATGCGCTGGCGGCGGCGCGGCACATGCATCAGTACGGCACCCGGCGCGAAGACCTGGCGCGCGTGGCGCTGGCGGCCAACCAGTGGGCGCAGCTGAACCCCGAAGCGCAATTGCGCGAACCGGCGACGCTGGATCAGATCCTGTCCGCGCGCATGGTGTCCGATCCGCTGAGCGTGCGCGACTGCTGCCTGGTCACCGACGGCGCCGGCGCCTACGTGCTGGTGCGCGCCGACCGCGCGCGCGACCTGCCGCGCCCGCCCGTGTACGTGCTGGGCAACGCGACGGCGGTGTGGAACCGGCAGATCTCTTCCATGGAAGACCTGACCGTCACGGCCGCCGCCGAATCCGGGCGGCGCGCCTACGCGATGGCGGGCGTGGCCCCGCGCGACATCGACGTCGTGGAACTCTACGACGCCTTCACCATCAACACGCTGCTGTTCCTGGAAGACCTGGGCTTTTGCGGCAAGGGGGAAGGCCGCGACTTCATCGCGGACGGGGCCATCGCGCCCGGCGGCAGGCTGCCCGTCAACACCAATGGCGGCGGCCTGTGCTGCGTGCATCCGGGCATGTACGGCGTCTTCATCATGATCGAGGCGGTGCGCCAGCTTCGCGGGGAATGCGGTGAACGGCAGGTCGCGGATGCGCAGCTTGCGCTGGTGCATGGCAATGGCGGTACGCTGTCCAGCCAATCGACCGCCATCCTGGGCACCCAGGCAACCCTTTGATCACCCCGTATCAACCCATGTCTCACGCAGAATCGATCACCCGCATCCACGACGTCCTGGCGCTGCAGGCGCGCCGGCAGCCCGACGCCATCTGTCTGTACGAGGAAGGTGGCGGCACGCTGACCTACGGCCAGTTGTGGCAGCGGGTGCAGGACACGGCCGACTGGCTGCGCGGCCAAGGCGTGCAGCCCGGCCACCGCGTGATGATGGTGGGCGAGAACTGCACGGCGATGATCGCCACGCTGTTTGGCTGCGGCGTGGCAGGCGCGTGGCCGGTGGGCGTGAATGCGCGCCTGTCGGCGCGCGAGGTCGAGAACATCCGCCACCATGCGCAGCCCGAATTGGTGCTGTTCACCAGCGGCGTATCGACGGCGGCTGCCGCGCACGCAGCAGCGGCGGGCGCTTCCGATGCCGACGCCGCCGTCTGGGGGCCGGGCATCGCTGCCGCGCGCGCGCCCTCTGCCACTCAGGCCGAGACCGGCGACCTGGCCGGCGAGGTGGCGACGGTGATCTACACGTCCGGCACCACCGGCGCGCCCAAGGGCGTGATGGTGCCGCACCGGGGCCTGGTGCATTTCGCGCGGGTGTCGGCGGCTTCGCGCCGCCTGACGCCGCACGATATCGGCTATGCCGCGCTGCCCATGTCGCACATCTTCGGCATCGCGACCGTGCTGATGGCCACGCTGCATGCGGGCGCCAGCCTGGTGCTGCGCAGCCGCTTCGATCCACAAGACGTGTTCAAGGCGCTGGCGCATCCCGGCGTCAGCATCCTGCAGGGCGTGCCGACGATGTTCAGCCGCCTGATGGCCGCGGCGCCGCCCCGCGCGGCACTGCGCGCGCCGGCCCTGCGCTACCTCTACACCGGCGGCGCCGCGCTCGACCCGACGCAAAAGCGCGACGCGGAACGCTACTTCGGCGTGCCGATGCACCACGGCTACGGCATCACCGAATATGCGGGTTCGATGTTCATCACCGACATCGACGCGCCGCGCAACGACTGCTCGGCGGGCCATGCGGTGGAAGGCGTCGAGCTGCGCATCGGCAGCCCGGATGTATTCCCGGAGCCCGGCACGCGCGGCGACCTGCTGATCCGCGGCCCGGGCGTGATGCTGGGCTATTACCGCAACCCGGACCAGACCGCGCAGGCGCTGCTGCCGGGCGGCTGGCTCAACACGGGCGACATCGGCTACCTGGACGCGAGCGGCGCGCTGTTCATCGCGGGCCGGTCGAAGGACCTCATCATCCGGTCGGGGTTCAACGTCTACCCGATCGAGGTCGAGTCGGTGATCAACGCGTTTCCCGGCGTGCGCCTGTCCGCCGTGGTGGGCCGCGACACGGACGACCACAACGAAGAAGTCATCGCCTTCGTCGAGCCCCTGCCCGGCGCGACGATCGACACGAATCTGCTGATGCTGCACCTGCGCGCCCAGCTTGCGCCATACAAGCGGCCGGCGCGGATCATTCCCATCGAGACGATTCCCACCACCGTCAGCGGCAAGATCCTGAAGCAGCCGCTGAAAGAAAGGCTGGCGTAGGCGCGGGCTGACGTTCCGCTCCACGACCGGCCACCCATGCACAAGGAGACAAGAGCGTGAACATCAAGACCCTCATTGCCGCGGCCGCCGCCGTGGCTGCGCTGGCCGGCGCCCAGAACGCGACGGCGCAAACGTATCCCGACCGTCCCATCCGCCTGCTCGTGGGCTACGCGCCGGGCGGTCCGGTCGACACGACGGCCCGCGTCTTCGCCAAGTACCTGGGAGACAAGCTGGGACAGGCGGTGGTTGTGGAGAACCGCGCGGGCGCGAGCGGCATGATCGCGTCTGACGCCACCGCCAAGGCGACGCCGGACGGCTACATGCTGGGCTTTGCCGCCAGCCCCACGCTGACGATGTCGCCGCTGGTCCAGCGCAGCACGCTGTTCGATCCGCGCAAGGATTTCTCGCTGATCGGGCTGGTGGTCGACTATGCCAACGTGCTGCTGATCGGACCGCAGATTCCGGCCAAGAACGTGGGAGAACTCGTGACCTACGCGCGCGAACATCCGGACGCGGTGTCGTTTGGGTCGGCGGGGATCGGCGCCTCGAATCACTTGTCGGCCGAGCTGCTCAAGAAACAGGCGCAGGCGTCGATGCTGCACGTGCCGTATCGCGGCAATTCGCCGGCGATGATGGACGTGGTGAGCGGCAAGGTGACGTTCATGTTCGACATCACGAGCACGGCCATTCCGTTCATCAAGAGCGGCAAGGCGCGGGCGCTGGCGGTGACGTCCAAGACGCGCAATCCCGAGTTGCCCGACGTGCCGACAATGATGGAGGCGGGCATGAAGGACTACGAGGTGGTGGGATGGTATGCGCTGGTCGGCCCCAAGAAGCTGCCCGATGCCGTCACCGCGCGTCTGACCCGCGCACTGGCCGAGGTGTCGAAAGATCCCGCCTTCCGCCAGGCGATGACCGACGGCGGCTACACGATCAACACGGGCGATTCCCAAGCCCTTCAGGCGCGTATCGACCGCGAGTACGCGTTGTGGTCGGACGTGATCCAGACCGCCAACATCCAGGCCAACTGACCTACCCCGGAGCAACACGATGAATCCCCCGCCCGCCCTGCGCGACCAGATCCGCCTGCCTGTCATCGGCGCCCCGATGTTTCTGGTCTCGGGGCCGCAACTGGTGGTCGCGCAGTGCGCGGCGGGAATCATCGGGACGTTCCCGTCGCTGAACGCGCGGCCGCAAGAGCAGTTGCACGCGTGGATCACGCGGATCGAGGACGGGCTGGCGGCCCGGCGGCTTGCCGCGCCATCTGAGAAGGTGGCGCCGTATGGGGTGAATCTGATCGTGCATCCGAGCAATCCGCGCTGGCAGGGAGACCTTGCGATCTGCGCGGAACGCCGGGTGCCGCTACTGATCACGTCGCTGCACGCGCCGGAGGCGGTGGTGAAGGTGGCGCATGCCTATGGCGGCCTGGTCTTTCACGACGTGACGAACGTGCGGCATGCGAAGCGGGCGCTGGATGCGGGGGCCGATGGGCTGATCCTGGTTGCCGCAGGCGCGGGCGGACACGCGGGGCAGATCAATCCGATCGCGCTGGTGAACGAGATCCGGGCGTTTTACGACGGGCCGTTGGCGCTGTCGGGGTGCATCAGTCACGGGAAAGACATTCTGGCTGCGCAGGTGCTGGGATGCGATTTTGCGTACATGGGGACGCGGTTCATTGCGACGCAGGAGTCGTTGGCGGGAGATGCGTACCGGGAAATGGTGATGGCGGCGCAGGCGGCTGATGTGACTTATACGCCGTACTTCTCGGGGGTGCCGGCTAATTACTTGTCTGAGAGCATTTTGGCGGCGGGGTTGGATCCTGTCGTGCTGGCCAGCAATGGAGTGGCCCCGCCCGCGAACATGGACAAGAGCGCGCGGCCGAAGGCTTGGAAGGATGTCTGGAGTGCTGGGCAGGGAGTTGGGGCTGTGCAGGAGGTGTTGGCTGTGGCGGAGTTGGTGGCGCAGTTGGAGGGGGAGTATCTGGGGGCTATTGCTGCTGTGCCGGGGAAGGGTTGAGTTCTTTTGACGCCCGGCGCGGCGTCGGCCTGGGGTGGTTTGAACTTGGCGGTCGCGGGGTTGGGTGGGGTTCTTTAGGTTCTTGCCTACGTTTGCGCGGGTTTGGAGCTTCTTACGGGGCCCGCGCCCGGTTGGCCGCGCGGGCGGCCTCCGGGCGCTTACGCGGTGTCTTGCGTCGGGGGATGACGCTTCGCGCTTGCGGGGGCCGGTTCGAGATCGGATATCTGCCCGGTGTCTGACACCCTTGAGGCACATCGTCGGCATGATGGCAGTCTTCGCAGGGTGTCTGACACCTACTCCACGATGACACCGGTAAACTGCGCGGTCATGCGGCGCCGGTCGGCGGTCCGACTTGTACATCCTCTGGAGAGCTTCACACCATGATCCGTCTTCTGGTCCTTTCCGCTGCGCTGGCGATGGCTGGCAGCGCTGTGGCCGCACCATCGTTCAATTGCGCCAAGGCTTCCACGCCGGTTGAGAAGTCCCTTTGCGGCAATTCCAGGCTGGGGGATCAGGATGCTGCGATTGCGCAGCAATACAAGGCTGTGCGCGATGAAATGGATGCGGAGTCGGCCAAGGCGTTGATGGCCGATCAGAAGTACTTTCTGAGCGTGCGCGACAGGGCCTACGCGGAGCCGTACGTGCAAAGCACGCCATTTGAAGCGCTTACCGACACCATGCGTTACCGGCTGGCGTTCCTGAAGGCGATCAATCCCAAGCCGGCAGCGGGCTTTGTGGGCAAGTGGAAGAACATCGAAGGCGAAATCGAGATCACGCGGAACGCCCACGGCGAGCTGCTGGTGGCGGCCAATTCCGCGCGGCCCTATGACGGGCGCTGGGTGTGCGATCTCAGCGGCAAGGCGGTGGTGTCGGGCGACACGCTGACGGTGACCTATCAGGATGGGCCACCCTGGGTGCTGACGCTCAAGCGCCGCGGCGCGGTGCTGACGGCACGGGTGACGCCGCCGGCGGGGGGCAAGGATGACGGTTTTGGGCCGCCGTTCTGCGGCATGAATGGCAACATCCACGGCGACTGGTTCGCGGTGCGCTGATCGGCCTTTCTTGGGATGCACGGGTGAGCCGCGATGTGCTCACCCGCCGCGCACGGATCACTCCAGTTTGATGTTCGCGGTCTTGATGAGGTCGCGCCACTTTGCGATTTCGTCGCGCACGAATTTGCCGAATGCTTCCGGCGATCCGGGCTTGGGCTCGGCGCCGGCCGCGATCATCGCCTTTGCCGTGCTGTCGTCGGACAGCACTTTCACCATGTCCGCATTGATGCGCTTGACGATGTCGGGCGGCGTGCCTTTGGGCGCCATGACGCCGCTCCAGGAGTAGGCCTCGTAGCCCGGCAGGCCGGATTCGGCGATGGTGGGGATGTCGGGCACCATGCTGGATCGCGTGGGGTTGCCGACACCTAGCGCGCGGATCTTGCCGCCCTTCAGGTGGGGCACGGCGGAGGGCCCGTCTGCGAACATGACCTGGACTTGGCCGCCGAGCAGATCCTGCATGGCGGGCGCGCTGCCGCGGTATGGGACGTGCTGGATGCGCACGCCGGCCATGGCGTTGAAGAGTTCACCGGCCAGGTGCGTGCCGCCGCCGGTGCCGGACGAGCTGAAGGACAGCTTGCCGGGATTCTGCTTGGCGTAGGCGATGAGTTCGCCGACCGTGTTTACCGGCAGCGACGCGTTGACGACGAGAACGATGGGGAATACGGCGGCCATGCCGACCGGCACGAAGTCGGTGGTGATGTCGTAGCTGAGGTTGTTGCGCAGGCTGGGCAGCACGGCGTGGTGGATGGACGCGAAAAAGAAGTTGTAGCCGTCGGGCTCGGCCTTGGCGGCAAATTGCGCGCCGACGATGCCGCCGGCGCCGGACTTGTTGTCGACCACGGTGGGCACGGACCATAGCTGGCCGAGCGGCTGCGTCGTGAATCGTGCGGTGGTGTCCACCGGTCCCCCTGCGGGAAAGGGCACGATGAAGGTGACGGCGTGGCCCGGCCAGGTGGCGGCGCGGGCCCAGGAAGGAAGCATGGCGGCGGCGCATGCAGCGCCCAGCCCCGCGAGGACGCGGCGGCGGTCTTGATGGATCACGGCAGTCTCCTGAGTCTTGTTCTGGTCGCGGTCAGGCCTTCAGCACTGCCACCCGCCGCGTTTTTTTATTATTTGCCGAATGCCGGGATACGCCGCTACGTATTTGCAAAAGCCCCTCTTTCGCGCGGGCTGAAGCAGGCAGCGGATGTGCGCGTGCGCCCCCCGTGGCGCGGCGCTACGGCGCATGGGCTACGGCATATGGGTCAGGGCAAACCCCGATCTGAACAGGGCCGGCCGGCGCCGCGCCATTGTCCGCGCCCTGGGCGCGCAGCGTGTACTGTATGCGCCGGTTGCGTTATTGGCCGCGTGCGGCCCGCTGCACGTGGCCGATGAAGCACTCGGCGAAGCTGGGCAGGTCGCGGCCGCGTTGGCGGCACAAGAGGCGATCGCGCATCGCCCAGGCGTCATCCAGCTTGAGCACATGCAGCCCGTCGGGGCGGCTGTAGCGCGCCGCGCAGGCGCGCGGCACGACGGCGATGCCCGCGCCGGCCTCGACCATGCGGCACACGGCTTCGAAACTGCCCACGTGCACACGCTGGCAGATGCGCTTGCCCAGGCCGCTTGCGATGTCTTCAAGAAACGTCTGGATGGCGCTGTCCGGGTGGATGCCGACGAACTGGTAGGCATCGACCAGGTCGGCGAAGTGCGCGGTCTTCTGCGCGGCAAGCGGGTGGTCCAGCGACGTGACCACGGTGAGCTCGTCGCGAAAGAGCGGCGTGACATCCAGGCCTTCGACGTCGATGTTGCCCGCCACGAGGCCCAGGTCCGCCGCGCCGGCGCGGATTGCGATGACGATGTCGCCGGAGATCTTTTCCTCTAGCTCGACGTCGACGTCGGGGTTCTCGGACAGGAACGTGGACAGCGCATCGGCCAGGAAGGAGTTGGTGGCGGTGGTGTTGGCCAAGAGGCGCAGGCGTCCCTTCAGGCCGCTGGCGTATGGCTGCAGGTCCGCATTCAGGCATTCAAGCTGGCGAAAGACGGCATTGGCGTGCTTGAGCAGCACCTCGCCTGCCGGCGTCAGGGCCACGCCCGTGGCCATGCGCACCAGCAGCCGGGCCTTGAATGCCTCTTCCATGTGCTTGACCCGCGCGCTTGCCGCCGGCAAGGACAGGAAAGTGCGTTCCGCAGCACGGGTCAGATTGAGTGTTTCGCCCACGTTCAGAAACAAACGCAGGTCCGTCAGATCATGTCTCATGTTCCACCACGCAGAAGGGGGGCATTTCTAATTTTGAATTCTTCGAATGCCGGGTCGAATCTACCATGAGGCCATGCCCATCAACCAGACGGGTTGATGCGGAACTGTTTTCCACAGACGGCGTGCGCGCCGCAGCACAGGAGTCAGAGGCAATGAGCGGCTTGGTATCCGGAAAGGTGGTGATCGTGACGGGCGCGGGCGGAGGAATCGGCCGCGGCGTGGCGCTGGCGATGGCCGAGGCGGGCGCGAAGGTCGTGGTCAACGACATCGGCGTCTCGCTCACGGGCGAAGGCGGGGCGGACGGTCCCGCGCAGGCGGTCGTCAAGGAAATCGTGGACGCGGGCGGCGCGGCCGTGGCCAACACCGACAGCGTGGCGGCGTACGACAGCGCAAGCCGCATCGTGCAGACGGCCATCGATGCATTCGGCCGCGTCGATGCCGTGATCAACAACGCGGGCAATCTGCGCGACCGGGTTTTCCACAAGATGAGCGAAGAGGAATGGCGCCAGGTGATCGATGTACACCTGAACGGCTCGTTCTACATGAGCCGCGCGGCCGCGCCCTACTTTCGCGAACAGGAGTCCGGCGCCTTCGTGCACATGACTTCCACCTCGGGATTGATCGGCAATTTCGGCCAGGCCAACTACGCGGCGGCCAAGCTGGGCATCGTGGCGTTGTCCAAGTCGATTGCGCTGGACATGGCGCGCTACAACGTGCGCTCGAACTGCATCGCGCCGTTTGCCTGGAGCCGCATGACGAGTTCGATCCCCGCGGAAACGGACGAAGAGAAGGCGCGCGTCGAAAAGCTGAAGAAGATGGAAGCCGGCAAGGTGGCGCCCATGGCCGTGTTCCTGGCCAGCGACGCGGCCAGCGAGATCACGGCGCAGATCTTTGCCGTGCGCGCCAACGAAATCATGCTGATGAGCCAGCCGCGGCCCTTGCGCACGGTGCATCACGGCGCAGGCTGGACGCCGGAGCGCATTGCCGAAATCGCGGCGCCCGCCATGCGCAAGCATTTCTACGCGTTGGAGCGTTCGCCCGACGTGATCGATTGGGATCCCATCTGAGGCCGCCACATGCCGTTGGACTATGCAACCGTGAAGGACTGGCGCTTTGACGACGTGCGCCAGCGCTACGACCAGAAGGACACGATGCTGTATGCGCTGGGCATCGGCCTGGGACAGGACCCCGAAGACACCGGCCAGCTTCGTTATGTGTACGAGAAGGACCTGCGCACGTTTCCGACGATGAGCGTGATCCTGGGCTACCCGGGGTTCTGGGTCAGCGACCCGCGCTCGACGGTGGACTGGGTGAAGGTCGTGCATGGCGAGCAGCGGCTGACGCTGCATGCGCCGCTGCCGGTGGCGGGCGTCGTCACGGGCAGAACGCGCAACACGCACGTCATCGACAAGGGCGCGGACAAGGGCGCCATCATCGTCAGCGAACGCACGCTGCACGACGAAGACGGCCAGTGCCTGGCGACGCTGCAGTCCAGCACGTTCTGCCGCAGCGACGGCGGCTTTGGCGAGGGCGATGCCAGCCCGCAGGCCCTGCCCGCCGCGCCCGATGGCGACCCCGATTCGCGGTGCGAGCTGCGCATTCCGCCCAGCGCGGCGCTGCTGTACCGATTGAACGCGGACCGCAATCCGCTGCACGCCGACCCCGACGTGGCGCGTCAGGCGGGTTATCCCCGGCCCATCCTGCATGGCCTGTGTTCGTACGGCGTTGCCGCCCACGCCCTCGTCAAGACGTACTGCGGCTACGACGCCGCGCGGCTCACCAGCCTGAACACGCGTTTTTCGGCGCCCGTCTATCCGGGCGAGACGCTGCAATGCGACATGTGGCGCATGCCGGACGGCCAGATCCGCTTCATCGCCCGCGCCAAAGAGCGCGGCATCGTGGTCATGAGCCACGGCACCGCGACGGTGCAATCATGACGCGCCCGCCTCCGCTTGACGGCATCCGCGTGCTGGACCTGTCGCGCATCCTGGCCGGCCCGTGGTGCACGCAGAACCTTGCCGACCTGGGCGCCGACGTCATCAAGATCGAACGCCCCCGCGTGGGCGACGACACCCGCGCGTGGGGGCCGCCCTACCTGAAGGACGGCAACGGCCAGGACACCAACGAATCGGCCTATTACCTCAGTGCCAACCGCAACAAGCGCTCGGTCGAAGCCGACATCGCCACGCCCGAGGGCGCGGCGCTGATCCGGGAGCTGGCCGCTGTCAGCGACATCCTGGTCGAGAACTTCAAGGTGGGCGGTCTGGCCAAGTACGGGCTGGACTACGAAAGCCTCAAGCAGGTCAACCCGCGCCTCATCTATTGCTCGGTCACAGGCTTTGGGCAGGATGGGCCGTTTGCGCAGCGCCCCGGCTACGACTTCATGATCCAGGGTATGGGCGGGCTGATGAGCATCACGGGCGAGCGCGACGACCTGCCCGGCGGCGGGCCGCAGAAGGCGGGCGTGGCCGTCACCGACATCGTCACCGGCATGTACGCCACCGTGGCGGTGCTGGCGGCCCTGCAAGAACGCCATCGCAGCGGCCAGGGCCAGCACCTGGACATCGCGCTGCTGGACAGCCACGTAGCCCTGCTGGCCAACCAGAACTCCAACTACTTCAACTCGGGCGTGGCGCCCACGCGCGCCGGCAACGCGCATCAGAACGTGGTGCCCTACCAGGTGTTTGCCGCCAGCGACGGCCACCTGATCGTGGCCACGGGCAACGAATCGCAGTACCGCGCCTACTGCCGCGCGATTGGCGTGCCCGAACTGGGCGACGATCCGCGCTTTGCCACCAACCGGCTGCGCGTCACGAACCGCGTGGAGCTGATCGGGATCCTGACGGACATCATGCGAGAAGGCCGGCGCGACGACTGGATCGCGAAGCTGGAAGCGGTGGGTGTGCCTTGCGGGCCGATCAACGACATTGCGCAGGCCTTCGCGCATCCGCAGGCACAGGCACGGCAACTGCGGCGCGACATGCCGCATCCGGCCGGCGGCACGGCGCCCGTGACGGCCAGCCCGCTGCGGTTTTCGGATTCGCCGGTCGTCTACCGGCGCGCGCCGCCGATGCTGGGCGAACACACCGAGGAAGTGCTGCGCGACGTCCTGGGCAAGTCGGCGGAGGCGATTGCGGCGTTCAAGGGTAAAGCGCAGGCGTAACGGCGCGTTGGAATCCCATCACGCCTTGGCGGCGACGGGCAGCCGAAATGGCGCGCCCAGCCGATTGAACGCATTCATTGCCGCGATCGTGATGGTGAGGTCGACAAGGTCCTTGGGCTCGAACGCGGCCGAGGCGGCGGCGTATGCTTCGTCCGAGGCGTGGGTTTCGCTCACCCTCGTCACCTCCTCCGCCCAGGCAAGCGCCGCACGTTCCTGGTCGGAAAAAAGATGAGGCACCTCGTCCCATACCGGCAATAGCGTGATCTTGTCGACCGACATGGTTTTGCGCAGGTCACGGCTGTGCATGTCGATGCAGTGCGCGCAGCCATTGATCTGCGAGACGCGCAGAAAAACGAGATGAACGAGCTCTTGCGGCAGGTTCGTGCGTTGCGTGACGTAGTGGTGGACACCAAAGAGCGCCTTCGCGCCTTCCGGTGCAATCTCTTGCCAGTTCATGCGGGTCATTTCAGTCCTTTGCTGTCGAAAGTGAACCCCGCCACGTTACACGCCGGCGTGTCGGTGAAACAGGTCCAAGAATCGGCAAATCGACTGATCCAAGATTGGCCCGGACCCCATAAAAAATTGGCCGCTGTTTGCAGCGGCCAATTCGTCTTCACTTAGGCAACGGCAACCGGGATCTTGCCGATCTTGGCCTGCCACTCCTTCGGTCCGGTCGTGTGGACCGAGGTGCCCTGGGCGTCCACCGCCACGGTCACCGGCATGTCCTTCACGTCGAACTCATAGATGGCTTCCATGCCCAGGTCGGCAAAGCCCAGCACCTTGGCGCCGCGGATCGCCTTGGACACCAGGTAGGCCGCGCCGCCAACGGCCATCAGGTAGGCCGAGCCGTGCTTCTTGATGGCTTCGATGGCGACGGGGCCGCGCTCGGACTTGCCGATCATCGAGATCAGGCCGGTCTTCTCCAGCATCATGTCGGTGAACTTGTCCATGCGGGTGGCGGTGGTGGGGCCGGCGGGGCCGACCACTTCGTCGCCCACGGGATCCACCGGACCCACGTAGTAGATGACGCGGTTGGTGAAGTCCACGGGCAGCGGTTCGCCCTTGGCCAGCATGTCCTGGATGCGCTTGTGCGCGGCATCGCGGCCGGTAAGCATCTTGCCCGACAGCAGCAGCGTCTGGCCCGGCTTCCAGCTGGCGACTTCTTCCTTGGTCAGCGTGTTCAGGTCGACCTGCTTGGACTTGTTGTAGTCCGGCGCCCAGTGCACTTCGGGCCATTCGGACAGCGACGGCGGATCCAGGCGCGCGGGGCCCGAACCGTCCAGTTCGAAGTGCGCGTGGCGCGTGGCCGCGCAGTTCGGGATCATGGCGACGGGCTTGGAGGCCGCGTGCGTCGGGAAGGTGTTGATCTTGACGTCCAGCACGGTCGTCAGGCCGCCCAGGCCCTGCGCGCCGATGCCCAGCGCGTTGACCTTTTCGTAGAGCTCGATGCGCAGCTCTTCCAGCTTGTTCTGCGGGCCGCGGGCCAGCAGCTCGTACATGTCGATGTCTTCCATCAGCGACTGCTTGGCCATCAGCATCGCCTTTTCAGCGGTGCCGCCAACGCCGATGCCCAGCATGCCGGGCGGGCACCAGCCGGCGCCCATCGACGGAACGGTCTTGAGCACCCAATCCACCAGCGAATCGCTGGGATTGAGCATCGCGAACTTGGTCTTGTTCTCGGAACCGCCACCCTTCGAGGCGATCTGCACGTCGACCTTGTCTCCCGGGACAAGCTCGACGTGCAGGATACAGGGCGTGTTGTCGCGCGTGTTCTTGCGCGCGAACAGCGGATCGTCCAGCACGGAGGCGCGCAGGGGATTGTCCGGGTTCAGGTAGCCGCGGCGCACGCCTTCGTCACAGAGTTCCTGCAGGGTGCGCTTGGTGTCAAAGCGCACGCTCATGCCGATCTTCAGGAAGACGTTGACGATGCCGGTGTCCTGGCACAGCGGACGCTTGCCTTCGGCGCACATGCGCGAGTTGGTCAGGATCTGCGCCATCGCATCGCGCGCGGCCGGGCTTTCCTCGCGCTCGTAGGCGCGCGCCAGGTGGCGGATGTAATCGACGGGATGGTAGTAGCTGATGAACTGGATGCCATCGGCTATCGACTGGATCAAGTCTTCTTCTTTAATGATGACGGACATGGCGGTTTGCAGGTCTGGATGGAAAACGTGAAAACGCGGCGGGCGTTGCTGCCCGCCGCGCGAGGTAAAGCGTTATTTTTGCCGTGCGCCCGCCTGAAGGCAAATGGGCGTGACGGGGACAGGCCCCGTCAACACGGCGTGCTGGTGCAACATCACTTCCTATTTGCCTTGCCACACGGGCTTGCGCTTCTCGGCGAAAGCGGTGGCGCCTTCCTTGGCGTCGGCGGACGTAAAGATGTGCGCGATCAGCGGACGCTGGCGGTCGAACATGTCTGCCTGGTCCCAGTCGCCGCCCTGCGCCACGATGCTCTTGGCGGTCTGCACGGCCAGCGGGCCGTTCTCGACGATGGCGCGGGCCAGTTCCAGCGCGCCGGCCAGGGCGCCGCCCGGCTCGGTCAGGCGATTGACCAGGCCAAAGGCGTGCGCGCGCTCGGCGGTCAGCATCTCGCCGGTCAGGATCACTTCCATGGCGATGTGGTACGGCAGGCGGCGCGGCAGACGCAACAGGCCGCCGGCGCCGGCCACCAGACCGCGCTTGACCTCGGGCAGCCCGAACTTGGCGTTGCTGGCGGCCACGATCAGGTCGGAGGCCAGCGCCATTTCGCAACCGCCAGCCAGGGCATAACCCTCGACCGCGGCGATCAGCGGCTTCTTGGGCGGACGCTCGTTCAGGCCCGCGAAACCGCGGCCTTCCACGTAGGGGCGCTGGCCCGACGCGGCAAATGCCTTCAGGTCCATGCCCGACGAAAACGTGCCGCCGCCACCCGTCAGGATGCCGATGCGAACGTCGTCACGGCTGTCCAGCTGGTCCAGCGCGGCGGCCATGGCCACGGCGGTTTCCAGGTTGATGGCGTTCTTGGCCTCGGGACGGTTGATCGTGATGATCTGGATGCCGTCAGTGACTTCCACCGTGATCAGGTCGGACATGGGACTGCTCCTTTTTCGCGATTCTCGGAATCGGGTTCCGGGTTTTATATAAGACTCAAGACTCAACCTGGAATCATACGACCATTGGTTTGCGGCCGCAGGCCGAGCCGGCCGGGTGTCCACCAGGGGCACATTCGGGGACGCTTTCGGCGGCCCTTTCGGCCCCCATATGTAACCGCCGCGCCGACGCCCGGGACCGCTGCGGCCGCGGGCCAGTTAAAATGCCGGGTTTCCCACGCGCAGGGCAGCCCTTGCCCGGCGGCCGAATTCCAAGAATCCTATGCTCACCTTTCAGCAAATCATCCTTACGCTCCAGGAATACTGGGACAAACAGGGTTGCGCCCTGCTGCAGCCCTACGACATGGAAGTCGGCGCCGGCACCTCGCACACGGCCACGTTCCTGCGCGCCATCGGGCCGGAGCCCTGGCGCGCCGCCTACGTCCAGCCCTCGCGCCGCCCCAAGGATGGCCGCTACGGCGAAAACCCCAACCGCCTGCAGCACTACTACCAGTACCAGGTCGTGCTCAAGCCCGCGCCCCCTGAAATCCTGGATCTGTACATCGGTTCGCTGAAGGCGCTGGGCATCGATCCCACGCAGCACGACATCCGCTTCGTCGAGGACGACTGGGAAAACCCCACGCTCGGCGCCTGGGGCCTGGGCTGGGAAGTCTGGCTGAATGGCATGGAAGTGACCCAGTTCACGTATTTCCAGCAGGTCGGCGGCCTGGACTGCACGCCCACCACCGGTGAAATCACCTACGGCCTGGAACGCCTGGCCATGTACCTGCAGCACGTGCAAAGCGTCTACGACCTGGTCTGGACGGAAGGCGCCAACGGCAAGCGCGTGCTGTACCGCGACGTGTTCCACCAGAACGAAGTCGAGCAATCCACGTACAACTTCGAGCACTCGTCGGCCGACATGTTGTTTGCGCATTTCAACGACTACGAAGCCGAGGCCAAGCGCCTGATGGACGTGCCGCTGGCCCTGCCGGCCTACGAGGCCGCGCTGAAAGCCGCGCACACCTTCAACATGCTGGACGCGCGCGGCGCGATCAGCGTGACCGAGCGCGCCGCCTACATCGGCCGCATCCGCAACCTGTCGCGCGCCGTCGCGCAGGCCTACTACGATTCCCGCGAACGACTGGGCTTTCCCATGCTGGGCCGCGACAAGGCCGCCGGGGAGGCTGCATAAATGACGACGAACATCCGCCCGCTGCTGGTCGAACTGCTGACCGAAGAACTCCCGCCCAAGGCCCTGCAGAAACTGGGCCAGGCCTTTGCCGAAGGCGTGCGCGCCACGCTGGACCGCCACGGCCTGCTGGCCGAAGGCTGCGCCGTGACGCCGTATTCGACGCCGCGCCGCCTGGCCGTCCACCTGTCCGCCGTGCTGGCGCAGGCGCCCGACCAGGCCTATGCCGAAAAGCTGATGCCCGTGAAGATCGGCCTGACCGAAGACGGCAAGGCCACGCCGGCGCTGCAAAAGAAGCTGGCCGCCAAGGGCCTTGAAAACATCGACGTCGCCACGCTGGACCGCGAATCCGACGGCAAGCAGGACTACCTGGTGGCGCGTGGCACGGCCGCCGGTGCGCAACTGGCCGCCGGCCTGCAGGAAGGCATCGAGGCCGCCATCGACGGCCTGCCCATCCCCAAGGTCATGCGCTACCAATTGGCCGACGGCGTCACCACCGTCAAGTTCGTGCGCCCGGCGCACGGCCTGATCGCGCTGTTTGGCGCCGACGTGGTGCCGGTGCAGGCACTGGGCCTGTCCGCCGGCCGCGAGACGCTGGGCCACCGCTTCATGAGCCAGGGCGCCATCGCCATTGCCGACGCCGATGCCTATGTCGCCACGCTGGCCGAAAAGGGCCACGTCGTGGCATCGTTCGAAGCGCGTCGCGCCGAGATCCAGCGCCAGCTGCAAGAAGAAGCGACCCGTCTGTCCGCCACGCTGGGCGACGACCCCGAAGTGACCGCGCTGCTGGACGAAGTGACCGCGCTGGTCGAACACCCCACCGTCTACGTGGGCCAGTTCGAGGAACAGTTCCTGCAGGTTCCGCAGGAATGCCTGATCCTGACCATGCGGCTGAACCAGAAGTACTTCCCGCTGTTCGATCCGGCCACCGGCCGCCTCACGCACCGCTTCCTGATCGTGAGCAACATGCGCACGGACAACCCGGTGAACATCGTCGAGGGCAACCAGCGCGTGGTGCGTCCGCGCCTGGCCGATGCGCAGTTCTTCTTTGAAACCGACCGCAAGACGCCGCTGGCTGCGCGCGTCGAGCAACTGGGTTCCATCGTCTACCACAACAAGCTGGGCACCCAGCTCGAACGCGTGGAGCGCGTGCGCGCGATCGCCCGCGGCATTGCCGGCGAACTGGGCGGCGACGTGTCCGCCGCCGACCGCGCCGCCATGCTGGCCAAGGCTGACCTCGGCTCCAACATGGTGGGCGAATTCCCCGAGCTGCAAGGCATCATGGGCGCGTACTACGCCGCCGGCGACGGCGAACCCGCCAGCGTCGTCGAGGCCCTGCGCACCCAGTACCGCAACCGCTACGACACGCCGGTGACCCAGGACACCCTGACCGCCGCCACGCTGTTCATCGCCGAACGCGTCGAAACGCTGGTGGGCATCTGGGCGATCGGTCTTGCCCCCACGGGCGAGCGCGACCCCTTCGGCCTGCGCCGCGCCGCGCTGGGCCTGATCAGCGCCTTCGAACAACTGGCCGCGGGCGGCTGGCTCAAGATCAGCCAGGACGGTCCGCTGACCCTGGACGGCCTGCTGCAACTGGCCGCCGGCACGTTCGCGGACGGCAAGATCCCGTCCGGCACGCTGGCCGAGGTCCGCACCTTCATCTACGAGCGCTACCGCAACCAGCTCATCAACGACTTCGACCGCAATGCCGTCGAGGCCGTGATCGCGCTGACCCCGCCGCTGCATCAGGTCGCCGAGCGCGTGCGCGCCGCCGCGGCATTCGCGCAATTGCCCGAGGCCGCCAGCCTGGCCGCCGCCAACAAGCGCATCGGCAACCTGCTCAAGAAGGCCGAAGGCGAGATCGGCACGGTGAACGACGCGGCGCTGGTGGAACCCGCTGAAAAGGCCCTGGCCGCCGCCGTGGCCGCCCTGCGTCCGAAGGCCGAGGCGCAATTGGCCGCCGGCGACTTCACCGGCAGCCTGTCCACGCTGGCCCAGGCCCGCGAACCCGTGGACGCGTTCTTTGCCGACGTCATGGTCATGGCCGAAGACCCGGCCGTGCGCGCCAACCGGCTGGCCCTCCTGGCCCAGCTGCATGGCCTGATGAACCAGGTCGCTGACATCTCCAGGCTCGCCCAGTGAAGCTCATCATCCTCGACCGCGACGGCGTCATCAATCAGGACAGCGACGCCTTCGTCAAGACGCCCGACGAATGGATCGCGCTGCCGGGCAGCCTGCAGGCCATCGCGCGCCTCACGCAGGCCGGCTGGAAGGTGGTGGTTGCCACCAACCAGTCGGGTCTGGCGCGCGGGCTGTTCGACATGGACACGCTGACCGCCATCCACACCAAGATGCGGCGCGAGCTCGCCGCGGTGGGCGGCAGCGTCGATGCCATCTTCATGTGCCCGCACGGCCCCGACGACGACTGCACCTGCCGCAAGCCGCGTCCGGGCATGTTCGAGCAGATCGGGCACCGCTACGACGTCGACCTGGCCGGCGTGCCGGCCGTGGGCGATTCGCTGCGCGACCTGCAGGCCTCGTCGGCAGCGGGATGCTCGCCGTGGCTGGTCCTGACAGGCAATGGCGCCAAGACGCTGGCCAAGGGCGGCCTGCCCGACAACACGCGCGTCTGCGACGACCTGTCGGCCCTGGTCGACGCCCTGCTGCAGGACGCGTGACCCGATGGCCTGGCTTCGTTCGTTCCTGTACTTCGTGTTCCTGGCCGTCACGGTCATTCCGTATGCCTTCGCCTGTGTCCTGTGGGCGCCGCTGCCGCTGCACTGGCGCTACAAGCTGACGGTGGGCTGGCCCCGGCTGGCCATCTGGGGCGCCAAGGTGTTCTGCGGCATCCGCTGGCAGGTCAAGGGCTGGGAAAACCTGCCCGACGGCCCCGCGGTGCTGCTGTCCAAGCACCAGTCGGCCTGGGAAACCCTGTTCTTCCCGGCCTACATGCCGCGCGAGGTCTGCTTCGTCTACAAGAAAGAACTGCACATGGTGCCGTTCTTCGGCTGGGGCCTGGCGCTCTTGCGCATGATCGCCATCGACCGCGCCAAGGGTCGCGACGCCTTCGAGCAGGTGGTCAAGCAAGGCCAGACGCGCCTGAACGAAGGCCGCTGGCCGCTGCTGTTTCCCGAAGGCACGCGCGTGGCGCCCGGCAAGACCGGACGCTTCAAGATGGGTGGCGCGCTGCTGGCCTCGCGCACCGGCGCCGTGGTCATCCCGGTAGCGCACAACGCCGGCGAATGCTGGCGCCGCAACGCCTTCATCAAGTATCCCGGCATGATCACCCTGTCGATCGGTCCCGCGATAGAATCCAAGGGACTCACCCCCGAGGAACTGAACCAGAAGGTTCAGGACTGGATCGAAGGGGAAATGCGGCGTCTCAACCCCGAAAGGTATGCCCAGCACTGATCAGCTAGAACTCCTGTTCAACACGCAGGAAGACGACGCGCCCGCGGGCGCGCCGCCGCTGATCGCCGTGCCGGCGGCGCCGGCCGCCCC
>NZ_CADIJP010000033.1 GCF_902859725.1 Achromobacter mucicolens | reverse complement strand
GAACTCAGCCGTAAAGGCACGCCGCTTTATCTTGGTCATGACTCACCTCCTAGGTTCAACCTAAATGGGTGTCTACCAAAATTAGACCACTACAGGCCGCGCGGGCGGCCTGGTGGGGCTTACGCGGTGTCTTGCGGCTGACGGGTGCGCTGCGCGCTCGCGGTGTGCGTTGTTTTTGCCACGTAAGACTGAATCGGGTGTCTGACACCCGTGCCTGGGCGTAAGACTGAATCGGGTGTCAGACACCGCGTTCCATCATCCCGCCGCGCGCCGCGTTTCTCTCGGCAGTTCTCCAAAACGCTCCCGGTAATACTCCGAAAACCGTCCCAAATGCCCGAACCCCACGCTCAGCGCCACTTCCGTGACGCTCGCGTCCGGCTGGGTCTTCAGTCGTGTTCTCGCCGCGTCCAGCCGGAATGCGCGTAGCGCATTCATCGGCGTGGTGTTCCGGTGTTCCTGAAACAGCCGCGTGAGCGCGGTGGCGCTGGCGCCGGCGTGGCGGGCGATGTCGTTCAGGGTCAGGGGGGCGCCCAGGCGTTCGCGCATGTAGGTCTCGGCGATGCTGAGGCGGCGCGGTACGGGGTTGGGCTGGCCGGCGTGGGTTTGCCAGGTGTTGGGCTGGTTGTAGAGCAGGTGCAGGACCAGGGTGTCTTCCAAGTGCTCCAGCCACGCGGCGGGTGGGCGGCGGGCGCCGTCGTCCAGGGTGGGAAGCAGGTGGATGAGGCTGGTCATCATGCTGCGCCAGGCGGCGCCGATGGGGGTGTCCAGGCGCAGGGCGGGACTGAAGTCCAGGGGGCCTGCGGCGGCGTCGCCGAAGGCGCGTTGGCCCATGGCTTCCAGCTTGCCTCTTGGGATCTTGAGCAGCAGTTGTTCGCAGCCGGCCTCCCAGTGCAGGCGCAGGCGGCGGTTGGGGGCGATGACGGCGGCGCAGTCGGGGTCGGCGTTGACGCCTTCGTCGCCGCATTCGATGCGGGCGCGGCCGCGTAGCGGCACCTGGACCAGCATGAAGTCCTGCAGGCGGTCGGGTTCGATGTGGACTTCGGCGCCGTAGCGCAACGTACAGACGGTCAGCGAGCCGAATCGGCCCCGGTTCAGCTCCGCATCGACGCGTCCGCCTTTCCAGGTGAGACGGTGATCCTTCAGGGCTTCGGACACGCGCGCGCGGGTCTCATCCTGTTGCGTGGAGCTGAAGACGCGCCGTTGCAACAAGGGCGCCAGCTCGATTCGGGACCAGCCGTGCATGGAAGCCTCCGGGACGGGACCGATCCCGTATCTGAGGGCAGCGTAATGTAATCGGGCCGCATTGGGAATTAAGTGAATCCCGGATAAGGGTGGCGGTATTCGGATAGAGCTGGGGTGGACGCGGCCCTAATCTTGCCGGGAGGCGCCGTGCAGGGTGGTTGGCGCCTGTTGGAATGCAGACGCCGCGGCGCGTAAGCTGGGCGACTTGGATCGGCGGCATGCGTGTACCGACGGCAGACGGGTTCTGTCAGCTTTCCGCCAGCGCGGCTGGCGGCGAATACGGGGTGGCACATGAATCGAAATCGATGGAGCCGGCGCGCGCTGGCGGCGCTGGTTTGTCTGGGGGCAGTGGCGGGCGCGACGGGTGTGGCGTCGGCAGCGGACAAGGTGAAGGTGGGGCTGCTGACCACGCTGTCGGGGCCGGGCGCGGCGTTGGGCAACGAGATCCGGGACGGCTTCAATCTGGCGCTGCAGCATACGGGTGGCAAGCTGGGCGGTTTGACGGCGGAAGTGGTGGTGGCCGACGACCAGCAGAAGGCAGATACGGGGCGTCAGGCGGTGGAACGGCTGCTCAAGCGCGACCGTGTGAACGTGATGACGGGCATCGTGTTCTCGAATGTGCTGCTGCCGGTGATGCCGGCGATCCTGCAGTCGGACACGATCTATCTGAGCACGAATACGGGGCCTGAGAATTACGCGGGCGCGGGCTGTAATCCGAATTTCTTCGCGGTGGCCTGGCAGAACGAGGACATTCCGGCGGCGATGGGCAAGTACGCGGCCGACCAGGGCTACAAGCGCGTGGCGCTGATCGCGCCGGACTATCCAGGCGGACGCGAGTCGCTGAACGGCTTCAAGCGGTTGTACAAGGGCGGCGTGGCAGAGGAAATCTATACGCAGCTTGGCCAGCTGGACTATGGCGTGGAGATCACGCAACTGCGCGCCAGCAAGCCCGATGCGGTGTTCTTCTTTTTGCCGGGCGGCATGGGCGTGAATTTCATCAAGCAGTTCAATGGGGCGGGCCTGTCCAAGGACATCGCGCTGCTGGCGCCGGGCTTTTCGGGTGACGAGGACACGATCGCGGCAGTGGGCGCGCCGATCAAGGGCCTGCGCAACACGGCGCAATGGGCGGCCGAGCTGGACAATCCGGCCAACCTCAAGTTCGTCGAGGATTTCAAGAAGACGTACAACCGCAGCCCGTCGCTGTATGCATCGCAGGGCTATGACGCGGCGATGCTGCTGGACAGCGCGGTGCGCCAGACGGGCGGCAAGCTGGATGCCGAGTCGCTGCGTCCGGCGCTGCGCCGCGCGGATTTCAAGTCGGTGCGGGGCGATTTCAAGTTCAACCGCAACCAGTATCCGGTGCAGAACTATTACCTGCGCGTGGTCGAGGCGGACGCCAGCGGCAAGCTGTCGAACAAGCTGTCGGGCACGGTGCTGACCCAATACCAGGATCCCTTTGCCGCCGCGTGCCAGATGAAGTAGGCCGCCGGGCATCGCAACACAGGAGATACGCATGACAGAACGCATTTCAACGCGCGAGGTGACGATCGCCTCGCACGATGGCAAGTCCTTTGGCGCCTATCTGGCGGTGCCGGCTTCGGGCCGCGGGCCGGGCCTGGTGCTGTGCCAGGAGATTTTCGGGGTCAACGATTTCATGCGGCGCAGCGCGCAGCTGCTGGCCGAGGAAGGGTATGTGGTGCTGGTGCCGGATCTGTTCTGGCGCCAGCAGCCCGGCATCCAGTTGACGGACGGCCCGGCCGACATGCCGCGCGCCTTCGAGCTGTACAAGGGCTTTGACGTGGATGAGGGCATCAAGGACATCGCGTCGACGCTCGCGGCGCTGCGCGATTTGCCCGAGCAGGAGGGCGGGGCGGGCGTGCTGGGCTATTGCCTGGGCGGCAAGTTGGCCTATCTTGCGGCCTGCCGCACGGATGCGGATGTGGCGGTGGGTTACTACGGCGTGGGCATCGAGGACAGCCTGGAAGAGGCCGCCAATCTGCGCGGGCGCCTGGTGCTGCACATTGCGGAGCAAGACGGCTTCTGTCCGCCCGAGGCGCGCGCGCGCATCCTGGAGGCGTTGGGCGGCAAGCCGGGCGTGGAGCTGTACGTGTACCCGGGCGTGGACCATGCGTTTGCCCGCACCGGGGGCGATCACTACGACAAGCCGTCGGCGCTGATGGCACACCAGCGCAGCATGGCGGCGCTGCAGCGCACGATCGGGCCGGAATTCGATTATTCGTATCTGTGGGACAAGCATTGCGAATATGAATTCGGCACGCGCGACGTGGCCGCGACGATGGCGACGATGGTGGCCGAACCCTACGTGAACCACATTCCGACGATGACGGGCGGCGTGGGCCACAAGGAGCTGTCGCGCTTCTACCAGCATCACTTCGTGAACAGCAACCCGCCCGATACGCGGCTGGTGCCGCTGTCGCGCACGGTGGGCGCCACGCAGATCGTGGATGAACTGCTGTTCTGCTTTACCCACACGACCGAGATCGACTGGATGCTGCCGGGCGTCGCACCCACGGGTAAGTACGTGGAGATCCCGCTGGTGGCCATCGTGAAGTTCCGCGGCGACAAGCTCTATCACGAGCACATCTATTGGGATCAGGCCAGCGTGCTGGTTCAGGTGGGCCTTCTGGACCCCAAGGGCCTGCCGACGGCCGGGCGCGAGACGGCGGCCAAGCTGCTGGACGAGACGCTGCCTTCCAACACGCTGATGGCGCGCTGGAAGGACAGCGAGAACAAGTAGGGAGACGACATGCCTTATACCGACGAACAACTTGCGGCCCTGGTGCGCGGCGACAGCGTGCATCGGGACCTGTACACGGATCCGGCCATCTTCGATCTGGAGATGCAGCGCATCTACGGCCGCGCCTGGATTTACGTGGGCCACGAAAGCCAGGTGCCCAAGACGGGCGATTATCACACCACGCGGCTGGGCGATCAGGACGTGCTGATGGTGCGCGCCGCCGACGGCCGCGTGCATGTGCTGTACAACCGCTGCCCGCACAAGGGCGCGAAGGTGGTGGCCGACGGCGAAGGTTGCGCCGGCAAGTTCTTTCGCTGTCCGTATCACGCCTGGACGTTCAAGCTGGACGGCAGCCATCTGGGCGTGCCGCTCAAGCAAGGCCTGGAAGGCACCTCGTACGATCCGGCGGATCCGTCGTTCTCGATGCGGCGCCTGCCGCGGGTGGAGAGCTACCGCGGCTTCGTGTTCGCCAGCCAGGCCGCCGAGGGGCAGGCGCTGGTGGACTTCCTGGGGGGCGTACGCTCGTCGATCGACAACCTGTGCGACCGTTCGCCCGTGGGCGAAGTGGAAGTGGCGGGCGGCGTCTTCCGCGTGATGCAGCGGTCGAACTGGAAGGTCTTCTACGAGAACCTGCACGACACGATGCACGCGCGGGTGACGCATGAATCGTCGTATGCGGCGGCGCGCGACGAGGCCAAGGAAATCGGCGAGATGCCGCTGGAACTGCACATCATGGACGGCAACGGCGAGCCCTACGAATTCTGGGAAAAGCTGGAGCTGCGCGCCTACGACAACGGCCACGGCTACATGGAGGGCATCTTCAATCCGGGCGCGGCCGAGCGCGATCCCGTATCGCGCGCGCACTTCGAGTCGCTGACCGCCGCCTATGGCGAACAGCGCGCCCGCGAGATCCTGGGCATGAACCGCCACAACACGGTGATCTACGGCAGCGGCTCGCCTCACACGGTGTTCCAGCAGTTCCGCGTGATCCGGCCGGTGGCCGTGGACCGCACGCTGATCGAGATCCAGACGTTCCGCTGCAAGGGCGCGCCGGAGGGCGTGTTCAAGCGCGCGATGCTGTATGCCAACGTGATCAATTCGCCGTCGTCCAACGTCATGCCGGACGACATCGAGCTCTACAACCGCTGCCAGGAAGGCAACGCGACGCGGGGCGGCGACTGGGTCAGCATGCACCGTTATCACGGCACCGACCGCGTCGACGCCGACGGCATGGTGTCCGTGAACGGCACCAGCGAATTGCCCATGCGCAACCAGTTCCGCGCGTGGAAAGCCTACATGGAGGCGGGCGCCGGCAATGGCGCGGCTGCCGCGGCCAAGGGAGACGGCGCATGCTGCTAGATCTGGATTTCGACGTCGGCACCGCGAACCTTGCGCCCGCCGATGTGCCCGCCGATGCCTATCACCGCATCGCCCAGTTCCTGTACCGCGAGGCGCGGCTGCTGGACGAGCGGCGCTATGACGACTGGCAGGCGCTGTGGACCGAAGACGGCATGTACTGGATGCCGCGCAAGCCGGGCCAGGAAAGCCCGTACGACTACATCTCGCTGTTCTGGGAGGACCGCATGCTGCGCGATGTGCGCATCCGGCGCCTGGAGCATCCGCGCAACTGGTCCCAGCAGCCGCCCACGCGCACTGTGCGGCTGGTGGGCGGCGTGCAGGTCGAGGGGGTGGATGCCGGCGGCAACCTGGTCGTGCATTCGGTCTTTCAGATGACCGAATGGCGCAAGCGCCAGCCGCGGCAGCTGGCCGGCCGCTACACCCACAAGCTGGCCGCCGAGGGCGACGGCTGGCGCATCCGCATGAAACGCGTGGATCTCGTCAACTGCGACGATGCGCATGATGCGTTCGAGGTGTTCGTGTGATGAGCGCGGACGTGGCGGTGCTGGCGCTGCACTATCAGAACGATGTGCTGCATGCGGATGGCAAGATCCGCGTCGGGCTGGATGCCGACAGCGGGGCGCGGCAGCGCCTGCTGGACAACGCCGCCGCCTTGCTGGAAGGCGCGCGCTTGCATGCGCTGCCCATCGTGCACGTGCGCATCGCGTTCCGGCCCGACTACGCGGACCTGCTGCCCAACTGCGATATCTTCCGCAACGTGGCCAGGATCGGGGCGGTGCCGGAGGGGCAATGGGGCAGCGCGTTCTATGACGGGCTGCAGCCGCTGGCGGGCAGCGCGCGCGAATTCGTGGTCAAGCACACGCGCATCAGCGCGTTCTATGGCACGCCGCTGGAGGAAACCCTGCGGCTGCTGGGCGCGCGCCGGCTGGTGGTGGCCGGCGTGGCGACGCATTCGGTGGTGGAAGGCACGGTGCGTCATGCCGCCGATATCGGCTTTTCGGTCATGGTGGCCGAAGATGCCTGCGCGTCTGCCGACCCGGCGGTGCACGCGGCGTCGCTGGCCAGCATGCGGCTGATCGCGCAGACGGCGCCGGTGGCTGACGCGGTGCGCTGGGCCGCCGCGCCCAACTGACAAGGAACACACATGGACTTTTCAGGTTTCCCGGGCCTGGCGGGCAAGACCGCCATCGTCACCGGCAGCACCCAGGGGCTGGGCGCGGACATCGCGCGCGGCTTTGCCGCGGCGGGCGCCAACGTCGTGCTGGTCGGCCGCAATGCCGACGCGGGCCAGGCGCTGGCGCATGCGCTGGGCGAACGTGCGCTGTTCTGCGAAACCGACATCGGACAGGACGCGCAGATCCAGGCGTGCATCGATGCCGCGCTGGCGCGCTTTGGACGGCTCGATTTTCTGGTCAACAATGCCTGCCAGTATGCGGACCGCGGGCTGGCGTCGACCCGCGAGGAGTGGCATCGCACGCTGGACACGAATCTGGTGTCGGCGGCCATCTTCACGCAGATGGCCGCGGTGCATCTGCCGCGCGGCGGCGTGGTGGTGAACCTGGGCAGCACGGGCGGAAAATTCGGTGCGGCCGGGCGGGCGCTGTACCCGGCGTCCAAGGCCGCGCTGCTGCAGATCACCAAGAATTTCGCGGTGGAACTGGCGCCGTCGGGCGTGCGCGTGCTGGCGGTGTCGCCGGCCTGGACGTGGTCGCCGTCGGTGGAACAGTTGTCAGGCGGATCCCGCCAGGCGGCCGATGCCGTGGGCGCGCATTTTCACCCGCTGGGCCGCGTAGGCTCCGGCGAGGAGATCGCCGCGGCGGTGTGTTTTGCCTGTTCGGACGCGGCATCGTGGATGACCGGCGTCGACATTCCTGTGGACGGCGGCTTCTCGGTCCTGGGCCCCGACCGCGGCATCTCGCCGCGCGTGTGGTTCAAGGAACTGATGCCGGACGACGGCGCCTAGCGAATAACGATCTCGCCTTCTTCCAGCCCGGCCTTGCCGCCCACCTGGTCTTCCAGGAACTCCTGCATCTTGTTGCCCAGCTGGATCTTCGTGCCGCTACAGAAGCGGCGCGTGGCGGCGATGGTGGCGTTCTGTTGGGGCAGCAGGTCGCGCGCCAGCTGGGCCTCTTCGGTTTCCAGCCCGGCCAGATCGCCGATGAGCTTGGTGTGCGTGTTGCGCGCGCGCTCGACCACGTCGCCCGTGGCCCGTTGCGGATTGGCCTGCAGGAACATCAGCAGCTGCTCCAGCTTGGCCTTTTCCTCGTTCATCTTCAGGCGCTTGCGCGTGAGCGCCGAGCGCTTGATGTCCGCGTGCGGATCCAGGCCCGCCTGCACCAGCGTCGGAATGCCTGCCGGCGAGCCGATGGTGCCGGCGCGCACCGCCAGCAGGGCGCGGGTCTCGCCACCCGTGATGGCGCTTTGCTGCGTGTTGGGCGGGCCGACGTTCACGCTGCCGCCGGCGGCAATGCTGCATTGACGGATCTCGCGCTCGACGTCGATGTCCTGGCCCGCGCTGATGACGGCGTTCTCGATGAATTTGGCGCGCAGCGTGCCGCCGCAGACGATGTGCGCGGTGCGCGGCGCGGCCGCGGCGTCGTGCACGGTTTCGGCCATGCCGATGATGCCGCCCTTGACGGTGACGCTGCCGCCGGCCTCGACCAGCGCGGCCTCGATGGTGCCGTTGACGACCACGTCGCCGGTCACGCGCACTTCCATCGTGGCGGCAATGTCGCCGCGCACTTGCAGGGAGCCTTCGAAGTTGATGTTGCCGGTGGACAGGTTGACGGCGTCCACCTCCACCATCGGATTGACCTGCACGCCGTGGGTGATGATCGTCGGGGTGCCGGCGATGGCCGCGCGCAGCAGCAGGGGATTCTCGGGATCGACTTCGACGCCGGACAGCTCCTTGGAGAACGGCGTGTCGGGCAGCTCTTCGGGCATCACCGGCTCGCCGAGCACGTTGGTGCCGTCCACGCCGGGCAGCGGCGGAATGCGGCGCATGAGCGGCGTGCCCGGCGACACGAGCAAGAGGCTGCCCAGGTCCCGGTAATCCACCTGGGCCAGTTCGTCGATGTCTTCGGCGCGCGGCTTCAGGCGGTCGAGCAGGCTCTCGAAGCGGGTGGGGGTGCCACGCGTGGGCGGCGTGCCTTGCGCGGCCAGGATGGTCTCGGCACGCCCAAGCGCCACGGCCTCGGCCAGCGCGCTGTCCAGCACGCCGTGCACGATGCCCTGGTCGGCCAGCGCCTGGCGGACCGCTTCCAGCGTGACGGGCTTGCCGCCCTTGGGCGGATGCAGCGTCAGGGTTGCCGCCATGCGGGTTGCGTTCAGTTCGATGTCGAAGCTGCCGTCAACCACCTGGCCGACGGGGCTCTGCACGGGTTCGGCGGCCGTGCGGCACAGGTCGATGAAGGCGAGGATGGCGTGGTTGTCGAGCGCCTCGGGGCCCCAACCCTGCGCGGCAGCGGCGGCGACCAGGGCGTCCCAGGTCGGCAGGTCCGTGTTGATGAGCGGGGCGTCGGCTTCATCGGCGAGGGCGACGCTGGTGTCCTGGTCTTCCGGCTGTTCGCCGCCCTCTTGAGGGGCGGGCGCCGCGGCGGGCACGGGCGCGGCCTCGGTGGGTTCCGGACGGGGTGGCGGCGTGTAGACCGCCGTCAGGACGTTGGTGTCGGCATCCAGCACCAGCTGGAGCATGTTTTCTGCGCCCATTTCACCCTCTCTCCGGTTCCGGCACGAACGGCCGGTTCAATCATTTGGTAATTGAACGAAATATTACGTCATATTCATTGCAAGGACGATCTTTACCGGCCTGTAACGCTCAAAATTTATCGTCCGCATGTCCTAGTCATGTCCCCGATTTTCCCTGGGAAACCAGCGGCTTGCCGCGATCTAGATCATCGGCAGGAAAGACAGGACCGGGATGGTGCAAGCAGCATTAGGGCTCGCCAACGCGTCTCAGGACGCCGCCGGAGCCCCGTCCCATGTCCCAACCGCCCACTTCCATTCTTTCGGCCACGCGCGCCATCCTGGCGCGCGCCGGCGGGATGGCGGCGCTGGCGACGGGTGCTCTGGCGCTGGCGGCCGCAGCGCCGGTCCAGGCCGCCGACACCTACCGCTACAAGGACCCGTTCGGGGTGTGGCGCACGATGAAAGTGCCCACCGGCACCGGCAAATACTACAAGCGGGCGCAGGCACGGACGGCGGCGCGCGGCAGCGTGCAGGCGCTGTGCCTGACCTGTGAGCCCGAGGCCGGCGACGGCGCGAGCCGGGTGGCGCGGGCCGCGGCCGAACCGCCCCTGCGCTGGAGCACGGTCAAGCCCACGACCAAGCACGACAACCTGATCGCCCGCGCCGCATTGGATTCCGGCGTCGACCAGGCGTTGCTGACTGCGGTCATTGCCATCGAATCAGGGTTTCGCAGCGATGCCCGCTCGCCCAAGGGCGCGCTGGGACTGATGCAGTTGATGCCGGCGACGGCCGCGCCGTTGCTGTCGGTGGACGACGTGGAACGCGCGCTGGTGGATCCGGCGACCAACGTGCAGGCCGGATCGCGCCATTTGCGCCGGCTGATCGACCGGTATCCGGGCCGCCTGGATCTGGCGCTGGCCGCGTACAACGCGGGCGAGGGCGCCGTGCGCAAGTACGACGCAGTGCCGCCCTACGCGGAAACCCAGGCCTATGTGAAGAATGTGACGGCCTTGTACGAGCAGTACAAGGCGCCTTGAAGGGAGCGGGCGCCAGGCCCGCTCCGCAGACGCTTACAGCCCCGCGAAAACCTTTTCCGCGATATCCAGCGTGGCCTGGATCACGGCGTCGTCGTGGGTGGCCGACACGAAGCCCGCTTCGAAGGCGGACGGCGCAAAATGCACGCCGTGGTCCAGCATGGCATGGAAGAAGCGGTTGAACGCCGCCGTGTCGCACGCGGAGACCTGCGCGAACGAGGCCGGGATGCTGTCGCTGAAATAGATGCCGAACATGCCGCCCACCGAATCCGCCGAGAACGGCAGGCCGGCCTTGCGGGCGCGTTCTTGCAGGCCCTGCGCCAGCTTGGCGGTCTGGGCCGTCAGGTTTTCGTAGAAGCCCGGGGCGCCGATCAGGCGCAGCGTGGCCAGACCTGCGGCCACGGCCACCGGGTTGCCCGACAGCGTGCCGGCCTGGTAGACGCCGCCCAGCGGCGCGATGTGCTTCATGACCTCGGCGCTGCCGCCGAAGGCGCCCACCGGCATGCCGCCGCCGATCACCTTGGCCAGCGTGGTGATGTCTGGCTTGACGCCGGTCAGGCCCTGCACGCCTTGCGGTCCGACGCGAAAGCCCGTCATGACCTCGTCGAAGATCAAGAGCGCGCCGTGCTGCGTGCAGACCTCGCGCAGGCCTTCCAGGAAGCCGGGCGCCGGCTTGATGAGGTTCATGTTGCCGGCGACCGGCTCCACGATGATGCAGGCGATGTCCGCGCCGTGCTGCGCGAAGGCTTCGCGCACGGCGTCCAGGTTGTTGTACTCCAGGGTCAGCGTGTGCGAGACGAACTCAGGCGGCACGCCGGCCGAGCTGGGATTGCCGAAGGTCAGCAGCCCCGATCCGGCCTTGACCAGCAGGCTGTCCGAATGGCCGTGATAGCAGCCTTCGAACTTGACGATCTTGGCGCGGCCGGTGGCGCCGCGCGCCAGACGGATGGCCGTCATGGTGGCTTCGGTGCCCGAGCTGACCAGGCGCACCTGTTCCAGCGACGGCAGGCGCGAGATCAGCACTTCGGCCAGTTCGATTTCCGCTTCGGTCGGCGCGCCGAACGACAGGCCGTTGACGGCCGCTTCCTGCACCGCGCGCACCACTTCCGGGTGCGAGTGGCCCAGGATGGCCGGGCCCCAGGAGCCGACGTAATCGATGTACTGCTTGTCTTCCGCGTCCCACACGTACGGACCCTGCGCACGCTTGATGAAGCGCGGCGTGCCGCCCACGGAGCGGAAGGCGCGCACCGGCGAATTGACGCCGCCGGGGATGCTGCGGCAGGCGCGGTCGAAAAGCTGAGCGTTACTGGACATGGGTATCAAGACTTGCGGTTGAAGTTGGCGGAATAGGGCGCCGAGCAGGCCACGGCCGCGGCCCGGATGCTGGGCGCCTCGAACAGGCTCGTGATGACGGCGATGGCGTCGGCCCCGGCCTGCGCCACGAGCGGGGCGTTGGCGGGGGTAATGCCGCCGATGGCCACCACCGCGGGGCGGGGCGCGTCGCGCTCATCGGCCAAGCGGCGGGCCTCGGTCAGGACGGACAGCGGCGCGCGCACCGTGTCGGGTTTGACCGTGGAGGCGAACATGGCTCCGAAGGCGATGTAGTCGGCGCCGGCGTCGAGCAATTCACGTGCCCGCATCAGGTCATCGTAGCTGGAGCCGCCAAGGATCAGGTCGGGGCCGGCCTCGCGGCGGATGTGCGCCAGGCTTTCGTCGTCGCGGCCGACGTGGGCGCCGTCGGCGCCGACATCCAGCGCAAGGCGCCAGTCGTCATTGATGAGGAACACCACGCCCAGTTCACGGCACAGCGGCGCCAGGGCGCGGGCCTGCGCCGCGCGCACTGCGTCCGGCACGTTCTTGCGGCGCAACTGCAGCGAGCGCATGCCGCCCGCAGCCGCATCGCGCACGGCCTGCAGCAGGCGGTCGGTGTCGTCCCATTCAGGCGTCACGCCGTACAGGCCGGTGGGGAAACGCAAGGATTTCATTGGGGCAGGATCCGGTTGGGAATGCGCCGGCCCATGCCCGGCAGGAAGCTGGCGGCCACGGCCGCGTCCGCGTGGGCGAGGCCCTGGCGCACGGCCTCGGGCATTTCCAGGCCCTGCGCCAGCATGGCGGTGATGGCGGTGGCAGCCAGGCCGCCGGCGTCACCGTTGCGGTCGGGCGGCGCCTGCCAGGGCCAGGTGTGCGTCTGGCCGCCGGGGCCGAGCAGCACGTTGGCGAAGTGACCGGGACGCTGGGGGCTGCCCAGCACCAGGACCCACGCCGCGCCGGCCGCCACCAGGGCGTGCATGGGCGTGGGTGCGTCCCCGATATCGATATCGCCGTCGGCATGCCACTGCGCAAGGCGCAGGTGTTCGATGACCAGCAAGTCCGTCTGCGGCAGTACCAGTTCCAGCGTCGCGGCCAGGAGGTCGTCGGCTTCGTCCTCGTCGGCGGCGCTTGCGGGCACCTGCGCGCGCTGGCCCAGGTGCAGAACGAGCGGCACCTGGCTATAGTCGGCGGCAACCTGCGCCGCCACGCTGGCCGTTTCCGCGGTGTATAGTCCGCCCACCTTGATGGCCTGCACCGACATGTCTTCGAGCAGGCAACGCGCCTGGTCGTCCAGCAGGTCGGGCGAAACGGGGTGGATTTCTTCGATGCCGGCGGTGTCCTGCACGGTCAGCGCGGTCACGGCCGCCAGGCCATGACAGCCCAGTCGGGCGCAGGTGACGGCGTCCGCGGGCAACCCATCCGAGCCGGAGGGATCGAACGGGCCGAAGACCAAAACGAGAGGGGGAGTTACGGAGGCCACGTGACAACGCTTGATTGAGGGCGCCCCGGCTCATTTGGCATGAATCAGGGGAACCCCTATTGGGTTTCGGTAAGATTGTCCCCATTCTAATGGAAGCCCCTCACCTTTGCCCCACCGCGGGGATGCCGGTGGGGAATTGATGTAAGAGAGAACTATGCGTACTTGGATGTGTTTGATTTGCGGCTGGGTCTATGACGAAGAGGCCGGCCTGCCCGACGAAGGCATCGCTCCCGGCACCCGCTGGGAAGACGTGCCGCCCAACTGGGTCTGTCCCGAATGCGGCGCACGCAAAGAGGACTTCGAACTGATGGAAATCTGAAGCCGTCACGCCCACATATTCCGCCAAGGCTCGTAAGATGGGGCATACCCCATCCCTAGTAACCGCCGCAGGGCTGCCAGGCATGATGTTTGCGTCTGCGCAGTCACTCCGAACGGTTTTCACAGACTACCCATGAAGGGGTTGCCATGACGGAAAAACATACCGAAAGCGCTGCGACGCAGGCGGCCAACTTCGCCAACCAGTTCCTGATCGCCATGCCGGGCATGGTCGAGGGCAGCTTGGCGGGTTCCGTCATCTACGTGTGCGAACACACGGACCGCGGCGCGTTGGGGCTGGTCATCAACCGCCCCACCGACCTGACGCTGGGCACGCTGTTCGAGCGCATCGACCTGACGCTCGAGATCGGACCGGTCAAGGACACGTTCGTCTTTTTTGGCGGACCGGTCCAGACCGATCGCGGCTTCGTGCTGCACGCGCCGGCCGGCGACTACAGTTCCAGCATCAAGCTGGGCGACATGGCGCTGACCACATCGCGCGACGTGCTGCAGGCCGTGGCCGACGGCAACGGCCCCGCGCGCATGCTTGTGACGCTGGGCTACGCCGGTTGGGGCGCGGGCCAGCTGGAAAGCGAGATGGGCCAGAATGCCTGGCTGAGCGTGGGCGCGGACGCGCACATCATCTTCGACGTGCCGCCCGAGGAACGCTATCCCGCCGCGCTCAAGCTGCTGGGCATCGATCCCGTGATGCTGGCCGGCGACGCTGGACATGCCTGAAGAAACCCTGCTTGCCTTCGATTTCGGCGAAAAGAAGATCGGCATTGCCATCGGCAATACGTTGACGCGCCAGGCGCGTCCGCTTGAAATCATATTCAGCGAGGTCCGCGACGCGCGCTTTGGCCGCATCGCGGCGCTCTTGCAGGAATGGCAGCCGCACCGCGTTGTCGTCGGGCTGGCGCTGGACGCCGAGGGTGGCGAACAGCCCGCCACGGCGCGCTGCCGGCGCTTCGCCAACCAGTTGCACGGCCGCTTCGGCATCGCCGTCGAACTGGTCGATGAACGCGGCTCCAGCATGGAGGCCCAGCGCCTGCTCGGCACGCATGCCGCGGATGACGCGATGGCCGCGGCTGTTATCCTGCAACGCTACCTTGACGCCTTGCCCGCGGCCTGACGGCCGCGGCTTGTCTTGCCCATGCTCAATCCGCAACTCGATCGCCGCGGCGAACTCGCGCATCTGCTGACCACGGAAGGGCTGCCCCGCCGTCACGTCGAGCGGCTGCTCGAGATAGCGCGCGGACACGCGGCCGCCAGCGATGCGCTGCCATCCGCCGCGCTGGAAATGCCGGTGTTTCTTTGCCTGCCCGACACGGATGCCGCCGACCGCGAAGCCTACGCCGTGGCCGCGGCCAGCCTGTCCATGCTGCCGGTGCCGCTGGACGCGCAAGCCGGGCAGGCGCTGGCCGAAACGGTGGCGGGCCTTGCGCCGGGCGTGCTGGTCCTGCGTCATCCCCAAAGCGGCGCGGCGCATTGCGCCGCCGCCCATGCCGCGCCGGGCCTGCGCGTCCTGAATGCGGGCGACGGCCGGCACGCCGATCCCGTGCCGGCGCTGGCGCTGATGCAGGCCATCGGCGATGCTAAGCCCGACCTCACGAGCCTTGTCGTCACGCTGGTCGGCGATATCCGCCATTCGCGCGTGGCGCGTTCGATCATCCATCTTCTGACGACCCTGGGCGTGCCCGAGGTACGTGCCGCCGCGCCGCGCACGCTGCTGCCCGACGGTCTTGCGCAACTGGGCGTGCGCGCCTGCGCCACCCTCTTCGAAGGCCTGAGCGACGCCGACGTGGTGATCGTGTTTCCCTTGAATGTCGAAGACCTCAGCGGCGCGCAGCTTCCGTCGGCGCGCGAGTACGCCCATACGCATGGCCTGACGGCCGCGGCGCTGACGGCCGCCAAGCCGGACGTGCTGCTGTTGCCTGCCGGCGGGCTGGTGCCCGGCGTGGAGGTTGACGGCGACATCGCCGCCGGCCTTGAACCCACCGAGGCGGGTGTCGCGGCGCTTGAACAACCGCTGCGCACGGCGGTGTTGCGCGTGCTGGCCGGAGCGGCGCCATGAGACTGCACATTGCCAATGGCCGGTTGATCGACCCCGCAAATGGCGTGGACGGTCAGCACGATCTCTACATCGCATCGGGCCGCATCATTGCGGTCGGCGTGGCGCCGGACGGATTCCAGGCGGATCGCCGCATCGATGCCAGCGGTCTGGCGGTGCTGCCGGGTCTGATCGACCTGTCCGCGCGCGTCGCGCAGTCGGGCCACACCGGATTCGCGCCCGCCGAGTTGCGCGCGGCGCTGGCCGGTGGCGTGACGCGCCTGGTGCTGCCGCCGGACGCGGAAAGCCCGCTGGATGAGCCCACGAAGGTCGAGGCGCTGATGCGTCACGCGCAGGCCGGGCAGTGCGCCGTCCACCCGCTGGGCGCGATGACCGTGGGGCTTGCGGGCGAAACGTTGACGGAAATGGCGCTGCTTGCACGGGCAGGCTGCATCGCCTTTTCGCAAGGCGAGTCCATCATGGCCGACGCGCGCGTGCTGTGGGGGGCGATGCGATACGCAAGCGGACTGGGCCAGACGTTGTGGTTGCGAGCGCAGGATCCGTGGCTGGCGCGCGGCACGTCGGTGGCAAGCGGTCCGTACGCGGAGCGTCTGGGCCTGGAGGGGATGCCCGCCCAGGCGGAAACCGTGGCGCTGCACACGATCTTCGAATTGCAGCGCGCAACGGGCGCGCGGATTCACCTGGCGCGCCTGTCGAGCGCCGCCGGTATCGACCTGCTGCGCAAGGCCCGCCGCGAAGGCTTGCCGGTCACGGCAGACGTGTCGGTGAACAGCCTGCTGCTGACCGACGTGGACATCGGCTTCTTCGACACGAATCACCATCTGACGCCGCCGCTGCGGGGGCAGCGCGACCGCGACGCGATCCAGTCGGCGTTGGCTGACTGCGTGATCGACGCGCTGTGCTCGGATCACACGCCGGTTGACGCCCGGGGCAAGGCAGAACCGTTCCCGGCGTCCACGCCGGGCGCGACGGGGCTCGAACTGCTCTTGTCGCTGGCCTTGAAATGGGCGCGCGACAGCCGCCGTCCCATCGGCGACGCCCTGGCGCGCGTGACGTCCGGCCCGGCCGCGGTGCTCGCCGCCGTCGCGCCGCAGCTCGGCCGGTGCGGCCATCTGGGCGTGGATGCGCCGGCGGACCTGTGTCTGGCGGACCTGGACGCGGAATGGATGGTGATGCCCGCGGCGCTGCAAAGCCGGGGCGTCCATACACCTTTCGCAGGTATGATGCTGCCCGGTCGAGTACGAGCCACCGTGGTTGGTGGCCAACCGGCCTGGGAGACTCCAGTTTGAAGCTGCTGCGCTTTGTCCTACGGCTGAGCCTTGTCCTGCCCCTGATCATTTTCGGCCTGCTTTGCGTGGGCCTGGTCTTCCCCCTGATGCGCCCCGCCGCCCGCGCGCGGCTAAACCGCCGCTGGTCGCGCTGGCTGATGGCAGCCTGCGGCCTGGAGGTGATCCTGAAGGGCGAGCCGCGCCTGGAAGGCCCGGTGCTGCTGGTGGCGAACCACGTGTCCTGGGTCGATATCTTCGTACTTAACTCGGCGCGAGCGACGTCATTCGTGGCCAAGAGCGAGATCCGCTCCTGGCCGGTGATCGGCTGGCTGGTCGCCGGCGCCGGCACGCTCTTCATCGAACGCGGCCAACGCCACGCGGTCCACGCGATGGGCGAGTCGATGCAGGATCGCTTCAAACAGGGCGACGCGGTCGGCCTGTTTCCCGAAGGCACCACGAGCGAAGGCTTTGAACTGCTTCATTTCCACGCCAGCCTGTTCGAACCGGCTCGCGCAGCCGCGGTGGAAATCCAACCCGTGGCGCTGCGCTTCATGCAGCACGGCAAACGCAGCGGCTACGCGGCCTTCGTGGGCGAGGAGTCGCTGGTGGCGAACCTCTGGCGCGTGCTGGGCGTTACAGGATTGGCAGTCGAAGTGGTATTCCTGCCTCCGCTGGCGGCGCGGCATCCGGATGGGTCGTTGCCGACACGATTGGAACTGTCGCATCAGGCTAGAGAGGCGATTTTGCGGGTGCTTTGAGGGTTATTTCGGGTTTATGGAGTTTGCGTCGGGCTGCGGGTATAGGGGTTCTTGGGGCGTCCGGCACGGCGGCGGCCCGGGGCGCGCGGGGCCACGATTGCGGTCCGGAGCCTTCGCTCCGGACTTGCCTAGGCGGCCCCCCCCGTCGTCATCTTCGTCCGCCTTCGGCTCCCTTCAGATTCCCTCGGGCTTATCGACGCCCCGCGCACCCCGGGCCGCCACCGCACCGGACTCTGGCAATAGAAACCTGATGGGCGGCGGGGCGGTCGGTGTGCTTGGCATTCTGTTGCCGTCTTTGCCGGGCCAGAAGCATCTTGCGTTGCCCGTCTCCGTTCGGCCGCGCGGGCGGCCTCCGGAGACTTACGCGGCGTCTTGCGATTGGATGATGACGCTTCGCGCGTAGTTGTGTGCGTTTCCATCAGGTGTCAGACACCTTTGCGAGAGAGATCAGCACCTTCGCGATAACGTCACCAGTGCCGCTAATCGTCCCTTGAACTCAAGTGCCCGATGGGCGGCGCGAACCGATCGGCAAGCTGTGGCGACTCGTCGCCGCGCCGCCCATCACCGCCCACCCCCCATCGTGACGGCGGCCATTAGCAAACCAGTCACCGCAAGCGCGAAGCGCACCCCCTCACGACGTCCCACCGCCCCGATGCCGATTGCCGCCGCCCGGGCGGCAGCAATTCGGCGGCCCCGCAGATCTCCTGCCCTGTCCACAGGTCTTGTAGCGCGCAAACCAAAGACCCTGGCAGCACGGCGTCGCGGGCACCGTGGGTGCGAGCGCCGTCGATGCGCCCGAGGGAATCTGAAGGGAGCCGAAGGCGGACGAAGATGACGAGGGGGAAGTCCGGAGCGAAGGCTCCGGACCGCAATCGTGGGCGATCGTGCCCACGGTGACCGCGGCGTCGGGCGACCTACGAAGACGGTACGCGACCGACGAAGATCCGCCGTATCGTGTGACCGACGAAGACGGTACGCGACCTACGAAGAACCACCCGAGCACGGCCTAAGAAGAATAGAAGAACGAAAGAACCCCGCTCCAACTCCCGCCAGCACTCACTCCGCCATCGGATCCTGAAACTGAGAACACTTAACCTGCACGACCTTCCGATCCTGCAACCGCAAAGCCGTCAACGACCCGCCCCACACGCATCCTGTGTCCAGGCAAATCACATCCGGCCGCTGCAACAACCCCAGCGTCGACCAATGCCCGAACACCGTCGTCACGTTACGTGTCGCCCGGTTAGGCACATCGAACCAAGGCACCAACCCGGGCGGCCAAGCCCCCGGCGTCACCTTCGTCGCGAACTCCATGTGTCCGTTGGGCGTGCACAGGCGGATCCGCGTCAGCGCGTTGATGATCACCCGCAACCGTTTGCCGCCCTTGTGGTCTTCCTTCCAGGTGGCCGGCTCGTTGCCGTACATCTTTTGAAGCGCCTTCTGCCAGTTGGGGCCGCGCAGCGCGTCCTGGACTTCGCCGGCCAGGGCCAGCGTCTTGGCGACGTCCCACTTGGCCAGCGTGCCGGCGTGGACCAGCAGGTGGTTCTGTTCGAAGTGCGCCAACGGGCGGGAGCGCAGCCAGTTGAGCAGGTCCGTGGCGTCCGGTGCGCGCAGGATGGATTCCAGCGTGTCGGACTTGGACGGCTTGCGTACGCCCGCGGCCGCGGCCAAGAGGTGCAGGTCGTGGTTGCCCAGGACCACCGTGGCGCGGTCCCCCAGGTCGATGATGCGGCGCAAGGTTTCGAGCGACTGCGGGCCACGGTTGACCAGGTCGCCAGCGAACCAGAAGCGCGACTTGGGGTCGCCGACGAGTTCGGGGTGGGACAGCAAGCGATCCAGCGGCGAGCAGCACCCCTGCACGTCGCCGATCATCCAGATACTGCCGTTCATGCGGGACTCTTGCTCCAAGGCCAACGTTGCTGGACGAGACGGGTAATGGTGTGGCGGTATTCCATGTAGCTCATGGCGCCCAGCGCCAGCGCCATGGCGCCCAGGTTCGGGCCCAGGGCGGTAAGCCAGGGCGGCCACTTGCCCAGCATACCCACGTTCAGCGCAAGCTGGTTCAGCATGAAGAAGGCCACGCCCAGCAGGATGCCCACGAACACCTTGGCGCCGACGCCGCCTCGGCGGGTCTGCATGAGGCCGATGGGGGCGGCGATGGTGATCATCACGATCAGGGTGAAGGGGTAGGCCAGTTTGCGCCACAGGGCGACGACCTGGCGGCCGTATTGAAGCTGGTTGTCCCGCAGGTATTCCACGTAGTCGAGCAGCGTGACGATCGACATGCGTTCGGGGGTCAGCACGCGGGCCAGCAGGCGTTCGGCGCTGAGGGTGGTGTCGATGGAGCGTTCGGGCAGCTTGACGACGGTGGCGGGCGGATTCTTGGGCGGCCGGGCGTTGGCCAGCGCCTCGGCGGCCTCGGCGTCCAGGCGTGTCTCGGAGACGTCCTTGAGCACCAGGTCGCCCCGCGTGAACGTGCCCGTGGGGGCGGTGGACAGCGCCGTCAGCGTCAGGTCTTTCTTGAATTCGTAGAGCGTGACGCCCGCCACCTGGCCGTCGCCCTTCAGTTCGGCGATGTTGATGATGCGGGTGCCGCCGTTGGCGGTGGGTTCCTTGAACCAGTAGCCGCTCTTCAAGCGATCGCCGCCGGCCTTGCCGCGGAACATCAGGTTGGCCTCGCCGGTCTTGACCTCGGCCCAGGGCGTCACGTATTCGGACAGCAGGCCCGCGCCGATCATCAGCGGGATGGTGACGATCCAGAGCATCCGCAGAAGCCGCATGCCGCTGACGCCGGAAACGCGCAGGATGACGAGTTCGTTGCGCTGGGCCAGGCCCGCCAGCGCCAGGATGGCGCCGATCAGGAGCCCGATGGGCAGAAGATCATAGAGACGGGTGGGGATCGCCAGCGCCTGCATGTACAGCAGGGCCATCATGGAGAACTTGTCGCCCACGTTGTCCAGGTCGTCCACCAAAGCGAAGAACGTGAAGAGGCCCAGCAGGGCCAGAAGGACCACTGCGCAAGAGCGATAGACCTCGCGGGCCAGGTAGCGACGTGCAGTACGCATGGAGGAAAAAGGAGTGGAGCGCGTAAACGTGAAAGCTTAACAAATCCCGCAGCCCGAAGACGGCCGGGAGGATCGATTCGTCCCATTCCCCTTTCAGGGGATGTCGACCAGCTGCATCCGGCGCGTCAGGATGCCGACGCGGGAGTTCAGGTAATTGGACTTGCGATGGCTGTCGTAGAAGCGCGGATTGGGCAGCATGGCCGCCAGCCTGGCGGACTGGGCGTTGCCCAGGTTGGCGGCGGTGGTATTGAAATAATGCTTGGCGGCGGCCTGGGCGCCGAATACGCCCACGCCCCACTCGGCGACGTTCAGGTAGAGCTCAAGGATCCGTTCCTTGCTCATGACGTGTTCGATCATGTAGGCAAGGACCAGTTCCTGGCCCTTGCGCAGGTAACTGCGAGAGCCGGACAGGAACAGGTTCTTGGCCAGCTGCTGGGTGATGGTGGAGCCGCCGCGCCGCTTGGAGCGCCCGGCCTCTTCCTGTTTCTGGTTGTATTGCCAGGCCTTGCGGATGGCGTCCCATTCGATCCCGTCGTGGTCCGTGAAATTCGCGTCCTCGGACGCGATCACCGCGCGCTTGAGCGAACGGTTGATCTTGTCGTAGGGCACCCATTCGTGTTTGAGCTCGATCCCCGGGTCTTCCTTGCGCAGGCGCGACAGCTCTTCGCGCATCATCGCGCTGCTGCCCGGGTCGCGGTAGTTGTACCAGACCACCTGGGCGAACAGCCAGAACTGGTACAGCAGGACGGCGCACACCAGCGCCATCAGCAAGCCGGTGGTGATACGGAACCAGTTTCGACCGCCGCTGCGGCCAGTTCGGGTCGCCATGCCGTTCAGCTACCGGCGGCCAGCGCCTCGCGCAGCGCCGTCAGGACGGGCGCCGCATCCGGGCGCACGCCGTGCCAGATGAAAAAGCTTTCGGCCGCCTGGCCGACCAGCATGCCCAACCCGTCGGCGGTCAGCGCGGCGCCGTCGGCCTTGGCCTGCTGCATGAAGGCGGTGGGCTGCGCGCCGTACATCATGTCGTAGGCGGCGGCCCCGTCGGCGTACAGCCCCGGCGGCAGGTCGGGGGCGGCGTTCTGCAGCCCGCTAGCGGTGGCGTTGATGACAAGGTTCCAGCCGCCGGGCACGGCGGCGCTCGTCAGGGCGCCCGCGGTAACTTGGGTCTGCGGAGACACGCCGCTCGCGCGCCAGGCCGCGACCAGCTCCTTGGCGCGGGCGGCCGTGCGGTTCACGATGTGGATGCGGGCGCAGCCGGCCTCGGCCAGCGGCTGCAGGACGCCGCGCGCCGCGCCGCCGGCGCCGACCAGCAGCACGTTGGCGCCCGACAGACGCACGCCCAGCCGCAGCAGGTCGTTGACCAGGCCCACGCCGTCGGTGTTGCAGCCGTGCCAGACGCCATCGCGCCACGACAGGGTGTTGACGGCGCCGGCCAGCCGCGCGCGGGCCGACAGGTGGTCCGCCGCGAGGGCATAGGCCTCAAGCTTGAACGGCACGGTGACATTCAGGCCCAGCCCGCCATCAGCCACGAATTCGGCGACGGCGCCGGCAAAGCCATCCACCGGGGCAAGCAGGCGCTCGTAGCGCAACGGCTTGCCGGTCTGCTGCGAAAACATGGCGTGGATCTGAGGCGAGCGGCTATGCGCGATGGGATTGCCGATGACGGCGTAGCGGGCTTGAGAAATCGCCTCGGTCATGGGGCCTGTGTTTCCAGAGTGTCGTTGACGAAATGCCAGGTGCGGGTGATGACCAGCACGTCCGTATCGCGGGCGATATCGGGCGGGAAGGGGGGAAAGGGCGCGGCCAGCTGGACGATGCGGCGCGCCGCCTGGTTCAGGACCGCATGCGGCGAAGGCTGGTCGATCTCGACCTCGGCGATGCTGCCGTCGGCGCGGACCGACACCGTGATGCGCAGCGATCCGTAGATGCGGCCGCGGGCCTCGTCGGGGTAATGCTGGGTGCCGACCGTCTCGATGCGCGTGCGCCAGGCATCCAGATACGCGGCGTAGCGGGACGCGTCGGCGGAGGGCGCGATGAACTGTTTGCGCGGTTCGGCGCTGTATTGCTGAACCCGCGCCGCCAGCGCCGCCACCTGGGCGTTCTGGATGACGCTGGCCTGGTCCTGGGCGTCCTGGCCGACATCGGCGCCATCGGGCCACGGGTTGACTGCCTGACGTTCGGGGCCGGCGTTGTGCGGCGATTGCAACTGGGTCATCAGGCGGGCCTGCTCAGCTTCGAGCTGCACCTGGCGCTGGCGCATGGCTTCCAGCACGATGGTCTCGGCCGAGCTGCCGGTCTGCGGGAGCGGGGTGGTGGACACGCCGCGGTCGGCGTTGCCGCCGCCTGTCATCTGGTTCTGCGCCACGGTGCGCGGGGTTTCAGGCGGGGTCTCGCTGCGGGCGTTCAGCAGCACGACTTCCAGGCTGGTCACGGGCGGCCGCGTCTGCGCGGGCGCGCTGAACCGCCACGCCAGCGCGCCGGCGTGCACCAACAGCGATATCGCGATGCCGATACGCAGGTAGTGCTGGGCGGGTTGGCCCAGCCACCACAGGTAACGGCTCAGCATCGAGGGGGAATCTGCGTGTTGCACCAGCGCATTGTAAGGCGAGTCCAGCGGCGCGGTGCGCTCCGTCCGACGGCTGTAACAGCCCTCGGACGGACGGTCTAGACCGGATCAGGCGGTCGGCCGGGGAAAGATCCAGACCTTGCTGGCGGGCAGCGCAAGCCGGCAGGGGCCGGGCTCGCGGCCTTCCGGACCGTAGGCGCGCAGGGCGAGGCTGCGGGCCGGATCGGCGTCCGGCGTGCGGAACAGGTATTCCCAGCGGTCGCCCAGATACATGCTGGTCAGCAGCGGCATGTCGACGTGGTTGCCGTCCGGGTCGTCGGCCAGGCGCACCTGCTCGACCCGGATGACCGCGGTGGCATCCTGTCCCGCCGCAACGTCCGCGCCGGCCTTGCCCCACAGCGACCAGCCGGGGCCTTCGATGCGGGCTTGCCCGTCGCGCAGCTCGGTGACCTTGCCGTCCAGCCGGTTGTTGCTGCCCATGAATTCGGCCGTGAACAGGGTGGACGGTGCGCCGTACATTTCCTGCGGCGTGCCCTGCTGCTCGATCTTGCCGTTGTTCAGCAGCAGGATGCGGTCGGAGATCGCCATGGCCTCGCTCTGGTCATGCGTCACCATCAGCGCGGACAGGCCCAGGCGGATGATCAACTCGCGCAGGAAGGCGCGCGCTTCCTCGCGCAGCTTGGCGTCCAGGTTGGACAGGGGTTCATCCAGCAGGATGACGGGCGGGCTGTACACCAGCGCCCGGCCGATGGCCACGCGCTGCTGTTGGCCGCCGGAAAGCGCGTGCGGGTGGCGCTGGCCAAGCTTGCCCAGGCCCAGCTGGTCCAGCACGGCCTGCACGCGCTCGCGCACCTCGGCGCCCGGCGTCTTGCGCAGCTTGAGCGGATAGGCAACGTTCTCGAACACGGTCTTGTGCGGCCACAGCGCATACGACTGGAACACCAGTCCCAGGTTGCGCTCTTCGGCGGGGATTTCCTGGCGGGCCGCGCCGTCGTAGACGACGCGGTTGCCGATGGTGATGCGGCCGCGCTTGGGGCCCTCCAGGCCGGCCACGGCGCGCAGCAACGTGGTCTTGCCGCTGCCCGAGGGCCCCAGGAGGGACACCACTTCGCCCTGGCGCAGCTGCATCGACACGCCCTTGAGCACCGGGTTGTCGCCGTAGTCCAGGTGCAGGTCTTCTACAGAAAGCTCAATCATGAAGTTTGACTCCGAATCGCAGGGCGATGCCCAGGCCGATCACGACCAGAACGATATTGATGAAGGAAAGCGCGGCCACGATGTCGATGGCGCCCGAGGCCCACAGCGACACCAGCATGGAGCCGATGGTCTCGGTGCCGGGCGACAGCAGGTAGACGCCGGTGGAGTATTCGCGCTCGAAGATCAGGAACATCAGCAGCCACGAGCCGATCAGGCCGTACTTGGCCAGCGGCACGGTGACGTGGCGGGTGACCTGGCCGCGGCGCGCGCCGGCGCTGCGGGCGGCCTCTTCCAGCTCGGGCCCCACCTGCAGCAGGGTCGAGGAGATGAGCCGCAAGCCATAGGCCATCCACACGACGGTGTACGCAAGCCACACGCTGAAGATGGTGCTGCGCAGGGCGCGCAGCCATTCGACGAAGTTCTCGCGCAGCCATTCCGCAAAGGGCAGGGCCGACAGCCAGCCGCCTTCGTCCACGTCCAGCGCGTTGTCCAGCCACATCGGCACGAACAGGAACACCCACAAGAACGCCAGGCCGGCCAACAGGCCCGGCACGGCGCGCGGCACCAGCACGCTGTAGTCCATGAAGCGCGTGACGTTGTCCGGCTTGCGGTGCATGGCCAGGCCCACGAACATGTAGCACATGACCGCAAGCGCGCCGCCGAAGACGCCGATGGCGACCGAGTTGACGATGGCGCGCATCAGGTTGGGCTGCGCGAACACGGTACGGAAGGCGTCCAGCGACAGCACGTCAAAGAGCGACACGCCCAAGCCCCAGTTGGACACGAACGCGCGCAGCAGCACGCCCGTCAGCGGCACGATGATGGTGACGAACAGCCAGAACGCCACGACTCCGCCCGCGACCCAGCGCCACTTGCCCAGCGGCAGCGGCCGCGCGCGCGAGGCCTTGCCCTTGACGGTGACGAAGCGGTTGGCGGTGCGCATCAGGCGGCGTTGCAGCATCACCAGCGGGATCGTCATGCAGATCAGCACCACGGCCACCGCGGCCATCAAGTGATAGGACGGGATGCCCAGCTTGTTGGTGAGCTTGTACAGGTAGGTGGCCAGCACCAGGTTGCCTTCCGGGTCACCGAGCACCAGCACCAGGCCGAACACTTCCAGGCCCAGGAAAAAGAGCAGCACGGTGGCGTACAGCATGGCCGGCCGCACCATGGGCAGGCTGACGGACACCATCACCCGCAGCGGCGAGGCGCCGGTCACCCGCGCGGCCTCTTCCACGTCGGACCCCATGCTGCGCAGCGCCGACGAGATGTACAGGTAGGCGTGCGGCACGTGCGTCAGACCGGCGATGATGACGATGCTGGTCAGCGAATAGACGTTCCAGGGAACGAAGCCCAGGATGTTCTGCGTCCAGGTCGAGAAAAAGCCGACGGGGCCAGCGGCGACCACGTAGCCGAAGCCCAGCACCATGGGCGACACGAACACCGGCACCAGGATCAGCGGCTCGATCCAGCGGCGGCCCGGCAGGTCGGTGCGGATCATCAGGAACGCCAGCATGCCGCCCAGCGGAATGGCGATGGCGGCCAGCCCGAACGCGAGGATGAAGCCGCTGCGTAGCGCCTTGTAGAAATCGGGGTCCGCGAAGATGAAGCGGAAGGCGTCCAGACTCCAGGTCTTGGACGGGGCAAAGAAGGGCGCCGAGAGAAAACTCTGGATGATGATGAACGACAGCGGCACGTAGATGGCGAGCGCCGTGATCAGCACCACCACGCCGCGTGGCAGGGACTGCCATTTTCTGCGCAATGACTGCATGGGAAATCCTGTGGTCTTGAAGGACGCGGTGGCCGCGCCGCCGGGGGCGATGGCCCCGGGCAGGGTCAGGCGGACGGCGCGCCGTCCGCTGCGTTTGCGGCGGCTCCGGGCCGCGAGGCCGCCCGGAGCCCGGGCATCACTTGCCCGCCGCGGCCCGCCATTGCTTGATGAATTCCAGGCGCTTGTTCTGCTCCAGGTAGTCCAGCAGCGTTTCGTCGACCGGAATTGGCTTGAGCGAGGCGCCCAGCTTCTTGGTCATGCCGTCCACGTCGTTGTCGCCTTCGATGTCGTCGCGCACGGACGCCAGGTCGGCCTGGTTGGCCATAATTTCCTGGCCCTTCTGCGACAGCAGGTAGTCCATCCACAGCTTGGCGGCGTTGCGGTTCTTCGCCTTCTTGCTGATGAACGCCACGCGCGACAGCACCAGCGCGTAGTCGGTGGGGTAGGCCACGCCCAGCGACGGGTCGTTCTTGGCGCGCGTCTCCGCGTAGGAACCCAGGATGTTGTAGCCGATCAGGTTCTCGCCCGAGGACACGCGTTCCATCATGGTGCCGGTGGACGACTGCACGACCAGGCCGCCCTTGGCGATGTCCTTCAGGGTCTCGAAGTACTTGGGATCGTTGGCCTTGTCCTGCACCGCCAGCATGAAGCCGACCGCGGACTTCTCGATGTCGTAGGTGGTGACCTTGTTCTTGAACTTGTCGGGCTGGCTGGCGATCAGCTTGGCCAGCGCGCCGTGCGTGGTGGGCACTTCATTGGCGGGAATGAGCCGCTTGTTGTAGATGAAGACGGCCGGCTCGTAGGTGGTGCCGTAGGCGGAATCCTTCCAGACGGCCCACGACGGCAGCTTGCCGGCCTCGGGCGATTTGTACTTCAGCGCGTAGTCGGTGGCCAGCTTCAGGGCCGAGTCCATCGACGAGCTCCAGACGATGTCGCCGCTGCCGCCGCCCGCCGCCTGTTCGCTGATGTAGCGGTTGTAGAGCTCGGTGCTGTTCATGTCGTTGTATTCGACCTTGACGCCCGGATACATCGCTTCGAAGCCCTTGATGATGGGGCCGGCGGCCTTGGTGTCGGTGGTCGAATAGATGACGACCTTGCCTTCCTTCTTGGCGCCGTCCAGGATCTTCTGGTAGTCGGCCGGATAGCCCGCCGGCACAGCCTGCGCGAAGGCGCTGCCCGAGGCGATGGCGAATGCGGCGGCGCAGGCGGCCGCCAGTTTGGACTTGGCAAGCATGGGTGTTGTCTCCGATTGGATTTGGCTTGATGCGGGCTCTGGGGCCCGCGTGCAGCCATCTTAGGAGTGCGCGTCTGTCGTCGTCCTGTCATGGCGGCAGGCGGCGGCTAGGGGAAATCCCTGGGCCACGCCTGCGCCGGCGCGCCGGGTTACGGACGCTGCGGCGTGTCGGTGACGAGCCGGATCCAGTTCTGCACGAACCGGGAATGGCGGCGCTGGTCCAGGCCGACGAGCAGCGCGGGGCTCAGCACCACGGGCTGCACGATGCCCTGCGACCGCGCGAGCACGGCTTCCGACGTCCACCGTCCCGGCGTGTCTTCCATGATGGACCCCAGCGCGGCATGGCTGGATGCCACCTGCTGGCCGGCGGGCGACAGCAGCCAGTCGACCAGGGCGCGGCCGAGGTCGGGGTTGGGGGCGGTGCGCGCGATGAGCACCGAGCGCGCCAGCACCAGCACGTAGTCCTGCGGAAACACCACGCCGATGGGCCGGCCCGCAGCCTGGCGCGACAGCGCGTAAGAGCCAAGGATGTTGTAACCGATGTCGAGTTCGTCGCGCTCGATGGCGTCCAGGATCTCGGCGCTGGTGGCCGCCAGCCGCACGCCGGCCTGGCCCATGGCGTTGGCCAGCCCCCAGAAGTTGGACGAGACGAGCTCATCCTGTTCGGCCAGCAGATAGCCCAGGCTGCTGGCGGCAATGTCGTAAGTGCCGATGCGTCCGCGCAGGCGCAACGGATCCTGCTCCAGCAGGCGCAGCAGGTCCTGGCGCGAGCGCGGCACTTCAGCCTCCGCGAAGCGCTTGGGGTTGTAGACGAAGACGGCGGGCTCGAACGTGAAGCCGTAGACCTCGTGCCGCCATATGGCCCACGACGGAAGCCGCGCGGCGTAGGGCGAGGCATAGCTCAGCGCGTAGCCATCGTTGGCAAGCCGGATCTGCAGGTCCGACGCGGAACTCATGAGGACGTCCACATCCTTCAATCGCCCTTCGATGGCGGCTTCGTAGAGCTCGCGGCTGCCCATTTCGCGGTACACGACGCTGACGTCGGGGCGATGCGACTGGAACCCCTGGATCAGCGGGGCGACGACGGGCGTGTCCGTGGGGCCGGCGATGGTGAGGACGCGGGAGGAGGGTTGCGGGGCAGGATAGCGGGTGATGATCTCGGGGATGCCTGCAACCTGCGGTGCGGCGGGCGGGGCAGCCGCGCCGGTCACCTCGGCGCCCGCGGCCCGCACGTCGGCGGACGGCGCGGCCAGCAGCAGGCAGGCGGCGCAGACCG
>NZ_CADIJP010000032.1 GCF_902859725.1 Achromobacter mucicolens | reverse complement strand
CGCCCGCCGCAGCGCCCGCCACGCCTACGCCGGCGGCAAAGACGCCCGCCTCGGGGGAGCCCGCCGCAGGATCGCCCGCCGCAGAATCGCCCGCCGCAGAATCGCCTGCGGCCGCACCTGCCGCCACGGGATCGCCCGCCGCGGGCTCACCCGCCGAAGGGGCGACTGCTCCCGCACCGGCGTCGCAAACCGGCAATTGACGCCGTTGCCGCCGGCGCATCCACCGCCGGCGCGTTTGCCGTAGCGCAAATACTGCAGGCCAGCGCGCCGCATCGCGCTGGCCGCGAGCGGCGATAATGCCGCCCATGACATACCAACTCCTGAAAATGGCCCATGTGGCGGCCGCCGTGGCGTGGCTGGTGGGCTCGCTCTTCGTGTCGCTTTTTCTCCTGACGTCGCAGCCGGAGCATGGCGACGACGCGCCCAAGGAACGCCGGATGCTCCACGTCCTGCGCCGCTGGACGCTGTTCGTCACCACGCCGGCCATGGTCATCACCTGGTTGATCGGACTGCACTTGGCCATGACGTTCGGCTGGTTTGCGATGAACTGGATCTGGATCAAGGTCGCCTTCGCGATCAGCCTGTCCGGCTTGCTCGGCATGCAGAGCGCATCGCTTCGGCGCATGGCCGGCGGCAGTGGCAAGCGGCCGCCTCTGATCGACCTGCAGGCGCCGTTCATCGTGCTGGCGGCGGCGGCCATCGTGACGCTGGTCGTGGTCAAACCGTTCTGAACGGGCACGCCTGACCGCCGGTCCGGCGCATGGCGGGGGCGCCATGCCTGGACTGCGATATGACAACGCCCCATATCGAATCAACCGCGTAATAACGACTCAACGAACTAGTCGTTCGCGCGCACGAGCCCCGTCCCTAGAATCGTCTCCTCTCATAACTGCACGGGTTCAGAGGCGATTCCATCATGACTATTCGTACTTTTGTGGCCGAGGCCGCGGCGGATGCGTCCGTTTCCGGCGGCGCGCAGCCCGCGCGTTTCGCATGGGCGCCGATCTTCAAGCGCTTGCTGGGTGCGGTGCTGGCGTCCGCCGCCATGTTCCACGGTCCGGCCTTTTCGGCCGACCCCAAGCCGCTCAAAGTGGGCGTGCGCGGGGGCGTGGACGAGCAGATCTGGGAAGTAGTGACGCAGGTGGCCAAGAAAAATGGCCTGGCCGTCGAGCCTGTCGTCATCACCGGCACCGCCAGCCCGAACGAGGCGCTGAACAACGGTGATCTCGAGGCGAACGCCTTCCAGCACATTCCCTTCCTGAACGACCAGATCAAGCAGCGCGGCTACAAGCTGGTGCCGGTGGCCAACACGTTGATCTCGCCCATCGCGTTCTATAGCAAGAAGTACAAGTCGCTCAAGGACTTGCCGGACGGCGCGAAGGTGGGCATTCCCAACGATCCCAGCAACCAGACGCGCGCGCTGGTCATCCTGCGCGACCAGGGTCTCATCACGCTGAAAGACGGCTTTGATCCGGCGACCGGCACGGCCACACTCGCCGACGTGACGTCCAATCCCAAGAAGCTGAACTTCGTGGAAAGCGCATCGGTGGTGCTGGCGCGCTCGCTGCCGGACGTGGATACCGCCGCCATCGTCAACAGCTTTGCCTACCAGGCCGGGCTGATCGCCACGCGCGATGGCATCGCGGTCGAGAGGAAGGAAAACAACCCCTACGTGAACATCATTGTGGTGCGCGAGAAGGACAAGGACGCGCCGTGGGTGCCCGCGCTGGTCAAGGCGTATCACTCCGAGGAAGTGCGCCAATTTATCCTGACGAAGTTCGAAGGGTCGGTGATCCCGGTCTTCTAGGCAATCATGCAGCGCGAACTTTCCCTGCCCCAGGACGTCATGCACGCCACGCAAGCGCCGGCGCGCGACGCGCACATCGTGTTCGAGGGGCTGCAGAAACAGTACCAAGGCCCCGCGGGCCCGGTGGCGGCGCTGTCGGACGTGTCGTTTTCGATTGCGCGCGGCGAGGTGTTCGGCATCATCGGCCGCAGCGGGGCCGGCAAGTCCACGCTGCTGCGGTCGATCAACATGCTGGAACGGCCCAGCGCGGGCCGCGTGTGCGTGGATGGGGTGGACGTGGGCAGCCTGGACGAGGATGCGCTCGTGGGCCTGCGCCGCCGCATCGGCATGATCTTCCAGCACTTCAATCTGCTGTCGGCCAAGACGGTGGCCGAAAACGTCGCGTTGCCGCTGCGGGTGGCGGGCGTGAAGCCGGCTGCCGCGCGGGCGCGGGTGGAGGCGCTGCTTGAGATGGTGGGCCTGCGGGACAAGGCCGATGTTTACCCGTCAAAGTTGTCCGGTGGACAGAAGCAACGCGTGGGGATTGCGCGCGCGCTGGTCCACGAGCCCGAGATCCTGCTGTGCGACGAGGCGACTTCCGCGCTCGATCCCGAGACCACGCAATCCATCCTGGCGCTCCTTTTGGATATCAACCGCAAGCTGGGCCTGACCGTCGTGCTGATCACGCACGACATGGCCGTGATCCGCGAGGTCTGCCACAACGTGCTGGTGCTGGATGGTGGCCGCAAGGTCGAACTGGGCGAGGTGTGGCGCGTGTTCGGCGACCCCCAGGCGGATGCCACGCGCGCGCTGCTGCGGCCGTTGCAGCACGATGTGCCGGGGGACCTGGCGGCACGGCTAGTGCCCGATCTGCAGGGGCGTCCTGGCGTTGCAGTGCTGCGGTTGCGCTTTACCGGCCAGGGCCGGCCGGACGGCGTGTCGCTGCAGGCGCTGGCCGCCATGGGGCCGGGCGCCACGCTGCTGCACGGCGGACTGGACCGGCTGCGCGGCCACGCGCAAGGCAGCCTGCTAGTGTCGGTGCCCGCGGGCGCATTACAGGAAGAGACCGCGCGCGCCGCGCTGGTGGCCGATCAGATCAAGGTGCTTGGCTATGTCGCTACCGATGCTTGATAAATACCTGCAGGCATTTCTGCAGACGCTGACGATGGTGAGCATTTCCGCAGCCATCGCCATCGGCGCCGGCCTGGCGCTGGCCGTGGTGCTGACGGTCACCGCACCGGGCAGTCCGTACCCGCGTCCGCGCTTGAATAAGGCACTTTCGGTCACGGTGAATACCTTCCGCGCCATCCCCTTCATCATCCTGCTGGTCGCGATGCTGCCCTTCAAGCGCTTCCTGGTGGGCACGACGCTGGGCACGTGGGCGGCCATCGTGCCGTTGTCGGCCAACCTGATTCCGTTTTTTGCGCGCATTGCGCAGGTCAGCCTGAACGACGTGGACCACGGCCTGGTCGAGGCGGCGCGCGCCATGGGCTGCCGCCGCTGGCACATCGTGCGCCATGTGCTGCTGCCGGAAGCCTTGCCGGGCATCATCGGCGGCATGACGGTCAGCGTGATCGCCATGATCAACGCGTCTGCAATGGCAGGGGCCGTGGGTGCTGGCGGGTTGGGGGATTTGGCGATCCGCTACGGCTACGAGCGCTACGATACGCGGGTGATGTTCGAGGTGATCGTGATCCTGATCGCGCTGGTGTCGATCGTGCAGTTCACCGGCGAGTGGCTATCGCGCCGCGCCGACCACAAGCGCTAGCGCATGCGTGGCGTGATGCAAGGCTTATCCGGCTCAGCGCAGCGGCGCCTGCGGCATGGCCGCCAGGGATTGCGTCGCCAGCCGTTCCTGCTCGCGGGCCAGCCGGTTGACGGTGTCCTGGTGCTGGTGAAAGCGCGTCAGGTCGGCGTTGCGCCCGAACTTCAATTCGTTGCGGTCCGCGTACCAGAACTGACGGTTATCATCGAGCAGCGTGATCATCAGCCCGAACTCGTGAAGGATCTGCGTTTCCAGGTCCCAGACGCGCCGCAGCTTCTCGTTGCTAGCCGCCCGCGAGTCCGTCAGCGCCTGCAGGATCTTTGCCTTTTCAGGTTCGGAGATGGTCAGCGAGCGCACCAGCGAGGGCATCTCGTCCAGCACGTCCAGGCTTTGCTGGCGGTAGTCGGGCACCAGCTTTTCGGCCTGTTCCAGAATCAGGCGGCTTTCGATCAGGCCCGAGTCGCGCGCCAGCCGGCCGGCGTCAAAGAGCCGGGGCAGGCCGATTTCCTTGAGTTCCTGCAGGTAGGCGCGATGCTGCGCAAGCCGTTCGCCGGCCACGGTTTTCATGGCCCGTTCCATTTCGCCGTACGGACCCGTGGCCTTGGGCGAGGGATCGATGGCGGGCACGTCTTCGGGCACGCCGGAGCCGCCGCCGGCCTGCATGCGCAGTGCGTCGATGGCCTTGCGGATTTCGGTGTTGGCGATGTCGCGCTGGCGGTTGTCGTGGCTGCGTTCGGCAAGCGGCACGGCCACGGCGGCCAGCAGGAACACCCCCGCGCCCAGCATGATGCGCACGCGGTTACGCGGCGTGCGAAAGCGTTTCCAGAGGGAAAAGACGCCCAGGACGACGAGCAGCAGGGCGCCCAGGAGCATGGCGCCGCCGAAGGCCAGTTGCGCAACCTCCAGCATCGTTTCCGGACGGCTGCTGTAGACGGTCCACGCCAGCATCGCGGAATAGACCAGACAGGTGGCGGCCTTCAGGAGCCAGCCGGGTTCGGGCGGAGCCGTGGCCAGAGCGGCCGGGCCGGCAGACGTGGCGGGCGCTTGCGGGTCGTTCATGTGGCGCGCGAAAACGGGGATACGGCGTTTGACTGTAAAGACTCGCTTGGGCCCCGTCAATGCCGCGGGCCGGCGGCGGGAAGCGATTTCAGGGCAGGCGCGATGCGCGTCTGCATCCACCGATGACAGGAGTGAATGACATGACCGACCACCCGCAACACGGTTTTGCGACCCGCGCCATCCACCTGGGCTACGACCCGCTGGACGAACAGGGCGCGCTGTCGCCGCCGCTGTACCTGACGTCCACCTACACGCAGGACAGCATCGAGGCCTTTGACCGGATCCGGCTTGGCGAAGCCCAAGGCTATGTCTACGGCCGCACGCGCAATCCCACGCAGGCGCTGCTGGAAGAACGCCTGGCGTCGCTGGAAGGCGCCGAGGCCGGCGTGGTGACGGCCTCGGGCATGGCGGCCATCTCGGCCACCCTGTTTTCGCTGTTGCAAAGCGGCGACGAGATCGTGGTCGACCAGATTGTCTACGGCACGGCCTTCACGCTGTTCACGCAGGGGCTGGCCCGCTTTGGCGTGCGGGCCGTGTTCGCGGACTTCACCAAGCCCCAGACGGTGGCCGCCGCCATCGGCCCCAAGACCCGGGCCGTGTACTTCGAGACCCCCGCCAATCCCAACCTGCGGCTGGTGGACATTGCGGCCATTTCCGCCATCGCGCGCGGCAAGGGGCTGCTGACGATCGTCGACAACACGTTCGCGACGCCGGTGCTGCAGCGGCCGCTCGAGCACGGCGCGGACATCGTGCTGCATTCGGCCACCAAGTATCTGGGCGGGCACGGCGACCTGCTGGCGGGCGCGGTGCTGGGACGCAAGCCGCATATCGACGCCATCCGGTTGCAGGGATTGCGCTACTTCACGGGCGCGACGCTGTCGCCGTTCACGGCCTTTCTGGTGCTACGCGGGATCAAGACGCTGGAGCTGCGCGTGCAGCGGCACAGCGAATCCGCGTTGAAGGTGGCCAAGCTGCTGCGCGAGCACCCGGCAGTGGCGGATGTGTTCTATCCGGGCCTTTCCGGCACGGCGGGCGCGGACATCGCGGCGCGCCAGCAGGCGGCGGGTGGCGGACTGGTGGCCTTCGAGCTGAAGGGCGGGTTGTCCGCCGGCAAGGCGCTCTTGAACAGCCTGAAGCTGGCGCGCATTGCGGTCAGCCTGGGCGATCCCGAGACCCTGATCCAGCATCCGGCGTCGATGACCCACGCCAGCTATTCGGCCGAGGACCGCGAGCGCTACGGCCTGTCCGAAGGGTTGCTGCGGCTGTCCGTGGGGCTGGAAACGCCCGAGGACATCCTGGCGGACCTCAAGCAGGGTCTGGATCGCGTGTAGCCGAGGGCAGGTCGGGAGAGGCGGCGTCCGCGCGCCGCCAGGCCACCCACTCGCCTTCGCCCTCGAAATGGCGCAGGCCGCGCGCGGCGGTCGCCAGGCCCGCGCGCAACACGTCCATGTCCAGGCCGGGCAGGTTGCGGAGCAGGGCGGGGGGCAACTGGTTGATGTCCAGCACGCGCTCGTCGAAGTCCATCCGCATCAGCCCGCCGCCGTCGGTGGGCACGCGGACGAACCACAGGCTTTCCATGTAGTCGCCAAACCACGGGTCCGGATAAATCGCCTGCGTGAAAACGAACCCGAATTCATGAATGTCGCGCCAGGGCCAGAATTCCTGCAGGCCCATCGCGCGGGCCAGTTCGCCCGAGCGCGTCAGCCCGGCGTCATCAAAGCGCACGATTTCCTGCAAGGGGTCTTCGGCTGCCGGGGGGCCGGCGAACCATCGCTTGATGAATGACCACATGGGTGTCGCGATCGAAGGGAACAGGGAGGTGCAGTGTAAAGGGGCCGGGGTCGTGTAAAAATGTTACAACCTTTGATCCCAATCAATTTCGCGCACCCTGGCGCAAGCTAGGGTTGAAGTTTTTGGCGCAGCAAGGACAGGACGAATGACCGACAAGATATCGCAGGCTCCCGATCAAGACGAAGCCGCCCCGGCGGCGCAGGTCAAGCGCCCCGCCGTGGCCAGGGGCGCGGCCAAGCGCACGGCGAATGCCCGCCCGGCGGCCGCATCTGCCACCGAGCCCGCCGTCGAACTGAGCAAGCGCGTGGCGGCGCGTCAGGATGCGGCGCGGCAGGAGACCGCGGCGGTGCTGGCCGATATCGCCAGCCGCTACCAGGTGGGCGAACCGGGCGAGGCGCGCGCGGCCCTGCGCACCGTCATCGATTCGCTGTCGGCCGATGACGCGCAGGCCGTGCATCGCGCGCTGCTCGATGCCAACCGGCAGGCGCCGGGGGCGCGCCGCAATCCCGACGAAGAACTGGCGGGAGATTGGCGCGAGGGCGTCTATCCCTACCGCCACCGCATGCTGCGCCGCAATTACGAAAAGCAGAAGTACAAGCTGCAGGTCGAACTGCTGAAGCTGCAGGCGTGGGTCAAGGCAACCGGCCAGCGCGTCGTGATCCTGTTCGAAGGGCGCGATGCGGCAGGCAAGGGCGGCACCATCAAGCGCATGATGGAACACCTGAATCCGCGCGGCGCGCGCGTGGTCGCCCTGGAAAAGCCGTCCGACACCGAAAAGGGCCAGTGGTACTTCCAGCGCTATGTGCAGCACCTGCCGACCGCGGGCGAGATCGTCATGTTCGATCGGTCCTGGTACAACCGCGCGGGCGTCGAGCGCGTGATGGGATTCTGCTCGCAGGACGAATACCTGGCGTTTCTGCGCCAGACGCCCGATTTCGAGCGCCACCTCGTCAGCAGCGGCATCACGCTGATCAAGCTGTGGTTTTCGGTCAGCCAGGAAGAACAGCGCCGCCGTTTCCAGCAGCGCAAGGTGCATCCGCTCAAGCAGTGGAAGCTGAGCCCGGTGGACCTGGCGTCGCTGGACAAGTGGGACGATTACACGCGCGCCAAGGAAGCCATGTTCGCGCACACCGACACCGCCGATGCGCCGTGGATCGTGGTCAAGTCCGACTGCAAGAAGCGCGCGCGCCTGAACGCCATGCGCTATGTGCTGAGCCGCCTGCCCTACGAGGGCAAGAGCGACGACGCGCAGATGGCGATCGATTCGCTGATCGTCGGACGCGCGCTGTAGGGGATCAGCCGCCCAGCGCAGCCAGGTTCAACATGTGGCTGCGCCCGATCCACACGGCGCAGTCGCGGTGGTCGCGCAGCGAATTGCCGGTGTTCGGATGCATGAACACATCCAGCGCGCCGTGGTTCAGTGTCAGCCAGGTGGCGATCTCGGCCAGATGCTGCGGGCCGAACGCGATCTGGTAGCTCCATTGCGGATGCGGGCCCACGGGGCGCTCATGGAAGCGCCCCATTTCCATCTTGCCGTCAAACGTCGCAACGATCCGTTCGCGCAGGGCGAACGCGGCATCGCGGCTTGCCGCGTCGAAGTACACATGGGCGTGCCAGCTCGCGACGTCCGTCACGGGAATTTCCATCGTTCTGTCCTGATCCGGTTCAGCCGCCCGCGCGCTTGGCGCGGTGGCCTTGTTTCGTGAGCGCGTCGATGATGCGGTCGCAGTGGTCGCCCTGCACCTCGATCACGCCGTCCTTGACGGTGCCGCCCGAACCGCACGCGGTCCGCAGCTGCTTGCCCAACGCGGCCAGGGCGTCGGGCGCCAGCGGCAGTCCGCGCACCAGCGTCACGCTTTTGCCGCCGCGGCCCTTGGTCTCGCGGGAAACGCGCGCCACGCCGTCGCCCGCTGGGGCCGCGCGGCTGGCCGCCTGACACTGGCATTGCGCGACAGGCTGGCGGCATTGCGGGCACATGCGCCCGGACTCCGTGGAGTAAACCAGGCCGCCGGAGGTGCCGCGCTTCATCAAGACTTGCCCCGCATCTGGTCGATGAGACGCCGATCGCGCTTGGTGGGGCGTCCCGCGTCGATGCCCAGCGCCGGTTCGGGCGCCAGGCGCCGCATTTCGGCGGCGCGCTCGCGGGCGGCCACGCTCTCGGGCGTTTCTTCATACAGCAGGCGCGCCACCGGCGCGGGGCCTCGCACGCCGCTCACGGCCACGACGCGCACCTGCAGCGCGGGGTCTTCCTTGCGAACCGCGACGACGTCGCCGGCGCCGACCTCGCGCGCGGGTTTGGCGGGCTGTCCGTTCACAAACACGCGGCCCTTGCCGATTTCCTGCGAAGCCAGGCTGCGCGTCTTGTAGAAGCGCGCGGCCCACAGCCATTTGTCGAGTCGGATCTTGTCCATCCAGCGGGTTCCTGCGGTAAAGCTGTCCAAGGCGTCATGATAGCCCCGCCCGCGCGGCAAAAAAAAACGGCGCCCAGGATGGAGCGCCGCAAACCGGCTACGCGGTGTCCGGGCCCATCAGGCCCGGCAGTACTCAATCCAGTTTCAGGCCCGCTTCCTTGACGACGCGCTGCCACTTTTCGATCTCGGCGCGGCGGAACGTGTCCAGTTCGGCAGGCGTGGAGCCAATGGGTTCGGCGCCGATGCCGGCAAGCTGTTCGGCGATCGCGGGATCCTTCAGCACCTTGGCCAGCGCCTGCGACACCTGTTCGACGATGGCGGGCGGCGTGCCGGCCGGGGCGAACACGGCGTTCCATTCGTAGGTTTCGTAGCCCGGCACGCCCGATTCGGCGATGGTGGGCAGGTCGGGCGCGGTCTTCGAACGCTCCAGTCCGCCGACGGCGACGGCGCGCAGCTTGCCGTTCTTCACGTGCTGCCAGGCAGAGCCCATGCTGGCGAACATGACGGGCACCTGGCCCGACATCACGTCGATCATGGCCGGGCCGCCGCCCTTGTACGCGACGTGCTGCAGCTGGGTCTTGGCCAGCAGGTTGAACAGCTCGCCCGCCAGGTGCTGGGCCGAACCGGGACCGGCCGAGGCAAAGTACACCGGTTCCTTGGCATCGGGCTGGCCCAGTTTGATGAGGTCGGCGACCGACTTCACTTCGTACGACGGCGTCACGACCAGCACGTTGGGCACGCGCAGCAGCAGCGACACCGGCGCGAAGGCCGACAGCGTGTCGAACTGCATCTTGCTGTGCAGCGCGGGGTTCTGCGCGTGATTGGAGGCGTCCAGCATCAGCGTGTAGCCGTCGGGATTGGCCTTGGCGACGACGGCGCCGCCGATCATGCCGCCCGCGCCGCCGCGGTTTTCGATGACGACGGGCTGGCCCAGCTCGGCCGCAAGCTTCGGGCCGATCAGGCGAGCGACCACGTCCACGGTGCCGCCGGGCGGATAGGTCACCACCAGCGTGACCGCGCGCTCGGGGTAGGCGGCGTGTGCGACGCCGGCGGCGCCAGCCAGCAGGCCGGCGGCGGCAAACAGCGCGCTACGTTGCGCCAGGCGTTTGATGAGAGGGGTCATGGAGCGTCTCCTTTGAATTGGAATAGCTGCAACGGCGTGTCGGCAAGCACGGCCCGCCGTTGCGCGGGGTCGTCGATCCAGGCGTCCAGCCACTGCGTGGCCGCGGCATAGGACGCCAGGTGGCGATGTTCGGTATGGGGCCAGTCGCTGCCCCACATCAGGCGTTCGGGGGTGTAGGCGTCCAGCAGTTGCTGCGTGGCCAGCCGGCCGGAGGCCGCGCAGGCGGCAGCGGCCCAGTTGCGGTAGGGCGCGGCCAGCTTCACCCACACACGGCCGCTGTCCGCCTGGCGCAGCAGATATTGGAAACCGGGGTCCGAAACGCCGAGCGCGGGATCCGGGCGGCCAAAATGATCCACCACGACGCGGCAGCCCGCCGCTAGCAACGCAGGCATCACGCCTTCCAGGCGCGCAGCCTGCAGATGGATTTCCACATGCCACCCCAGCGCATTCACGCGGGCAAGCAACGACTGCCAGGCGGGCGTCTGCAATGCGGGGCTGTCCAGCCCGACAAGGTTCAAGCGGATGCCAACCACACCCGCGGCGGCCAGGTCCTGCAATTCGGTGTCAGTGATGTCCAGCGCCACCACGGCCACGCCGCGCAACCGGGCGGGCGCCGCGCGCAGCGCTTGAACCAGATGGCTGTTGTCCGTGCCCAGGAAGCTGGGCTGCACCAGCACGCCGTGGCTCATGCCATGCGCATCCAGCAGGTCCAGATACTCGGCCAGCGTGGCATCGTAGTCCGGCGTGTGGCGGCGCGTGTCGGCAAGGGCGAGGCCTTGGTGAAACACGTGGGCGTGGGTGTCGACGGCGGCGCCTGGAATCGGCGAGGGCAAAGCAGTCTCCTGATTCGGCATGGCGTTCGCGGAACGGCACTGCCGGTATGTAATGGTCTGTAAGTCGGGATTCTAGGAAGTCGATGTATAGTTTTCCATTGTGGAAAAGCGCTTTTTATATATTGGATCAATATGGAAACCCGGCACCTTCGGTACTTCCTGGCGGTGGTGGACCACGGCAGCGTCAGCCGCGCTTCGGACTGGCTGGGCATTGCACAGCCCGCCTTGAGCCAGGCGCTGACGCGCATGGAAAAAGACTTGGGCGTGAAGCTGTTCGAACGGTCGCGGCAGGGCACGACGCCCACCCCGGCCGCGCAGGCCATCCTGGAAGACGTGCGCGCCAGCGTGGCGCGCATCGACGCCGCGGCCCGCCGTGCCCGCGAGATCGGGCGGGGCAGCGCGGGGCAACTGACGGTCGGCCTGGTGTCCTCCGCGCTCTTTGACACCTTGCCGCGCGCGCTGCGCCAGATGCGCCAGCAGGCGCCGGGCGTTCGCATCATCCTGCGGGAAATGAGCAACGCCGAACAGGCCGAGGCCTTGCAGACGGGCGAGATCGATATCGGCCTGATGCATACACCCGTGGCCGTGGGCGGCCGCATGCGCGAGCGCCAGTTGCTGCGGGACCGGCTGGTGGCCGCCGTGCCCGACGAGTTCGAAGTGCCGCCCGACGGTCAGGTGTCGATGGCGCAGATCGCGCAGGCCGGTCTGGTCATGTACCCGCAGTCACAGTTGCCGGCATTTTATGCGGACATCCTGGATGCCATGCGCAAGGGCGGACACGATGCGCACGTGAACCAGGAGGCCAGCCGCACGTTGACGGTGCTGTCGTGCGTGGCGGGCGGTTGCGGGGTGGCCTTGTTGCCCAGCTGGATACGGTCCATGGATTTTCGCGGTGTGCGCTTTTGCGAGGTGCGCGATGGCGAGCGCCTGCCCAGTTTCGACCTGAGCGCGATCTGGCCCGCGCGCAGCGTGCCCACGCTGGCGGACCTGTTCGCCAACCTGGACCTCGGTCCAACTTGATGAAATCGCGTCTCGGCTTTCAACGCGCCTTCAATGTCCTTGGCGGTGGCTTAAGCCAGGCTTAAAGCGGCAGTTTTGCCGGAACTGCGCCGGATCCGGACGTCTAACCAGGAACGTCATTGCGAGGTTCCGGGCTCATGGATCTGAATTGGCAGCAGCAACTAGCAGAAAGCGCCCTGTGGCTTGCGCGCGCGTTCGGCATTTCCGCCGTCGCGCTGGCGGTGGTCACGCTGATCCTGACGCGCACCACGGTCTGGGGCCGGAAGTTCTGGCGGCTGGCTTGGCCGTACCTCACGCCCCGGCGCAGCTGGCGGCCGATGCTCACGCTGGCCTTGCTGCTGTTCCTGGCGATGTTCGCGGTGCGCATGACCGTGCTGTTTTCGTTCTGGTACAACGGCTTCTACAGTGCCTTGCAGGCGCTGGACCAGTCGGTCTTCTGGCACTTCCTGGGGATTTTCGCGGTGCTGGCCACCGTGCATGTGGTGCGCAGCCTGGCCGACAGCTACGTGGGCCAGGCCTTCGACATTCATTGGCGCGTCTGGCTGAACGAGCGCCTGACGCGCGACTGGCTGGGCGCGGGCGCCTACTACCGCGGCCACTTCCTGGCCGAACCCGTCGACAACCCCGACCAACGCATCGAACAGGACATCGCGCAATTCGTGACGGGGTCGCGCACGCTGGCGATCGGCGCCATCAGCGCGATCGTCTCGCTGGTGGCCTTCACGGCAATCCTGTGGGGGTTGTCGGGTCCGCTGACGCTGGGCGGCGTGGAGATTCCGCGCGCCATGGTGTTCGTGGTTTATCTGTACGTCATCGTCGCGACGTGGCTGGCGTTCAAGATCGGCCGCCCGCTCATCAAGCTGAACTTCCTGTCCGAGCGCCTGACGGCCAACTTCCGGTATGCGCTGGTTCGCCTGCGCGAGAACGCCGAGAACGTTGCGTTCTATCAGGGCGAGGAAGTGGAGCGGGCCACGCTGTGGACGCGCTTCACGTCCTACATCGCCAATCTGTGGGCGCGCGTGTACCGGGGCCTGAAGTTCGACGGCTTCAACCTGTCGGTCAGCCAGATCGCGGTCGTGTTTCCGTTCATTCTGCAGGCGTCGCGCTTTTTCAGCGGGGCGATCAAGCTGGGCGATGTCATGCAGACCTCGCAGGCGTTCGGGCAGGTGCAGGAATCGCTGTCGTTCTTTCGCAGTTCCTACGACACGTTCGCCCAGTACCGCGCGACGCTGGATCGTCTGAATGGATTCCTGGATGCCAACGAGGCCGCGCGTGCGCTGCCGCAGGTGCAGACCCAGACGCTGCCCGATGGCCTGGCGATCGAGGGCCTGGATGTGTCGCGCCCGGACGGCGCCTGTTTGCTGGACAACCTGAATCTGCGCTTGCATCCCGGACAAGCCCTGCTGATCAAGGGGCCGTCGGGCAGCGGCAAGACCACCTTGCTGCGCGCGCTGGCCGGTCTGTGGCCGTATGCCCACGGCGTGGTGCGGCGGCCGCAGGGCGCGTCCGCGCTGTTCCTGTCGCAGCGTCCGTATCTGCCGCTGGGCGACCTGCGCGGCGCGGTGGCGTATCCGGGGCTGGCGCAACCGGCCGAGGACGCGCGGCTGGCCGATGCGTTGCGGCAGGTCAACCTGGGGCATCTGGCCGGCCGGCTCGATGAAGTGCACGACTGGTCACGCGTGCTGTCGTTGGGCGAGCAGCAGCGCATTGCGTTTGCCCGCGTGCTGTACAACCGGCCCGCGCTGGTGTTTCTGGACGAGGCCACCTCGGCCACGGACGAAGGGCTGGAGCACATGCTGTACAGCCTGCTGCGCGAGGCGCTGCCGGACAGCATGCTGGTCAGCGTGGGCCATCGCAGCACGTTGGATGCGTTCCATACGCACCGGCTGGACCTTGACGGAACGGGACGCTGGCAGGTCGGGCCCATGCCGGCGCCGCGCCACGGCGACGCGTTGCGGCGGGAGGCGGCCTGAAGGAGGGCGCCGCCCTCAGGTGCCGACGCGCAGCGGTCCGGTCAGCTTGCGCAGCGCGGCGATCACGCTTTGCGCCGTGATGCGCCCGGTCTTGGGATTGGCCGACGGGATGTTCTGGATTTCCATCGAGAACGAGGCGGAGTCGGACACGACCTCGACGCGGTGCAGGTTGCGATCGAGCGAGGGATCTGCCCAGATTTCCAGCGTGGTGCGATCCGGGCCGATGCCCGCCAGCGACACGCTGACGGCCACGTTGAGGTTGGCGGGAAAGCCCACGGCCGCCTCGCGCGGCGAGCCGCGGAAGATGAGGCGCGGCTCGGTGATGCCTTCGATGTCGATGTTGTTGTCGGTCAGGTAGGGCGCGCCCAGCAGGCCGCGCACCGGCTTGCGGGTGATCATCGTGACGGAATGGATGACGCCTTCGGCAGCGGCGGTGATGGCGTCCAGCCCGAGGATGGCGCCCGACGGCACGATGACCTGGCCGCCGTGCTGGCGCGCGATGTCGATGAGGTCTTCGTGGCGCAGCAGCGCGCCCGAGCTGAGCACCACCATCTTCTTGCCGGCGCGCAATACAGGTTCGGCGATGTTGCGGAACACGGCGGCGGGCGCGCATTCCACGACCACGTCGCAATGGTCGGCAAGGCCGTCGATGGTGGTGAAGGCGGGCGCGCCGTCTTTCCACGAGAAGGCGGGCGGGGCGCTGGGATCGCGCACGGCGACGGCGGCGAGCGTCAGGCCGGGCAGGCCGGCATCGAGGGATTGCGCCACGGCCTGGCCGATGGCGCCGAAGCCGGCGATGCCGACGCGGTAGCTGTTCATGGGTATCCGAAAAAGTTGGACCCGCGGCAGGACCGCGGGTGGTTCGGGAATGCGGCAGGCAGCGCGCCGCAAGGCTGCCGGCCACTGTAGCCACCGGCTGGCGACGCGTCAATGCGGGATGCCCGCAAGCACACGGCTACACTCGCGAATTCCACCAAACTTAAGGGGCCGGCAAATGCAGATCTCTTCCGAAACGCCTTCCGATTGCGACGCGATTTTCACGGTGACGCAGGCTGCTTTCAAGGACCATCCGCATAGCCAACAGACGGAAGGCCATATCGTGGACGCGCTGCGCCGGGCGGGTGCGGCGAGTTCGTCTGCGATGCCGATAGGAACGATCAACTGCCCGCGCGCGCATTCGCCATGTAGTCGACCGTCAGGTTCGACAGCGCACGCACGCCGTTGATGAGGCCCGACTCGTCCACATGAAAGCGGGGCGAATGATTCGGCGCGGCCTTGTCGACATCGGTGTCCTTGGGCGTCACGCCCAGATAGAAGAACATGCCGGGCACCTTCTCCTGATAGAACGAAAAGTCCTCGGACGCGGTCGACTTGGGCTGCAGGCCATAGTTGCCTTCGCCCGCCACGCGCCGCAGTGTCGGCCCCATCTGCTCGGCCAGCGCCGGCGGATTGATCGTGGCGTTATATAGCTCGACAACCCGCACGTCCGCCTTCGCGCCCGCGCTTTGCGCGATCATGTCCGCGGTGCGCGCGATGCGTTTGTGGATGTCCTTCTTCATGCCTTCGTCGTACGTCCGGATGGTGCCGGTCATCGCCACGCTGTCGGGGACGATGTTCATGCGGTTGCCGCCGTGGATGGCGCCCACCGTGATCACCGCCGGTTCAAGCATGCTGTTGAGCTGGCGGCTGGGAATGGTCTGCAAGCCCAGGATAATCTGCGAGCTGACCACGATGGGGTCAATGCCCGACCACGGGCGCGCGCCGTGCGTCTGCTTGCCGGTCACGTCGATCCAGAACTGGTCGGCGGCGGCCAATGCTGGACCGGCGCGCCAGGCGAGCCAGCCTGCAGGATACGCGCTGGAGACATGCAGGCCGAAGATCGCGTCGACCTTGGGGTTGTCGAGCACGCCTTCTTGCACCATCATCTTGGCGCCCCAGACCTTCTTGCCGTCGGGTTCGAAGTCCGCGGGGGTTTCCTCGGCAGGCTGGAAGATGAACTTGACCGTGCCGGGCAGTTCATCCTGCATGCCGGCCAGAACTTCGGCGGCCGCCATCAGGATGGCCGTGTGCGCGTCATGGCCGCAGGCGTGCATGACGTCGACTTCCTTGCCGAGATACGTGCCCTTGGCCTTCGAGGCGAACGGCACGTCGACCTGTTCCTTGACAGGCAGGGCGTCCATGTCCGCACGCAGCGCCACCACGGGGCCGGGCTTGCCGCCCTTGAGCACCGCGACGACTCCGGTGCCCGCGACGCCGGTCTTCACGTCCATGCCGAGCGCGCGCAGATGATCGGCGACTAGCTTGGACGTACGGTGCTCCTGGTTGCCGAGCTCCGGATGTTGATGGATGTCCCTGCGCCAGGCGATGAGCTTGTCTTCGATGGCCTTGGCGCGTTCGTCGATCTGAGCGGCGAGCGCGGGGTTGGCGGCGGGTTGCACTGCGCCTTGCGCGCCAGGGGCGCCTTGCGCGGCAGCCGGGCCGGAAAAGATCAGGTGGGCGGCCAGCGCCAGGGGCGCCAGGCGGAACAGGGAATTGCGTTGCGGCATGCTCTTCTCCTCGGGGTAGTTAACTTGTTATTGACGAGGATATTACCTGAGCGCCCCAGCGCAAGCGGCCCTGTTTCCTGTGCTTACGTTGCGCGGAATTTAACGCGCGCCGGCGCTATTGCAGCTTGATGCCCAGCTCCTTGATCAGCGGTCCCATTTCGGCGCGATCGGCCTCGATGGTGGCCGCCAGTTCCTCGGGCGAACTGCCGATCGGAATCATGCCCAGCGTTTCCATCTGCGCTTTCATCGCCGGGTCTTTCAGGATGTCGGCCACCGCCTTCTGGATCTGCGCGACACGGTCCTTCGGAATGCCAGCCGGCCCCATCAGGCCGATCCACGGCTGCGGCGCGTAGTCCAGGCCGGACTCCTTCAGTGTGGGCGTGTCCGGCAGACCGCCGAAGCGTTGCGGGCTGGTGATCGCCAGCGCCCGCAACCGTCCGCTGTCGATCAGCCCCTTGGAACTGGACGGTGCGTCCAGGCCCACGTCCAGCTGTCCGCCGATCAGGTCGTTCTGGGTCTTGCCGGACGATGACGAGGGAACGTACAGCGCCTTGATGCCCGCGCGCCGCGCCGTCTGTTCCCAGACCAGGTGGAACGCGGTGCCGATCGAAAACGAGCCCACGCTCAGGCTGCGCGCGCGGCTTTCGCGCACGAAGTCTTCCCAGGTTTTTAGCGGGCTGTCCTTGGGGACGATGAAGATGAACGGTGTGCGCGCCACCAGCGAAATGGGCTGCAGGTCTTTTTGCGTATCGAACGGCAGGCTATCGACGGCAAACGGCACGATGGTCACCGAAGAGGCGACCACCATGCCCAACGTGTAGCCGTCGGGGGCGGACTTGACCAGCGCGCCGGTGCTGATGATGCCGGAGGCGCCCGGCTTGTTCTCCACGACGACGGGCTGGCCCCAGGCCGCGCCCAGCTTGCTCGCCAGGACGCGCAGCATGACGTCGACCGGACCACCCGGCGGATTGGAAACGATGATCTTGACCGGCTTTTCGGGATAGGAGGCGGTGGCGGCAAGCGGCAGCGCGAGCGCCAGCGCAAGAAGGCATTGCTTGAACATGGAATTCCCCTTGTGTTGTTGGTGTGCAAGGCGCGGGGGGCAAGCCCGGCGCCAGATGCGGCATGGCGGGTGGCGTGGCTGGCTCAGGCCAGGATCTGCATGTGGGGCGCTTGCGGCCAGGCCGGCGCATCGCCCCGGATGAAGGCAAGCCAGGCGGTCTGCGTCTGGCGCGCAAGCTGCTCTGCGTGCGCGGCAGGCAGACCTGCCAGCATGGGCGCCCCGGTAAAGGCTTGCAGGGTGTCGAACACGAAAGGCAGCTCGATGCAATGGCACGCGCCAAAGCGGTCCGTCGGTGCGACGTCAAAGCGCGCCAGCCAGGCGTCGCGGCCTTGCGCGGCGGCGTGCCCGGCCCACTGCCGCGATGGCGCGCCGAACACGGCGTCGCCCATCTGCTGGCTGGCTGCGTCGGTGCCGTGGTCTGGAAAGGCGGCCATCTCGTCACGCGTGTAGCAGACCAGCACGTCTGCGCGGCCCGCAGCGGTCATCAGCGCGGGGGCAATGTCCAGCGGCAGCACCTGGCCATCGAGCACCGGCGAAAACAGGCTGCGGCTGCTGCCTTCGGCCTGCAACGCCTGCACGACCTCGGGCGCCTGTTGGGCAGCCAGCAGCGCGGACACCGGCAATTTCCGGGCCTCGGAAAGCGATTCGGCCCCGGCCGCGCGCAGATAGGCCTGTCCCAAGGCATCGGCCTGCGCCGCGCTGCGAAAGCCGCGGCCAAGAGCGGCGCTCTGCAGGATGGCGCGCGAGAAGCGCGGCTGGCGCGTCAGCATCGCGCAGATCGACGAGGCTCCAGCCGATTGCCCCATCACCGTGACGCGCTCGGGGTCGCCGCCCAGCTCTTCGATATTGGCCAGCACCCAGTCGATCGCCATCTCCTGGTCCAGCAGCCCGGCATTGGCCGTCTGTCCCGGCACGTACAGCCAGCCAAGCGCGGCCAACCGGTAGTTGACAGCCACGACAACCACGTCGCCCCGTTGCGCCAGGCGCGAGCCGTCGTACCAGTCCAGAGCGCCGCCGCCGCTTTGCCAGGCGCCGCCGTGCAGCCAGACCACGACGGGACGGCGCTTGCCGTCCGCGGCCGGGGTCCACACCGTCAGGTGCAGGCAGTCTTCGGATTGCTCGGCATCGAAGTCGCCCATGGCGCCGCGCAGGCGCGAGGGCAATTGCGGCGCTACCGCGCCCGCTCCCGTGGCGTCGAATTCACCCCGCCAGCTGGCCGGCCGCGGCGGCGCAAATCGCAGCTCGCCCACGGGCGCCTGCGCATACGGAATGGCGCCGAAGCGGCACACGCCGCCGTCGCGCACGCCGGCAAGCGTGCCGCTGCGCAGCGCCGCCTTCACGCGTTCACTCATATCCTGCCCCTTGTCTCGTTGTTCATCGTCCAGCGGCGGCAAGCGTTGCTGCCGCCGGACTATGGTAGGGAGGAAAGTGCCGCGCCGGGCATGCCGGTTTTGAACAGAGCCATGCGCAACCCGCATGGCTGGAAGGCGCTACCTGGCGATGCGCGCGTCCAGGCTGTTGTCTGCCAGGGCCTGCGCCTGCTCGCGCGTCATGCCCAGGTGCTCGTAGAGCGCGTGGAAGTTCTCGTTGACATAGCCGCCGAAGTAGGCCGGATCGTCGGAGTTGACGGTGACCTTCACACCGGCGTCCAGCAGCAACAGGATGTTGTGCTCGCGCATGTGGCCAAACACGCGAAGCCGGGTGTTGGACAGCGGACAGACGGTCAGCGGAATCTGCTGGTCGATCAGGCGGGCGATCAGTTTGGGATCCTCGGCCGCGCGCACGCCGTGGTCGATGCGCAGCACCTTGAGCAGATCCAGCGCTTCCCAGATGTATTCGGGCGGGCCTTCCTCGCCGGCATGCGCCACGGCGGGCAGGCCTTCGGCGCGCGCGCGGTCGAACACGCGCTGAAAGAGGCGCGGCGGAAAGCCCTGCTCGCTGCTATCCAGGCCCACGGCGATGAACGCGTCGCGGTAGGGCAGCGCCTGCTCCAGCGTGCGCATGGCCTGTTCTTCAGGCAGGTGGCGCAGGAAGCTCAGGATCAGGCCGCTGGTCACGCCCAGCTGCTTCTTGCCGTCGGCGAGCGCCTGGCTGATGCCGTTCAGCACCGTCTCGAAGGGCACGCCGCGGTCGGTGTGCGTCTGCGGATCAAAGAAGGGTTCGGTGTGCACCACGTTCTGCTCGCGGCATTTGAGCAGGTAAGCCCAGGTCAGGTCGTAGAAGTCCTGCTCGGTGCGCAGCACGTCCGCGCCGCGGTAATAGAGATCCAGGAATTCCTGGAGGTTGTTGTAGTCGTAGGCGCCACGCAGGGCGTCGATGTCGGGCCAGGGCAGCGCCACGGCGTTGCGTTGCGCCAGCTTGAACAGCAGCTCGGGTTCAAGCGTGCCCTCAAGATGCAGGTGCAATTCCGCCTTGGGCAATGCGTTGAGCCATTCGTACATGTGTGCTCCGGATTGAAAAGGGGGCGTGTTCGGGAGGCGCGCGCGGCTCAGGCGGCCAGCGCAATGCCATCGGCCAGAATGGTGCGTTCGAGCTGGGCCGCGAAGGCGCGCGCCTGACGGGTGCTGGGACGGTCGCGGCGCCAGATGGCGGCAAGCGGAGACTTGCGCAAGGCGGGGCGGGCGGGCAGCACGGTGAGTTCGCCGCGCGCCTGCCGGACGGCCGCAACGCTGCCGGGCAGCATCCACAGATACCGACCGTCCAACAGCAGTTCGCGGCCAAATTCCAGCGACAGGACGCCGATCATATCCGGAATCGCCAAACCCGCCTGGCGCAGGGACAATTCCAGCTCGCCGCGGATGCGGCTGCCGGGCAGCGCGGTGATCCACGGATACGCCACGTAATCGGCCAGCGTGGCCCCGGGCATGCCGGCCAGCGGATGATGCGGGGCGCAGGCCAGCACCACGGCGTCTTCCAGCAGGGTGGTCGACCGATAAATCTGCGGATTGACGGTGGAGGAGAACCGGCTGATCAGCACGTCCAGCGCGCCGGCGTCCAGGTCCTCGATCAGCCGTTCGTGCGTGCCGACCTCGATGGTGAGCGTGATGCGCGGATGCGCCTCGCGGTAGTCGCGCGCAGCCTGCGCCACCGGCCAGCCCGCAAACATCGAAAAGCAGCCCACCGTCAGGCTGCCTTCCTCGCCGCGCGAGACGGCGGCCAGGTCGACTTCGGCCTTGCGAAAGCCGGTGAGCAGCTGGCGCGCATGGCGGCACATGGCGTCGCCCAGCGGCGTGCAGGTGGTGCCCTTTGCGGTGCGCTCGAAGAGCCGCGCGCCAACCAGTTCCTCGATCTCTGCAATGGCGCGCGACAGGCCCGATTGCGTGCTGTGCAATTGGGCCGCCGCCTTGGACAGGTTGCCCAATTCTGAGACGGTCAGCACGATTTCCAGGTGCCGGATGCGGAGTTTGCCTCGGAACGGTGTCATGGCGCGGGGAAGCGGAAGCGATTTGCCGATTATTCTCCCGCGCTGGCCGCTTGGCAACGCGCGCGAGGATTCGGGATATAGTTCGACGCCTGGCGGCGCGGGGGCATGCAACAGCTTCGGCTTGCAACGGGAGAAGCGGCATTGAATTCAAAAGACTACTGCGGCCAGCGTGAGGGCCAGTGCGCGGGCCCGCGCCAGGGCACGATTGCCGCGGCCGTGCTGCTGACCGCGGCGCTGGCCGGTTGCAGCATGTCGCGCGTCGACGAGGTGGCCGTCAAATGGCCGCCCTTCAAGCAAGGCACGCCGGTCGTGCTGCCGTCGGATCCGGCGCAATGCCCCGACCTGGCCGGCGTCTATCGCGCGCAGGGCGAACGGCGCGCCGGCGATGCCGATGCGTTCCTGCTCGAGGACCTGCGCGGCTTTCTGATGTATCCGTTGGATCTGCCGGGCATGCGCCATGCCACCTTGCCGGCATGGAAACCGTCGCCCCGCGCAACCGTCTCGTTCGTCCCGGATGCTCTCGGGTGGCAGATAGAGGCGCGCGATGAGCAGGGTGCGCGCCAGGTGTCGCAGCTTGTCCTGCAAGAGGAAGGCGCCGATACGGCAGCCGTGGGCGAACCCCCGCATCCCGGCAATGCCATCTGGCGGGCTGCCGGATGCACGCAAGGCCGGCTGTGGGTCAGCGTGCGCCATGACTGGCGCCAGCATGAGTCCATGGGCGTGCGGCGTCACGTGGCCATCCTGCGCAAGGACGCGGGCGGGCTGCTGCTGACGGTGGCGCGAGAGTCCGACAGCATCGGCATGCTGCTGCCCTGGTACACCAATGACGGCGATTTGTTCCAATACTGGTTTGCGCCCGCCACCGATCATCCCTGAAGTCCGCGGGCGCAAGCCTGCCCATTATTTGAGAGAAACATGACCGCTAAACGGATCGTCACCTGGACCTTTTTCTTCGCGCTGTTCGTTGTACTCGTGGCGCTGTTCTGGCGTCAGCTCTTCGATCAGACCCCGCCGTCGATGCGCGAACTGGGTGGCACCATCGAGGGCGGCAACGCCTACATCTATGGCGAATCGCCACGCCAGGACGGCATGGCCGACCGGGCGATGCTGGCCGCTGCCCAGCGTGGCGATCCGGGCGCGCAATACCTGCAGGGTCTCGTCATGGAGCACTTCGACATGAAGGAGGCGCTGCGCTGGTACGAGGCCGCCGCGGCTCAAGGGTATGAAATGGCCGCGCAACGCCTAGCGCAACTGCGTGAGGCGCCGCCCGCCCCGCAATGATCGGCTGGTGTCCGCGGGCAGGGCAGGGGCCGCGTTCGATTTCGGCCGCCGGTCGCGGTACGATCCCGGCTGACCTCGATTTTTCAGGAAAGCCATGCGCCAGAGTTTCCCCCGTCCTCGAATCGACAGCTTTTCGCGCGTGCTGCTGGCCGCGGCCCTGACCGCCGCTGCCGCCGGCGCCGCGCAGGCGCAGTCGCCCGGATCTGCCACCGGATCGCGCATCCAGACGCCCGCGCCCGAACAGCCGCAACCCGCGCTCAAACCCAAGCGCAGCTTTGACGACACGCCCGCGCCGGCTGCCGCTGCAGCGCCCGCTGCAGCGCCCGCTACTGCGCCGGCGGCAGCGCCTGCTGCTTCCGCTGCGCCCGCCGCTGTGCCCGCTGCCACGGCCGCCCCGGCTGCCGCGCCCGCGGCAGCCGCCCCGACGGTCATCGTCCCCACCGAACTCGACACCAAGGCCTGCATCGACAAGCTGCGCAAGGGCGCCACGGCCAACGGCCTGACCGTTGCCGACTGGAACAAGTACACGGCCAACGCCACGTTGCTGCCCACCACCGTTGCGTCGGCCAAGGGCCAGCCCGAGGGCCGCGAAAGCTGGTGGGACTACATCGCCAAGACGGTCGACGACGAGCGCGTGCAGGACGGCAAGGCCGTGCTCGGCAAGTACGGCGCGCAACTGGGCGCCATCAGCCAGCAGTATCAGGTCGATCCCGCGACGCTGGTCGCCATCTTCGGCATCGAAACCAACTATGGCCGCCAGGTCGGCAAGACCGACGTGCTCAACGCCTGGCTGACGCGCGCCTGCACCGAAAACAAGACGCTCTGGGAAAAGAACGCCTACGCGTCCGTGCGCCTCTTGCGCGACGGCGTCGTGCCCGCCGACAAGTTTGTCGGGTCGTGGAGCGGCGCGTTCGGCATGACGCAATTCATCCCCACGTCGTTCTACGAACTGGCCGCCGACGGTGATGGCGACGGCCGCATCGACCTTTACAACTCGTTGCCCGACGCGCTGGCTTCCACAGCCAACCACCTGCGCAAGCGCCGCGCGCAATGGACGCATGGTCTGCCCGCCGTCGTGGAAGTGCGCGTGCCGGCCGAACTGGCCGCCGCGATTCCCGCCGAGCCCGACGCCGAGTACGTGGGGTCGCAGGATCGCCGCACGATCGCCCAGTGGGCGCAGGCCGGCGTCAAGCAGGGCGACGGCTCGGTGCTGAAGCTGCCCTTGGGCAATGACCAGCAGGCGTACCTTTTCGCGCCGACCGGCGCACGCGGCCCGGTGTTCCTGGCCACCGTGAATTTCGACGCCATCCTGCACTACAACCAGTCGCGCCGTTACGGTCTAGCGGTGTCGCTGCTGCTGAACCGCCTGCAAGGCGGTCCGGCGCTCGTCACGGCGTGGCCGACCGACGACCCTGGCCTGTCGCGTGCGCAGATCAAGGAACTGCAGAAGCAGCTGTACGGACGCGGTCATGACATCGGCGTGGCCGACGGCATCCCGGGCGGAAAGACTCGCGACGCCGTGCGCGAGGAGCAGGCGCGCCTGAACCTGCCGCAGGACGGCCGCGTGGGCAAGCGCATCCTGGATGCGCTCAAGGCCGAGCAACCGGCCGCCATGCGGGCTTATCCGGAGTAATGAGCGAGTCAGCCATGCCGTCCACCGAATTTCCCGACGATTTCCAGACCCTGCGTCTTTACGCGCGCCGCATGTCGCAGGCGCATCTGCCGTTCATGATCGAGATGCACGCCAATGCCGATCTGATGCAGTCGATGGGCGGAACGCGCGACGCGGCGGCCAGCCGAAGCTACGTGGCGCAGAACATCGTCCACTGGACCGAGCATGGCTACGGCATGTATGTGCTGCAGGACCGCGAGACGGGCCTGCCCGCTGGCCGTGCCGGGCTGAAGGCGACGGCGTCGCCCGGCCGGGCCAGCGTGGAGCTTGCCTATGCGCTGCATCCCGACTGTTGGGGTAAAGGCTTTGCGGCGGAGATTTCCCGCGCGCTGATCGGGCTGGGGTTTCGCCTGCTGCCGGTGGACGTGCTGGGCGCCGTGGCGCTGCGCTCAAACCTGGCGTCGCAGCGCGTCATGGAAAAGACGGGGCTGCGTTACGTCGGCATGACGAACGACGCGCCGGAGCCCAAGGTCTGTTACGAAATCCGCCGCGCGGATTGGCGCAAGCGCGAAGGCGTGTGAACGCCGTGCCGGCGCATGACGCGCAGCGCTAACATGGCGCCATGAGCAAGAAGAATTCCCCGGAGGACGATCCGCCGCCCGTTCCGCCTGAACGCCCCGAGCCCGGCGAATGCTGCAACAGCGGATGCATTCCCTGCGTCTACGACCTGTATGACGAGGCCATGGACCGCTATCGCGAGGCCTTGAAAGCGTGGCGCGCCCGGCACGAAGCGGGCGGCGCCTGAACGCGTTGCCTTAACCGGCCAGCTTCATGTGGATGATGGGAAAAGGGCGGCCGGCGTCGTCGTGGGCCGAGCGTCCCACGTCCTGAAATCCGTAGTGCTTGTAGAACCCGTGCGCCTGCGGATTCTGCTCGTTCACGTCGACCAGCAGCGTGCCATGCAGCGAGCGCGCAAAGTTAAGCAGCCGGCGGCCGGCTCCCTTGCCGCGCTTGTTGGCATCCACGAACAGCATTTCGACCTTGTTGCCGGTCAGGCCCATGAAGCCGGCGACTTCGCCGGCATCGTCCTCACAGACCCAGACCCTTACCGACGGCAGGTACGTGTTCAGCACCTTCGGGTACATGGCCTGGATTTCCTTTTCCGTCAGAAAAGTGTGGGTGGCGCGCACCGAACGGAGCCAGATGTCCACCAGGGCCAGATCGTCGCCGTGGTTGCGTTCTCGGATGTTCATTTTTTTATTGCGGGTTCAAGCGGCGGGATCCAGGCGTCTACAGTCCCGCGCGATACAGATCGGTGGCCGCCAGGACGGTTTCCATCTGCACAGTATGCGCGAAAACGAATCGGTCTCCGTAGACCGTTTCATCCGGAAACTCCGAGATGAGCGCCATTGGCAATTCTTCACGATCGGTTTCCGTGACCTGTACGGGAATGCCGTTGAGCACGTCGAATCCCTTTTCCAGCGCGTGTGCGTGAAAGAGTTCAAGTTGCCGCGCGTTGAATTCCACCAGCCCCGGCACGTTGCGGGCAAGCCTCGCGGTGACGCCTTCGATCAGATTCCGGGCGCGGTCGCCCCAACCCGGATGATGGCGCAGCACCAGGAAGAACCCCTTGGGGATGGTCCACAGCTCAAAGTGACGCGGCAGGTAGCCCGACAGCGGACGCGTCCATTCGTGCGCGGGATAGCCGTGCAGGTTGATGTGCAACTGCGCGCCGCTGATCGCATGCGCCTGATGCCGGCCTTCGCGCTCGAAGAACGGCGCGCGCTCGCGGTAGGCGATGTCGTCGCCCAGCGCGCTGTAGCGCGAGGCGTGCAGCATGTGGCGGGGATGCTGCTCGCGCAGCCGGTTGAACAGCGCGTAGCCATCGGGATTCTCGGAGGCGATCAGCGCAAAATGCGCATCGCCGCGCGCGGCCAGCGTCTGCGCCGCGCGCAGGGCACCCACCACGCCGGAGGTTTCATTGGCGTGCTGCGCGCCCGAAATGAAGACGGCTGGACCCGGGCCGCGCACATAGGTGCCCAGTACCGGACGGCCCTGCCGGGACACGGCCTGGAAGGTGTCGCCGCCAAAGGCCGCCATGCACCCGGCGATCTGCGCGGCCGACAGCGGCTCGCGCACCTGCGCCAGCGGACCGGCAGGCGCCGCCGGCGTCGCGGGCGCGACGGGGGCAAAGGGCTCCACCGAGATCTGCACGCGCGGCGCGCCATCGTGGCGGCGGATGTCGGGAATGATCTGGCCGGGTTGCAGGCCCCGGTCGCCGGACGGGCGGCCGGAGTGTTGCTGGAAGTGCTCGAGCAGCGAGAAATAGATGTCTTCGTGCAGCGCCTCGAAGGTGCTGACGATTTCCTCGTCCACCGGCAGCGCGAAGTCGATGCCGGGCAGGTCGACGCGAATCTCCAGCCGGTCGAAGTACGGCTCGTGCGCGCCCCAGGTGTGGGTGCGCACCGTGTCCATGATGCTGCGAAAGAGCAACTGGTACTCGGTGGCCTGCGCGGAATCGGTCTGCACCCCGCCGTTTGCGTCGCGCACCCGCAGCCAGCCGGTGGGCGACAGCTCTGGCGTGCCGTCCGCCGCGTGCCCAAGCTGATTGGGCGCGAAGACGCGGGCGTCGAGCTTGCGGCCGTCGGCATAGCCCAGGGTGACGTCGTAGTGCAGGTCGTTCGCGCCGGGCAGCATCGTGACGCGGACGTCCTTCAGCAGCGCGACAAGGGGGTAGGCTTCGAGCGTGAAGCGTTTGGCCTGCGCGTGCTCGTGCAAGGGATAGCGGATCTCGGCCGAGATCAGCCCGTCGTGCTCGACCTCTTCAAGGAAATAGTGCAGCAGCGGCTTGTAGGCGCTGCGAAAGCGCGCCGTCACGCCTGCCTGTTGCAGCCGGTCTTGCGCGGCGCGGCGGGCTTGGGCGCTCTCGAACAGCCAGCCTTCCACGACCGCGCCGCGCCAGGCCGGCGCCATGTAGGCGTGCGTCCAGGCGTCCAGCGTGCGATCGAAACTCTTGTCCAGCAACGACATACTCAATATTCCTTCCGCACCAGGGTGCGGATCGATTCTTCAGACCTTGCCGGTCGGATCCAGGCGGTCGCGCAGCCAGTCGCCCAGCAGGTTCAGGCCCAGCACCGTCAGCATGATGGCAAGGCCAGGAAAGACGCTGACCCACCAGGCCGTCTGCATGTACGTGCGGCCATCGGCAAGCATACCGCCCCAGCTCGGGATCATGGGATCGACGCCCAGACCCAGGAAGGTCAGGCTGCTTTCCAGCAGGATGTTGTTGGCCACGTTCAGGGTCATCAGGATCACCAGCGGACCCAGCAGATTGGGCACGATGTGGTGGCGGATCATCGCCAGGTCGCGCACGCCGAAGGCGCGCGCAGCCAGCACGAATTCACGCTCGCGCAGCGCCAGCACCTGCGCACGCACCAGACGAGCGTACTGCACCCATTGCGACACGATCATGAAAAAGATGACGTTGAACAGGCCGCCGCCCAGGATGGCGATGAAGGTAATGGCGACCAGGATGAAGGGCAGCGCCAGTTGCACGTCGGCAAAGCGCATGACGATCATGTCCCAGAAGCCGCGGTAGTAGCCGGCAATGAGACCCATGATGATGCCCAGCAGCGCGCCGCCCAGCACCGAGGCAAAGCCCACCAGCAGCGAGATCTTGCCGCCAACGATCACGCGCGCCAGCACGTCGCGGCCCAGCGGGTCCGTGCCGAACGGGTGGGCGGCCGACGAGAACGGCGCCATCAGGCGCGCGGCCAGGTCCATGGATTCGCCGCCGTCCGGAAACAGCCAGCCGGACGCCAGCACGAGCAGGACCATGACGCCGGTCAGAAGCGCGCCCAGCACGAACTCCAGCGAGCGATAGCGGCTGCGCGGCTTCATGGCCTTCGGGGCGGCGGGGGAAGTGGTTGTCTGCATGATGCTCAGCGCGTGCGGATACGGGGATCGACGATGCCGTAGGCGATGTCGACGATCAGGTTGACCAGGACGATGACGGTGGCCAGCACGGTGACCGTGCCTTGCAGCACCGGATAGTCGCGGCCCGAGATGGCGTCGAACGCCAGCGTGCCCAGCCCGGGCCAGTTGAAGACCATCTCGATCACCACGATGCCGCCGATCAGCCCGCCGAACTGCAGGCCCAGGTACGTGATCAGCGGAATGGCGCAATTGCGCAGCGCGTGCTTGTACAACACGACGCGCTCTTTCAGCCCCTTGCTGCGCGCCACCATGATGTATTGCGCGGACAGCGTTTCCAGCATCGTCGTGCGCACCAGGCGGATGTTGGTGGCGCTGAGGATGATCGCCATCGTCAGCGACGGCAGCACCAGGCTGGCTGGACCGCTCCAGCCGGACGGCGGCAGCAGCGGGAAAGTGATCGACAGCAGCAGCACCAGCATCAGCGCCAGCCAGAAGTTGGGAAACGACAACCCCACCAGCGACAGGATGCGGATCGCCTGATCGGTGGGCTTGCCGCGCTTGATGGCGGCCTGGATGCCCAGCGGCAGCGAAATCAGGATGGACGCGATGAGCGACGTGAAGGCCAGCATCAGCGTGGCCGGCAGGGCGTCGCCGATCAGCTTGGCGACCGAAGTGCCGCCCATGAAGCTGCGCCCGAAATCGCCGTGCAGCAGGCCTTGCATGTACGACAGGTACTGCTCGTGGAACGGCCGGTTCAGCCCGAGCGCCTGCCGGATGTTGGCCAGATCCTGTTCGGTCACGCTGCCGGACCCCTGGCTGAGCATCAGCGCAGGGTCGCCGGTCAGGCGCACAGCATAAGAAACAAGCAGCGTCACGGCCACGATCACGAAGACCGCCTGCAACACGCGTTTGATGAGAAATCCGGTCATAAGGCGCCGCAACGGCTTGCGCCGTGGCGGGAATAGGGTGTTAACGCGGCATCGATTCGCACCAATGCCTCAACGAGGCACACCCCAAGCGGGATGCCGCGGATCCGGGCTCTGCCGGTCCGCTGGCATGCCCCCTGGGGGGAAGCGCAAAGCGCTCGGGGGGGGACTTACTCTACGGCCGTATCCAGGAAACGGAAGCGGATGTCGCCCGGGACTTCCAGGTTCTTCACACGCTTGTTCACGCCCACGATCGTGTTCAGGCTGTACAGCGGCATTTCCAGCGCCTGGTCGGCCACGTACGCGGCGATCTCGTGCAGCATCGCTTCGCGCTTTTTCACGTCATAGACCGTGCGCTGCGCTTCCAGCATCGCGTTCAGCTTGGGATCGTTGTCGTACGGATTCCACTTCTGGCCCGAGTGGTACATCAGGTACGCCGTGTTGTCGTAGTCGTACGTCCAGCCGCCCCACTGGTTCTGCCACATTTCGCCGGTCTTGCCGCCGGGAATGATGTCGTTGAGCAGCACGCCGGTTTCATACGGCTTGATGGTGGCGCGCACGCCCACGCCTTGCAGGTAGCCGGACACGGCCTGCGCCACTTCGCGGAAGTTCGAGTCGCTGCCGCGCACGTCAATCTGCACCGTGGCGCCCGGCTTCACGCCGGCGGCCGCCAGCAGCTTCTTGGCTTCGGCGGGATTGAAAGGCAGGGGCTTTTGCTCGGGGTTGTAGCCGAACGACTGCGGACCCTGGAAGCTGGCGATGGTCTTGGCCTGGCCCAGCAGGAGCTGCTTGACGATGGCGTCGCGATCGACCGCCATGATCAGCGCACGGCGCACGTCGCGATGCTGCGTGATGCCGTTCTTGGTGTTGTAGCGCAGCGCGAAGGCTACCGGGCCGCCCGTGGAGATGACGTCGGCGTTGCCCGACTTTTTGACCGTTTCGATCAGGCCCAGCGGGATCAGCGTGGCGATGTCGATGCGGCCGGCCTGCAATTCGGCGACCTGCGTGCCGGGTTCGCCGATGAAGCGATACACCACCTTGTCCAGCTTGGGCTTGCCGCCCCAGTATTCGTCGTTACGCGCCAGCGTCACGTTGACCTTGGGCTGGTAGCTGTCGAACTTGAACGGGCCGGTGCCGACCGGATGCGTGTTGAAGTTGTCTTCGCCCTTTTCCGTGATGTACTTGGGCGGCACGATCATCGCGCCGTAGCCCGCCAGCTTCGTCAACAGCACGGGGTCCGGCTGCTTCAGGATGAAGTCGACCGTGTACGGGGCCACCACCTTGACCTCGCCGATCGAGTCGTAGTTCGACTTCTGCGGGCCCTTGGCGCCTTCCGCGCCCAGCAGGCGGTCGAACGTGAACTTGACCGCCTCGGCATTGAAAGGCTCGCCATTATGGAACTTGACGCCTTCGCGCAGCTTGAAGCGCAGGCGCTTGTGGTCGTCCAGATATTCCCAGCTGGTGGCAAGGCCCGGCTGCAGCTTCAGATCGGCGCCGCGCATGGTCAGGCCGTCGTACAGGTTGCTGCCGACCGAACCCCAGAACGTCACGAACGTGTCGATCGGATCCCAGCTTCCCGGATCCTGGTTGATGGCCACATTGAGCGTGCCGGCGGCGTGCGCCGTCGACACAGGCAGCGCGGCGGCAAGGGCCAGCGTCAGCGCGGTGGCGGAGAGGGTGGTGCGAAGGAAGTGCATGGTCGCCTCCAGGGACGGGAAATCGGGTCGGACCGACGGATAAAAGGGGTTCAGGTGGCGCGGGCGACCTGGTGGCCGGGCGCAAACTCAAAGAGGGGAACGATCGCGGGCTCATCGCCCACGCGGCGCACCGGGCTGGGGATCTCGCCCTCGATCAGGGAAGTGTCGATATGGCGGCCGGGCTCGGCAACCGGGACGGCTGCCAGCAGCTTGCGCGTGTAGGCGTGCTGCGGGGATTCGAAGATCTGGCGGCGCGTGCCCAGTTCGACGATCTGGCCCAGGTACAGCACGGCGACGCGGTGGCTCACCTTTTCCACCACCGCCATGTCGTGCGTGATGAACAGGTACGACAGTCCGCGATCCTTTTGCAGATCCATCAGCAGGTTCAGGATCTGCGCCTGAATCGACACGTCCAGCGCCGACACGGACTCGTCCGCGATGATCAGTTTGGGATTGCTGGCCAGCGCGCGCGCGATGCACACCCGCTGGCGCTGGCCGCCCGAGAACTCATGCGGATAGCGCGTGGCGTGCTCGGGCTTCAGGCCCACCTGTTCCAATAGCTCGCCCACGCGCCGCGCGATGGCGTCTTCGCCGCTCAGCAAGCCATGCGTGCGGATCGGCTCGGCGATGCTGAAGGCCACGGTCTTGCGCGGATCCAGCGACGCGTACGGATCCTGGAAGATGTACTGGATCTCCTGGCGCAGGCGCTGGCGTCCCGCGCTGTCCATCGAGAAAATGTCCTGCCCGTTGTAGCGCACCGCGCCGGACGTGGGCGCCACGAGCTGCTGCAAGGTCTTGCCGATGGTGGACTTGCCGCTGCCAGATTCGCCCACCAGCGCCAGCGTCTCGCCGGGATAGACGTCAAAACTGACCTGCTCGACCGCATGCACCCGGTGCGTAACGCGGCCGAACAGGTTGTGGCCCACGTCAAAGCGCGTGGTCAGCTTGTCCACGCGCAGCACGGGCTTGTCGTAGCGTGCGGTGTCCTGTTCGCGGGTCTCGCCCACCTCGCGCAGCGTGTCGCCTTCCAGCACGGTCTGCGGCGTGCGCAGCGGCAGCTCGCGGCCCGTCAGGCTGCCCAGGCGCGGCACGGCGGCCAGCAGCGCGCGCGTGTAGGGATGCTTGGGCGCGTTGAAGATTTCCTGCACCGTGCCTTGCTCGACCTTTTTGCCGCGCAGCATGACGACCACGTCGTCCGCCATCTCGGCCACCACGCCCATGTCGTGGGTAATGAAGATCACCGCGGTGCCCAGGTCGCGCTGCAGTTCGCGGATGGTGTTCAGGATCTGCGCCTGGATCGTGACGTCCAGCGCCGTCGTAGGCTCGTCGGCGATCAACAACCGCGGCTGGCACGACAGCGCCATCGCGATCATCACGCGTTGGCGCATGCCGCCCGACAACTGGTGCGGATAGCGGTCCAGCAGCTGTTCGGCATCGGGCAGGCGCACCTTTTCCAGCAGCTTTCGCGCCGACTGGCGCGCCGCCGAACGCGACAACTGCTGGTGCAGCATGATCGCCTCGACGATCTGGTCGCCAATGGTGAACACGGGATTGAGCGACGTCATCGGCTCCTGGAAGATCATCGCAATGTCGTTGCCGCGGATCGCGCGCATCTGTTCGTCGCTGGCCTGGGTCAGGTCGACCTCGCGATCGTTGCCGCCGCGAAACAGGATCTGGCCGGTCGAAATGCGCCCGCCGCTGTAGTCAGTCAGGCGCATGATCGCCATCGACGTGACGGACTTGCCCGAACCAGACTCGCCCACGATCGCCAGCGTGCGGCCGGGCCGCACGTCGAAATCCAGGTTGTCGACGGCGCGAAACCCGCCGGTGTCGGTATTGAAATCGACCGATACGCCGCGCACGGACAGCAGCGGTGCGGGGGCGGAAACAGGAATGCTAGACAACGTGGATTCTCACAGCGAGGTGGCGGCGCGGGCGGCCTGGTCGTACAGGCCCGAAAGAGCACGCAAGGTGTTGGCCAGTTGATGACTGGCGTTGTCGGCGGCGGGGGAGTCGATGAACGGCTTGACGAGGCACTGCTCGCGCACTTCGGCGTAACGCTGGATGGCGGCCGCGCCGGCGTCGGTGGTGGTGTAGATCACTTCCTTGCCCGTCTTGGCGCTTTGGACGACGCCCAGGCGCTCAAGCTTCTTGAGCGAGTAATTCACCAGATGGGTGTCTTCGACATTGAGTGTGAAGCAGATGTCAGCCAGTTTCTTGCCCCGGCCCCGGTGGAATACGTGGTTGAGCACCAGGATATCCAGCGACGTCAGTTCGGGCAGCCCCGCGCAGGCCATGCAGCGCACCATCCACCGGTTAAAGGCATGCGACGCGATGATCAGGCCGAATTCGACCTCCGACAGCTCAGGCGCGGAAGACGCGAGGTGGGAAGACGAAACGATGGCGTCCCGAACGGATACAGGCATGGGCAAGGCAAAGCAAAGGGACGGATCAACGACAAAACGTTGGCGAATTATTGACGATTTGTAGATATGCCGGCATTCGGGTTAACCCGGCCCGATATTTCAGAGTTCTCTGATTTCTGCGGCTTAGGCAGCGATTTAAAAAGGCGGCTGATGTAGCTGCCAGCGCACATGTGCGAAGTCGATTTGTTACGTGCCCGAGTTCCGTCTTTAAGAAATATCAATAAAAGACGGCAATCAGAGCCATACGAACGACAAAGCGGGGCAATAGCGAAGAATTCAATAAAGAAACAATAGATATATATTGTAATAAACGGTATTGCGCGGCAAAATTCAGCCCCAATCGATCAACAGGAGACGACGCACGGCGGATGGCCGAAGCGTCCAGACGTATGAGCGGATCGCATCACTTTCACGGAGCATGGTTGATTTGGGCGGCGCTTTGCGCCGGCGCGGGCATCAGTTCGGCGTGGGCGCAATCCGCCCCTGAGGCCGCGCAGCGCGCGACAGAAATCCAGCGCAGGCAGGAGCAGGAAATCGATGCTCAACGCGCTCGGGCGGCAGAGCGTCCCGACGTGCTGTCAGCGCCCTCGGCGCCCCAGCCGGGCGGGTTGACCCTTCCCCCCGAAACCCCGTGCTTCGTCTTGCGGGAAGTGATCTGGGAAGGCCCCGAACCGCCGGATCTCCTGGCGCGCGCCACGGCCATCGTGCTGGGCGAATGCGTGGGCGGCCGCGGGTTGCGGGCGCTGCAAGAACACCTGATCGGCTTGCTGATCGACGACGGCCTTGTCACCGCGCGCGTCGTCGTGCCCGAGCAGTCGCTTGCGGACGGGTCGCTGACGCTGCGTTATCTGCCAGGCCGCATCTCCGCCGTCCAAAGCCAGGACGGCATCGGTTGGTGGCGCACGGCGTTGCCGACCGGCCCCGGCGGCGAACTGAATCAGCGTGATCTGGACCAGGCGCTTGAGAACATCAGGCGGCTGGGCAGCCAGGCCGACGCCGCCATCGATATCGCGCCCGGTCCCGAACTGGGCGACTCGGACATTCTCATCAAGCCCGGCACCGGCAAGCGCTGGCATGGCTACCTGGGCGGCGACAACGGCGGCATGGATACGGTGGGCAAGTATCAAATCAATGCCGGCCTCACCCTTGATTCCCCACTGTTCCTTTACGACCAGCTGTCGGTCTCGTGGAACAGCAATGCGCACTGGCGCGACGCCGACTCCCACACGCGCGCAGCTTCCATCAACTACAACGTGCCGTTCGGCTACTGGACCGTCTTCGCGGGCGCCAGCAAGTCCACATACCGCCAGACGGTCGCCGGCTTCGAAGAACCCATCGTCTACGGCGGCACCACCAAGCAGATCCAGGCAGGCGTATCGGTCGTGCCGTACCGGGGTACCTCCTACAAGGGCAACCTGTCGCTCACCGTGCTGCGCAAGCGCACCGACAGCACCCTGAACGACGTGGCCATCGACGTGCAGCGGCGCGACGTCACGGGCTACGAGATCGGCTACGGGCATCGCCATTACGTCGGCCGGGCCGTGCTGGACATCGGCGGCGGCGTGCGCGGCACGCTGCCTCAGTTCTCCGACGAGCCCGGCTACATCTACGGCGACCCGGACTGGAACGGGCGAAGCACGATTCTTACCGCCAACGCGGGCGCGTATCTGCCGTTCCAGGTTGCCGGACAATCCCTTGCCTATCAGGCCACCTGGCAGATCCAGCACGCCAAGACGGCCATCGTGCCGGCCGACTACTTCACGATCGGCAACCGCTACGCCGTGCGCGGCTTCGATGGCCAGATGACGCTCGCCGCCGAAGACGGCTGGACGCTGCGCAACGATCTGTCGTTCAACCTGGACGATCTGACCGGCCTTGCCGGCCAGCAGCTCTATACCGGCTTGGACGTCGGGCGCGTGGGCGGCCCGTCCGCCGAGTACCTGTCCGGCCGGACGCTGGTCGGCGCGGTCGCGGGATTGCGCGGCCGCCTATCCATTCCCTATGTCAGCGCCAGCTACGACCTCTCGGCCGGCTGGCCGCTCAAAAAACCCGAATCGCTCAAAACCGCGTCCACCGTCTTCGCGATGGCCGTGATGTTCGAGTTCTAAATCCGCTGTTCCCCGTCAGGTGCGCATGATGTCCAAGCTTCGTTCGTTGATTGTCTGGTCCATCGTCTTCACGCAGGTCTGGACGCCCGTGCTGGCGCAGACGCTGCCGATTTCCGTCGACAAGAACGTGGCCGGGCAAAAGCCGATCGTGGGCGTCACCAACGGCGTACCGGTCGTCAACATCGCGCCGCCGTCGGCGGGCGGCGTGTCCAACAACCGCTACACGCAGTTCAACGTGGGACCGTCCGGCGTGGTGCTGAACAACAGCGGCGGCGCCAGCCAGACGCAACTGGCCGGCCAGGTGGCCGGCAATGTCATGTTGGGCAACCAGCGCGCCACCACCATCCTGAACCAGGTCACCGCGCCCAACCCGTCGCAACTGATGGGCACGCTTGAAGTCGCTGGCAACCGCGCCAATGTCATCGTCGCCAATCCGGCAGGCATCACCTGCAACGGTTGCGGCTTTCTGAACGCCGATCGCGCCACGCTGACCACGGGCCGTCCGCAGGTGGGGCCTGACGGCAACATCGCGCTGGAAGTGGCTGGCGGCAAGCTGCGCGTCGAGGGCCAGGGGCTGAACGGCACCGCCGCCAGCCAGGTCGACCTCATCGCCCGGACGCTGGAGATCAACGCTGGCGTCTGGGCCGACCGGCTCAACGTCACGGCGGGCGCGGCGCGCGTGGACTACGCCAGCGGCAACGCGACCGCTGGCACCGGCGAGGGCCCGGCGCCCGTCGTGGCGCTGGACACCGCGGCATTGGGCGGCATGTACGCCAACAGCATCCGGCTGATCGGCACCGAGGCCGGCGTCGGCGTGAACGTGGGCGGCAACCTGGTTGCACTGACCGGCGACCTGGAAGTCAGCGCGTCGGGCGACGTCCGCATCGCGCCCAGCGCCGCCGTGCAAGCAGCGCGGGATCTGCGCCTGGCGTCCGGGCGTGACGTGTCGGTGGACGGCGCCGCGCAAGCCGCGGACAACGTGGCGCTGGCCGCTGGCCGCAATGCCGCGATCACGGGGGCGGTGGGCGCGGGCGGTTCGATCGATGTGAACGCGGCAGGCAACGTAAGCGTTGCCGCGCAGGCCGCGGTGCAGACGCAGGGCGCGCTGCGTGTCGCGGCCGGGCAGGATCTGTCGTTGGGCGGCTCGCTGCTGATGGGCGGGCAAGACGTTCGGGTTGAATCCGCGCGCAATGTGCGGATCGGCGGCGAGATCGCGCCGGGAGGGATGCCGCCGGGCGGTGGAGCAGGCGCGGGGAACTCGGGCTCCGGTGGTTCGAGTTCCGGTTCGGGCTCGGGCTCGGGCTCCGGGTCGGCGGCGGGCGGTTCGAACGCGGGGAGCGGCGGCACGGCGGGCACCGCCAACGACGCGGCGCAAGTCGGCACGAACTCCAGCGGTCTGGTCACCGCCACGGGCGCGGTCGAGCTCAAGTCGGGCCGCGACATGGTGCTGCCTGGCCAAGTCACCGCCGCGGGCGCGTTGCACGCGCGGGCTGGCGGCGATCTGACAACGGGGGCGACCGCTCAGATTCAATCGGGTGGACCCGCCCAGGTCCGTGCGGGCGCGGACCTGAACCTGGGCGGCCTTGTCGGCGCGCGCGGCGACTTATCGCTGATGGCCGGGCGCGACGCACGGGTGACGGGCAAGGCGTCCGCCACCGGCCGCATCGGCATTGACGCGGCGCGCGATCTGCGCATGGACGCGCCCGCGCAGTGGGACGCCGAAGGCGAGATTGCCGCCAAGGCGGGCGCCGGCATGACGCTGGCCGGCACGCTCCGCGCCAACGGCAACACTGCGCTGACGGCGGGCCAGACGCTAGCGGTCGACGGCGCGATCACGGCCGCTTCCGGAAGCATGACCGTCTTGACCGACGGCGACGTCGCCCTCGGCGCGAATGCACAGTTGGCGGCGGCCGGTCCCGTTGGCCTGACGGCTGGCGGCAGCCTGCAAAGCCTGGGCAAGGTCACGTCGCTGAAAGACCTGTCGATGCAGGCGGCGCGCGACATGACGCTTGATGGCGCAACGCTCGCGACTGGCGATCTGCAGGTGCAGGCGGGCAAAACTCTCGCGACAGCTTCCGCCTCACGCCAGCAAGCGGACGGCTCGGTGACGGCCATGGCAGGCGACGCGTCGCTGGCGGGTGCCCTCATCGCGGGCCAATCCGCGCAGATCACTACGCAAGGCAGTCTGCGGGTGGACGGCACGCTACTGGCCGACGCTGGCACGCTTCAGGCCGTTAGCGGCGGCGACATGACGCTCGGGTCGGCCAGCACCCTTCAGGCCGCCCAGCAATTGACTGCCCAGGCTGGCGGCAACCTGCTCGCAAATGGCGCCGTCTCCGGTGAAGCCGACATTCATCTTTCCGCAGATTCCCACGCCGAACTGAACGGCAAGACGGTCGCCAACGGCACCCTGCGCGCCGAAGCGGGCACGGACCTGACGGTGGGCCAGAGCGGGCTGGCGCAAGGCAACGCCAATCTTTTCCTAGGCGCAGGCCAGGACCTGCGCGTCGCCGGCACCGCAGGCACCGCGGAACCTGCCGCGGGTCAGGCAGGGCTGCTGCAAGCCCAGGCCGCCCGGGATCTCTTTGTGACCGGCCTCGTCACGGCGGGCACGCCCGCAAGCCTGACGGCACAGCGCAATCTGGGCGTCGACGGCACCGTGGCGGCGCTTGCCGGCAACCTGACCGCCGACGCGGGCGGGCAATTGCGCGTCGGCGCCACTGGCCGCATGCAGGCCGCGCAGAACCTCACCGCGCAATCGGGCGCCGACCTGGCGTCCGACGGGGTCATCGTCGCAGGCGGCGGCCTCACGCTCGCGGCGTCCGGCGATGCACGCCTGGGCGGCACGGCGGCCGCGCTGGGCGAGGCGGGCGCGGGCAATTTGCTGGTTACCGGTCGCGATGTGATCGCCAAGCAGGGCGCGCAGTTGCAGGCGGCGGGCACCCTCACGGCGCAAGCCCAACGCGACGTCAGCGCCGCCGGGGCGTTGGCGTCCGTGGGCGACATGATGCTGTCGGCTGCGCGCGATGCGCGCGTGGACGGCACCGCTGCCAGTGATGCGAATCTGACCCTGACTGGCCGCAATGTCGCGGTTGGTGCGGCAGGCCTGGCGCAAGCCGCAGGTACGCTCACGTCCACCGCGCAAGGCACATTGCTTGCCGCCGGCAGCATGCTCGCCGGCATCACGCAAACCCTCAGCGCGGGCAGCGGCATGACCCTCAACGGCACCGTGGCCGCGTTGGAAGGCGACCTGAAGCTGGAGACGGAACACGGCGATCTCGTCACGGGCTCGGCCTCCAACCTGCAAGCGGACGCCGCGCTGACCGCCACCGCGGGCGGCGCGCTGAACGTCATGGGTTCGGCTGCCGCCGGACAAGGTATGACGCTGCGCGCGGGCGGCGACGCCACGCTGGGCGGCATCGCGGCCACCCAGGCCGGCAACGTCACCATCGATGCCCAGGGTGCGCTCTCAACCACGGCCAACGGTCGCATCCAATCCGCCGCGGACATTGACCTCCAGTCCGGCGGCCTCTTGAAGAACGCAGGCATTGTGTCCGCGGCAGGCGCGGCCTACCTGGTGTCAGACACGGGCCTGAACAACACCGGCTCGGTGCTCGCGGGTAGCGACGTCACCGCCACGGCGAAGAACGCGCTGAATAACAGCGGCCGCTTCATCGCCGGCGTCGGCGACGACGGCACGCTCAGCCTGCCCGGCAGCGTCAACTTGACCGCAGCCTTTATCACGCACCCGGGCATCAGCGCGGCCGGCAAGGACATGACCCTGGCCGCAGGCGGCATGGACCTGTCCGGCGGCAACGTCTCGGCCGTCGGCAAGCTCGGGCTCACGACCTCTGGCGACATCACCACGCGCAATGCCGTCCTGCACGGCGGCAGCGTCGACATCGCCGCCGCCAACTTGCGCAATCAAGACGGCAAGATCACGTCTGCCGGCGAGGCAGTCGTCAAACTGAGCGGCGAACTGGATAACACCGCCGGCCTGATCGCCGCCGCGGGCGATGCACGCATCGATGCCTCGCGCATCGGCAATGCCGGCGGCACGCTGGCGGGCGCGAATCTCACCCTGGTTGCGACCGGCGCTGTCGACAATCAAGGCGGCCTGATTCAGGCCGACGACACCCTGACCCTGAACGCCGCCAGCCTGGACAACCGCGCCACGCTGACCGCCGCAGGCATCCCGCCCAAAGGCGTGCTGGCCAAGACGGCCACCATCGTCGCCGGTGGCATCAACAACCAGTCCGGCGCCATCAGCGCGGGCCAGGACCTGACGCTGGATACCGGCGAGCTGGACAACACCGGCGGAAACATCGCCGCTGAGCGCTACGCGACCATCAAGGCCGCAATGCTGAAGAACCACCAGGGCAAGTTGCTGGCCGGCGAACGCCTCGCGGTCACGATCCAGGCGCTGCAAGGCCTGGGCCTGCTGCAATCCGCGCAAGACCTGTCCTTCACCTACACCGGATCGCTCAACCAGACCGGCGACCTCGCCGCCGGCCGCGACCTGACGATGTCGGTCGGCGGCAACATGGACAACAGCGCCACCGTCAGCGCTGGCCGCGACCTCACCATCACGGCCAACGCGCTCAACAACCAAGCCAGCGGCGAGCTGCTTGCCGGACGCAACAACACCATCAACGTCACCAACGGCCTCACGAACTCGGGCCTCATCGACGGCGGCGCGACCAACATCAACGCAGGCCGCGTCGACAACTTCGGGCGCATCTACGGCAATTCCATCGCCATCCGTGCGGGGGAACTGGTCAACGGAGCAGGGCCCGGCGGCGGTGCGGTCATCGCGTCCCGCGGTGATCTGGATATCGGCGTGGGTTCGCTCGTGAATCGCGAACATGGGCTGATCTACGCGGCCGGGGATATGCGCATCGGGAGCGCGCTGGACGCGAATCGCAAGGCGATCGGGCAAGCTGCGTCGCTCGTCAATGCGTCGGCGACGATTGAGGCTGCAGGGAACGCGGTGATATCCGCGGTGTCGCTGCAGAACATCAATACAAATTACGCCAGCGAAGTTGTGCCGGTGTTGACCGTGCCGAAGGTGTACGTGACGCCGGCCGGCTCCACCGAAATGTACGACATGGAATCCAACTGGTTCTGCGTCAAAGATCGCCCAAGGTGCGAAAAGGGCGTCGACCTTCTTGAAAACGACTCCCAGCACGGGTTCTTGCTTCCGTCCGACAACTATCCCGCCTCTCGATATGGTCCTCCCTTCGATTACGCGCCTTGGTACACGGGCATTACGGATGATGAGGGGCCCATCGCACGGGTCGAGGTCCCGCGCAGAATTCTTTGTTCAATCACGAATGACATCGAAGTTTGTACGCCCGAAACTCGGTTTGGGGACAACTGGGTGTACCCGCCGGTAACACACCCGTACGGTACCGATGAGCGAGTCTGGGCCGTCTTCGGTGTGACGCCGCCGGTCGGCCCGGAGCCGCAGTGGGTACCGCGAGATCCTCCATGCCGCGCGAACGACGGCGCTTGCTATGCGGCGGAAAAAGTCCGACGGCAGGCCTACGAAGAAGCGCATTACGCATACAAGGTGCCGTTCGATGAGCTGGATGCGCGCATAGCGGCGTTCAATCTGGATTTCCAGAATCGCATGAGGTACACCCTCACGATCTACGACGTCCAGGAAACCGTCACCGAAACCCGCACCATCTCATCGGATCCTGGAAAGATTCTGTCTGGCGGCGCCATGACGCTCGTCGGGACCGTCACCAACGATAAGAGCCAGATCGCGGCTGGCGGCACGCTGTCGGTAAGCGGGCCGGCCATCAACAATATTGGAGCGGGAGGCGAGCGCGTGGTGACGCGCGTTGGCCGCGCCATCTTGTCCCAGCCGAGCGGCAGAAAGCGCAAGGAACACATTGAGGACTACAACCGCACCCTCGCCGCCGAAGCCATCGAGCTGCCCGTCGGTACCTCCGGTGGCAACCTGTCGGTCTCACTCAGCGGCGCGGCGCCTGGCGCCAACGGCGCCACCGCAACCGGTCCCGTCCTGGTTGCCAGCCTCGGCTTGCCCGGCGGCAACGTCGTGCGCACCGTCTCCAACCCGGCCACGATTCCCGACAGCCAGCTCTTCGCCGTCAGCGGCACACCCGATGCCCCCTACGTCGTTGCAACCGACCCGCGTTTCATCGGCAACCGCGAGTCCGTTTCCAGCGACTACCTGTTCGGCCTCCTGCAACAGCCCGGCGCACCCGTCGGCAACGCGGGCGCGTCCGGCGCCATCAAGACGGGCTTGGGCAACACCCCCGGTGGCCTGAACGCCCTGATCCCCGCCGGCGCAAAATTCCTCACGCCGTCCGGCGAACCCCGTCGCCTGGGCGACGGCTTCTACGAACAGAAACTCGTCTCCGACCAGATCCTCGCCACCACCGGCCAGCGCTTCCTGGACGGCTTTGGCGACAACGACAGCCAGTACAAGCAACTGCTCGCCAATGGTGCACAGTTCGCCCTGAACAACGGCATCAAACTCGGCGCCGCGCTCACCGACGCCCAGCAACGCCAGCTCACCACTGACCTCGTCTGGCTGGTCGAGCAGACCATCACGCTGCCCGATGGCACCACCGAGACAGTGCTAGTCCCGCAGGTCTACCTCTTGGTGCGCGAAGGCGACCTGAAGGGCGACGGCACCCTCATGGCCGGCCGCGACGTCAAGCTCGCCGCCGACGGCGACATCACCAACAGCGGCACCATCGGCGCGCGCGACGCCACCGTCATGACCGCCGCCAACATCGTCAACCAGGCCGGCGGCCTGATCCAGGGCGCCATC
>NZ_CADIJP010000031.1 GCF_902859725.1 Achromobacter mucicolens | reverse complement strand
CTGGCTGCTGGCGCGGCGCGCCGGCCGGGGCGTGCCGCGCCGCACGCTCAAGCTGCCCACCCTGGCGCGGCGGCTCGATGCCCTGCCACTGTCGCTGCTGCCCCAGGCGCAAGGACGCCGCAACTGGCTGGACGACATTGGCTGCCACACGCTGGCGCACCTGCGCGCCCTGCCGCGCGCGGGCCTGCAGCGGCGCAGCGCGCCCGATCTGCTGCAAGCGCTGGACGCCGCCTACGGCCAGACGCCCGAACTCTACCGCTGGCTCGAACCTCCCAACCAGTTTTCGCGGCGGATCGAGCTCATGGACTATATGGAACACACCGACGCCGTGCTGGCGGTGGCGGGACGCCTGGCCGAGCAGTTGGGCGGCTGGCTGACCGCCCGGCAACTGGCCGTGCGGCGCGTGGTGCTCAGCATGGATCACGAACGCGGCCGCCACGCCCGCCCGCCGACCGAACTGGAGGTCGCGCTGGCCCAGCCCATCTGGCAGGCCTCGCAGCTCCTGCATCTGCTGCGCGAAAAACTGAACCACTTCACGCTGGAGGCCCCCGTCATCGCGGTGACGCTGCACGCGCCCGACACTGTCGAGCAGCCCGCCGCCAGCACCACCCTGTTCCCCGAGCCGGGCGGCACCGCCGCCGACCACGCGCGGCTCCTGGACCTGCTGGTGGCGCGGCTGGGCCGCGACCGGGTGCGTCATGCCCGGCCCACCCCCGATCACCGCCCCGAAGCCGCCAACGCATGGACCGACGCGCTGGCCGCGCCAGAGCGTCCCGCCCCCCTGCCGCCGCTGCTCGACCGGCCGTTCTGGCTGCTGGAAATCCCGCAGCCCCTGAAGCTGTCCGGCCATCGCCCCCACTACGGCGGCCAGGCGCTGCGGCTGATGCGCGGTCCCGAACGCATCGAAAGCGGGTGGTGGGACCCAGCCCTGACCGTGCGCGATTACTTCGTTGCCGAAGACGCGGCCGGCGCACGCTACTGGATCTACCGCGAGCGCGACGCCGAGGACGCGCGCTGGTTCCTGCACGGGCTGTACGCCTGACATGCGCATGGACGACGACGCCCCCGATCCGCTGGACCAGGCTGAGGCCCTGGCCCAGTTGCCCGGCTATGCCGAGCTGCAATGCCAGTCCAATTTTTCCTTCCTGCAAGGCGCCTCGCACCCCGAGGAACTGACCGCCCGCGCGGCCGAACTGGGCTATGCCGCGCTCGCCCTGACCGACGAATGCTCGCTGGCCGGCGTGGTGCGCGCCCATACCGAAGCCAAGACCCTCAAGCTGCCGCTCATCATCGGCGCCACGTTCCAGCTGCGCGCCGCGCCCGACGCCGCGCCGCTGGGCCTGACCCTGCTGGCGCAGACCCGCGAGGGCTACGGCAACCTGTCCGAATTCATCACGCTGGGCCGCACCCGGGCGCCCAAGGGCGAATACCGGCTGGCGCCGCAAGACATTTCCGATCCGCCCGCCGGGTACGCGCATCTGCGCAACCTGCCGGAATGCCTGGCCATCCTGACGCCCGCCTACGGCACCGACGCCGACCGCATGGCCGACCAGGCGCGCTGGCTGGCGCGCATCTTTCCGGGGCGGGCGTGGGTGGGGCTGACCTTGCTGCACCAGTCGCGCGACGACCTGCACCGCGCCGCCGTCGAGCACGCGGCCCAGGCCTCGCAACTGCCGATCGTGGCGGTCGGCCAGGTGCAGATGCATGTCCGTTCGCGCAAGCCGCTGCACGACACGCTGACCGGCATCCGCACCCGCCAGCAGGTGTCGCAATGCGGCTACGCGCTGTCCGGCAATGCCGAACAACACCTGCGCAGCCGCATGCGCCTGGCCAGTCTGTACCCGCCCGACGCGCTGGCGCAGACCCTGGCCGTGGCGCGCCGCTGCACGTTTTCATTGGACGAGCTGCATTACGAGTACCCCGACGAGATCGTGCCGCCCGGCCACACGCCGGCCAGCTACCTGCGCCAGGAAGCGCTGGCCGGCGCCGCCCGGCGTTTTCCGCGGGGCGTTCCCGACGGCATCACGGCGCAGATCGACAAGGAACTGGAACTCATCTCGGACCTGAACTACGAGGCCTATTTCCTGACCGTCTACGACATCGTGCAGTTCGCCCGCAACGCCGGCATCCTGTGCCAGGGCCGGGGCTCGGCCGCCAACTCCGCCGTGTGCTATTGCCTGGGCATCACCGCCGTGGACCCGCAGCGCGGCAACAACCTGTTCGAACGCTTCATCAGCAAGGAACGCAACGAACCACCCGACATCGACGTCGACTTCGAACACCAGCGCCGCGAAGAAGTCATCCAGTACATCTACGACAAATACGGTCGTGAACGCGCCGCCCTGACCGCGGTGGTCATCTCGTACCGGCCGCGCAGCGTGCTGCGCGACACGGGGCGTGCGCTGGGCGTGGACCCGGGCGTCATCGACGCCGTGGCCCGCGCCCACCAGTGGTGGGACGGCAAGAAGGAAATGCTGCGCACGCTGGGAGCCTGCGGCCTGGACCCCGAATCCCAGGTGGCGCGCCAGTGGGCGTCGCTGGCGCAGACCATGATGGGCTTTCCGCGCCATCTGTCGCAGCATCCCGGCGGTTTCGTAATTTCACGCGGCAAGCTCTCGCGCCTGGTTCCTATTGAAAACGCCGCCATGCAAGACCGCAGCGTCGTGCAATGGGACAAGGACGACCTGGATGCCCTGAAGCTGCTGAAGGTTGACGTGCTGGCGCTGGGCATGCTGTCGGCGTTGCGCCGCACACTCGAACTGGCCAGCCAGCGCCGCGACCAGCCGCTGGCCTTGCAGGACATCCCGGAAGGCGACGAGCCGACCTACGACATGATCTGCGATGCCGACACCATCGGCGTCTTCCAGATCGAATCGCGCGCGCAGATGACCATGCTGCCGCGCCTGCGGCCGCGCGAATACTACGACCTGGTGGTGCAGGTGGCCATCGTGCGCCCGGGCCCGATCCAGGGCGGCATGGTCCATCCCTACCTGCGGCGCCGCCAGGGCAAGGAAGACGAAACCTACCCCAGCGAAAAAGTGCGCGGTGTGCTCAGCCGCACCATGGGGGTGCCCATCTTCCAGGAACAGGTCATGCAGATCGCCGTCGTGGCCGCCGGTTTCTCGCCGGGCGAAGCCGACCAGTTGCGCCGGTCGATGGCGGCCTGGCGGCGCAAGGGCGGCGTGGACAAGTTCCGCGTCAAGCTGGTGGGCGGGCTGCTGGCGCACGGCTACACGCTGGACTTCGCCGAAGCCTTGTTCCGTCAGGTGGAAGGGTTTGGCGAATACGGTTTTCCGGAAAGCCATGCGGCCAGTTTCGCGCTGCTGGCATATGCCAGTTCCTGGCTCAAGCGTCACGAACCCGAGGCCTTCCTGGCCGCCCTGCTCAATTCCCAGCCCATGGGGTTCTATGCGCCCGCGCAGCTGGTGCAGGACGCGCGCCGCCACGGCGTGTGCGTGCTGCCGGCAGACGTCACCGTGAGCGGCTGGGATTCCGTGCTGGAAATGCTGCCCGGCGGCCATCCTGGCGCCCGGCGGCGCGCGCATCACCACGCGCCACCCGCCGCCGAGCCCCGACCCGCCGTGCGGCTGGGTCTCAGCCTGCTGCAGGGCATGCGCGAGGACACTGCCCGCCGCATCGAAGCGGCGCGGGCCGACGCCCCCTTTGCCACCACCGCCGACCTGGCCCGCCGCGCCGGGCTCAACCGCCACGACCTGAATGCGCTGGCCGCGGGCGACGCGCTGCGTACCCTGGCCGGTCACCGGCGCCAGGCCAGCTGGGAGGCCGCCGCCAGCGTGCAAAGCCGCGACCTGCTGCGCGACGCCGAGATCGTGGACGCGCAGGCCCCGCAACTGTCCGCCCCGTCGGAAAGCCAGACCGTGGCCGCCGACTACCGCAGCGTGGGCCTGACGCTGCACAGCCATCCCGTGTCGCTGCTGCGCCCGCAACTGGCCGCCCGCAATTTCCAGCCCGCCTCGGTGTTGAACGGCTATCCCAACAAACGCGTCGCCCGCGCCTGCGGCATCGTCACCGTGCGCCAGCGCCCCCAGACCTCCAAGGGCGTCATCTTCGTGACCCTCGAAGACGAGACCGGCCCGGTCAACGTGGTGGTCCGCCCCGACCTCATCGAACGCCAGCGCCGCGAACTGCTGGGCGCCACCCTGCTAGGGGTCTTTGGCGCCTGGCAAAGCGTGGACGGCGTGCGCCACCTGATCGCGCAGCGGCTGGTGGATATGTCCGACCTGCTTGGCGGACTGGCGGCGCAGAGCCGCGATTTCCATTGAAGCTTCGCCGCCAGCCGCCTCCAAAGGTGTCTGACACCCTTGAAACACCCGTCAAGCCTGAAGAACGTCCATACGGGTGTCAGACACCGCGTGCGCCGCCCGCCGCCTGCCGCTGTTGCCCGGTTGCACATGGGCCGCCGCGCCTTGAGCACAGCGCCTCGCCGCTGGTCTATCATGGCTTTTTGTCCGCTCGTTGTAAGGAGTCCTACATGATCCGCAAGCTGATCCCCTTCCTGCTGGTTGCCAGCCTGGCTGCGTGCGCCAATACTGGCGGTTCCCGCACATCCAGCGCGCCGGCATCCAGCTCCTCGAGCGCGTCCTCTTCCTCGAGCACCGGCGCTGGCGCTTCCTACGGTTCATCCTCGTCCATGCCTGGCAGCACCAGCGGCAAGAGCTGCGACGCGGGCGCGCTGCAATCGCTGATCGGCCAGAAAGCCACGCCCTCGGTCATGGAAGACATGCGCACGCGCAGCGGCAGCGCCACCGCGCGCATGCTGCGCCCGGGCCAGGTGGTCACCATGGAATACAACAACACCCGCCTGAACCTCATCGTGGACGACAAGGACGTGATGACGGCAATCCGCTGCGGTTGACGGCGCCAGCCGGCCCGCGTCCGGTCGCCTCAGCGGCAGGACCGGGCGCCGCACCAAGACAAGCGCAAGGCCAGCGGCTGCCCCGGTCGCTGGCCTTGTCAATCAATCCCCGGCCAGATCCCGATCGCGGCCAACCCGCCCTTTTTCACTCGCCCTTTTCACCCACCCCGAGCGGCCGCGCCGCCGGCGGCACATGCGGCAGGAACGCCCCCGCCACCTCGAAGGCGCATTCCTCGCGCGCAATGTCGATCACCCGGGACACGACCGGGTTGACGATGTTCTTTTTGTGCACCGCGTAGTAGTTGATGGTCGGCAAGTCCGGCTGCACATTCAGCTGGCACAGCGCCCCGCGCGCCACCAGCGGCGCAAAGTAGGCGCCCGGCAGATAGCTGATCCCCAATCCCAGCATCGTCAGCTGGGCCATCATGCCCAGGCTGTTGCACGTCAGCACCCGCTTGACCGGCATTCCCTGCTCGGCGAACCACGCGTCATACAGATGCGATAGCGCGGAATTGGTGGGCTGCGAAATGACGGGATACGGCGCCAGGTCCTGTGGCGTCAGCGCGGTGGCAACATCGATATCCAGCGCCGGGCTGGCCATCCACACATTGGTGACCGCGCCCAGGTGCGTGCAATCGTACTGGTAGCCCCAGAACGGACCTGGCATGATCGCCAGGTCCAGTTCGTCCTGCTCCAGCCGCTCGTAAAGCGTAATGCCGCCGTCGATCTCGGGCATCAGCTGCACGCGCGGGTAGCGCTGGCTGATCTGCTTGATCAGCCCGGCCAGCCAGGTCATGCCGACCAGTTCCGTTACGCCCAGCCGCACCACGCCTTCAAAGCTGGCCGGATCGGCCATGTTCTGGACGATCCGGCTGTTCAGCTCCAGCATCTGGCTCGCCAGCTCGAAGAGCTTGCGGCCCTGCGGGGTCATCAGGAGTTTCTTGGCACGCCGCTCGAACAGGGGCGCGCCCGCAAAGGCCTCGAGTTCGCCCACCCGTTTGGCCACGGCCGATTGGGTGGTGTGCAGCTTGCGCGACGACGCGCTGAAGCTGCCCAGTTCGGAACTCCAATAAAAGGCCTCCAGCTGTTTGAGGGTGTACATCGCCGCGGTCGAAGAAAAGCGCATGGAAACCCCCAACATTACCACCGTGGCCGCACGGCCCGGATCATCCCCGCGGATGCAGGATGTCTGCCAGGAAGCGCTGCGCGCGCGGATGCGCCGGCGCGCTGAAGAAGCGCTCGGGCGTGTCCATCTCCAGGATCTCGCCCGCGTCCATGAACACCACGCGGTCGCAGACGTCGCGCGCAAAGCCCATTTCATGCGTCACGCACACCATTGTCATGCCGTCCTTGGCCAGCCCCTTCATCACCTGCAGCACCTCGCCCACCATCTCCGGGTCGAGCGCGCTGGTCGGCTCATCGAACAGCATGACCGGCGGCTGCAGGGCCAGCGCGCGCGCAATCGCCACCCGCTGCTGCTGGCCGCCCGACAGCGATCCGGGATAGGCGTCGATCTTGTGCGCCAGCCCCACGCGGTCGAGCAGGCTGCGCGCCAGCTCCACGGCCTGCTTGCGCGGCTGCTTGCGGATGTTCACCGGCGCGAAGATCACGTTCTCCAGCACGCTCATGTGCGGAAACAGGTTGAACTGCTGGAACACGAAGCCGATCTTCTGGCGCAGGGCGTTCAGGTTCGCGCCCTTCTGGTAGATGTCCTGGCCATCGATCAGGATGCGGCCCTTCTCGATGGGTTCCAGCCGGTTGATCGTGCGGATCATGGTGGACTTGCCCGACCCGGACGGGCCGCAGACCACCAGCACTTCGCCGCGCGCCACCGACAGGTCCACGTCCTTGAGCACATGATGCTCGCCGTACCACTTGTTCACTTTTTCGAGATTGATCATGTTTTGTTCCTTTAAGCCATGGCCCGCGAGCGGCGGATGCGCAGGTCCAGCCAGCTCAAGCCGCGGCTCAGGCTGAAGCACACCAAGAAGTAGATGATGGCCAGAATGCCGAACACCTGCAGCGGCTGCGTCAGCACGAGGTTGTTGACCTGGTTGGCGGCAAAAGTCAGTTCATTGACGCTGATGACGTAGCCCAGCGACGTTTCCTTGATGGTGGACACGAACTGGCTGGTCATGCTGGGCAGCACGTTGAACAGCGCCTGCGGCAGCACCACCTTGCGCATCGTCGTCCAGTAGCCCACGCCCAGCGAGCGCGAGGCTTCGATCTGCCCGCGCGGCACCGCCTCGATGCCCGACCGGATCACCTCGGACAGGTAGGCGCTTTCATAGACCACCAGCGCAAAGATCAGCGTCCAGAAGCCGCTGACCACCTGCCCAGTGATCTTGGGCACGACGAAGTAAGCCCAGAAGATCAGCATGAGCAGCGGCATGCCGCGCACCACATTGACCAGGGCCTTGCTGGCCGTGCGCAGCCAGCCGTAGGGACTGACGCGCGCCAGCGCGATCAAGAGCGCCAGCGGCAGGGACATCGCCAAGCCCAGCGCGGCCAGGATCAGGGTGAGCGCCAGTCCACCCAGCGGACCGTTGGGGTATTGGCCCACGAGCAGCGTGGGCCAGTATTGCATCAGCAGATCAAGCACCGTGGCCTCCGCGGTTCAGACGATAACGGGCGTAGATGCGCGATCCGAAGGCCATGATCAAGAACGATCCCAGCAGGTACATGATCGTCGCCGCGCCGAAGGTGGCGAAGGTGCGGTAGGTCTCGTTTTCGATTTCCCGCGCCTGGTAGGTCAGCTCCATCACGCCGATCGCCATGGCCACGCTGGTGTTCTTGAACAGCAGCAGCGCGCGCCCGACCAGCGGTGGAATGGAGATGCGCAGCGCCTGCGGCACGATCACGAAGCGCATGCATTGCAGATAACTGGCGCCCAGCGCGCGGGCGGCCTCGAACTGGGTGCCCGGAATGGCGCGCAGGCCGCTGCGGATGTCTTCGGCGATATAGGCGGCCGACCCCAGCGCCAGCGCGATCGCCGCCAGCGACATTTCGGCGTTGTGCGCGTACAGCCACATGCGGAATCCTTCGGGCAGCAATTCGGGCATGCCGAAATACCAGAACAGCACCTGCACCAGCAGGGGCACGTTGCGGTGGTATTCCACATAGGCGTCGACCAGCCAGCGGCACGGCGCCAGATTGGTGGCGCGCACCACCACCAGCGTCACCGCGATGGTGAACGCCATGACCCATGCAACCAGGAACAGCTGTACGGTGACCGCCATGCCGCTGAGCAGCAGCTGGTATTGGGAAGCGTCTAGAAAGCTCATAAACCTGTCAATCTCCTGCGATCGGGCGCGCGGCGCCAAGCATCACGGCTTCGCGCGCGCCGCCTTGCGGGACGCGCCGAAGCCGTGACGGGAGTGGCGAGGCAAACGCCCGGGTCCGTGCCTCAGCCGGCGATCGGGCCGATCTTGAAGCTGCGTTCCAGCTTGTACGGCGTCTCGGGGCCAAACCACTTGTTGAACAGCTTGGCCGCCGCACCGGAAGCTTCCGCCTCGTCCAGCGCCTGGTTCACCGTTTCCAGGAAACGCGGCTCGGACTTGCGCACGCCCAGGCCCCAGGGCTCATCGAACACCGCCTTGGGGATGACGCTGACCGGGGCGGTCGGCGGGCTTTGCAGCACCAGGCGCACCAGGACCAGTTCGGAGGCGAACTGCGCGTCCACCTTCTTCTGCTGCAGGGCAAGGTAAGTGGCCGAGCTGTCGCCGTAGCCAATCACCTGCGACTTGTCCAGAATGCGCTTGATCTCGCGCTCGGAGCTGGACCCCTTGGTCGCACCGACGCGGCGGCCGTTCAGGGCCTCGATCGAATCCAGGCCCGAATCCTTGCGCACCATCAGCTTTTGCGGGCTGACGTAGTACGAGTGGCTGAAGGCGATCTGCTGGGCGCGGTCGGGCGAATAGCCCAGGTTGGCCGCCAGGATGTCCACGCGCCCTTCGTTCAGCTCGGGCACGCGCGCCGCCACCGACAGCAGCTTGTAGTTGACCTTGACGCCCAGCTTGTCGGCGACCAGCTTGCAAACGTCCACGTCATAGCCCACCAGCTGGCGCGTCGCGGCGTCCTGGAAGCTGAAGGGTTGCGACGTGCCCAACGTGCCGCAGACCAGCTCGCCGCGCGCCTTGATGTCGTCAAGCTGGTCTGCGTGGGCGATTCCGCCCGCGGCCAGCGTAGCCATGCCCAGGCAGGCGGCAAAGAAAGTGTGACGCTTCATGGTTCATTCCCCTTGATTGGTTGTTTGGTGAACAGACTGAATAGGACGTTGAATCGCTGTCTAAGGTATCGAGTGCCGGGCATCAGGCCAGCTTTGCGCACGCCTCGCGGATAGCCGAGCAACCCTGCCGGATATCGTCCAGCGAGGCCGCGAACGACAGCCGGAACGTGCCCGGCGCGCCGTAGGCGTGACCGTCGATGACCGCCACGCCCGCTTCGCGCAGCAGGTAGTGCGTCAGGTCGGTATCGCTGGCGATCACGTCGCCGGCCGGCGTCTTCTTGCCCAAGAGGCCCGAGCAGTCCGGAAAGACATAGAACGCGCCCTGCGGCACCACGATGTCCAGGCCCGGCGTGCCGGACAATTCGGCGATCGCCAGGTCGCGGCGCTCGCGAAATACCTTGGCAAACTCCACGACGCAGTCCTGCGGACCCGTCAACGCTTGCAGCGCGGCCGCCTGGCTGACCGACGAGGCGCCCGACGTGCTTTGCGATTGCAGGATCGCCATCGCCTTGATGAGCTCATCGGGACCGGCGCCGTAGCCGATGCGCCAGCCCGTCATGGCGTAGGCCTTGGACACGCCGTTGACCACGAGGGTGCGTTCGGCCAGTTCCGGCGCCACCTGCAGCGGATGCACCGTGGGCTCGCCGGTAAAGTTCAGGCGCGCGTAGATGTCGTCGGTCATCAGCCAGACGTGCGGATGACGCGCAAGGACCTCGGTCAGGCCGCGCAGTTCTTCCGCGGTGTAGACCGATCCGGTCGGGTTGCTGGGCGCGTTCATCATCAGCCACTTGGTGCGCGGTGTAATGGCGCGTTCCAGGGCGTCGGGCGTGACCTTGTAGTCGCTGGCGGGCGACGTTTCCACCGTCACCGGCACGCCGCCGTTGACCAGCACCATGTCCGGATAGGACACCCAGAACGGCGCGGGAATCAGCACTTCGTCGCCATCGTTCAGCGTGGCGGCCAGGCCGTTGAAGATCACCTGCTTGGCGCCGGTGCTGACGATGACACGCGAAGCCGGGTACGTCACGCCGGTCGCTTCCAGCAGGTGCGCGGCCGCGGCCTTGCGCAGGGCGAGCGTGCCCTGGGCCGGCGGATACTTGGTTTCGCCGCGGTTCATGGCGGCCGTCGCGGCCTGCCGGATGTGTTCGGGCGTCGAGAAATCGGGCTCACCGATGGTCAGGTCGATGATGCGGCGGCCCTGTTCGCGCAGTTCGGCGATGATGGCGCGCGCGGCGACGCTGGGCGAAAGCTTGATGCGCTTGATGCGGTCGGCGACGATGCTCATTTGGCCGCTCCCATCTTTTCGGCCAGGGTCTTTTCCAGCCACGGCTTGGTGTACGTGCCGGCGCGCAGCTTTTCCTTGGCCACGGCTTCGTCGGCTTCCTTCTTGAGCGCCAGCGCCAGCACGGCGCTGGCATGCTCGGCCGGAATCACCACCACGCCATCGGCGTCGCCCACGACCACGTCGCCGGGGTTGACCACCTGGCCGCCCACCGACACGGGCACGTTGATCTCGCCCGGGCCGTCCTTGTAAGGCCCCTTGTGCGACACTTCGCGAGCAAAGCAGCCGAATTCGCCCTGCGCGAACACGTCGGCATCGCGCACGGCGCCGTCGATCACGAATCCTTCGATCCCGCGCGACTGCGCGTCCATCATCATCAGTTCGCCCACCAGCGCGTTGCTGGTGTCGCCCGCGCCGTCCACGACGATCACGTCGCCCGCCCCGCCCAGCGAAATCGCCTTGTGGATCATCAGGTTGTCGCCCGGACGGGTCTTGACGGTCAGCGCCACGCCGACCGTGCGGCGCGCGCCGTTATGCAGCGGACGCAGGCCCGACACGCCGTACAGCCGGTTCATGCAGTCGCTGATCTGGGCCGAGCCGATGGTGGCAAAGCCGGCCAGCACGTCGGCGGCGACGGCCGGCGCGGTACGGGAAAGAATGCGATATCCGATGGGATTCATAAGGAAAGTCAGTGTGAATGCAAGGAGCGTTGAAGCGAACCTGCATTACAAAGCCGCGCAAGCCTTTCCTCAAAACGATATAAATTCCCAGCGATCCACGAATATTTTTCGTGGATTACGCCGTTTAAGGGTTATCCCTTATTCCTGCATCCGCGCTCAGTCGTCGCCGGCGCCCGACGCGCTGCGCGCCTCGGACAGCGCCACCGTCAGGTGCATGACCTTCTTCTTGAGCTGGTCGCGCTCGTCCGTCAGCTTGGCCAGCAACTGGCGCAGGCGAGCGATCTCGGCCGGCATGTCGGCGATGTTCTCGATGGGCTCCTCTGGAGGCGCCTCGCGGGGCGGCGGCGCCTTGGCCTGCCGCACTTCGCGGGCGGCCTGCTGCAATTCCTTGCGGCCGCCGGCAACCGCGGCAGCCTGCCGTTCGGCCGGCAGCGACGCCACGGCCGCCGCGGCATTGATGGAGATGGCGCCTTCCTTGACTGCGCGCACCAGTTCCGGCGCAGCGGACTTCTGGATCTTTTCGATCTGGCCCAGCGTATTGCTGCTGATGCGGGCGGCGCGCGCCAACGCCTGGCGGCTGGGCACGGCCGGTTTCCAGTCGGGATTGGCATGGCCGCGCATCGGCGCGGCAGAGGTCCCGGGCGCGTCTTCATCCCAAGGCGGGGAGTCGTCGGGCGGCGATCCTTCGGAAGGCGATCCCTCGGAGGCAGCGCCTTCAGTCGCCGCCCCGTCCTCAGGCCCGGTGCGCGCCAGCAGGATCTCCTTCTTGCGCAGCGCCAGCACCCCCCGCTGGAAGTCCGACACGCTGCGCCGGCCCAGATGGTTCTCGATCATCCACAGATGCACGTCCTCGATGGACTTGAAGTGCGGATGCTGGATGGTCTTGAAGGGAATGTCGTGCTTGACGCAGATGGCGTAGCGGTTGTGGCCGTCGACCAGCAGATCGCCCCACAGCACGAGGGCGTCGCGGCACCCTTCGGCCAGCAGGCTGCGTTCCAGCGCGGCGTGTTCGTCCTCGGTCAGCGGGTCTATATAGGCGCGCAGGCCTTCGTCTACTCTGATTTCCATGGTGTCCAAATAAAGTCGGGCCGCGCGCTACGCCAGCCCCTGTCCGCGCAGCACGTCCTGGATCGCCGCCAGCCGCGAGACCGGATCGGTCAGCGCCAGCAGGGTCGCCTTGTCGTCCGGCGGCAAGGGCAAGAGTTCGCACCAGCGGTTCGCCACCCAGCCGCAGTCGTCCAGCCGGAACGGCGGCGCAAGCGGCATTCGTTCGGCGGGCACGCCGTCCCGCTGCCACTGCGCCACCAGCCGGCCCAGCGCATCGGCGCTGGCCTGCATGGCTGCCGGCACGGGCGTGGGCGGATCGTCGGGGATGGGCTCGGCCTCGCCCATCCAAAGGCCGTATTTTGCCACCTCGCTGGACCGCAGCCGAAAGCGTTCCCCGCCGCGGCACCGGATTTCCAGCAGGGCCGGCATGGGCGCCTCCCAGCGTTCGACCCGGGCCATCGTGCCGACCGGCGACAGCGTCTCCTCGCCTTCCGGGGAACGGACCTCGCTACCGGCCAGCAGGCCCACGATGCCGAATTCGGTGTTCTCGGCGATGCTGCGGCGGATCATGTCCAGGTAGCGCACCTCGAAGATGCGCAGTTGCACCACGCCGTCGGGAAACAGCGCGTTGGACAATGGAAACAAGGGAATCAGCGACATGGCCGCCTCCTGTTCATGTCACGTGGAACGCTTCGTCCACCGGCACCTGCAGCGCCGTCGCCAGCGCGTTGGTCTGCGACGCCATCGCGATCACCCCCAGCAGTCCCGCATGCTGGCCGTCGGTCATGCCCTTGGCGCGGGCCGAGGCCGTGTGGGAATGGACACAATACGAGCACCCATTGGCCGTGGACACCGCGATGTAAATCAGCTCGCGCACCAGCGGCGAGAGCTCGCCCTCGGCCATCATTACCGTCTTGAGCTGCTCCCAGACGCTGCGCATCCGCGGCGGATCGTTGGCCAGCGCACGCCAGAAATTGTTGACGAAGTCCGATTTGCGCGTGGCGCGGATGTCTTCCAACACCGCCCAGGCCTCGGGACTTCTACGGATTTCGTCATCGCTCAGCAGCCTTACCGTGCTCATTGCACCGCTCCATAGTGAAAAAATCTTGACGCCACCGCCCTTTCGCGGCGGCCCTGTTTCGATCCGTCAGGGGCCGGGGCCGGCCAATCAGGTATTGCGGCCATCGTAGGGAATGCGGGTCAGCGCATTCAAATCCACATTTTCCAGGCAGCGCACGTTGACCGCCGCGGTCTCCTTGCCTTCGGCGCCCACGCCGAAACCGAACGGCGCGCAACCGCAATTGGCGCAGAAATGGTGCGAAATCACGTGTTTGTTGAAGGTGTACGTGGACAGCGTCTGCGTCGAGGACGTGATGCGCAGCGCGGCGCGCGGCACGAACCACAGCAGATAGCCCTTGCGGCTGCAGTGCGAGCAATTGCATTCCAGCACCTGGGACACATCGCCATCGACTTCATAGGCGATCTGTCCGCAGTGGCAGCTTCCTTGTTGCATGGATTGTCTCCCGGCCGTTATCGGATCAGACTCCCATCATAGGCCTGTGCTGCCCGCCTTGCCCATGCGGACCCGCCGCACTTCACCCCGCCCGGAGCCATCATGCCCCAGTTATCCGCCTACCTCAGTTTCGACGGCAATTGCGCCGAAGCCATGCGCTTTTACGAGCGCGTGCTGGGAGGCCGCCTTGACGCCCTGGTCCGTTATGCCGATGCCCCCGCCGATGCCGTCATGCCGATCCTGTCCGACGAAGACGCCGGGCGTGTCATGTACGCCCGCCTGACGCTGGATGAGCAGACCTTGCTGGGCAGCGACGCCACCGCCGGACACCCCTACCCCGGCAACCGGGGGGTGGCGCTGGCGCTGGTGTATCCCACCGTGTCGGACGCGCACCGGGTGTTCGACCTCCTGGCCGAAGGCGGCAGCGTCACGATGCCGCTGCAAAAGACGTTTTGGGCAGAAGCCTACGGCGCGCTGGTCGACCGGTATGGCACGCGCTGGATGGTGAGCGGGGGCCGCATGACCCACTGATGGCCCGGACGGCTGTGCCCGGCGCCGGGTTCAACCGCCCGGCCGGTGCGCCGCCAGCACGTCGTGCAGCGACTGCGCCGCGCGCTGCAGCACCGGCACGGCGCGCAGCAGATCGTCCAGCATCACGCGCGCCGTGGGCGCATGGCAGGCCACTGCCGCGACCACACGGTCTTCGCCGTCGCGCACCGGGACCGCCACCGCGCTCATGCCGCGCACGAATTCCTCGTTGTCGATGCCGATGCCGCGCACGGCCAGCCGCTCCAGCTCGGCCTCAAGCCGGGCCGGGTCGGTCAGCGTGCGCGGCGTGTTGCGCGTGAGCGGCAGGCGGGCCAGCACGCGGCTGCGCTCCAGACGGTTCATCGAGGCCAGGAACAGCTTGCCGCTCGCCGTGCAGTGCATGGGCACGTGGCTGCCCACCGCAAAAAAGAGCCGCAACGGCTCATTGGTCTCGACGCGCTCCATGTAGACGACCCGGTCGCCGTCGGGCGCGGTCAGGTTGCAGGTTTCGCCCAGCGTGCCCACCAGCTGGGTCAGCACGGCGCGGCACGCGCGGGTGAAGGCGCAGGCGCGCAGCGTGGCCAGCGCCAGCGAGGTGGCTTGCGGCCCCGGCACGAAACCGTTTTCGGTGGGCGTGGCGGCCACGAAGCCGGCGCGCTGCATGGCCGCCAAGAGGCGCATCAACGTGGTCTTGGGCATGTCGAGCCGCTGCGCAAGCTGCGCCAGCGTGGGCGGATGCTGCGCCCGCGCCAGATGATCCAGCACCAGCAGCGCCCGCAACGAACGGGCGGCCTCCTGCTGTCCGCCCGCGTCATCGGACCGGCCATCGGCCGGCTCCTGCGATGCTGCACTGCGATTTTGAAACCGAAGCCGCATGTTCTGTTCCATTTCTCCGCCCCAGCGCGTGTTGTGCTTTGTTCTGTGCGCGCGCTTCCTAGAATCGCCTCAGATGCCGGCCTGGTCCGCATTGCGGAGTCTGCACCGGCCGGTCATGCCGAACAAATATAAGGGAGACCGCGCGGAAATGTCCGATACCGTCGATTACATCGTGGTGGGCGCCGGCTCGGCCGGATGCGTGATGGCCAACCGGTTGAGCGCGGACGGCGCGCATTCGGTCTGCCTGCTGGAGGCTGGTCCGAAGGACACCTATCCCTGGATCCATATTCCCATCGGCTACGGCAAGACGATGTTCCACAAGGTGGTGAACTGGGGCTACTACACCGACCCGGATCCCAACATGCTGGACCGGCGCATCTACTGGCCGCGCGGCCGCACGCTGGGCGGCTCCAGTTCCATCAATGGCCTGATCTACATCCGCGGCCAGCGCGACGACTACGACGCCTGGGCCGAAGCCGGCAACCCGGGCTGGGGCTGGGACGACTGCCTGCCCTGGTTCCGCAAGCTGGAAAACAACGATCTGGGCCCAGGCCCCACCCGCGGCACCGATGGTCCGCTGAACGCCACCTCCATCAAGACGCCGCATCCGCTGGTGGAAGCGCTGATCGACGCCGCGGGCAAGCTGGGCGTGCCGCGCGTCCGTGACTTCAATTCGGGCGACCAGGAAGGCGTGGGCTACTACCAGCTCACCACCCGCAACGGGCGGCGCTGCTCCACGGCCGTGGCCTACCTGCGGCCCGCGCAGGACCGCCCCAACCTGCGCATCGAAACCGATGCGCACGCGATGGCCGTGCTGTTCGAAGGCAGCCGCGCCTGCGGCGTGCGTTACCGCCGCGATGGCCAGGTCCGAACGCTGCGCGCCCGGCGCGAAGTGGTGCTATGCGCCGGCGCGCTGCAATCGCCACAGTTGCTTCAGCTATCCGGAATCGGCCCTGCCAACCTGCTGCGCGAGTTCGGCATCGGCATCGTGCGAGACCTGCCCGGCGTGGGCGAAAACCTGCAGGACCATCTGCAGATCCGCCTGATCTACGAGACCACGCGCCCGATCACCACCAACGACCAGTTGCGCACGCTGCACGGCCGCCTGCGCATGGGACTGCAATGGCTGCTGCTGCGCAGCGGTCCGCTGGCCGTGGGCATCAACCAGGGAGGCCTGTTCTGCCGGGTCGATCCGGCCAGCCGCACGCCCGACACCCAGTTCCATTTCGCCACGCTGTCGGCCGACATGGCGGGCGGCAAGGTCCATCCGTTCTCGGGTTGCACCTATTCGGTGTGCCAACTGCGGCCAAGCTCGCGCGGCCGCGTTCGGCTGCGCAGCACGGACCCGTTCGAGGCGCCGTCCATGCTGCCGAACTACCTGTCGACGGAGCTGGACCGCCGCATGGCCGTGGCCGCCGTCCGGTACGCGCGCCGGGTCGCCGCGACCGAGCCGCTGGCCGGCCTGATGAAACGCGAATTCCGCCCCGGCCCGGACGTGCAGACGGACGACGAGATCCTGCACTTCTGCCGCGAGTACGGCGCCACCATCTTCCACCCTTCGGGCACCGCGAAGATGGGCCCGCGCAGCGACCCGCTGGCCGTGGTCGACGAGCGCCTGCGCGTGCACGGCGTGTCGGCGCTGCGCGTGGTGGATTGCTCGATCATGCCCACGCTGGTCTCGGGCAACACCAACGCGCCGGTCGTGATGCTGGCCGAGCGCGCGGCGGATTTCATGCTGCAGGACGTGCGGCAGGCGCGCGCGCAGACCGTTCGCACGCCCGCCCGGATGGAGATGACGGACCCCGGTTAGGAAACGCATATCGCAGACAGACCCGGCCGCGGCAACGCAGATTGTCCGGCCGACCCACCAAAGGAGACTGGACATGGCCAAGCAAAACGAAGCGGCGGTGCGCAAAGTCGTCACCGCCTCGCTGATCGGCGCCACCATCGAGTGGTACGACTTTTTCCTGTATGGCGTCGTCGCCGGCATCGTATTCAACAAGCTGTACTTTCCCACCGGCGATCCGCTGGTCTCGACCATGCTCGCCTACACGACGTTCGCCGTCGGCTTCGTGACCCGGCCGCTGGGCGGGCTGATCTTCGGTCACTTCGGCGATCGCATCGGCCGAAAGAGCATGCTGGTGATGACGCTGATGATCATGGGCATCGCCACCTTCCTGATCGGCCTGGTGCCCACGTACGAGATGATCGGCATCTGGGCGCCCATCCTGCTGCTGCTCTTGCGTGTGTTCCAGGGCATCGGGCTGGGCGGCGAATGGGGCGGCGCGGTGCTCATGGCCTATGAATATGCCCCGCCCGACAAGAAAGGCTTCTACGCGTCGCTGCCGCAGATCGGGCTGGCCATCGGGCTGTGCCTGGCCTCGGGCACGGTGGCGCTGCTGTCCGTGCTGCTGACCGACGAGCAGTTCATGGCGTGGGGCTGGCGCGTCGCCTTCCTGGCGTCCGCCGCGATGGTGGCCGTGGGCATGTACATCCGGCTCAACATCAAGGAGACGCCGGAGTTCACGGCGGTCAAGGCGCAAAACGCCGAAAGCCGCATCCCGTTCATGGACATGATGCGCCGCTATCCAGGCAACGTCGTCAAGGGGATGGGCGCGCGCTACATCGACGGTGTGTTCTTTAACGTCTTTGGCGTGTTCTCGATCTCGTTCCTGACGCAATCGGTGCAGATCACCCGGACCGAGGCGCTGATCGGGGTGATGGCGGCTGCGCTGGTGATGTGCTTCTTCATCCCGTTCTTCGGCCGGCTGTCCGACCGCATCGGCCGTACCCGCGTGTACTTCTGGGGTTCGCTCATCACCGCCGCGGCGTCGTTCCCCGGCTTCTGGATGATGATCAACAGCGGCGGCAACGTGATGCTGATCTGGCTGGCCATCATCATTCCGTTCGGGATCCTGTACGCCGCCGTGTACGGTCCGGAGGCCGCGCTGTTCTGCGAACTTTTCGATGCCAAGGTGCGCTACACCGGCATCTCGTTCGTCTACCAGTTCTCGGGCATCTTCGCGTCCGGCATCACGCCGATCATCGCCACCGCATTGCTCAAGACGGGCGGCGGGCAGCCGTGGCTGATCTGCCTGTACGTGATGTTTGCGGGCGTGGTGTCGGCCTTCTGCGCGTGGCTGATCGGGCGCGGCAGGCAGCCTGCGGAAGTGGACGACGCAAGCCAGCCGTCCATGCCGCGGGCTGGGCTGCGCAAGGCGTAGGCGGCAGGCGGGCCGTGCGCAGCGGATCCGCACGGGTCACAACCGAGGGTCCGTCCGGCGCCCCCCTGCGCCGTTCAGTCCAGTGCCGCCTGAGGCGGCTGCTGGGCCGGCCACCCGCCGCCCAGCGCCTTGAACAAGGTCGCCAGCGCCACCTGGCGCTGCGCGCTGACGTCGATGTAGGCGATCTGGTCCGTGTAAGCGCTGCGCTGCGCATCCAGATAGCGTAGATGGCTGTCCACGCCGCCGCGGTAGCGCGCCTCGGACAGCTGCAGGGCCACCTGGCTGGACTGCGCCAGCGCAAGCCGGGACGCCTCTTCACGCCGCAGTGTCTCGGTGGCCACCAGCGCGTCCGACACCTCGCGGAACGCCGTCTGGATCGTGCGTTCGTACTGGGCCACGGCGATGTCCTTGCGCACGGTGGCCAGATCCAGATTGGCCATGTTGCGCCCCCCGGCAAAGATCGGCAGCGTGATCTGCGGGGTGAATGACCAGGCGCGCTGGCCGGATTTGAACAGGCCCGACAGGTCCGCGCTGGAACTGCCGAACAGGCCGGTCAGCGAAATGCTGGGAAAGAACGCGGCCCGCGCCGCGCCGATGCTGGCGTTGCGCGCCTGCAGCGCGTGTTCGGCGGCCAGGATGTCCGGCCGGTTTTCCAGCAGCGCGGATGGCGCGCCCGCCGCGATCTCCTGCACCAGCATCGGGGCATCGGCCGTGCGCGCCGGCAGATACGGCGACAGGTCGCTGATGCCCACCAGCAGACCGAGCGCGTTGCCGGCCTGGCGGACCTCGCGATCCGTGCGCTCGAGTTCGGCGCGTGACTGCTCGGTCAGGCCCAGCGCTTCCTGATAGTCGAGCGCGGTGGCCGCGCCCGCCTGCCTGCGCTTGGCGGTCAGCTCCAGCGACGCCTCGCGGCTGGCCAACGTCTGGCGCGTCACATCCAGACGCCGCTGCGCGCTATCGCGCGCCACATACGCCTGGATCACCTCGGCCACCAGGCTGATCTGCGCGCTGCGCGCGGTCGCCTCGGTCGCCAAGTACTCCTGCAAGGCAGCATCCGACAGGCTGCGCACGCGGCCGAACAGGTCCAGTTCGAAGGCGGTCAAGCCCAGGCCGGCCTGATAGCTGCTTTGCACCGACGATGCGCCCGTGCTGCTCAAGTCCGCCGGCACACGCTGGCGCGTGCCCGTGCCCTGCGCGTCGATGCCGGGCAGCCGGTCCGCGCGGGTGATCTGGTACTGCGCCCGGGCCGCCTCGATGTCGAGCAGCGTCTGGCGCAGGTCGCGGTTGTTGGCCAGCGCCAGTTCCACCAGCTTGCGCAAGGCATCGTCGGTGATGAAGGACTGCCAGTTCAGCGTCGCCGCCGCCGACTCGCCGGGGCTGGACGTCGCCAGGCTCCAGTGGTCGCCCACGGGCGATGCCGGACGTTCATAGACGGGCGCGAGCGAACAACCCGCCAGCGCCGCGGTCAGCAGCAATGCGGACAGCCGCAAGGGAAACAAGGTCTGCCTCATGGCGTTACTCCTGCACGGTGCGCGGCGCGGCGTTGGCGGCGGGCGAGGACTTGCCCCGCTTGCGCTGCACCAGCGACAGCACCCACACAAAGAAGATGGGAACGAAGATCACGCCCAGCAGCGTGGCGGTCAGCATGCCGCCGATCACGCCCACGCCCAGCGCGCGCTGGCTGGCCGCGCCCGCGCCGGAGGCCAACGCCAGCGGCACCACGCCCAGGATGAACGCCAGCGACGTCATCACGATGGGACGGAAGCGCAGCTTGGCGGCCTGGATGGCGGCGTCGGCAAGGCTGTGGCCCTGTTCGCGCAGGCTCTTGGCAAACTCCACGATCAGGATGGCGTTCTTGGCCGCCAGGCCGATGATGGTGATGAGGCCGACCTTGAAGTACACGTCGTTCGGCATACCCAGCACCGTCACCGCCAGCACCGACCCCAGCGCGCCGATCGGCACGATCAGCATCACGGACGCCGGAATCGACCAGCTTTCATACAGCGCGACCATCAGCAGGAACACCACCAGGAAGGCCAGCGCGAACAGCATCGGCGCCTGCGAGCCGGCAAACTTCTCCTGATATGACAGGCCGGTCCACTCGTAGCCGATGCCCTCCGGCAAGCCGGCCACGATGCGCTCGATCTCGGCCATGGCCTGGCCGGTGCTGCTGCCGGGCATGGCGTCGCCCGCAATCTTGAACGCCGGATAGCCGTTGTAGCGGGAGATCTGCACAGGGCCGTTCTCCCAGTCCGTCTTCACGAACGCGCTGAGCGGAACCATGCCGCCGGTCTTGTTCGGCACGTTCAGCTTCAGGATGCTCTCGGGCGTCATGCGGTCGCGCACGTCGGCCTGCACCACCACGCGCTGCAGGCGGCCGGCGTTGGCAAAGTCGTTGACGGTGGCCGACCCATACGCCGAAGAAATCGCCGTGCTGATCACGTCAAAGCCCACGCCCAGCGCCTCGGCCTTTTCCCGGTCGATGTCCAGCCGCAGCTGCGGCGCGTCGGCCAGGCCTTCCATCATGGCGTAGGCGATCACGGGCGAACTGTTGGCCTGCGCCAGCAGCTGGTCGCGCGCTTCGGTCAGCGCCGCCCGGCCGACGCCGCCGCGGTCCTGCAGCCGCAGCGCGAAGCCGCCCGAGTTGCCCAATCCGTCGATGGGAGGCGGGTTGACGGCCATGACGGCGCCGTCGTCGATCACCGCGAAACGCGCGTTCACGCTGTCGGCCACGTCGGTCGCCGATTGGCCCTTGCCCCGCTCGGACCAGTCCTTAAGCGTCGGGAACGCGATGCCCGCGTTCTGGCCGGTGCCCGAGAAGCTGAACCCCATGACGGTGAAGGCATCGCCCATGGCGTCCAGCGACAGCAGGTGCTGCTCGACGTCGGCCACCACCTTATCGGTGCGCACATGCGTCGCGCCCGGCGGCAGTTGCACGTCGACGATGACGTAGCCCTGGTCTTCAGGCGGCACGAAGGATTCCGGCACGCGCATGTACAGCACGGCCAGCACGGCCACGATGGCCACGTAGATCACCATGTAGCGGCCGGTGCGGCGCACCAGGCGGGAATTGAGCGCCTCGAAGCGTCCCGTCAGGCGGTTGAATGCGCGGTTGAACCCGCCGAAAAAGCCCTTCTTTTCGTCGTGGTGGCCCTTCGGAATGGGCTTGAGGAACGTGGCGCACAGGGCCGGCGTGAAAGTCAGCGCCAAAAAGCCCGAGAACAGGATCGACACCGCCAGCGACAGCGAAAACTGCTGGTAGATGACGCCCACCGAACCGCTCATGAACGCCAGCGGCAGGAACACGGCGGACAGCACCAGCGTGATGCCGACGATGGCGCCGGACACCTGCTCCATCGCCTTCACGGTGGCCTCGCGCGGCGACAGGCCTTCCTCGGCCATGATGCGCTCGACGTTTTCAACCACCACGATGGCGTCATCCACCAGGATGCCGATGGCCAGCACCATGCCGAACATGGTCATCATGTTCACCGAGAAGCCCAGCACCGACATCACCGCGAATGTGCCCAGCAGGCACACCGGCACCACGATGGTCGGAATCAGCGTGTAGCGGAAGTTCTGCAGGAACAGGTACATCACCAGGAAAACCAGCACCATCGCTTCCAGCAGCGTGTGCACCACCTTGGTGATGGCCACGCTGACGAACTTGGACGTGTCGAAGGGCACCGAGTACGCAATGTCTTCCGGGAACGAGGCCGACAGTTCCTTAAGGCGGGCATTCACGGCCTTGACGGTGTCGATGGCGTTGGCGCCCGGCGCAAGCTGCACCGCCGCGCCGACCGCCTTCTTGCCGTTCAGGCGCGTTTCGAAGTCATAGCTCTGGCGGCCGACTTCCAGGCGCGCCACGTCGGCCAGGCGCACGGACGAACCATCCGGATTGGCGCGCAGGACGATGCGCCCGAATTCCTCGGGGTTGTCCAGCGTGCCCTTGACGGCCAGCGTCGCGGTCAGCTCCTGCTCGGGCGCGCCGGGACGGCTGCCGAAGCTGCCGGCCGGCACCTGCACGTTCTGCGCGGCAATGGCCGCGTTGACGTCCGCCACGGACAGGCCAAGACCCAGCAGCTTTTGCGGGTCGATCCAGACGCGCATCGCGGCTTCGGCGCCGAAGAACTGCACCTTGCCCACGCCATTGACGCGGCGGATCTCGTTGTTGATGTGGCGCGCGGCGTAGTCGGACAGCCCGACCACATCCTTGTGCGCATCGTCGCCCTTGTAGGTCAGGGCGTAGATCATCAGGAAGTTCGAACTGGCCTGCTCAACCTGCAGACCTTGTTGCGTCACAGCGGTGGGCAGGCGCGCTTCGGCCTTCTTGATCCGGTTCTGCACGTCGACCTGCGCCAGGTCGGGATCGGTGCCCGGCTGGAACGTGACGGTGATTTCCGCGCTGCCGCTGGAACTGCTGGACGACTCGTAGTACAGCATGTTCTTCGCGCCGTTCAGCTCTTCCTCGATGACGCTGGTCACGGAATCGACCAGCACCGTCGCGGAGGCGCCCGGATAGGTGGCGGCAATGGTCACCTGCGGCGGCGCGACCACCGGAAACTGCGACACCGGCAGCGACGGAATCGCCAGCAGCCCCGCGAGCGAGATGAAGATGGCCACCACCCAGGCGAAATTGGGGCGGCCAATGAAAAACTTGGACATGGTCTAACCTCGGATTTGCGCGCGATGCATGGGGGCCGCTTATTGCTTGGCGGCAGCCGCGGCATCGCCGGCGGCGGCCACCTTGGGCTCGTTCACGGGCGTCACGCTGACTTTCTGGCCAGGCACGGCGGCGCTGACGCCGCCCACGATCACCCGGTCGCCAGCGGCCAGGCCCTCGGTGATGTGCCAATCGCCGCCGCGCATGGTGCCGGTCTGCACGGCGCGGGTCTCGACAACGTCATCCGCCCCCACCACCAGCACCTGCGGCTTGCCATCGGTGCTGCGGGTGACGGCGCGTTGCGGGACCAGGATCGCATCCGGATCCACGCCCTGATGCGTGCGCACCCGCACGTACATGCCGGGCAACAGCAGCACGTCCGGATTGGCGAATTCACCACGCAGGGCCACCTGACCGGTGCTGCGGTCCACGGCGATGTCCGAGAACAAGAGGCGCCCTTCGCGCTGCTTGTCGGTGCCATCGATCGTGATGGAGATGCGGGCGCCCTCGCCTTCGCCCAGGCTGCCATCCTGCATGGCCGCGCGCATGCGCAGCATGTCGGCGACCGGCTGATTGAAGTCCACATAGACCGGATCGAGCTGCTGGATCGTCGCCATCACGGTGGCTTCGTTCTGGCCCACGAGCGCGCCTTCGGTCACCTGCGCACGCCCGATGCGGCCCGAGATGGGCGCCTTGACCGTGGCGTAGTCCAGGTTCAGTTGCGCGGTCTCGACGTCGGCCTGGGCCGACCGGCGGGCGGCCAGCGCGCTCTTGAGCGTAGTGTTGGCCGTGTCGAAATCCTGCTGGCTGACGGCTTCGATCTTGACCAGCGGCGTGTAGCGCTTGACGACGGCCTGGGCATCGGCCACGGCGGCCTGGGCCTTGGCCAGCTCGCCCTGCGCGCGCGACAAGGCGGCCTTGAACGGCGCGGGGTCGATGCGGAACAGCACGTCGCCCGCCTTGACGTCGGCGCCTTCGACGAAATCGCGGCTCAGCACGATGCCGGCCACGCGGGCGCGGACTTCGGCCACGCGCATGGGCTCGACGCGCCCGGGCAGTTCGCTTGTCAACGTGTAGCGCTGCGGCTGAACGGCGAGCACCTGCACGGGACGCGGCCCAGCCGCCTGCGGCTCACCGCCATCAGAGCCGCCGCAACCGGCCAAGAGGATTGCCGTCGACAACACCGCCAGGGGCAACTGCCATGCTTTATTCCACTTCATTCACTACCCCCGCGCAGCGCGTCTTGAATTCAAAGAGACGCCGATGCTACCTTAAAGACCGATTTGAATCAATATTGATTCATTTGCTGCTTTGTAGCTTGATATTGAGGCCAAACAAGTCCTTACTTGAAAAATTCGCCAAAGTTTGTACAAAGTGAATCGACCGTGATCCAATACCGGCCCAGGGATATCCAAAATGGGGAGGAGGCAATGTCTGAAGAGGCAGGCCACGAGCGGCTGCTTGTCGCATTGGCGCTTGCGATGGTGGACCAGCCGCGCGCCACGCTGCAGGAACTGGCCAAGGCGGTGGGCGTCAGCAAGGCGACCTTGTACCGGTTCTGTAAGACGCGAGACCAACTGGTGCTGCGCCTGATGACGCATTGCGCGCAGGTCATGAAGCAGGCGCTGGCGGACTCGCACCTGGACACCGCCCCGCCCCGCGCGGCGCTGCGCAACCTGATCGAACAGCACCTGGCGCACAAGGAACTGACGGCGTTTCTGATCTACAACTGGAAGCCGGACACCGAGCTTGAACCCGACATCATGAACAGCTGGTCGGGCTACCAGGAAACGCTGGACGCCTTCTTTCTGCGCGGACAGCGCGAAGGCGCCTTCCGCGTGGACATGACCGCCGCCGCGCTGAGCGAACTATTGATCGCGATCATCACCAGCATGGTGGATGCCGAGCGCCGCGGCCGGATTGCCCGCATGGGCATCGCGCAGGTGGCCGAGCAGATGATGCTGCACGGCATCTCGGCCGAGCCGGCCCCAGGCCGCTGAACGGGGCGTCCGGATCATTGCACCCGTGCGCGCACGGGTGCAATGGGCACGATCCCCCTTCCGCGCCCGCTCAGGCCGCCGTCACCGGGCGGCCGTAAAACGGATAGTTCGGATCGTTGTAGCCTTGCGCGGAGGCGTGACCGGGCACCACCCATTCATTCACGACCGTTTCGTCTTCAGGCGTGATCGTCACGTCCAGCGCCGCGTAGTAATCGTCCATTTGCGCCAGCGTGCGCGGACCGGCGATGACGGCGGTGATGACAGGATTGGCCAGCACCCACGCGGTCGCGAAGTGGCCCGGCTGAACCCCGCGCGCGGCGCTATGCTGCACAAGCTTCTGCGCGATCTGCAGCGATTCTTCGCGGAATTCCGTGGCCAGGATGCGGCGGTCGCCGCGTCCGGCGCGCGTATCCGGCGCCGGCGCCTGGCCCGGCAGGTACTTGCCGGTCAGCACGCCGCGCGCGATCGGGCTGTATGGCACGACGCCCAGGCCGTAATGCTTGCACGCCGGCAGGATCTCGACCTCTGGGCCGCGGTTCAGCATGTTGTAGTACGGCTGGCACACCACCGGTTGCGGCACGCCCAGCTTTTCGCACAGGCGCATCACCTCGGCGATGCGCCATCCGCGGAAATTCGACAGGCCGAAGCTGCGCAGCTTGCCCGCGCGGATCAGGTCGCCCAGCGCCCACAACGCCTCTTCCAGGTTTTCTTCGTGGTAGTCGCGGTGCAGGTACAGGATGTCCATGAAATCCGTATCCATGCGCGACAGGCTCTGCTCCACCCCGCGGATCAGCCACTGGCGAGAGTAATGCGCCAGGTTCGGTCCCTTGCCGACCGGATTGCCGATCTTGCTGGCCAGCACCCAGTCGTGGCGCTGGCCCTTGAGCAGCTTGCCCACCACTTCTTCCGACCGGCCCTCGTTGTAGACGTCCGCGGTGTCGATGAAATTGACGCCATGATCGCGCGCCGACGCAACGATGCGCGCGGCCTCGTCATCGGGCGTCTGCTCTCCGAACATCATGGTGCCCAGGCAGAGCGGCGATACCCGGAGATTGCTGGTTCCCAGTCGGCGGTAATTCATGGCGTGGTTCCTTGATCGGATGAAAAGATGCGGCGTGGCCGCGCGGCAACGCTCGGCCGAACGCGATATCTTGCCCGAAAAAACCTGGCATGCCGCAAAACCGCGGCTGGGATGAGGGTGTCAGGCACCCCGGCGGCGCCGTGCCAGCATGACGGTCAGCTCGCAGAGGCCGGTGTCTGACACCCAGGCCGCACCGTCCCGAACATACAACGGCCTGCACGGGTGTCAGACACCGGCCTCGTTTCGCAGATGTCAGTCGCCCGCATCCACCGCCGCCAATATCTTCCCGAACAGCGCGTCGGCATGGGCCGAATTCAGCCAGCGCACGATCACGACCATCTTGCGCTCTGGCTCCACCCATGTGAACGAGCTACCCGCGCCCACCCCGAAGAAGCTGGACGACGGCACGCTGGGAAAGACCTTGCCTTCGTGGTTCAGCCAGATCAAATACCCGTAGTACGGCGCGATGTCGCAGGGGGTGCGCATGGCCTGCAGCCATTCGCGCGACAGGATCTGGCGGCCGTTCGCCTGACCGTCGTTCAACAGCATCTGGCCGATCAGCGCCTGATCGTTGGCGCTGATGGACATGCCGCCGCCCCAGTGCGAACCGCCCGGCACCGACGGCATGCGCTGGCCGTCGATCTCGACCCAGGCGTTGTCGTAGCCGACCCACTGCCAGTTCTCGCTGCAGCCGATGGGCCGCGTGACGGCCTCGCGGAACACCTCCGGCAGCGGTTTGCGGAACAGATGCAGCAGCGCATAAGACAACTGATTGATGCGCACGTCGTTGTATTCCCAATACGTGCCGGGTTCCTGCAACGGACGCGCATCGCCCTTCTTGCCGTCCGGCGGCACGCCGAAGGTGACGGCGCGGTAGCGGTCCGCCTGATCCGACACGCCAAAGCGTTCGCCTTCCCATTCGCTGGTCTGCTGCAACAGGTGGCGCCAGGTGATGGACGCGTTGCGGCCTTCGTCAAAGCCGATGCCCGGCACGCGCTTGCCCACGGGCTCGTCCACATCCGGCAGCAGGCCGCGGTCATGCGCAACGCCCGCCAAAATGGCCAAGTACAGCTTGGCGACGCTGAACGTCAGGTCGGCCCGGTCAGGCTCGCCCCACGAGGCCACTGTCTTGCCGTCCACCACCACCACGCCGGACACCGGCCCGCGATCGTGGATGGGACCCAGCAGACGGTTCCACGGCGGCGGGTCGTTCAGGTGCACGCCAAAATTGCCTTTGACGCTGCGATCCCAGGTCGATTCGTGATCGTTGGCGAACTGGATCGCCTGCTGCATGAGCGTATTCATCGGTTCCCTCGTTGTTGTGTGTTTATCCCGCCACGCGTTCGGGCGCGCGGGTCAGATATTCCATGGCCGCCTGCAATCCGCCGGAGCGGTGCGGGACGCCGGCCGCGGCCAGCCCCATCTCCACGCCCGCCAGCGTGCCGCATAGCGTCAGATCATTGAAATGGCCCAGATGGCCGATGCGGAAGATACGGTCGGAAAGCTTGCCCAGCCCCTGCCCCAGCGACATATCGAAGCGGTCCAGAATGACCTTGCGCAGCGCGTCGGCGCTGTGGCCGTCGGGCATCAGCACCGCGGTCAACGCCGGGCTGTGCGCGGCCGGGTCCAGGCTCAGCAGCTCCAACCCCCAACCGGCCACCGCCAGCCGCGTGGCGCGGGCATGGCGTTCATGGCGCGCGAACACCTGCGGCAGGCCTTCGGCCGCCAGCATGGCCAGCGCTTCATGAAGGCCATACAGCAGATTGGTCGACGGGGTGTACGGGAAATAGCCCTTTGCATTGGGCCCCAGCATTTCGCGCCAATCCCAATAGGAACGCGGCAGGCGCGCGGTCTCGGCCGCAGCCAGCGCGCGCGGACCCACCGCGTTGAACGACAGGCCCGGCGGCAGCATCAGTCCCTTCTGCGATCCGGCCACCGTGACGTCCACGCCCCATCCGTCGTGGCGGTAGTCGATGGAGCCCAGCGAGGAAATCGTGTCGACCATCAGCAGCGCCGGGTGCCCGGCCTGATCGATGGCGGCGCGCACCGCGGCGATGTCGCTGGTGACGCCGGTTGAGGTCTCGTTGTGCACCACGCACACCGCCTTGATGCGGTGCTGGGCATCGTCGGCCAGCCGCGCGCCGATCACGCCGGCATCGACGGGGCGACGCCAGTCGCCTTCGATGCAATCAACATCCAGCCCCAACCGCCCGGCAAGCTTGCGCCACAGGCTGGCAAAGTGGCCGGTCTCGACCATCAGCACGCGGTCGCCCGGCGACAGCGTGTTGACCAGCGCCGCTTCCCAGGCCCCGGTGCCCGAAGCCGGAAAGATCACGACGGGCGACTCGGTCTGGAAGACCTGCTTGATGCCCGTCAGCAACGCTTTGCCAAGCTCGCCGAATTCCGGTCCCCGATGATCGATGGTGGCCTGGTCGATGGCGCGCAGGACGCGGTCGGGGACGTTGGTCGGTCCGGGAATCTGCAGGAAATGCCGGCCGGACGGGTGGGAGTTCAGCGTGAGCATGCGGGGCCCCAATATGGACGGTTTGTATACCAGTACGGCCTGCGCGCATCCTGATGCGACACGCGCCGGCCTGGCGGACTTGCGGCTTGCGCCACTCTATCCCATTGTTTTTACGTCGATAACCTAGGGTATACACCCATCAAAACCGCAGCAAAGACAGGTTTATAGTCTGCGAAAACAAGGGGAATTTTTGTATACCAATGAGCAGCGATCCTAGCTTCTTGCCGGATCACGCCGGGGCCGTGGCCTCGCCCGATCTTGCGCCCGCCCCGGTGCCCGCGGCCGTTCGCGCCGCCGGCGACGGGCGCACGCTGGCGGCATCGGCGGCCGGATCGCTGCGCGAACGCATCATCCAGGGCGAATTCCCGCCCGGCACCCGCTTGAACGAACGCGCGCTGTGCGACCTGCTGGGCGTGTCGCGCACCCCGCTGCGCGAGGCGTTCCGGCTGCTGGCCGCCGAAGGCCTGGTGCAGATCGAACCGAACCGCGGCGCCCAGGTGGTGGCGCTGTCCGAAGCGAATATCCGCGAAGCCTTCGAAGTGATCGGCGGGCTGGAAGCGATGTCGTGCCGGTTTGCCTGCGAGCGCGCGACCGACGTCGAGATCGCGGAAATCCGCGCGCTGACCTACGAAATGATGGCCAGCCATGCGCGGCATGACCTGCCGACGTACTTTCGCGTCAACCGCGAGATCCACGAACGCATCAGCCTGGCCGCGCACAACAGCCTGCTCAAGCAGCTTTACGACGCGCAGAACGCGCGGATCCAGAACCTGCGCTTCGTCTCGAACGAGAACCGGCAGAAATGGGATCTGGCGATGCGCGAACACATAGAAATGGCGGAGGCCCTTGCCGCGCGCGACGCGGACCGGCTGGCAGCCATCATGCGGCAGCACCTGCAGCGCAAATGCGAGGCGGCGCTCAAGAGCCGGAGCGAGACGATAGATACGCAACACATGTAGTGTCATCAAGAGGAGCCTTCACCATGGCTGATAGTCGCTTCACACCTTGCTGCATCACGCTTTCTCGCTTCACCCCCGCCGCGCCCGCGCTGTCCTTGCGCCGCGTCACGCCATTGAAGGCACTGGCCGCCGCGCTTCTTGCCTGCGCCGCGCTGGCATCCCAACCCGCGCTTGCCGGCAAGAAGGACGACACCTTGCGCATGGCCTACGACCAGGCCCCGGAAAGTGTCGACCCGTACTTCAACAACGTGCGCATCGGCGTCATCATCGCGGCCAACGTGTGGGACACCCTGCTCTACCGCGACCCGGTCACCAACGAGTACAAGGGCCAGCTCGCCAAGAGCTGGAAACAGATCGATGACAAGACCATGGAATTCGAGCTGCGCGAGGGCGTCAAATTCCACAACGGCGAGGAGTTCGACGCCGACTCGGTGGTCTACACGCTGAACTTCGTGGCCGACCCGAAGAACAAGGCGGTCACGCAGCAGAACGTGTCCTGGATCGACAAGGTTGAGAAGATCAACAAGTACAAGGTGCGCCTGACCACCAAGGAGCCCTTCCCCGGCGCCAAGGAATACCTGTCGACCACGGCCGCCATCCACCCCGCCAAGTACTACCAGGAGGTCGGCCCCAAGGGCATGAACGCCAAGCCCGTGGGCTCCGGCCCGTACAAGGTCGTGGACTATCAGCCCGGCAAGTCCATCACGCTGGAACGCAACGCCGACTACTTCAAGGATTCGCCCAAGGCGCAGCCCAAGATCGGCAAGGTGGTCATCCGCTTCATCCCCGACCGCCAGACGCAGATGGCCGAGGTCATCTCCGGCGGCGAAGACCTGATCATGAGCGTGCCCAAGGACCAGGCCGAGCAGCTGGGCGGCATGCCGAACCTGCAGATGGTCACGGGCAACACCATGCGCATCGTGTTCATGCAGATGAACATCCTGGAAGGCACGCCCGCGCCGCAACTGAAGGACGAGCGCGTGCGCCGCGCCATCATCCACGCAATCGACCGCGAGTCGATGCTCAAGAACATCGTGGGCGAAGGCGGCGGCCTCATCAACACCATCTGCACGCCGTCTCAGGTAGGCTGCACGCAGGAAGGCGCCCCGACCTACAAGTACGACCCCGCGCAGGCCAAGAAGCTGCTGGCCGAGGCGGGCTATCCCAACGGCTTTGACATCGACATCGTCGCGTATCGCGAACGCAACCAGACCGAAGCCATCATCAACTACCTGCAGGCCGTCGGCATCCGCGCCAAGCTGAACTTCCTGCAGTACGCCGCGATGCGCGACATGATCCGCGCCAACAAGGCTTCGCTCACGCACCAGACGTGGGGCTCGAACCTGGTGAACGACGTGTCGGCTTCCACGCCGGTGTACTTCGCCTTCGGCAGCGACGACATCACGCGCGACCCGAAGGTGCGCGACCTCTTGAAAAAGGGCGATACCACCATCGATAGCGAAGCGCGCAAAGCGGCCTACAAGGAGGCGCTGGACATCATCGCGGAAAAGGCCTATGCGGTGCCGCTCTGGACGCTGCCCGCCTACTACGTCGCCACCAAGGACGTGAACTTCAAGCCCTACTCGGACGAGCTGGTGCGCTTCTGGGACATGAGCTGGAAGTAAGGCGCGCCCCGCGCCGGGCCGGCCCCGCGGCCCGCCCGGCGCTGCTGAACAGAGAGGAAGTCCTATGCTTTATTTCACGCTGAGGCGCCTGGGCCTGGCGGCGCTGGTGGCGCTGACCGTGTCCATTCTGGCGTTCCTGCTGCTGCACCTGTCGGGCGACCCGGCGCTGGCGCTGGCCGGCGAAGGCGCGCGCCAGGCGGACATCGACATGATCCGCAAGACCTACGGGCTGGACCGCCCGATCATCGTCCAGTACGCCGACTGGCTCTGGCACATCCTGCAGGGCGACTTCGGCACCTCGGTGTACTTCAAGACCGAAGCCGGGCCGCTCATCCTGTCCAAGCTGGCGACCACGCTCAAGCTGGGCATGGCCGCGCTGGCCTTCGCGCTGTTCATCTCGATTCCGCTGGGCGTGCTGGCCGCCTTGTACAAGGGCAGCCTGATCGACCGCGTCTGTCTGGCGATTGCCGTGCTGGGACAGGCGCTGCCGAACTTCTTCTTCGCGCTGATCCTGATCATGCTGTTTTCGATATCCCTGCGCATCCTGCCGGTGTCGGGCAGCGGCACGTGGCAGCACTTCGTCATGCCCGCGATCGCGCTGGGGTATTACGTGGCGCCCGCGTTCATGCGGCTGATTCGCGCCGGCATGATCGAGGTGCTGGGCGCCGATTACATCCGCACCGCGCGCGCCAAGGGGCTGCCGGCCGGCAAGGTGATCTTCAAGCACGCGCTGCGCAACGCGATCGTGCCGGTGGTGGCGCTGGCCGCCGTGCAGCTGGGCTACCTGCTGGGCGGCTCGGTGGTCATCGAGACCATCTTCGCGCTGGACGGGCTGGGTTACCTGGCCTACCAAAGCATCACTTACAAGGACTATCCGGTCATGCAGCTGATCGTGCTGCTGCTGTCGGTGCTGTATGTGCTGCTGACGCTTGCCGCCGACGTGGCCAACGCGTGGCTCGATCCACGCATCCGGGTGTCCTGACATGAATACGCCTACGATCACCCCCGCCACGTCCGCGGCGCCTCCGCTGGAGCTGTCCGCGGCCACGCTGCGCTGGCGCCGACTGCGGCGCAACAAGGCGCTTTTGGCCGGCGGCGGCATTCTGCTCGTCATCGTGCTGATCGCGCTGCTGGCCCCGTGGATCTCGCCGCACGATCCCTATTTCCAGGATCTGGCCTACCGTACCGCGCCGCCCGTCTGGTACGAGAAAGGCACCTGGCTGCACCCGCTGGGCACCGACCAGCTGGGACGCGACTACATGTCGCGCCTGTTCTACGGGGCGCGCATTTCGCTCCTGATCGGCATCAGCGTCGCGCTCATCTCCGGCCTCATCGGCACGGCGATGGGCATGGCGGCCGGCTACTTCGGCGGCAAGGTCGACATGGCCGTGTCGTTTCTCATCACCACGCGGCTCTCCATGCCGGTCATCCTGGTCGCGCTGGCCACCGTGGCCATCGTCGGCGGCTCGCTGTGGGTGGTGATCCTGGTGCTGGGTTTGCTCAAGTGGGACCGCTACGCGGTCGTGATGCGCAGCGCCACGCAGCAGGTGCGCTCGCTGGAATACGTAGCCGCGGCGCAGGCGGCCGGCGCCAGCACCTGGCGCATCGTCTGGGGCGAGGTCCTGCCCAACGTCGTGCCGCAACTGATCGTGATCGCCACGCTGGAAGCCGCCAGCGCGATCCTGCTGGAAGCCTCGCTGTCGTTCCTGGGCCTGGGTGTGCAACCGCCGCTGCCGTCGTGGGGATTGATGATCTCCGAGGCCAAGGCCTACATGTTCTTCTCGTTCTGGCTGATCGCCATTCCCGGATCGGCGCTGGCGCTGCTGATCTTCGCGATCAACCTGGCCGGCGACGGACTGCATCAACTCCTGACGCCTGAAGAGAGGGCCTGAGCATGAATGGCACCGATATCGTCCTGGACGTGCAGGGCCTGACCGTCGACATCGCCACGCCACGCGGCCCGCTGCACGCGGTGCGCGACGTGTCCTTCCAGGTCCGGCGCGGTGAAACGCTGTGCCTGGTCGGGGAATCGGGCTGCGGCAAGTCGATGACCTCGCTGGCCATCATGGGTCTTTTACCCAAGGCCGCCCGGCGCAGCACGCGCCGGCTGGCCGTGCTGGGCGAGGACCTGTCCAAGGCGCGCGGCCGGCGCGTCAATGCGCTGCGCGGCAGCAAGATGGCGATGATCTTTCAAGAGCCCATGACGGCGCTCAACCCCGCCTACGCCATCGGCGAACAGCTCACCGAACACTACATCCACCACTGCAAGGCGAGCAGCCAGCAGGCGCGCGACCGCGCCGTGGAGTTGCTGGAGAAGGTCGGCATCGCGTCAGCCGGCCAGCGTCTGAGCCAATATCCGCACCAGTTGTCCGGCGGGCTGCGCCAACGGGTGATGATCGCGATGGCGCTCATGTGCGGTCCCGAACTGCTGATTGCCGACGAACCCAGCACCGCGCTGGACGTCACGATTCAGGCGCAGATCCTGCGGTTGCTGGCGGACCTGCAGGCCGAACTGGGCATTGCCATGGTGCTGATCACGCACGACCTGGGCGTGGTGGCGCGCATCGCCCGGCAAGTGGCAGTGATGTACGCCGGCCAGATCGTGGAAGAAGGCCCCGTGGCCGACATTTTCGCGACCCCGCACCATCCCTACACGCAAGGGTTGCTTGGCTGTATCCCCGTGCCCGGCCGCACGGCCCCGGGCGAGGCGCTGGGCACCATCCCGGGCGTCGTGCCGTCGCTGGTGGGCGAGCTGCGCGGCTGCGCCTTCGCCGATCGCTGCCGTTATGCGCAACCGCAATGCCGGCAGGCCGTTCCCATCCATGGCCAGGCCGCTGGCCAGCAATGGCGCTGCATTCTCAGCGCCGAAGGAGTCCCCGCATGAGCGCGCTGCTGCAAGCCGATGCCGTCAGCCGCCAATTCACGGTGCGCGCCGGCATGTTCCGCCCGCGGGCCACGCTGCACGCGGTCAATGGCGTGGACCTGGCCGTCGACCGGGGCGCGGTGCTGGGCATCGTTGGCGAGTCGGGCTGCGGCAAGTCCACGCTGGCGCGCATGCTGCTGGGCCTGACGCCGCCAACCGAGGGCAGCATCCGCCTTGAAGGCCAGGACATCCGCAAGATGGACCGGCGCGCCCTCGCCCGCCGCGTGCAACCCATCTTCCAGGATCCGTATTCGTCCTTGAACCCGCGCCGCTCCATCGCGTCCATCGTGTCGCTGCCGCTGGAGGTGCACGGCATCCCCAACCCGAAGATGCACAAGGCCATCGACATGCTGGAACGCGTCGGCCTGCCGCCACGGCTGGCCCACAACACGCCCGGGCAGCTGTCCGGCGGCCAGCGCCAGCGCGTGGCCATCGCGCGCGCGCTGGTGATGCAGCCCGAGATCGTGATCTGCGATGAGCCGACCTCCGCGCTGGACGTGTCGGTGCAGGCGCAGATCATGAACCTGCTGATGGACCTGCGGCGCGACTTCAACCTGACCTACGTCTTCATCAGCCACAACCTGGCGGTGGTCGAACACATCGCCACCCACGTGGCCGTGATGTACCTGGGCCGCGTGGTCGAATCGGCGCCCACCGCCCGCCTCTTTCACGACCCGCGCCATCCCTACACGCAGGCGCTGCTGGCGTCGGTGCTCACCCCCGAGCCGGGGCTGGGCATCCCCGACATGGGCCTGGGCCTGTCGTTTCCCGACCCGCTGCATCCGCCGTCCGGTTGCCCCTTCCATCCGCGTTGTCAGCACGCCATGCCGCAATGCAAGACCGAACGGCCCGCGCTGACGCTGCGCGATGGGGCGCTCGTCGCCTGCCACCTCTACCCGATCCATCCTTCGACTTCCACTGGAGCTACCCAGCCATGACCCGCGCACAAGCCATCGCCCAGGCCGAGCAGTGCTTTGATTCCGGCGCCTTCCGCACGCTTCTGGCGCGCCGGCTGGCGCTGCCCACGGAGAGCCAGAACCCGGATCGCGCCGCCGTGCTGGCGGACTACCTGGAATCGGAAATCCGGCCGGCGTTCGAAGCGTTGGGCTTTACCTGCCGCACCCTGACGCATCCGAAGGCCCTGGCCCCTTTCCTGTACGCCGAGCGCATCGAGGACCCAGACCTGCCCACCGTGCTGGGCTACGGCCACGGCGACGTGATCCGCGGATTGGAACGGGAATGGAAGGAGGGCCTGTCGCCCTGGGCGCTGACCGAGGCCGAAGGCCGCTGGTACGGCCGCGGCATCGCCGACAACAAGGGTCAGCACAGCATCAATATGGAGGCGCTGCGGCTGGTCCTGCAAACGCGCGGCAAGCTGGGCTTCAACGCCAAATACCTGATCGAGATGGGCGAGGAAACGGGTTCGATGGGCCTGCGCGAACTGTGCACCGAGCATCGCGACCTCATGGCGGCCGACCTGCTGATCGCCTCCGACGGCCCGCGCCTGAGCGCCAACCGCCCCACCATCTTCCTCGGTGCGCGCGGCAGCCTGAACTTCGACCTCACCATCGAGGCGCGCGCCGGCGGCCATCATTCCGGCAACTGGGGCGGACTGATCTCCAACCCCGGGCTGCAACTGGCGCATGCGATCGCCAGCATCGCCACGCCCAACGGCCAGATCCGCATTCCGGAATGGGTGCCCAAGGAACTGCCGCCGGCCGTGCGCCGCGCGCTGGCCGACTGCGAAGTCGACGGCGGCGCGGACGGGCCTGAGATCGAACCGGACTGGGGCGAGCCCGGCCTGTCGCCCGCCGAACGCGTCTTCGGCTGGTGTTCGTTCGAGGTGTTGGCCTACAAGACCGGCAACCCGGACACGCCCGTCAACGCCATCCCGCCGCGCGCGTGGGCGCGCTGCCAGCTGCGTTTCGTGGTTGGCGTGGACCCGGACGACCTCATCCCGGCCCTGCGCCGTCATCTGGACAGCCACGGCTTTTCGATGGTTCAAATTTCCCTGACCCGCGAAACCATGTTCCGCGCGACCCGCATCGACCCGGATGACGCCTGGGTGCGCTGGGCGGTTGCGTCGCTGGAACGCACCTCCGGCCAGAAGACCGCACTGCTGCCCAACCTGGGCGGCTCGCTGCCCAACGACATCTTCACCGACGTGCTGGGCCTGAAGACGATCTGGGTGCCCCACTCGTACCCCGGCTGCTCGCAGCACGCACCGAACGAACACCTGCCGCCCGAACTGCTGCGGCAGGGGCTCAGCCTGATGACGGGGCTGTACTGGGACCTGGGCGCGGGCGACACGCCCGAGATCAGAAATCCCAGATAACCGGCACCCAGGGCCACTTCCTTGCGATCCTCGAAGACCTGGATCTGGTCGCGGTACGTTTCACAGAAGCTGGTCGCGGTCGAGCGCAACACGGCGGGCACCGGCTTGGGCATGACCGTCTGCGTAAAGTCCGGTGACGTCCAGAACGCCACTTCGGTTGCGTTGACATGGATGCGCACCAATGCGGATGGCGCATTGGCCCGCCGCGCAAACCTGCTCAATTCAACTCGGCGCCAATCTCCGAGTCCCGATACGCCACGGAGGTCATCGCCGTCAGCACAAAGATCACGCCAACGCACCCCACCGCGGCCAGCACACCCTGCAGGGCCTGAACGCCCACGTAGTCGTACAGCATCGGACGCAAGTCGTTGCTGGCGTGCGCGCCCAGGACCAGCAACGTGAGGAATGCCAGCATCAATGGCCACCGCGGATAGCGCATCGCGCCACGCATCGCGCCAAACCCATACGTGCCCGTGACCGCAGCGCACGGCAGGCTCAGCCCGTACACGGCCAATCCGTACAGCACGGGCAGCCACACCAATGCCAGCAATGCCATCAGCATGCCGTAGAACAATTCATCGTTGCCGCCGCCGATCAGCATGTAGAGGACATACGGAAGATCGCCCGTGGCGCGCGCGATCGCCATGCCGCAAATGGACAGTCCGCCCAGCAACACGAAGTGCCGGGCTTCTGAGCTGCCGCCCCGCGCAGCCGCGGTGTGCGCGGTCTCGCCCAGCAATACCACCCGATGCCAGGCGTACGTCGTGCGCGCGAAGGCGATCAGGCAGACGAGCGCCGCCGCAAGGATCATCCAATCCTGAAGCCGATACAAGGAAGACACGATCAGCGCGAACGGCAGCGTCAGCACGAACACCACCAACGACCAGGGGGCCGCGGCCAGCATCGTGCGGCCCTGTTTCCGGATGACGCCGACGGTCGCCGCGACGAGGCGGCCTGCTCCGAGTTTTCTGGACACGAGACTCCCTTGCTCTGACATGGTGGGTCTCGTTTATACCGCACGCGGCGTGGTCAAACCGGGACAGGCGGCGCCTATCTCGGTTACCCTCGCGGACCATTCCTTTACGCCCTATCTTCATGAAGACGATTCCCTTTGCATTCGCCGCTGTCGCGGCCGCCCTGCTGCCCACGCTGGCCAGCGCCGCCTACACGCCGAGCGACATCGAACGCGCCGTACTGGAGTATGGCATTCGCGAAGAGCACGATGCGCTGCTCGCCGCCGATTGGCGTCTGCTGGGGCGGATGATGAACGTGACGAGTGTGGACGCCGCCCAAGTCTCGGACCTGTATACCAACGGTCCGACGGCCAAGCTGCCGGCCGTGATCGACGATTCCTTCGTGCTGAAGGCAACGATCGACGCCGCGGCGGTGAAAGCCGGCGTCGTCACGTTCACTGGCACACGCGGGGCCAAGGTCCGCGCCGCGCTGCCCGCTGGTGCCAAGCCCGCCGACGCCCTGCTTTTGAACTGCCGCAAGCTGGCCTGGGCCGATGGCGTCGTCACGTTCTCGCAATGCCAGGAATGGGCGCCCATCGCCGAGAAGACCGTCGCCACGTTTCGCGCCGACATCGCTGGATTCCTGCAAGGCAAGCCGGTCGAGAAATATGTGGAGAAATTCGTCGTCGACTATTTCGTCGTGGCGGGCGACATGCCGGACAAGGCCGGGTGCCCCGACGACCGCAAGGCCTGCGACCAGGCGATCCGAAAGACCGACATGACGAGCGCCGGCTACCAGGCCGTCACCGAGCGCTTGCAGGCCGCGGGCGTGCAGGTCGGGCGCTAGGCCCGACTGCACGACTGCGGCGCAGGCGCCATTCCTGTCGCCGCTAGCTGCGCGCGGGCTCCGTGCGCGCGGGATCGGCTTCGGCCTCTTCCCGGGCCTCAAGTTCGTTGCCCAGCACCTCTGCCGAATCGGCGTTGGCCGCTTCCGGCTTCAAGCGGCGGCGCGTATGGCCCGCGGCGCGCGCGTCCCCGCCCTCGTCGGGCCGCTCGGCCTGCAGGTGCACGTTGGCGGGCGGCGCAAAGCCGCGCTTGTCCTGCCCGAAGTACACCACCGTGTGCGGGTACGGCAGCTCGATGCCGGCGGCGTCGAAGTGCTTCTTGAGCAGCCGGTTGTAGCCGCGCTGCACTGCCCACTGCATGCCGGGAGTGGTCTTGATGAGGATACGGATGGTCACGCCCTTGTCGTTGACCGCCGTGACACCCGCCACGGTCATTTCTTCCAGGATCTCCGGTCCCAGCACCGAATCCGTCATCAGCTCGGCGAAGGCTGCGCGCAGATGCTCGATCGCGTCGTCCACGCTTTCGCGGTGCGCAATGGTGTATTCACCCAGGTGATACGAGAAGTCACGCATGTGGTTGGCCACCACGTCCACCGACGAGAACGGCACCAGATGGTAGCCGCCGTCCAGCGTGCGGATGCCGACCGAGCGGATGGTCATCTTCTCGACCGTGCCGAAAACGCCTGCCACCTGCACCACGTCGTTCTCGTTCATCCCGTTCTCAAGCTGGATGAAGACCCCGGTGATGATGTCCTGCACCAGCTTTTGCGCGCCAAAGCCGATGGCCAGGCCCACCACGCCAGCGCCCGCGATCAGCGGACCGACGTCGATGCCGATCTGCGAGAGCAGCACCATCAGCGTCATCGTCACGATGACGATCAGCGCGGCGTTGCGGAACAGCGCCAGCAGCGTGCGCTCGCGCGCGCTGGGCATGCCCCGCTCTTCGCTCTGGCTCAGGCGGTGCTCGATGATGCTGGCGATCACCGTCCAGGCCAGCATGGCGATCAGGAGGACGATGACGATGTTCAGCACCACCTTGATCGCGGCGGCGCCGGCGTCCGACGCCAGCCAGCGCGACAGGTCGAAGGCTCGCCACGCATCCAGGATCAGCAGCACGATGATGATGCGGATGATCCAGCCCACCACCTTCAGCGCGGCCGGCACGTAGGCGTTGACGCGCGCTTCCAGCAGCGGCAGCCGCCGGCGCAGGTCGTCCGACAGGCGGATCGGCTTGGACAGCACGGCATTGAGCAGCAGGATCAGCAGGCTGCCCACGCCGATGACCAGCAGCGTCTGCGCCGTGGCGCGGGCCATGAAGGGCAACGCGTCCGTCGGGTCGACCTGGCTGACCACCAGCAAGATGGTGAAGTAGGCGATGCCCAGCACGTGCCAGATGCGCGACAGCAGGCGCAGGCGCGATCCCATGAACGTGGCCGCGCCGGCCGCGCGACGGTCCAGGCGTTCGCGAACGGCCTGCCGGTTCTGCCAGATGACGCGCACCGCGTAGATGTACACCGCCAGCATGATCAGCATCGTCGTCAGCCGACCCAGCGCGGGCGACAGCGCGGCCGCCATCACGGGGCCGACCACCAGCGTGCCGTAACCGGCCACCGCCACGATGCGCACGAGCCACCCGTTCCAGTACTTGGCCAGTTCGTCCGACATCGGCAAGAGGCGCAGATGCGGATGGCGCACGGCGAACACCGTGCGGATCAGCACCTTGACGATCTCCACCGCAACGAACGCCTGCAGGAACAGCGAGGCCAGCCCGTCCAGCGTGCCGCGCCCCGGCGTGGTCCAAAGCGCCGCCGCCCCGCCCGCCATGGCGGCCAGCAGGACGACGGCCGCGTCGATGGCCAGCGCCCCGATGATCGCGCCCGCGCGGCGCGCCAGCACCTTCATGGACGCCGGCTTGCCGCGTGCGGGCGGCAAGCCGCTTTCGCAACCCTGCTCGGCAACCCAATGGTCGATCCGCGTATAGATGCGCATGGCGATCATGCGCAGCAGGATGAAGGCGATGATGGTGGCGATGACGGCCATCGCCAGCGGCAGCAAGGCGCTACGCGCCTCGCCGCTGTCCATGCGCAGGTTCTGGCCCGACGCCAGCGCGCGCAGGTCGTCGACACCCTGCCCCATGTCGGCCGCAATGCCGGTCAGGAAGCGCTGCACGCCGTCGGCCATGCGCTCTTGCAGGCTGGGTTCGGACGGCGTGGCGGGAACTGGCTTGGCGGGCGCCGCGCGCGATGGCGCATTGCCGGCCGGCGCCTGTTTGTCTCCTGCCGCCTGCGAACGAAGCTGGTCGATCAGGGCCTGGCGGGCTTCGGGATTGTCCAGCAGATCCGCCAACGCGGCAGGGGTCAACGTCGAGGGCGTGGCTGCCGGCTCCTGCGCCGACGCAGCCGGCAGCAGCGGGAACGCGGCCACCGCCGGGGCCTGCCACAGTAACGACAAGCAACTGAGCATCGCCGCCAGCAGCCAGGCCGCCAGCCATGGCCTTTCCCGTCTGCGCCGCCAGGAGACGGCGGCATGATGGCGGGTCGGAAGGGAGTGCGATGCTGTCGTTGCGGATCGAACCACTAATAAATCTCCTCTGCGATCAGGGAATGGATGCCAGGGCAAAAAAAAGCGCCGGCGACCGGAGTCGCGGCTTGGTCACTGGCACATGATAAAGCCCATGCGTCTGTCCCCTTTGGCGGCGGCCTTATCGCCGCAAGAAATAAACAAGCGGCGATTAATTCGTTGGTGCGGGCGGACCCATTGATTAGAGTCCAACGCCGTCCTACCCGCGCCGCAATCCGAGCGGTGCGCCCAACCAAGAGTCCGCTTCATGACCTCACGATTCCAAGCCGCACGCCGCAACACCCTGCTCGCCCTTGCCCTGGCCGCCGCCGGCATGGGCGCCGCGCACGCCGATCAACGCGTCATCCGCATCGTCGTGCCCTACGGCACCGGCGCAGTCCAGGACACGATCGCTCGCGCCATCGGCGATGAACTGGGCAAGGCCCTGGACGCCTCGATCGTGATTGAAAACCGCGCCGGCGCCGGCGGCACCGTGGGCACCGCCCAGGTCGCCCGCGCCAAGCCCGACGGCAACACCCTGGTCCTGGCCGCCGCCAGCCACAACATCGCCGGATATCTGTACAAGAACCTCAGCTACGACCCCAACAAGGACTTCACGGGCGTCGCCTACATCGGCAACACCGGCTACATCATCCTTGCGTCCGCGTCGCTCAACGCCAGGAACACGGCCGAATTCATCCAGGCCGTCAAGGCCAAGCCCGGCGCCTACGACTACGCGTCCGCTGGCAACGGCAGCGCCTCGCACCTGGGCATGGCGTCGTTCCTGACCGCCGCCGGCGCGCAGATGCAGCACATCCCCATGAAGTCCACGGGCGACGCCGTGACCGAACTGCTGGCCGGCCGCGTCCAGGCCGTCACCGCCGCCACCATCGGCGTCACCGCCTACCGCAACGACCCGCGCGTCACGTTCCTGGCCTACACCGGCAAAACCCGCTCACGCTTCGCCCCCGACCTGCCCACCGTCGCCGAAAGCGGCCTGCCCGGCTACGCCTTCGACTCCTGGCTCGGCTTGCTGGCCCCGGCCGGCATCTCCGCCGCCGACCGCGACCAGATCAACGCCGCAGTGAACAAGGTGCTGGCCGACCCCAAGGTGCAGGCCCGCCTGGCCTCGCTGGGCGTCGAAGCCGAAGCGAAATCGGCGGCGCAGTTTCAGGAATTGCTGAAGGCGGATTTTGAAGCAGCCGGGAAGGTGGTGGCGGCGTCGGGGGCTCGGGTGGAGTAAAAGCCGCTCACTCGCACGATTGGCATTGCAACCCTGGCCCGCCGCCGGGGTTGTCATACTGGCGCACTTGTGCGCCTGCGCACGCATATCAATCGAACCTTGCCCATGACACTTGGTTTGATAGCAGACTCGAGGCTTCTACAAATCAGACCCTCTCTTTCGCAGTTTCGAACTATTCAAATGTCCAAGGGGTTCTTACCGCCTTAGATTGAACGTCTTTTCGATCAATCAACGAGTGAGTCTCATGGCGGAAGCAGCGACTGACCGGATGCCTGGGGCGTCCAGATCGATGGAACCCCATAACGAGAGCTTCAAAAAGGCGCTGGGCTCCATTCGCCCGAATGAAAAGCGCCTGGGCAAAGCCATCTCTCCACCGCCCTGCGAACGCGGTGTGCCCCTGTATCCGCTGCGCTATGGCATTGCCGATTACGCGTGGGACAGGGAGGTGTTTCCCCGCCTGAACACCGAGGGCTATCCCGCACTC
>NZ_CADIJP010000030.1 GCF_902859725.1 Achromobacter mucicolens | reverse complement strand
AGTGAAACGCCTTTGCGCCGATGATAGTGGACGGACGTCTGTGAAAGTAGGTCATCGTCAGGCTTTTATTGCTCAAAACCCCGCAGGTATCCCCTGCGGGGTTTTGTCTTTAGTGAGAGCCCTGCCGGTTGCGGCAAGAGGTTGGTTGCGGCGAGAGCTGCGAACCCTTTAGTACAAGCGGGCGTCAGGTTCGCGTTGCGGTACCCCAGATTCGAACGGTTGACCGTTGTGTCAACTGCTCAAGCAGTTACGCTTGACGACCATAGCAAGGTGGTCCCACTCCTTCCCATCCCGAACAGGACAGTGAAACGCCTTTGCGCCGATGATAGTGGACGGACGTCTGTGAAAGTAGGTCATCGTCAAGCTCTTATCCTCAAAGCCCCACCGGTATCCGGTGGGGCTTTGTCTTTGGCACTCCAGTTGGCCTGCGAGCCGCGCCAATGTTGGATGTGCCCAAATAACAACGGCCGTGGGCGGGGTGGCTTTGTGCGGTAAGATTGTTCGAGTCAATTCGTTGGAGCGTTATCGTGAGTGAACCCCAGACCCCCGTGCCCGGTACGACATTGGACCTTCGCACGTTGACCCACGTGGCCTATGGCTTGTATGCCTTGGGCTTTCTGACGAGTGGATTTCTGGGCATCGCCACGATTGCGGCCGTCGTGCTCATGTATCTCAAGCGATCGGACGCCGCAGGCACCGTCTACGCCGCTCATTTTGACTGGCTTCTGCGTACGTTCTGGTGGGCGTTGCTGTGGCTGGCCATCAGCGGGATCGCGACCCTCATCTTCATCGGATGGATCGGCGTGGCGGCAACCATCGTGTGGGTGCTCTATCGCCTGATTCGTGGCTGGCTGTCGTTGCTGGAAGGTGGCGCGCCCACGTCTTACGCGTGAGTCCTGGTATTACCCTCGGAAAGGCCGGCAGCGATGCCGGCCTTTTTGCATGGCATGAACGTGTGGGGTGATGCCCACCAGCAGCCCGCCTGCAGGGCGCGATCACCGGCAAGGCTGTGGATACGTCGTTGAGATGCCGTTGAGGTGTCGTTGTCGTGGGTGCGTCGAGCTTCGATGTGACGCAGTATCAAAGCATGCCATGCGGGATAGCTGCGGGCACCGGCGTGACACGATGGCGGGCGGTGCGCCCGCGCGGCCTGGCCTCGCGGTCGACGAGGGCGTCGTGTAGCGCGTTCAGGGGCGCCTCGTGTGTCTGTCGACGTGCGGCATGAGTGCAGTTGCTGACGCGGGTAAGGAAGCGCGGCGTGCAGGCATGCAGCGGCACGTCAGACCAGGCGAACTGGCTTTTCAATCAAGTGGGAATGTCCACGAACGTGGCGATGAGGTACTGCGAGGGGACTTGCTTGGTGGCGTCGAGCTCGCCCGGCCTGAAGCCAGGGCGTCGCGACAATCCAAAGGCAGGGACGTACGCCGTACGCCCTTTGCCTGCTTACTTCAGATGTGCGTTGACCAGTTTGGTCAGTTCGAACATCGTGACCTGATCCTTGCCGAAGATCGGGCGCAGCTTGGCATCGGCGTTGATGTTGCGCTTGTTGCTGGCATCTTGCAGGTTGTGCTTCTTGATGTATTCCCAGATCTTCTTGGTGACCTCGGTACGCGGCACGGCTTCCGAGCCGATGACAGCGGCCAATTCGGCGCTGGGGGTCAGCGGCTTCATGAATGCAGCGTTCGGCTTGCGCGCGGTCGCGGGTTTGGAGGTTGTGGCCATAATGCGGCGCTCCTTCTCTGGCTGTTGGAAAAATTGTCCTGCGGCCGGAGCATAACGTGTCTCTCCCGTAAAGACAAAGGCATTTATCCTCTGTAGCAACTAAAATGCACCGACCGTCCCCTCTATCACGTCATTCTGTAACGTCCTATGTACGCACGTTCTCCGTTGGAATCGATTCGCCTTTTTCATGACGAATTGACGGCGCTTCGGCGCGATTTGCATGCTCATCCGGAATTGGGTTTTGAAGAAGTCCGCACGTCGGGCATCGTCGCCGGCGCGCTGGAAGCGTTGGGCATCGAGGTGCACCGCGGGATTGGCAAGACCGGCGTGGTGGGCGTGATCCGCGGCAAACGATGCGACAGTGGCCGCATGATCGGACTGCGCGCCGACATGGACGCGTTGCCCATGACCGAGGACAACACGTTCGGGCACAAGTCGACCAAGCCCGGACTGATGCACGGCTGCGGTCACGACGGCCATACGGCGGTGTTGATCGGCGCGGCCAAGTACCTGGCGCAGACGCGCAATTTCGATGGCACGGCCGTGTTGATCTTCCAACCAGCGGAAGAAGGGCGCGGCGGGGCACGCGCCATGCTCGAGGACGGCCTGTTTGACACCTTTCCTTGCGATGCAATCTACGCCTTGCACAACTGGCCGGGCCTGAAACCGGGCACCATCGGCATCAACCCGGGTCCGATGATGGCGGCTGCCGATCGCTTCGAGATCCTGATCACGGGTCGAGGCGGACACGGGGCGCATCCTTATCAGACGATCGATCCCGTGACCATCGCGGGCCAGATCATCACGGCGTTGCAGACGATCGTGTCGCGCAACGTGAACCCGCTGGATTCGGCGGTGCTGTCGATCGGTTCGGTGCAAGCCGGCCACCCCGGCGCGATGAGCGTGATTCCGCGCGAGGCGCGCATGGTGGGCACGGTGCGGACATTCCGCAAGTCGGTCCAGGAAATGGTCGAGACGCGCATGCGGGAGCTGGTGAGCGCAATTGCCGGTGCGTTCGGCGGCACCGCCGAAGTGGTGTACGAGCGCATTTATCCCGCGACTTTGAACACCCCTCAGCACGCCAATTTGGTGGCCGACATCGCAACCGAGATGATCGGCAAGGAAAACGTGGTGCGCGATTTGGTACCCTCGATGGGTTCCGAAGACTTTTCGTTCATGTTGCAGGCCAAGCCGGGCGCATATTTCCGCCTTGGCCAGGGCGGGGCCGATTCCGGCTGCTTGCTGCACAACCCGCATTTCGATTTCAACGATGCCGTCATTCCCCTGGGCAGCGCGATGTTCTGCGCACTGGCCGAACGGGGCATGCCGCTGGCAGATTAAGAAGCCTTCCATGTCTACTCAAAGCACGACCCAACTCACCATCACCCGTCCCGACGACTGGCATCTGCATTTGCGCGACGGCGCGGCGCTTGAAGCGGTGGTTGCCGATACGGCGCGCCAGTTTGCCCGCGCCATCATCATGCCTAACCTGAAGCCCCCGGTCACGACGACGGAGCAGGCGTTGGCCTATCGCGGCCGCATTCTGGAGGCGCTTGCGAAGACGGGCGTCAACCCGGATTCGTTCACGCCCCTGATGACGCTTTACCTGACTGACAACACGCCTGCCGAAGAGATCGTGCGTGCGCATGCATCGGGCCACGTCTATGCGGTCAAGCTGTATCCCGCGGGCGCCACGACCAACTCGGACGCGGGCGTGACCGATTTGCTGGGTAAGTGCACCAAGGCGCTGGAAGCCTTGCAGAAGTGTGGGATGCCGTTGCTCGTGCATGGAGAAGTGACGGATCCGTCTATTGACGTCTTCGACCGCGAGGCCATCTTTGTCGAGCGCGTGATGAAGCCGTTGCGGCGCGCGTTTCCGGCATTGAAGGTGGTGTTCGAGCACATCACGACGAAGGAAGGCGCCGAGTACGTGCGCGATGCGGAAGGTCCGATTGCCGCGACGATCACGCCGCAGCACATGCTTTACAACCGCAACGCGATCTTCCAGGGCGGTGTGCGGCCTCATTGGTACTGCCTGCCGATTCTCAAGCGCGAAACGCACCGCCTTGCGTTGGTCGAGGCAGCTACGAGCGGCAGTCCGCGCTTTTTCCTGGGAACGGATAGCGCGCCGCACGCGCGCGGTCTGAAGGAACATGCCTGCGGCTGCGCGGGTTGCTACACCGCGCTGCATGCAATGGAGCTGTATGCCACCGCGTTCGAGGCGGCAGGCAAGCTCGACAAGCTGGAAGGGTTTGCCAGCTTCCATGGTCCGGATTTCTACGGTCTGCCTCGCAACACCGGCACGTTGACGCTGTCGCGTGAAACTTACCAGGTGCCCCAGGAACTGGCGTTTGGCAATACGACGCTCGTCCCGCTTGCCGCCGGTGAAGCGCTGGAGTGGCGCGCCCACGTTTGAGGGCCTTGCGGCTGGAGCCGACGTGAATAGGGGTGAGCGGCTTTGCCGTTCACCCCTTTTTTTGCGCCACCGATCGGCCCATATCTATATATAGCAGTGCTGTCAGAGCGTGCCGTCGCGCCGCGCCTCCAGCAGTTCCCAGCGTGCGAATTTCTCTTCGAGCTCGGCTTCCAGTTTGGCCAGGTCGCCATTGATGCGTTCGACCTCGTCCGGTGCGTCGCGATAGAGACTGCCGTCTGCCAGCTTGCCCGCCAGTTCCGCCTGCTTGGCCTCGAGCGCGGCGATCGCGTCAGGCAGGCCTTCGAGTTCGCGCAGGTCCCAGGCGTTGATCTTGCCCGCCTTTGCAGGCTTGGGGCGCGCGGCCTTCGCGCGAGCGGCATTGTCGTCGGCGGACTTGGCAGTCTTGTCGGCGTCGGTCTGCGGCGTGGTGGGCGCGGGGCGCTGTGAAACCCACTCGTCGTAACCGCCCACGTAATCGCGCCAGTGGCCGTCGCCTTCGTAGGCGATGGTCTGGGTCACCACGTTGTTGAGGAAGGCGCGGTCATGGCTGACCAGCAGCACGGTGCCGGCATATTCCTGCAGCAGCTCTTCCAGCAGTTCCAGCGTTTCGATGTCAAGGTCGTTGGTGGGCTCGTCCAGCACCAGCACGTTCGCCGGGCGCGCAAAGAGTCGCGCCAGCAACAGGCGGGCGCGTTCGCCGCCCGACAGGCTGCGCACGGGCGAACCGGCGCGTGCCGGCGAAAACAGGAAATCGCCCAAATAGGTCATCACGTGCTTACGCACGCCACCGATCTCGACCCATTCGCTACCCGGACTGATGATGTCGACGAGCGAGGCGTTTTCGTCCAGCTGCGCGCGCATCTGATCGAAGTAGGCGACCGCGACGTTGGTGCCCAGGCGCGTCGCGCCGGAGTCGGGTTGCAGCTCGCCCAGGATGAGCTTTAGCAAAGTGGTCTTGCCCGCGCCATTGGGTCCGATGATGCCAATGCGGTCGCCGCGCAGCAGGGTTGTGGAGTAGTCGTCGACCACGATCTTGTCGCCGAACCGCTTGCTGACGTGCTCGAGTTCCGCCACGAGCTTGCCGGACCGTTGGCCTTCGGCCAGCGCCAGCGATACGTTGCCAACGCGCTCGCGGCGTTCGGCGCGCTGCACGCGCAGGCTTTCCAGGCGGCGCACTCGGCCTTCATTGCGCGTGCGGCGCGCTTCCACGCCCTTGCGGATCCAGACTTCTTCCTGTGCCAGCAGTTTGTCGAAGCGCGCCTGCTCCAGCCGTTCGGACTCCAGCCACTGCGCCTTGCGCTCCTGCCACTGCGAGAAATTGCCGGGAAAGCTCAAGAGACGGCCGCGGTCGAGTTCGACAATGCGGGTGGTGACGGCATCCAGGAACCGGCGATCGTGGGTGATGATGACCGCGGCGCCTTTCCAGGCGCGCAGCATGTCTTCCAGCCAGGCAATGCCTTCGAAGTCCAGATGGTTGGTGGGTTCGTCGAGCAGCAGAAGATCCGGTTCGTCGATCAAGGCGCGGGCGAGGGCGACGCGCTTGCGCGTGCCGCCGGACAACCCCGCGATCTGCGCATCGGCGGGCAGGCCCAGCTTTTCGATGACGGCGCGCGCGCGCGAGGGGCGCTGCCAGTCTTCGTGGTCGCCGTCCGTGTTGCACACGACATCGAACACCGTGGCATTGTCGTCGAGCTCGGGCTCTTGTTCGACAGTGGCCACGCGCAGGCTGGAGCTGCGGGCGATGGCGCCGTCGTCTGGCTGCGTGCGGCCGTCGAGCAGCCTGAGGAGCGAGGACTTCCCTGCGCCATTGCGGCCGATGAGGCCTATACGTTCGCCGGACTGGATGGCGAAGTCGGCATGGTCGAGCAGCGGATGGTGCCCATACGCGAGCTGGACGTCGGTCAGGGTGATGAGAGTTTCGAGGGCCATGTGGTTGTTGGTGTCTGCGGCAGCTAAGCGGATCAGCGCGTATTGTCGCAGGAACGCGAGGGCCCGGTCTTGCTGCCGCCGGGGCGCCCCGAGGGACAGAGCGAGCGCCTGTAATAGAATACGTGCTGCAAGACGGGTTGGACGATCGCGGTGGGTGCGAGCTCATCGAGGAAGGTCCGGACTCCACAGGGCAGGGTAACGGCTAACGGCCGTCCGGTCGCGCTTTCGGGCACGGCTGAGGAATAGGACCACAGAGACGAGACTGCGGCGCGGGCGCGCTTTGCGCGCACTGATACGGCCATCTCCGTATTGCGCCGACCGGCAACGGGCGGCGGCATCGCAGGGTGAAACGCGGCAACCTCTATCCGGAGCAACATCAAATAGGCATGCGTGCGGCCTCACGGCCGTGACGGGCGGCTCCGTCCGAGCATGCGGGTAGATGGCTACAGCGGCTCAGCAATGATCCGCGCAGAGGAATGATCGTCCGCCAGGGCAACCTGGTGTACAGAATCCGGCCTATAGACCCGTCTTGCATTGAATTCTTCCGGCGCGCGCGGATCTGGACGAGGCCGCGCAGCCGTCTGGCGTCCCACGCGCCAGTTTATTTTCACTTCCAGGGTCGCCTGTCCGGCGGGAAGCCTCGCCAACTGGAAGGATCGACCGGGCGGCAGACGGTAACTTGACCCCATTAGCCGCTACTTCTGAAGTAGGACTTTTAGAGTATGTCGCAACCTCCTGATTTAATGGGAGGTTTTTCTTTTTGCGTATTTACAAGTTGATCTAAGTCCTTGTTGTGATTGAAAAAATTGCAACCACGCGCTTGACCGCCCCTGTGCCCATACCGTAGAGTGGGAAATAGTAGGAAATTGTGCAATTAAGTGGGGTAAAAGTGGTGTTTCAGGGAAGCAGCGCGCTCACGCTGGATGCCAAGGGACGGATCTCGATTCCGACCCGGCATCGTGACGCGCTCATGTCGCAGGCTGAAGGCCGGCTGACCCTGACCCGCCACCCCGACGGCTGCCTGCTGGTGTATCCGCGGCCCGAGTGGGAAAAGAAGCGCGAGCAGATCGCGGCTTTTCCCATGACGGCCCGCGCGCTGCAGCGGCTGTTGCTGGGCAACGCTCAGGACGTGGAACTGGACGGCTCCGGCCGGGTTCTGATCGCTCCTGAACTGCGCAACGCTTCCGGTATGACGCGCGATGTGATGCTGCTCGGTCTGGGCTCTCACTTCGAGCTGTGGGACGCCGCTACCCTGGCCAGCCGTGAGGCTGAAGACTTGGCCAAGGGTATGCCGGACGTGTTGAACCAGTTTTCGTTCTGAAAGAGTTATGGAATTCGAACATCGGCCCGTCCTCCTGGCGCCGACGGTGGACGCGCTTTTGCTGCCCGGTTTCGGCGGCAAGGGCGCGGCACGGTCGCAGCCGCAGGGTGGGCAGGATGTGGCTACGCGAATCGAAAGTGGCGTCTTTGTCGACGGCACGTTCGGACGGGGAGGCCACAGCCGAGAATTGCTTGGCCGGCTGGGCAAGCAAGCCCGGCTGATCGTGTTTGACAAGGACCCGCAGGCCATCGCGGTTGCCAACGCCCTGGCGGCCGAGGATGCGCGGGTCACGGTAGTGCATGGGGGCTTTGCCACCATGGCTGAAGAATTGGAGCAGCGCGGCATCGGCAAGGTCGATGGCGTGATGCTGGATCTGGGCGTTTCGTCGCCTCAGATCGACGATGCCGAGCGCGGCTTCTCGTTCATGCGAGACGGCCCGCTCGATATGCGGATGGACACCACTCGTGGTCCCACGGTGGCGGATTGGCTGGCGCAAGCCAGTGTGGATGAGATGCGGGAGGTCATAGCGGATTATGGCGAAGAACGGTTTGCTTTTCAGGTTGCAAAGGCGATTGCTGCTCGCCGCGCAACAAGGCCGCTGCGCACCACGCTCGAGCTTGCCGAGTGCGTCGCCAGCGCCGTCCGCACGCGCGAAAAGGGGCAACATCCGGCCACACGCACCTTTCAAGCTTTACGGATTTACATCAATCGGGAACTCGAAGAGCTCGCGCGCACCCTCGCGTCAGCTTTAGACCTGCTTGCCCCAGGGGGGAGGTTGGCGGTGATCAGCTTTCATTCGCTTGAAGACCGCATGGTCAAGCAGTGCATCGCGGCGGCGGCTCGTCCGGCTGCGGCGCATGCACGCCTGCCCCTGCGCGAAAGCGAAATGCCCCAGCCCGTCGTCCGTTCCCTTGGCAAGGTCGTGGCCGAAGACGATGAAGTCTCGTCCAACGCCCGTGCCCGTTCGGCCATCCTGCGCGTGGCCGAGCGCACCGAAACACCGCTGCCCCCCGAGGGCGGCTTTGCATTTGTGAAGATCGGCTCGCTGCCCGGCAGCGACCTCGCCCCGCCGCCCCGTCGCGGCGGCAAGGGAGGGCGCCGCTGATGGGTCGCGTCAACCTGATCGTTGCGGCTTTGCTGATGCTGTCGGCCATTTCCCTGGTCACCAGCCGGTATCAGTCGCGCCAGCTCTTCGTGGAGTTGGGGCGCGATCAGGCGCATGCGCGCGACCTCGAAACCAATTGGCGGCGCCTGCAGCTCGAGCGCGCCGAGCTGGCCCGCAATGCGCGGGTCGACGCCATTGCGCGTGACGGCTTGAAGATGATTCCCATCGTGCCGGATCGCACCCTCTATATGAATCAGGCGCCCGTGCCCGCGGCCGCCGGAGGCTCGCAATGAAGCGCGTGCCCTTCTTCGACAACCCCGTGCTGCGCGGGCAGCTGCCCACGTGGCGCGCCCGCCTGGTTCTGATCCTGCTGTTTGGCGGGTTCACCGTGCTGGCCGGCCGTGCGCTGTTCCTGCAGGGGTTGTCGACGGAGTTCCTGCAGCAGCAGGGTGAGCGCCGCTACGAGCGCACGCTGACATTGGCCGCCACTCGCGGCAAGATCATGGACCGCAACGGCGCGGTGCTGGCATCCAGCGTGCCCGCGCGCGCCATCTGGGCCATTCCCGAAGACGCAAAGCAGGCTACGCCCGCGCAGGTCGACGCGCTGGCCAAGCTGCTGGAAACGCCTGTCGGCGACCTGCGCCGCCGCTTCGTCGACGAGGACAAGAACTTCGTGTACCTGAAGCGCCAGGTCTCGATGGACGTGGCCGACAAGATCAAGCAGCTGGGCGTGCCCGGCGTGCATCAGCAGCCCGAAACGCGCCGCTACTACCCGGATGGCGATGTGATGGCCCATGTGGTGGGCTTTAACAGCGTCGAGGATCAGGGCCAGGAAGGCGTCGAGCTGACGTTCAATCAGCAGTTGTCGGGCCGCCCGGGAAGCCGCCGCGTCATCAAGGACCGGCTGGGACGCGTCATCGAAGACGTGCAGGCCGTCACGTTGCCGGTGGACGGCCGCGACCTGCGCCTGTCCATCGACACGCGCCTGCAGTACCTGGTTTTCAAGGCACTGAAGGACGCCATGGACAAGCACCGCGCAAAGGGTGCGACGGCCGTGGTCGTTGACGTACACACGGGCGAGATCCTGGCGCTGGCCAACGTGCCGACCTTCGATCCGAACAATCGCGAAACCTTCCACGGCGCCAACCTGCGCAACCAGGCGATCACGGATACGTTCGAGCCGGGCTCCATCATGAAGCCGTTCACCGCCGCGCTGGCGCTGGACCTTGGGCGCATCAGCACGTCGACGCAATTCGAGACGGGTAACGGCCGGTTCACGTATCAAGGCAGCACGATCAGCGACGTCAGCCGCAATGGCACGCTGGACGTGGCGGGTGTGCTGCGCAAGTCCAGCAACATCGGCATGACGATGATCTCCGAGAAGCTGGAATCCCGCGAAATGTGGGACCGCTTCACCGAATTGGGCCTCGGTCAGGCGCCGCAGGTGGGATTTCCCGGCGCCGCGCCGGGCCGTCTGCGTCCGTGGGAACGCTGGCGCCTGATTGAAAAGGCCACCATGGCCTACGGCTACGGCCTGTCCGTGTCGCTGCTGCAGGTGGCCCGCGCCTATACCGTTTTTGCCCGCAACGGCGACATGGTGTCGCTGACCCTGGTCAAGCGCGACAGCGATCCTACGAGCGTGAAGATCTACTCGCCCAAGACGACGGCGCTGGTGCGCGCCATGCTTGAGGCGGCCACGGGCCCCGACGGCACGAAAGCCGCGCAGGTGCAGGGTTACCGCGTGGCCGGCAAGAGCGGCACCGCGCGCAAGATCGTGGACGGTAAGTACAGCACGCAACGTTACCGCAGCTCGTACGTGGGCTTTGCCCCGGTGTCGGATCCCAAGATCGTGGTGGCTGTGTCCATCGACGAACCGACAATCGGCGGCTATTACGGCGGCGCCATTGCCGCGCCCGTGTTCTCCCATATCGTGGGGGGGAGCCTGAGGTTGATGGGGGTGCGGCCAGACGCACCGTTTGAATCCACGATTGTTGCTGGTATCAAGGAGCCAGGCAGATGAGCGCCAACGGCTTCCACTTTTCCTCTGTCGCCACGGTTGCCGAGACCGTGGCGTGGTTGCATGAGCGCGTGTCGCTGACCGCGCATCTGAAGCTGGACTCGCGCGACATCGAGCCGGGCGACGTGTTCGTCGCCTGCCCGGGCCTTTCCAGTGACGGTCGTCTCTATATAGACAAGGCGTTGGCGCTGGGCGCCAGCGCGGTGCTGTTCGAAGCCCCGGCCACCGATGCCGTGCAGGCCGCGTCGGCCGGCACGCCCATGCTTGCCGTGACGGGCCTGCGCTCGTTGCTGGGTGAGCTGGGCGACACCTGGTATGGACGCCCGTCGGCCGCGCTGGCGGTGGTTGCCGTGACGGGCACCAACGGCAAGACCTCTTCGGTGCAATGGATTGCACATGCCCTGAGCCGCAACGAGAAGGCTTGCGGCACGATCGGCACGCTGGGCGCCGTGCTGCCCGACGGGCAGACGCTGGGCGGCAGCCTGACGACGCCCGACGTGCTGACGGTGCATCGCACGCTGGCCGCGATGCGCGACGCCGGCGCGAAAGCCGTGGCCATGGAGGCCTCGTCGATCGGCATCGAACAAGGCCGCATGGATGGCGTGCGCGTCGCGCTGGCCGCGTTCACGAATCTGACGCGCGATCATCTGGACTACCACGTCACGATGGAGCGTTACGAAGAGGCCAAAGCGCGCCTTTTCAGCTGGCCGGGCCTGACTGCGGCAGTGATCAATGCCGACGATGAGGCCGGACGGCGGATGCTCGCCGCCTTGCCGGAAGGCGTGTCGCCGATGGGCTACAGCCTGAGCGACGATCCCGCAATCCCCGCCGCGATGCGTGCCCGCGATCTGCAGGCGACGTCGCAGGGCCAGATCTTCACGCTGGTATCGCCGCACGGCGAGGCGCAGATCGTGACGCGCCTGCTGGGAGCGCACAACGTTTCGAACCTGCTGCTGGTGGCGGGCGTGCTGTACAAGCTGGGCCTGCCGTTCGCGCAGATTGCGCGCGAGCTGGCCGCGACGGACCCGGTCGATGGCCGTCTGCAGACCGTGGAGCCCGCTGTCAGCCTGCCGGCGCATGCGGCCCGCGGTCCGCTGGTGGTGGTGGATTACGCCCACACGCCTGACGCGCTCTCGCGCGCGCTGCTGGCATTGCGCGCCGTCGCCACGGCGCGTTCCGGGCGCCTGGTGTGCCTGTTCGGTTGCGGCGGCGAGCGCGATCCGGGCAAGCGCCCCGTCATGGGCGCGATCGCCGCGGAGCTGGCGGATCACGTCGTTGTCTCCAGCGACAATCCGCGCACCGAGTCGCCCGAGGCGATCGTTCAGCAAATCCTGGCCGGCATTCCCGAAGCGGTGCGAGCCGACGTGGAAGTCGACCGCGCGCGCGCCATCCTGCAGACGATCTGGGCGGCTTCGCCCGAAGATGTGGTGCTGCTGGCGGGCAAGGGACACGAAACCTACCAGGACATCGGCGGTGAAAAGCTGCCGTTCGACGACCGCGAGTGGGCGCGCGTGGCGCTGCTGTTGCAGCAGACGCCGGGCGTATCCACGGACACGCGCCGCATTGGCGAAGGCGAGCTCTTCGTCGCGCTGGTTGGTGAGAACTTCGACGCGCACGACTATCTGGACCAGGCCGCCTCGCGCGGCGCCTGCGCGGCGCTCGTCGCGCATCGGGTCGCCGATGCCGGGCTGACGCAGCTGGTCGTGGGCGATACGCGCGTTGCGCTGACGCGCATTGGCGCCGCCTGGCGCTCGCGTTTTTCGCTGCCCGTGGTGGCGGTGGCCGGCAGCAATGGCAAGACGACCACCAAGGAAATGATCTCCGCGATGCTCGCCGAATGGCAGGGCGAAGCGGGGCGCCTGGCCACGGCCGGTAATCTGAATAACGATATCGGCGTGCCGCTGACGTTGCTGCGCCTGCGCCCCGAGCATCGCGCCGCCGTGTTCGAACTGGGCATGAACCATCCGGGCGAGATCGCGCAGCTGGCCGCCATTGCCGCGCCGACCGTGGCGCTGGTCACCAATGCGCAGCGCGAACATCAGGAATTCATGCACACCGTCGAGGCGGTTGCGCACGAGAACGGCGCCGCAATCACCGCGCTGCCGGCGGATGGAATCGCGGTGTATCCCGGAGATGAACCCTACTCGGCCATCTGGGACGCGCTGGCCGCGCCGCGCCGCGTGCTGCGGTTCGGGCTGCAGCCGGGGTTGGATGTCTATGCCGAGCAGATAATTGCGGAAGTGGACGCCACGCGCTGCCGTGTCGTGACGCCGGTCGGCGTTGCCGATCTGACGCTGCCGGTGGCGGGGCTGCACAACCTGCGCAACGCGCTGGCGGCCATCGCCAGCGCGATCGCCGCGGGTGCGCCGCTGGAGACCGCGGTGCGGGCGCTGGCCGGATTCAGCCCCGTGGCCGGCCGCATGCAGCACAAGCGAATGAGTGACGGAACGCTGCTCATCGATGACACCTACAATGCCAACCCCGATTCGGTTCGCGCAGCCATCGATGTACTTGCGCGCATTGCCGGCACGCGCGTCCTGGTGCTGGGCGACATGGGCGAAGTCGGGGATAACGGCCCCGCCATGCACGTCGAGGTGGGCAATTACGCGCGCGAGCATGGGCTCGACGCATTCATCACGCTAGGCGAAGCCAGCCGGGCGGCCGCCGCCGCATTCGGCCCTGGCGCGCACGCCTGCGCATCGGTAGACGAAGTCGTTGCCGCCTTGCGCGGCTTGCGCCCGTCCTGCGTATTGGTAAAAGGATCGCGCTTTATGCGCATGGAGCGGGTAGTGACGGCTTTTTCTTTGAATGAAGGTTCGGCAGCCTCGGGGCAGGGAGAGCAGCATGCTGCTTGAGATCGCCCGTCTGCTTTCTGACGATGTGCGCGCGCTGGGCGTGTTCGAATACATCACCCTGCGCGCCGTGCTGGCCTGCGCGACGGCGCTGGTGATCGGCCTGGTGGCCGGCCCGCGCGTGATCCGCAAGCTGACCGAAATGAAGATCGGCCAGGCCGTGCGCACCTACGGTCCCGAATCGCATCTGGTCAAGACCGGCACGCCCACGATGGGCGGCGTCTTGATCCTGATTTCCATCGCCATCAGCACCTTGCTGTGGGCGGACTGGACGAACCGCTTCGTGTGGGTCGTTTTGCTGGTGACCTTCGGGTTTGGCTGGATCGGCTGGCGCGACGACTATCGCAAGGTGGTCTATCGCGATCCCGAAGGGATGCCGGCGCGGCAAAAATTCTTCTGGCAAGCCACCATCGGCATGGTGGCTGCGGTGTATCTGGCCTTCGCGGTGTCCGCGCCCGCCAACACGGAACTGTGGCCCCTTTTCAAGGCATGGGTGGGCAGCGGCTTCACGATGTCCCTGCCGACGCGCGCCGACCTGATCGTGCCGTTCTTCAAGACGGTGAGCTATCCGCTCGGTGTGCTCGGTTTTGTGGCGCTGACGTGGGCCGTGATCGTCGGCACCAGCAACGCCGTGAACCTTACCGATGGCCTGGATGGCCTGGCGATCATGCCGACCGTGATGGTCGGTAGCGCGCTCGGCATCTTCGCGTACGTGGTCGGCCGCGTCGACTATTCGAAGTACCTGCTGTTTCCGTACATCCCCGGCGCATCGGAATTGATGGTGCTGTGCGCGGCGATCGGGGGCGCTGGACTCGCATTTTTATGGTTCAACGCGTATCCGGCGCAAGTGTTCATGGGCGACGTCGGCGCGCTGGCGCTGGGCGGCGCGTTGGGCACGATTGCAGTCATCGTGCGCCAGGAGATCGTGCTGTTCATCATGGGCGGCGTGTTCGTGGTTGAGACCCTTTCGGTGATGCTCCAGGTGACCTGGTTCAAGTACACGAAGCGACGTTATGGAACAGGTCGACGCATTTTCCGCATGGCCCCGTTGCATCATCACTTTGAAGTGGGCGGCTGGAAGGAAACCCAGGTGGTCGTGCGTTTCTGGATCATCAGCATGATGCTGGTGCTGATTGGCCTCTCTACGCTGAAGTTGCGATGAACATGATGGAAACCTCCCGCGTAGATGCGCCGCTCGTTCTGATCCTTGGATTGGGCGAGACGGGTGTCGCCGCCGCACGCTGGTGCGCCCGCCAGGGCGCCCGCCTGCGCGTGGCCGACACGCGCGCGGAGCCGGGAGGTCTTGCCGCGCTGCGCGAGTCGCTGGCGCAAAACGAAGTGGAATACCGCCTGGGTTGCGACGCGTCGTTCGCAACCGATCTGCTGGACGGCGTGTCGCAGGTGGTGCTGAGCCCCGGCCTGGCGCCTGCCCAGGCGCCGGCCGCCGACCTGCTGCGCGAGGCCGAGGCCCGCGGCATCGAAGTCGTCGGTGAAATCGAACTCTTCGCCCGCGCGCTGGCGGATCTGGCCACGGCCCGCGAATACCGTCCGCGGCTGCTGGCCGTGACGGGTACCAACGGCAAGACCACCGTTACCGCGCTGACCCGGCAACTGGTCGAAGCCAGCGGTCTGACGGTGGTGGCCGCTGGCAACATCAGCCCCGCGGCGCTGGCCGCGCTGATGAACGCACTGGACACGGACACGCTGCCGCAGGTGTGGGTGCTGGAACTGTCCAGCTTCCAGCTTGAAACCACGCGCACGCTGATGGCCGATGCGGCCGTCGTGCTGAACGTGACCCAGGACCACCTTGATTGGCACGGCGGCATGCAGGCGTACGCCCAGGCCAAGGCGCGCTTGTTGAAGATGGCGCGCGTCGCCATCGTCAACCGCGACGACCCGCTTACCGTGGAGATGGTGTCCGCGCTCAACGCGATGCACGTGCGCAGCTTCGGCCGCGATGTGCCGGAACTGGTCGGCGACATGGGCCTGGAACTCGGGCAGGGCGTGGCATGGCTGACGGCCTGCGAACCCAACGATTTCGACGAACCGGCGCCGCCCACGCGGCGCAAGAAGGACGCGCCCGAACCCGTGCGCGCCAAGGGCCGCATGAGCCGCCTGATGCCCGTGGACGCCTTGCGCATCCGGGGCATCCACAACGCGTTGAACGCGCTGGCCGCCTTGCAGCTTGCCCGCTGCCTGGACCTGGGCTGGGGCGCCATGCTGCGCGCGTTGCGCGACTACGCGGGCGAGCCGCATCGCGCCGCCTTCGTGCGCACGATTGGCGGCGTGGATTACATCAATGACAGCAAGGGCACCAACGTGGGCGCCACCGTGGCCGCGCTGGAAGGCCTGGGTCAGCCTGTGGTGCTGATCGCCGGCGGCCAGGGCAAAGGCCAGGATTTCTCGCCGCTGATTCCTGGGGTGTCGCGTCATGCGCGCGCGGTGATGCTGATCGGTCTGGATGGCCCCGAGATCGGACGCGTGCTGGAGCCGACAGGCGTCAAGTGCATCACCGTCGAAACGCTGCGCGATGCCGTGCGCGGCGCTGCCGAACTGGCTCAGCCCGGCGACGCGGTGCTGCTGTCGCCGGCCTGCGCCAGCCTGGACATGTTCCGCAATTACCCGCATCGCGGGCAGGTGTTCGTGGAAGAGGTCGAAGACCTGGCCCGCGACCGTGGGGAGGTGGCATGATCCGCAACGCCGCTTCCCGGGCGAATTCCATGGCGCGCGACGCCGAGGGCGCACAATGAGCCTGATCGCCGACCTCACCGCCAGCGTCAACGCCGTACGGCCCGGCCGTACCCGCATGCGCAACTTCGACATGCCGCTCGTGATCGCGGCTTCGACGTTGCTGCTGCTCGGCCTGCTGATGGTGTATTCGGCGTCGATCGCGCTGGCCGACGGCCCGCGCTATGCGTCCTATGGCCGCTACTACTTCGTGATCCGCCACGGCCTGTTCGTCAGCGCGGGGCTGGTCGGCGCCGCCGTGGTGCTGTCGATCCCCATCCGCGTCTGGCAGCGCCTGGCCGTGCCGCTTTTCGTGGTGACGATGGTGCTGCTGGTGGCCGTGCTGATCCCGGGGATCGGCCGCGAGGTCAACGGCGCGCACCGCTGGATTCCACTGGGTCCGCTGAACTTCCAGCCGTCCGAACTGATGAAGCTTGCAGCCTTGCTGTACGCGGCGGATTACACCGTGCGCAAGCAGGAGCACATGCAGGCCTTTGCCCGCGGCTTTTTGCCGATGGCGTTTGCGCTGGCCGGCGTGGGCATGCTGCTGCTGCTTGAACCCGACCTGGGCGCCTTCATGGTGATCGTAGCCATTGCCATCGGCATCCTGTTCCTGGGCGGCATCAACGGCAAGTATTTCAGCAGCCTGCTCGCCGTGCTGGTGGGCACGTTCCTGATGCTGATCTGGCTGTCGCCCTGGCGCCGTGCGCGTCTGTTCGCGTACCTGGATCCCTGGAACGAAGACAACGCATACGGCAGCGCCTATCAGTTGTCGCATTCGCTGATTGCGCTGGGCCGTGGTGAATGGCTCGGCGTGGGCCTGGGCGCCAGCGTCGAAAAGCTGCATTACCTGCCCGAAGCGCACACCGACTTCCTGATGGCCGTGGTGGGCGAGGAGCTGGGGTTTGCTGGCGTGATGCTGGTGATCACGCTGTTTGCCATCATCGTCTACCGAGGTTTCGACATCGGCCGGCAGGCCATCGCCATGGAGCGCACGTTCGCCGGGCTGGTTGCGCACGGCGTGGCCATGTGGTTTGGCGTTCAATCGTTCATCAACATGGGCGTGTGCCTGGGCCTACTGCCCACCAAGGGTCTGACGCTGCCGCTGATGAGCTACGGCGGATCGGGCGTGGTGATGAACCTGTGCGCGCTGGCCATGCTGATCCGGGTCGACGTGGAAAATCGCATCATGATGCGCGGAGGACGGGTATGACCGCCGCGCGCACCATCCTCATCATGGCCGGTGGCACCGGCGGCCACATCATGCCCGGTCTGGCCGTGGCTGACGTGCTGCGCGAACGCGGCTGGCGCGTGCTGTGGCTGGGCAATCCCGACAAGATGGAAGGCCGCCTCGTGCCGCCGCGCGGTATCGAACTGGTGCCGCTGCGTTTCCAGGGCGTGCGCGGCAAGGGCGCGTCCGCGCTGCTCAAGCTGCCGTTCCTGTTGCTGCGCGCATTTGCGCAGGCGTGGTCGCGGCTGTCCGACGTGCGCCCCGACGTGGTGCTGGGCATGGGCGGCTACGTGGCGTTCCCGGGCGGCGTGATCGCTGCGCTGCGCGGCACGCCGCTGGTCGTGCACGAACAGAATGCCGTCGCGGGCACCGCGAACAAATGCCTGGCCAAGATGTCGCGCCGCGTGCTGAGCGGTTTTCCCGGTGTGCTGCCCAAGGGTGAAGCCATGGGCAACCCGGTGCGTGCCGACCTGTGCGCCTTGCCCGATCCCGCCGAACGCTACGCCGGCCGCACCGGCCCGCTGCGCGTGCTGGTGGTGGGCGGCAGCCTGGGGGCGCAAGCCTTGAACACCACCGTGCCGCAGGCGCTTGCGCGTCTGCCGCTCGAGCGCCGGCCGACGGTTGTCCATCAGGCCGGCGAACAACATTTGCCGGCGCTTCAGCAGGCCTACGCCCAAGCGGGTGTTCAGGCCGACTGCCGCGCCTTCATCGACGACATGGCGGGCGCCATGGCCGACGCCGACCTGCTGATCTGCCGCGCGGGCGCCATGACGGTGTCCGAAGTGGCGGCTGCCGGCGTTGCGGCGCTGTTCGTGCCGTTCCCCCACGCGATCGATGACCACCAGACCGCCAACGCGCGCTTCCTGAGCGACGCGCAGGCCGCGTGGCTACAGCCGCAGACCGCCATGACGCCCGAGTGGCTGGCGGACTGGCTGAGCCAGCGCACCCGACAAGAACTCGAGGCTGTCGGCGTCCGGGCCCGCGCGCATGCGCGTCCCGACGCGGCCGCCCATATCGCCGACGTCTGTGAACAAGCAGCGGGGCGTTCATCATGAAACACAGAATTCAACATATCCATTTTGTAGGCATCGGCGGTTCGGGCATGAGCGGCATCGCCGAAGTGCTGCTGAACCTGGGCTACGACATCAGCGGATCCGACCTGAACGAGTCGGCGGTGACGCGCCGCCTGGCCGGCCTGGGCGTGAAGATCGCGATTGGCCATGCCGCCAGCAACGTCACGGGCGCCAGCGCCATCGTCACGTCCACCGCGGTCGCGGGCGACAACCCCGAAGTGATCGCGGCGCGCGCTGCACGCATCCCGGTGGTGCCGCGCGCCATCATGCTGGCCGAACTGATGCGCTTGAAGCGCGGCATCGCCGTGGCGGGCACGCACGGCAAGACCACCACGACCAGCCTGGTCGCCAGCGTGCTGGCGGCAGGCGACCTGGATCCCACGTTCGTGATCGGCGGCCGGCTGAATTCGGCGGGCGCCAATGCGCGGCTGGGGCAGGGCGACTACATCGTGGTCGAGGCCGACGAATCGGACGCCTCGTTCCTGAACCTGTTGCCGGTGATGGCCATCGTGACCAATATCGATGCCGATCACATGGACACGTACGGTCACGACGTGGCGCGCCTGAAGAGCGCCTTCATCGAATTCACGCAGCGCCTGCCGTTCTACGGCAGCGCCGTGCTGTGCTCGGACGACGCCAACGTGCGCGAGATCATGCCGTTCGTGTCGCGTCCCATCACGACCTACGGGCTGAACGAGGACGCCCAGGTGCGCGCCTATGAAGTGCAGGCCCACGGCACGCGCATGCGCTTTAACGTGCAACGCACCCATCGCGACACGCTGCTGCCGCCGCTGAATGTGGAACTGAACCTGCCCGGCCTGCACAACGTGCGCAATGCGCTGGCCGCGATCGCCGTGGCGACCGAGCTGGGCGTATCCGACGCGGCCATCTGCGAGGCGCTGGGTTCGTTCAAGGGCGTGGGACGCCGCTTCACGCAGACGGGTGAATTCGCGGTGCCCGCCAACCACGGGGGCGGCACCTTCACGGTGATCGACGACTACGGTCACCATCCCGTCGAGATGTCCGCGACGCTGGCTGCGGCGCGCGGCGCCTGGCCCGACCGCCGCATCGTGCTGGCCTTCCAGCCGCACCGCTACACGCGGACGCGCGATTGCTTCGAGGATTTCGTGCGCGTGCTGGGCACGGCCGACGCGGTGTTGTTGACCGAGGTCTACGCCGCGGGCGAGCCGCCGCTGGTCGCGGCCGACGGACGCGCCCTGTCGCGTGCGCTGCGCGTGGCGGGCAAGGTCGAGCCGGTGTTCGTTGAAGATGTGGCCGATCTGCCGCAGGCGGTCGTGGATTTCGTGCGCGATGGCGACGTCGTCATCGTGATGGGAGCGGGTTCGATCAGCAAGGTCCCCGCCCAGGTGGGAGAGCTGGCATGAGCAAGCAATTCGGCAAGGTAGGTGTGTTGTACGGCGGCCGGTCCGCCGAGCGCGAAGTCTCGCTCATGTCGGGCAAGGGCGTACAGGAAGCCTTGCGCAGCGCCGGCGTGGACGCGCACCTGTTCGACACTGGCGAGCGCAGCCTTGCCGAGCTGGCGGCCGAAGGCTTTGACCGCGTATTTATCGCATTGCACGGCCGCTACGGCGAAGACGGCACGCTTCAGGGCGCGCTGGAACTGCTGGGCATCCCCTATACCGGCAGCGGCCCGATGGCATCGGCGCTGGCCATGGACAAGACCATGACCAAGCGCATCTGGCTGCAGCATGGCTTGCCCACGCCCGACTTTGAAGTGCTCGACGCCGATACCGATCTGCGCCTGGTTCCGGACCGCCTGCAGTTGCCGCTGATCATCAAGCCGCCGCACGAGGGCTCGACCGTGGGCATCACCAAGGTCGTCGGTTACTCGGACATGAAAGAAGCCTACGCCGCGGCCGCGCGCTACGACAGCGAGGTCCTGGCCGAACAGTTCATCACCGGACGCGAACTGACCGTGGCGATCGTCGGATCCGGCAAGGCCGCGCGCGCGCTGCCGGTGATCGAGATCGCCGCGCCCGGCGGCAACTACGACTACGAACACAAGTACTTCTCCGACGACACGCAGTACTTCTGCCCGGCCGCCTTGCCCGCAGACGTGGCTGAAGAAGTCGCGCGGATTGCCGTAAAGGCCTATCAGGCGCTGGGCTGCGAGGGCTGGGGCCGCGCGGATTTCATCCTCGACGGTGACAACCGCCCCTGGCTGCTTGAAATGAATACTTCGCCCGGCATGACCGGCCACTCCCTGGTGCCCATGGCCGCGAAGGCCGTGGGAATCAGCTATGCAGAATTGTGCGTGGCCATCCTGTCCGAGGCTTCGTGCAAGGTGCACGGCCACGCTCGCAACGCTTGACCTGGATATTCCGTGTGGAACGACGCTCGTACTACCAACCTGATCGCCAACACGCTAGCCGTGCTGGCGGTTGCCGCCATGCTCATCGCGGGCGTGGTGTGGGTGGCGCAGCGTCCGTATTTCACGTTGACGGCGATCGAGCTGGAATCGATGCCGGACACCGATCTGCACTATGTGTCGACGGGCGCGGTGCGTTCGGCGATCGCAGGGCGCGTGAAGGGCAATTTCTTCACGGTGGACCTGGACGACGCGCGCGAGATCTTCGAATCGGTGCCGTGGGTCCGGCATGCCACCGTGCGGCGGATCTGGCCCAACGTGCTGCGTGTGCGCATCGAAGAGCAGCAGCCGCTGGCGCTGTGGAACGAAAACCAGATGATCAACACCTGGGGCGAGGCGTTCACGGCGAACACGGGCGAGGTGGACGACGACACGGTGCTGCCGCAGTTCTCCGGGCCGGATGGCACGGAAGCGCTCGTGGTGCAGCGCTACGCCGAGCTGGCGCGCTGGTTCGCGCCGCTGGACATGCATGTGGAACAGTTGGAACTGAGCCCGCGCTATGCCTGGCGCGTGGTGTTGTCCAACGGCATGCTGCTGGACCTGGGCCGCGATCCGGGCGCCGACGCGCCGGATCCGCATGGCCTGCCCGGCGCCTTGCCGTTCGCGGCTCGTATTCAACGCTTTGTGCAGGCGTGGCCCACCGTGGCGGGGCGCCTGGAAGGGCGCACCGTCACGCAGGCCGACCTGCGCTATCCGAATGGTTTCGCCCTGGCGCTGGCCCCGTTGCCCGCGTCGGAAACCAAATCCAAATCCACACCGAAACCTCCCAAGAAACGCTAACGCCATGACCCGTGACATCAAGGACCTTATCGTCGCCCTCGATATCGGCACCAGCAAGGTGGTGGCTGTGGTGGCTGAAATCCTGCCTGAAGGCCGCTTCGAGGTGCTAGGCCTGGGCCAGCACGAATCGCGCGGTATGCGTAAGGGCGTGGTCGTCAACATCGAGACCACTGTGAATTCCATTCAGCGCGCGCTTGAAGAAGCCGAGCTGATGGCAGATTGCAAGATTCGAGACGTCTACACCGGCATCGCCGGCAGCCATATCCGCAGCTTCAATTCCAGCGGCATGGTCGCCGTCAAGGACAAGGAAGTCACCGCCACCGACGTCGCCCGCGTCATCGAGACCGCCAAGGCGGTGAACATCCCGACCGACCAGCAGGTGCTGCACGTGCTGACGCAGGAGTTCATCGTCGACGGCCAGGAAGACATCCGCGAGCCCATCGGCATGAGCGGCCTGCGCCTGGAAGTGCGCGTGCACATCGTGACCGGCGCGGTCAGCGCCGCGCAGAACATCGTCAAGTGCGTGCGCCGCTGCGGCCTCGAGGTGCAGGATCTGATCCTGCAACCGCTCGCTTCCAGCCTGGCCGTCCTGACGGCGGACGAAAAGGAGCTGGGCGTCGTCCTCGTCGATATCGGCGGCGGCACGACCGACGTCGCCATCTTCACTGGCGGTGCGATCCGCCATACCGCCGTGCTGCCGATCGCCGGCGATCAGATCACCAACGACATTGCGGCGATGCTGCGCACGCCTACGCCCGATGCCGAAGAAATCAAGCTGCGCTATGGCGTCGCCAAGCAGGTGCTGGCCAGCCCGGACGAATCCGTGGAAGTGCCGGGCCTGGGTGACCGCGGCCCGCGCCAGGTCAAGCGCCAGGCGCTGGGCGCGGTGATCGAGCCGCGCGTGGAAGAGCTGTTCACCCTGGTGCAGCAGGTGGTGCGAGATTCCGGCTACGAGGACCTGCTGGCTTCCGGCGTGGTCCTGACCGGGGGATCCGCGCAGCTGCCCGGCATGATCGAACTGGCCGAGGACGTGTTCCTCAAGCCGGTTCGCGTGGCGGTGCCCGAGTACGAAGGCAGCCTTGCCGACGTGATGCGCAATCCGCGCTTCTCGACGGTGATGGGGCTGCTGCAGGAGGCGCGCATGCAGCGTGTGCGTGGCCGCAAGGTGGCCGCGCAGACGGGCAATTTCAAGAGTCTGCTTGCGCGCATGAAGGAGTGGTTCATGAACTAAAGGGTGCAGGTTGGGGCCTGCTCCTTGGTGCGAACCGCGGCTGTCTAGCGGGGAGCGCCAGAAAGAGGAGGCGTCTCAAACCCGTGGCGGGCCTATGTAGCCGGCGTCGGCTTTGAGGCGATTCACAAAAGATAGGTTGTCGGGGAATTTTTGTGATTTGCAAATTCGGACTTGTGAGGGAGTCATCATGATGAACTTTGAGATGCTTGAGAACAACACCAAAGGGACCGTAATCAAGGTCGTTGGTGTGGGCGGTGCGGGCGGCAATGCCGTCGCGCACATGATTCGCAGCGGTGTGCACGGGGTGGATTTCATCTGCGCCAACACCGATGCGCAAGCGCTGGCGGCAACCAATGCGCCGGTGCAGATTCGTCTGGGCCGTACCGGCCTGGGCGCGGGCGCCAAGCCCGAGCAGGGACGCGCGTCGGCGGAAACCGCGCGTGAGGAAATCCGTGCCGCGCTGAACGGCGCGCACATGGTCTTCATCACCGCGGGCATGGGCGGCGGCACCGGTACCGGTGCAGGTCCGGTCGTGGCCGAAGTGGCGAAGGAACTGGGCATCCTGACCGTTGGCGTGGTCACGAAGCCTTTCTCCTTTGAAGGCAACAAGCGCCTGAAGATGGCCGAGGACGGTATCTCGGAACTGGCCAAGCACGTGCATTCGCTCATCGTGGTGCTCAACGAGAACCTCTATGAACTGATGGACGAGGACGCGACGCAGGAAGACTGCTTCCGTTCGGCCGACGACATCCTGCACAACGCGTGCGCGGGTATCGCCGAAATCATCAACGTCGAAGGCAACGTCAACGTCGACTTCGAAGACGTGAAGACGATCATGGGTGAGCAGGGCCAGGCCATGATGGGCACGGCGTCGGCATCGGGCGCGGACCGCGCACGTGTGGCCGCCGAGCACGCCATTGCTTGCCCGCTGCTGGAAGGCGTGGATCTGAACGGCGCGCGTGGCGTGCTGGTCAACATCACCGCCAGCCGCTCGCTGAAGATGCGCGAAACGCGCGAAATCATGGAAACGATCCGCAGCTACGCTTCGGACGACGCGACCGTGATCTTCGGCACCGCCTACGACGAGTCCATGGGCGAAAACCTGCGCGTGACGGTGGTTGCAACCGGCCTGGGCCGTGCGCAAGCCCGTCCGCAACTGGTGCAGAACACCGCTGAAGTGCTGCGCACCGGCACCGACAACATGCCCATGGGCACGATGCCGGCCGGTCAAGGTGGTGACTACCGCAATCTGGACATGCCGTCGGTCATGCGCAATCCGCGCAGCCAGGCGTCGGCCCAGGTGCGCGCGCTGGAAAGCTCGGGAATGGATCATTTCGACATCCCGGCCTTCCTGCGCAAGCAGGCGGACTGAACCTAGAGCCGGTCAACGGCTCTAACTGCACTCCCTCATCTCCGGTTCGCCCGTCCCCACAGGCGAACCGGAGGCAGAGCGGTCCGTGTTTCCCTTGCACGATAAATAAGGGACGGAGGTATACATCGGTCTGAGCGCCCAGTTTGGATGGCGGCACGGATCGGACAGCGTTACAATACTTCGGTTACGCCGGCAATACGTACTTATCTTGCCGGCTTCCGGGTTCAAAATTCCAAGTCTCATGTTCCGACAGCGCAGCATTCAGAATCTCGTCCGCACGACAGGCGTCGGCGTCCACTCAGGACGGCGGGTGGAGCTCACCCTGCGTCCGGCACAGCCCAACACCGGCATCGTCTTTCACCGTGTGGATCTGCCGCAGGTCGTTGACCTGCCCGCGCAAGCCACGGGCGTGGGCGATACCCGCATGGCTTCCGTGCTGCAGCAGGGCAATGTCCGCGTGTCGACGGTGGAACATCTCATGTCGGCGCTCGCCGGCCTGGGCATCGACAACCTGCACGTCGACCTCACTGCCGAAGAAGTCCCTATCATGGACGGCAGCGCGGCGACGTTTGTGTATTTGCTGCGCTCGGCGGGCATCGTCGAGCAGAACGCGCCCAAGCAATTCATCCGCGTCCTAAAGCCGGTGGAAGTGCGCGAAGGTGAAGGCCGCAACGAGAAGTGGGCGCGCCTCGAACCCCATGAAGGGTACGCGCTGGCCTTTTCGATCGACTTCCGCCATCCCGCCATCGACTCGACGGCGAACTTTGCGGAAATCGACTTCGCCACGCACTCGTACGTGCGTGAGATCGCGCGGGCGCGCACCTTTGGTTTCGTGAATGAAGTCGAGGCCTTGCGGTCGATGGGCCTGGCCCGCGGCGGCAGCCTGGACAACGCCATCGTCATGGACGAGTACCGCGTGTTGAACAGCGACGGGCTGCGTTACGACGATGAATTCGTCAAGCACAAGATCCTGGACGCCATCGGCGACCTGTATCTGCTTGGCAAGCCGCTGGTGGCGCGCTATGTGGCGTGCAAGTCGGGCCACGGCCTGAATAACCAGCTGGCCCGCGCGCTGCTCGAGCAGCGCGACGCCTGGGAAATCGTCACGTACGAATCGCAGGCAGAAGCGCCGCAGGCGTTTCGCCATGAATGGAAGCTGGCCTGACGCCAGCTTGCCCTTGAGCCCGCGCCCGGGGGCCTGACCCCGACTCCGCGCGGGTTTCTGTTTGGATTCCTGCTTAAGGACGGCACTGGCCGTCATCCCCTGGCGCGATAGTCGCAAACCGGTAGCAGACCATGTGGCCATTGGTCTGAAAAGTTGGTTTCGTGACGTTTCCAGCCCTGCTAGTTGCCGGACAAAGCTGGTCGGCTCAGCTACTCTTGTGGTGCTTCAAGAGCTTGGCGACGGCGTCGGCCAGAGGACCCGGCCGCAGATTCCCGTGTAGCGTCTCGAACGCGCCCAGGGCCTTGTCGCCCAGGGGTTGCGCCTCTTTGGGAGGGCGCGGCTGACGGGAGCCAGGCTTGGGCAAACCCGCTTGTACCTTGATGGCAATTTCGTTAAGGTTCCAGCCTTGATCGGCCAGCGACCGCGCAATGCGCGGCGCCAATTGACGCATCTTGGCCGCGTGCGCGGCGGTGGGCACCACCAGGTGCAGGCACAGGTTTTCCAGCTTGGCGACCTGGCACACGGCACCCAGCGGAGCGGGCAACACCGCCGCCACCGCATACTGAATTTGCAGATGCTTGCGGGCGGTCGCCAACACGCCGGCGCCCCGCATGTCATGACCCAGCCATCCCAGGGCGGTATTTTCTACGCGCCGGCTGGAACTGGAACGTTGACGGTATGAAGCGGGTCTATTCATGCCGGCTTTAAAAGAATTAGGAAGCAAACCTTGAAGATCGTGATTATGCACGCCCGCGAAGGGCAGGACGGGCATTTCACCCTGGGCGGCGCGCGACTGGCGTTGTTTCTGGGGGGCGCCTTGATTACCGCGGCCATTTTTGGCGCCGCGCTTCAACGATACATCACTCCCATCCTTCCCGCCGTGCACACGATGGGTTGGCCGTTGTCGGAACAGCCCGGGCGCGACGCCGATTTCCTGCGTGAAAACATGAACTTGCTGGCCTCGAAGGTGGGGGCGCTGCAGGCCAAGCTGGTCAGTATCGACGGCCTGGGCCAGCGCGTGGCCAAGGTGGCGGGCGTGGCCTACACCGACCCGGAACTGGCCCAGCAGCTTGCGTCGGCCGCGCCCGAAGCGCCGGCCCACCCGGAGGCCACGCAGGTCATGGACGACCTGTTCACCGACCATCCGCCGCCCACCGCGGCGTCGGCCGAGGCGCTGGGCCGGCAGCTTGACGAGATCCAGGCGCGGCTCTCGCAGCAGACCGACAATCTGAAGCTGCTGGACGCCGCGCTCACCAAACGCTCGGCGGATCAGGCGCGCATGCCGACCGCCATGCCCATCACCGATTACCCTTATCTGACCTCCTCGTATGGCTGGCGCCGCAATCCGGTGACGGGCCGGTCGGCCATGCACGAAGGGCTGGACTTCGCCGCGCCCTCGGGCACGCCGATCCTGGCCGCGTCGGGGGGCGTGGTCCTTGAGGCCAAATGGGCGCCCGGTTTTGGCAACATGGTCGAGATCGATCACGGCGACGGCCTGATCACCCGCTACGCGCATGCGTCTTCGCTGCTGGTCAAGCAGGGCGATCTGGTCGAACGCGGCCAGCAGGTCGCTCGTGTGGGAAGCTCCGGCCGCTCCACGGGGCCGCATCTGCATTTCGAGGTCCGCCTTGCCGGACAGCCGCTGGATCCGCGCCTCTTCCTCGGTGCCCAGCAACAGCCCGCGCCGCCCGCCGTCGCGCAAGCCGCCGCGCCGTGAACCCACGGCGGGTTGGCCGGTCAAACCGGCCAACAGTGATACCCTGGTCATAGGTCCAGGCTATTACGCTTCAGGTGCGTTAAACTGGATCGTTTCCCGGCGGACTCCCGCTCAACCAATAACATCAAGTCACGGGTGATGCCACGCACGCTTTGGCGGTGCGGCATGGCTTGTGCGGCCGACAATACGCATGGTTTCTCTGCTCAAAAAACTCATAGGTAGCCGCAACGATCGGCTGCTTAAGCAGTATCGCAAGCTGGTAACCCAGATCAATGGGCTCGAACCCAAGATCGCCGCGCTCTCCGACGCGGAACTGGCGGCCAAGACCGACGAATTCCGTTCCCGCCACGCCCAGGGCACGTCCCTGGACGATCTGCTTCCCGAAGCTTTCGCCGTGGTGCGCGAATCGGGCAAGCGGGTCTTCGGCATGCGGCACTTCGACGTGCAGATGCTGGGCGGTATCGCCCTGCACAACGGCAAGATTGCCGAAATGCGCACGGGCGAAGGCAAGACCCTCATGGCGACGCTGCCCGTCTACCTGAACGCGATCGCGGGCAAGGGCGTGCACGTGGTCACGGTGAACGACTACCTGGCCCGCCGCGACGCCGAATGGATGGGCCGGCTGTACCGCTTCCTGGGCATGTCCACGGGCGTGGTCGTGCCGCAGCAGCCGAACGAAGAAAAGAAGGCCGCCTACGCCGCCGACATCACGTACGGCACCAATAACGAATTTGGCTTCGACTACCTGCGCGACAACATGGAATTCCGTGTTGAGGACCGCCGCCAGCGCGCGCTGTTCTACGCGATCGTTGACGAAGTGGACTCGATCCTGATCGACGAGGCCCGCACGCCGCTGATCATCTCGGGTCAGGCCGAAGACCACACCGAACTCTACGTCCGTATGAACGCGGTGCCGCCGCTGCTCAAGCGCATGGCGCACGAGCCCAAGCCGCAAGAGCCGGAAGCCGAAGGCGATTACTGGGTCGACGAAAAGAGCCAGCAGGTCTACCTGTCGGAAGCCGGCCACGAACACGCCGAAGGCATTCTTGCCCGCCTGGGCATCCTGCCCGAAGGCGAATCGCTGTACGACCCGCGTCACATCGCGCTGATGCACCACCTGATGGTGGCGTTGCGCGCCAACACCCTGTTCTTCCGCGACCAGCAGTACGTCGTGCAAGACGGCGAAGTGGTGATCGTGGACGAATTCACGGGCCGCCTGATGGTGGGCCGCCGCTGGTCCGATGGCCTGCACCAGGCCGTCGAGGCCAAGGAAGGCGTGAAGATCCAGCACGAGAACCAGACGCTGGCGTCGATCACGTTCCAGAACTACTTCCGCATGTACGAAAAGCTGTCCGGCATGACCGGCACGGCCGACACGGAAGCGTACGAATTCCAGGAAATCTACGGGCTTGAAACGGTCATCATTCCGACCAACAAACCCATGGTCCGCAAGGACCAGAACGACCAGGTCTTCAAGACCGACGGCGAAAAGTACAACGCCATCCTCGAAGACATCCGTGACTGCCACGAGCGCGGCCAGCCGGTGCTGGTCGGCACGACCAGCATCGAGAACTCCGAGCTGCTGTCCGGCCTTCTGAAGAAAGCCAAGCTGCCGCACGAGGTCCTGAACGCCAAGCAGCACGCCCGCGAAGCCGAGATCGTGGCCGAAGCCGGTAAGCCGGGCCACATCACCATCGCCACCAACATGGCCGGCCGCGGTACCGACATCGTGCTGGGCGGCAGCGTCGACAAGCAGGTCGACCTGATCCGCGCCGACGAATCGCTCTCCGAAGCCGAAAAGACCGCGCGCATCGAAAAGATCCGCGCGGAATGGAAGCCGCTGAACGAGCAGGTCAAGGCGGCAGGCGGCCTGCGCATCATCGGCACCGAGCGCCATGAATCGCGCCGTATCGACAACCAGTTGCGCGGCCGCGCCGGCCGCCAGGGCGATCCGGGTTCGTCGCGCTTCTACCTGTCGCTGGAAGATTCGCTGATGCGCATCTTCGCGGGCGACCGCGTGCGCGCCATCATGGAACGCCTGAAGTTGCCCGAGGGCGAGCCCATCGAGGCCGGCATGGTCACGCGTTCGATCGAGACTGCCCAGCGCAAGGTGGAAGGCCGCAACTTCGACATCCGCAAGCAATTGCTGGAATACGACGACGTCGCCAACGACCAGCGCAAGGTGCTGTACTCGCAGCGTAACGACGTGCTGGAAGCCGCCAGCGTCGGCGCCACGGTGCACAACCTGCGCGACGCCGCGGTGACCGACCTGTTCAACACGTACGTGCCGCCGGAATCGGTGGAAGAACAGTGGGACATCCCCGCGCTGCAAAATGCGCTGGAAGCCGACTGGCACCTGCATCTGCCGCTGACGGAGATGCTGGAAAAGGAACCCAACCTGAACGACGAGGAACTGCGCGAACGCGTGGTGGCCGCGGCTCGCGATGCGTACCAGGCCAAGGTCGACCAGGTGGGCGAGGAATCGTGGTCGCAGTTCGAGCGTTCGATCATGCTGCAGGCGATCGACACGCACTGGCGCGAGCACCTGTCCGCGCTGGACTACCTGCGCCAGGGCATTCACCTGCGCGGCTATGCGCAGAAGAATCCCAAGCAGGAATACAAGCGCGAAGCCTTCGAACTGTTCTCGGGCATGCTGGACCGCGTGCGCGACGATGTGGTCAAGGTGCTGATGACGGTGCGCGTGCAGTCGTCCGAACAGGTCGAGCAGGCCGAAGCCGAAGCGGCGCAACCGCACGTGCAGAACGTGCAGTACCACCACTCGGACTACGACGAGGCGCTGGCGTCCGACGCGCAGGAATCGGGCGCACAGCCCGCGCGCAACGCCATGCCCAAGGTCGGCCGCAACGATCCGTGCCCGTGCGGCAGCGGCAAGAAGTACAAGCAGTGCCACGGTAAGCTGGTCTGATAAAAGGGGTTAGCCTTCATGCTGCATTCCGTCGGCCGCACTGAATTCGACCACGCCGTCGTCATGGTGCGCGACCGGCTGGATGCGCTGGCGCCCCATTACGAACGGCAGGGCTTTCATCTCAGCGACAAGGCCGTGCACAACCTGGGGTCGTGCAACCGCCTGATCGTGCTGGAAGGCACGTACGTCGAATTGCTGGGGTGGCCGCCCGGCGCGCCGCCCGCGCGCAAGGAAATCGCCGATTCGCCCTTCGGCCTGGAAGCGCTGGTGTTTCGCACCTATGACGCCGAGGCCACCTATACGCGGTTGCGTGAGGCCGGCTTTGCCGTCAACCCCGTGCAAGAGCTGACCCGTCCCGCAATGCTGGACGGCCAGGAAGTTCAGGCCCGATTCCATACCGTGCGCTTTGCCGAGCAACCCTTGCCCGGCATCCGCATGTATTTCTGCCGTCACCTGACGCCCGAGTGCGTCTGGTCGCCGGCATTGATGGCGCACCCCAACGGGGCCCGCAGCCTGCATCGTATCGACGCACGCGCGGTGGACGCCCGCGGCGTGGCCGAGCGCCTGGCGCTGGTGGCCGGGGTGACGGCCGAAGCCGCCACCGGCGGTTGGGACGTGCCGCTGGCGAACCTGCGCATTCATGTCCAGCAGGACGATGCGGCGCAATCGCCCGTCTTGTCCACACTGACCCTCGAAAACCGCGACGGCGCGCATTACACCCTGGATACGGGCTTGTAAGCTACCCGCGTAATGCCTGCCCGTTGATCGGCCCGCCGCTTTCCGGCGGGCTTTTTCATGCCTGCCGTTCCCCTGGCGTCCGCGCAGGGAGACGGCGCAGGCCTTGCGCGCTTGGGGCAAACCCGGGTTGCCTGGCAAAGTGTATGCACTTTAGTATGCACTTCATCCTGACTGGAAATTTGCCCACGCGATCCGGTATGACGCTCTCCCAACCCTCGACGCGACCCGTTGCCCGCGCCGCCCGCACGTCGGCCGGACAGGCCGAACTGTATGGCGCAGTCAAGGCGATGGCGGTGCGTTTCGAATTCAAGCCGGGCGAACGCATCAACGAGGTTGAACTGGCGCGCCGCCTGAACGTCAGCCGCACGCCGCTGCGCGAAGTGCTGAACCAATTGATGGTCGAGGGATTCCTGACGCGGTCGGTCAACCGCGGGTTCATCGCGCGGCTGCTGGATGCCAAGCAGATTCACAGCCTTTACGAATATCGCGCGGTGCTGGAAGCCGGCATCGTGCGCGCCGCGTGCGAACGCGCTACCGACGAAGAACTGGCCAGCCTGCGCGCCTTCGTCGAGCGTTCGCGCGACGAGCCCGAAGACAGCGACGCGGCCAGGCTGCTGGAACTGGATGAAGCCTTTCATCTGGCGCTGGCGCGCTACTCGCGCAACGAGGAATTCGTGCGCGCGCTGGAAAGCGTCAATGCGCGCATTCATTTCGTGCGCTGGATCGACATGCAGCAGGGCCGCCGCAGCCACACGCAGGGCGAGCATCTGCGGATCGTGGATGCGCTGGAGCGGCGCGATCTCGACGCCTTGCCCGCCCTCATCAGCGCGCACATCGGCCGGCGGCTGGACCAGATCACCGACGTCATACGCACGGGTTTTTCTACCATTTACATGCGGGACCAGGCCGAACCCGCCAAGGCAGTGCCGGCCAACACCACAACAGCAGGGGAAAACTTATGAATAAAACGATCAAGCGGACGCTGGCGGCGGTATGCACGCTGGCCGCGGCAGGGGGCGCTTTTGTCGCCGCGCCGGTGATGGCCGAGGAACGGCCGCTGATACTCGTCGTGCCGTATCCGCCCGGTGGCAGCACCGACATCCTGGCGCGGATCCTGCAGCCTCGCCTGTCGCAGCAGATGGGCGGCCGCGCGGTGGTCGTCGAAAACCGTCCGGGCGCCGCCAGCCAGATCGCCACCGCATTCGTGGCGCGGGCCGAGCCGGACGGCAACACGCTGCTGGTCAGCTTTGACAATCACGGCATCAATCCGGCCGTGAAGCCCAAGCTGCCCTATGACACGTTCAAGGATTTTGTCGCCATCGGGCAGACGGTGCGCTTTCCGCTCGTGATCGGCGCGAATCCGAGCGTGCCTGGGGACAACCTGAAGGACTTCCTGGCGGCGGCCGCCAAGCAGCCGCCCAACAAGTTCAACTACGCCTCCACGGGCGTCGGTTCGCTGAACCACCTGGCGCCGGAAGAACTCAAGCGGTTGTCCAAGGTCGAGCTGTTGCACGTGCCGTACGGCGGCGGCGGACCGGCCATCCAGGCCGTGGTCGGGGGCCAGGCCAACATGACGTGGCTGAGCTATGCGGCCCTGCGCGGCCAGATCCAGGGCGGCAAGATCAAGCCGCTGGCGGTTGCCGGCGAGAAGCGCCTGCCCGAATTGCCCAATGTGCCGACCGTGGCCGAATCGGGCTTTCCCGGCTTTGTCGCCTATTCGTGGAGCGGCATGTTTGCGCCGAAGGGCACGCCGCCGGCCACCGTCAAGAAGCTGACGGCCGACTTCCAGGCGGTGCTGGCCGATCCCGAGATCAAGAAGAAGATCACGGAAGCGGGCTTTGAGATCGTGGCCTCCGATGGCCCGGCGCTGGATGCGTACGTCAAGTCGGAATACGACCGCTGGAGCGCCTTCATCAAGAGCAGCAATATCAATCTGGATAACTGAACGGCGTCGGTCCGGCGCGGCGGCAAGGCCGCCGCTGCGGGCCGGCTCCTGAATTACGTGGAGATGACATGGAACACATGAACGGCGCCGAAGCGATGGTGCGGATGCTGCAACACAACGGCGTCAAACACATTTTCGGCCTGTGCGGCGACACCACGCTGCCGCTGTATGACGCGCTGTACCGCCTGGATCACGGCATGCAGCACATCCTGACGCGCGATGAGCGCAGCGCCGGCTACATGGCGGATGCCTATGCCCGCGTGACGGGCAAGGTCGGCGTGTGCGAAGGCCCCAGCGGCGGCGGCGCGACCTATCTGCTGCCGGGCCTGGTCGAAGCCAACGAATCGTCGATTCCCGTGCTGGGCATTACGTCGGACGTGGCTGTCGGCTCGCGCGGCAAGTACCCGCTGACCGAATTGGACCAGGAGGCGCTCTACCGCCCGCTGACCAAGTGGAACCGCACGATCGATCGCGCGGACCAGATTCCGGGCATGGTGCGCGCGGCCTTCCGCGCCATGACGACCGGCAAGCCCGGCTCGGCGCACCTGTGCTTTCCCTATGACGTGATGAAGCAGCAGGTCGATGCGTCCGATGTCTGGGCGCAGCCCGAGCACGGCAGCTTCCCGGCCATGCGCTTTGCGCCGGACCCCGCCGACGTGGCCCGTGCGGCGCAGCGGCTGGTGGCCGCGCGTTCGCCGGTCATCATCTGCGGTGGCGGCGTGGTCATCGCCGGCGCCAGCGGCGCGCTGCAAGAATTGGCCGAGTCCCTGAAGGCCGCGGTCTGCGTGACGGTGAGCGGGCAGGGCAGCCTGGCCGACACCCATCCGCTGAACGCGGGCGTGGTGGGCTCGAACGGCGGCGTGATGGCGACGCGCGATGTGGTGGCGGCCGCCGACGTGGTGCTCTTCGTGGGCTGCCGCGCGGGGTCGACCTCGACCGAGCACTGGCGCTTCCCGAATCGCGATGTGCCGATCCTGCACATCGACATCGACCCGATGGTGATCGGCGCCAACTACCTGACCGAAGTTGGCCTGGTGGGCGACGCCAAGCTGGCGCTCGAGGCGCTGTCCGCCGAAGTGCAGGCGCGCATCAAGCACCGGCCCTCCGATGCGGCCGACGGCGCCGTGCTGGCCGGCCGCGCCAAGGCCGCGCGCCGCGCGCAGCTTGAACCGCTGGCCGCCAGCCTGGACGCGCCGATTCTGCCCGAGCGCGTGGTGCAGTCGCTGAACCGCCTGCTGCCCGACGACGCGGTGGTGTGCGCGGATCCCGGCACGCCGTGCCCGTATTTTTCGGCGTACTACGATGTCTCGCGCCCCGGCCGCCACTTCATCACCAACCGCGCTCACGGCGCGCTGGGCTTTTCGATGTCGGCGGCGCTGGGCGCCTGGGTCGGCCGTCCGCAATCCAAGTGCGTGTCGGTGATGGGCGACGGCAGCTTCGGCTTCACGGTGGGCGAGCTGGAAACCATCGTGCGCCACAAGGCGCCGCTCTTGATGGTGGTGTTCTCGAATTCGGTCTATGGCTGGATCAAGGCCAGCCAGAAGGCCGGTTACGACAAGCGCTACTACAGCGTGGACTTCAACCGCACCGACCATGCGCGCATTGCCGAAGCCTACGGCGTGAAGGCATGGCGCGTCGAGGATCCGTCCAAGCTGGACGCCGCGATCAAGGCCGCCATGGAGCACGACGGCCCCGCGCTGATCGACGTGGTGACGCAGCCGCTGCAAGACGCCGCGGCGCCCGTGAGCCAATGGATGGGCTGATGCGCTAGCCGCATTCGCTGCATTGCCGATGGGGTCCTTCGCGGGGCCCCATTTTTCTTGGCCGGCCGGATTAGAAAAAAATTCCATGCCGGCGGGCGCGCTCCTATACTGGACCGCTTCGGAGCGGCGGGCCGCGGGCGCCCGGCGCCGTCAACGCGACAGCAGAGGGGGCGGGAATGGACCTGGGGATCAGCGGCAGGAAGGCACTGGTGTTTGGCGGCAGCCGCGGCATGGGGCGCGCCTGCGCCTTGCAGCTTGCGCGCGAGGGTGTGGCGGTGACCATCGCGGCGCGCAATCCGACGACGCTGGAGCAAGCCGCCGCCGAGATATCGCGCGAGACCGGCACTGGCGTGGGTTGGGTGTCCGCCGACCTGACGCTCCCGCAGGGGCGCGACGCGGCCATGGCCGCCTGTCCGCATCCGGACATCCTGATCAACAACGCCGACGGCCCGCTGCCGGGCGACTTCCGGGACTGGTCGCACGACGACTGGATCGCCGCGCTGGACGCCATGATGCTGGGACCGATCGACATGATCCGCCGCGTGGTGGACGGCATGGTCGAGCGGCGCTTTGGGCGGATCGTCAATATCGTGTCGCGCAGCGTGAAGGCGCCACATGCCGAGCTGGGCCTGTCTAATGGCGCGCGCTCGGGTCTGATCGGCTTCGTGGGCGGCCTGGCGCGCCAGACTGTGCGCCACAACGTCACGATCAACAACCTCTTGCCAGGCGCCTTTGCCACCGATGCGCAGATCCGGCACATCCAGGGCATGGTGGAGCAGGGCGGCAAGACGTTCGAACAACTGTGGGACGAGCGGGCGCGCAGCAATCCCGCCGGCCGGTACGGCCAGCCCGAGGAACTGGGCGCGCTGTGCGCCTACGTCTGCTCGGCCCACGCCGGCTACATGACGGCGCAGAATCTGCTGATCGACGGGGGCGGTTACCCCGGGACCTACTGATGGCATCGAAAACATCCATGGATCAGACGGACCTCAAGATACTCGCGCTGCTGCAGAAGGACGCCACCTGTTCGGTCGCCGAAGTGGCCGAGCAAGTGAACCTTTCCGTGACGCCGTGCTGGCGCCGCATCCAGAAGCTGAAGGATGACGGCGTCATCGCGCGCAACGCCATCCTACTGGACCCGCGCGCGCTGGGATTGAACCTGACGGTGTTCGTGTCCATCCGCACCAGCCAGCACAACGAGAAGTGGACGCAAAGCCTGATCAACGCGGTGATGGCGTTGCCCAACGTCGTCGAATTTCACCGCATGGCGGGCGACGTCGACTATCTGCTGAAGGTGGTGGTCGAGGACATGGCAGCCTATGACCGCTTCTACCGCCGGCTGATCGGGGCCGTGGACCTCCTGGACGTCAGCGCCAGTTTCTCGATGGAAGTCATCAAAAGCACCACGGAATTGCCCCTGAACGCGGTGTAGGCGCGCGGCGCGCAAATTTTTTTCTGCCGCTCGCGCCGCCGCGGATGCAAATTTCTTTCTGCGCGTTGCGCGGGCCCAATCTGGCAATGCTTTTGCGTGAGGGGCGGCGTAGGATATCGCTCACTCCAGTCTTGGAGTGATTTGGGATATCAGAGGACCCTATGTCGTTGGCAGTGCCCGCCGGCTGCGCCGGATTGCAGAAAACGCGGCAAGCAGCATCGGTGGATGATCTGCTGGCCGGCTGGAACGGCGTCGACGACCTGTGGGTGTTTGCCTACGGTTCCCTGATATGGCACCCCGGCTTTGCCTGGCGCGAACGGCGCCTGGCCACGGTGCGGGGCTATCACCGCTCGCTCTGCCTGTGGTCGCATGACCACCGCGGATCGCCGGACAATCCGGGGCTGGTGTTCGGCCTGGACCGTGGCGGCTGTTGCCGGGGCGTTGCGTTTCAGATCGCGGCCAGCGACGTGCCGCAAGTCTTTCAGGCCTTATGGCGGCGCGAGATGGTCACGGGCGCCTACAGCCCGCGCTGGCTGACCTGCCACACCGACGATGCGCCCGTGCGCGGACTCGTGTTCCTGTTGAACCGCGCCTGCCGCGAGTACGCAGCTGATCTGTGCGACGACCGCCTGCTGGCGTCCGTGCGCAATGCGGTCGGGCATTCCGGGCCTTGTCTGGACTACGTGGTGGAAACGGCGCGTGCGTTGCGCGCGCACGGCATCGACGACTGGCGCCTGGGAGACCTGGTGCGCAAATTGGGCCATGCGTTTTGACGCGGTCAGAATTGCCAGCGGCCGAACACGAACGCCACATTGCCCGCGCCGCTTGAGCCCGGGATGTACGTCGCGTAAAGCATGGCGTCCTTGTAGCCGGCGCTGACCAGCGGCAGGATGCCGGGAAACGGCACGTAGCTCATGATGTCGTGGCGCGCGGTGAGGAACACCGTGTAGCCCGCGCCAAGCCGGAAGTTGTCGCTGACCTGGCCGATTTTCAGAAAGCCGTAGCCCGCAATGGGCTGCACCTTCGAGTGCGAGTCCAGAAACGCCATGGCGTACAGCCCCTGCCAATCCCCGTCCTCGTCGTAGATGCTGCGCCCGTAGCCGCCGCCCCAGGCCAGTTCACGGAAGCTGTCGATCTTTTCGGCGCTGTACTTGGCGCGGTTGTGCCAGGCGTAGCCGCTGACATAGAGGTCATTGCCGCCTTCGGTCCAGATCTGGTCGATGCGGTTGCACGCGGACTTGGCCCATGAGGGCATGTCGTCGCAAGCGTGGGCGGTAACGGTGAAGACGGACAACAGCAGGCAAAACAGCGCGGCTCGGAGTCTGGTGGTCATTGCGGCCCCAGGGAAAAGATGACAGTTCCGTTACTGTAACGGAGGGCATGTCGTCTTCCCTGTCAGTGGGCTGTCATCCCCGCGCATTCGGGGGTATTGCCGCCGATTCGGCGGCGTGTCGTGGCGGGAGCGCTACAACAGAAAGATGGTGGCCAGGCCCAGGAAAATGAAGAAACCCAGCGAATCGGTGGCAAAGGTGAGCAGCACCGACGAGCCCATCGCCGGGTCCTTGCCGAAGCGCGCGCGCACCATGGGCACCAGCACGCCGACCGACGCGCCGACCAGCATGTTGCAGATCATGGCGGCCATCATCACCAGCGCGATGGACACGGAGTGCGAGATCACCCACGCGAACAGGGCGGCCACCACGCTGCCGCACAGTCCCACCAGCAGCGTCACGAAGAGCTCGCGCTTGACGAGCTGCCACAGGTTGCGGCCCGTGATGCGGCCCATCGCCAGCGCCCGGATGATGAGCGTCATGGTCTGGTTGCCCGAGTTGCCGCCGATGCCCGCCACGATCGACATCAGGAAGGCCAGGATGACAATCTGGCTGACCGTGCCTTCGAACTGCGATGCTACGAACGACGCCGTGGCGGCGGTACAGAGATTGAAGAGCAGCCACGGCGCACGGTTGCGCAGCGCGGTGGTGACGGGGGCGAAGATGTCTTCTTCTTGCAGACCGGCGCGCGACAGCGCCTGCTCTTGCGAGTCTTCGCGCATCACGTCCACCACGTCGGCGATGGTGACGCGGCCGATCAGCCGGCCCTGGTCGTCCATCACGGGGGCGGACACCAGGTCATAACGCTCGAAGGCGCCGGCGGCGTCGGCGTCGGAATCCAGCGGGTTCAGCGTCAGGAAGTCGGAATTCATGACTGCCCGCACTTCGGTTTCGGGCTCGCTGACCAACAGGCGCGACAGCGGCAGGATGCCCTGCAGCTTGTCCTGGCGGTCAACGACGAAGATCTGGTCGGTGTGGTCGGGCAGTTCGTGAAGCCGGCGCAGGTAGCGCAGCACGACCTCGAGCGTGACGTCCTCGCGCACGCGCACCATCTCGAAATCCATGATGGCGCCGACGCTGTCTTCCGGATAGCCCATGGCTTCCAGAAGCTGCGCGCGCTCTTCCTCGGTCAGGCCCTTTTGCACTTCCGCCACCACGTCGGGCGGCAGGTCGGGCGCCAGGTCAGCGAGCTCGTCCGCGTCCATGCTTTCGGTCGCGGCGACGAGGTCCTGGCGGTCCATCGCCTCGATCAGCGATTCGCGGACCCAGTCTTCGACTTCGAGCAGGACGTCCGCGTCGTGCTCAGGGCTGACCAGCTTCCAGATCGCCTGGCGCTCGTCCTTGGGCAGCGATTCGAGGATGAAGGCGATGTCGGCGGGGTGCAGGCCGTCGACAAGCGTTTTCAACTCGGCTTCGTGCTGGCGGTGCACCAGGTCTTCGACCAGGGGCGCCTTGGCGTCGCCTTCTTCCTGGCGGTGAACCAGTTCTTCGACGAGGTGCTGGCGCCGCAAGCGCTCCTGGACTTCCGCGAGGGCGGTCTGGGCGTCTTCCGGGTCGAGGCGGCGGGGCGTCGCGGGCGGTTTCTGCGCGGCGGCGGACTGCGTCATGCGTTACGGCTCAAAGTGTGGGGAGAGGACGGCTGCGCCGCGCTTCGTCGGTGGCGACGTAGGTCAGCGTGGCCTCGGTGACCTTGACGACTTCGGCGTCCAGGCGCTGGCGTTCCGCGTAGACCTCGACGGATACCGTGATGGACGTGGTGCCGGTCTTGACGATGGCGGCGTAGAAGCTGAGCAGGTCGCCCACGAACACGGGCTCTTTGAACTGGAAGGCATTGACCGCCACGGTGGCCACGCGGCCGGCGGCACGGCGGGCGGCAGGGATGGACCCTGCGATGTCTACCTGGGACATGATCCAGCCGCCAAAAACGTCCCCGTGGATGTTCGCGTCGGCCGGCATCGGCATGACGCGCAACACCGCGTCGCGATGGGCTGGCAGAGTCGTAAACGGGGTTTTGGTGCTGGAGGTCATGCGGCCGACTCCAATGCTAGAGAACCAGCCGATTATGCAGGAAAAACGCGACGGCGGCGTGCGCGTTGACGCCTGCCGCCGTCGCCTTGCGTGGTCATCAGGTCGCCAGCTTGACGATCCCGTAGCCGCCAACCAACAACCAGACGTAAAGGATGAAGCCCAGGGCCATGACACGCGGGCCGGCCTTGCGGATCTGGGCGAAGCGGGTTTCGATGCCCAGCGCGGTCATGGCCATGGTCAGCGCGAAGACGTCGAGCCGGCGGATGGCGGCGACGATATCGGCGGGAATGATGTTCAGGGAATTGACGATGGCCAGCGCCAGGAAGCCCACGGCGAACCAGGGGATGGGCAGCTTTTGGCCCTTGCCCTGGCCGCCGCCCGCGTGCGAGGCGGCGCTGCGCAGGTACATGCCCAGGATCAGCAGCACGGGCACGAGCAGCGCCACGCGGGTCATCTTGACGATGGTGGCGACTTCGGTCGTGGCTGGGTCGATGTTGCTGGCCGCGCCAACCACCTGCGCCACCTCGTGGACGGTGCCGCCAATATAGATGCCGAGCGCCTGGGTATCGAAGTTCAGCCAGCCCGCGTGATAGAAGACCGGGTAGAGGAACATCGACAGCGTGCCAAACAGCACCACCGTCGCCACGGCCACCGCGCTCTTGTGGGGGGCGGCGCGCAGCGTCGGTTCGAAGGCCAGCACCGCGGCCGCGCCGCAGATGGCGCTGCCGGCGGCGGTCAACATGGCCGTGTCGCGATCCAGGCCCAGGAGCCGTTGGCCGACCACGGTGCCGATCAGCAGCGTGCCCACCACCACGGCCACCGAGACCGCCAGGCCCGGCATGCCCACGGCGGCAATCTGCTGGATGCTGATGTTCAGGCCGTAGAAGGCAACCGCAATGCGCAGCAGGCGGCGCGCCGTGAAGTTCACGCCCACGCCCCAGTCTGCGGGCATGGTGCCGCGCAGGAAGTTGCCGTACAGCATGCCGACGACGATGCCCACGACCAGCGGCGAGAAGCCTAGTTGGCGGATGAAGGGAAGATCGGCCAGTTGCATCACTGCGCCGGCCATCAAGCCCACGAACAGCACGCCATTGAGCTTGTCGCGCCAGGGCGTGGCCGCGGCAGCGGGCGCAGCCGGGGCGGCGGCGGGGGTGGAGGGAAGCGGAACGGCGGTGGTGGAAGTATTCATTACTGGCCCTTTGGGCATAACTACATAACTAGACGAAATATTAGATCCGGCCGTATTATTTGAAAAATCTTCAATCTAAATATTGAATATCAGAAAATCTGATATCAGTTCGCTCATGACTCCGGATCAATTGCTCACGTTTGCCGCGGTCGCCGATACCGGCAATATCAGCCGCACCGCCCAGGCCCTGCATTTGTCGCAGCCGGCGGTCTCGGGCCAGCTGCGCGCCTTGCAGGAGTGGTTTGGCGAGCCCCTGTACCGTCGCAGCGGCCACGGCATCGCGCTGACCGAAGCCGGCGAACGCCTTGCCGAGCAGGCGCGTCAGCTGAGGCAGGTGTACCGGCAGGCGCAGGCCGTTCGGGAATCGTGGCGCGGGCTGGAAACCGGCGCGCTGCGGCTGGGCGCCAGCACCACGCCGGCCAGCTATCTGCTGCCCCGTCTGGTTGCGGACTTTCGCCACGACTTTCCCGCCGTGAGCCTGCACCTGTCCGATGGCAACACGCGCGAGATCGTCGAGCGCCTGCCCGCGCTGGATCTGGCGTTCATTGAAGGGGATGTGCCCGCCGGATTGCCCGCCGACACGGCGGTGCATGCGTGGCGCCAGGACGAAGTCGTGGCGATCGTGCGGGCCGATCATGCCCTGGCGCACAAGGGCGCCGTGACGCTACGGGATCTGGCGGCCTCGCCGCTGGTGATGCGTGAACCGGGCTCCGGCGTGCGCCGGCTGGTGGAACGGGCCTTCAGCGATGGCGGGTTGGCCCCATCTGTCGGCCTTGAGCTGGCCGGGGTGGAGGGCGTGAAGCAGGCCGTGCGGGCAGGGTTGGGCGTGGGTTTCGTGTCGGTGATGTCGATGCGGCACGAAGACGGCGCGCTGGCGGCCCTGCGTCTGTTGCCCAAACCGCTCACGCGGACCCTGAGCATCCTGGTGCCGCATGCCGATGCCGCCGCCCGCGCCGCCGAGCGCTTCCTGGCGATGTGCCTGGCGGTCGGCGGGCAGGAGGGCTAGGCTGGTATCAGGCCTTGGCCAGCCGCTTGAGCGCGAGCTGCACCCAATACGTGCCGCCCAGCGGCAGCAGATCGTCGTTGAAGTCGTAGCTGCCGTTGTGCAGCATGCAGGGGCCCAGGCCGTGGCCGCTGTCGCGGTGCTCGCCGGTGCCGTTGCCGATCCAGACGTAGCAGCCCGGCAGTTCCTGCAGCATGAACGCGAAGTCCTCGGCGCCCATGGTCGGCTGCACATTCGCGTTGACGTTGGCGTCGCCGACGATGTCGCGGAGCACATCGGCGCAGAACGCCGCTTCCTCGGGGTGGTTGATGGTGGGCGGGTAGTTGCGCTGGAAGGTGAACTCGACCTCGCAGTCCATCGCCGCGCTGGTATGGCGCGCGATTTCTTCCATACGGCGTTCGATCAGATCCAGCACGTCCAGCGTGAAGGTGCGCACCGTGCCGCGCAATTCGGCATGGTTGGGCACCACGTTGTCGGCGCTGCCTGCATGGATCTGCGTGATGCTGAGCACGGCCGCGTCCAGCGGATTGCGGTTGCGCGTGACGATGGTCTGCAGCGATTGCGCCATCTGCACCGCCGCCATGACCGGGTCGATGCCCAGGTGCGGCATGCCCGCGTGCGTGCCCTTGCCCTTGATGACGATCGAGAATTCGTTGCTGGAGGCCATGATGGGGCCGGGCGTCAGGCCGAACTGGCCGGGTTTCATGCCGGGCCAGTTGTGCATGCCGAACACCGCTTCCATCGGGAAGCGCGTGAACAGGCCGTCGTCGATCATGCGCTTGGCGCCGCCGCCGCCTTCTTCGGCGGGCTGGAAGATCACATAGACCGTGCCCGCGAAATCGCGGTGCTCGGCCAGGTATTGCGACGCGGCCAGCAGCATGGCGGTGTGGCCGTCGTGGCCGCACGCGTGCATCTTGCCGTCGTTCTTGCTGGCATGTTCAAACTTGTTCGCTTCCTGCATGGGCAGCGCGTCCATGTCGGCGCGCAGGCCCACCGCGCGATCGCCGGGCTGGTTGCCGCGGATGATGCCCACGACGCCAGTGCCGCCCAATCCGCGATGGATTTCGATGCCCCATTCCTCGAGCTTGGCCGCCACCACATCGGCGGTGCGGAACTCTTCGAAGGCCAGTTCGGGATGCGCGTGGATGTCGCGTCGGATCTTGGAAATATCCTGGTGCCAGGCAACGATGGGTTCAAGGAGTTTCATGAGCGAACTCGGGGGAAATAGGGGGAACGGACAAAGGGTATCATCATTCAAAAATCAATTTAATGGAGACAAATACCATGACGCGTCCGTGGCTTGCTCAGTATCCCCAAGGCGTTCCTGCGGAGATCTCCACCGAGGAATATTCCTCGCTGACCGACTTGCTGGACCGGGCCTGCAAGCGGTACGCGACGCGCATCGCCTGCACGGCGATGGGCAGCGACATCACCTACGCGCAGCTGGACGGGCACGCGCGCGCGTTCGCGGCCTGGCTGCAAGGGCTGAACCTTGAAAAGGGCGCGCGCGTCGCGCTGATGATGCCCAACGTGCCGGCCTATCTGGTGTGCATGCTGGGGGCGCTGCGCGCGGGCATGACGCTGGTGAACGTCAATCCGCTCTACACCGCCGATGAATTGCAGCGCCAGTTGCTGGACAGCGGCGCGTCCGTCATCGTCATCCTGGAAAACTTCGCGCATACCCTGCAGCAGGTCGCCGATCGCGGCGAACTCAAGCACATCGTCGTGACGGGGCCCGGCGATCTGCTTGGCGGCCTGAAGGCGCCGCTGGTCAACCTGGCCGCGCGCTACATCAAGAAGATCGTGCCGCCGTGGCGTATCGACGGCGCGCTGGCGCTGCCCAAGCTGCTGCACGAGGGCGCGCATCTGCCTTTCAATCCGCCGGCCATCTCGATGGATGACGTGGCGGTGCTGCAGTACACGGGCGGTACCACCGGCGTGCCCAAGGGCGCCATGCTGTCGCACCGCAACCTGGTGGCCAACGTGCTGCAGACCGAGGCGGTCGCGCAGCCGGTCGTGCACGACATGGCGGACCAGCAGCTCACCATCATCAGCGCGCTGCCGCTCTATCACGTGTTCGCCATGACGGTGTGCGGTCTTTACGCCCTGCACGCGGGCATGCGCAACGTGCTCATCATCAATCCGCGCGACCAGCCTTCGCTCATCAATGCGTGGCGCAAGACGCCGGTGAATGTGTTTCCCGGCGTCAATACGCTGTTTAACGCGCTGGCGCACAACGAGGACTTTGCGCGCCTGGACTTCTCCGGCCTGCGGCTGACGCTGGGCGGCGGGATGGCCGTGCAGCAGCAGGTGGCCGAACGCTGGCTGAAGATCACGGGCCGGCCGCTGATCGAGGGCTACGGCCTGTCCGAGACGTCGCCGGTGGCGACGGTCAATCCCACCAATGCCACCGCGTATTCCGGTTCCATCGGGCTGCCGCTGCCGTCGACGGACGTCGCGATCCTGGACGATGCCGGCAACGAGGTGCCGCTCGGAGAACGTGGCGAGGTCGGCATTCGCGGGCCGCAGGTCATGCTGGGGTATTGGCGCAAGCCCGACGAGACGCGCAATTCGATGACGGCCGATGGGTTCTTTCGGACCGGCGACATCGGCATCATGGACGAGCAGGGCTACACACGCATCGTGGACCGCAAGAAGGACATGATCGCGGTGTCCGGCTTCAAGGTCTATCCGAACGAGGTCGAGGCCGCGGTCGCGCAGCATCCGGGCGTGTTGGAATGCGCGGCGATCGGCGTGCCGGACGAGCACTCCGGCGAGGCGGTCAAGGTGTTTGTCGTGAAGAAAGACCCGTCGCTGACCGAAGCCCAGGTGCAGCAATGGTGCAAGGACAAGCTGACGGGTTACAAGCGGCCGCGCTTCGTTGAATTCCGCGACGAGCTGCCCAAGAGCAACGTGGGCAAGATCCTGCGCCGCGAACTGCGGCCTGACGCGCAGGCCGCGGCGCCCGCGAAGACGTCCGCCTAGCGGGGCGCCTCAGCCTTGCTTGTTCAGGTGAGGCGCAATCATGTCGTGCAGCGCGCGTTCGATGGCGGGATTGCCCGCCACGACGCGCCCGCCGATCGGCCAGGGATCCTGCTTGTGCATGTCGGTGCACACGCCGCCCGCCTCGCGCAGGATCAGCGTGCCCGCAGCCACGTCCCAGGGCGCCAGGCCCATTTCCCAATAGCCGTCGTACCGGCCGCAGGCAGTCCAGGCCAGGTCCAGCGCGGCCGCGCCCATGCGGCGCACGCCGCGCGCGCGGTTGATGGCGTCGTGCAACATCGGCATGTATTGCGCGGCGAACGAAAAATCGCGGAACGGAAAGCCCGTGGCCAGCACGGCGTCTTCGATCGTCTGCGTGCGCGAGCACGAGATGCGGCGGCCATTGAGCCACGCGCCCACGCCGTACACGCCAGTGAAGAGCTCTTCGCGGCTGGGGTCGTAGACCACGCCGATGACCGGCGTGTCTTCGGCCAGCGTTTCGTTGGCGGACATCGTGGTGCCGGCATGCGCGATCAGGGCGATCGAGACGGCGTAATGCGGGATGTCGTGCAGGAAGTTGGTGGTGCCGTCGAGCGGGTCGATGTACCAAGTGGCCACGCCTTGGGCCTTGCCGCCCGTTTCCTCGGCGACGATGCCGAACTTGGGGGTGCGGGCCTTCAATTCCTGGATGATCGCGGCCTCCGCCTCGCGGTCCGCCTGGGACACGAGATCGTTGCGGGCCTTGCGATCGATCACGAGATCGGCGCGGTGGTGCGCGTAGGATTGCAGGATGGCTGCGCCAGCATGAGCTGCCGTGACGGCCGCGTCGATCGCGGCGCACAGGTCGATGGGCGATGCCAGCGATTGGGGCTGATCGTAGGTATCCATTGGTCCAGTGTAAGCCCACCAATGGGGCAAACCTGTCGCAAACGGACTAATCCCTTCGTCGCGTGGTGCGCATCCAACGCGAACGGCCATGTGGCCGGATAATTCGCGCTTCATCATGTTTGTATCTTTGGGCTGAATGTCTGTGACTTATGTTCCGCTGGTCCCCGCAACGGGGGATGTTGACGCCGACGGCAGGCTGGTCAGCGCCGTTTATGGGGACGTCTACCACTCCCCGTCCGGGGCGATGGGCCAGGCCGAGCATGTTTTCCTGCGGGGCAACGGACTGCCGGAGCGCTGGCGGGGGCGCGGGTCGTTCACCGTCTGCGAGACGGGATTCGGGTTGGGGCTGAACTTCCTGGCGCTGTGGAAGGCCTGGCGCGATGATCCGCAACGGCCGGCGGCGCTGCATGTCGTCTCTATGGAAGCACACCCCTTTTCTGGGGACGACATGGCCGCCTTGCTGGCGCGCCATGCGCCCGAGCCGCTGGCCGGCATGGCGCGCGCGCTTTCGGCGCAATGGCCGGCGCTGCTGCCGGGGCTGCACCGGCTGGAATTCGAGAACGGCGCCGTAACGCTGACACTGGGCTTTGGCGATGCGCAGGCGCTGGCCCCCCGGCTGGGCGCGCGGGTGGACGCATTTTTCCTGGATGGCTTTGCACCCGAGCGCAATCCGCAGATGTGGGCGACGCCGCTGCTGCGCGCCCTGGCTGATCTGGCGGCGCCCGGCGCCACGGTCGCCACCTGGGCGTGCACCGGCGAACTGCGCCGCAATCTGGCCGAGGCCGGCTTTGACGTGCGGCGCGCGCCCGGTTACGGGGGCAAATGGCATATGACAGTGGGGCAGGTCCGCCAGGCAGGAACCGCCGCGCAGCCCGCGGCGGTCTCGTCGGGACGGCATGCCGTGATCGTGGGGGCCGGCCTGGCTGGCGCGGGGATCGCCCACGCGCTGGCGCTGCGCGGCTGGCGCGTCACCGTGCTGGACGCGGGGCGCGCGCAGGG
>NZ_CADIJP010000029.1 GCF_902859725.1 Achromobacter mucicolens | reverse complement strand
AGGGCCGCGCCGCCCGCAGGCCCGGCCGCGCCCGCCCATACCCCGCGACCATCGCCGGCGAGCCGCCCACGACGTAGTGCGTGGCGCGCAGGCGGCGCCCGCGGGATCGCGCGAGCTTGGGGACGTTGGAGCCGATGAGCGCAAACCAACGCAGGCCGAACGCCAGCATGCGGTCCGCACCAGGGCATTCGATCAGCAGAAATTGAGGGGCCCGGTTCACGATCAATACCCTTCCTCGACCTGGGCTGTCACAAGGATGAGGGTGGTATGGCGTTCGGTGGCCGCGCTGTCCAGCCCGCCGGCCACGAGCGGCAAGCCGGGCGCCAGCCGTTGGCGATCATGCTGATCCTGCTTGCGGTCAAAGCCGGCCACGATCATGGGTTGCCCCGGGCGCAGTTCGATCTGCTGCACCGTGCCACTGCCATCGATGGTGATCTGCTGCACCTGAACCTGATTGGCGCTTTCACCGAATGTGATCGTCTTCAGGGGCTGCGCGACCGCGTTGTCATATGCGATCGAAAGCAGGATCTGCCCGTCTTCCTGGATGTCCGGCACCAGCGTGAGGAATGAACCGACGGTTTCTTCCTTTTGGCTGATGGACACCGCAGGCAGCGACCCATTTGCGCCAGTGGACGTCATGCCGGGCATTGCCGTGCTCTGCACGCGATCGATGTACGAGAACGTGGTCCGCACGGCGTGCGAGACCGGCCGGCGGTTCAAGGTAAGAACCGGGATCTTGCTGTGCCGCACGACCGCCCCCATTGTGCTGAGCGCGGAGACGATGGCCTGCGATCCCTGGAATGGCCCTTGGGCCGATGCGGCCTGAAGCAGGCCTGCGCCGGTGACGGGCACGCCCGGCATGGCCAGTCGTGCCGTTGCGCCCGCGGCCGCATACAGCACGTTCCAGTCCAGGCCGCCGGCGGCCTCGGAGCTGGCAATGAGGGTGATCTCCTCGAAAAGGAGGCGGACGCGGCGGGTCAGCGCCTTGTTTTCGCGGTCGAGGTAGCGCGCGACCCGGTCCAGCGCGTCGGGCGTATCGGTGACCACCAGCGCAGCCGCGCCTTCCACTGGCTCTGCGATCACGCCGGATCGCGTGAGGAATGGCAGGATGTTTGCGCGCAGGATGGCGAGCGCGTTGTGCTCGCCTGCGGATAGCGTGGTGTTGGATGTGCTTTCGAATCCCTCGCCTTCCGCGCTGCCAGACCGGCCGAGCCGCACGTCGACCTTGCTGGCCAACGTTAGCGCGCGCAGGTCGAAGACGCGCGTTTCGGTGCGGTAGAACTCGAGCGCGTTGTGTTCGTAACGCCAGTGCACCGAGAAGCGTGCGGCCAGCGCATCGAGCAGATCGGCGAGCGGTTGCGGATCCGCGCGCACTTCGATGCGCGCGGGCGCGGCCAAGGCCACTGAGCCGCTGACGGCCAGACGTGGCAGGAAATGGTCTGGGGCAAGCAACGCGTCCGGACGCACGCGCACTGCGATGCCGGTAGCGGCGGTCAGGCGCTGAGCCAGCGTGGGCAGGTCCGCGTCGTCAGCCAGCATGAGCGTGGTTTTCACGTTTTCACGCAATGCGGGCGGTAGCACGACCTCGCGCGCAAGCGGTTGCGGCTTGCCCGCAAGCCAGGGTGTGGCGACTTCCTGTGCGGCGATGCGGGCCTGACGATCGGTCAAGCCATCGGCATAGGCCGCGTGTCGGGACGCTGCATCCGCATGCTGGGCGCTGGCCGCGCGCCGCATGTCCGTGACCCGTTCAGATACCGAGCATCCGGCGAGGACGCACGAGAGAGACACGCAAGCGAGAGCCCGGCATTTGCGCAAACGAGCGGTGCGGGCACACAGGCTGAGGATCATGCCGCGGCTCCTTTAGGCGTGGCCGCGCGCGAGCACGATTGCGCAAGCGGCACCACACGCAGAACGCGGTTGCCGTAGAAGCAAGGTTGCAGGGGCCGGTCCGCCAGTTCGGTTGCGCCAAGCAGGCCGCGCACGGCGGTCTTGAAGTCACCGGGAAATTCGGCCGTGGCAGCCAGCGGAATGTCGACGTCCACCGCCCAATGCTGCGGTTGGAACGTCCAACCGGCCGAATCGGCCCAGCGCGCAAGGACGGCGCGCAGCGTGGCATCGGGCGGCGCCGCGCGGAACGGGGCCGCGTGCGGGGACACCTGTGCGCCGGCGTTCCCGGCCTCGTGCGCGGTCGGCGGCGCGATGCCCACGGCTTGGGAATTCTGCGTCTGCGGGCCGGCCGGCACGTGCCCGTCCGATCGCGCGGGCGTGTCCGCCGAAAGTGTGATGGACGCGCTGGCATCGCGCGGCAGACGCTGCGATTGATCGGGTCCTGCCGCCGTGGCCAGCGCCAGGCGGGAGGCGGATGCCGGTTCGCGCGCCGGGTTGGCCGCGGCATGCGCGCGCCGCGCCCGCGCGGTCAACCTGCCGCCGCGAAAGGAAAGCCCTTTCCATGCGCCAGCAACCACGACGTAGGGGTCGCGCCGTACGTACGACAAGGGGTGCTCGCCCCCGTCGCCCATGCCGAAGATGGCCGGCAACGGTTGGCCCGGCAAGAACTGCAACCAGGTCTCGCGGCCGTCGTCGAAGACCTGTAGCGGCGCAACGGCGGGATCGCCGGACAGTTGCCAATCGAAGCGGAACCCCTGAGAAGACGGGATGCCGGACTGCCAGGAAGATCCGCCCGCCGGACCGGGGCCCGACCACGAGCATGCGCCAAGGCAAGACAGCCCGGCCGCCAGGAAAAAGATTCGTACCATGCCTCACCGCGAACAAAGGGCGCATCGGAAGCGACACGCATGAGCGGCATGGTGGCCGAGCGCGGAAGGCGCCGCCAGACTGGCATGTACGTAGGGATGGATTCATCCGCCCGTCGGGGCTACGAATTCAGGCGCAAAAAAAACCCGGTCCGAAGACCGGGCTTTGCTTGCTGCGCGTGGCGTGCGGCTTTGCTTGCCGCACGGTTGCGATCAGCGCTGCGTGGCGATGGTGCGGGCCTGCGCGGCAGCGTTGTTCAGTGCGGCAACGGGCGGCACCTTGCCGTCAAAGGCGTCGGTAAGCTCCTTGTTCAGCACGGGCTCGATGCGATCGTAGTTGGCCATGCGGAAGCCGCGGCTGTTCTGGACGGGCTTGGCGCTCATCGAGGCGACAACAGCCTGCGCGCCCGGGATCTTGCTGTAGAACGACACGTCGGAAGCGCGGAACGCGGCTTCCGTCAGCGGCAGGTAACCCGTGCGCTGGTGCCATTCGGCTGCGACGACCGGCTTGGAAAGCCATGCCAGGAACTGCGCGGTGGCTTTTTCCTGCGCCTGCGGGTGGCCTTCCAGCGCCCACAATGCCGAACCGCTGACGAACGGCTTGCCGCCTTCCTTGGTGACTTGCTCGTAGTAGGGCAGCGGCGCGACGCCGAAGTTCAGCGACTTGGTGGCCAGGAACTGGCCAAACGCGCCCGAATTGGCCGTCAGCACTGCGCATTCGCCCTTGGCGAACAGCTTGTCGTTGGTGTTGTCGCCGGAGTAGGCAGTGAACAGCAGCGAACGCTTCCAGCTCACCATCAGCGAGATGTGGCGCATGTACAGCGTGTCGAACTGCATGGCGGGGGCAGCGGACTTCTTGGTGACCGCATCCAGGCCGTTGTTGTTGCTTGTGAACTGCTGGTTGTTGATGGGCGCCAGGTTTTCAAGGTGGACCGCGACCTGGTCGCTGGACGCGTAGGGGCAGTCGATGTCGGCCACGTCGCGCAGCTTCAGCAGTTCAGCCTGCAGCGCGGTCCACGTGCGCGCCGGCTTGTTGGGATCGAGACCGGCCTTCTTGTAGGCGGCGGTGTTGTAGAACATCACGGGCACTTCGGCCATCCAGGGGAAAGCCAGCAGACGGCCCTTGCTGTCGCGCGTGAAATTGCTGGTGGCCGGGATGAACCAGTTCAGGTCCTTGATCGGATACTTGGCCAGCAGTTCGTACAGCGGCAGCACCGCCTTGTGCTGAGCCACGATCTCGGGCGAATGGTTATCGGACAGTTGCAGCAGGTTCGGGCCCTTCTTGGCCTTTACCGCGGACACGGCCTCTTGTTCCAGGGCGGACGGCGAGGCGAAGCCGCGCAGCGTCACTTTGACGTCGTCCTGTTCCTTGTTGTATTGCTTGGCGAGCTTTTCGAACTCGGCCTTGTTTGCGTCTGTCAGGGTGTGCCAGACCTGGATCTCGACGGGTGCGGCATTTGCCACGCCGGCCATCGCCATCGCGGCGCCAAACACCCATGCACGCCGGCTGGCGAACATCGCGCGGGCAACGCCCGCCAATTGCAGTTTCTTCATAGGTTCACAGACCAAGAAAAGGGAATTCCGGTTCTGGCCGCCGTCCACTGATCAGATCGGCCAATGCCCGGCCCGAGCCAACACCCATCGTCCAGCCAAGCGTACCGTGTCCTGTATTGATATACAAATTCGGAATGCGGCTGCGGCCAATGATGGGTACGTTCGAGGGGGTGGACGGGCGCAAGCCCGACCAATAGCTGACGCGCCCGAAATCGAGCGCGTCGGGAAAGAGTTCTTTGGCGAGGCGGGTCAAGGCCTCGCAACGGCCGGTATTCAGACTGCGGGAATAGCCGGACAGTTCCGCCGTGCCCGCCATGCGCAGCCGATCGCCCAAGCGCGAGAAGACGATCTTGTGGCTGCTGTCGGTCAGGCTGACAGTGGGGGTGGCAGCCGGGTTCAGCACCGGAAAGGTGGCCGAATAGCCCTTTGCCGGATAAACGTTGCATGGGATTCCGAGGGGTCGCAGCATCGCGGGGCTGAAGCTGCCCATGGCGACGACATAGGCGTCGGCCGACAGGCTGCCATAGCGGCCGTCGGGTTCGATGAGCTCGACGCCGGTGACGGCGCCGCCGGTGGTCAGGAGCCGGGTTGCGCGTGTGCTGTAGCGGAATTCGACGCCGGCGCGCTCGCAATGCTGGGCGAGCGCGACGGTAAAGAGGTGTACGTCCCCGCTTTCGTCCTCGGGGGTGTAATCGCCGCCCACGATGGTGGCGCGATGCGGCGCCAGCGCGGGCTCGATGGCGATGACTTCGTCGGTAGTCACGACACGGCGTTCCACGCCGAAGTCGCGCATCAGGCCGGCGGCGCGCTGCGAGTTTTCGAATTCGTGGGGATCGCGGTAGAAATTCAGGATGCCGCGCTCGAGGTGGTCGTACTGGATGCCGAGTTCGGCGCGCATCCCACGCAGCGTGGCGCGGCTGTATTCGGCCATGCGAACCATCGCCCGGATGTTGGGAGCGAGCCGGCTGGGAAGGCATTCGCGCAGGAAAGCCAGCCCCCACATCCATTGCCGCCAGTCGAGTTGCGGGCGGAACAGCAGCGGCGCGTCGTCGCGGAACATCCACCTGAGCAGCTTCATCGGCGCCTGGGGATTGGCCCAGGGTTCGGCGTAGGACACGGAAATCTGCGCGCCATTGGCAAGGCTGGTTTCCTGTGCGGGACCGGTGCAGCGGTCAATGACCACGACGTCATGACCCGCCTGGCTGAGCCACCAGGCGCTGGAGATGCCGATAATGCCGCTACCCAATACCGCTACTTTCATGCCTGCATCGCTCCTTGCATGCCGGTTGCGTGCGCGGACCCGATGTCCGCGTACCCCCGGCAGGCCGCTGCCAAAGCAGTTTACCTTGCCGTTTTGCAGCCGCCTAAGTAATAAAAAAACATATTACTTACGACCCGGCCTTCGCCAGATCGGCCTCGGACGTGAACGCGTCCGCGTAGAACTCTTCGGGTGGCAGGCCGTTCTGCGCGCTGAACTCACGGCGCGCGGCATCGACCATCAGCGGGGTGCCGCAGGCATAGACCTGATGCCCGGACAGGTCCGCGATGTCTTGCATCACGGCTTCGTGGACAAAGCCGGTGCGGCCGGTCCAATTGTCTTCCTGCAGCGAGTTGGACACCACCGGGACGTAACGCAAGTTCGGCAGCTGGGCCGACCAGGACTGCGCCAGCGCGTCCATGTAGAGGTCTTGCGGACGGCGGCCGCCCCAATACAGCGCGACGGGCCGGGTGATGTTCTTGTGGATCATGTGTTCGACGATCGCCTTGACCGGCGCAAAGCCCGTGCCGCTGGCCAGCAGCACGATGGGCTTGTCGCTGTCTTCGCGCAGGAAGAACGATCCGAAGGGCCCTTCCAGGCGCAGGATCTCGCGTTCCTTCATCTGCGTGTCGCCGGCGCCGAAGACGTGATCGGTGAAGAGCCCGCCCGGCATGTGCCGGATGTGCAGCTCCAGCGGGCTGCCGGTGTGCGGCGCGCCGGCCATCGAATAGCTACGGCGGCGGCCGTCCTTCAGAATGATTTCGACGTACTGCCCGGCGTAGTAGCGGAACTGCTCGGAGGCCGGCAGTTGCAGCTTCAGCACCGTGACGTCCGGCGCCACGCGCTCCATGCTCTGGACACGCGACGGCAGCTTGCGGATCTGGATGTCGCTGGCCAGCCGGACTTCGGTGGACTCGACCACGAGGTCGGACTCGGGACGAGCCTGGCAGAACAGCGTGTAGCCGTCGGCCAGTTCCTCGGGCGACAGGATCTGCGCGGGGTACTGGCCGGCGTCGAACTCCCCGGAAACCACTTTGCCCTTGCACGTGGAGCACGCGCCGTTGCGACAGCTGTAAGGCAGGACGATGCCCGCCGCCAATGCGGCGTCGAGCACGGTCTGGCCGGGCTCGACCGGGAATTGATGCTTGCTGGGTTGAATGATGACCTGGAAGCTCATGATGAAACGGTTCAGAGGCGACGAAGCGCTATCCGGGTATGCCGGAAAGGCGCCTCGCCCGGCCCGGCGTCATGCCGGGAACTTGCGGATTTCCTTGACGCGGTTGGCGTCGTCCACCAGCACCACCTGGGGCTTGTGCGTGGCCGAATCTTCTTCGGACATGGGGCCGTACGTGCAGATGATCAGCAGGTCGCCCACCTGTGCCCGGCGCGCCGCCGCGCCGTTCAGCGAGATGGCGCCGCTGCCGCGCGCGGCCTTGATGATGTAGGTGTCGAAGCGTTCGCCATTCGTCACGTTGTAGAGTTCGATGCGTTCGAACTCGCGCATGCCGGCAGCGTCGAGGAGGTCTTCGTCGATGCCGCAAGACCCTTCGTAGTGAAGGTCGGCTTCGGTGACCGTGACGCGGTGCAGCTTTGCCCGCAGCATGATGCGTTGCATAAAAAATTCCTGGTTCCGCGGCCCGGACCGCGAAGTGTTGCATGGTTGATGCCCGGCATCCGGATTTGCCGTCGAAAGCCGGTATTCTATAATTTTTGCCGCAACGGGACGGCCCGTTGCTGCGCACAGTCAAACGGCTGGCGCGTTTTCCGGGGACGACCCCATTTATGCCGGCGGCTTGCCGGCAGCGTAACTTGGGAGTCGTGAATGACCTGGATCATCCTGGTATTGGCCGGCCTGTTCGAAATCGTCTGGGCCGTCGGCTTGAAATACACGCACGGATTCACCCGGCTGTGGCCGTCCGTTGGCACCGTGGCCGGCATGCTGGCCAGTTTCTGGCTGCTGGCCTTGGCCATGAAAACCCTGCCCCTGGGCACCGCCTACGCGGTATGGGTAGGGATCGGCACGATCGGCGCCTTCGTGGCAGGCATCGTGCTGTTCGGGGAATCGGCGAGCTGGCTGCGCATTGCCAGCGTCGCGTTGATCGTGCTGGGTCTGGTTGGCCTGAAGCTGTCCACGCCATAAGGCTCGGGCCGCTCAAGGCATAAGGCCTGGCCTGGCGCAGGCCCCTCGGGGCGGCGCGTCAGAAATCCAGTTCGATCTCGACCGCGTCGCCCACCTTCAGCCGCGCGCCCGCCGGCGCATCCAGAATGGCGTTCTGGCCGAACACCACGCCGATGTCCAGATTGCGGTAACCCGCCAACGTGCGGCCCGGCTCCTCGTATTGCTTGGCCGTGCGCTGGTCGATGTCGGGAATCGAGCAACGCGTGCACGGCTTGACGAACGCCATGCGCACGCCAGCCGCCGTGATCATGGCGGTGTGGTCTTCCTCGAAGGCTTCCCATTCGCCTTCGACCACGATATTGGGACGGAAGCGGTCCATCGGCACCGGATCTGCCCCCTTGGCCTTCAGGCGGCCATTCAGGTCGTCCAGCGACGCCTGGTTGGCGATCAGCAGCGGAAACCCGTCGGCAAAACCAAAGCAGTGCTCGCCGACGAAAGCGTCGGCCAGGTCGGGATGCGCATCCACCCAGCGTGACACCCAATCGGGCTTGGCGTCGCGGCGCGCCGCGGCGTCCACCTTGAGCAGGCCGCACGGAGTCTGCAGGAACTGGGACAGCCACTGGGCGGCAGCCTCGCTTTCGCGCCGGGCCGTGGTGGTGTCGCTCCAGACGCCAACCGAGCGTGCCTCGCCGTGCAGACCCGACCCGTCCAGCGCGACGTCCAGGTCTGCCATGCCGGGCGCCGACAGCCGCAGCGCGTGCGCGGTGAGCGCCGTGCGGATGAGCGCCATGGCTGGCCATTGCCGCTGCGTCATGAACTGGCCCGCCGCGTCCACCACCATCCAGCGCCGGTCATTGGCCAGCCCCGCCCGGTCGATCGGCGATTCGGTCAGGTCGATGCCCGCGCAGGATTTGACGGGATAGATATGCAGGCTGAGGATACGTGCGGACATGGCGGCGATGGATCAACGGGTGACGGATGCCGCAGAGAATACAAGAAATGCGGCACGCCGGGCCGCCTGAAAGAGACAAAAAAAGCCCGGGACAAGCCCGGGCCAGATCAGGTGGCGGTTGCTCAGCCGCCCACCAGCTTCAAGGTGTCAAGCGGCGTCACCGCCTTGAACCCCTTGCGCGTCGCGATGTGCTCGGGACGCGGGGTCAGCCCGTACTTGGGCGGATTCAGGGTGTTCTCCATGCTGTTGTAGACCATGAAGACGTTGGACCGCGGCCACGGCGAGATGTTGCTGTTCGAGCCGTGCATGGTGTTGCAGTCAAAGAACACCACCGAACCGGCCTTGGCCGTCATCGTGCGGATGCCGCCCTGCTCCACCAGCAGTTGCAGGCTGACGGGATCCGGCACCCCGTACTCCTGCTTCTTCAGGGACTGCTTGTAGTGCTCATTCGGCGTCTCGCCGACGCACGAAATGAACTGGCGATGCGAGCCGGGCACCAGCATCAGCGGGCCGTTGCACTCGTTGTTGTCGGTCAGCAGCACCGAGCAGCTGAGCGCGCGCATCGACGGCATGCCGTCCTCGACGTGCCAGGTCTCGAAGTCGGAGTGCCAATAGAACTCCTTGCCCTTGAAGCCCGGCTTCATGTTGGCGCGCGACTGGTGAATGTAGACCTCGGAACCGAGAATCTGGCGCGCCACGTTGACCAGGCGCGGATCCCGCACCAGGCGGGCCAGCATGGGATTGAGCACGTGCACCATGAAGATGGAACGCACGGCGTTGCTGCCCGGCTCGGTGATGGCCTCTTCGCGACGCACGATGGACGGGTCGCGCGTCATGCGCTCGACCTCGGCCGAGAGCGCACGCACCTCGGCCTCCGAGAACAGGTCTTCCAGCAGCAGGAAACCGTCGCGGTCGTACTGGCCCACCTGTTCGGTGGTCAGTGCGCTGGCGTACTTGCCGTCTTCATAGACGACGGGGTCCTGGCGGGAAATGATGGCGGAACTGCGATCCGTACGGGAGGCGTACGGATCCTGCGCGGGAGAGATCATGCGTACCTCCTTGTTCAGGCCGCGACCGCATCGGGTAGCGCGTAGACACCTTCCTTGTCGTGCACTTCCTGGCCGGTCAGCGGCGGGTTGAAGACGCAGATGACGCGCAGCGGCTCCTTGCCGCCGCACAGCCAGTGCTCGTCGTGTTCGTTCAGGGCGTAGACCACGCCGGGGCCCAGGTCGTACTTCTTGCCGTCGGCAATGGTCTCGATCGAACCGTCGCCCTCGATGCACCACACGGCCTCGAGGTGGTTCTTGTAGTGGATGTGCGTGCGGCCGCCCGGAAAAATGGTGGTCTCATGGAACGAGAATCCCATGCCATCCTTCTTCAGCAGCACGCGGCGGCTGACCCAGGTGTCGGTACGGACTTCGTCGGCGGTGCCGATCACATCTTTGACATTACGTACGATCATTGACGTTTTCCTCCAAATTTCAGGATGCGGGCGGACTGCCCCTCATCGGCCAGCGCTTCTGCCACGCTCGCCTCGATCAGATCCAGGCCCTTGGCCAACAGCTCTTCCTCGATCGTCAGCGCGGGCAGCAGCTTGAGCACCTCATCGTGCGCGCCCGACGTTTCGATCACGACGCCCTTCTTGAAGGCGCATTGGGCGATGCGGTTGGACAGCGCCGGATTGCCGTTGGAAACCAGACCCTGGATCAGGCCGCGGCCGCGAGCCGACAGGCCGGCGTTGGGGTAGCTGTGCACCAGGTTTTCCAGCCAGTCGCCCACCAGGCGTTCCTTGCGCTGAATGTCAGCGGTGAACGCGGCGTTGGTCCAGTAGGTTTCCAGCGCCTGGGTCGCGGTGACGAACGCGAGGTTGTTGCCGCGGAAGGTGCCGCTGTGGGCGCCGGGCTTCCAGATATCCAGCTCGGGCTTCATCAGCACCAGCGACATCGGCAGGCCGAAACCGGATAGCGACTTGGACAGCGTGATGATGTCCGGACGGATGCCGGCGGTCTCGAAGCTGAAGAACGTGCCGGTACGGCCGCAGCCGACCTGGATGTCGTCCACGATCAGCAGCATGTCGTGGCGCTTGCACAGCTTTTCCAGTTCCTTGAGCCAGCGCAGCGTGGCCACGTTGACGCCGCCCTCGCCCTGCACCGTTTCCACGATGACGGCGGCCGGCTTGTCCATGCCGCTGCTCGGGTCTTCCAGCATGCGCTCCATGTAGGCCATGGTGTCCACGTCCGGACCGAAGTATCCGTCGTAGGGCATGAACGTCGTGTTGCCCAGCGCGTAGCCGGCGGCGTCACGGAACTTCATGTTGGCGGTGGCGGCAAGCGAGCCGCCGCTCACGCCGTGAAAACCGTGCGTGAACGAGATCACGTTGGGACGGCCCTTGACCTGGCGCGCGATCTTCAGCGCGGCTTCGACGGCGTTGGTGCCGGTCGGGCCGGTGAATTGCAGCGTGTATTGCCAGTTGCGCGGCTTGAGCAGCACGCGATCCACCGTCTCCAGGAAACGCTTCTTCGCGCTGGTGGCCATGTCCAGGCCGTGGACGACACCGTCCGCCTGCACATACTCCAGCAGCTTTTCCTTGAGAACAGGATTGTTGTGGCCGTAGTTCAGCGTGCCTGCGCCGCTGAAGAAGTCGATGTATTCGGCGCCATCCTCATCGATGAGCGTCGAGCCCCGGGCCTGATTGAATATCACGGGAAACGACCGGATGTAGCCCCGCACCTCAGACTCCATACGGTCAAAGATCTTCAAGTCCATGATTAATCCTCCCTTTTCATCTCATAAATTGACGGACGGCCTGATCCAACCGGGTGCGGCAAGCGCGCCCGGACAGCAGAATCGTCCCGGTAAACCGATAAGACCGTCAGGCCTGTACCACCCCTACGGGGATGGCAAGGCGAACGGGCCTATCCTCAAGAGCATCTCGTCGTCGTGATCCGCGCCGCCGAACAATTGCCGGTCGAAGAACGGCTGTTCGGAAACGTGGGCGCCCACCTCGGCGGCCAAGCCGGCGAAGGTGCGGCGCGAAGCCTGGTTGTCAGGCCCCACCGTGGTTTCAAGATAGCGGACATGCGCCAGGTTCTTGCGCTGCAAGAGTTCCCGGAGCATGGCGCGGCCAAGGCGTTGGCCGCGTGCGCGGGCGTGCACCGCAACCTGCCAGACGAACAGAACGTCGGGGCGGGACGGGTCCACATAGGCGGAAATAAAACCGTTGATACGTCCTCCGGCGCTTTCAGCCAGGACGCAGGTGTCGCGAAAGTGCTCGCACAGGAGCAGGTACGCGTAGAGGGAATTCAGGTCGAGTGGCGGGCACTCGGAAATGAGGCGGTGGATCGCGGCGCCGTCTTTGCGGTCGGGCAGACGCATGGTATGAGTCTGCGCGCTGACCGCCGGCGCCACGGCACTTGAGAGTGTGGGGGTGTCCAGTTCGTTTTTCTTCATGCGACGATTCCCGATTCTGGTGGTGCCCCGCCCGTGGGCACTTCTAGGATGGGCGACGACACGTCTCCATGCGTGTCGACTGCGGCCTGACCCTCCTGTTCCATGAGCGTCACGATGCGCTCCAGGGACAGGGTGATGGTGGCCTGTTCCAATTCCGGCAAGGCATTGAGCGCGTCGGCCAGATGCTTTTGCAGCGGCGACGGCGCGCCTTGCGCCAATTCACGTCCCGCCTCCGTGGCGGTGACAAATACGATGCGGCGGTCTTCACGGCCCCGCTCGCGGCGGATCAGCGCCTTGTCTTCCAGCCGATCCAGGATGCCGACCACCGTGCTGGGGCTGACGTGCATCTCGCGGCTGATCGCCGTGGCCGTCATGGGGCCATTGGCGATCACGGTGCGCAGGCACATCAGCTGCGGCGCAGTAATGTGGCTGACCGCGGACAACTGTCGCGAATGCAGCGCGATCGAACGCGTGATGCGGCGCAGGGCTCGCAAAATGCGCAGGTCGTACTGCTGAGATGTTTCGGATTTCGCGGCGTCAGTCATGGGTTGCGATGGGTTTGGACAAAATCATTTCTACACGAATGATATGCGCCCGATTTATTCGAGTCAAACAAAAACCCCGGCACGATGTAAATAAATGAACGCTGATTTGGCGAGGATGACGGCACTATGACTGGACTTGCCGTGCGGCGGATCCAGCGTGGATGCGGCTCAGCGCGCGGTCGGCCCTAGGTCTTACCCGGATAAAAAACATATGTTTTGTTCATGATGTTTTATTTATCATATGTTTTTACGCGAACGAACGACGCTGCCCTCTCATGCCCCTGCCCTCCTCCCTGCTCGCTGCCCTCCAGGAAAAGCTGGAACAACTGCCGCCTGAATTGCAGCGGGCGGCGCAGTGGGTGGTGGCCAATCCCGCGCAGGTGGGGCTGTGGTCCATGCGCCGGCAAGCGCAGGCGCTGGGCGTGGCGCCCGCCACGATGTTGCGATTGGCCCGTGCGGTGGGCTACGCCAGTTACGAGGATTTCCGCCGGCCGTTCCAGGACGCGCTGGCGGGACGCGACGAGCCGGGAATGCGCGACCGCGCCGCCGCCCTGCAGGCCGCGTCAAGCGACAACCCGGAACCGGGTCCGGGCACGTTGACAGACGTGCAAGTCCAGGCCCTGACCTCGGTCTGCGTGCTGAATTCGACGCAAGCGTTCGACGCTGCCGTGCAGACCCTGCTGAATGCGCGTCAGGTGGGCTTCCTGGGCACGCGCTCGGCCTTCGGCATCGCGTTCCAGATGCGGTATGCCTATCAGCTCGTGCGCCGCAACAGCGTCCTCATTGACGGGCTGGGCGGCGCGCCCGCCGAGCAGGCGGACAACCTTGGCGCGAGCGACGCGCTGATCGTCATCTCGCAGGCGCCTTATCCCACGGCCACCGTCCAGCTCGCACGCCAGGCGGCCCGGCGCGGCGTGACGCTGGTGGCGCTGACCGACGATCCGCTCTCGCCGCTTGCGCTGGACGCCCGCCACACCCTGCGGTTTGCCCCGCCCGACCGCGACGGGGTGCGCGCGCAGCCCGCGCGCCAGGGGCCGGGCTCGTTCTTTCACACGACGGCCGGACTCTTGGGGCTGGCCGAACATCTGATCGCCCGCCTGACGGCCCGCGGCGGCCAAGCCGTGCTCGACAGGCTGGCCGAGGTGGAACAGCGCCTGCGGGCCGACAACGTTTACTGGAATGGCGCGCCCGCGCGCCGCCCGGGCCAGGCCTTCGGGCCGGCAACCTCCTCAACCTGACCCAGGAACTTCGCAGCATGAGCCAAACCCACGTCCTGCATCGCTCCCTCCGCCATACGCCTGCTGTCGCCGTGCGCGGCCAGGGTGTCTGGATTCATGACAGCGCCGGCCGCGCGTATCTTGACGGGTCCGGCGGCGCGGCAGTGTCGTGCCTGGGGCACAACCACCCCGACGTCCAGGCCGCGCTGCACGCGCAGGTGGACGCGCTGGCCTATGCCCACACCAGCTTCTTTACGACCGAGGTCGCGGAAAAGCTGGCGGCGCGGCTCGTGGCCGACGCCCCGGCAGGCACATCGCATGCCTACTTCGTGTCCGGCGGATCAGAAGCGGTGGAAGCGGCGCTGAAGATGGCGCGCCAGTATTTCGTCGAAATCGGCCAGCCGCAGCGCCGCCACATCATCGCGCGGCGGCAGAGCTATCACGGCAATACGCTGGGCGCGCTGGCGGTCGGGGGCAATGCGTGGCGGCGCGCGCAGTTCGCGCCGCTGCTCATCGAGGTCGAACACGTGTCGCCCTGCTATGCCTATCGCGACCAGCACAGCGGCGAAACCGCCGACCAGTACGGCGAAAGGCTGGGCGAGGAACTGGAAGCGGCCATCCAGCGCCTCGGCCCTGACTCGGTGATGGCATTCGTGGCGGAACCCGTGGTGGGCGCCACGTCCGGCGCAGTGACGGCCGTACCCGGCTATTTCCGCCGGATCCGCGAGGTCTGCGACCGTCACGGCGTGCTGTTCATCGCCGACGAGGTCATGTGCGGCATGGGCCGGACCGGCACCCTGTATGCCGTCGAACAAGAAGGCGTGACGCCGGATCTCATCACCATTGCCAAGGGCCTGGGCGGCGGATACCAGCCCATCGGCGCGGTCATGGCGCAGCAGCACATCGTGCAGGCCATGCAGCAAGGCAGCGGCTTTTTCCAGCACGGCCACACCTATCTTGGCCATGCGCTGGCCTGCGCGGCCTCGCTGGCGGTGCAGGACGTGATCCGGCGCGACGGGCTGCTGGAACGGGTGCGCGTGCTGGGCGCAGGCCTGGACGAGCGGCTACGCGCGGCGCTGGGCGAACATCCGCACGTCGGGGACATCCGTGGCCGGGGCCTTTTCATGGGCGTGGAACTGGTCCGGGACCGCGCCACCAAACAGACCTTCGATCCCGATCTGGCGCTGCATGCGCGGATCAAGCGCGAGGCCATGGCGCGGGGGCTGATGGTCTACCCCATGGGCGGCACGATTGACGGCCGCCAGGGCGATCACGTGCTGCTTGCGCCGCCCTTCATCATTTCCGAGGACGAATTGGACCAACTGACCGAACGGCTGACCGGCGCCATCGACGCCGCCATCGCGCAATCGGGCGACTAGACGCCGGCCGTTGACGCGGGATCGAAAGACCCGCTTTGCGCAGGTTCGGTCAGCCGGCCGCCGCGCGGCGCCAGGGCGGCCAGGCGCCGATCGTGAGCGCGCGCAGGAACCATTCGACGGGTCCGTAGGCGTGGCGCCGCAACCACCATGCGGACAGCGGCAGCTGAGCGGCAAAGATGGCCACCGCGACCAGGAATGCGGCCAGGGGCGGCACGGCGGCATACAGCCGCAAGCCCCAGGCCGTGAAGAGGAATGCGCAGACGACCGACTGCATCAGGTAATTGCTCAGCGCCATCCGTCCCGCCGGTGCCAGCCACGCCCCCAGGCGCTCGCCCGGCCCCGTGCGCAGCGCCAGCAGAAACGCCGCACCGTACGACAGGCTCAAGAGCGGCGCCGTGAACAGGCCCACGGCCAATCCCGGCAGTTCCCACACCACGCGGGCCTGCGGCAATGCGCTGGTCGCGTAGGCGGCGGCGCCGGCCAGTCCCGGCAAGAGGCCCAGCGCGCAGAGCAGCCCAAGCGCGCGGCGCGAGCGCCACGGGTCCGAGAGCGCATTGCGCCGCCCCAGCGCATATCCGGCCAGGAACATGGCAAAGACGAAAGGCCCCTGCACGAGCAGCACGGTGAACCAGATGGTTTCCGTGAGCTCCTTGATGTGCTGCGCGATCGTGGTGCCGATGGTGCCGCGATACGCCTCGATGGAGGCCAGCGCCTCGGCCTTGTACAGCGCGGCATATCCAGCGGGCGCCGGATCCAGGAATGTCAGCGCGCCCAGGATCGCCCACACCGCCGACGCCAGCACGATCAGCCACAGCGCCACGCGCAGCGCACGGCCCGGATCCATGCGCCGGCACAACAGCAACGCGAAGCCCAGCAAGGCATAGGTCACCAGAATGTCGCCCTGGTAGAACAGGATGGCGTGCGCAAAGCCCAGGACAGCCAGCCCCGCCAGCCTGCGCAGGAAGCGCGGCGCGAAGGCGGCGTCGGCCTGTTCGGCCGCGGCCATCTGCAGTGTGAAGCTGTAGCCGAACAGGAAAGAAAACAGCAGGTAGAACTTGGTCTCGAACAACCAGGCGATCAGCCAGCGCACCGTCACGTCGACCGGGCGCGAATAGACCGGATCGGCCACGCCCCCGCCATAGAACGGAAAGGCGAACACGCCGATGTTGACCACCAGGATGCCGAAGAGCGCAAAGCCGCGCAGGGCATCGACGTGGGCAAGCCGCGGCCGGACGGCGTGGCCGCCGCTCATGCCCGCCCCCGGATCGCGTGCCGGCGGCGCAAGACGCGCGTACCGCCGGGCCTTTGCTGCGTCAGGCGGCGGGCAGGCCTCAACCCAGCACCGGAGACAGCAACGGCTGCTTGGGCCGCACGTCCAGCGCGCGCCCCTTGCGGGCCCGCTTGCCGACGTAGACCGCCAGGTCCGCACCCGCCAGGATGTCCTCGGTCATCTTGTTGCGGTAGATGCCGGTGGCGCGCAGCCCCAACGTGCCGATCGGCACGGTCTGATCGAGCTTGTCCGCGCCGTCCAGCCCCATCAGGATGGTGCCGCGTCCGCCGCCCGCCAGCGACTTGACTTCATCAAGGCCGAAGACCAGGAACTTGCCCTTTTGCGACAGCAGCGCCAGTTGCTGGGCGCCGGCGAACAACGGCACCGGACGCAGCAGTTCGTCGCCCGTCTCAAGGGTGATGAACTGCTTGCCGGCCCGCTGGCGGCTGACCATGTCGGACAGCTTGGCCGCGAACCCGTAGCCGCCGCGCGTTGCCAGCAGCCAGCGGCTGTCGGCGGAGGCAGCGATCGTGTGGACGATGCGCGTGCCCGATTCCAGGTCAATCATCGTGGTGACCGGCTGGCCGTCGCCACGCGCCGACGGCAGGCCGGACACCGGCACGGAATAGACCCTGCCGTTGTCGCCAACTGCGATCAGCGTGTCGGTGGTGCGGCACTCGAAGGCGCCGTACAGATCGTCGCCCTGCTTGAAGCCGAATTGCGCGGCGTCATGGCCGTGGCCCTGACGGGCCCGCAGCCAGCCCTTTTGCGAAACGATCACGGTGACTGGCTCGTCCAGCACCTTGGTTTCAAGCACGGCGCGCTCGGCCGTCTCGATCAGGGTGCGGCGCTCGTCGCCATATTGCTTGGCGTCGGCTTCGATCTCCTTGACCAGCAGGCGCTTGAGCGTCGTGGGGTTGTCCAAAAGTTCTTGCAGCGAGACCTGTTCCTTGCGCTTGTCGGCCAGTTCCTGCTCGATCTTGAAGCCTTCCAGGCGGGCCAGCTGGCGCAAACGCATTTCGAGGATGTCCTCGGCTTGCCGTTCGGACAGCTTGAAGCGTTGCATCAACGCGGCGCGGGGCTCGTCGGATTCGCGGATCGTCTGGATGACCTCGTCCACGTTCAGGTAGACGACCATGCGCCCTTCCAGCACGTGGATGCGGTCAATGACCTTGTCCAGGCGGAAGCGCGTGCGGCGCACCACGGTGTTGGTGCGGAACGCCAGCCATTCGACCAGGATGTCGCGCAGGCCCTTCTGGCGCGGACGGCCGTCGGTGCCGATGCACACCAGGTTGACGCTGGCGCTGCCTTCCATGCTGGTCTGCGCCAGCAGCGTGTTGACGAATTCGTCGCGGTCGACCCGCGAGGTCTTGGGTTCGAAGACCAGACGAACGGCGGCGTCCTTGCCGGATTCGTCGCGTACCGCATCCAGCAGGTTCAGCATGACCGCCTTGGCCTGCGTCTGCTCCGGCGTCAGGCTCTTCTTGCCCGTCTTGACCTTGGGATTGGTGATTTCCTCGATCTCTTCCAGCACCTTCTGGCCCGAGGTGCCAGGCGGCAGCTCGTTGACGACCAGTTGCCACTGGCCACGCGCCAGTTCCTCGAACTGCCAGCGCGCGCGCACCTTCAGGGATCCGCGGCCCACACTGTAGATTTGAGCGATGTCGGCCGCCGGGGTGATGATCTGGCCGCCGCCCGCGAAGTCCGGGCCGGGGATCATGGCGTACAGCTCTTCGTCGGGCAACTGCGGCTGCTTGATGAGCGCCACGCAGGCCTGGGCGACTTCGCGCAGGTTATGCGGGGGGATCTCGGTGGCCATGCCCACGGCGATGCCCGAGGCGCCGTTCAGCAGCATCACGGGCAGGCGCGCCGGCAGCATCTGCGGCTCTTGCTGGCTGCCGTCGTAGTTGGGCACGAAATCCACCGTGCCCTCGTCCAGTTCGTCGAGCAGCAGCTTGGCGATCGGTGTGAGGCGCGCTTCCGTATAACGCATGGCGGCGGCGTTGTCGCCGTCGCGCGAACCGAAGTTGCCCTGGCCGTCGATCAGCGGATAGCGCAGCGAAAAGTCCTGCGCCATGCGGACCATGGCGTCGTACGCCGCCTGGTCGCCATGCGGATGGTACTTACCAAGCACGTCGCCGACGACGCGCGCCGATTTGACGGGCTTGGCGCCGGAGCCCAGCCCCATCGCCTGCATGGCGAAAAGGATGCGGCGCTGCACGGGCTTCTGCCCGTCGCCCACGTCGGGCAGCGCGCGGCCGCGCACCACGGACACCGCGTAGTCCAGATAGGCCTGCTCCGCGTAGCGCGCCAGCGTGATGGCGGCGTTGCCATCGCCGTCGCCGCCGGGCGGATTGGAGTCGAACAGGCCGGGTTGATTGGTGTCGGTCATGTTGTATTCAGGTAGACAATTTCATCGAAACGGCGTCAATGCGCCTCAGGCGGACGGGGCCAGGAACTGCGTGTCGGCAACATGCGCGCGCATCTGGGTGCGCACTGCCTGCAGCGTGGCGGCGTCCTGCCCGCGCTTGGGGATGATCACGCCTTGCAACGTGCCCAGGATGACGTAGAGGTGCTCGGGGGTTTCCTCGACCCGACGCACGTCGGACCACGCCATGTGCCCGGAGGCGGTGGCAGTGGTGTCCGTGACGCCGTCCGTCCCGAAGTCCAGCTCGTGCCGCCCCAGGTAAAGCGTGTCCGGCTGCTTGGCCAGCATGCGGCGCGTGTTCATCTTCACGAGGCCGGGCAGGACGTATTCGTACGCCAGGGCCAGCAACGCGAGGATGCCCAGGCCCACCGCCAGGCCCTGGAAATACACCGGCAGCAGCGCGCCCCAGTTGGGGCCCTTGCCGTCCCAGGTCTGCCAGATCAGGTAGGCCAGCAAGGCCACGATCATCAGGACGCCGAAGCGCAGATGGGACCGGTAACGGCGGCGGCGCAGTTCCGGCCGTTTGTACACATAGGCGGCGAAATCCGCGTAGTCGTCGGCGGTCAGGTCGACGACCATGCGGGCTTGCCCGGGCACGGTGGCGGTCATCAGATGTCGAGCTCCGCCAGGTTGCCCTTTTCCTCGATCCACGCGCGGCGTTGCGAGGACTCGCCCTTGCCCATCAGCATGTCGAACATGCGCGTGGTGTCCTCGGGCGTCTGGTCGCCGTAGCCCACCGGCAGCAGGCGGCGCGTGTCGGGATTCATGGTGGTTTCCCAGAGCTGCTCGGGATTCATTTCGCCCAGGCCCTTGAACCGGCTGACGGCCCATGCGCCTTCGCGCACGCCTTCCTTGCGCAGCTTGTCCTGCGCGGCCTCGAGCTCGCCTTCGTCAAGACAGTAGATCTTGCGGGCGGGGCGCTTGCCCTGCGCCGGCACGTCCAGACGGAACAGCGGCGGCTTGGCGACGTAGACGTTGCCGGCCTCGACGAGCTTGGGAAAGTGGCGGTAGAACAGCGTCAGCAGCAGCACCTGAATGTGCGAGCCGTCGACGTCCGCGTCCGACAGGATGCAGATGCGGCCGTAGCGCAGGCCGGACAGGTCGGGCGTATCGTTGGGACCGTGCGGATCCACGCCGATCGCCACGGAAATGTCGTGGATCTCGTTGTTGGCAAAGAGGCGGTCGCGGTCGACTTCCCAGGAGTTGAGCACCTTGCCGCGCAGCGGCAGGATGGCCTGGAATTCCTTGTCGCGGCCCATCTTGGCCGAGCCGCCGGCCGAATCGCCCTCGACCAGGAATACCTCGGTGCGCGTGGCGTCGCTGGACTCGCAGTCGGTCAGCTTGCCGGGCAGGACCGCCACGCCGGAGCTCTTGCGCTTTTCGACCTTTTGGGCCGAGCGCTGGCGCGCCTGCGCCTGCCGGATGGCCAGTTCGGCAAGCTTCTTGCCGTACTCCACATTGCTGTGCAGCCACAGATCGAGCGCGCTCTTGGAGAACCCGCCGACCAGGCGCACGGCGTCGCGGCTGTTCAGGCGTTCCTTGATCTGGCCCTGGAATTGCGGATCGAGCACCTTGGCCGACAGCACGAAGCTGGCGCGGGCGAACACGTCTTCGGGCAGCAGCTTCACGCCCTTGGGCAGCAGGCTGTGCAGTTCGGCAAACCCCTTCACGGCGCCGAACAGGCCTTCGCGCAGGCCGGACTCGTGCGTGCCGCCTGCCGGCGTGGGAATGAGGTTGACGTAGGACTCGCGCACCGCATTGCCGTCCTCGGTCCAGGCCACGACCCATTGGGCGCCCTCGCCCTCGGCGAAGTTTTCGTGGTCGGCGCCGGCGTATTGAGCGCCTTCGAAGAACGGCACCATCAGTTCGGCGCCCGCCAGGGCCTCGGCCAGGTAGCCGCGCAGGCCGTCCTGGTACTGCCAGGTCTTGGTGTCCCCGGTTTTCTCGTTGACGAGCGTGACCTTCACGCCCGGCAGCAGCACGGCCTTGCTGCGCAATAGGTGGGTGAGCTCGCCCAGCGGAATGTTGGGGCTGTCGAAATACTTGGCGTCCGGCCAGACGCGCACGCGGGTGCCGGACTTCTTGCGGCCGCCCTGGTCGTAGGGTGCCAGGGGCTCGGCGACGTCGCCGCCCTTGAACACCAGGCGGTTCACGGCGTTGTCGCGCCAGACGACGACTTCCAGGCGGGTGGCCAGCGCGTTGGTGACGGACACGCCGACGCCGTGCAGGCCGCCGGAGAAGGCGTACGCGCCGCCGCCGGCCTTGTCGAATTTGCCGCCCGCGTGCAGGCGCGTGAACACGAGTTCGACGACGGGCGCGTTTTCTTCGGGATGCAGGCCGACGGGAATGCCGCGGCCGTCGTCTTCGACGGACACGCTGCCATCGGCGTGCAGCGTGACCTGGATCTGTTTGCCGTAGCCGGCCAAGGCCTCGTCTGCGGCGTTATCTATGACCTCCTGCACGACGTGCAGGGGGTTTTCGGTGCGGGTGTACATGCCCGGGCGCTGCCGCACGGGTTCCAGCCCCTTCAGGACGCGGATGGACGCCTCGTTGTAACGTGGAGTGGCCAAGTTATCCCCAACATCTGTGGAAAAAAACCGACATTTTACGGACAAGCCTAGATTCTGCGCGGCTCCGGGTGGGATGCGCACGACCTGACCAGGTCCGATTTCGGTAGGATGATGACAGTCACAACCGCCGATCCGGACTTTCACCGGCCGGATCGCGACAGCTGCGCCGCAACATCCTACACAAAATCCTGCAAACCCTGTTGTTATTAACAGTGGTATGCCTGTTGTTATTGACAGTGGTATGCTTGAGTCCATTCCACAAACAAGAACAACGGCAAGGCGCGTCTTAACGCGCCTTTTGCTGCCGAACCGAGAATCACCATCATGAGCGACCAAATCAAGAACGTCAGTGACGCCAGCTTCGATGCCGATGTGTTGAAATCCGGCCAGCCGGTGCTGGTGGACTACTGGGCTGCCTGGTGTGGCCCCTGCAAGATGATCGCCCCCATCCTGGAAGAAGTCGCCGCCGAATACGCAGGCCGCTTGACGATCGCCAAGCTGAACGTGGATGAAAACCAGGGCACGGCCACCAAGTACGGCATCCGCGGCATTCCCACCCTTATGCTCTTTAAAGACGGCCAGGCTGCCGCCACCAAGGTTGGCGCGCTGTCGAAGTCGCAACTCACCGCATTCCTGGACGGCGCGTTGTAAATCGCGTGCTGTAACCGAGGGCGCCGCCGCATAGGCGGCGCTCATTCAGTACCGCGCGAGCCCGTCCGTGGCGCGCCGCCAGAGCCCTCCTTTACTTTTCCCCCACACCCACCGCGATGCACCTCAACGAACTGAAGGCGCTGCACGTCTCGCAGCTGCTCGAAATGGCCGCTGGCCTGGAAATCGAAAACGCCAACCGCCTGCGCAAGCAGGAACTGATGTTCGCCATCATGAAGCGGCGCGCCAAGCAAGGCGAGCAGATCTTCGGCGACGGCGTTCTTGAAGTCCTGCCCGACGGCTTCGGTTTCCTGCGCTCGCCGGAAACCTCGTATCTGGCCAGCACCGACGACATCTACATTTCTCCGTCGCAGATCCGCCGCTTCAATCTGCACACCGGCGACTCCATCGAAGGCGAAGTGCGCACCCCCAAGGATGGCGAGCGCTACTTTGCCCTGGTGAAGGTGGACAAGGTCAACGGCGTGGCGCCCGAGGCGATCAAGCATCGCATCATGTTCGAGAACCTGACGCCGCTGCATCCGAACCGCGTCATCCGCCTGGAACGCGACATCAAGAGCGAGGAAAACCTCACTGGCCGGATCCTCGACGTCTTCGCCCCGATCGGCATGGGCCAGCGCGGCCTGATCGTCGCCAGCCCCAAGTCCGGCAAGACGGTGATGATGCAGCACATTGCGCACGCCATCACCACCAACTACCCCGACGCGGTCATGATCGTCCTGCTGGTCGACGAACGCCCGGAAGAAGTGACCGAAATGCAGCGCACGGTGCGCGGTGAAGTCGTGGCCTCGACCTTCGACGAGCCCGCCACCCGTCACGTGCAAGTGGCCGAAATGGTCATCGAAAAGGCCAAGCGCCTGGTCGAAATGAAGAAGGACGTCGTGATCCTGCTGGACTCGATCACCCGTCTGGCCCGCGCCTACAACACCGTCGTGCCGGCCTCCGGCAAGGTGCTGACCGGCGGCGTGGACGCCAACGCCCTGCAGCGCCCCAAGCGCTTCTTCGGCGCGGCGCGCAACCTGGAAGAAGGCGGCTCGCTCACCATCCTTGGCACGGCGCTGATCGAAACCGGCAGCCGCATGGATGAAGTCATCTATGAAGAATTCAAGGGCACCGGCAACTCCGAAGTCCACCTCGAACGCCGCCTGGCCGAAAAGCGCGTCTACCCGTCCATCAACCTGAACAAGTCGGGCACCCGCCGCGAAGAGCTGCTGATCGCCCCCGACCTGCTCCAGAAGGTGTGGGTGCTGCGCAAGTTCATTCACGACATGGACGAAGTCCAGTCCATGGAATTCATCCTGGACAAGATGCGCGCCACCAAGACCAACGCCGAATTCTTCGACATGATGAAGAAGAAGTAAGCGCACCGTCCGCGCCCACGAAAAAGCCGCCCTCGAGGGCGGCTTTTTCGTGGGCGGCAGCTCAGTGCTCGATGAACTCCGGCATCCGGCGCGGCGAGGAATTGGCCGGCCGGGGCGTCTGCTTGTCCGGTTCCTTGCCCGAGGCGTCGATGGGTTCGATGCGCGGGTCGTCCCAGCTTCCCGTGACGGCGTATTCCATCGTCATCGCGCGCGCCAGCGGCTGCTTGAGGAGCCACTGCGTGACGAAGGCGCCCAGGCCGATCAGCGGGTTTACCGCCAGCGCGGTGACCATTGCCGCGCCGCTGGCGTCCAGATTGGGAATCACCACCGCCTTCATGTCCCAGCGTTCCTTGACGAGGTTCACGCCGCCCGCCAGGACGATTGCGGCCACCGGACCGTTGATCTTGTAGCCTTCGGTATTCAGCGTGCCGTCGGCCACCTTGACGTTGCCGCGGATGGTGTCGAACGGAAACCCGTCCCGCAACAGGTTCGTGGGATTGACGTCCAGCCGCGCCAGCCGCTGCAGCGACTGCAGCGACAGCAGTTCCAACAGGCGCGCCGTGCGGGAGTTCACGTGCATGAAGCGGCCGTTGTCCAGGCTGACGACCACATCGCCCACCACGTCGGCGATATCGTGTGTCCACGGCAGGTTGCGCCAGGTCGCCTTGCCCTGGATCGTTCCCTTGCCGTTGGACACGACGTTCTCAAAGCCGATGCGGCTCATGAAGTCGCCGACGTTTTCCAGCTTGAGCACGGCATCGACGGTCAGCCCCCGGTTCGGCCCTTCAAGCCCCCAATTGCCCGTCGCGTTCAAGGCCGCCGAATCATTGGTGATGGACAGCTTGTCCAGCCGCCATTGCCGCCCCCGCTCCAGGTTGGTGCCCGTCACCTGCAGCGCCCCCAGGTTCTTGCCATACAACAAGAATTGATTGGCCTGCAAATCAATCGCGGGAATGTCGGACAGGTCGTTGCCGGAGGCCAGCGCCTTGTCGGCCTGGTTGGAGTCGCCCTCGCCCGCAATGGACAGATGCTTCAGGCGGGCGGTGATCTGCCCGGCGATGGTGCCCTGCGCCTCGCGCCATTCCAGCGTGCCTGCCGCCTGCCGCGATTCCAGTTCGACGCGCCAGCGCGCCGGCGCGGGGCGCGTGGCATACAGCGTCAGGTCATTGAGGGTGTAGCCGCTGGTGTGCAGCGCGCCGGCAGCCAGACTGATGCGCTCGGGCTGCGGCAGGATGGGCTTGGAAGGCGGCCGGCCCTTCGCGGGCGCCACATTGAATCCCTCGGAGACGGCATCCCAGGCGTCCATGTCCAGTTCGGGCAAGCTGGCGTTAAGGCTAAGCCCGCGCTCCGGCAGGCTGGCCGGCCGCCCGATACCCAGCGCGCCGCGCGAAAAGTAGGCGGCCGAGCCCTCTGCGGGGTCCCGTTCGAACAAGACGTTGACGTTATCGCCCAGGCTGGCCGTCAGCCAGCGCCGGTCGCGGGCGCCGCGGTCCTGCGCCGGCGACCATTGCAGCTTCAGCAACTGCGCGGACTTGGCCGGCTTGCCGGCGGGCGCCGGCATGTCGATCGCCATGCCAACCAGGTCGGACTCGGCCGATATGTCGATGGCGCCGCCCTTCAAGTAGAGCAGCCGGCCCTTGTAGGCCGCGCGGCCGGTGAAACGCGACATCGATGCGGCGCGGCTCAACTGCGCCAGCCCGGGCCCCGACAGGGTGCCGTCAAAACGCAACGCGTCCGTTCCCTGCGCCAGCGTGCCGTAGATGTTGACGGGGCCGCCCAGGAATTGCGCCCGGATGCCCTTGGTCTGCACGCCTTTTTCTGAGAACTCCAGATCGCCGTGGATCTGGCTGAGCGGCGGGATCTCGGGCATGAAGGTAAAGGAATTGTCCGAGAAGCGGATACGCCCCTGGACCTGGGTGTCATCGGTATTGAGCAGCGGCACCTTCAGGTCGAGCGGCATGCGCCAGTCGCCGGTGCCGTGGGCCTCGTCCAAGGCCCCGTCCAGCAGTTCGCCCAACGGAGAATTCGCGGCCAGCGCCAGATAGGCCGCCACGGGCCCCGAGGCGTCGCCGGTGACCTGCAGTTCCGAGTCATGCTCCATGTTGGGAATGGCCGCCTTCACGGCGCCCAACGTGACGGTGTGCCCCTTGCCGGTGTGCGCCACCGCGCCGCCCGCGCTGTCCAGCGCCAGGCTCACCTTGTCGATGCGGAAACTGCCCGACAGGTTTTCCAGCATCGGCCAGCCCTTGCGGTTCTCGCCCGCCGGCGCGTAGTCGACCTTCGCGCCGGAATACGCGCCGGCGATGACGAACTCGCCGGTGGCGCCCGGCGCACCGAATGGGAAATCGTCCAGATCCCCCTTGAGCGTGATGGCCGCCGAATGCATCTGGCCGGCAGGCAAACCGGTCGCCAGCCATTCGCGGGCGTCGGCGTTCACCTCGAGCGGCAGATAACGGTGGATGGCGGGCATCGACCCGCGCACCATCGTGCCGCGCACGTCGGCGCTGCCCGCCGCGGTCTTGCCCTCTTTGCGCCACTGGCCTTGCAGACGCACATCCATGTCTTCATTGGCCAGGCGCATCTGGGCCACGTCCACGAACCAGTTGTCCGCATCAGGCCCCTTGACCTGGGCGTCGAGCTCCAGGTCGTCGGCCCGCAGCGTCGGCGACTCGAAGACGCCCGGCAGGGTCACGCGCAACTGATGCACCGCGCCCTTGACCGTCACGTCGGCCGCGCCGGGGCTGCGCGCCATCGGCAGGCCATCGATCGACACGAAATCGCCCGGCAGCGCGGCAATGCGCAACTGGCCCGAACCGCCCTGAAAGGCGGGTCCGTCCGGCGACGCGCGCCAGGACACGCCGCGCGCGGCGAGGTCGCTCGTCAATTTGGTGAGTTTGCCGTGGTCGAGCTGCCACCACGCGCGCGCGGCGATGCGGCCGGCAACCCGGGGCACGTCGATCCAGGGCGCCCAGGCCAGCGGTTCCACGTCATCGACCTGGGCAAAGATCTGGCCGCTCCAGTTGGCGGGCTTCTTGGCGTCGGCGGCAAACAGGCTGCGGTTGAATTCGCCGCGCAGCTCCAGTTTGTGGGCCAGCACCGGCCCCGCGGATGCCTGCAGCACGAACCGATGCGAGAGACTGCCGTTGCGCACCAGGAAGTCGACGCCTTCCAACGTAAGCTCCGGCGCCTGGCGCAATTCGTCCTGCCAGCGCAGCGTGGCGTCGCTGACCCGCAGCTCGCGCTGCGCCGCCAGCCAGCGCAGGCCAGGATGGTTCAGGTCGGAAGCGTGGTCGCTGGCATTCAGGTCGATATTCTGGCCAGCGACCCAAAGATGGTTTGACGTGTCCCGCCGCAGCGTCAGTTCCGGCTTTTCGAGCCGCAGCCGCACCAGGGTGGGCGACAGGGACAGGATGCTGCGCCATGCCACGACCGCGGACACGGACGGCAGGCTCAATACCGGATCCGTCTCGTCGTCGTAGACCTGGACGGCGGCGAGATCGAGCCGGGGATTGAGCCCTTGCCAGTTGGCCTTGATCGCGCCGATCGTGACGCGGGCGCCCAGCGCCTGGCTGGCGTAGGCTTCGATCTGAGGGCGCCACTGATCCACCCGCGGGAGGACCCAATAGCGCACGCCCAGAAACCCGATGGCGACAACGCCATAGACGATCAGCGCGGCCCAGAACAGGCTGCGGAGCACTTTTTTTGGAACAGACACGGATCAGTGGGCAGGAGGAGATGTCTTGCAGTATCGTCCCCACTTATACCTGAAACACGTCCATCCGTCTGCCGCCCTTTGCACCATGTCGAAACCATCACTTATCGCCCCTGCCCTCGCCTGGTCCGGCCATCTGCGCCGCCGTCTGGACGCTCACCCGGATCTGGCCGCGTGGCTGGACGAGGCGGTGAAACAACCCGTCACACCGGCGTTGATGGCGCAATGGCAGAACGAACTGGCCGGCACGGCCGTGACCGGCGCTTTGCCGGTGGATGTCTGCCGCATGGTGCTGCGCAAGTTGCGCGAACGCGTCTTCAGCGTGCTGATCGTGCGCGACCTGTCCGGGCAGGCCCCACTTGAAGAAGTGGTGGGCGCCATGACCACGCTGGCGGACATGGCGGTGGCAGCCGCCTACCGCAGCGTGGCCGCCGAACTGGCTGCCGTGCACGGCGTGCCGCGCGACCCGGCCACGGGCAAGCCCCAGGAAATGCTGATCGTGGGCATGGGCAAGCTGGGCGGGTGCGAGCTGAACGTGTCGTCCGACATCGACCTCATCATGCTCTACGGAGAGGAAGGCGAAACCGACGGCCCCCGCCGCATCAGCCATCACGAGTTCTACGGGCGCCTTACGCGCCGCATGATGCCGGTGCTGTCCGAGGTGGACGCCAACGGCCAGGTGTTCCGCACCGACCTGCGCCTGCGCCCGGACGGCGACGCCGGCCCGTTGGCCTGGAGCCTGGATGCGCTGGAGCACTATCTGATCGGCCAGGGGCGCGAATGGGAGCGCTATGCATGGCTGAAGGCGCGCCTGATGCCGGCGCAGGCCTTCGAAGACAGCGACAGCGCCGCGCAGGCCCGCCAACTGGAAAGCCTGCGCGTGCCCTTCGTCTACCGCAAGTACTTTGACTTCGATGCGCTGGCCGCGCTGCGCGCGCTGCGCGAACGCATCCGACAGGACTGGCAGCGCCGCGCGTCGGCGCGCAATGGCATCGACAGCGCCAACAACATCAAGCTGGGCGACGGCGGCATCCGCGAGATCGAGTTCGTGGTGCAATTGGCGCAGCTGATCCGCGGCGGCCGCATGCCGGCGCTGCAAAAGCGCGGTTTGCTGGAAGCGCTGCATGCCGAGTGCGTGGCCGGCCTGGTGCCGCCAGACGACGCCCGCCGGCTTGAAGAGGCCTACCGGTTCCTGCGCCGCACCGAGCACGCGCTGCAATATCGCGAAGACGAGCAGACCCATCTGCTGCCCGGCGACCCCGCCCTGCGCGCCTCCCTGGCCGAGGCGCTGGGCATGACGCCCGACGCATTCGAGAGCACGCTGGCCGCGCACCGCGGCTTCGTGTCGCAGACCTTCCGCAACGTGTTCCGCATGGTGGGCATGGGCGAGGAAGAAGCGGCGCCTGCCCCCACGCCGGGCGAGGCGCCGGCCCGCCAGGAAGAACCCGACAGCGAAAGCGAGCTTACCGACCAGATCCGCCAGGCGTTTGGCGAGGATGCGGACGACCTGCTGCGCCGGGCCCAGACGCTGTCCGGCAGCCACCGCGTGCGCAGCCTGCCCGAAAGCAGCCGCCGCCGCATGGAGGTCCTGCTTCCGGCCGCGCTACGCGCCGCGCTGCAGACGCCCGCCCCGCGCGAGGCCGCGGTGCGGCTCTTTGACCTCATAGAAAAGATCGCGCAGCGCAGCGCGTACCTGGCGCTGCTGGCCGAATATCCGGACACGCTGGCGCGCGTAGCGCGGATGGTGGCCGCCAGCCCGTGGGCCGCGCAGTACTTGACGCAACACCCATTGCTGCTCGACAGCCTGATCGACTGGCGCACGCTCTTCGAACCGCTCGACTTCGGCCAGATCGCGCGGCAGCTGACGGCGGACCTGGACGCTTGCCGCCTGCCGGACGGCGACCCCGACGTCGAGCGCCAGATGAACCTGATGCGCGACGTGCAGCGCCAGGCCAGCTTCCAACTGCTGGCGCAAGACCTGGAAGGCGAGCTCACCGTTGAAAAGCTGGCCGACCAGTTATCGGCGCTGGCGGACCTGCTGCTGACCGAGACCATCCGCCGCGCCTGGCCGCTCGTGAACAAGATCGAAGGCGCCGAGCCGCACTTTGCCGTCATTGCGTACGGCAAACTGGGCGGCAAGGAGTTGGGCTACGCCTCCGACCTGGACCTGGTTTTCTTGTTCGACGACCCGCGCGACGACGCCGCGGAGGTCTACGCCAAGCTTGGCCGGCGCATGTCGTCCTGGCTGTCGACCATGACCTCGTCGGGGCGGCTGTACGAGACCGACCTGCGCCTGCGGCCCGACGGCGACGCCGGGCTGCTGGCGGTATCGATCGAGGCCTTCGAGGAATACCAGCACAAGCACGCCTGGGCCTGGGAACACCAGGCGCTGACCCGCGCCCGTTTCGCGGCCGGCGACGCCAACGTGGGTGCGCGTTTTGAAAAGATCCGCGAGGACATCCTGGTGCTGCCGCGCGACACGGCGGCGCTGCGCGACGAAGTGCTGGCCATGCGCGAAAAAATCAATGCCGGCCATCCGAACACCTCGGACCGCTTCGACTTGAAGCATGACCGCGGCGGCATGGTCGATGTGGAGTTCGTGACGCAATACCTGGTGCTGTGCCACGCGGGCACGCACCCTGTGCTGGTGCGCAACCTGGGCAACATCACGCTGCTGCGCCTGGCCGCCGAAGCCGGGCTGATCCCGCCCGAGCTGGCGGCGCGGTCGGGCGACGCCTACCGCACCCTGCGGCGCGTGCAGCATCAACTGCGTCTGCAGGGCGTGGAAAAGGCCCGAGTGGCGCCCGATCAGCTCCAGCCGGAACGCGCCGCGGTGCGGGAACTGTGGGCGACAGTGCTGGGGTGACGGCAACTCGTCGTAAAATAAGGGTTTTTCCGCTTTTGCCCCACCGCCATGTCTGAACTCGTCCGCCCCAAACTCGACCTGCCCGCCGGCCGCAGCAAGGTGCTGATGCATTCGTGCTGCGCGCCCTGTTCCGGCGAGGTCATGGAGGCCATGACGGCCTCCGGGATCGATTACGCGATCTACTTCTACAACCCGAACATCCATCCGGTCAAAGAGTACGAAATCCGCAAGCAGGAGAACATCCGCTTCGCGGAGCAACACGGCATCGAATTCATCGACGCCGACTACGACATGGACAACTGGTTCGAGCGCGTCAAGGGCATGGAAGACGCCCCCGAGCGCGGCGAGCGCTGCACGGCGTGCTTTGACATGCGCTTCGAACGCACCGCCCTCTACGCCCACGAGCATGGCTTTGACACCATCACCAGTTCGCTCGGCATTTCGCGGTGGAAGGACATGAACCAGATCAACGGTTGCGGCGAACGCGCCGCCGCGCGTTACGACGATCTGATCTACTGGACCTACAACTGGCGCAAGGGCGGCGGTTCGGCCCGCATGATCGAAATCAGCAAGCGCGAGAACTTCTACCAGCAGGAATACTGCGGCTGCGTCTATTCGCTGCGCGATACCAACCGCCACCGCCGCTCGCAAGGCCGCGAGCGCATCCACATCGGCGTGAAGTTCTACGGCAAGGAAGACCTCATCAACGAGGAAAAGCTCTGATCGGCGGCTGATAAAAAAAGCCTGGAAGACCGCGCATCGCGCGTCCTCCAGGCCTGTCGCGGCGCCCCACGGGGCGCCGCCTTGCTTTGTGGTGCGATCAGTACGGCAATCAGTCCAGCGTCAGCACCGTCGCGCCCGTCGTCTTGCGCGAAGCCAGCGCCGTCTGCGCTTCGCCCGCCTGCTCCAGCGCGAAACGCTGGTCGATGCGGACCTTGATCTTCTTTTTCAGCACCAGGTCGAACAGCTCTTCAGAGGCCGACTGCAGCTTCTCCAGCGTGTTCACGTGGATGCCCAGCGAGGGGCGCGTCACGTACAGGCTGCCCTTCTGGTTCAGCACGGCCAGGTTCACGCCTGCCACGGGACCGGACGCGTTGCCAAAGCTGACCATCAGGCCGCGCGGCTCGATGCAGTCCAGCGAGGTTTCCCACGTGTCCTTGCCCACGCCGTCATACACGACCGGCACCTTCTTGCCGCCCGTCAGTTCCAGCACGCGTTCGACCACGTTTTCGCGCGAATAGTCGATGGTTTCCCAGGCGCCGTTCTCGCGAGCCAGTTCCGCCTTTTCGGGGCTCGACACCGTGCCGATGAGCTTGACGCCCAGGGCCTTGGCCCATTGGCAAGCGATCAGCCCGACGCCGCCGGCTGCGGCATGGAACAGGATGGTTTCGCCACCTTGCAGGCGGTAGGTCTGGCGGAACAGGTACTGCACCGTCAGGCCCTTGAGCATCAGCGCGGCCGCTTCGTCAAAGCCGATGCCCTTGGGCACCTTGACGACCTGCAGGGCCGGCACATTGCGGGCCTTGGCGTACGCACCAATGGGGCTCTGGCCGTAGGCGACACGGTCGCCCTTCTTCAGATGCTTGACGTCGGCGCCCACGGCGGTGACCACGCCCGCGCCTTCAAAACCCAGGCCATGCGGCAGCGGATGGGGATACAAGCCCGTGCGGAAATAGATATCGATGAAATTCAGGCCGGCGGCGTGCTGCTCGATCGTGACTTCGTTGGCGGCCGGCGGCGGCACTTCCACCTCGACCAGCTTCAGGACTTCGGGACCACCGTGCTGCTCGATACGAATTGCCTTGACGAGATTGCTGGCCATGCTGGCCTCCTTTCATTGGAAATAACGCGAATTGACCAAAAATGCAGACTTCACCGGGGGGATTGCCTGCCGTCCTGTGCGGCGGGCGCGCGGGCGGCGCCGCCGCCCATCAACGCAAACACCCCCGCCAGCACCAGGACGGTTCCGCCCATCTGCCACACGGTGATGGGCTCGTCCAGGAACCACGACGCCAGAAACAGCACCGACACCGGCCCCACCATGCCCAGCAGCGACGCGGTAGGCGCCCCGATCAGTGAGACCGCCCACATCAGCATGAACACCGGCACCACCGTATTCAGGGTGGCGTGAATGATCGAGTAACCGTAGACCGCGGCGGGCTGGATCAGCATCGACGGCGGATGCACGACGAAGAACTGGATGATGCAGGCCACGCACGACACGAGCATGGCATAGGCCACCAGCCGCGTCGGGCCAATCCGCTTGATCAGTTCCCCGGAACAGATGAGGTACACAGAATAGCTTGCGGCCGAGCCAAAAACGAACAAAGACCCTAACAGCACCTCGCTGCCCCCGCCGAAGGACAGATCGTGCGCGAACACCAGCACCACGCCCGCGTAGGACAGCACCATGGCCAGCCATTGCCGGCGCTCGATCGGGCGTTTGAACCAAAGGGCCGACAGCAGCACGACGAGCGAGGGAGACAGGAACAGGATCAGGCGTTCGAGGCTGGCGGTGATGTAACGCAGCCCCAGGAAGTCCAGGAAGCTGGACAGGTAATAACCCAGCAGGCCCAGCACGCACACCTGCAGGCGTTCCTTCGCGGTCATCGTCACGATCTCGCCCCGCGCCGCGCGGCGCGACTGGCGCCACGCCACCACCGCGAAGAACGGCATCGCGAACAGCATGCGAAACGCGATCAGCGTGACCGCGTCGATACCGTAGCGGTAGGTGAACTTGACGACGATGGCCTTGGCGGAAAAGAGGATCGCGCCAAGCACCGCCATGGCGATCCCGGCAGCGCGGCTGGACGCCAGCGGGAGCGCCGTAAGCTTGGCAATACGATTCATGCGATGATTTTAAATTCACCGCAAAAATAATTGCACGCCTTCTCTGATGCAATCCGCTTCTTTCGCAGCATGACCCGACACCGCGCGCTCACCTATATCCATCTTGCCGCCGTGCTATTCGGCCTGACCGGCGTGTTCGGCGAACTGATCCAGGCCAGCGCCGCGGTCATCACGTTGGGACGGGCGGCGTTCGCGGTCGTGTCGCTGGGCATCTTCGCGCGGATGCGCCGCAAACCGCTCCTGGGCGTGCTCACCCCGGCCCAGTTGTTCGTGCTGGTGATCGCCGGCGCGCTGCTCGCGGCGCACTGGGTCACTTTCTTCATTTCCGTGAAGGTGGGCGGCATCGCCATCGCGACGCTCGGCTTTGCCAGCTTTCCCGCGTTCATCACGCTGTTCGAAGGACTCCTCTTCCGCGAACGCGTCCGCCTGGCCGAATGGCTGCTGCTGGGCCTGGTGACCGCCGGCCTGGTGCTCGTCACGCCGTCGTTCGACCTTGCCGACCAAGGCACCATCGGGCTGGCGTGGGGCATTCTGTCCGGCCTGACCTTTGCCCTGCTCGCCTTGAGCAACCGACGCTCGGCCTCCGGCATGGACCCGATGCAGGTGGCCTGCTGGCAAAACGTGGTGGTCGCATTGGTGATGGTGCCGTTCGCGGTCGGCCAGTTGCCCGCCGTGCCCGCGCTGGACTGGTTCTGGCTGGCCCTCTTGGGCGTTTTCTGCACCGGGCTGTCCCATTACCTGTTCGTGTCCAGCCTGACCCGCCTGAACGCCCGAAGCGCGGGGCTTGTCATCGCCCTGGAACCGGTCTACGCCATTGCATTCGCCTGGATGCTTTTCAGCCAGCAGCCCACTCCGCGCATGCTGGCCGGCGCCGCGCTGATCGTGGCCGCGATCGTGTGGTCGGGACTGCGCAAGCAGGCGCCGGCCTCTGACCAGGCCACGAAAATACAGCCTTGACAATAACTGACTAGGCAGTAAAATTCGGCGCATGACTGACGCGCCCTCCCAGCCCTCGCCCGTATCCTCCGAGCCATCCGACGATCCCATCCATTACCGCAACGACACGCGGTGCATGGCGGAAGACAACGCGGGCTACCTCATCAAGCTGGTCTATCACTCCCTGACCCGGATGCTAGACCAGGAGATGGCGCCGCTCGATCTCACCGCGATGCAATGGCGTCCCCTGGCCATGGTATTCCTGGGCCGCGCCGACACGCCCGCCGAACTGGCCCGCCTGAACGACATGGACACCGGCGCCATGACCCGCGCGCTGGATCGCCTGGAAGCCAAGGGCCTCCTGCGCCGTAACCGCAGCCAGGAAGACCGCCGGGTGGTCAAGATCGAACTGACCGAACTGGGCGAGGCCAAGGCCCGCCTCATCCCCGCCAACATCGCCCGTGCGCTGAACCACCACCTGCGCGGCTTCTCCACCGACGAAGTTACCCAGCTCATGCACTTCATGCGCCGGATGATCGCCAACGGGTCCGCCTCCGGCGCCGCCCCCGAGCGCTGACGCCATACCCCGCGCGCGAGCCGGGGTTTTTATTTGGCATAATCGTTGCCTAGGCAAATACAGATCAATCAATTACTTTCAGCTAACAGTCAGGATGAAACGCCTTTTATCTATCGCATTGGTGCTCGCCCTCACCGGTTGCGCGCTGATGGAGCCGGCGCCAAAGCCCGTCGCCGAGCTTGACGCCGCCAAACTCGGGCTGACCGGGCAGGCCACCGAATGGCCCGCCGCGCAGTGGTGGGAACGCTACGGCGATTCGCAGCTCAATGCGCTGATGACCGAAGCGCTGGCAAACAGTCCGTCGATGAGCGCCGCGCAGGCGCGCCTGGCCAAGGCCAACGCCGCCGTCGGCATGGCGCGCGCCCCGCTGCTGCCGCGCGTCGACGCCGGCTACACGCTCAATCGCGAACACCTGTCCAAGGACTACATCTACCCCGCGCCGCTGGGCGGCTCGGTCGTCAGCGACAACCGCCTGGCGCTGGATTTCAGCTATGAACTGGACTTCTGGGGCAAGAATCGCTCACGCCTGCAGTCCGCGGTGTCGCAGCAGGAAGCCGCCAGCGCCGATGCGCAGGCCGCTCGCAACTTGCTCGCCAGCGCTACCGTGCGCGCGTACCTGAACCTGCAGAACGCCTTCGCGCAGCGCGACGTGCTGAACCGGGTGATCGCGCAGCGCGCCGAAGTGCTGTCGCTGACGCAGGGCCGCTACTCCGCGGGCCTGGACACCCAGGTCGAGGTCAAGCAGGCGGAATCGTCGCTGGCCTCCGGCAAGGTCGAACTGACCCAGACCGACACGACGATCGCCCAACTGCGTAATCAGGTCGCCGCGCTGGCCGGGGCCGGCCCGCAGCGCGGACAGGATCTGGTTCAGGTGACGCTGACCGCGCCGGCAGGCGCCGTGCCGGCCAGCGTTCCGCTCGACCTGCTGGGGCATCGTCCCGACGTCACGGCCGCCCGCTGGCGCGCCGAGGCGGCGCGGCACACCATCGACGCGGCCAAGGCCGAGTTCTACCCCAACGTGAACCTGGTCGCCTTCGTCGGCTTCCAGGCCATTGGCACCGGCAACCTGCTGGGCGCCGACGCCCGCATGGCCGGCATCGGTCCGGCTATCACGCTGCCCATCTTCCACGGCGGCGAACTCAACGCCAATCTGGCGGGCCGCCGTGCCGACGCGGACCTGGCGGTGTCGGATTACAACCAGACCGTGCTGGACGCCGCGCACCAGGTCGCCGACGCACTGGACGGCCTGCGCCTGCTGGATCAGGAAAGAGCCCAGCAACGCCAGGCGCGCGAGGCCATCGAGGCCGCCTACGCGCTCGCCGTCGACCGCTACAAGGCGGGCATGGGCAACTACATCTCCGTGCTGATCGCCCAGACCGGCGTGCTGACGCAGGCGCGCCTTGACACGGACCTGCGCATCCGCGCCTATCAGCTCGACGCCAACCTGGCCACCGCCCTGGGCGGCGGCTACGCGGCCCCGGCCGAGCCGGCCCCGAACTCCATTCATTGAACGATCCCGGATTCAGACGTCATGAACGCTGCCACCCCCACAACCCATCCCGCCCGTAAACGCCTGCTGCTGCTCGCGACCGGAGCCTTCATCGTCATCGCGATCGCCTACGGCATCTGGTGGGCGTTGTTCGGCGCGCACTTCGAAAACACCGACGACGCCTACGTGCACGGCAACCTGGTGCAGATCACGCCGCAAGTGCCCGGCACCGTGGTCGCCATCGAAGCCGACGATACCGAAACCGTCACTGCCGGCCAGCCGCTGGTCCGCCTCGATCCCGCCGACACCGACGTGGCCCTGCAGCAGGCGCAAGCCAAGCTGGCGCAGACCGTGCGCCAGGTGCAGACCTACTACGTGCAGAACGATGCGCTGGCGGCCGACGTCGACCTGCGCAATGCCGACATCCTGCGCGCCCAGGCCGAGCTGACCCGCGCCCAAAGCGACGTCAAGCGCCGCCAGCAGCTCGCCAAGTCGGGCGGCGTCAGCGGCGAGGAAATCCTGCACGCCGAGGTCGCGCTCAAGTCGGCCCAGTCCGGCGTCGCGCAAGCCAAGGCGGCGCTGGCCGCCGCGCAGGCCAAGCTGGCGACCAACCAGGCCCTGACGCAAGGCACCACGGTGGCGGACCACCCCGACGTGCGCCAGGCGGCCGCCGAGCTGCGCAATGCGTGGCTTGCCCAGTCGCGCACCGTGCTGCCCGCCCCCGTGGGCGGCGTGATCGCGCGCCGCAGCGCGCAGGTCGGCCAGCGCGTTGCCCCCGGCGCCGCGCTGATGACCGTGGTGCCGCTGGACCAGGTCTGGGTCGAGGCCAACTTCAAGGAAGGCCAGTTGCGCAAGATGCGCATCGGCCAGCCGGTCAAGATGGTGGCCGATCTGTACGGCAGCTCGGTCACCTACCACGGCACCGTCGCCGGCCTGGATGCCGGCACGGGCAGCGCCTTCGCCCTGCTTCCCGCCCAAAACGCCACAGGCAACTGGATCAAGGTGGTGCAGCGCGTCCCCGTGCGGATCACGCTGGACCCCGAAGACCTGAAGCAGCATCCGCTTCGCGTGGGCTTGTCGATGGACGTGGAAGTCGACGTGGGCAAGGACGACGGCGCCCCGCTCACGCAAGTGGCGCGCAAGGAACCGGCTTGGTCGACCCGCGCCTTCGAACCCGCCCACAATGAAGTCGATGCGATGATCGCGAAGATCATCGCCGCCAACATCGCATCATGAGCACAGCCGCCCAGCCCGCGGGCGCCGGCGCGCCCCCCGACGCCGCCCGCCCGCCGGGCACCCATCCGCCTCTGGAAGGCGCGACCCGCATCATCGGGTCCATCGCCCTGTCGACCGCGGTCTTCATGAACGTGCTGGACACGTCGATCGCGAACGTCTCCATCCCCACCATCTCGGGCGACCTGGGCGTAAGCACCAGCCAGGGCACCTGGGTGATCACGTCGTTCGCGGTGGCCAACGCCATCACAGTTCCGCTTACCGGCTGGCTCACGCAGCGCTTCGGCCAGGTGCGCCTGTTCCTGATCTCCACGCTGCTCTTCGTGCTGGCCTCCTGGTTGTGCGGCTTCTCGCCTTCGCTTGAGGCGCTGATCGCCTTCCGCGTGTTGCAAGGCGCCGTGGCCGGCCCGATGATCCCGCTGTCGCAGACGCTGATGCTGGCCAGCTTTCCGAAGTCCAAGGCGGGCATGGCGCTGGCGGTCTGGTCCATGACCACACTGGTGGCGCCGGTGGCAGGCCCCCTTCTGGGCGGCTGGATTTCAGACAACTACACCTGGCCCTGGATCTTTTACATCAACGTGCCGGTGGGCCTGTTGGCCGCATGGATCAGCTGGCGCATCTACGGCAACCGGGAATCGGTCACGCGCAAGCTGCCCATCGACAAGCTGGGCCTCGTCCTGCTCGTGGTCTGGGTGGGCGCGCTGCAGATCATGCTGGACAAGGGCAAGGAGCTGGACTGGTTCGCCAGCCCCACCATCATCGCGCTGGCGGCGATCGCCTTCGTGGCCTTCGTCTTCTTCCTGATCTGGGAGCTCACCGACGCGCACCCCGTCGTGGACCTGCGCCTGTTCAAGGTCCGCAACTTCACGGTTGGCGCACTGACGCTGGCGGTGGCCTATGGCGTCTTCTTCGGCAACGTCGTGCTGCTGCCGCTGTGGCTGCAAAGCAATATGGGCTACACGGCAACCTACGCGGGCCTTGTCACCGCCCCCGTGGGGCTCCTGGCGATCCTGCTGACGCCCATCGTGGGCAAGATGCTGGCCACGCGCGATCCGCGGCAACTCGTCACGGTCGCCTTCCTGATCTTTGCGCTGGTCTGCTTCATGCGCTCCGGGTTCAATACCCAAACGGACGTGCGCACGCTGATGATCCCGACGATCATCCAGGGTGCGGCGATGGCGGCGTTCTTCGTGCCGCTCACGTCGATCACCCTCTCGAGCATCGAGCCCTGGCGCATCCCGGCCGCGTCGGGCCTGTCGAACTTCCTGCGGCTGACGGCGGGCGCGTTCGGCACGTCGATCTCCACGACGTTGTGGGAAAACCGAGCGACCATGCACCACGCGCAGCTGACCGAAATCGCCAAACCCGGCCAACAGGCGTTCGACCAGACCATGAACACCTTGCAGAACGGCCTGGGCGTCTCGCACCAGCAGGCGCTCACGATGGTGGACGGGATGATCAACGCGCAGGCCTTCACCATGTCGGCGACGGACGTGTTCTATGCGTCGGCGATCATCTTCCTGCTGCTGACGGGCCTGGTGTGGTTTGCGCGGCCGCGGTCGTCCAAGGCGGGTGGCGGCGGCGCGGCGGAGGCGGCGGCGGGCGCGCACTGATCCGCGCGGCATGCCCCAATGAAAAGGCGCCTCGCGGCGCCTTTTTCAATTGATCCATGCGGCTCAGTCCCTGAGCAGCGTTTGCCAGTCCTTGCGTTCGATGATGTCGGCCGACAGCGCGCTGACCGGAGACAGATTGAACACGGACACCCCGCGCTCGCGCCACAGCGGCGACGCAAAGCGGAATGACGGCTCGATGAACTTCGGAAAGTTGCGCGTCAGCCGGCTGGTCTGCGGCTTGCCACCTTCATCGTAGAAACGCAATCCGCCCTGCACGGTCAGGTCCAGCCCATGCACGTAGACTTCGCGCGCGCCGCCGGACATCAGGACCTGCAGAGCCGCATAGGCCACGGTATCGGCATCAAACACGCCCAGAGACGCATCGAAGCTGTAGCCCAGCCCCTGTTTGGCGTCCAGCAGTTCAACATCAGGTGAGGCGGCGGCAATGCGCTTGAGCACCGCTGGCGCAACGCTGCGCTCGTAGGCGCGCCGGGAGATCAGCTCGATGATGCAGATGCGGCAGCGGATTTGCTCCTGCGGAATGCCCTGCATGATGTAGCGCAGAACCTCGGGAAACACATACAGCGTCAGGTCGCGCCCGACGATGTCGCGCACCAGCTCAATGCGGTCCCGCACGAAGTTCTGGTCGATGATGCAGTAATACTTGAACTGCAGGTCGAACTTGCGCGACAGCGCGATGGAGCCATTGACGCCCATCGCCACGCCGATATCCATGCGGTCATACGGGATCTCGGAGATCGAAGGGCCGCTCAGGATCAGATGCACCACCTTGTCGGCAGGGTCGTAGCCCTGCGACAAGGGAGTGATGCGCAATGAACGGCCGAAAGCACGATAGGCGCTGATTGCGCCATCCTTGTCCCGCCAGATCCGCACGAATGGCCACAGGTGCTGATTGTGCCGCTGCGTGCGCGAACGCAGCATGCGGAAAAGCTTGCGGACAAACCGGTCGGCCCGCCCGCCGCCCACGTGATCGGAGGGAGGAGAAAAAATCGAGTCGTTCATCTACTAACCAGACAGGCCTGCCCGCAACTGCACTTAACCGCCCCGGACCAGCGAAGCAATTGCGTCGCCGACCTCGGCTGTCGAAGCATTGCCTTTCATATCCCGCGTCCGCGGGCCATCGGCCAGCACGGTTTCGATTGCCTTGACCACGGCGGCCGACGCGTCGGGATACCCCAAGAAATCCAGCATCAATGCCCCGCTCCAGATCTGTCCGATGGGGTTGGCGATGCCCTTGCCATAAATGTCCGGCGCAGAGCCATGCACCGGTTCGAAGAGCGACGGAAATTTCCGTTCCGGATTCAGGTTCGCCGACGGCGCAATGCCGATGGTGCCCGTGCAAGCCGGCCCCAGGTCGGACAGGATATCGCCGAACAGGTTGGAAGCCACCACCACATCGAACCAGTCCGGATGCTGCACGAAGTGCGCGCACAGGATGTCGATGTGGTATTTGTCCCAGCGCACATCGGGATAGTTCCCGGCCATGTCGGCAACGCGCTCGTCCCACCAGGGCATCGAGATGGAAATACCGTTGGACTTGGTGGCGGCTGTCAGGTGCTTGCCGCGCTTTTGCGCCAGCTCGAATGCGAACTTCAGCACGCGCTCGGCGCCGATGCGCGTGAAGACGCTTTCCTGGATCACCACTTCGCGGTCGGTGCCCTCGAACAGGCGGCCGCCGCTATTGGAGTATTCGCCTTCCGTGTTCTCGCGCACGATGAAGAAATCGATCTCGCCAGGCTTGCGATCGGCCAGCGGCGAAGGCACGCCGGGCATCAGACGGACCGGACGCAGATTGATGTACTGATCGAATTCACGGCGGAACTTGAACAGCGAGCCCCACAGCGCCTCGTGATCGGGCACCGTGGCGGGCCAGCCGATCGAGCCGAAGAAAATGGCCTCATGCTGGCCGATCTGGTCCTTCCAGTCATCCGGCATCATCTTGCCGTGCTTGGCGTAGTAATCGCAGCTCCAATCGAAATGGTCCCACTGGAAGTCGATTCCGAACCGCGCCGCCACGGCATCCAGCACCTTCAAACCTTCCGGCACGACCTCCTTGCCGATTCCGTCTCCTGGGAGCACTGCAATTTTGTGTTTCTTAGCCACCGTGTCTTCCTTTGGTTTTCATTGATACACCGCCCGCAATCTTAGGCATAAATGTGCGCAACACAAATACCCCGCCCCCAAATGGGTGGCGGGAATGGACGGCGGCATGGGACGATCAGCGTCCATGCGGCTCAGCGCCGGCCCTTCGATCCCAGCAACGATCCCAGGATGCCCCGCGTCAGTTCCCGCGCGATGGACCGGGCCGAGCTTTTGGCGATGGTCTGCACCACGCCGTCGCGCTTGCCGCCGCGCGGTCCGGTCGATCCGAACAGCACGTCCTTCAGGCTGTCCATCAGCCCGCCGCTCTCGGCGGCAGGCGGCTCGCCCGTCTTGGGGGCCGGCTGCCCCGCACGGGCCGGCGCGTCCTGGGCGGCGCCCGGCTCGGCCGGAACCGCCGCGCGGCCCGCCAGGATTTCATAGGCCGACTCCCGGTCGACCGCCTTTTCATACTTGGACGCCAGGGGGTTGCCTTGGCGCAGCGCCTGCCGCTCGGCGTCTGTGGCCGGTCCGATACGGCTGCCCGGCGGCACGATGTACGCTCGCTCGGTCGGCATCGGCCGCCCCTTGGCATCCAGCAGCGACACCAGCGCCTCGCCCACGCCCAGCTCCGTGATGGCGGCTTCGATATCCAGGCCCGGATTAGGGCGCATGGTCTGCGCAGCGGTCTTGACGGCTTTCTGGTCGCGCGGCGTGAACGCCCGCAAGGCATGCTGGACGCGATTGCCCAACTGCCCCAGCACGGTATCGGGGATATCCAGCGGATTCTGCGTCACGAAATAAACGCCCACCCCCTTGGAGCGGACCAGGCGCACGACCTGCTCGATCTTCATCAGGAGCGCCTGCGGGGCATCGTTGAACAGCAGATGCGCCTCGTCGAAAAAGAAGACGAGCTTGGGCTGATCCATGTCGCCCACTTCGGGCAACTTTTCGTAGAGGTCGGCCAGCAGCCACAAGAGGAAGATGGCGTACAGGCGCGGCGCCTGCATCAGCTTGTCGGCCGCCAGCACGTTGACGATGCCGCGGCCCTGCGCGTCCACGCGCATCAGGTCGGCCACGTCCAGCATCGGCTCGCCAAAGAACTTCTCCGCGCCCTGGGATTCCAGCGCCAGCAGGCCGCGCTGGATGGCGCCGACACTGGCCGCGGACACATTGCCGTAGCGGGTCTTGAGCTCGCCGGCCCGGTCGGCCACGTTCTGCAGCATCGCCCGCAAGTCCTTCAGGTCCAGCAGCAGTTGCCCTTCGTCGTCCGCCACCTTGAAAACCAGGGTCAGGACGCCTTCCTGCGTGTCGTTCAATTCCAGGATGCGCGACAGCAGCAACGGCCCCATGTCGGTGATGGTCGCCCGCACGGGCAGCCCCTGCTCGCCAAAGACGTCCCACAGCGCGACGGGGCTGGCGCCCCAGGCGGGTTCCGCCAGGCCCAGGTTCTTCAGGCGTTCCTGCAGCTTGGGGCTGGGCACGCCGGCCTGCGAAATACCGGTCAGATCGCCTTTCACGTCCGCCATGAAGACCGGCGTGCCGATCCGGGAAAAGGACTCGGCCAGCACCTGCAGGGTGACGGTCTTGCCCGTGCCCGTGGCGCCGGTGATGCATCCGTGGCGGTTGGCCAGCGCCGGCAGCAGCGCCAACTCGGTCTGCGCGTTCTTGGCGATGACAAGGGGGGTGGGCATGAGCGGCTCCGGACCAGGGATCAAATGGATGCCCAAGTGTAGAGCCTGCCGCGCGGCTTGTGCGCGTGGCTATATGGACACAAGCGGCCCTCTTGCCGGACGGGAGGGCCGCCGGCACGGTAAAATGCCGTCTTTGCAGACACATTTTCCTGGGAAGCCATGGCCGGACACAGCAAATGGGCCAATATTCAGCACCGCAAAGGGCGCCAAGACGCCAAGCGCGGAAAGCTCTGGACCAAGATCATTCGTGAAATCACCGTGGCGGCGCGCGCCGGCGGCCCCGACCCGGACAGCAACCCCCGTTTGCGCATGGCCTGGGACAAGGCCACCGACGCCAACATGCCCAAGGACAACATCCAGCGCGCCATCCAGCGCGGCGCCGGCGGCGCCGACGGCGAGGCCTACGAAGAAGTCCGCTATGAAGGCTACGGCATCGGCGGCGCGGCGGTCATCGTCGACTGCATGACCGACAACCGCACCCGCACCGTCGCCGAAGTCCGCCACGCGTTCTCCAAGAACGGCGGCAACCTCGGCCAGGAAGGCTCCGTCGCCTTCATGTTCAAGCACTGCGGCCAATTCGTGTTCGCCCCCGGCACCCCCGAAGACAAGGTCATGGAAGCCGCGCTTGAGGCCGGCGCCGAAGACGTCACCACCGACGAAGAAGGCGTGATCGAAGTCGTCTGCGCCCCGTCCGACTACGCGGCCGTGCGCAAGGCCTTCGACGACGCCGGCCTGAAGGCCGAAGTCGACGGCATCGTCATGAAAGCCCTGAACGAAACCGAACTGGCCGGCGACGACGCCGTCAAGATGCAGAAACTGCTCGACGCCCTGGAAAGCCTGGACGACGTGCAGGAAGTCTATACGACCGTCGTTTTCGACGAAGCGCAGTAAATCTCCCTTTCCTGGCGCGCCGGCGGCTCCGCCCGCCTGCGCGCCTCTTCAGACTCACGCAACATGAAACTCCTGGTTATTGGCTCGGGCGGCCGCGAACATGCCCTCGCCTGGCGGCTGGCCCGCTCCCCGCGCGTACACAAGGTGTACGTCGCTCCGGGCAACGGCGGCACGCAACGGGCCGAGCAGATGGAGAACATCCCGCTCACCAATGCCGAGGAACTGGCCGACTTCGTCCAGCGCGAGGGCATCGCCCTGACGGTCGTCGGCCCCGAGGCGCCGCTGGCCGCCGGCGTGGTCGACGTCTTCCGCGCCCGTGGCCTGAAGATCTTCGGCCCCACCAAGGCTGCCGCGCAGCTTGAAAGCTCCAAGGATTACGCCAAGGCCTTCATGGTCCGGCACAACATCCCGACTGCGCGCTACGAAACCTTCACCGACCCGGCCAAGGCCCACGCCTACATCGACCAGGAAGGCGCGCCCATCGTCATCAAGGCCGACGGCCTGGCCGCCGGCAAGGGCGTCGTGGTTGCCGCCACCCTCGAAGAAGCGCACGCCGCCGTCGACGCCATGCTGGGCGACGGCTCCATGGGCGAAGCCGGCGCGCGCGTCGTCATCGAGGAATGCCTGGTTGGCGAAGAAGCCAGCTTCATCGTCATGTGCGACGGCCGCAACGTGCTCGCCCTGGCCACCAGCCAGGACCACAAGCGCCTGCAGGACGGCGACCGCGGTCCCAACACGGGCGGCATGGGCGCCTACTCGCCCGCGCCCATCGTCACCCCCGAACTGCACCATCGCATCATGCGCGAAATCATCCTGCCGACCGTGCAGGGCATGACGCGTGACGGCATTCCGTACACGGGCTTCCTGTACGCCGGCCTGATGATCGCCCCGGGCGACGATCCCGACCGCGAAATCAAGACGCTGGAATTCAACTGCCGCATGGGCGACCCCGAAACCCAGCCCATCATGATGCGCGTCAAAAGCGACCTGCTCGACGCGCTCGAGCACGCCGTCGAAGGCACGCTCGACCAGGCCGACATCGTCTGGGACCGCCGCACCGCCCTGGGCGCCGTGCTGGCCGCCCACAATTACCCCAACACGCCGCGCACCGGCGACGTCATCCGCGGCCTGCCCGCCGACGCCGAAGACTGCATGGTCTTTCACGCCGCGACCCAGCTCGACGGCGAAGACATCAAGACCACCGGCGGCCGCGTGCTGTGCGTCACGGCGCTGGGCGACTCCGTCAAGATGGCGCGCGATCGCGTCTACGAAGCCATCGACCGGATCCACTTCGATGGCCGCCAGTACCGCTCCGACATCGGCTGGCGCGCGCTCAAGCCCTCGCAGCAAAAGCCCAAGTCCAACGCATAACCGGAACCGCCCATGACCGCTCTGCCCGTCTCCGCCGTCCGGGATTACCTCACCGGCCTGCAAGCCCGCATCGTGGGCGCGCTGGAAACGGCCGAAGGCGGCCCCTTCCGCGCCGACGAATGGGTGCGGCCGGAGGGCGGCGGCGGGCTGTCGCGCCTGCTCGAGGGGGGCCAACTCTTCGAGCGCGCCGGCGTGTTGTTCAGCCACGTCAAGGGCTCCAAGCTGCCGCCGTCCGCCAGCGCGCATCGCCCGGAGCTCGCGGGCCGCTCGTGGGAAGCCATGGGCGTGTCCATGGTGCTGCATCCGCGCAATCCGTACGTGCCCACCACGCACATGAACGTGCGCATGTTCGTCGCGGCGGCGCGGCCCGGCCATGACGAGGCCGACGTCTTCTGGTTCGGCGGCGGCATCGACCTCACCCCGTACTATCCGTTCGAAGAAGACGCGCGCCATTTCCACACGGTATGCCGGGACGCGCTGGCGCCCCACGGCCCCGATTACTACCCACGCTACAAGCGCTGGTGCGACGAATATTTCTTCCTCAAGCACCGCAACGAAACCCGCGGCATCGGCGGCGTCTTCTTCGACGACCTGAACGCCCCCGGGTTCGACGCGTCCTTCGCACTGACCCGATCGGTCGGCGACGCCTTTCTGGACAGCTACCTGCCCATCGTCGACAAGCGCCGCGGCATCGCCTACACCGAGCGCGAACGCGATTTCCAGGCCTACCGCCGGGGCCGTTACGTCGAATTCAACCTGGTCTTTGACCGCGGCACGCTGTTTGGCCTGCAATCGGGCGGCCGCACCGAATCGATCCTGCTGTCCATGCCGCCCATCGCGCAGTGGCGCTACGACTGGCAGCCGCAGCCCGGCACGCCCGAGGCCGAACTGGCCGACTACCTCAAGCCGCGGGACTGGGTTTGAAACGCATCGGCCTCTTGGGCGGCAGCTTCGACCCCGTCCACGTCGCGCATATCGCGCTGGCCCAGAACGCCTTGCAGTCGCTCGGGCTGGCCCAGGTGCAGCTCATTCCCGCCGCCAATCCCTGGCAGCGCGCCGCGCTGAACGCCACGGGAGAACAACGCCGCGCCATGCTGGACCTGGCCATCGCCGGCCATCCCGGGCTGGCGGTCAACCCAATCGAAATCGAGCGGGGCGGCGCCACCTATACCATCGACACGCTGCGCTCGCTGCCGCAGGATGCGCGCTACGTGTGGCTGCTGGGCGCCGATCAGCTTGCCAACTTCTGCACCTGGCGCAATTGGCGCGACATCGCCAGCCTGGTCGACCTGGCCGTGGCCACCCGCCCCGGCACAGCCCTCAGCGCACCGCCGGAACTGGCGCAGTGGCTGCGCGAACAGGGTCGCGTCCTGCAGGAACTGCCGTTTCCGCCCATGCCGGTATCCGCTTCCGAGATCCGCCGGCGCCTGTCGCAAGGCGAATCCACCGACGGGCTGCTCGATGCATCCGTCGCCGCTTATATTGCGGCGCACAAACTCTACCGATAAACCCCTTCCCGCCCGGCGCCACCGGCAAGCCGCCGTTGCCACAGCGCGGGTTATATTTGCAGCTATGGATATACAGAAACTCCAACGCGCCGTCATCGACGCCCTCGAAGACGTCAAGGCGCAAGACATCAAGGTCTTCAACACCACGCATCTGACCAGCCTGTTCGATCGCGTCGTGATTGCAAGCGCCACCTCCAACCGCCAGACGCGCGCGCTCGCGTCCAGCGTCGCCGATCGCGGCCGCGCCATGTCGCTCACCGGCATCACCATCGAAGGCGAAGACACCGGCGAATGGGTCGTCGTCGACCTGGGCGATGTCGTCGTGCACATCATGCAGCCGGCCATCCGCCAGTACTACAACCTCGAAGAAATCTGGGGCGGCAAGCCGGTGCGCGTGAAGCTCCTTCCCGAATCGACCCGTCCCGCTCCTGTCGCCAGCGACAGCGGCAACGGTTACGACGACAACGAAGACTGAACGCGCCGTGAAGCTGATCGTCGTGGCGGTGGGCACGCGGATGCCGGACTGGGTGCAGACCGCCTGGGACGACTACGCCAAACGCCTGCCGGCCGACTGCGCGCTGGAGCTGCGCGAAATCAAGCCCGAGCCCCGCACCACTGGCAAGACGCCTGCCCAGATGATGGCGGCCGAAGCCAAACGCATCGAGGCGGCCCTGCCCGCCAATGCGCTGCGACTGGCCCTTGACGAACGCGGCCGCGACCTCACCACGATGGCGCTGTCGCAAAAGCTGGAACAATGGCGCGCCGGGGGACAGGATGTCGCGTTTCTCGTGGGCGGCCCAGACGGGCTGGATCCTACGCTCAAGGCATCCGCCAGCGGGCAGTTGCGTCTGTCTTCCCTCACGCTGCCGCACCCCATGGTGCGTGTGGTTCTGGCCGAACAGCTCTACCGCGCCTGGGCCATCATGACCAACCACCCCTATCACCGCGCCTGACCGCCGCCTCGCGGCGCCTGGCCTGCTCCGCATGACCGACACCGCCCACTCCCCCAGTTCGTCCCCGCGCCTGTATCTCGCCTCCGCCAGCCCGCGCCGTCGCGAGTTGCTGACGCAAATTGGCTTGGCGCACGAAGTCCTGCGCGTGCCCGCCCCGCCCGGCGAGGACGAGCCGCAACACCCCGGCGAAAGCGCCGCCGACTACGTACAGCGCACCGCCCGTGACAAGGCCTTGCGCGGCCGCGATTGGGTGCGCGCGCAAGCGCTGCCCGTGCTGCCGCTGCTCGCGGCCGATACGACCGTCATCCTGGCGGGCGAGGTGCTGGGCAAACCCGCCGACCGCGACGACGCCATCCGCATCCTGCGCGCGCTGTCCGGCGCCGCGCACGAGGTTCATACGGCGGTGGCGGTCTGGAGCGGCGACCGCCTGCTCGAAGCGTTCTCCATCACCCAGGTCCGCATGCGCGCCTTGCAAGAGGACGAAATCGGCCGTTATTGCGACAGCGGCGAGCCCTTCGGCAAGGCAGGCGCCTATGGCATTCAGGGCCTTGCCGGCACCTTCGTCTCGCATATCGCCGGCAGCTACACCGGCGTCATGGGTCTGCCCCTCTTCGAAACGGCCAACCTGCTGCGGGAGGCGGGCATCCAGGTGACCTGATCTCCGCCCGCATCCCCAAGAAAAATCCCCCGTGCCGCGAGGCATCGGGGGATTTCTTTTTGACTCTGCGCACTGCCGCGCGCGGATCAGGCAGGGGCGCGTTGGCGGAAATCCGCACAGCGCGCCCGGGCGATCAGCTTTGCCGCGCAGGCTCGCCAATGGCGACCTGGGGCTGCGGCGCGGCGGGCGTGCCGGCGCTGTCCAGCGCGGCATGCAACTGCTCCTGGTCCAGCTCGCCTTCCCAGCGTGCGACGACCACGGTGGCGGTGGCATTACCCACCAGGTTGGTCAGGGCGCGGCATTCCGACATGAAGCGGTCCACGCCCAGGATCAGCGCCATGCCGGCAACCGGCACCGACGGCACCACCGACAGCGTCGCCGCCAGCGTGATGAAGCCCGCACCGGTCACGCCAGCCGCACCCTTGGAGCTGAGCATCGCCACCAGCAGCAGCAGGATCTGGTCGCCCAGCGAAAGCGGAATGTCGCAGGCCTGCGCAATGAACAGCGCCGCCATCGTCATGTAGATGTTGGTGCCGTCCAGGTTGAACGAATAGCCGGTGGGCACCACCAGGCCGACGACCGACTTCGAACAGCCGGCGCGCTCCATCTTCTGCATCAGCGTGGGCAGCGCCGCTTCCGACGAACTCGTGCCCAGCACCAGCAGCAGTTCTTCGCGAATGTAGCGGACCAGCTTGAGGATCGAGAAGCCGTTGTAGCGGGCAACCAAGCCCAGCACGACCACGACGAACAGCACCGACGTGGCGTAGAACGTGCCCACCAGCATCGCCAGGTTCACGACCGACTTGATGCCGTACTTGCCGATGGTGAACGCCATCGCGCCAAAGGCGCCGATCGGTGCGGCCTTCATCAGGATCGCCACCATCTTGAAGATGGGCTGCGCCAACGCCGTCATGAAGTTCAGGATCGGCTTGCCGCGCTCGCCCACGATGGCCAGCGAAATGCCGAACAGCACCGCCACGAACAGCACCTGCAGGATGTCTCCACCGACGAACGGGCTGAAGATGGTCGTGGGAATCACGTTCATCAGAAAGCCGGTGATGGTCGAGTCATGCGCCTTCGCCACATAGCCGGACACAGCTTTCTGATCGAGCGTCGACGGATCGATGTGCATGCCGGCGCCGGGCTGCACGATATGGCTGACCACCATGCCGACGATCAGCGCCAGCGTCGAGAACACCAGGAAATACAGCATGGCCTTGCCGGCCACGCGCCCGACCTTCTTCAGGTCGCTCATTGCCGCGATGCCCGTGGCCACGGTCAGGAAGATGACCGGCGCGATGATCATCTTCACCAGCTTGATGAACGCATCGCCCAGCGGCTGCATCTGCTGGCCCAGTTCCGGCTTGAACGCGCCAAGCAAGACACCCACCACGATGGCGAAAATCACCTGCACATACAGGATTTGATAGAACTTGAGCTTGCGCGCGGGCGCGCTGTGATCCACTTCGATCATTGGGATTGTCCCCACCAGGGCCCCTTGCTCCGCGCAGCGTGGCGCGTGCGACGTCGGGGCGTTATCTCTTTTATGGCCATGCGATCCTGCCGCCAGCCGATTTCACCGCGGGAGATGCGTCGCGCGGCTTGCCGGTGTATATGCAAGACCCATGCCAGGTGGGGGCAGGCGTCATCGCCGCACATAAGCCATTGAAAATAAATATCTTTTGAAATCGCAACCGGAATATTCGGTCACCTAAAGCGGCGAAACTCCGCACAGAAACCCGCTAAAATGTGCGGAAAACCGCACACCATGACTGGCTCTACTTCCTCCCCCCTTTCCCCGCCCGCTGGACCGCGCAGGTTGGCCTGGCCGTGGCGCGTCGCCCTGACGCTACTGGTTGTCGCCGTGGTCTCGTTCACGCTGCACGCGGCAACGCAGTGGGCGCGTGAGGCCGCGCTTCGCGAGGCCGCCATCCAGGCGCGCAGCACGGGCCAGATCAATGCCGCCCTGTTGCGCAACAACCTCGACAAATTCCGCGCACTGCCCTTCGTGCTGACCCAGGACGTCGACTTGCGCGCCGCACTGCAAGGCGCCAGCGCCAGACAGATCGAGGCCCTGGACGAAAAACTCGAATCCCTGAGCCGCGGCGTCGGCGCTTCCGCCATCTACGTCCTGGACAAGAAAGGTCTGGCCATCGCCGCCAGCAACTGGCGCGAGCCCGCCACCTTCGTCGGAATCGGCTACGAATTCCGCCCTTATTTTCAAGGGTCGGTCGCGCACGGCGCCGCCGAACATTTCGCCCTCGGCACGGTCAGTCACGAAGCCGGACTGTATCTGTCGCGTCGGGTCGACGACGCGCAGGGCGCGATGCTGGGCGTGGTGGTCCTGAAGGTCGACTTCCGGGATCTCGAAGCCGACTGGCGTCAGGCCAACGCCGTCATCTTCGTCACCGACGAGCACGGCGTGGTGCTGCTCGGCAATATTCCAGATTGGCGTTTCAGAGTCCTGTCGCCGCTGCCGCCCGCGCTGACGCAAACGCTGCGCACCAGCCTGCAGTTTGGCGACGCCAAGTTTCAGCCGCTGCCTGTCACGCCGCGCCTGCAAGCCGCCAGCAGCGGGCAGCTCGTCCGCACCGACGACGCCTTGCCCCGTGCCGCCGCTGGCACGCCGTTGCTGCACACCACCCTGCCGGTCACCGAATCGCCCGGCTGGACACTTCACCAGTTGTCCCCCGTCCAGGCGGCCATGAACCAGGCCAGCGCCAACGCCCAACTCGGGGCATTGCTCACCCAATGCGTGATCGCGGCGCTGATCGGCGTGGTGCTGTACCGCCGCCACCGCAACCAGGAGCGGGCCGAGCAGCAAGCAGCCGTCCAGCAACAGCTCGCGGCATTGGTCGACGAGCGCACCGCGCAGCTGCGCGACGTGAACGCCAAGCTAGTCGGCGAAATGGACGAGCGCCAACGCGCCGAAACGCAGCTTCACACCATGAAGGACGAACTGGTGCAGGCCAGCAAACTGGCATTGCTGGGCCAGGTGGCCGCCGGCGTCGCGCACGAAGTCAACCAACCCGTCGCCGCCATACGCGCCTACGCAGACAACGCCACCGAATTTCTGCGGCGCCACGACGAAGGCGCCGTCCGGGAAAACCTCGGCACCATCGCGGCATTGACCGATCGCATCGGCCACATCACCGGAGAGCTACGCGCCTTTTCGCGCAAGGCAGGTGCGACTGTCGGCCCGACGGATCTGATGGAGGCGCTCGAAGGCGCAATCCTGCTCGTCGGCCCGCGTGCCCGGCGCCAGGGCGTCACGCTGCAAAGCCCGCCCCGCAACCACAACTGCCGCGTCCAGGCGAACCGGGTCAGGCTTGAACAGGTGCTGGTCAATCTTCTGCAGAACGGGCTCGAGGCCCTCGAAGGCACGGAAAACGGCCGGATAGTCATCGCCCTGCAAGACCTGGGCGAATCTGTTCAGCTACAGGTTCACGACAACGGTCCCGGACTCTCCGACGAGGCCCGCGCCCGCTTGTTCACCCCGTTTCACACGACCAAACCAGATGGCCTGGGCCTGGGCCTTGTCATCAGCCGCGACATCGTCGCCGAGTTCGGCGGCGAACTGCGCGCCGCGCGCGCAGGCGACGCCAGCTTGTCGTCCCCTCATGCGCCCGGCAGCGGCGCCGTGTTCATCCTGACCCTGCGCAAGGCGCCGGACCAGACCCACCGCACCGAGCACTCAACATGACGCGCGCCCCTGATCTCCAGCTCCCCGCCACGATCGTCACCGACGACCCCATGCAGCGGCCAGTGGCCCCTCACGCCGTCTTCATCGACGACGACGACGAACTGCGCCGCGCCGCGCTCCAAACCCTGAAGCTGCACGGCATCTCGGTGGCGGCCCACGGCAGTGCCCGCGCCGCGTTGCCGGCGTTGGACCGCAACTTTGATGGGGTGGTGGTCACCGACATCCGCATGCCGGACATGGACGGACTTGAACTCTTCCAGCGGCTGCGCCACATTGATGCCGATATCCCGGTCATCCTGATCACCGGCCATGGCGACATCGCCACAGCCGTTCAGTGCATGCGCGAAGGCGCGTATGACTTCCTGTCCAAGCCCTACCCCGCCGACCGCCTGGTCGCCGCCATCAGCCACGCCGCCGAAAAGCGGCGGCTGGTCCTCGAAAACCGCCGTCTCCGCGAAGCCGCTTTCAACGTCGAGGCCGACGACGTGCCGTTCATCGGCACCACCCCCGCCATGCAGCGCATCAAGCAAACCTTGCGCCATATCGCGGACGCCGACGTCGACGTGCTCGTCGAAGGTGAAACCGGCACCGGCAAGGAAGTCGTCGCCACAGCCCTGCACCGCCTCAGCCGCCGCAGGCACCGGGCGCTCGTCGCCATCAACTGCGGCGCCTTGCCAGAAAGCGTCATCGAAAGCGAACTCTTCGGCCACGAGCCCGGCGCTTTCACCGGTGCACAAAAAAAACGCATCGGCCGCATCGAACACGCCAGCGGCGGCACCTTGTTCCTTGACGAGATCGAAAGCATGCCGCTCGCCGTCCAGGTCAAGCTGCTGCGCGTGCTCGAATCCCGCCAGATCACCCCCCTTGGCAGCAACGAAGTCCGCAATCTCGACCTGCGCGTGGTCGCCGCGACCAAAGAAGACCTGGGCAGCCCCGCCATCCGAGCCAAGTTCCGCGAGGACCTGTTCTATCGCCTAAACGTCGTCACGATCCGCCTGCCCCCGCTGCGCGAGCGCCGTGAAGACATCCCGTTGCTCTTCGCACACTATCTCGGCCACGCCGCGCGCCGCTTTCATCGCGACATCCCCGACATGCCTGCCTCGATCCGTCAGCACCTCATGACGCACGACTGGCCCGGCAATGTGCGTGAACTCGCGCACTTCGCAGAACGCTTCGTCCTGGGCGTCCTCAATGGCCCGGCACCTGATACGGCTCCGGCGCCCGCCGGCTCGCTCAGCCTTCCAGAACGCATGGAAAACTACGAGGCACAGATCATCCGCGATGCCCTCGCCGCACACCGCGGCGACATCAAAGCCACGCTCGACACCCTAGGCATACCCCGCAAAACGTTCTACGACAAACTCCAGCGCCACGGCATCGACCGCCAGGAATACGTGGCCGCGCCTCGCGGCGCCGTCTAGCGCAAGCCCCACACCGCAATCACCTTCAAGACCCGCGCCGCGCACAGATCCCTTTACGACACCAAAAACAAAACCCCCTCGCGGCGCCAGCCGCGAGGGGGTTTTTAATTACTTTCCCGATACCGCATTCCCAATACCGCATTTTCAATACTGGAATCGCTACAGTAATCCCGACGCCACAAAGACAAAACCCCGCAGGGGATACCTGCGGGGTTTTGAGCAATAAAAGCCTGACGATGACCTACTTTCACAGACGTCCGTCCACTATCATCGGCGCAAAG
>NZ_CADIJP010000028.1 GCF_902859725.1 Achromobacter mucicolens | reverse complement strand
GGGCGCGGCGGCCGGCACGAACGGCGGCGGACTGCTGGGCGGACTGGTGGGCGGCGTGAGCGTCGGCGCGGGCGCAGGGGCAGGCGCAGGCGCGGGTGCGGGGGCCACGACGGGGACGGGAGGAGCCGGCGGATCGGCGGGTGGCTCGGCCAATGGCGGCGGGTTGCTGGGCGGACTGCTGGTCGGGGTGACGGGCGGCGCGTCGAGCACCACCACGGGCGGCGCCGCCAACGGCGGCTTGCTGGGCGGACTGCTCGGCGGCCTGGCCGGAAAGAAGTGATTCCCCGCAACCGTCAGGAAAACCCATCATGCTGCAACAACAGACCTACTCTCATCACGAACCCATGACCGGCATGGCCGACTCCCCCAAGAGCGGCCGGCGGTCCGGCATGCTGGACGACATCGTCCAGCTGCTCGGCCGGCAATTTGCCGCCAGCCACGCGGCATGCCAGTCGGCACTGGCGGAAAACCTGGGCATGCCCCTGGCGGACCTGAAGGCGCTCGAGCTGGTCATGGCGTTCGATGCGCTGCCGACGGGGCATCTGGCGCGGCTGATGGGCATCAGTTCCGGCGGCGCGACGGCGTTGATCAACCGGCTGGAAGCCGCCGGCTACGTCGAGCGCGGCAGGCATCCGCTGGACCGCCGGGTCATCGTGATCCGGCCGGTCGAGTCGCAATGCCGGATGATCGCGAAGGAGCGGCAGTGGATCGCCGACGCCATCGCGACGACGTCGTGCGGCTATGACACCGCGGAGCTGGAAACCGTGCACGCGTTCCTGACGCGTTGCGGCCGCGGCGTAAAGCGCGACGCGCTTGAGTGGCTGGAAATGGGCGGCGCCCATCATCCGGGCCACCATTGCACGCATCACGCCGAGTGAACGGCGGCGGGGCCCAGCCCCGCCGCCGCTTGAACCGGATCAGGCCGCTTCGGGCGGCCCGAAGTGCAAGCGCGGCACCGCGGCCAGCAGGCGGCGCGTGACTTCCTGGCGCGGCGCCAGCAACACGGCCTCGGCCTGTCCCAGTTCGACAATACGGCCCTTGTCCATGACCGCGATGCGATCCGCCAGGTATTCGACCACCCCGAAGTTGTGGGTGATGAACAGATAGGCGATGCCCAGTTCGGCCTGCAGTTCGCGCAGCAGGTCCAGGATCTGCGCCTGCACCGATACGTCCAGCGCCGATGTGGGCTCGTCGCAAATCAGCACCTTGGGTTCAACGGCCAGCGCGCGGGCGATCGCGATGCGCTGGCGCTGTCCGCCCGAGAACTCGTGCGGATAGCGCGTGAGCGTGTTGGCCGGCAACCCCACCCGCTCGATGAGCTGCGCGGCGTGCTTCTCGCGGTCCGGCCGGCTCATGCCGCGCTTGAGCGACGCCAGCCCCTCGTCCAGGATCTCGCCGATGCGCATGCGCGGGTCCAGCGACGCATAAGGGTCCTGGAACACGATCTGGATGTCCTGGCGCAGGCGCTGCAACTGGCGCCGGTCGGCGGTAAGAAGGTCCTGGCCTTGCAGCATGGCGCGGCCCGACACGCGCGCGCCGTCGATCAGCCGCAGCAACGCCTTGCCGGTGGTGGTCTTGCCGCAGCCGGACTCGCCCAGCAGGGCCAGGGTTTCGCCCGCGCGCAACGTGAAGGTCACGCCGTCCACGGCCTTGACCCACGACACGATGCGGCGCAGCGGCCCCTTGCGCACCGGGTAATGGACTTTCAGGTCCTGCACGTCCAGCACCACGCCGCCCGCCTTGGCCGGTTCGCCCCGCGCGCGCTCCTGCGCGGCCGCGGCGCGACCGTGTTCGGTCAGCGGCACGCCGCGCTTGTCGAACGTGGGGATGGCTTCGAAGAGCTGCTTGGCGTAGGGATGACGCGGCGCGCGGAAGAATTCCTCGGCGCTGGCGCTCTCGACGATTTCGCCGCCGCGCATCAAGGCGACGTGGTGCGCCACGTTCTTGACCACGGCCAGGTCATGCGTGATCAGCAGTACGGCCATGCCCATTTCCTGCTGGATGGCGGCCAGCAGGTCCAGCACCTGCGCCTGCACCGTCACGTCCAGCGCAGTGGTGGGCTCGTCCGCGATCAGCAGCAGCGGCTCGGCCGCCAGCGCGATGGCGATCATGACGCGCTGCTTCTGGCCGCCGGAAAACTGGAAGGGATAGTCGTCGATGCGGCGCTCGGGCTCGGGGATGCCGACCCGGCGCAGCCAGTCGATGGCCCGCGCGCGCGCGGCCGCCACGCGCAGGGGCGTGTGCGCGGTCAGCGTCTCGATGATCTGGTCGCCCACCCGCATGACCGGATTCAGGCTGGTGGAGGGTTCCTGGAAGATGATGCCGATGCGCCCGCCGCGCACGCCGCGCATGGCGCTCTCGGGCAGGCGGTTGAGGTCTTCGCCGTCCAGTTCGATCTGCCCGCCCACAATGCGGCCGGCATCCGGCAGCAGCCGCAACAGAGCCAGCGCGGTCATGCTCTTGCCGCAGCCCGATTCGCCCACCAGCGCGAAGGTCTCGCGTTGGGAGATGGCCAGCGCCAGGCGCTTGACCGCGTGGGTGATGCCGGTCTCGCCCGCGACGTCGACATCCAGGCCCTGCACTGTCAGCAAAGGGGTGCCGTCGCTCATGGCGCCTCCCCGGTCTTGGAGGCGCGGCCGTCGGCCGCCAGCATGGCTTCCGGACGGCGGCCCATAAAGCCCAGGCGCGCGAGGCGGCTGGGCTTGTAGCGGCGTGTGCGCGGATCGAACGCATCGCGCACCGCGTCCGCAAACAGGTTGGCGGCCAGCACCAGCGCCAGCATGAAGATGAAAGCGGTCATCAGGTTCCACCAGATCATGGGATCGCGCGACATTTCCAGGCGCGCGCCGTCGATCATCGAGCCGAAGGAATTCATGCTGGGATCCACGCCGATGCCCAGATAGGACAGCACGGCTTCATACAGAACGAGCCCCGAGAATTCCAGCACCACGGTGATCAGGACCAGATGCGCCACGTTGGGCAGCAGGTGGCGCGTCATGATGCGCCAGTGCGAAACGCCAAACGCGCGCGCGGCCTGCACGTATTCCAGTTCGCGCAGCTTGAGGGTCTCGGCGCGCAGCAGGCGGCACAGCCCCGCCCAGCCCGTCAGCCCGAGAATCATGCACAAGAGGAACAGCCGCAGGTCGGCGCGCGCGGCGGACGTGTCGAAGAGATCGGAATGGTTGTCGATGTACACCTGCATCATCAGCGCGCAGGCCGCCACCAGCAGCACGCCGGGAATCGACGTGATGGTGGTGTAGAGGTATTGGATGGCGTCGTCGACCTTGCCCTTGAAATACCCGGCCGCGATGCCGAAGACGATGGCGGGCGGCAGCATCGCCAGCGTGGTGAGACTGCCGATGACGAGCGCCGTGCGGATGCTTTTCAACGCCTGCCACAGCACGTCGTTGCCGATGCGGTCGGTGCCCAGCGCGTGGTAACCGCTGGACAGGCCGGCCAGCGCACCCACGGACAGACATAACAGCGCGAAGGTGATCGTCATGGCGCGCCACGGGATGTCGGCCCGGCCGGCCAGCAGCTCCTCGGCGGCGTGGGACGCCGAACCGGTGGCGCGCGTCAGGCACGCGAAGAGCAGGACCGCGCCCGCCAGCGCGACGGCCAGCCCGGCGGCCAGGCCCCAACCCAGCCGCATGGCGATGTCGCCCGCGCGCTCCTTCTCCGGATCGGTCAGGTGCAGCGCCGCGCCGCGCAGCCGCGGAAAGTCGCGCACCGGCTTGTCATCGACCAGCATGGTCTCTTTGGTGAACTGATGCGCGGCCAGCGGCTCGGAATAGGTTTTTTCCGGGCGGGTCAGCACGGTGCCCGCCAACAGGCCGTCCAGCGCCGACCGCACCGCCGGCGCATACACCGGCGGAGCATCGGCGGCTGCGCCCGGCGCGGGCGGCAGCAGCGGACGGTAGTGCACGGAATCCAGCAGGCCGATCACCGAAAACGCGACCAGAATGACGGCCGAGCACATGGCGGGGGTGTCGCGCGCCACACGCGCCCAGGTCGCGCGCAGGTTGGGACTGCGGCGCACGCGCCAGACGTAGGCCAGCGCGCCGGCCACCATCAGCCACAGCGCGATATCGGTCCAGAGAAAGACGAACTTGGGCATGGCGGCTACTCGAAACGCACGCGGGGATCGGCCAGCGTGTAGGAAATGTCGGCCAGGATCAGCCCCACGATGTACAGGGCCGCGCCCAGGAACACCATGGCGCGCACGATCGAGAAATCCTGCGCATTGATGGCGTCGATGGTGTAGCTGCCCAAGCCGGGAATGCCGAAGAACGACTCGGCGATCAGGCTGCCCATGAACAGCAGCGGCAGCGCGGCCACGGTGCTGGTCAGGATGGGCAGCATCGCGTTGCGCAGCACATGGCGGAACAGCACCACACGTTCGGCCAGCCCCTTGGAACGCGCGGTGCGCACGTAATCCTTGCCGATCTCTTCAAGAAACAGCGTCCGGTAAAAGCGCGCCTCCGGCCCCAACCGCGAGACGATCGCCACCAGCACCGGCAGCGCCAGGAACTTGACCACGTCGAGGCCGCCCGAATAGCCCGAGAACGGCACCAGCCGCAAGAGCTTGGCGAACAGCCATTGGCCCGCAATGATGTAGAACAGGCTGGATATCGAGAGCAGCATCACGCACAGCACGACGCCCCAGAAATCCAGCCGCGTCGCCCGGAAGTACACCAGCGTGAGCGAAAACACGATGCTGGCGAACAGGCCCAGAAAGAATGTGGGCACCGCCAGCGCCAGGCTGGGTCCCATGCGCGTCTTGATCTCGCGCCCGATGTCGCGGCCGCCGTCGGAGGCGCCAAAGTCCATGACCAACAGCGGCACCGAGCGGCGGTAGAACACCGTGTCTGTCAATTGCGCCGTGCCCTGGGCCTGGGCGTTGAAGAACAGCGGCTTGTCGTAGCCGCGCTCGGCCTTCCATTTTTCGACGGCATCCTGGCTGACGCGCTGTCCGCCGATGGCCAGCCGCGCCATGTCGTCCGGCGTGTTCACGGCGAAAAACAGGATGAAGGTGAAGAGATTGACGCCGATCAGAATCAGCACGCCATACAGCAGCCGGCGGATCACATAGCCGATCATGATTGATGCTCCTTGCGTTCGGGCGGCACGAATGCCGTCTGGCGTTCACGCCGCTTGAGCGCCACGTACGAAGGCCAGATCGCCAGCGCCAGCAGCAGGATGAACACGCCGATGGGCCACCAGATGGGCGAATTCCATTCGTCGATCTTCTGCTGGCGCAAGGCCGGATCGATCTTCATGTACTGCAGCGTGTTGCGCACCATCTGCGTGGGCTTGGCGTTGCCGACCCACTGCTGGTAGGCCCCGCCCGACATCGGAAAGTAGCCGAACATCCACGGCGCATCGCGCTGGACGACGGCGATCATCTGGGCGATCAGTTCGGCCTTTTCGGGGCCGTCGTCCAGGAATTTCATCTGCTCGAACAGTTTGTCGAATTCCGGGCTGGCGTAGTTGGCCGCGTTTTCGCCGCCACCCTTGGCCTTGGCGTTCGGGCCGTAGAGCAGGAAGAGGAAGTTCTCGGCGTCGGGGTAGTCGGCGTTCCAGCCCCACAGGAAGATCTGCGCGGCGCCGCGCAGCATCTTGTCCTGGAAGCGGTTGTAGTCGGTGGCGCGCACGTCGAGCTGCACGCCGATCTTGGCCAATTGCCGGCGCATCCAGTCGAACTGCGGGTTGGACCCGCCGCCGCTCATCGAGTCGAAATACAGCACCAGCGGCGCGCCCGTCTGCGCGTTGCGGCCATCGGGGTAGCCGGCCTCGGCCAGCAAGCGCTTGGCCACGTCGATGGGCTTGCGCACGGGCTTGCCGTCGACCAGGTCATACACCACCGGATTGATGCCTTCGGGCGGGTCGCGGTAGCCCAGCACGCCGGGCGGCACCGGGCCGTACGCGACGGACGCCTGGCTGTTCTCGAACACGGCCACGTATTCTTCCCAGTCAAAGGCAATGCTGATCGCCTGGCGCAGCTTGCGGTTGCGCTCCTGTTGTTCGGGCGTGTCGCCCTTGCCCACCACCGGATCCAGCCAGTTAAACCCCATGTACCAGTTGGCGGTCTCGACCGTGGTGGGCAGCTTGATGCCGTGTTCCTGGTATTTGCGGGCCTTGTCCTGGCTGTCGCCGGCCGCCACCAGCATCGCCACGCCATATTCGCCGCGCTCGATTTGCGGCACGTCGTAATAGCCCTGCATGAACTTGCCGGTCAGCGGAATGGCTTCTTTTTCGACGCTGAACTCGGCGCGGTCGATGAAGGGCGTGGGCTTGCCGCAGTCGGCCAGAAGGCCTGCGGCCTTGTCGCCGGGCTCGCCTTCGCAGGGATAGGGCTCGCCGTGGTAATTGGGGTTGCGGCCCAGCACGTGGCGGCGGTTCTGCAGCGACTCGACCAGCATGTACGGGCCGGTCCCCACCGGCCAGGTGTTCAGCGACAGGTCGTGCGCGGCCATGCCGGGCTGGCTGTAGAAGCGGTCCGCCTCCCACGGAATGGGCGCGGTGAAGGTCATGGCCAGCCAGTACTTGAACTGCGGATACTTGCCGTCGACGCGGATGCGCAGCGTGTGGTCATCCAGCGCCTCGACGCCCTTGAAGCCGTTGTCCTCGCGCAGATCCAGCCAGGGCAGCGTGCCGCTGCCGCCCGGCACGTCGCGCCGCAGATCCTGGTCGCGCTGGCGCAGCCGGTCGCCGTAGTCCTTCAGACCTTGCACATGCTCGGCCATGAGCGAATAGATGGGCGACACCACCCGCGGGCTGGCCAGGCGCCGGAAGGCGTAGACGTAGTCGTGGGCGGTGAGCTCGCGGGTGCCTGTCAGGGGGAAATCGGGAATGTAGAACTTGTCGTCCAGTTCGCCCGGGGCGAGCGGATAGTAGGCGTAGCTGCCGTCCTGCTTGCGGGCAAAGGCCGGGTGCGGCGCAAAACGTATCCCGGGACGGATCTTGATGTCATAGACGCTTTGCGCGATCTGCTCACCCGGCGCGTCCTGGGGCAGCGGGTTGCCCGCCTTGTCCAGGTAGACCGGCGGATCGATCGACGCCGCCGCGCGCGGCACCAGCTCGTAGGGCCGCTTCAGGTAGTGATACCCATAAAGCGGCTCATAGATGTTGTAGGTGTAGGGCGTCTCGTCGCCGGAATAGGAGCTGGCCGGGTCCAGGTATTTGGGCGAGCGTTTGACGAAAGCGGAATACAGCGTGTTCTGGCTTTCGGCGCCGGATGGATAGGGGCTGTTGATGGGGCTTTCCTGCGAGCAGCCCGCCAACGCCAGCGACAGCAGCATGGCCGACGCCCAGAGCCGCTTCAGTACACCCATGGAAACCTTCCCGTCGTTTCGTAGCGACAGAGGATAGCAAAAGGGGGGCCGATGAAGTACCCCGGCATCCCCCTAGGGACGAAATACGGGGCGGTTGCGGCCTTCAGCCGCACTGGCGCTGGCGCCAGCAGTCGTAGCGCCATTTCCAGGGCTGCACGGGGTCAGGACGCGCCCACAGCCCGCGGCCAGCCGCCTTGGCCTGGCGCTGCAGGTCCGGCATGGCCTTGTCGCGCAGGTAATCGCCCTTACGGGCCGTGTAGGCCCAGGCGTAGCCGGCTTCGACCTGCACGCGGTTGGCCGAGCGGCCGTCGGCCAGGATCAGCGCGCAGACATCGCGGCCATATTGGTCCTGCTCGTAGCACTGCGCCGTGAGCGTCTTGCCGGCCACCAGATCTGCCAGGTGCTTGCGCGACGCCTCGGCGTCGGGCTGGCCGGGCTGGTCCGTGCCGTGGCCCTCCTCCGGCGCGTCGATGCTGTCCATCCGGATACGCCGCTGGCCGTCAGGCGCCCGCAACGTCACGGTATCGCCGTCCGCCACGTTCACGATCGTGCCGGTCAGGGTGAAGCTCCCCGGCGGCACACCACCCGCAGGCGCCACGGCCGACGGTTTGCCTCCGCCCGGCGCCGAGGGCTTGCCGCTTGCCGTCGGCCCCGGGCGCTGTGGGGCCGAATCCTGCGGTTCAAGCCAGTTCACGATGGCACCCGCCACCGCCAGAACCAAGGCAACGACAAGCGCGGTCAGCTTGCTGCCGCCACGAAAGGGAGATTTGCGGCGCATCACAACCAGCCGGACTTGCGGAACCGCCAGTACAGCACCGAGCAGATGGACGCGATGACGCCCAGCGTGATCGGATACCCCCACGGAGACTTCAGTTCGGGCATGAATTCGAAGTTCATCCCATAGATGCCCGCGATGGCGGTAGGCACGGCCAGGATGGCGGCCCAGGAGGCCAGTTTGCGCGTGGTGTCGTTCTGCGCCGCCTGCCCGATCATCAGGCTGGCTTCGAAGGCGAACGCCAGCGACTCGCGCAGTGAATTGAACAATTCATCCACGCGCAGCACACGGTCGGCCACTTCGCCGAAGTAGGGCCGCGCGTGCTCGTCGACGGCGGACATTTCGACCCGCGCCAGCCGGCGGCAGATCTCGGCCAGCGGCGAGACCACCGTATGGATGCGCAGCAGGTCGCGGCGTTGACGGTACAGCCTGCGGATATCCGAGTCCTTGGCGCCGCGGATCAGGAGCTTTTGCTCCGCGCCCTCGACGACGCTCTCGATCTTGACGGCCGCCGAGACATAACGGTCCACCAGCCAATCCAGCAATTCGGACGCCACATAATCGCTGCCGCGCTTGAGCAGGTCGGGCGAGGCCTCCAGGCGCTCGCGCAGCGGGCTGTGGCCCGCCGTGGCGCCGCGCCGCACCGTGACCAGAAAGCCGTCGCCGATAAGGAACTGCGTTTCGCCGAAGATGGGGCGTTCAGCCTCGACCTCGACCGTGATGGCGACGATCAGGATCATGTTGCCGTAGTCGATGATCTTGGGACGCCGGTGGGTTTCCAGCATCTCTTCCTGGTTCTTGTCGCAGGCGCCCAGTTCGCGCGCCACCTTGGCAAGCGTTTCGGGGCTGGGGTTGCGCAGGCCGATCCACAACATGCTCTGGCCCTGGCGCCGGGCGACGTACTGGCCGGCTTCTGCAATGGGGACCTCGCGGTCCCGCCGTCCGTTCACGTAGGCGATCGATGCCACGACCTCGCCCTTGGGCGCGTCGGCGGCTTGTGCTTCAGTAGACATAGACTTCCTCGGACAAATCGATCCCTGCCGCGCAGCGTGTGGTTATCGGCCGATGATAGCCCAGCCCGCTGACGGGCCGCTGGCTCAGAAAAGGCTGCGCACCCGCTTGGCCACGTCGATGCGCGGGGCCTGCGGCTCGCGCGGCTCGGCCCGTCCGGGCGGCAGGTCGGGCAGCTTGGGCAGGTGGTCAAAGAGCGGCAGCATCGCGTTGGTGATGAACCGCGTGCGCGACCCATAAACGTGGCGGTCGCCCATGCCCGTCTGCTGATGCACGTAAAAGCGCTGCGGCACGACGAGCTGAAGCCGTTCCTTGGCCCGCGTCATGGCCACGTAAAGCAGCCGGCGCTCTTCCTCGATCTCTTCGGCGGTGCCCGTGCTCATGTCCGACGGAATGCAGCCGTCCACGACATTCAGCACATACACCGCCTTCCATTCCTGGCCCTTGGCCGAATGGATGGTGGACAGGATCATGTAGTCCTCGTCGCGCAGCGGCGCGCCGGATTCGTCACTGGTGGCGTCGGGCGGGTCCAGCGTCAGCTCGGTCAGGAAGCGCTCGCGCGACGGGTAGCCCGACGCGATGCGCACCAGCTGGTCCAGATCGGTCTTGCGCACGCGCGCATCGTCGTACAGGCGCTCGAGCTGGCCGTTGTACCAGCGCAGCGCCAGGTCCACGTCGGCGGGCCACTTCAGGGTGGGGTCGCACAACGCGGCGTAGGTGTCGGCAAAAGCGCCCCACTCATCCTGGGCCGCCGCGCCGGGCTTGAATTCGCGCAGCGTGCGCAGCGGCTCGGCCGACGCGGACATGGCGTCCATCAGCTTGCCCGCCGTCGCTGGCCCAATGCCCGGCATCAGCTGCGCAACCCGGAACCCCGCCATGCGCCCGCGCGGATTCTCGGCCCAGCGCAGGATCGACAGCAGATCCTTCACGTGCGCCGCTTCCAGAAAGCGCAGCCCGCCAAATTTGACGAAGGGGATGTTGCGGCGGGTCAGCTCCAGTTCCAGCGCGGCGCTATGGCTGGCCGTGCGAAACAGCGCCGCCTGCGACTTGAGCGTCGCGCCGCCCTCGCGCTGCGCAAGCACCTGGTCGGCCACCCAGCGCGCCTGGCCGGCTTCGTCGCTGACCGTCACCAGCTCGGGCATCTGCGAGGACTTGCGATCGGTCCAGAGGTCCTTGGCGTAGCGTTCGGTGGCCTGCGCGATCACCGCGTTCGAGGCGTTCAGGATGGGTTGCGAGGACCGGTAGTTGCGGTCCAGCGTGATGACGCGCGCCGGCGCGGGAAAGAGGTTGGGAAAGTCCAGGATGTTGCGCACCGTGGCCGCGCGGAACGAATAGATGGACTGTGCGTCGTCGCCCACCACCGTCAAGCCCCGGCCGTCCGGCTTCATGGCCAAAAGAATGGCCGATTGCAGCCGGTTCGTGTCCTGGTATTCGTCAACCAGCACGTGGTCGAAGCGCGCGCCCACGTCGGCCGCGATTTCCTCGTCCGACATCATTTCGGACCAGTACAGCAGCAGATCGTCGTAGTCCAGCACCTGCTGGTCCTGCTTGGCCGCGACGTATGCGCGGAACAGGTTCTTGAGCTCGTCCTCCCATTGGGCGCACCACGGAAACGAGGTCTTGAGCACGTCGCCCACGGGCGTCTGGCTGTTGACCACGCGCGAATAGATCGCCAGGCACGTCCCTTTGAGCGGAAAGCGAGATTTGGTGGAGGACAGGCCCAGCTCATGGCGCACCATGCCCATCAGGTCCTCGGCATCGCCGCGGTCGTGGATGGTGAAGGCCTCGGACAAACCGATGCGTTGGGCACAGTCGCGCAAGAGCCGCGCGCCGATCGCATGGAAGGTGCCCGCCCACGGCAGCGCCGGCGCCTGCTGCGACGCGCGCAGGTTCATCACCCGCTGCAGCACCGATCCCACGCGCCGCTCCATTTCCAGCGCCGCGCGGCGCGAAAACGTCAGCAGCAGCATGCGCTGCGGGTCCGCCCCGTTCAGGATCAGGTGGGCCACGCGATGCGCAAGCGTGTTGGTCTTGCCGGACCCCGCCCCCGCGATGACCAGCAGCGGGCCATCGTTGCCGGGCGCGCCGGTCACGCCGAATTCGGCCGCCTCGCGCTGGGCGGGATTCAGGTCGGCCAACGGATCGGGCCGCTCGGCCGCTCGCGCGGCGGCGCTGTCGTTGTCGGGAGTATGCGAAAGAGGATCTTGGTCTGGCATGTAGCGGAGCCGCCGCGCTGCGGCCGCAAAAAGGAAGGAGCCAAGGCTGGCTCCGGATGAACACTGTATATTTATACAGAATTTTTTCGAATCCGTCTGAACCGCCCCGGCGCCATGCCCGATTTCCCCCGCATCCTGACCGGCACCGCCTCCTGGACCGACCCCACCCTGCTTGCCTGTGGCCGCTTTTATCCGCCCGACGCCCGCAGCGCCGAATCCCGGCTGCGCTTTTATGCGTCGCGCTTTTCGCTGGCCGAGGTCGACTCCAGCTTCTACGCAATGCCCACCCCCGACAACGCGCACCGGTGGGCCACGCGTACGCCGGACGATTTCGTCTTCAACATCAAAGCCTTCCGGCTGTTCACCGGCCACCAGACGCCGCTCTCCGCCCTGCCCGGCGACATCCAGCGCGAATTGGCCGATTGGCCGGATCCGGTCATCTACCACGACCGAATGCCCGCCGACCTGCGCGACGAACTCTGGCGGCGCTACCAGCTTGCCATCGAGCCCTTGCGGATGCCGGGCAAGCTGGGTGCGGTGCATTTCCAGTTTCCGCCCTGGATACGGCGGGACGCCCGGGGCATGGCGCGCGTGGCGGACTGCGCGCGGCGCATGGAGGAACACCTGGTGTCCGTGGAGTTCCGCCACCGCAGCTGGTTCGAGACCGCCGATGCGACGGCAGGCACGCTGGCCTTCGAGCGCGATCTGGGCGTGGTGCACACCGTCGTGGACGCGCCGCAAGGCTTTGAGAACACCGTGCCCGCGGTCTGGGAAAGCACCCATCCGGACCTGACGCTGCTGCGCCTGCACGGGCGCAATGCGGCCACCTGGAACGCTTCGGGCGCCGCGTCGTCGGGAAGGTTCCAGTACGAGTACTCGGAAGCGGAACTGGCCGAACTGGTCGCCCGCTTCACCCGGCTGGCCTCCCAATCGGGACAGGCCCACGCGGTGTTCAACACCAACTTCGAAGACCAGGGCATGCGCAATGCCGCCGCCTTTGCCTCGGCGCTGACGCTGCCGGGGCTGTGAACGGGTATCAGGCACCCGCCTTGGCGGCAGGCCGCGCCATGGGCCGTGCCACCTCGGCCAAACTCTCCAGCAGCACCTCGAACTTGCGCGCGATGTCGTGCTCCGGCACGCAGGCGTACCCCAGCAGCAGCCCCGGCCGGCGTCCTTCGTCGTTGACGTAGTAGCGCGAGAGCGCCCGCGTCAGCACCCCCTTGCTGCGGGCCACCTCGACCACACGCAGGTCGTCCATGTCGGGCGGCAAGGTCAGCACCAGATGCAGGCCGGCCATGCTGGCGTCGCGATGCAGCCAGTCCGGTCCCAGCCGCCGCTCGATCAGGTTGACGAGCATGGCGCGGCGGCGGCCGTACAGCATGCGCATGCGGCGGATGTGCGCCGCGTAATGGCCTTCGGAAATGAACGTCGACAGCGCCGCGTGCGTCATCAGGTGACCCTCGCGATAAAGCTCTGCGTGCGCGGCCTGGAATGCCGCGGTCAGCGGCTTGGGCAGCACCAGATAGCCCACGCGCAGGCCGGGGTACAGCGTCTTGCTGAACGTGCCCATGTAGATCACGGGCGCGTCGGACTCCAGGCCCAGCAGCGACGCGATCGGCCTGCCCGAGAAGCGGAATTCGCTGTCGTAGTCGTCTTCGATGATCCAGCTGCCGCATTGCCGCGCCACCGCCAGCAGTTGCCGCCGGCGGGCCAGCGACATGACCGGCCCCAACGGATACTGGTGCGAAGGCGTGACGAAGATGAACCGCGGCGGCGTGCCCACGGTGTCTGGCAGCCGCATGCCTTCTTCGTCCACGGGCAAGTGCACCGTGCGCAGTCCGTTGGCCTGCAGGATGGTGCGCGCGCCCCAGTAGCCGGGGTCCTCGACCCACGCCGTTTCTCCCGCTTCGCCCAGGATGCGCGTGGCCAGGTCGATGGCCTGGTGCGAGCCTTCGGTGATGATGATCTGTTGGGGATCGCAATCGATCGACCGGGTCAGCGCCAGATGCTGCGCCAGCGCCTCGCGCAGCGCCGGCAGCCCGCCGCCGTAGGCATAGGTCAGCAGGTCCGGCGCAGGGTTGCGCCACAACGCGCTGAAGATGCGGCCAAACTTCTTGTGCGGAAACTCGGTCAGGTCTGGCACCCCCGGCATGAACGCCCCCCATTGGTAGGGCGAGGCCGACACGCCATCGACGATGGCCGCGCCGCGCGGCGACAGCGAGGGACGCGAAGCCGCCTCGTGCGCCTGGCGCGCGCGGCGGCCGCTGGCCAGATAGGAGTCCGGCACCGACGCATTGACGAAAGTGCCATTGCCCTGCCGGCTGCGGGTATAGCCCTCGGCAAGCAGCTGGCTGTAGACGTGCACGACCGTGTTGCGGGCAATACCCAGCTCGGCCGCCAGGTCCCGCGTGGCGGGCAGGCGCGAGTCCGCGGCAATGGATCCATCCAGGATGGCTTCACGGATGCCGCGGTAGAGCCGCTTGTTCATGGGCTCGCTGGCGCCGTCGGCCAGGCGCAGCAGCAGCAAGTCACCAACGATGGACCGCAATTGGTTCTACCTGATTTATCAAAGTGGTTCCCACAAGTGGGGCCATCGTAGCATTAAATAGCTGCTTTACCGCCCATCACTCTCATCGAGACCGAGATGAAGAATCAGGATCTGAATACCCGCCGTTCCCTGGCCACGCCGCGCGGCGTCGGCGTCATGTGCGACTTCTATGCCGTGCGCGCGGAAAACGCCACGCTGTGGGATGCCGAAGGCAAGGAATACATCGACTTCGCAGGCGGCATCGCCGTGCTGAACACGGGCCACCTGCACCCGAAGGTCAAGGCCGCGGTCACCGCGCAGCTGGACAACTTCACGCACACGGCCTATCAGATCGTTCCGTACGAAGGCTACATCTCGCTCGCCGAACGCATCAACCGCGTGGCCCCCATCGATGGCCTGAAGAAGACCGCCTTCTTCACGACCGGCGTCGAAGCCGTCGAGAACGCCGTTAAGATCGCGCGCTCGGCCACCGGCCGCTCGGGCGTCATCGCCTTCTCCGGTTCGTTCCATGGCCGCACGATGCTGGGCATGGCGCTGACCGGCAAGGTCGCCCCCTACAAGCTGTCGTTCGGCCCCATGCCCGGCGACATCTATCACGTGCCGTTCCCCAACGCCACGCAATCGATCAGCGTGGCCGATTCGCTCAAGGCGCTGGACCTGCTGTTCAAGGTCGACATCGATCCGAAGCGCGTTGCGGCCATCATCATCGAGCCCGTGCAGGGCGAAGGCGGCTTTAACATCACGCCGCCCGAACTGATGACGGCGCTGCGCAAGGTCTGCGACGAACACGGCATCCTGCTCATCGCCGACGAAGTCCAGACGGGCTTTGGCCGCACCGGCAAGCTGTTCGCGATGGAACACCACACCGTGCAGGCCGACATCATCACGATGGCCAAGAGCCTGGGCGGCGGCTTCCCCATTTCCGGCATCGTCGGCCGCGCCGAGATCATGGACGGCCCCGCCGCTGGCGGCCTGGGCGGCACGTACGCCGGCAATCCGCTGGCCGTGGCCGCGGCGCACGCCGTGCTGGACGTCATCGCCGAGGAAAAGCTGTGCGAACGCGCCACCCAATTGGGCGACAAGCTGCGCGCCCACCTGGAAGGCCTGCGCGGCAAGGTGCCCGGCATCGCCGACGTGCGCGGCCTGGGTTCGATGGTCGCGCTGGAACTGAACGACGCGGCGGGCAAGCCCGACGCCGAAGCGGTCAAGCGCGTGCAGAAGCGCGCCCTCGACGCCGGCCTGATTTTGCTAAGCTGCGGTGTATACGGAAACGTCCTGCGCTTCCTGTATCCCTTGACCATTCCCGACGCCCAGTTCGCACGCGCGCTGGACATCCTGTCCGAGGCGCTTGCCGCTTGAGGCGCGAGCCCTGACTAACCGGTTATTCGGCCGGCGGGCATAACGATTGCGGGCGTAGCAGGTTCCCGGCTTGGATCTCAAGCCTGAACCCTGCCGCGCCCGTCGTCGCTTGGCCCGCCGCACCCATCAAGGAGACTCCCAAATGACAGCACTGTCCCATCCCCTCGCCCGTCCCGACCTGTTGCGCGACGCCTGCTACATCAACGGCAAGTGGGTTGGCGCCGGCGAAGGCGCATCGATCCCCGTCGACAATCCGTCCACCGGCAAGACCATCGTGTCGGTGCCCAAGCTGGGCCGCAAGGAGACCGAACAGGCCATCGCCAGCGCCGAGGCCGCTCTGCCCGCCTGGGCCGCCAAGACCGGCAAGGAACGCGCCGCGATCCTGCTGAAGTGGGCGCAACTGATGATGCAGAACCAGAAAGACCTGGCTGCCATCATGACGTCCGAACAGGGCAAGCCCGTCACCGAGGCTGCCGGCGAAATCGCCTATGCGGCCTCGTTCCTGGAGTGGTTTGCCGAGGAAGCCAAGCGCGTCGACGGCGACATCCTGCAAAGCCCCAAGGCCGGCCAACGCCTGATGGCGCTCAAGCAGCCCATCGGCGTCACCGCCGCGATCACGCCCTGGAATTTCCCGGCTGCGATGATCACCCGCAAGGCCGGTCCGGCCCTGGCCGCCGGCTGCACCATGATCGTCAAGCCCGCCCAGCAGACGCCGCTGACCGCGCTGGCGCTGGCCGTGCTGGCCGAAGAGGCCGGCGTGCCGGCCGGCGTCTTTCACGTCATCACCGGCAGCTCGCGCGACATCGGCGCGGCCCTGTGCGAAAGCGACGTGGTGCGCAAGCTGAGCTTCACCGGCTCGACGGAAGTGGGCCGCACGCTGATGGAGCAATGCGCGCCCACAATCAAGAAGCTGTCGCTCGAACTGGGCGGAAACGCGCCCTTCATCGTGTTCGACGACGCCGACCTGGACCGCGCGGTCGACGGCATTCTGGCCTCGAAGTACCGCAATGCCGGCCAGACCTGCGTGTGCGCCAACCGCATCTACGTGCAGGCCGGCGTGTACGAGGAAATCGCCAAGCGCCTGGTCGACAAGGTCAACGCCATGAAGGTGGGCGACGGCTTTGAAGACGGCGTGACGCAGGGGCCGCTGATCGACCGCAACGCGGTCGAGAAGGTGCAGGAGCACATCGCCGACGCCACCGCGCAAGGCGCCAAGGTCATCGCGGGCGGCAAGCCGCACGCGAAGGGCGGCACGTTCTTCGAACCCACCGTGGTGCGCGACGTGACGCAATCGATGCGCTTTGCCAGCGAGGAAACCTTCGGTCCGGTCGCGCCGCTGTTCCGCTTCGAGTCCGAGGATGAAGTCATCGGCATGGCCAACGACACCATCTTCGGCCTGGCCGCCTACTTCTTCACGCGCGACTACGCCCGCATCTGGCGCGTGTCCGAAGCGCTGGAGTACGGCATCGTCGGCATCAACACCGGCCTCATCTCCAACGAGGTCGGCCCGTTCGGCGGCGTCAAGCAGTCGGGCCTGGGCCGTGAGGGCTCCAAGTACGGTATCGAAGAGTACCTGGAGATCAAGTACCTCTGCGTCGACCTCGGCGCATGAAAACCGGCGCGCGCGGCGGCCCGCCGCGCGCGCCAGTCGACTGCGTGGCCGATGTGCGCGCCGTGTTCATTCCGATACCATCCAGGCGTGTTAGATTTGCGCGTTCCCTGGAAGAGTCCGTATGAGCAGAACCTTCACCCTTGAGGACACCCGCAGGCTGGCAGCCATCCTGGCGGAAACCGCGCAGGCGGAAGTCATGCCGCGGTTTCGCAATCTGCCCGAAGGCGCCGTGCGCGGCAAGACCTCCCCGCGCGATCTGGTCACCGACGCCGACGAGGCAGCCGAACGCCTGATCGCCACGCGCCTGGCCAAGCTGCATCCCGGCGCCGTGCTGATCGGCGAAGAAGCCTCGGCGCGCAATCCCGCCCTCTTGAACATGCTGGTCGACGCCGACCTCGCATTCCTCATCGACCCCATCGACGGCACGCGCAACTACGTCGCGGGCCTGCCACTGTTCGGCATGATGATCGCGGCCTGCCATCGCGGCGACGTGATCGCAGGCGTGATCTACGACCCGGTCAGCCGCGACAGCGCGCTGGCGGTGCGCGGCGAAGGCGCCTGGCTGGAATTCGAAAACGGCAAACGCGCGCCGCTGGCGGTTGCCAGCCCCGCGCCCCCGCATGACATGGATGGCATGATCTCCACCGGCGCCCTGCCCGAGCCGCTGCGCACCACCGTCAATGGCAACCTCTCGCAGCTGGGCAGCACGGCCTCACTGCGCTGCGCCGCGCACGAATACCGCATGCTTGCCGCGGGCCATTGCCATGTGGCGCTGTACAACCAGCTGACCGCGTGGGATCACGCCGCCGGCTGGCTGCTGCATCGGGAAGCGGGCGGCTATGCGGCGCATTTCGACGGTTCGCCCTACAAGCCCACCCACCGCACAGGCGGATTGCTGTACGCCCCGGACGCCGGAAGCTGGCATGCGGCGCGCAAGGCGCTGCTGGGGGACGCATTGGAATCCATCGAGACTTGACAGCGCGCTTGAAACCACCCCAAAAAAACTGGGGTTATCCCTAGGAGTTATCCCCAGTTCCTGTGGACAACCCTATGGAAAGGTCTGTAACCGGCCGAAAAAAGCGTTGCCGGGCAAGCACTTGCTTAGACCGCTCAAAAACCTGCCGACCCGCTTCTTCTTAAAGCGCTTCCAGCGCCACCGCGCAGGGCAGTTCCACTTTCAGGGTCAGCAGGCTGTCGGCGCGGGTGCGTCCCAGATTGATGGCGGCGATGGGCAAGCCGCCACGCGACGCGGCGGTGACGAAGCGGTAGCCCGAATACACCATCAGGGACGAGCCCACCACCAACACCGCGTCGGCGCTTTCAAGGCCCGCATTGGCGCGCTCCACACGTTCGCGCGGGACCGTCTCGCCGAAGAACACCACGTCGGGCTTGACGATGCCGCCGCAGCGCGGACAGGGCGGCACCTCGAACCGCGAGAAGTCGTGGCCGTCCAGGTCGGCGTCGCCGTCGGGCGCATCGCTGGCCTCCAGTTGCATCCAGTCCGGATTCAGCGCGTGCAGCTTTTCCTGCCAGTCGTGGCGGCCGCCCCGCCAGTCGCAGTTCATGCAGCGCACGGCGTCAAGCCGTCCGTGCAGGTCCACGACATCGCGGCTGCCCGCGGCCTCGTGCAGGCCGTCCACGTTCTGGGTCACCAGGATGTCGACGTTGCCGCGCGCCTGCAGGCGCGCCAGCGCCAGATGCGACGCGTTGGGCCGCACGTGCCCGAAGCGGCGCCAGCCCACCATGCTGCGCGCCCAATAGCGCGCACGGGCCAGTTCGCCGCCCATGAACATCTGCAGCGTCATGGGCGGCTGGCGCTTCCATTCGCCTTCGGTGTCGCGATAGTCAGGGATGCCCGAGTCGGTGCTGACACCGGCCCCGGTCAGGACGAAGAGCCGCGGATGGCGGTCGATGAAGCCGCGCAGCGCGGCCAGCTCCGGAACTGCTGTATCCAAACCTCGCTCCTTGAATTGCCACACCCGCGATTGCCGCGCCCGCCCGCCGCAGTTCGCGCCGCGCGGGCCGTGGCCCTCAGCCGCCCAGCCCGCAATCGGGCATGTCGCTGACCAGGCTGGCCTGCGTCACGTTGCTGCCCGGCGGCACGCTGCGCGTGAGCCAGACATTGCCGCCAATGGTCGACCCCTTGCCGATCGTCACGCGGCCCAGGATCGTGGCGCCCGCGTAGATCACGACGTCGTCCTCGATCAGCGGGTGGCGCGCCAGGCCCTTCTTGAGTTCGCCGTTTTCGCCGGGCGGGAAGCGCTTGGCGCCCAGCGTGACCATCTGATAGAGCCGCACGCGGTCGCCGATGATGGCGGTTTCGCCGATCACGACGCCCGTGCCGTGGTCGATGAAAAAGCTGCGGCCGATGGTCGCACCCGGATGGATGTCGATGCCGGTGTCGGCGTGAGCGATCTCGGCCACGATGCGCGCCAGCATCGGCACGCCCAGGCGATACAGGACATTGGCAAGACGGTGATGGATCATTGCCGCCACGCCCGGATAGCACAGCAGCACTTCGTCCACGTTGTGCGCGGCCGGGTCGCCCTGATAGGCGGCCATCACATCCAGGTCGAGCGCGGCGCGCACGGCCGGCAGCTGGGCGCCGAACTGGCGCACGATCTCCGTGGCGCGCTGTTGCGTGTCGGCGTGCAGGGCCGGGTCATGCCGGCCTTCGTACTGCAGTTCCAGACAGACCTGATGCAGCAGCGCATCGAGCGCGGCGCCGATGGTGTGGCCGACGTAGAAGTCCTCGACTTCCTCGCGCAGGTCGATGGGCCCCAGGCGCATCGGGAACAAGGCGCCGCACAGGTCCTTGATGATCTGGCGCAGGCTCTCTTGAGAAGGGAATTCGCGCAGGCCGGCGTCGTCGCGCAGGCGGCCGCGCGGGCCGCGCCAGGCGACGCGGGCCTCGCGCAGGCCGGACACGATGCCGTCCAGGTTCCAGTGTGCGGTGGGGAAATGGGTGGGGCCGCTCATTGCCGGACTCCGGACACGGAGCCGGCGGTTCCGGCAGTAGGATGGATAACGAACATGGGTTTGCCTCGCTGACGGTGCGAAGCCCCCGGGGCAAAGCTCCGGGCAATGCTGCTTCGCAATAATTCCGTCAACTGTAACCGCTCTGGCGCGCAGGCCGAAAGTCATCCGATATGGCGTTGGGGTTATGCCGTTGCCGGCTCGACCTCGTAGCCCTGCGGATTGCCCTGCTGCCAGCGCCACCCGTCCGCGCACATGGCGTCCACGCCGTGCGTGCTGGTCCAGCCCAACAGCGACGCTGCCAGCGCCGGATCGGCCCACATGCGCTCGACATCGCCCGGACGCCGCGGCAGGACGCGCAGCGGAATCTGGCAGCCATTGACGCGCTCGAACGCGTGCACCAGTTCCAGCACGCTGGTGCCCTGCCCCGTTCCCAGGTTGACCGCCACGAACCCCGGATGGGTGTCCGCATAGGTCAGCGCCTGCACATGGCCGCGTGCCAGATCCATGACGTGCAGGTAATCGCGCACACCGGTGCCGTCGGGCGTGTCGTAGTCGTCGCCGAACACGCGCAGAAACGGCTGGCGGCCCACCGCCACCTGCGTGATGAACGGAAAGAGATTGTTGGGCAGGTCGCGCGGGCTCTCGCCGATCAATCCGCTGGGATGCGCGCCGATGGGATTGAAGTAGCGCAGCGTGACGGCGCTGAACGCGGGATCGGCCACGCATACGTCCTTCAGCATTTCCTCGACCATCAGCTTGGTGCGGCCATAGGGATTGGCCGGCGCCAGCGGATGGGCCTCGGTGAACGGCAGGTATTGCGGTTCGCCATACACCGTGGCCGACGAGCTGAACACCAGCCGCGACACGCCCGCCTCACGCATGGTGCGCAAGAGGACGAGCGAACCCTGCACGTTGTTGTCGTAATACTTGAGCGGGTTCGCCACCGATTCGCCCACCGCCTTGCAGCCGGCCAGGTGCAGCACCGACTGCACGGGCATGCCCCGCGCCGCCGCCTGCGCCAGCACGCCGGCCACCAGCCCGGGCGAACGGATGTCGCCCTCGACCAGCGGGATCGGCGTGCCGCAAAGCTGCTCCACGCGGCGCACGGCCTCGCGGCTGCCGTTGCTGAAGTTGTCCAGCACCAGCGGCCGCAGGCCGGCGGCGATCATCGCCACCAGCGTGTGGGTGCCGATATACCCTGCGCCGCCCGTCACCAGCACGTGCGTGTCCGGCATGTCGATGCTCCGTCAGAGATGGGCCGCCATGCCCGGCACCCACGCATGGCGGGGACGCGGGGCCTGCGCATGGCTGCGGTAGCGGTCGATCCAGTACGACGTGGAGGCATCATGGCCCCAGTCGACCACGCCCGCCGACACCGGCACCGCCAGCTCGCGCTCGATGCCGCTGGCAAGCCGCTTGCCCAGTTCCACGCCGTATTGGTCGAAGGGGTTGATGCCCCAGACCACGCTCTGCACGAACACCTTGTGCTCGTACAGGGCCAGCAGCGCGCCCAGGCTGCGCGGATCGAGCTGGCGCAGGACGATCAGCGTCGACGGCCGGCCGCCCGGATGCACCATGTGCTGCGCCAACGTCAGCGCGCGCTCCTGGTTGTCGATGTGCGCCACGTCCAGCATCGCCTGCTCCAGGCTCTTGCCGCGCAACAGCGCCTGGCGCTGCGCAAGGCAGTTGGCCAGCAGCATGCGATGCGCATCGGGGCTGTCGGCATGCCCTTGCAGGCTGGCGATGAAGTCGACCGGCGCGCCTTCCTCGCTTTGATGCAGCCACTGGAAGAACGTGTGCTGGCCGTCGGTGCCCGGCATGCCCCAGATGATGGGCGCCGTCGGCACGCCGACCGCCGCGCCATCGCCCGCGACCCGCTTGCCCAGCGATTCCATCTCCAGCTGCTGCAGATAGGTCACCAGGTGCAAGAGGCGCCCGCTGTAGGCCGCGACGTTCAGCGAGTTGAATCCCAGCACGCTGCAATTGATCAGCCCGGCCAGCGCCAGTTGCACCGGCGCATTGGCCGCGAACGGCGTCTGCAGGAAATGCTGGTCCATCGCCTCGGCGCCCGCGCGCATGCCGATCAGCACGTCCACGCCCACCGTCAACGCGATGGACAGGCCGGCCACCGACCAGACGGAATAGCGCCCGCCCACCCAGTCGCACATCTTGAAGACCTGGCTGGACGGCACACCCAGCGCGCGCGCGGCCGGCGCGTTGGCGGTGACGGCCGCCAGATGGTCGGACACGTCGGCCACGCCGCCCTGCTTGAGCCATGCAATGGCGGCGCGGGCGTTATGCAGCGTTTCCGTCGTGGTGAAGGATTTGGACGACACCACCACCAGCGTGCGGCGCGGGTCCAGCCCGGCCACGGCGTCATGGAACGCATGGCCGCAGATGTTGGAGACAAAGCGGATCTGCCGGCGCTGCAGCGGTCCGCCGAAGGCCTGCACCGCCAGGCGCGGGCCCCAGTCGCTGCCGCCGATACCGATGTGCAGGACGGTGGAGAAGTCCGCCGTCTGGTCCACGCGCCGCACAAAGTCGGTCATGCGCGAATACTCGCAGACGGAATCCGCGTCCTGCCCTTCGGGCTGTTCGCGCGTGCGTCCCGCGCGCAGCGCGGTATGCCATGCCGCGCGGTTTTCAGTCCAGTTGACCGGTTCCCCGGCAAACAGCGCGCGGCGCGCCTCTTCCAGTCCGCGCGCCTGCAGCAGCGCCATTCCCGCGCCGTCCAGCGACGGCGACTGGCGCTGCATGGTCAGGTCCACGCACAACCCTGCCGCCTCGATCACCTTGAGCGCACTGGCGTCCAGTTCGGCATTCTGCGCAGCCTGCGCGAAAGCCATCCACTCGGGGCTGTTTGCCAGTCCGGAGTCTGCCCTTAACGCCTCAATCGCCTGTTGAGCCTTTCCCATCGCGTGATGCTCCTTAGAACGGTAAACGAATGTGAGGTGCAATGCGCTTGAACGCCTTGCGAAAGTCCTCCTCGATACGAGCCAGCGCGGCCACGTTGTCTCCTTCGAACCGGAGTACCACCGTTGGCGTGGTGTTGGACGGTCGCGCAAGGCCGAAGCCATCCGCGTAATCCACACGGATCCCGTCGAGCTCGTTGATCGACACTGCGCCGGGGAATTCCCCTTGGTCGCGCAGCGCCTGAACAAGCTCGACGCCTTCCGTGGTCTCCAGTTTCAATTCGGGGGTGGCGCAGGACTGCGGCAAGCTTTCCAGCAAAGCCGAGGGGTCCGGCGCCGACGAGAGGATTTCCAGCAGGCGGGCGGCGGCGTAGATGCCGTCGTCAAAGCCATACCAGCGCTCCTTGAAGAAAATGTGGCCGCTCATCTCTCCAGCAAGTAGCGCTCCCGACTCGCGCATCTTGGCCTTGATCAGGGAATGCCCTGTCTTCCACATGGTCGCCTTGCCGCCCGCCTCGGTGATGGCGCGGGCCACATGGCGGCTGCATTTCACGTCGTAGATCACCTCGGCGCCCGGGTTGCGCGCCAGCACGTCGCGGGCGAACAGGATCAGTTGGCGATCCGGCCAGATGATCTGTCCCGATTTTGTCACCACGCCCAGCCGGTCGCCGTCGCCGTCGAACGCCAGACCCACCTCGCAATCCGAATAGCGCAGGCAATAGATCAGGTCCTGCAGGTTGTGGGGATCGGCCGGATCCGGGTGATGCCCCGGAAAAGAGCCGTCCACTTCGCAGAACAGTTCGGTGACCTCGCAGCCAAGCGCCCGAAAGAGCCCCGGCGCCACCGCGCCCGCCACCCCGCTGCCGCAATCGATGGCGATCTTCATGGGCCGCGCCATGCGGATGTCGCCCACCAGGCGCGCCGCATAGCAGGGCGTGATCTGCATCTGTGTGCGCCCGCCGGGCACCGGCGCCGAATCGATCGGCTGGCGCATCGCATCGCGCAGCGCCGTCAGGCCCTCGCCGTACAACGAACCGCCCTCCATCACGATCTTGAAGCCGTTGTGCGTGGGCGGGTTATGGCTGCCCGTCACCGCAATGCCGGTGCCGGTGTCCATCAGCCGGGTCGTGAAATACACCATCGGCGTGGTCGCCATGCCGATATCGATGACGTGCATGCCCGCCGAACGCAGCCCCGCCTGCAGCGCCGCGGACAATTCGACGCTGCTCAGCCTGCCATCGCGGCCCACCACGATCGACCGCACCCCCTGCTCGTGGGCCTTGGCGCCCACCGCCATCCCCAGGCTATGGGCAAACCTTGCATCCAATTCGTCCGGTACTGTTCCCCGTATGTCGTAGGCCTTGAAAACCGCATCCAGAATCTGCGGCGTGTCCCAGCCAAAAGTTCCGTGCATGCCAGTTTCTCCGGGTGGCGTTCACTTGGGACCGTTGTGTTTGAAATCACCGTAGTACGCCGCACGGGAGTAGCGATAACCGCCGTACTTGGACCGGAAGCCAAAGCGTTCCGGCATCAGCTTCAAGCCATTGAAGAGCACGCCGTCCACCGGGGCGCCCGCCTGGATCAGGCGCTTGGCCGTCTCGCGGATCTCGCCCACCGTGTTCATGCCGGACCGCACCACCACCATGACGGCCGCGGCGTGCGTGCCGACCACGGCCGCGTCGGGCGAGGACAGCACGGGCGCCGTGTCCAGGATCACCATGTCGTACTGCGTGGCCAGTTCCCGCAGGGTTTCGCCGAAGACGGGCGAGGCCAGCAGCTCGGACGGGTCGAAGGTCACGGCACCCGTGGCGATGAAGTCCACGCCCTCGGACACGCTGTGCTTTCTGACGCGGCTGAGCGGGATCGTGCCGGTCAGCACTTCGAACAGGCCATCTTCCTTGGGCACGCCGAAGTAGCGGTTGAGCTGGCCCTTGCGGAAGTCGGCATCGATCAGCAGCACGCGCTTGCCGACGCCACCCTGGATGAAGGCAAAATTTGCCGACAGGAAGGATTTACCCACGCCCGCCACCGGCCCCGTAAACATGACCATGTTGTTGGCCGACTGGCGCAGCGAGGCCTGCAGCACGTTGCGGAACGACCGCAAGCTTTCGATCGGTGGCGAGTTGCCCTGGCTCTGGGCCAGCAGCGCGGGCACGGTGGCGTTCTTGCGCCGGCTGCGGCGCCAGAGCTTGTCCTGCACGTCGCTGTACGGAATGGCCGCCAGCACCGGCAGGCCGGTATGGCGCTCGACGTCTTCCGGCTCGGACAGGCCGCCGAACAGGGCGTTGCGCACGAACGCGCACAGGATGGCGAAGATCAGGCCAGCCGCGGTGGCCACGCCAATGATGATCGCGGCCTTCGGACGCACCGGCTTGTCGGGCTGCACGGCCGCATCCAGGATGCGCACGTTGCCCACCTTGCCGGCGCGGATCAGCTTGAGCTGTTGCGTGTTGTTGAGCAGCGCCGTGTACAGCTCGGTGTTGACGCGCACGTCGCGCACCAGGCGCACCACATCCTGTTCCAGATCGGGCAGCTGCTTGATGTTGTTGCCCAGGCGGTTGACGTCGCCCGTCAGCGATGCGATCTGGCGGTCGATGCCCACGATGCTCGGGTGCGTCGGCGCAAAGCGTGTGATCAGTTCCTGGCGCTTCTGGCGCAGTTCCATCACGCGGGTCTGCGCGTCCACCGACTGCGCGAGGATCAGCTTGGCTTCCTCGCTCAGGTCGATCGTGCCGCGCTTGTTGCGCAACTGGTTGTACTTGGTTTCCGCGGCGTCGAGCTCGGCCTTCAGTTGCGGCAGCTGCTGCTCCAGGAACACCAGCGACTTCTCGGCCTGGGCCGACTTGCGGTTCACGTTCTGCTGCACGTATTCCTGGCCGATCTGGTTCAGCACCGCGGTCGTCAGCGCCGGATCGTTGCCCTCCAGCGTGACGCCGATCACGCCCGAGGCGCGGCCGCGTTCAAAGATGCCCATGTGCGACTGCACGTTCTCGATGGCCGCCAGCCGCGAGCTGCGCGACACCGTGAACTCGGTGCCCGGACGGCCCGACAACGCGTCGACATGCACGTCCATGGCGCCGCCGCCCGGCAGCAGGAAGCGTTCGGGCTTGCCCACCGTGCCGGTGAACGTTGCGCCGGTCAGCTTGTCGCTAAGCGTGTAGCGGCCTTCGCCCAGCGTGGTCAGGCGAAACGGCTTGCCCAGCCATTCGTTGGGCACGTCCAGTTGCGAGATCGCGATGGTCTCGCCGCCCCACGCATAGCCGCCGCGCGGCAAACCGGACGGATAAGGCAGGCTTTCATAGCGCTGCGCGAGCCACTCGCCCACCACGGGGAAATAGCGCGGCTTGGCGTGGATGTAGAGCAGGAACTTGTCGACCGCGGGACCGACGACCATGCGCGAACGCAGCACTTCCATTTCGCCGGACGTTTCCGCCTTGGTGTCGAACATCGACGACACATCGCCCAGCAGGCTTCTCGCCTGCCCGTTCGGGAGCTCCTCCTCGACCTGCACGATGATGTCAGCCGAATAGACCGACGGCGTCACCATCACGTAGGCCAGCGCGCCGAGAAACGCAAACAGGGTGATCGCAATGATCATCCAGCGGTTGGAAAAAATGGCGTCCACGTGGGACGACAAGGGGGTTTCCTGCTGACGGGCCGGTACTGACGGCTCGAACGATTCGATGGGCAACGACATGCAGCTCTCCAGGAGAGGGCGCCGCCGCGGTTGCGGCGCCCCCAAAGGCGGGTTTTTCAGGCGGACTAATCGATGGACTTGACGGTCTGTACGGTTTGCGCGCTCGGGAACAGGTTGCTGATGAAGCGGTTCCACCGCACCAGGCTGGCCGTATCCACGAACACGACGTCTTTGGGTTGCAATTCAAACTTCGCGCCTACCGCAAGGGCTTGCGGCGACGCGGCGTTCAAGTGGTAGACCAAAGGCTTTGCCTCCTCCGTGGCGCGCACGACGAAAATTTGCGAAGGGTCGGCCGTGAGCTGGTTCGGCCCGCCCGCCAGGCCCAGTGCTTCGGTCAGCGACATGCGGCCATCGCGCATGACCGAGGCGCCGGGCAGGAAGACTTCGCCCATCACGAACACCTTGCTGTCGTCGCGCGGCGTGACTCTCACGATGTCCCCTGCCTTGAGCATGACCTGGTTCAGATCCTGGCCGCGCTCGATCAGCGCGGGAAGGTTCACGCGAGTACGACGGCCATCGCGGATCACATAGACCGCACTGCGGTCGCCGGTAGGCAGAATGCCTCCGGCCCTGTTGAGCGCTTCCAACAGGGTCATGGGAACATCGTTGATCGCAACCGTACCCGGCGTCGTTACCTCGCCATCGACGAAGATGCGCTTGCTGCGAAATCCCAGAACGCGTACGGTGATCTGCGGGTCCTGTATGTACTTGCCCGAACTATTGACTATGAGATTGCGCGCCTGAAGTTCAGTCAACCCCGCCACTTTCAGCAGTCCCGTATACGGAAACTGGATATATCCAGTGGATGAGACCGTATAGCCCGGAATGCCCGAGGCGGTATCCCCGATGGCTAATTCCGTTGCCCCTGATCCGATGGCGTAGGTTTGCGTCGGAAGCACGAGTTCGGGGTGATCCCACACGACGATCGACAGGATGTCTCCAGGCCCGATGAGGTAGGGACCGGGCTTGCCAACCAGGTGGCCAATGCCTTCGTTGTCGAGCAGCGCTTCACGCGCGCGCTGCTCATCGAGCACCAGCGACGGCGTGATTTCCTTGATGACAGCCTTGGAGTTCGGGTCCAGCGGATCCGCGAGTTGATTGGCGCTGAACGTCATGCCGGGAGACAAGGCGCAAGCGCTCAGCGAAGACACGAGCGCGATAGCGGCTATGGCTCGGCTCAACGTTCCGAAAAGTGTAGTCATGGCGAATCCACTGTGAATGACTTCGTTGCTTGGAAAGGAGCCCGATGCGTAACGGGTTGCGACATTCCACACGCTTTTCCTAGTCCCGCACATTCGACGGATGCCCTAAGCCTTCTCCTACATCGTTTGGAGGTTTCGGGTGAGTTGCGCTCTCAATAAGATTTTGTCGGTAGCCACATGCTTTGCGGCACTGCACAGTCGTTGCTTGCCGCAGGGTGCTTCCCCCCGAACAGGAGTGCGCGATGGACCCGTCCCAAACGGACACGTCGGCAAGGTTCAGCGGAGCAAGCTATCTGTATCGCTTGCTCGACGCCGCGATCGTCATCACCTGCGGCCTGACTGCCACCGGTTTGAAATTCTCGGAAGAGGCCTTGACGGATCCTCCGCAGATTCATCTGTTCCTGATCTACCTTTGCGGCCTGGGTGCGATCGCGATCTTCCCGGCCTTCCGCCTGTATGTGTCGTGGCGCGGACGCCTCCTGACCGATCTGGTGGTGCGCAGCCTGGCTGCGTGGGCCACCGTGTTCGCGTTGGGCATCTTCGTCAGTTTTCTCATGCACCAGACCGGCGCGATATCCCGCTTATGGGCTGCAACCTGGTTCGGCATGACGGCGCTGGCGCTGGCCGGCGTGCGCATCGCCGTGTATGCGGCGCTGGGCGCGGCGCGCGATCGTGGCATGGACAAGAAGCGCGTGCTGCTGGTGGGCTTTGGCGCGCTGGGCCACGACATGTGGCGCCGCGTGGAAAAGTACCGCGAGGCCGGCTACCAGATATCGGGGATCTACGCCGAACCGCATGAGATCCTGCCGCCGCAGGTCCGCCGTCTGCATGACCTGGACAACCTGACCACCTTCGTGCGCGAAAACAACGTGCGCGAAATCTGGATCGTGCTGCCGATGGAAGCCGGCCAGGAGTTGCGCGAGGTGCTCTATCACCTGCGCAACGACCTGGTGGACATCCGCTGGATTCCCGATGTCATGTCCATTCAGTTGCTGGGCCATCGCATCGGCGAATTCCTGGGGCTGCCCGCGATCCAGTTGAACAGTCTGCCGGCCGCCGGCGTGCGCGGCTGGGCCAAGGAGGCCTTCGACCGCAGCTTTGCGCTGTGCGCGCTGATTGGCCTGGCGCCCGTGATGCTGACCGTGGCCTTGCTGATCAAGCTGACCTCGCGCGGCCCGGTCTTTTTCACGCAGCCGCGTCTGGGCGTGGACGGCAAGGTGTTCCACGTCTACAAGTTCCGCACCATGACCGTGCACCAGGAACAGGGCGTGGTCACGCAAGCCACGCGCAATGACAGCCGCGTCACGCGCATCGGCGGTTTCCTGCGCCGCACCAGCCTGGACGAGCTGCCGCAGTTCCTGAACGTGCTGATGGGCGACATGTCGGTGGTGGGCCCGCGCCCGCATGCGCTGGAGCACAACGAAATGTACAAGGACCTGGTGCAGCGCTACATGATGCGCCATCGCGTCAAGCCGGGCATCACCGGCTGGGCGCAGGTCAACGGCTTTCGCGGCCAGACCGACACGCTGCGCAAGATGAGCGACCGCGTCGAACACGACATCTACTACATCCAGCATTGGACGTTCCGGATGGATCTGCTGATCATCGCGCGCACGGCGGTATCGGGTTGGACGGGCCGCAATGTCTACTAAACCGTTGGGATGGCCTGTGCGTGAAGCGCCGGCGCCGCGGGGTGGAATGCTGGCCCGCGCGGACTTCCGCCAGGCGGTGGAGATGCTGCCGCTGGTGTCGATCGACCTTCTGCTGCGCGACGGCGCCGGCAATTACCTGACCGGGCTGCGCGCCAATCCGCCCGCACAGGGCGCGTGGTTCGTGCCCGGCGGACGGATCCGCAAGAACGAGTCCCTGCGCCACGCGCTGCGCCGCATCGTCCAGGACGAGCTGGGCCTCTCGCTGCCCGATCTCGCCTGGACGCCGCGCGGCGTGTACGAGCACTTCTATGGCACCAATTTCGCGGGTGAGGCGGGCCGCTCCACCCACTACGTCGTCCTCGCCTACGAGGCCGAGCTTTCTCTGGATACCGCAAGCCTTCCCCTGGCGCAGCACAGCGGCTACCGCTGGCTGCCCGGGGAAGTGATCGCCGCCGATCCCGGCGTGCATCCGTACACCCAGGCCTACTTCAAGGAGTGAGAGCCATGACCAACCCCCGTCCCCCGTACCGGGCTGTGATTCTTTGCGGCGGTTCAGGCTCGCGCCTGTGGCCGCTGTCGCGCGAACTGCTGCCGAAGCAGTTCATCCGTTTGACCGATGACCGCAGCCTGTTGCAGAACACCCTGCGGCGGCTGGACTCGGCCGGCGCGCAGGCCCGGCCCATCCTCGTCTGCAACGAGGCGCACCGCTACATTGCGGCGGAACAGGCCGAGGAGCTGGGCATCAAGGACGCCGAAGTCATCCTGGAGCCGTTCGCGCGCAACACCGCGCCGGCCATCGCCGCCGCCACGCTGCGGGCGATGCAGGATGGCGAGGACCCGATCATGCTCATCATGCCGTCCGACCACGTGCTGGAGGACGGCGAGGTGTTGAGCGCGGCCTTCGCCCAGGCATACGACGCCGCCCGTCAGGGCGCGCTGGTCACATTCGGCATCAAGCCGACCGCGCCGCTCAGCGGCTACGGCTACATCCAGGCCGACGAGCCCGGCGCCATGGCGCCGGCGCGCCGCGTGCGCCGGTTCGTGGAGAAACCGTCGCCCGAGGTCGCCCAGCGCTTCATCGAAGACGGCGGCTATTACTGGAACAGCGGCATGTTCGCCTTCCAGGCCTCGGTCTTCCTGTCCGAACTGGGGCGGCTGGCGCCGAAGATCCTGGAGCAGGCCGAGGCCGCCGTGGCCACCGGGCATGGCGATAACGGGCTCTTCCATCTTGACGGCCCGGCGTTCGAAGCCTGCCCCAGCGACTCGATGGACTACGCCATCATGGAGCGCACCGACAGCGCGGTGGTCATCCCGCTGGCGGCCTCGTGGAGCGACGTGGGCGCGTGGGACGCCGTCTGGGGCATCGCCCAGAAGTCGGTGGAAGGCAACTCCACCACGGGCGACGTCATGGTGGAGGATTCGCGCAACTGCCTCATCCATTCGACCAGCCGGCTGGTCGCCTCGGTGGGCCTGGACGACATCGTCGTCATCGAGACCGCCGACGCGGTCCTGGTGGCGCACAAGTCGCGCTCGCAGGACGTCAAGCGCCTGGTCGAGGTCTTCAAGGCGCAGCACCGCAGCGAGCTCAACCACCACCGCGAGGTCCAGCGGCCGTGGGGGTCGTACGACTCCGTTGGCCAGGGGCCGCGCTACCAGGTCAAGCGCATCACCGTGAAACCCGGCGCGCGCCTGTCCTCGCAGATGCACCACCACCGTGCCGAGCACTGGATCGTGGTGTCCGGAACGGCCCGCATCTACAACGGCGACAAGCAGTACCTGCTGACCGAGAACCAGTCGACCTACATCCCGCTGGGTGAGATCCACAGCCTGGAGAACCCCGGGAAGATTCCGCTGGAGATCATCGAGGTGCAATCGGGCGCCTATCTCGGCGAAGACGACATCGTTCGATTTCAGGACATCTACGGTCGTGTCTGAGCAGGTTTCAGTTCCCTTCTGGCGCCCGGGCGTGGCAAGGATTTGCCTGCCCGCGGCGGCCCTGTTTTTCATCGTGCTGGTCACGGTGGGCAACCTGCCTGGGCTGGCGGCGGACATGTCCGATGCCTTTGGCGACAAGCGGCTGCACCTGGCCGCCTACGCCTGCCTGACCGCGCTGATCTACCTGTCGGTGAACCGGCGTCCCGCGCTGGTGGCCATGCTGGCGGTTACCGCGTTGGGCGCGCTGGATGAATCAATCCAATCCTTTTTTCCCTACCGGCAGGCGGATCTCTTAGACCTTTTGGCCGATATCTCAGCGGCTGGTGCAACAGTAATCTCTTTGCACATTGGTAACGCAGCCATCGGCTCCTTTCGTGCAGTCACTAAGTCTTAAGGACACAACCATGCCAAAACGGGCACTGATTACCGGCGTAACTGGCCAAGACGGGGCCTATCTGGCGGAGCTTCTGCTGGCCAAGGGCTACGAGGTCCACGGCATCAAGCGGCGCGCTTCGCTGTTCAATACCGCGCGGATCGACCACCTGTACCAGGATCCGCACGACCAGCCCCGTAATTTCGTGCTGCACCACGGCGACATGACGGATTCGTGCAGCCTCATCCGCATCGTCCAGTCGGTGCAGCCCGACGAGATCTACAACCTGGCCGCGCAAAGCCACGTGGGCGTCTCGTTCGAGGAACCGGAATACACGGCCAACGCCGACGGCCTGGGCACCCTGCGCCTCTTGGAAGCGATCCGCATCCTGAAGCTGGAAAACAAGACGCGCTTTTACCAGGCGTCCACGTCCGAGCTCTACGGCCTGGTGCAGGAAACGCCGCAGAAGGAAACCACCCCCTTCTATCCGCGCAGCCCCTACGCCGCCGCCAAGCTCTACGCCTACTGGATCAGCGTCAACTACCGCGAAGCCTATGGCATGTACGCCTGCAACGGCATCCTGTTCAACCACGAATCGCCCAAGCGCGGCGAAACGTTCGTGACGCGCAAGATCACCCGCGGCCTGGCGCGCATCGTGCTGGGGCTGCAGGAATGCCTTTACCTGGGCAACCTGTCCGCCCTGCGCGACTGGGGCCACGCCCGCGACTACGTCGAAATGCAGTGGCTGATGCTGCAGCAGGACACCCCCGAGGACTATGTCATCGCGACCGGCATGCAATACAGCGTGCGCGAGTTCATCAACACCGCGGCGCGCGAGCTGGGTATCCTGCTGGCGTGGGAAGGCGAAGGCCTGGAAGAGACGGCGACCGTGCTGTTCTCGCCGGTGCACGACGTCAAGGCGGGCCAGGTGATCGTGCGCGTCGATCCGCGCTACTTCCGTCCGACCGAGGTCGAAACCCTGCTGGGCGATCCCACCAAGGCCCGCGAGAAGCTCGGCTGGACGCCCCGCACCTCGTTCGCGCAGCTCGTCAAGGAAATGGTCGAGAGCGACCTGAAGGAAGCGCGGCGCGATGCGCTGGTCGAACAGAACGGCTACGAAATCTACGCCTACAAGGAGTAGCGCGCCATGACGAACCTGGACCAACGCGTGTTCGTCGCCGGCCACCGCGGGATGGTGGGCGCGGCGATCACCCGCGAACTGCACCGGCGCGGCTACGAGAACGTGCTGACCCGCAGCCGCGCCGAACTGGACCTGGAAAACCAGAACCAGGTGCACCGCTTCTTTTCGACCACGCCAGTCGATGTGGTGTACCTGGCCGCCGCCAAGGTGGGCGGCATCCTGGCCAACCAGACGCATCCGGTGGACTTTCTGTACAAGAACCTGATGATCCAGTGCAACGTGATCCGCGCCGCGTATGCAGCCGGGGTGCGCAAGCTGCTGTTCCTGGGTTCGTCATGCATCTATCCGCGCGAGGCGCCGCAGCCCATTCGCGAGGACGCGCTGCTGACGGGTCCGCTGGAATCGACCAACGAGCCCTACGCCATCGCCAAGATCGCCGGCCTGAAGCTGTGCGAAGCCTACCAGCGCGAGCACGGCGCGCGCTTCATCTGCGCCATGCCGACCAACCTGTACGGCCCGCACGACAACTACGACCTGCACAGCAGCCACGTGCTGCCGGCCCTGATCCGCAAATTCCACGAGGGCCGCGAGGCCGGCGCGGAAAGCGTGACGATCTGGGGCACCGGGGCGCCGCTGCGCGAGTTTCTGTATGTGGACGACCTGGCGCAGGCCAGCGTCATGCTGATGGAGCATCCGGACGCCGAGGGCATCTACAACATCGGCGCCGGCCAGGACATCTCCATCGCGGACCTGGCACGGCTGGTGGCGCGCGTGATCGGCTACGAGGGCAAGATCGTCTACGACACCTCCAAGCCCGACGGCACGCCGCGCAAGCTGATGGACTCCTCGCGCGTGCAGGCGCTGGGCTGGCGGCCGGAGATCTCCCTGACGCACGGCATCACGCTGGCCTATGGCCATTTCCTGCGCGAGCGCACGCAACAGGCGCTGCCGGTCGCCTGACGGCCGCGCCAGCATGACAGACAGGGTTACCGATGCTTGGATTCGTGAAGAAACACATCGCCGGCAATGCTTCCTTCTGGGGGCTGGTGGAATACGGCATCGGTCCCGTCGCGGCGCTGGTGGCGCTGCCGATCCTCTTTCGCCAGCTCGGCACGGTCGGCTTCGGCCAATATTCCATGATCATCGCGCTGGCCGGGTTCGGCAACGCGGCGAACCTTGGCGCGGCGGTGACCGCGACCAAGCTCGTATCCGAGAGCGTGCACGAGCCCGGCGGCGCCTATCGCGCGGCCGGCGTCAGCATGTCGCTGATCGGCTGTGCGCTGGCCGTCGTCACCTTGGCCGCCGTGCTGCTGTGGGGCGTGGTGGGGCTGGGGTGGCCGGACGCCACCTTTGGCGGCGTGGCCGTCACGATGCTGGCCATGCCCGCCCTCGCCATCTACCTCACGCAGCAGTATGACCAGCTCTTTTCCGGCTGCCTGAAGGGACGCGAGGACTTTCGCGCCACCGCGCTGTGCGAGGTCTTCAGCCGCACCGGCACGATGGCGCTGGCCTGCGCGGCCGCCTGGTACACCGCCTCGCCCACCTGGACCGGCCTGGCGCAGGCCCTGGGACTGCTCATCGCGGGCAGCGTGAAGATGCGCGTGTTCTCGCGCGCCTATGACCGATTCATCGTGCGGCCCGTGCGCGACCGCGGCGCCATGATGGCCGCCTTCCGCTTCTCGCGCTGGTCATGGCTGAACAGCCTGAGCGCGCTGGCTTTCGGCTCGGTCGACCGGGTGCTGGTCGGCAGCCTGATGGGACCGGCGGCGCTGGCGATCTATACCGTCGGCGTGCAGGTCGGCCAGATCATCCATACGGCGTCCGTCGCCATCTTCCAGAAGGCGATGCCGCGCGTGACGCGCCTGTCCGTGTCACCGCCCTACCCCGGCGCCGCGGAACGCGAAATCCGCCGCATGATGCTGTGGAACCTGGCGCTGTCCGCCAGCGCCACGCTGGCCGTGCTGGCGGTCAGCAAGCCGCTTCTGAACGTGCTGCTGGGCGAGAACGTCGCCAGCGGCCATCTGGGCACCTTCCAGTTGCTGATCGTGGCGTCGGGCCTCTTGTCCCTGAACGCCGCGGCGCACTTCTCCCTCCTGGGGCTCGGCAATTCCCGCGCTGTCGCAATCCTGAACGGACTGGGCGGCCTGGCGATGCTGTGCGTCATGGCGGGACTGGTTCACGTGGCGGGGGAACACGCCGCAGCCTGGGGCCGCATGGCCTACGCGGCGATCACGCTGGCCGGCGTGGCCCTCGCCATCCGTCAATCCCGCCCCGACTTTCCGGGCGCCATGCCTGCGGCCACCCGATAACCAACATGCTGAGGTCCTACATGCGCAAGCGCCATAACGAGTATTCACGCCAGCTCATCGACTTCGTCCGCGAGCTTCGTCCGCCGGCGCCCATCGCCAGCGGGCTGCTGCCCAAGGTGACGATCGTGACGCCCTCGTTCAACCAGGCCAAGTTCCTGGAGCGCACCATCCTGTCCGTGCTGAACCAGGGGTATCCGCGGCTGGAATACATCATCATCGACGGCGGCTCCACCGACGGCAGCGTAGACATCATCAAGAAATACGAGCGCTACCTGTCCTATTGGGAAAGCACCCCGGACCGGGGCCAGTCGCATGCGATCAACAAGGGGTTCGAACGCGCCACGGGCGACTACGTCGGCTGGCAGAACTCGGACGACCTGTACTTCCCGGGCGCGCTGCGCAAACTGGGCGCCGCCGCGGCCAAAGGCCGCGCGCCGATCGTCAGCGGCAACCTCTTCGTGGCGGATGCCGACAACCGCATCTTCCGCAAGATCCACTACACGCCCGTCAACCGCGGCACGCTGACGGTGGTCAAGGCCTCCATCCCGAACCAGTCCGCCATCTTCCGCCGTGACCTGCTGCGCAAGTACGGCCTGCTGCAGGAAAGCATGCGGTACTGCATGGACCTCGAACTGTGGAGCCGGCTGCTGCGCGAGGGAAAGAACCTGATCGTTCCCGACGCGCTGGGCGTGTACACCGCCCACGACGAGACCAAGACCGCGCTGATGCAGGACGTGCTGCTGGAAGAGCGCGAACAGATCGTCAGCCGCATCCGCCGGACCGAGCCGGGGTTGGGAAAGCTGTTCGAACTGTCGTGCCGCGCCTCGAAGGTGGCCGCGCATGCCCGGCAGGGGGACCTGACCTACCTGCTGGAAAAGCTGACCACCAAGATCTTCGGCCGGGACGACTGGGCCGCGCACTAGGCAGCCCTCACTGATACGGAACCGCAATGACCACGCGCCGCCTTTCCACCCTGCATCTCCTGGGCCTGTTCGTCTTCACCGCGCTGGCGCTGAACGACGACAGGTTCATCGTAGGGGTGGGCAGCTTCAAGCTGTCGCCCTTCGATCTGCTGTTCGTGGCCATGCTGGGCGTCAAGGCGCTGCGCCTGGCCCACCCGGGCGCCTACGCGCTGCCACGCGGCGCGCTGGGCGTGTTGCTCGGCATCCAGGCCATTTCGGTGATCTATCTGCTGGTGGTCTCGGCCCACCATCCCGGGATCGAGACCGGCGACGTGGCGCGCGATCTGCGCATCGTCTTCTATTTCCTGTGCACGCCGTTCCTTTGCTACAAGGACATCGACAGTCCCCACGCCTATGCCATCCTGCAGAAGTACATCGTGGCGGCCAGCCTGGCGGTCGCCACGCTGATGCTGCTGGAACAGGCGACCGGCTTCAGCGTCGCCAACCCGCTGCGCAACGTGCGCCTGGGCGTCTGGGCGATTCCGATGGGCGTGGTGTCGCTGCTGTACTTTCGGCGCACACTGAACGTGTCGGGCCCCAAAGCCTACGCGCTGACGCTGTACATGGTGATGGCGCTGGTGTTCTCGCTGAACCGCAGCCAATACCTGCAGCTTGCCATTTCCGTGGTCATCGCCGTGCTGCTGGCAGGCAATGCCGACATCCGCCGCCGCGCCATCATGATCTTCGCGCCCGCCGCCGTGGCCGGCGTGCTGATCTTCGCCAGCATCGGCTACCTGGACGTGCTGACCCAACGCATCTTCAGCGTCGAACGCCTGGACGAAGACTCCAGCTACGGCGCGCGAGTGCAGGAAATGGAAGGCCAGATGCAGTTCTTTGCCGAAAGCCCCGTCTTTGGCAAGGGCGCGGGTTTTCGCAGCTGGGTGATGGGCGAGAACGGCTTTGAACTGAGCACGTTCGCGCACAACTCCTGGGCGTTCTACCTGATGAAGTTCGGCGTGGTCGGCACGATCATGATCATGCTGCCGCCGCTGCTCATCCTGCTGTTCTCGCTCTTTCGGCGCTACGCCCATCCCGGGCTGGAGATGCACCGGCGATACCTGCTCGCCACCGCGCCCATCTACATCTTCATCGACTCGATGTCCGGCGGCCTGGCCTATGCGCCCAAGACCGCGTTTACCGGCTTTCTGCTGTGTTACTGCCTTTCGCTGATGCGAAATGCCCAGATCATGCCCGTGCCTCGCCAAGAATCTCCCGCTCCCAGCCCCCGCCCGGATATCGTGCGCCGGGCGCCACCCACGCGAGTAATACCCCATGTCTGATGTCTTGTTTGTCGCACCGGACTTGCATGGCGGCGTCGGAAGATGCGTCGCCTTCATTGTGGATGCGTTGCCGGAACAGGGGGTGGACTCCGCCCTGTTCCTGCTGCGCTCGCGCAACCGCGAGTATCCCATCGCCAACCCCAAGGTCACCCGCGCATTTCCGATCATCGAGTCTCCCACCAAGCTGCGGCTGGCGCTGCCCGTGGCGTTCTTCAAGCTGCTGCAGCACATACGCCGCGAAAAGCCCGCCATCGTCTGCTCGCACGGCCTTTTGTGCAACATGCTGGTCGTGCTGGCCAGAAAGATCCTGCGCGGCAACTTCCGCACGGTGGCCTTCGAACACAGCAGCCCGGCCATCCACTACGGCGCCTCCAAGATGCGCCGCCTGAAGTGCTGGCTGGTCAGCCAGACCTACCGGCGGCACGACGCGGTGGTCGGGGTGTCGCGCGGCGTCAAGGAAGACCTGGTCAGCATGTTTCCGCCGCTGCGCGGCAAGGTGCACACCATCTACAACGGCGTGCCGCTGGACAACGTGCGGCGCCAGGGCGCCCAGCCGAAGACGGCCGATGGCGGCGACTCGCCCTATCACGTGGTGGCCGTGGGCCGGCTAGAAGCCGTCAAGGACTACGCCACGCTGATCGACGCGGCCGCGCTGCTCGACGACCCGAGCATTGCGTTCACGATCCTGGGCGAAGGCTCCGAGCACGCCGCCCTGCAAAAGCGCATCGACGACCGGCCGTCCCGCACGCAGGTCACGCTGGCCGGCCACATCGACAATCCGTTTCCGGTCATCGCCGGCGCCGGCGCCTTCGCGCTCACCTCCGTGCGCGAGAGTTTCGGCAACGTGCTGGTCGAGGCCCTGTGTCTGGGCGTTCCCGTCATCTCCACCGACTGCCCGCACGGCCCCGCCGAGATCCTGGACGCCGGCCGCTACGGCCTGCTGGTGCCGGTAGGCGACGCCGAGGCGCTGGCCGAGGCGGTGCGTCGACTGGCCTACGACGGCGAGATGCGCGAGAAGCTTGCGGCCCAGGGCCCCGAGCGCGCGGACGCCTTTTCCCTCGAGCGGCACTGCCGCAACGTCATCGATCTCTTCCGCCCGCTCATGCAGCGCGGAACGCCCTGAACAGGACAGCATCATGCAGAAGATACCGGTATCCGTCGTGGTGATGACCAAGAACGAGGAACGCAACATCGCGAAGTGCCTGAAAGGGCTGGCGGAGTTCGACGAAGTCTTCGTCGTGGACTCCAACAGCACGGACGCGACCTGCTCGATCGCCACGGCGATGGGCGCGCGCGTTTCGAATTTCCAGTGGGACGGCAAGTATCCGAAGAAAAAGCAGTGGTGCCTGGAGCAGCTTCCCTTCACGCACCCCGTCGTGCTGTACGTGGACGCCGACGAAGAAATGACGCCGGGCCTGGCCGCCGAGATCCGCGAGGTCCTGCCGCGCTTTGCCGCGGGGGCTGGCGGCGCTTTCGTGCCCTTTGACTACGTGTTCTGCGGCAAGAAGCTGGAACATGGCCATCGCGTCTACAAGCTGGCGCTCCTGGCGCGCGACCGCTCGCGCTTTCTGGACTACGACGACCTGGACGTGGCCAACATGTGGGAGGTCGAGGGTCACTACCAGCCGCAGGTCCAGGGCGAGACCTTTGCGCTGCGCCAGCGTATGGTGCACAACGACCACGACTCGCTGTATCACTACTTCGACAAGCACAATCGCTATTCGGACTGGGAAGCGAACCTGCGCACCAAGGGCCTGATGAACGATCCGCGAGAGGCCAACGTCGGCGGCCGCGCCCTGCTCAAGCGCATCTTCCAGGCCATGCCGTTCAAGGCGCCGATCTCGTTCCTGCACTCCTATGTCTTCAAACTGGGATTCCTGGATGGAAAGGCCGGCTACGACTATGCGGTCGCGCGCGCCATGTATTACTGGCAGATCCGCATCAAGACCGAAGAGATCCTGAAGGCGCGCCAGGCCAGCGAGGCCGCATCGCGGCGCGACGCCGTTGCCGGAGCGGCCAAATGAGCACCTTGCAACGGCTGGACCAGTTCGCACTGGCGCCGGGTCAGCGCGGACGGTCGGCGCTGACCGTGCAGTTGTGGTGGATGGTGCAGGGCACCCTGTTCCGCTGGTCGCCACAGGTAGCCTACGGCTTTCGCCGCTGGCTGCTGCGCCGGTTCGGCGCGCGCGTCGGGCACAAGGTGCTGATCCGGCCCACGGCCACGGTCACCTATCCCTGGAAAGTGGAGATCGGCGACTACGCCTGGATCGGCGACGACGCCGTGATCTACAGCCTGGGCCCCATCCACATCGGCGCGCACGCCGTGGTGTCGCAGCGCAGCTATCTGTGCGCAGCCGACCACGATGCCGGCCGGCCCGACTTTCCGCTGCGGGAACGCGCTGTGCGTGTCGAAGACGGCGCATGGGTGGCCACGGACGTGTTCGTCGGTCCGGGCGTGACCATCGGACGCGAGGCCGTGATCGGCGCGCGCAGCTCGGTGTTTCGCAACATGCCCGCCGCGATGGTGTGCCACGGCAACCCGTGCCGCCCCATCCGGCCACGCACCGCCACGCCAACATGAAAATACTCATCTATGGCATCAACTACGCGCCCGAACTGACCGGCACTGGCAAGTACACCGCTGAACTGGCCGAGTGGCTGGCCGCGCGCGGGCACGAGGTCAGCGTGGTCACCGCCCCGCCCTACTACCCGCAATGGCGGGTCCACGACGGCTACCGCGGCACACGCTACACCAAGGAAACGCGCCGGGGCGTGACCGTGCGGCGCGCGCCCTTGTGGGTTCCCGAAAGGCCGGGCGGCGCCAAGCGGCTGGTGCACTTGGCCAGCTTCGCGCTGTCCAGCCTGCCGTCGCTGCTGCGCGCAGCGATGCGGCGGCCGGACATCATCCTGGTCGTGGAACCCGCCCTCTTCTGCGCCCCGGCCGCGTGGCTGACCGCCCGCCTGACCGGTGCCCGCGCCTGGCTGCACATCCAGGACTTCGAAGTCGACGCGGCGTTCGAACTGGGGCTGCTCAAGGGCGGCGTCCTGCGATCGATGGTCAAGCGCGCCGAACGCTGGCTGATGCGCAGGTTTGACCGCGTGTCCACGATTTCAAACCGCATGCTGGACCTGGCGCTTTCCAAAGGCATCGACCCCGCCCGCGCCGTGCTGCTGCCCAACTGGATCGACGTCAATGCCATCACGCCCCTGGCCGAAGGCGGCGACTATCGCGCGCAGCTCGGCATTCCGGACAACGCCATCGTCGCACTGTATTCGGGCAACATGGGCGGCAAGCAGGGCCTGCAGATCCTCGCCGACGTGGCACGCCGCCTGAACCGCGAAGACCGCCTGTGGTTCCTGTTCTGCGGCCAGGGCCCCGAACGCGCGGCGCTGGAAGACAAATGCCGCGGCCTGACGCGCGTCATCTTCCTGGACTTGCAACCGGCCGAACGCCTGGGCGCGCTTTTAGGCACGGCCGACATCCACCTGCTGCCGCAACGCGCCGGCGCGGCCGACCTGGTCATGCCGTCCAAGCTGACAGGCATGCTGGCCACCGGCCGCCCCGTCGTCTGCGGCGCGGCGCGCGGCACCGAGCTTGCCAACGTGGTGTCGCGCTGCGGCCTGCTGACCCCGCCCGAAGATGCCGCAGCGATGGCCGAAGCCGTGCGCAAACTCAGCTACAACGCACAGATCCGCGAAACCCTGGGCGCCGCCGCCCGGCAGTATGCGATGGCGCACCTGCATGTGGATGCGGTGCTGGGTGCGGCGGAGCGTGAGTTCATGGCAATTGCGAAAAACAAGGGCCGCGCGACGCCGGCGGGAACGCGGGCGAGTGAGGGGGATGTTTGAGGGTGTTTGTGAGGGACTTCGCGCAGGTGTTGGCGGGTGCGGGGCGCATCGAGAGCGACTTGCCCCGCGCTTCTTGCTTAGCCCGTTGAAAAACCACAATGTCGATTGTTCTCTTCCGGAAATTGGATCTCCGGATACAGAAGAACAATTAGTTGCGGCAAGCTCCAGGACGGCATGTACAACAGCAGAATCGAGAGATCAACCCAGATCATCAAAGGCAACCATAACCGCCCCTGCTTTGTAGTCAAGGACCATGTGATCCAGCGGCCACCATAACGCATCAGCACATCAATCGGCCTTTGAAAAAGCGTGATGATCTTTGGTGGAGGTAGGTCTTCAACGTTATCCATGAAACGATGAAGCCAAGCCCAGATATGGCTCGCCCAAATCTCACCGTTATACATTACGGGTATCTTCACCAACTGAGGCTCCGGCAAGTTGCAGGTATAACCAACAAGGTAGAGATACGGTTGCGATCTACCTGTTGTCCAATCAATGCCCTGCAATTGGCCCCAATCCAGTTCCCATATCGCGTCCAAGCTTTCCTCTGGATAAGGGAAGTAGTACACGCGCCGGGAACGGCGGTCAAAACGCACTTTCGAAGAACGGTATTTATATCGCGGCAGCAACACGCGCGGAAGGAAAAACCCCAAAAGCCCTATGATCGGAAGACCTAGTATAGGCACCCAAATCAGTCCAAACCAATCGTCGACGCCCACGATTAATGCAATAAAAAGAACAACTAGCCCAAATAAAGTTCGCAGTCGAAGACCCACTCCCTCAAGTTCCACTTGCAGCGTGTCGGAAACCACTTCGATGCAATTTTCATTTAAACGCGTCGCTTGGATAGCTGGTACTTCGTGAGCGGCAGGATCCAAAGGCAATAACGTACTTGCGAAGCGAAATAGCCGCCACTTTTCCTGGATCTTCCTAAACGACGGGCGCGGCTGTCGGGCTTGCTTGGTGGCTTGCATGACTCAGGCTTCTGGGCGAGGGAGGGGAAATACTTGAAAATGGCGTGGGCCGGGTTTTGTGCAGGCGTTGGCGGTCGCGGGACAGCATGCAATTCGTCGCCCTTACCTGCCATTCATGTTCAATCCGCAGAAAAACCACAATGTCGATCGTTCTCTTCCGTGAATCGGATCTCCGGATACAGAAGAACGATCAGTTGCGGCAACGCCAGGACGGGCATGAATATCAGCAGAATCGCCAAATCCACCCAGATCATCAAAGGCAACCATAGCCGTCCCTTCTTTGTGGTGAGGGACCATGTGATCCAACGACCGCCGTAGCGCATAAGCACATCACGCGAATTTTGAGGGAACGCGATAATTTTGGGTGCGGGCAAGGCTTCGACCTTGTCCATAAAACCGTGAAGCCAAGCCCATATGTGGCTTGCGAAAATTGTCTCATTAAACATTATGGGTATCTTGACCAATTGAGACTCAGGCAGGTTGCAGGTATAGCCCACAAGGTAAAGATACGCTTGCGCTTGACCTGTGGACCAGCTGATGCCCTGAAGCCGATCCCACTCAAGTTCCCATATTGCATCCGAGCTTTCCTCAGGATATGGAACGTAGTAGACGCGACGGCTACGGCGGTCAAAACGTACTTTCGAACAACGGTATCGATAACGTGGCGCCAAAAGGCATGGCAAAAAAAACCATATAAGCCCCATGCAAGGTAGACCGAGTGAAAGTATGAGCACACCTGCAGACCAGCCACCGAATACTCCGAACACTGCCAAAAAAAACGAAAGCAGTCCAAAGAAGGTGAAAAGTCGAAGTAAAAATCCCGCACCTTCAGTTTGCAACGTATTGGAAACGACCTCGATGCAATGGTCGTTCAACCGTGTTGCTACGATGGCGGCGGGTTCCTGCGTATCGGGCAGCGCTGGCAACAACGTGCTCGCGAAGCGAAACAGCCGCCACTTGCTCTGAATCTCATCGAACGAAGGGCGGGACTGCCCCGACTTTTTTACAGTCCGCATTATTTAGGCTCCTGGACTGGAGCGACCAATTTTTCGTCAATGGGATCTGTGAGCCACGTACCGCGCGTAAAGACAAGCGGTTCCCGGAGCGGGAAAAATGCAAGACTAGACTGATTCACGATATCTGGCCTGTAGCAGTAGTCCAGCATCACCTCCGTGTCCTGGCGCATAGTAATTCGCCAACTCAACTGGCGGGTGCCATCGTGAATGAGGTCCTTGGCAATGACCATGCATTCCGTGTCATAAGGAAAGCGGTAGCCCGGAGCGGCGGCGATGGGGCCTTCTACCATATTCAGGATTTGGCCGCCGCGCTTAGCTTTCAGCGTGTATTTGAATACATCGGCGTGCCTTAAGAGCGTCGTGTCTTCGCCCAACGCGGGATAGCCAGGCAGAACCACAGAGAGCGAAAGTATCCCTACGCCTTCCTTGCCGATAGCGCGTTTTAAATCAACGCTGTCTGACCAGAGCCCGTAAATTGGGATGCTGCGAACTACGATGTCGCTTGCTGACCTCGAAGGTGTCTCCCAACTCGCTACAGCGCGGACGCCGTAAACGGCACCGTGAAATGCGGTGATTTCCTGGTCCAGCGATTTATATCGGTATGTTCTATCACTTACACTCCAATAGCTGTGTGCCAACCAAATTTCGTCGGGCTGAAATTTGGCGTGCGCGGCCTGGAGGCCGAAATATGCCACTCCGACGGTGGCAATGAACGCCAGCACAAACCAGCCGACAGGCCCGATGAAGGCGAGGACTGTGCCTGAGGCGCTTAGAAACACCCCCGCAGCCGCCAAGACCCCACATCCGGCAGACGCAAGATACATCCGACCCGCTTCGGCATTTTGTTGCGTCGTGAAGGCGTGGCCAGCGCGTAATCCGTCCGCGAGGGCCGCAAGAGCGGCTGTTGCCGCGCCGGCCCATGCGGCTAGTACTCGAGAAGCAAATGCAGCAACTCGCGCTTGGGCAAGCGACTTCCCTTTCGCCAATGCGCGTAATTGGAGCAGGTCGCCCTTCATCAAATAAACGGAGCTAATGACACCGGATACTGCCGCAAAAGCACTGGCGACGTTGGCGGCGCCATTAAATGATCGGTCAACCTTTCCACTGGCGATATCTCGAACGGACGACCGAAGTGCCATGATGGCGGAAATGGCGGCCAGGCCTGTGAACCCATATTCCCCGCGTACGATCCCAGTCTGCGCGGCGCCGTAGGCTTTACTTTGACGAACCTGATCCAGCATCCGCTTGAAAACATTGCCTTCAAGTTGGAACGGCTGCCGATTGTGCACAGACGGTTGGGCAGGAGAAATACGGGTTGCTTGATCACCGATGCGCACTGTTTCGTAAAGGAGCACCGTCGCTGGCTGATTGCGCAATGGCTGCTTGACGGTAATACCCCACTTCCTTAGTTGTTCGGTGTTCATGCTTCGTTCACCGTGGAACTGGGAGTATTGAAAATTCGCCTCGGCGCTAGACACGCGGTACGTGACAATGGTGTTGCCAACACGGACTTCTGCATACAGGCGTAATCGCCGGACGATGCTGCTGGCTGTAGCCTCGGGCAAACGCGTATCACCAAGCTGAGAAAGCATCTGGCTTACGAGTACATCTGAGGACTGGGTCGCTGGATAGGAGACATTCAGTTGAAAGATGGGCGCAAAGGCCGCAACCCCAACGTCCAGCACGTTCTTCAGCGGCGGAGGGTTGGCGAAATTGGCGCGCAACTCAGGGATGCCGTGCGCTAGCGCCAACCAGACAGGACTTCTTTCAGGTGGGGCCAACAACAAACTTCGGTACGTCGATCGACCACTTTCGCTATGAGTCAGGTTACCCACGCAGTGGGCAACAACGCGCTCGTAGTCCTGTGCATTCTCTTTTGCACCCAAGTCAAAACAGGACAGCACCTTGCCAAACCATCCATCCTGCCAATCCTTGGCGATGGCGCTGCCGCCAGTCCTGATCCAGCCTTCAAGGTCCTTCACCAGTGTGTCAATGTCGGCCTGTTTTCGTCTGACTGTCTGTTCATAGGAGAGCATGTATGGAACAGCATTGCCAAGGAAGCGGTCCGCGTCATCGTTCGCGTCAAAGCGAACCAGGTCTCGCCTTTTGGCATAGGCTTCTGGGGTCGCACGCTTCTGAACACTCTGCAAGTACTGTTTTATGACGGTGGCGCTTGTGTAGGCATGATTGTTATCGATTTCATAAGCTTGCCGATCTGCCGCCGCAACTGCGACAAGATGCGCCAGTTCACTCATGACGCCGATCGGGTCGTGCAGCACGACTGCCAGAGGAACGATATCCTTGATCGGAGCCAGCTCGACGTGAGCGCCCGGAATGACGGTTTCGTAGGTGGGGAACGACTGCGGCGCTGATATCTCGCTCCATGTGTAGTACCCCGACTTGCCACTCAAGTCGGGTCGTCGCAGTTCCGGCGTCGCGTAAGCAAGCAACGCGATGTTGAACACGTGGGGTTGCTCAACACCACCAGCGGGCCTGACCTTTGTCGCCAACCTGGAGCGGATGCCGCCCGTATCGTTTTCGATGCTCCAGAGCCTGGCATGGGTCAGCATCGTTTCGCTGGTCAGCAGGTAGACGACGTCTGCTTCTTTGGTCGCTGGGGCAGATAGATAAGGTTTGGCGCTGACCGTTTCGGGGCGAGCGAGCCGTCCGGGGATGGCATCCTCTTCGTCTGCAGGAGTCCACCAGATGCGCGCAAATCGCATGTCGTCGGTGACTTGATAATGCTGCGTCCACATCCGGCCGTTCTGGAAGTAGCAGAGGTAAACGTAGGTGCCTGGACGCAGCACGCGCAGACCGTACGCTTTGCCAGCGGCCAGCGCGGGATAGCCCTCAGCGCTGAGCGTGGGAAACACGCCTTTATCCCAGGTGCGCTCTGCAACGCCGTAGCGCAAAGGGTAGATGGGCACACACCGCTGACACGATGGCGGTGAGATGGCCTTGCCCAGTTGTTTTTCATTAGGGCGGTCGGGACCCAGCGCTTTCTTGTGGGGCGTTGTCATAGCGGGGGCCTCATGGCCCACAGGCAACACGAAGGCCTCGGACAGACGTTCCCGCAAGGTGTACACGACGACGTCGAAGGACTTGTCGTCGATGGCAAATGCGAAGCGAAATCGGACTGGATAGGAATGTCGAGCTCCCGGGAACCACAGGCCTTCCACGCCACCAATGCGTGCCCTGCCTGCGCGCGCCCATTACGGCACGCCTGCCCAGGCTTGGGTATCAGACAAGTACGATTTTGAAGTTCGTCTGCTTCTATTGCGACAACTGTCAGGCGCACAAAAAAGCCAGGGCCTGTGCGGGCGGCAGCGCCACCCGCACAGGCCCTGACTCACGTCCTCGTCTCAGCTCGCGTCGCCCTTGGCGGGCGCAGGCTGCCCATTCGAGCTGCGCACCAGTCCCATCTGCACCGCGATGTACGCGGCCTCGGCCTGGTTGCGTGCGTTCAGCTTCCAATAGAGCGTGCGCGCGTGGCTCTTGACGGTGGCGACCGAGATGCCGACCTGCTGGCCGATCTCGCGCATGGTCTTGCCTTGCACGAGCAGCTGCAGGATTTCCTCCTGCCGCTGCGTGAGCTCGCGCAGCTCTTGCACGGACGCGTGCGCGGTGCTGGGCGGCCGGCCGGCGGGTTGCGGGTAGCATTCGCCGCCCGCAATCACCAGGCTGACTGCCGCGGCCAGCGCGTCGGGGCTGGAAGCCTTGGGCAGATAGCCCGCAACCCCGGCGCGCGCACACGCGGCCATCACGCTCTGGTCCAGCGCCGAATACAGCACGAGCACCAGCCTGGGCATGAAAAAGGCCATGGCCTGCGATAGAAGTCCGATGTCCTCTTCCGCGGTGCCGCTGCAACCGATCACCAGCAACTCCACTGGCTTGTTGATCGAGCTGGACATATTGAGTAGGTGGGCTGGCGAGATGGCCAGGATATCGTCGGCGTTGCGCACACGTTCCAGCACATGCTGAATTGCGACACGAAGCAGAGCGTAGTCTTCGATCAGTACGGTTGTCATCCCGGGAAGAACCTTGTGACGCATGGCCCATTACGGTTCCCATGACGCTGGCGCGACGCCGCGCAATGCGCGGGTTCACGCGCGTCGCCAGGTTCAGGGGAATCCTGTCCGCAGCCTTGGGATTGCAGTGACGAGACTAAGTGATTCGCCCTATCAATCCATGCTTGCGGACACAACTCATGCTATCAGCGGCTACGTTCGCTGAATCTCGTTCAGGAGGATGATTGGTGGCGGAAAGCGAGGCGACAGCGACGTGAACACCTGCTTTCTATGCCTTAGCCGTATTGGCTATGCGCGGTCCCGGCAGCGTTGGAACGGGCGTTCCTGCTGCCGGGCAGGCAGCGCAAACCTTGCTTAGCCGAGCTTGCGCCCATAGATCTGCCCGGCATCCACTTCACGCCCGTTCGGTTCATGCCATTCAAGGGTCGCGCCGCGTTGCAGCGCCGCGTACACGGCTTCGCCCTTGTTCTTGACATGCAGGCGTTGGTACAGCGTGCACGCGTGCGTCTTGGCAGTTGCCACCGAGATGTTCAACATCCGGCTGACGGTCTTGATGGGATAGCCCCTTGCAAGCAACACCAACACTTCGTACTGGCGCGGCGTGATCTGCAGGAGCTGTGCGCCCGCGCTGACCGGCATGGCGCCCTTCGCACCACCTTCTTCCGCATCCCGCGACGGCAAGGCGCATACGGTGGAGGCCGGAGCCTGCAGCGCCTGTTCGCTGGGGAAGCATTGCCCGCCCGCCATCACCAGGCGGATGGCGGCCTCGAGGATCTCGACCGAAGCCGTTTTCATCAGGCAACCGTACACACTGGCGCCAGGCAGGCCTTGCACCGGCATGGGCAAGGGCATGACATCCGTCAGAAGCAGAATCCGCTTGGGCGTCAGCACACGCTGAATCTCGTGCAAGGCGCTCCATGCTTCATCGGTATCCACTGGCAATCCATAGATCAGAAGATCGGCGCCCGCGTGCACGCCGTCGGCCTTGGACACGTCCGCAAGGCCCATCCCCTCGATCTCCCACACATCATCCAACTTGCTAAGAATTTGCCACAACCCCAACCGCAGTAGCGGATGGGCTTCAATCAGGACCATCTTGGCCATGGTGTCCTCCCGGTTTTTCGACGGGCCTAGAAGGGATCTTCGCTGTGCTGAAGATATTATTTATCCAGCCTTGCGGGGGTGGTCCGCATATCCCGGAATATCTAATGAAGCTGAACCGGGACGTTTAGGCTGGTCGACTTTGGTAGCCAACATAACGGATGGCATGGAACCCATCTTATGGTTCGGATTTGTCAAAATCAAGACGTTTCAGGGCGATATAATCCGACAAAATCAGAAATCAATCGTTAGCCTTAATCATGTTCCTAAATAGGGATGAGGAACCTCATCTCGTCCTTTTTACCGCTAGGGTTTTCACCAGCATCACCCCATTGCACCCGCGGTTCTCCCTATGACGCGGCCTCGGTTTGCCGGCCTGCCACGCCCGGAACGCCCGTGTTACAGACGAAAAAAAGCCGCGTCGTGGCATCTGCCTGACGCGGCCTTGGGGTGCCGGATGGGGAGGGAAAGCTGTCAACTTGTATCTGTCGACACATCACGCCGGTGAGCGATCCCTGCAATCGAAATAACGGTAACATTTTTATTTTTACGCCCGCAGGCGTATTTACTCCATATAGGCGAAGTCAAATACCGTATGCCCCCCCTGATGATGCCAATGGTGCATTGAAGCATGGCGTTTTCTCAGGAAGTTAGCGTAGTGGATCTCGCCATCGGTTTCGACATAGGTGGAAGGCGAAAGCTCCTCAATCTTGTTCAGCGAGACGCCCTTGCCGTAGTGACAGAAGCCTTGGTACTGGGCGCACCGGATCACATCTCCGCCAGGCGAGACAACGATTCCGGCGTTGCGGGCGCGCATCGGGTTGCGCACGATCGGGTTGCAGGCGTGTGGCGTCCAGGTCGTCGAGCGAGGCGAATCCGAGAAAAACGCGAACAGCTCGTCGCAGTGGCTTTGGCCGTCAGTCCGGTCGATATTTGTTAATAGCCACCAGTATTCCCCGTGTTTAAAAATAATCGTATCCACGGCAGAAATATTGGTCATCAGATTAACATCAAGCTCCCATTTCAGCGGAAATTCCGTGCATTTCCATAGCTCGATACTGCGATTTCCGCACGTTTCCGGAACCATGTATGTCACGCCTTCGTGTTCAAAAATATACGGAAATGAAAGGTGATAAGGCAGGTTCAGCGCGGTGCCCAACAGCCGGAAAGCCCCGTCGGAGTAGGTCGCGACGGAGATCGTGCCCTTGCGGGACGTAAAATCATAGTCTTCGAAAAATATATACGGTTTTTTGTCGTGCGTATAAACAAAAGGATCTGCGAAAAACCGCCCCTTGGGCGGCTGCAATACCATCGCCTCCGATACGACCGCCTGCTGCCGCGCGGAGGGAAACATACCGATCCGCCACCGGACATTGCGTTTCATGATGCGGCGCACAACCAGGTCCGACATTAACCACGCCTGGCGCGCAATATATGCGGCGCTGTCCCACTCTGCCGGATCGGCGCGGCGCGGACCGCTCATGATCTGCATGGCGGGCGGCGCGACGCCCGGCCGGTCATGGGCCAGCGCCTGCAAGGCGTCATAGACCATGAAGTTTCCCAAACTGAAAGCGCGGGCCTGATTCTTCAGCCAGAACACTTCCGTGTTGAAACTGCGCTGGTCCAGGAGTTCGTCATCTTCCTGCCGCGCGCCGATGCGCCAGAGTTTCACGGTGGTGTGATCTTCGCGCTGAAAGACCTCCCAGAAGCCGGCATAACGGCTGGTTGCCACCGCAATATCCGAATAGCTCAATTGCCACACGCCCAGCCGCGACCAGCTGGCAAGTTGCGAGCGCGTGGCGAGCGAGGCGCCCAGCGTGATCACCAGGTCCAGCCCCAGCGCCTGCACCTCGCGGCGCGCCTGCGGGTCCTCATCGCCGGGCGCAAGCGGAATGACCGCCGTCCCGGCCTGCTGCAGGCCGTCGCGCATGTCGCGGCAGGCCAGCATGTCGCGCTGCTTCTGCGGCAGCAGCTTGCCTTCCAGGCGCGACAGCGTGCCGAACAGCGCCTTCACGCTCAGCCTCGGCGCACTGTCGGCGACCTCTCCGTTCATCACCAGCAACGCCGTGAGCTCGAACTCCTGGCTGTGGAGTAGCCACTCAACCATCTCGTGCATCCAGCCGGGTTGCTCATACCCGTCAACCAGCAATCCCACCTTGTACGTCGTCATTTCTCGTGCTCCTGTATCAGGGCGATTGGCCTGCCGCGCCGTGACTGCGCAGAGCCTCACCCGGCACACACCCGGGGCAATGCTTTCATGTTCTCGCGCTGATACTGCGGGCTTTTGAGCGTGCGTTCCAGAGCGCATTCATCCTAGGACTGGTGTCCGAGGACATTCGGCTAAACCTCAACCTCCCGAGCGGCCCGCGCCTCATGCTTCTTCCCGGCAGGGCCTCGTCCGTACGCACGATGCAAAGCGCGCATGCGGCAAAAGCGACACCACGGCCGCCGACGGTTAGGGGTAAACCCTATTGGGGATAGCAGAGGCTCGCCTCTCATCCAAGGCTCCCGCATAATGCATTGAAACAAACGTTTGAATTCAACCTTATGCAAGAAATCCGCTCCACACCCACGAGAGAAGCCATCCTGGACACCGCCGAGTCCCTGTTCGCGCAACAAGGACACGAAGCGACGTCGATGCGACAGATCACCGGCGCGGCCGGTGTGAACCTCGCTTCGGTGAACTATCACTTCGGCTCCAAGGAGTCACTCGTGCAGGCGGTGCTCAAACGCCGCCTGGAAGTGCTGAATCGCGAGCGCATGCGCCTTCTGGACGAACTTGAGGCGCAATCCGGCGGCAAACCCCTGAAGCCCTCGCAGATCGTCGATGCGTTCTTCGGCACGCTGCTGCGCCTGGCCGCCGATCCCGCGCAGGCCGGCAGCACGTTCCTACCGCTGCTGGAACGCACGATGACCGATCCCACGGATTTCATCCGGGCCCTGTTCGCCGAGGAATACGCCGACGTGCTCGCGCGCTACCGCAACGCGCTGTTCGCCGCCCTGCCGGACGTGCCCCGCGCCGAGATCATCTGGCGTTTCCAGTTCATGCTGGGCGCGACGTCGTACGCAATCATGGGCACCGACCTGCTGCGCTCGGTCACCGGCCTGGCCGGCGACGAAGCCGAGCAGCCCAACGACCGCGAACTGCTTCTGCCGCGCCTGATGAGTTTTCTGCTGGGCGGGCTGCGCTCGCCCTTGCCGCACGTGAACGCAAGCCCCGGAGGCGCCTGACCGCCGTCCACCGTCCGCCCGGCCGGCGCGCCCTCCTTCGAAGGCCGCCACGCACCTGAAGAACAACGAGGAGACAAGAAAATGTACGCAGTCATCGTCGCGCTGGTTGTCATTGCGCTCCTGGCCGCCGTGTTGCTGGGCGTGCGCCCCATCCGGCGGGCGCTGTTGTCCGCGCCGATCTTCAACCTGTATCGCAAGGTGTTGCCGCAGATGTCGGACACCGAGCGCGACGCGCTCGAGGCGGGCACCGTCTGGTGGGAAGGCGAGCTCTTTCGCGGCCGGCCCGACTGGAGCCGTCTGCTGGCCTATCCCCGCCCGCAACTGACCGACGAAGAGCAGCGCTTTCTGGACAACCAGGCCGAGACCGCCTGCCGCATGGTCAACGACTGGAACGTCACGCAAGAGCGCTTCGACCTGCCCGCCGACGTCTGGAACTATCTGAAGACCGAGGGTTTCCTCGGCATGATCATTCCCAAGCAGTACGGCGGCCTTGCGTTCTCCGCCTACGCCCATTCCGAAATCGTGACCAAGCTATCCACGCGTTCTTCCGCGCTGGCCGTGTCGGTCATGGTGCCGAACTCGCTGGGTCCGGCCGAACTGCTGCTGCATTACGGCACTGAGGAACAGAAGAACCACTATCTGCCGCGCCTGGCCCGCGGCGAGGAAGTGCCGGCGTTTGCGCTGACCAGCCCGTGGGCGGGTTCGGATGCGGCCGCCATTCCAGACAGCGGCATCGTCTGCAAGGGCGAATGGCAGGGCCGCGAGGTGATCGGCATGCGCGTCACCTGGGACAAGCGTTACATCACGCTCGCGCCCGTCTGCACGTTGCTGGGCCTGGCGTTCCGCCTGTACGACCCGGACGGCCTGCTGGGCGGCAAGAAGGACCTGGGCATCACCTGCGCGCTCGTGCCGCACGACCACCCCGGCGTGGACACCGGCCGGCGTCACTTCCCGCTGAACGCCATGTTCATGAACGGCCCGACGCGCGGCGCCGACGTCTTCATGCCGCTGGACTTCATCATCGGCGGTCCCGCCATGGCCGGCCAGGGCTGGCGCATGCTGATGGAATGCCTGGCCGCGGGCCGCTCGATCTCGCTGCCTTCCTCCAATACCGGCATGTCCAAGCTGACGGCGCGCGCCGTGGGCGGCTATGCCCGCGTGCGCAGCCAGTTCCGCATGCCGGTCGGCAAGTTCGAAGGCGTCGAAGAGGCGCTGGCGCGCATTGGCGGACACACCTACATGATGGACGCCGCGCGCACCATGACGGCCGGCGCGGTGGACCTGGGCGAAAAGCCTTCGGTCGTGTCGGCCATCGTCAAGTATCACGTCACGGAGCGCGCGCGCCAGGTCGTCAACGACGGCATGGACGTGATCGGCGGCAAGGGCATCTGCCTGGGACCGTCCAACTTCCTGGGCCGCGCCTACCAGCAGATCCCCATCGGCATCACGGTCGAAGGCGCCAATATCCTGACGCGCAGCCTCATCATCTTCGGCCAGGGCGCGATCCGCTGCCACCCCTACGTGCTGGCCGAAATGCAGGCCGCGCAATCGCCGGACCGCAAGCGGGGGCTGGATGATTTCGACGCCGCGTTCTGGGGCCACGCGGGCTTCGTCGTGCGCAACACGTTCCATGCGCTGGGCACGTCGCTGACCGGGGCGCGCTTTGTCGCCGTGAACGCCGACGTCTCGCCCGACATGAAGCGCTACTACCAGCTGCTGAGCCGTTATTCCGCGGCGTTCGCGATGCTTGCCGACACCTCGATGCTGGTGCTGGGCGGCAGCCTGAAGCGGCGCGAGCGCCTGTCGGCGCGGCTGGGCGACGTGCTGTCGCAGATGTACCTGATCAGCGCCACGCTCAAGCGTTTCGAGGACGAAGGCCGGCAGGCCGCCGACGCGCCGCTGGCGCACTGGTCCATCCAGGACGCGTTTTGCAAATTGCAGGAAGCCTTTGACGGCGTGCTGGACAACTTCCCGAACCGGGCGGTGGCCTGGATCATTCGCCGCATCGTGTTTCCGTGGGGCCACAGCCAGATCCCGCCATCGGACCAGCTTGGCCAGGACGTGGCCCGGCTGCTCATCAGCCCCAGCGCCACGCGCGACCGCCTGACCGCCGGCTGCCATCTGCCCGCCACCGCGGACGAGCCCGTGGGCGCAATCGAGCAGGCGCTGGCCGCCACGCTGGACGCCGAGCCGATCGAAGCCAAGATCCGCGAACTGGAAAAGCGCGGCGTGCTGGACGGAAACCCGCAAGCGAATGTGCGCGACATCGCCGACGCGGCGGTGGCCATCGGCGGCATCACCGCGGAAGAGTACGCGGTGGTCAAGCGCCGCAACCGCTTGCGCGACACCGTGGTGAAAGTGGATGATTTCCCCTTTGACCTCGGCGCCGCCGACGCGGACCGGCCCACGGCCGAACGCAAGGTCGCCTGAGGGAGGTAGCGGATGGCATTCAAACCGGTTTACGTCGTCGACGGTTCACGCACGCCCTTCTTGAAGGCCCGCACGGGCCCGGGCCCCTTCTCCGCCGGGGATCTGGCGGTGCAGGCCGGCCGCGCCCTGCTGCTGCGCCAGCCCTACGCGCCCACCGACCTGGACGAGGTCATCGTGGGTTGCGCGGCGCCCTCGCCCGAAGAAGTCAACATCGGCCGCGTGATTTCGCTGCGGCTCGGTTGCGGCGATCGGGTGCCAGGGTGGACCGTCATGCGCAACTGCGCATCGGGCATGCAGGCGCTGGATTCGGCCATTGCAAACATCCAGAACGGTCGATCGCACCTGGTGCTGGCCGGCGGCACCGATGCGCTGTCGCGCGCGCCGGTGCTGTTTTCGGACGGCATGGTGCGCTGGCTGTCGCGCTGGTACGCCGCGCGCGGCCTGGGCGCCAAGCTCAAGGCGCTGGGCGGTTTCCGGCCCAAGCACCTGGCCCCCGTCATCGGCCTGCTCAAGGGCCTGACGGACCCGGTCGTGGGCCTGTCGATGGGTCAGACCGCCGAGAACGTCGCCACGCTGTTCAATATCGACCGCGCCGCCATGGATGCATACGCGGCGCGCAGCCACCAGCGCGCGCTGGCGGCCCGCGCCGCCGGCATGCCCGAGGTCACACCGGTCATCGACATGCAGGGCACGCTGCACGCCGCGGACGACGGTGTGCGCGAAGACTCCACGCCCGACAAGCTGGCCAAGCTCAAGCCGGTGTTCGACAAGCCGTGGGGCAACATCACTGCAGGCAACAGTTCGCAGGTCACCGACGGCGCGGCCATGCTGGTGCTGGCCTCTGAAGAAGCCGTGCGCAAATGGAACCTGCGCCCGCTGGGCCGCATCGTCGATTCGCAATGGGCCGGACTGGATCCCGCGATCATGGGGCTAGGCCCGGTGCATGCGGCCACGCCGATCTTGCAGCGCCATGGACTGGGCTTGAATGATCTGGACTTGTGGGAGATCAACGAAGCCTTCGCGGCGCAGGTGCTAGGCTGCCTGGCCGCGTGGCGGGACGAGGCCTACTGCCAGGAAAACTTCGGCACGCCCGCCTGGGGCGAACTGGACCCCGCGCGGCTGAACGTCGACGGCGGCGCCATTGCCATCGGGCACCCGGTGGGCGCCTCGGGAGCACGCATCGTGCTGCATCTGCTGCATGCGCTCAAGCGCCGCGGCGCCCGGCGCGGCATGGCGGCCATCTGCATCGGCGGCGGCCAAGGCGGCGCGATGCTGGTCGAAACCCTGGACGAGGACCGCCCATGACGACATTGGATACGCTTTCCCACTGGCGCCTGGACCACGACCCCGACGGCGTCGCCTGGCTGACCTTCGACCGCGCGGGCAGCGCGGTCAACGCCCTGTCGGCCGACACCATGGCCGAACTCTCGGTGGTGCTTGACGCGCTGGACCGGGATCCGCCCCAGGGCCTCATCATCCAGTCCGGCAAGGCGACGGGCTTCATCGTGGGCGCCGACGTCAACGAATTCGCGACGCTGGATACGCCCGAACAGGCACGCGGGCTGGTATCGCGCGGCTGGAATCTCATGAACCGCCTGGCTGGCGTGCGCTACCCGACGCTGGCGCTGATCCAGGGGCATTGCCTGGGCGGCGGCCTGGAACTGGCGCTGGCTTGCCGCTACCGGCTGGTGGCGGACCAGCCCGGCGCCTCGCTGGCGCTGCCCGAAGTCATGCTTGGCATCTTTCCCGGCTGGGGCGGCATGCTGCGCCTGCCGCAGGTGATCGGCGCGCCGGCCGCGCTGGACATGATGCTGACCGGCCGCGGCGCCGATGCCCGCCGCGCGGCCGCGTTGGGCCTGGTGGACGCGCGCGTGCCGCCGCGCCT
>NZ_CADIJP010000027.1 GCF_902859725.1 Achromobacter mucicolens | reverse complement strand
CGGCTACGGCCGGGCGCGGCTCGGCCTCGGGGGCGCGGCGGCCGGCGGCGGTGGGCACGCGGCGCACAAGCGCCTGCAGGGCGGCCGCGATCTCGCCCGTGGCGACGTCGGGCGAAAAGCAGGCGTCGGCGCCGCAGTGCAGGCCCAGGATCCGATTCTCGGGGGTGTCGAAAGCGGAAATGGCGACGATGCCGGCGGTGGTGTCCATGGCGCGCAGACCTGCGACGGCCATGCAGAGATCGGTAAATTCGGCTTGCATCACGAGCAGCGGGGTGCGGCGGGCCTGGAACAGGCGGAACAGTCCGTTGGAGTCTTCGCAAGGACGCGGCGAGAACCCCATTTCGGCCAGTTCGTCGCTGCGGCGCACGCGCTGGCCGGCGTCGGGAGCGAAGACGATCAGGTCTAATAGGTCATTCATGAATCGGTGTGAACATCATGCAGCTTGAGCACAGGCATGATGCAACGGTTACACCGCTTTCCAAAAAGCGCTCAACGACACTTTCCTACCCGAATTCTCGGTCATGGTCGCGGGAATCGCCTTTTGGCGGCTCACGGAACGGCGGCAACCGCCTCATTCCACCATCCGCCGCCCAGCGCCTGTAACAAGGCGGCCGTGTCGGTGTAGCGCGCCGCGTCGGCCTCGATGCGCGAAATCCGCGTCTGTAACACCTGCCGCTGGCTGTCCAGCAGGCTCAGGTGGCTGATGCCGCCGGCCTGGTAGCGGCCCGCGGCGATGCGGCCGGCGTCGTCCGCGCGGCGCCAGGCGTCGTCATAGGCCGCGAAGGCCTCGCCGTCCGTCTGTAGCGCCCGCAGCGCATCGGCCACTTGGCGAAAGCCATCCAGCACGGTCTGGCGGTAGGCCGCGGCGGCCGCGTCGTACGCGGCTTCGGCCGAGCGCTTGCGCGCGCGCAACTCGCCGCCGTGAAAGAGCGGCTGGACAAGCCCCAGGCCAAGATTCCAGACATTCACGCCATCGGCCAGTTCGTTCGCGCCCGTGCGCTGGGAACCGAAGCTGGCGGTCAGCGTGAACTGCGGATACAGGTTGGCCGTGGCCACGCCCACGTCGGCCGATGCCTTGTGCCACAGGGCTTCGGCGGCCAGGATGTCAGGCCGCTGGCGCGTCAATGCCGAGGGCACGCCCGTGGGCAAATCCGCCGGCAGCGTCAGGTCCGCCAGGCGCAGCGGGGGCGATTGCAGGCTGGCGGGCGGCATGCCCAGGTAGGTCGCAAGCTGATGGGTCACCTGCGCCAGCTGGAATTCCAGCGGCGGCAGGGTGGCGCGCGTCTGCGCGACCAGCAGCTCCTGGTTGCGCAGGTCGGCCAGGGCGATGCCGCCCGCCTCCAGCCGTTTTTGCATGATGTCCTTTTGGTTCACCTGCGCGGCCAGCAGATCGCGCGTGGCCGCCAGCCGCTCGGCCAGGTCCGCCTGGCGGATGGCGGCGGTGACGACGTTGGCCGCCAGCGACATGCGTGCCGCCTGCAGTTCGTGGGCCTGGTAATCCATTTGCGCGGCCAGGCTTTCCAGCGCGCGGCGGTTGGCGCCGAACACGTCCAGGGTGTAGGACACGTCGATGGAGGCGTTGTAGAGCGTGAAGGGCGGGGGCGGCTCGGCGACCGGCACGCCATAGGCCGCCGGATCCACCTTCTTGCGGGCCGCCGACAGGTTGCCGTCCACTGCGGGCAGCATGCGCCCGCCGGTGTCGGCGGCCAGGTCTTCCTGCGCTTGCCGCAACCGCGCGCGCGCCTCGTCCAGCGTGGGGCTGGCGTCGAGCGCCTGGCGCACCAGCCGGTCCAGCGGCTCCGACTGGAACAACCGCCACCACTGCCCGGGGATGTCGGCGCCCGCCTGCAGGCGCTGCTGGCCCGGCGGCAGCGCGTCCTGTCCGGGCGTATAGGACGACACGGCGGGCGCGGCCGGCTTGTCGAAGTCGGGGCCGACTGCGCAGGCGGACAGCAGGGCGCAGAGCGCCGAGACGGCCAGGGGGCGGGAAGCGGGCAGGTGGCGGGCGCGGAGCATGGGATCAATCCAGGGTGCGGCGGTAGAACTTCACGGCGGCGGTCATCACGATGACGGTGAACAGCATCAGCGGCCAGATGTTGGGCCACAGGTCCCACCAGCCGTTGCCCTTGAGCAGGATGCCGCGGATCAGCCGGTTGAAATACGTCAGCGGCAGCAGGTTGCCCAGGTGCTGGGCCCACATCGGCATGCCCTGGAACGGAAACATGAAGCCGGACAGCAGCATGTTCGGCAGGAAATAGAACATGGTCAGCTGCATGGCCTGAAGTTGGTTCTGCGCCAGCGACGACAGCGTGATCCCGACCGTCAGGTTGGCCGCGACGAAGAGCAGCGCGGCCAGGTAGACGGACAGCAGGCTGCCCATGACGGGCACGTGGAACACGAAATGCGCCGCCGCGAGAATGATGGTGGCCTGGATGAGACCGATGGCGATGTAGGGCACGATCTTGCCGGTCATCACCTCGATCGGCCGCACCGGCATCGCCAGCAGGTTTTCCATGGTGCCGCGCTCTCGCTCGCGGGTCATCGCCAGCCCGGTCATCATCACCAGCGTCATGGTCAGGATCACGCCCATCAGCCCCGGCACCGTGTTGTATTGCGAGATCTGTTCTTCGTTGTAGAGCTGGTGGATGCGTACGTCGAAGGGCGGCTGGCCGCCCGCCAGGCTTGCCAGCGGCCCGGTCAGATCCTTCTGCGCGACGGCCTGGGTGAGCTGGGTGGCCGCGCCCAGCGCCATGCCCGTGGCCATGGGATCGGTGGCGTCAGCCTCGATCAGCAGGGCGGGGCGTTCGCCGCGCAACAGGCTGCGGGTGAAGTCGGGCGGAATGGTCACGACGAACAGCACGCGGCCCTGCGCCAGGGCGGCGCGGCCTGCTTCCTCGGTGTCCAGTTCCTCAACGATGTGAAAGTAGTCCGACGAACGCATCGCCGCGATGAAGCTGCGCGTGAACGGGCTGTGGTCCGAGGCGATGATGGCGGTGGGCATCTGGCGCGGGTCGGTATTGATGGCGTACCCGAAGAGCGCCAGCTGCATGATGGGCAGGCCGACGATCATGCCGAAGGTGATGCGGTCGCGGCGCAGCTGCAGGAATTCCTTGAGCACCATGCTCCACCAGCGCGACCACGAAAAGCCGTTCAGGCGCGCGGTCATGGCGGGCTCGCAAAGTTGTCGGTGGACCGGTTCATCAGGTAGATGAAGACGTCCTCCAGGCTGGTGTCCACGCGTTCCAGCCGCAGGTCCTGGCCCGCGATGGCCGCGCGCAGCGTGTTTTCCAGCTGCGCCGCGTCCTTGCCGCTGACATGCAGCGCCGACCCGAATGCGACCGTCTGGTCCACGCCGGGCGCGCCGCGCAACTGCTGGCCGAGCGGAACCAGGTTGGCGCCGTGGATCGCCCAGGTGGTCAGGTCCTGTTCGGCGATGACCTCGTCGGCGGTGCCCTGCGTGAGCAGCTTGCCGTACGAAATGTAGGCCAGCTTGTGGCAGCGTTCGGCCTCGTCCATGTAGTGGGTGCTGACCAGCACCGAGATGCCGCGCGCCGCCAGCGCATGCAGCTGCTCCCAGAAATCGCGCCGCGCCGTCGGGTCCACGCCGGCGGTGGGCTCGTCCAGCAGCAGCAGCCTTGGCTGGTGCAGCAGGCAGGCGGCCAGCGCCAGCCGCTGCTTCCAGCCGCCGGACAAGGATCCCGTCAACTGCCCCGCGCGGCTTTGCAGCCCCAGATCCTGCAGCGCGCGGTCCACGGCTTCCTTGCGCTGGTCCATGCCGTACATGCGCGCCACGAAATCCAGGTTCTCGCGAATGGTCAGGTCCTCCCAGTACGAGAACTTCTGCGTCATGTAGCCCACGTTGCGCTTGATCTGGGCGCTCTCACGCAGGATGTCGTAGCCCAGGCAGGTGCCGCTGCCCGAATCCGGCGTGAGCAATCCGCACATGAGGCGGATGCAGGTCGTCTTGCCGCTGCCGTTGGGGCCCAGGAAGCCGAAGATTTCGCCCTCGCGCACCTGCAGCGTCACGTCGTTCACGACGTGCTTGTTGCCGAAGTGCTTGTTCAGGCCGTGAACGTCGATGACGTTGGCGGCGGAGCCGGGGGTGCTCATGGCAGGGTGGCCTCCACCGGCTGGCCTGGATGCAGCCCCGCCGCCACGTCGGCGGCGGGGCGCGCTTCAACCATGTACACGAGCTTGCTGCGGCTTTCGCGGCTGTAGATCACGGGCGGCGTGTATTCGGCCTGATCCGATACGTAATCGATGCGCACGGGTATCGGATCGCCGCAGCCATCGCAGCGCAGCGTGGCCTGTTGCCCGATCTTCAGCGACCCCACGACCGTCTCCGGCACAAAAAAGCGCACCTTGATGTTGCCGGGCGGCAGCAGGCTGACGACCGGGCTGCCGGCGGGCACCCATTCGCCCACCCGATACATCGTGTCGAACACCCGGCCCGCGGACGGCGCGGCCAGTTGCTTCTGGGCCAGCGTCCATTCGGCTTGCGCCAGCGCGGCGTCGGCCGCCTCCACTTGCGAGGCCTGCGCGCGCCGCGCGTCGTCGCGCCCCGGCAGCCGGTTCACCTCGACCTGCGCCTGCAGTTCGCGCACGCGCGCCGCGTCCGACTGCGCCTGCTCGCGGCTGTCGTCCAGCTGCGAGCGCGGGATGCCGCCGACGCGGAACTGCGCATTGTCGCGGGCAAGCTGCGCGGTGGACCGCCGGCTGGCCGCCTGCGCCTGCGCCAATTGCGCCAGGCTGACGTCGACTTCAGGGGGGCGCTTACCTGTGGCAATGTCCTCCAGCTGGGCGCGCGCCGCCGACAGCTCGGCCTGGGCTTGGTCGCGCGCGGCGGCTTCGCGCGTGGCGTCCAGCGTGTACAGCGGCTGGTTGGCGTCGACCTGCTGGCCGCGCCGCACCGCCAGCGTGTCCAGGCGCCCCGGCTCGGACGAGGCCACATAGACATAGTCGCCCTCCACGTAGCCCTGGTAGAAGGCCTGGTCGTTGTTGCCGCAGCCGAAAAGCGTCAGCAAGGCCAGGGAAGCGGGCAGAAGGCGGAGGGTGCGCATGGTCAGCGTCCTGAAGACGAGGAGGTTGGCGGCGTGGTTGGCGCAAAGAGGCCGCCGGTCAGCATGGCGATCGCGTGGCGCGCGATCGCTTCGTTGTCGATGGTCTGCGCCAACGGGTCGTTCTGCCAGATGCGGCGCCATAAATTCGACGTGGCCAGCGGCAGCAGCGTCATGCCCATAATGGACAGGAACACCAGACGCGGTTCCACCCCCGGCGTGATGGCGCCGCGCCGCTGGCATTCGGCAATGAGGCCAGCGAACGCCTGAAGCCGGTCCGACGGCAGATGGCGCAGCACGCGATCGCGCAGCTGGCCGCCTTCGTTGACGACTTCGTGCATCCACAGCGACGGCAGCCAGGGCTTTTCGGTCGCGCTCTGGACCACGCGGCCCACGATTTCCGTGATGAAGCCTCGCGCCGCCGACGCCGGATCGGGCAGGGGAGCCGCGGGCGTGCCGCCAGCAGCCGGCCCATCAGCAGCCGGGCCACCGGCGGCTCCTCCCGGCTCAAGCGGCACGGGAGCCCAGACATAGCCGATGACGGGCACGATCCGCTCCAGCACCACGGCGTCGATCAATTGGTCGCGGCTCTTGAAGTAGTAATGCAGCATCGCCGGCGTGACGCCCGCGCGCTGCGCGATGTTGGCGATCGTGGTGGCGGCCACGCCCTGCGCGGCGAACAGCTGCGTGGCCAGATCCAGCAGATTGGCGCGCGCGGTGGCGGTGTCCGGACGCGGCGGACGCCCGGGACGGCGCGGGGGCGAAGGAGGGGATGCGGAAGCCATGCGGCGGATTCTAATTAAAGAATTAATTAATTAAAAGAGGGTTCGATCATCAGGGTTTCAGCGGCTGCCGGCGGCGTGCGATGGTGTAATGGTCCGGTTCCCCACCACGCCGCCCGGGCGTGTAGCGAGGCCCGGCCGGCTCCATGAAGGAGGCCGCACACCATGCCCCAATCCGCTTCAACCAACCGCCGTATCGTGCTTGCCGCGCGGCCGCACGGCGAGCCCGCTGATACCGACTTCCGCCTGGAAACGGGCGAAGTCCCCCAACCGGGGCCGGGCCAGGTGCTGCTGCGCACGGTCTACCTGTCGCTCGACCCCTACATGCGCGGCCGGATGAGCGATGCCCCGTCCTACGCCGAGCCCGTGCAGATTGGCGAACCGATGGTCGGCGGTACCGTCACGCGCGTTCAGGCCTCGAATAATCCGCAGTTTCCGGTCGGCGAATGGGTGCTGGCGCAGACCGGGTGGCAGGACTACGCCGTGTCCGACGGCGCGGGCCTGCTGCGCCTGGGCGCCAATCCCGAAAACCCGTCCTGGTCGCTGGGCGTGCTGGGCATGCCCGGTTTTACCGGCTACATGGGACTGCTGGACATCGGCCAGCCCAAGGCGGGCGAAACCGTCGTCGTGGCCGCGGCCAGCGGGGCGGTGGGCGCGGTGGTGGGCCAGATCGCCAAGATCCACGGTTGCAAGGTCGTGGGTATTGCGGGCGGACCGGACAAGTGCCGCTACGTGGTCCAGGAACTGGGCTTTGACGAATGCCTGGACCATCGGCAGCCGGACCTGGCGGGCCGCCTTGCCGCGGCCGTGCCGCAAGGCATCGACGTGTATTTCGAAAACGTCGGCGGGGCCGTCTTCGATGCCGTGCTGCCGCTCTTGAACCCGCGCGCCCGCGTGCCGGTCTGCGGACTGATCTCGGCCTATAACGCGACCAGCCAGCCCGAGGGCCCGGACCGGCTTGCGCTGCTCATGCGCACCATCCTGACGAAGCGGCTGAAGATGCAGGGTTTCATCATCTTCAACGAGTACGCGCACCGCTACGGTGAATTCCGCGACGCCATGCTGGACCTCATCAAGCAAGGCCGCATCAAGTATCGTGAAGACGTGGTCGACGGCCTGGAGAACGCCCCGCGCGGGCTGATCGGGCTGCTCAAGGGCGAAAATGCCGGCAAACGCATTGTGCGGGTCGGCCCTGACGAATGGAGCGCTACATGAACATCCTGATCGTGCTGACTTCCCACGACACGCTGGGCAACACGGGACGCAAGACGGGCTTCTGGCTTGAAGAGTTTGCGGCGCCGTATTACGCGTTTCTGGACGCCGGCGCCAAGCTCACGCTGGCCTCGCCGCTGGGCGGCCAGCCGCCGCTCGATCCCAAGAGCGACGATCCCGATGCGCAGACGGACGACACGCGCCGCTTCAAGCAGGACACCGACGCGCAGCGCGTGCTGGCATCCACGCGCCGGCTGTCCGAGGTGCAGGCCTCGGACTACGACGCGGTCTTCTATCCTGGCGGCCACGGCCCGCTGTGGGACCTGGCCGAAGACAACAATTCGGTGGCGCTGATCGAAACCATGCTGGCCGCCGGCAAGCCGGTATCGGCCGTGTGCCATGCGCCCGGCGTGTTGCGCCACGCCAAGACCGCCGACGGCAAGCCGCTGGTGCAGGGCAGGCAGGTCACGGGCTTTTCCAACGCGGAAGAAGCGGCCGTACAGTTGACCGACGTCGTGCCGTTTTTGGTCGAGGACGAACTGAAAAAGCTGGGCGGGCTGTACAGCAGCGGGCCGGACTGGCAGCCGCACGTGGTCAGCGACGGCCTGCTCATCACGGGGCAGAATCCCGGCTCGTCGGTGGGCGTGGCGCGCGCGCTGCTGGAGCGCCTGAAGGACTGATCCCCGCCGGGCTCGCAGGGCAGGACACGGGCCGGGCCGCACGCCAAGCGCGATGCGGCCCGGCATTGTGGCGGATTGTGTCAGAATCCCGCCTTTCTGAACTGAGCGCGCCGTCATGCCGTTGCGGCGCGCGTGCTTTCCAATGTCCCCCGACGTCCCCGATCTTCCAGCAGGAACTTATGAAGCGGCGCTTTTCGCCGCCATGCAGGCGCGCGACCCGGCCACCGGCCGGCATTGCAAAAGGGTGGTTGCGCTAAGTGTTGCGCTGGCCCGGGCCTGCGGGCTGCCGCAGGATGAACTGGACGTCGTCTCCGTGGCGGCGCGGCTGCACGACGTGGGCAAGATCGGCACGCCAGACCGCGTGCTGCATAGCCCGCAGCGGCTGGAAAAGGAAGACTGGGAAATCATGAAGGCGCACGCCGCGGCGGGCGCCTTCATCATCCTGCAGACCGCGATGCCGCAGCGCGAAGCCATTGCGCTGGCGGTGCGCCACCACCACGAACACTTCGACGGATCCGGTTATCCGGATGGCCTGTCGGGCCACGCCATTCCGCTGCATGCGCGCATCATTTCGGTCGCCGATTCCTACGACGCGCTGGGCGATGCGCGGCCTTACCATCCGGCGCGCACCCACACGCAGATCATGCGGATCCTGAACCAGGAGGCGGGATCGAAATGCGATCCCGACCTGCTGCGCGTCTTCGAATCGATGATCGGGGGCAGCCCGCTGCGCGTGCCGTAGCGGTTTACTTCAAGCGGTAGTTCGCCGCGACGGTGGCCAGGTCCTGCAGCGTGCGCTGCTGCCAGGCCGCGTCGTGGCCCAGTTCCTCGGCCAGGATGCGCGCGACCTCGGGCGCGGCCAGCATGGCGGCCTCGGCGTCCAGGAACAGCGCGCGGTTGCGGCGCGCCAACACGTCTTCCGCGCTGCGCGCCAATTCGTAGCGGGCGGCAAAGCGCACATGCGCCTCGGACAGGCCGCTGGCCTTGACCAGCATGCGCCCGGCGCCGGGCAGGGCTTGCAGGGTCGCCAGATCGTTGCCGTAGTAGCTGTCAGGCGTGCCGGCGTGTTCCTGCGACGGCGCCAGGCCGCCGGCGCCGTGCAGCGGCAGCGACTCGGTGCGGCACGAGGCCTGCGTCAGCAGCTGGTGCTGGATCGCGGTGTCCACCACGTCCTGCGCCATGCGCCGGTACGTCGTCCATTTGCCGCCCGTCACCGTCACCAGGCCGGCCTTGGACACCAGGATCGTGTGCTCGCGCGACAGCTTCTTGGTGGAGGCTTCGCCGGTCGCCTTGACCAGCGGGCGCAGGCCGGCCCAGACGCTGGTCACATCGTCGCGCGTCGGCTTGCGGCTCAGGTACCGCGCCGCCGTGTTCAGGATGAAATCGATGTCTTGCGCGCCCGCGTCGGGATCCAGCGGCAGATCCTGGCGCGGCGTGTCGGTGGTGCCGACGATGGTGTGGCCGTTCCACGGCACCACGAACAGCACACGGCCGTCGTCGGTCTTCGGGATGAGGACGGCGCGCTTGCCGGGCAGGAAGTCGCGCGGCAGCGTCAGGTGCACGCCCTGGCTGGGCGCCACCATGGTCTGCGCGTTCTTGTCCTCCATGCGGCGCACCGCATCGACCCACACGCCGGTGGCGTTGACGACGCAGCGCGCGCGCAACGTGAAGGTCGATCCGCCGATCACATCCTTGGCCGTGACGCCGTCCACCTTGCCATTGGTCATGGTCAGTCCGGTGGCGCGCACGTAGTTCACCGCCGTGCCGCCCAGATCAAAGAGCGTGCGCATCAGGCTGATCGCCAGGCGCGCGTCGTCGAACTGGCCGTCGTAGTACAGGACGCCGCCCTTCAGGCTGCGTCCGTTGACGGTCTCGGCCAGGGTGGGGGCGTTGGCCAGCGTCTCGCGGCGCGACAGCCAGCGGCTGGGCGACAGGTTCAGCTTGCCCGCCAGCATGTCGTACATCTTCAGGCCGATGCCGTAGAAGGGCTGGTCCATCATCGTGTAGGCCGGCACCACGAAACCCAGAGGCCAGACCAGATGCGGGGCGTTGCGATTGAGCAGGCCGCGCTCGTGCAGGGCTTCGCGCACCAGGCTGACATTGCCTTGCGCCAGGTAGCGCACGCCGCCGTGGACGAGCTTGGTGGCCTTGCTGGACGTGCCCTTGGCAAAGTCGGCGCCTTCGATCAGCAGCGTCCGGTAGCCGCGCGCGGCGGCATCCACCGCCGTGCCCAGGCCGGTCGCACCGCCGCCGATGACGATGACGTCCCAGGAATGCGTGTTGTCCAGCGTGTTCAGAAGGCGGCTGCGTTCGGGCGGGGTGACGGAGGCGAGGGGTTGGTTCATGTTCTTTGGGGGCGGCGTGGCCGCGAGGTGAATGCTTCGATATTTGTGCCGGCAGCGCGCAAGCGGGGAGTGGGCCCACTGCGGCGCACGGGTCAGGGTGTCGGTTTGGGCAGGTTCGGCGCCGCGGCGACGTCACAGCGCACGCCCGAATCCAGCAACACTTGCGCCAGCGGCTCCTGAGGATGCGCGTCCGTGAAGAACCGGTCGATCTGCGAGATATGCGCCAGTTCCACCATGGCCTGGCGCTTGAACTTGCTGCTATCGGCGGCCAGCCAGACTTCACGCGATTGTTCGATGATCGTGCGGGCCACGCGCACTTCGCGAAAGTCGTAATCGCGCAGCGTGCCGTCGGCCTCGATGCCCGAGATGCCGATCAGTCCGATGTCGACCTTGAACTGGCGGATGAAATCCATCGTGGCTTCGCCCACGATGCCGCGGTCGCGCGAACGCACCACGCCGCCGGCCACGATGACTTCGCAATCCGGGTTGTCGGACAGGATGTCGGCCACGTGCAGGTTGTTGGTGATGACGCGCAGCCCGCGATGGCGCAGCAGCGCGCGCGCAATGGCTTCGGTGGTGGTGCCGATGTTCAGAATCAGCGAACAGCCATCCGGCACCGCGCGGGCCACGGCCTCGGCGATGCGTTGCTTGCCTGCGGCATGCAGGCCTTGGCGCTTGCGGTACGCAATGTTCTCGATGGTGGACGCTTCGATGCGGACGCCGCCATGAAAGCGCGACAAGAGGCCGGCTTCGGAAAGGATGTTGACGTCCCGCCGCACGGTCTGCAGCGTCACGTCGAAGCGTTTGGCGAGCTCTTCGATCGAGGCCGAGCCCTGGGCCCGCACCATTTCGATCAGCGCGCTCTGTCGTGGATTCAGTGTCATATTCGAATGATAAAACAACAAAAGCGAAAAATAATGTCGCACTGCAAGATTGTTTTTTGTTCGCTTCTTCGGTAAAACGCACAAAAAACGAAAGCCATCTGAAAGAGTATGCTCATCCTGTTGCCTCGGCGCGTGATCGCGCCGCCGCAACGGGCGGGACGCTGTGCCGAATACCGAAGTCCGTAGAAAACAGGGACGTATAAGTAGGTTGAGGAGACTAGATGCAGCTGACCTTGGACGGGATAGCTTTGCGGGCCGGCTCGCAGACGCACCTGTATCCCATGAGCCTGGCCCCGGTTCCCGGCGCCATGACCGTCCTGCTGGGGGCCACTCTGGCCGGCAAGACCTCCCTGATGCGCATCATGGCCGGCCTGGACCGGCCCACCGAAGGCCGCGTGCGAGTTGACGGCGCCGATGTCACCGGCGTGCCGGTCCGCCAGCGCAACGTGGCCATGGTGTACCAGCAGTTCATCAACTATCCGTCCATGTCGGTCTACGACAACATCGCCTCGCCGCTCAAGCTGCGCGGCGAGGCCAATACGCGCGAAAAAGTCCACGCGATGGCGGCGCGCCTGCACATCGATCATCTGCTGGACCGCTACCCATCCGAGCTGTCGGGCGGCCAGCAGCAGCGGGTGGCGCTGGCCCGGGCGCTGGCCAAGGACGCCCCGCTGATCCTGCTGGACGAGCCGCTGGTCAACCTGGACTACAAGCTGCGCGAGGAATTGCGCGACGAACTGTCGGAATTGTTTGCGCAGGGGCGCTCGACCGTGGTCTACGCCACGACCGAACCCGGCGAGGCGCTGTTGCTGGGCGGCCACACCGCCGTGCTCGACGCGGGCGAACTGCTGCAGTACGGCCCCACGGCCGACGTCTTTCACCGGCCCAATTCGATCCGCGTGGCGCGCGCGTTCAGCGATCCGCCGATGAACTTGTTCGCCGCCCGCCGCGACAACGGCGGCTTCGTGCTTCAGGGCGACGTGGCGGTGGCGCGCGCGCTGCCGCCGGGCGCCGAGGCCGGCATTACGGCCGGCCTGCGGGCCGGGGCGCTGGATGTGGAGGCCCGGCCCGGCCACGTGGCGCTGCCCGGCCGGGTGACGCTGGCCGAAATCTCGGGTTCCGATACCTTCGTGCACGCCGAGACGGCCGCGGGCGACGTCGTGGCCCAGCTGCCCGGCGTGCACCGCTACAAGCTGGACGAGCGGGTGCAGCTGTACTTCGATCCGGCCCAGACCTATGCCTTCGGCGCGGACGGCGCACTTCTGGCCGCACCGCGCCAGCCGGCCGGCGCGGGGGAGGTGGCCTGATGGCGCAGATCGAGCTGGACCTGTCCCATTCCTACGTCGCCCATCCCCAGTCCGATGACGACTACGCGCTGTTGCCGCTGCAATTCACTTTTCGCGACGGCGGCGCCTATGCGTTGCTGGGGCCCTCGGGCTGCGGCAAGACCACGCTGCTCAATTGCGTGTCGGGCCTGCTGCGGCCGTCGCACGGGCGCATTCTGTTCGACGGCCAGGACGTCACCGACAAGACCCCGCAGGCGCGCAACATCGCCCAGGTGTTCCAGTTTCCTGTGGTGTACGACACCATGACGGTCGCCGAAAACCTGGCGTTTCCGCTGCGCAACCGCGGCGTGCCGCCCGAGCGCATCCGCGAGCGCGTGGGCCGCATCGCCGAAATGCTGGAAATGTCCAACGTCCTGGATCGCCGCGCCAGCGGCCTGACGGCGGACGCCAAGCAGAAGATTTCGCTGGGCCGCGGGCTGGTGCGCAGCGACGTGTCGGCCATCCTGTTCGACGAACCGCTTACCGTCATCGACCCGCAGCTCAAGTGGGAGCTGCGGCGCAAGCTCAAGGAAATTCACCACGAATTCAAGCTGACGCTGATCTACGTGACCCACGACCAGACCGAGGCGCTGACGTTTGCCGACCAGGTGATGGTCATGGCGCGGGGCCGCGCGGTGCAGGTGGGCAGCGCGGACGACCTCTTTGAGCGGCCCGCGCACACCTTCGTCGGCCATTTCATCGGCTCGCCCGGCATGAACTTTCTGCCCGCGCAGTGGCGCGATAGCGCGCTGATGGTGGGGCAGCGCCACCTGGACGGCGTGCCCGAGGCCGTGGCCGCCAAGCTGCGGGACGCGGGGCCGGTCAAGCTGGGTGTGCGGCCCGAATACCTGCGGCTGGCCGAGGCCGGGGCGCCCGGCGCCGTGCCGATGCGCGTGGAGCGCGTGCAGGACGTGGGCACCTACACGCTGCTGGTCGCCGACTTCGAGGGCACGGCAGTGCGCGCCCGGCTGGGCAGCAACATCGTCACCGAAGGCAAGGGCGGCACGGTTTGGCTGTCCGTGCTCAACCCGCATACCTGCTTCTACCGCGACGAGGTGCTGATCCCATGAAACCCACCGATCACCGGGCCTGGTTCCTGGTCATGCCGGTCGTGCTGTGCGTGGCGTTCTCGGCCATTCTGCCGCTGATGACCATCGTCAACTATTCGGTGCAGGACATCATCTCGCCGGAGCGCCGCGTCTTCGTCGGCACCGAGTGGTTCGCCGCGGTGCTGCAGGACGAGGAGCTGCACGGCGCGCTCTTTCGGCAGATCGGGTTCTCGTTCGCGGTGCTGCTGATCCAGATCCCGCTGGGCATCCTGCTGGCGCTGTCGATGCCCGCCAGCGGCTGGCGCGCGTCGGCCGTGCTGGTGATCATCGCGCTGTCGTTGCTGATTCCGTGGAATGTCGTCGGCACGATCTGGCAGGTGTTCGGCCGCACCGACATCGGCCTGCTGGGCGCCACGCTGTCGTGGCTGGGCGTGGACTACAACTACACGGGCAACGACGTCGACGCCTGGCTTACCGTGCTGGTAATGGACGTGTGGCACTGGACGCCACTGGTGGCGCTGCTGTGCTACGCGGGGCTGCGCGCCATCCCCGATGCGTACTACCAGGCCGCGCGGATCGACGGCGCCTCGCGCTTTGCCGTCTTCCGCTATATCCAGTTGCCCAAGATGCGTGGCGTGCTGATGATCGCGGTGCTGCTGCGCTTCATGGACAGCTTCATGATCTACACCGAGCCCTTCGTGCTGACCGGCGGCGGCCCGGGCAACGCCACCACCTTCCTGTCGCAATACCTGACGCAGAAGGCCGTGGGACAGTTCGACCTGGGCCCCGCGGCGGCGTTCTCGATCATCTATTTCCTGATCATCCTGCTGCTGTGCTTCATCCTCTACAACTGGATGCAGCGCGCGGGCACCACGGGCGGCTTCGACGAGGAGCGGGCAAATGCGTGAGAAATCCTCCTGGTGGCGCGGCGCCTTCCTGACGCTGTACCTGGTGTTCGCGATCCTGCCGCTGTACTGGATGCTGAACATGTCGTTCAAGTCCAACACCGAGATCGTCAGCACGCTGACGCTCTGGCCGCGTGACTTCACCTTCGAGCACTACCGCACCATCTTCACGGACCCGGCCTGGTATTCGGGCTACATCAATTCGCTGATCTACGTCGTCATCAACACGGTCGTCTCGCTGGGCGTGGCGCTGCCGGCCGCCTACGCGTTTTCGCGCTACCGCTTCATCGGCGACAAGCACGTGTTCTTCTGGCTGCTCACCAACCGCATGACGCCGCCCGCCGTGTTCCTCTTGCCGTTCTTTCAGCTCTACAGCTCGTTCGGCCTCATGGACACGCACCTGGCCGTGGCGTTGGCGCACCTGGTGTTCAACGTGCCGCTGGCGGTGTGGATCCTGGAAGGCTTCATGTCGGGCGTGCCGCGCGAGATCGACGAGACCGCCTACGTGGACGGCTATTCGTTCCCGCGCTTTTTCCTGACGATATTCCTGCCGCTCATCAAGTCGGGCGTCGGCGTGGCGGCGTTCTTCTGCTTCATGTTCAGCTGGGTGGAATTGCTGCTGGCGCGCACGCTGACCTCGGTCAATGCCAAGCCCATTGTCGCGACCATGACGCGCACCGTGTCGGCCTCCGGCATGGATTGGGGCGTCCTGGCCGCGGCGGGCGTGCTGACCATCGTGCCGGGCGGCATCGTCATCTGGTTCGTGCGGCACTACATCGCGAAGGGCTTCGCGATGGGCCGCGTGTAGGCATCTGGACAACAGGAGGGCGCAGCCATGTTCAGCTGGATGGTGTGGACCACCCCGGTCGCCGTGTTCTTCAGCTGCATCGTCCTGATGCTGGTCGGCATGACGATTTGGGAGCTGAAGTCGCCCACGCAGGAGCGAAAGGGCTTTTTGCCCCTGCGCACCACGCGCGGCGACCGGCTGTTCATCGGCCTGATGGCCGCGGCGTGGCTGAACCTGGCGTTCCTGGGGTTTGGCCAGAAAGCGGTCGAGTGGTTTTCACTGGATCAGCCGCCGTCGGTGTGGATCAGCTTCGTGCTGTCCATGCTGCTGCTGGCCTTCATCATGAAAAAAGGGTGAGAGAAGGGAGCCAGACCCTTCGTCGGTTTCGGGCAGTCAGGAAAAGGACTATCGGCCAGCGTCTTCCCCGGCCAGCGGTCCGCAGCACGATAGGGGAAGACTTATCGAGGAGACAGGTCATGAAATTGCGCATGCACGCCATGGCGGCCGCTATCGCCCTGATCGGAACGTCAGGGGCTTGGGCCGGCGAGCCGGAGGCGAAGAAGTGGGTCGATTCGGAGTTCCAGCCGTCGTCGCTGTCCAAGGAACAGCAGATGGCCGAAATGAAATGGTTCATCGATGCCGCGGCCAAGCTCAAGGCCAAGGGCATCAATGAGGTCAGCGTGGTGTCCGAAACCATCACCACGCACGAGTACGAATCCAAGGTGCTGGCCAAGGCTTTTGCCGAGATCACCGGCATCAAGGTCAACCACGACCTTATCCAGGAAGGCGACGTCGTCGAAAAGCTGCAGACGTCCATGCAATCGGGCAAGTCCATCTACGACGGCTGGATCTCCGATTCCGACCTGATCGGCACCCACTACCGCTATGGCGCCATCCTGCCGCTGTCCGACTACATGGCCGGGGCGGGCAAGGAATGGACCAATCCCGGATTGGATCTGAAGGACTTCATCGGCACCAAGTTCACGACGGCGCCCGACGGCAAGCTGTATCAGTTGCCGGACCAGCAATTCGCCAACGTCTACTGGTTCCGCGCCGACTGGTTCGCCCGCCCGGATCTGAAGGAAAAATTCAAGGCCAAGTACGGTTATGAACTGGGCGTGCCCACCAACTGGTCCGCGTACGAAGACATCGCCACGTTCTTCTCCAACGACGTCAAGGAGATCGATGGCAAGCGCGTCTACGGCCACATGGACTACGGCAAGAAAGACCCGTCGCTGGGCTGGCGCTTCACCGATGCGTGGCTGTCCATGGCGGGAGCGGCCGACAAGGGTCTGCCCAACGGCATGCCGGTGGACGAGTGGGGCATCCGCGTCGCGGACGACAAATGCACGCCGGTCGGCGCGTCGGTCTCGCGAGGCGGGGCCACCAACAGTCCGGCCGCCGTGTACGCGCTGACCAAGTACATCGACTGGATGAAGAAGTTCGCGCCGCAGCAGGCCATGGGCATGACCTTCTCGGAGGCGGGGCCCGTGCCGGCGCAGGGCCAGATCGCGCAGCAGATCTTCTGGTACACGGCCTTTACCGCCGATATGACTAAGAAGGGCCTGCCGGTCGTGAACGACGACGGCACGCCGAAGTGGCGCATGGCCCCGTCGCCCTATGGTCCGTACTGGAAGGACGGCATGCAGAACGGCTACCAGGACGTGGGATCGTGGACGTTCTTCAAGTCCACCAACCCCGACAAGATGGCGGCCGCGTGGCTGTATGCGCAGTTCGTCACGTCCAAGTCGGTGTCGCTGAAAAAGTCGATCACGGGCCTGACCTTCATCCGCGACAGCGACATCAATAGCGAATTCTTCACCAAGAACGCGGCCAACTACGGCGGTCTGATCGAGTTCTACCGCAGCCCGGCGCGCGTGGCGTGGACGCCGACCGGCACCAACGTGCCGGATTATCCGAAGCTGGCGCAGCTGTGGTGGAAGAACGTCGCCACCGCGGTCACGGGCGAAAAGACCCCGCAGGCGGCCATGGACAATCTGGCGAACGAAATGGATCAGGTGATGGCGCGGCTTGAACGGGCCGGGATGGCTCAATGCGCGCCCAAGCTCAATCCCAAGAGCGATCCCAGCAAGTGGCTGTCCGACCAGCACGCGCCGTGGAAGAAGCTGGCCAATGAAAAGCCCAAGGGCGAAACGATCCCGTACGACCAGTTGCTGTCGGCGTGGAAGGCGGGGAAGGTGCGGTAAGCGCCTGACCTGCCGTCAACGCATGAACGCCACAGGCTGCCTGTGGCGTTCTTTTTTGCACGTCCGGGCCTCGCGCCGCCGGGGGATCGCGCATGTCACAATCGCGCCATCCGCGCGCCGCGCCCCTCTACGAATCCTGTCCTGCATGCCCGTCTCCAAGCTCGCCGTCTCCCTGGTTTCTGCTGCGCTGGCCCTGTCCGCCGGCATTGCGCACGCCGCCGGTTTTCAACGCCTGAACCTGCCCATGGACCAGAACGGTCCTGGCCTGCAAGGCGCGATCTGGACGCCCTGCGCCGAACCGGCCGGCGAGATCAAGGTGGGCCGCGTCACCATCCAGGGCGTGCAGGGCTGCAAGCTGCCCGAAGGCCGCTACCCGCTCATCGTTATGTCGCACGGCTCGGCGGGCTCGTACCTCAGTCACCATGACACCGCCGCCGCGCTCGCCGATGCGGGCTTCGTGGTGGCGGCGATCAATCACGTGGGCGACAACGCGCAGGACAAGTCGCGCCAGGGCTATCTGTCCATTTTTTCCACCCGGCCGCGCGAAGTGCGCCGTCTGATCGACTACATGACCGGCACGTGGGCCGACAAGGCAAGGCTGGATCCCGACAAGATCGGCTTCTTTGGTTTTTCACGGGGCGGTTACACAGGCCTGGTGCTGGCGGGTGCGGTGCCGGACCTGGCGTCGGGGCTGGCAATCTGTGACGGCCAGGCATCGCTGCCCATGTGCCGCGACATCGCGGCGGGCCGGGTGCCGCAGCAACCGTATCCGCAGGACGCGCGCATCAAGGCGGCGGTCATTGCCGATCCGCTCAACGTCTTTCCGGAAGATGCGCTCAAGCGCGTGTCGCTGCCGATTCAGCTCTGGGCGTCGGCGCAGGGCGGCGATGGCGTCAGCCCCGCCAGCGTGCAAGCGGTGCGCGAGGGCCTGGGCGCCGCGCCGGATTACCAGGTGGCCGCCGGCGCCGGACATTTCGCGTTTCTTGCGCCGTGCGGCGCCGAACAGGCCGAGGCATCGCCCGGCATCTGCCGCGATGAGGCAGGCTTTGACCGCACCGCATTCCACCGGGACCTGAACGCCCGCGTGACGGCGTTCTTTAAAGCGCAGCTGCAATAGGCGCGCGCCCGCGCGCCGGCGCATCGAAGGCCGATGCGGCGCGCGGCCAATCAGTGAATGGTGCGCGCCGCGCGGCGCGCCTGCTTGATTTCATACATCCGCGAATCGGCCAGCCGGACGGCCGCTTCGGCGTCCAGTCCGGTGGGGTCCAGCGCCACTACGCCGGCGCTGGCGCCCTCATAGGCCACCGTGGTTTCGCCCAGCGGATAGCGACCCATCGTGGCAGCCAGTACGCGTTCTTCCATGGCGCGCGCCGCGTCTTCGGCTTCGGCCTGTTGCGCCACGCCGCCCGCGTCGGACAGTTTGCGGATCAGCGCGGGGCCGGGGCCGATCAGAACGAACTCGTCACCGCCCACGCGTCCCAGCATGTCCGATCCGCGCAGCGCCGCGGCCATGCGCCGCGAAACTTCCTGCAGAAAGGTGTCGCCCGCCTGGTGGCCGTACGTATCGTTGATGCTCTTGAACCCATCCAGGTCGATGACGCCGACCAGCACGCTGCCGTGTTCGCGCACGGCCCGCGCCAACAGGCGGTCCAGCGCTTCGTAAAGCGCGCGCCGGTTGGGCAGGCCCGTCAGCGTGTCGGTCAGCGCATACGACATGAGCTGCACGTTGGCGGCATGCAGTTGCTCAACCAGCATTTCGCGCTCGATGAAACTGGCGATCACGCTGGAAAACAGTTTCAGCACCGCTTCGGCCTCGGGACTGATGTCGTGGCGGCGGGCGCTGGCGGCGCACAGCGTTCCGTACAAGGCGCCATCGTCGGCGCGCACCGGCGTGCTGACGTAGGTCTGTATGCCCAATTGCCGGGCCGCGGCCGAGTCGGGCCAGCACTGCGCGACGTTGCTGGTGCTCATGCGGCCTTCGTCCAGCGCGCGCTTGCACAGCGTGTCGTCCCAGGGCACTGACAGGCCTTCCGGGATCTGCAGGTGTCCCACGTTGCGCGCGTAGCGCACGTGTTGCAGCTCGGCCTTCAGGTCGACCGAGGTGAGGTACGTCGATTCAAGCCCGGTTACAGCGCCCAGCATGTCCAGCAGCGGGCGCGTCAACTGCTCGACCGACTTGGCGGCGGGCAGGGTAGTGGAAAGTTCGGCGAGGATGGGATCCAGCACGGCTGCTCCTGGATGCATGGTCGGATGAACATGCGGCCCGTGCTCCATGCGGAGAGCGGGCCGGCAATCCCGCCATTATGCACGGGCCAGGGCCCCGCCTGCATGACGTCATGACATGACCAGCGAGCGGTGCGCGCACACGCCCGCCATGACGCCCGAGGCGCTGGCCAGCGTGGCGTTGGACATCGGGGTCGACGCGTCGCCCGCGGCGAACACGCCGGGCACGGTCGTCTGCTTCATGTCGTCCACACGAATGACTGGCCCCAGCGGCCCCTCGTCGAATTCGCAGCCCAGCTGTCCCGCCAGCGGGCTGGCCATGTGGACGCGGCTGGCGACAAACAGCGCGCGTAGCGGCACCTCGCGGCCGTCGGCCAGCACCACGCCGGTCAGGGCTGGCGCGTCGCCCCGCAGCGCCACGACGGGCGTGCGTTCCACGCGGACGCCGCGCGCGGCAAGATGGCGCGCGTCCTCGGGCGACGGTTCGAACTGGCCCTGCGTGAAGTAGGTTGTCGGGCCCCAATCGGGCAGCAACATCGCCTGGTGAACCGACATCGGATGCGCGGCCAGCACGCCCAGCGGTTCGCCCGCCACCTCGAAGCCGTGGCAGTACGGGCAGTGCAGCACGGTCTGGCCCCAGCGCGCCTGCAATCCGGGCAGTGGCGGCAGTTCGTCGCGCATGCCGGTCGCCAGGATCAGGCGCGCGCCGCGCACCTGCTCGCCGCCGGCCATGACGACGGCAAAACCGCCGTCCTGCGCCAGCGCCTGAATCGCTTCGCCGTCCAGGAACGACACCGTTGGATACCGCGCAAGCTGCGCGCGGGCGTTGGCCACGATCTCCTGCGGCGGCACGCCGTCTTGGCCCAGAAATCCGTGTGCGTGCGCGGCGTAGCGGTTGCGGGGCCGGGCGGCATCGACCAGCAGTACCTGCCGGCGGGCTCGCGCCAATTGCATGGCGGCGGACAGGCCGGCAAAGCTGCCGCCGATGATGATGACGTCGTAGTGCATGAAGGATCCTCCGGAACGGACTGAACTCAGGGGCTGAGATTCGAGGTTTCGATACTTTGAAAGTTGCATGATAGAAGCCGTCGGCTTGTTATGCAACTTATGGTGTTGCATTAAGCGTTGCCTTGAGGAATGCCGCTTGCTGTCCGTCGTCCCGAAACGGCCGGGTTGCGCCGGCCCCTTGCGCGGGACTACCCTGGATTCCTCTACACCGGCGGCCGGCCCATGCCGACCGCCAAGGAGACTGGCATGCAGCACACGACTGACCTGGACGGCCGCGTGGCCGTGGTGACGGGCGCGTCTTCCGGTATCGGGCGCGCCGTGGCAATCGGCCTGGCGCAAGCGGGTGCGCGGGTGGTGGTGAACCACCGGGCTGGTGGCGATTCGCAGGCCCGCGGCGCGGCGGTGGTGGAATCGATCCAGCGCAGCGGCGGCACGGCGGTGGCGGCGGCCGCCGACATCAGCCGCGAAGCCGACGTCGATCATCTGTTCGAGCAGGCCGTGCAGCATTTCGGCCGGGTGGATATCCTGGTCAACAACGCGGGCGTCGAGCACCCGTCGCCCATCGCCGACATGACGCTCGCGGACTGGCAGCGGGTGATCGACGTCAATCTGACCGGGCACTTCCTCTGCGCCCGGGCGGCGGCCCGGGCCTTCAAGTCGCAGGCCCCGGATCCCGCCCGCCAAAAGCGCTCTGTGGGCAACATCCTGTTCATCAGTTCGGTCCACGAAGTGATCCCGTGGGCGTTTCAGGTGAACTACGCGGCCTCCAAGGGCGGCATTTCGCTGCTGATGAAATCGCTGGCCCAGGAACTGGCGCCGGATCGGATCCGGGTCAACTCCATTGCGCCCGGCGCCATTCGCACCGCGATCAACCAGCCGGCGTGGGACACGCCGCAGGCGCTGGCCAAGCTGCTGGAACTCATCCCCTACGGCCGGATCGGCGAGCCCGAGGACATTGCACAGGCCGCCGTGTGGCTGGCGGGCGATGCGTCGGATTACGTCACCGGCACCACGCTCTTCGTGGATGGCGGCATGACGCTGTATCCCGAATTCCGCGGCGCGGGTTGAGGAACGGCATGTCCAAACCGCTCGAGGATTACGGCCTCATCGGCAACATGCTGTCCGCGGCGCTGGTCGCGCGGGACGGCTCGATCGACTGGTTGTGCCTGCCGCACTTCGATTCGCCCGCGTGCTTTGCCGCGTTGCTGGGCGACCAGAGCCATGGGCGCTGGCTCATTGCGCCGCACGGCAAGGTCCGCGCGACGTCGCGCCGCTACGTGCCCGACACCGCGGTGCTGGAAACCCGTTTCGAGACCCGCACGGGGTCCGTGCTGGTGCAAGACTTCATGCCGCTCAGCGACGACGACGAGCGGGTGGATGTCGTGCGCATCGTGCGCGGCGAGTCCGGCCACGTGCAGATGGACATGGAGCTGATCCTGCGCTTTAACTACGGCCAGAGCGTGCCGTGGGTGCGGCGGCGCGATTACGGGCTCAACGCCATCGCCGGGCCGGACGCGGTCGAGCTGCACACGCCCATCGAGCTGGAAGGCCACGACATGAAGACGACCGCGCGCTTTGCGGTGCATCCCGGGCGCGTCGTGCCGTTCACCCTGTCGTATCACCGCTCGCACCGCACGCCCCGGTTCGTGCCCGACCGGGTCGAAAGCATGGACCGCACCGTCTCGTGGTGGCAGGAGTGGTCCAAGCGCTGCCATTGGGACGGACCGGGCGACGGCACCCGCGACGCGGTGGTGCGCTCGCTGATCACGCTGAAGTTGCTGACGTTCCAGCCCACCGGCGGGATCATCGCCGCGCCGACCACCTCGCTGCCCGAACAGCTGGGCGGCGGCCGCAATTGGGATTACCGGCATTGCTGGCTGCGCGACTCGGCGCTGACGCTGTACGCCTTGCTCAACGCCGGGTATCGCGAGGAAGCCGAGGCATGGCGGCAATGGCTGCTGCGCGCGGTGGCCGGGCACCCCGACCAGTTGCAGATCATGTACGGCATCGCCGGAGACCGCTGGCTGCCGGAGCTGGAAATCCCCTGGCTGCCCGGCTACGAGGGCAGCCGGCCCGTACGCCGGGGCAATGGTGCGGCCGGGCAGAGTCAGCTCGACATCTATGGTGAGCTCATCGACACCTTGTATGCGGCCCGCGTTGCCGACCTGGCGCCGCTGGCCGAGGCCTGGCGCCTGCAGAACGTGCTGCTCAAGCCGCTGGAGCAGCGTTGGCGCGAACTGGACCACGGCATCTGGGAGGTGCGGGGCGAACGCCGCGCCTTCACGCATTCGCGGGTGATGTGCTGGGTGGCGTTCGACCGGGCGGTCAAGGCCTGCGAGCGCTGGGGATTGAAGGGGCCGGTGGATGTCTGGCGCCGGATTCGCGAACGCATCCACAAGGACATCTGCGAGAACGGTTACGACCGCACGCGCGGCTGCTTCGTGCAGAGCTACGGCTCGCGAGCGCTGGACGCCAGCCTGCTGCTGATCCCGCAGGTGGGCTTTCTGCCGCCCAACGACCCGCGCGTGACGGGCACTGTGCACGCGATCGAGCGTGAGCTCATGCACGGCGGGCTGGTGCGCCGATACGCCGTCCAGGACACCGACGATGGCCTGGAAGGCGAGGAGGGCGTGTTCCTGGCCTGCAGCTTCTGGCTGGCGGATGCCTACGTGATGCAAGGGCGGCTGGGCGATGCGCAGCGGCTTTTCGACCGCCTGCTGTCGCTGCGCAACGACCTGGGGCTGCTGTCCGAGGAATACGACGTGGTGCGGCGCCGGCTGGTGGGCAATTTTCCGCAGGGGTTCTCGCACATCGGGCTGGTGAACACGGCCTACAACCTGAGCCGCGCGATGGGGCCGGCGCAGCAGCGCGCGGAACAGGATGCGCCCCGGGCCTAGCCTGCGCCGGTGTATTCTCGCAATCACGCGGCGCGTTCCGTCATGCGCCGCGCGTGCACACCACAAGAATCGCGCGCCGCGGCTTGCCCGCCGGCTGCCGCAGGAGAGACAAGCATGCTTTTGACCGACGAACAGCAAAGCGTCCAGGAGATGGCGCGCCGGTTTGCCCAGGAGCGCCTGGCGCCCAACGCCGAGCGTTGGGATCGCGAGCATCACTATCCCGCCGATGCCATCGCCGAGATGGCGCAACTGGGATTTTTCGGCATGCTGGTGCCGGAAGCGTGGGATGGCAACGACAGCGGCTACATCGCGTACGCGGTGGCGCTGGAGGAAATCGCCGCGGGCAGCGGCGCCTGCTCCACCATCATGAGCGTGCACAACTCGGTCGGCTGCATGCCCATTCTGAAGTTCGGCAACGACGAACAGAAGGCGCAGTTCCTGCGTCCGCTGGCGCGCGGCGAACACATCGGCGCGTTCGCGCTGACCGAGCCGCAGGCCGGGTCCGACGCCAGCAGCCTGCATACCCGCGCGCGGCGCGACGGCGGCGACTACATCCTGAATGGCGCCAAGCAGTTCATCACGTCGGGCCGCAACGGGCAGACCGTCATCGTGTTCGCGGTCACCGACCCGGACGCGGGCAAGCGCGGCATCTCCGCGTTCATCGTGCCCACCAGCACGCCCGGCTACAAAGTGCTGCGGGTGGAAGACAAGCTCGGGCAGCACGCGTCCGACACCTGCCAGATTGCCTTTGAGGACATGCGCATTCCGGCCGCCTGGCGGCTGGGCGAGGAAGGCGAGGGCTACAAGATCGCCCTGTCCAATCTGGAGGGCGGCCGCATCGGCATCGCGGCGCAATCGGTCGGCATGGCGCGCGCCGCCTTCGAATGCGCGCGCGACTACGCCCGCGACCGCCAGGCCTTCGGCAAACCGATCATCGAACACCAGGCCGTGTCGTTCCGGCTGGCGGACATGGCGACCCAGATCCACGCCGCGCGCCAGATGGTGCTGCACGCCGCGGCCTTGCGCGAAGCGGGCCGGCCGGCGCTGACCGAGGCCTCCATGGCCAAGCTGTTTGCGTCCGAGATGGCCGAGAAGGTCTGCTCGGCGGCGATCCAGACGCTGGGCGGCTATGGCTACCTGAAGGATTTTCCCGTCGAGCGCATCTATCGCGACGTGCGCGTCTGCCAGATCTACGAAGGCACCAGCGACATCCAGCGCCTGGTGATCGCGCGTAGCCTGTAGCGCAACGGGAAGCGCCGCGGCGCCCCTTATCTGCAGGCCGCCGCGGCCTCACGCCGCGCACCTGCCCGGCGCCGCGCCCACACGGTGTAGATGACAAGGTTGCCCACGATGAGCAGCGCCGCCAGCAGCATCTGCGTGGTCCGGGTGATGCCTTCAGGGTAGATGATGCCCAGGATGTAGTGTTCGATGAAGCCGCCCGCGTAGCCCTCCTGGCCGGCCCGTTCGCGCAGCGACACCTCCAGCGGCGTCAGCGGGCAGATCCAGCCCATGCCGATCACCAGCGCGCCCCAGGCCAGCGCTGGCAGATGCCAGAACGCCATGCGCGGTTTCCACAACGTCAGAAGGCCGCCAAAGACCACGAACGCGACGAACAGTCCGTGGATGAGCAGCACGAGGTCGGCAAGCAGGCGATAGGTCATCTTGAAAAATCGTAGGTATAGTTCGGGCCGAAAATCGTGTTTTCACCCCAAGATACTCCCGGAACCCACGCCATGCACGCTTCGATCACCGCCGCAATCCAGGCCGCCGAGGAACGGCTGCGCCAGGCCATGCTGTCCTCGGACATTGCCGCGCTCGAGGCGCTGCTGGATCCGGAGCTGCTGTTCGTCAATCACATGGGCTGGACGGTCACGCGCAAGGACGACCTGGACGCGCACCGCGGCGGACTACTCAAGATTCACGCGTTGGATCTGTCCGAGCAGTGCATCCTGCCGCGAAGCGATTACGCGGTGGTGTCGGTGCTGGCTCGCATCTCGGGCAGCTACAACGGGATCCCGGCCAACGGCACGTTTCGCTTCATGCGGACCTGGGCGCCCGATTTGGCATCGGGCGCGTGGCGCGTCGTGGCGGCCACGTCGGTAATGGTGGTGTAGGCCGCGCCGGGCGGCATTCGGGTTTTCAGGCTTTCAGGTCGCGCAGCAGCTTGGACAGTTCCGGCGCCGTCATCAGGGAGACGCCCTGCGCCTTCGCGTATTGCAGCGCGTTGTCGGATACGTCGCCCAGCGCGATGTAGATGGCTTCGCGCGCGCCGCGCTTTTCGCGCACGGCCTGCAGTTCGCGCAGCGGCTCCACGCCGTTCCTGGCGGCCTTCCAGCGTTTGGCGCTGACGATCGCCACGTGGCCGTCCTTGGTCAGCGCGAAATCGGCGCCGGGCGTTTGCAGGCGCTCGACCTCGCAGCCGTCGCGCCGGAACCCAGCTTCAACGGTCCTTGAAAAGTCGGCCCACGACATCGCGGCAACCGCTTCGGTGACCGCCTGCACACGCGCGCCGGACGGGGCGCGCAGTTGCTTGTAGGCCGCCATCAGGGAAATCACGGCGAACGGCACCGCGGCAAAGACGCCCATCGCGGCATACTCCAGCGGCAGCGCGGCAAAGCCGCCGGCGCTGAGCAGCACGGCCACGCCGGCGCTCATCCACCACGGCGAGCGCAGCAGCACGGCAAAAATGGAGTTCTGGGACATCTTCAGTTTCATGAGGGCTCGCGGCGAATGGGTGTCAACAGGAAATCAGGCGCTGTCGTCGGCGTCGTCATGCTGGCCGGCATAGGCGCGGACCACGATGCGCACGCCGCCGCAGGTCACGATCTGGCCATCGCGGATCTTGGCCGTCTTGCGTGTTTCGATCACGCCGCCGACGCTGACCTGGCCGTCCGCCACCAGCATCTTGCCGGCGCCGCCGCTGTCGCACAGGCCGGTCGCCTTCAGCAGCTGGTTGATCTCGATATAGGGGCTGCCTTCGGCGAGCGTGAATTCGATGATGGACATGATGGGGTTTCGAAGCGGCGGGGTCAGGCCGGGCCGTTGCCGGGGTTGCCGGGATTGGCCGGGGCGGCGGGGTTGGCTGCCGAAGTGGCGGCCGGGGCAGCGCCCGGGGCCTGCGCGGGCGCCTGCGGGCCGGCGGGAGGCACGGGGCGGTTGTTGCCGGTTTCGGCGCGCGCCATCCAGGCGATCAGCGACGAGCGCATGGCTTCCTCGACGGACATCTGGATGGGCTGCACCCATTCCTGCGGCACGAAGACGGTGTAGCCCCCGATCATGTAGCCCATCGGCAGGTAGACCGCGACGCGGTCGCCCTGCGTGAACCCTTCGGGCAGGCCGTCCGTGCCGCGGCGGGTCACCAGGCCCACCAACTCCAGTTGCTGGCCCGGGATGCGCAGGACGACGACCTGCTGGGCGGTGTTTTTGGAACTGGGCGAAAAGTAGTCGGCAAAGCTCTTGAGCGACGAATAGATGCTCTTGACCACCGGCAGGTTGGTGAACGGCATCTCGACCAGCGTCAAAACGCGCTGCACGCGCTGCTTGGACACGAGATAGCCGATGGCCAGGATGCCCAGGATCCCCAGCGCCAGCCCCATGCCCGGCACGTAGAAGCCGCCGATGAAGGGACGCAGGAAGGTCAGCGCCACGCCTTCCGTCCAGGCCAGAAAGAGATACAGCAGGTAGATCGTCAGCGCCAGCGGCAGGACGGTGATCAGGCCGCGAAAGAAGTATTTATAAAGACGGGTCATAGGCAAGAGCAAAAAAAGGGGGCGGACGAACGCATTGGTTCGCCGGGAGGGCCGCAGCATAGCAGCCGCCAACGGTTTTTTCGGTAACAACCCGGCGGCCGCAGGTGGCCGGGGCAGGGCGCATCCCATCTTTTAGTGTGAACAGGCCCTAGCGGTCCACCGGCAGAAAGAGCGTCTCCTTGATCTCCTCCATCACGATGTAGCTGTGCGATTCGGCGGAGGCGGGCAGACGCTTGAGGATTTCGCCCAAAAGACGGCGGTACTCGTTCATTTCGGTCAGGCGGGCCTTGACCAGATAGTCGAAGTCGCCCGACACCAGGTGGCACTCCATGACTTCCGGTACGTACAGCAGCTCTTGCTTGACCTTGTCGAAGACGTCGCCCGACTTGGCCGACAGCTTGATCTCCAGGAAGACGAGCAGGTTCTTGCCTAGCGCCGCCGGATTGACGCGCGCATGGTAACCCGTGATGACGCCCTCGCGCTCCATGCGCTTGACGCGGTCGGAGCAGGGGGTGGCCGACAGGCTGACGCGCTCTGCCAATTCGGTGACCGAAATCCGGCCTTCGCGCTGCAGGATATCGAGGATTTTGAGGTCTATTCGGTCGAGGTCGCGCATTTCACTTTTGCGGGTCAAAAAAAGGGGGTGGCCCGAGAAAAAGCACTGGTAAAGCAAAATCTTCAGTGTTTTTCACTGTCGAAGGGGTCATAGACTACCGAAATTCCCAGGCAAAACCAACTATCGGAAAGAATCATGCATGTGATCGTCCTTGGCAGCGGCGTCATCGGCACCACCACTGCCTATTACCTGGCCCGGCAGGGCGCCAAAGTGACCGTGCTGGACCGCCAGCCCGCGGCTGCGCAGGAAACGAGCTACGCCAATGCCGGACAGGTCTCGCCCGGCTATTCCACCCCGTGGGCAGCGCCCGGCATTCCGCTCAAGGCGATCAAATGGCTGTTTCAAAAGCACGCGCCCTTGGCGATCCGCCTGGACGGCAGCCTGTATCAGCTGAAGTGGATGGCCGCCATGCTGGCCAACTGCTCGGCCGACCGCTATGCCGTCAACAAGGAACGCATGCTGCGCCTGTCCGAGTACAGCCGCGACTGCCTGCGCGAATTGCGCGCTTCCACCGGCATCCACTATGAAGAACGCGCCCGGGGCACGCTGCAGCTGTTTCGTACCGACGCCCAGATGGAGGCCGCGCGCCGCGACATCGCCGTGCTCGAAGAGGTGGGCGTCCCCTACGAACTCCTGGACCGCCACCGCCTCGTGACGGCCGAACCCGCGCTGGCCAATTCCGCCCACAAGCTTTCCGGCGGTCTGCGCCTGCCCAACGACGAAACCGGCGACTGCCAGCTCTTCACCCGCCGGCTGGCCGACATGGCGGCCGAGCTGGGCGTGGAATTCCGCTTTGGGCAAAGCGTCACGGGGCTGAACACGGCCGGCGGCCAGATCACCGGCGTGCGCGTGGGCAACGAGGTCCTGACGGCCGACCGCTACGTGGCGGCCTTCGGCAGCTACACCCGCGGTTTCCTGGAACCCCTGGGACTGGACCTGCCGGTGTATCCGGTCAAGGGCTATTCACTGACCATCCCCATGAAGGACGAGGCCGCCGCGCCGGTGTCGACCGTTCTGGACGAGACCTACAAGGTCGCCGTCACGCGCTTTGACCAGCGGATCCGCGTGGGCGGCATGGCGGAACTGTCCGGCTTTGACCTGCGCCTGAAGGACGCCCGCCGCAAGACGCTGGAACTGGTCGTCAACGACCTTTTCCCGGGCAGCGGTCACGTGGCCCAGGCCGAGTTCTGGACGGGCCTGCGTCCCATGACGCCGGACAGCACGCCGGTTGTCGGCGCCACGCGCTACGGCAACCTCTATCTGAACACGGGCCACGGCACCCTGGGTTGGACCATGGCTTGCGGTTCCGGCAAGCTGGTCGCCGACCTCGTCATGGGCCAGCGTCCCGCGATCAGCACCGACGGGCTTGGCCTGTCGCGCTACGACCGGCGCGCCGCTTCCCGTCAGCAACTGGTGCTGGACGGCAAGGGCGCCTGATCCGCCCACCGCGCCGCTGGCGGCGCACACCCCGACGGGCCGCTTCGATGCGGCCCGCGTCTTTTTGTGTGTGCTGAATTGAGCACGGCGAGGGCCAGGAAGGCCCGCCGCTTTATGCCAAAATCGCCGCATGACCCATTTCCTGCACACTGCCGATTGGCAGATCGGCCGTCAGTACGGCCAGTTTGAAACCGACGATGCCGCCATGCTGGCCGAGGCCCGCTTCGAGGTCGTGGCCCGCATCGCCACCCTGGCCGCCGAGCGCCGTGTGGACGCCGTGCTGGTCGCCGGAGACGTCTTCGACACGCAAGCGGTCTCGGATCGCACCATTCGCCGGCTTTTTACCGCCATGTCTGCCTACACAGGGCCGTGGGTCATGATCGCGGGCAACCACGATGCCGCGCTGGCCGACAGCGTCTGGAGCCGCGCCATGCAGCTGGGCTGCATTCCCGCCAACGTGCATGTCCCGCTTGTCACCAGCGTCGTGGATCTGCCGCAGGCCAACCTCGCCGTGCTTGCGGCCCCGCTCACGCAGCGCCATACCTACGACGACGTCACGCAGGCCTTCGACACGCTGGAAACGCCAGCCGGGCGCATCCGCGTGGGCCTGGCGCACGGCAGCGTTGCCGGCCGCCTGCCCGACACGATCGACGCCACCAACCCCATCGCGCCCGATCGCGCGGACCGCGCCAGTCTGGATTACCTGGCGCTGGGCGATTGGCACGGTTGCCTGTCCATCGACGCCCGTACCTGGTATGCCGGCACGCCCGAACAGGACCGTTTCAGGGGCAACGAGCCCGGCTACGTGCTTGACGTGCAGATCGGCGCGCCCGGCATGGCGCCCTTGGTTGAACGCATCGCCACGGGCCGGTACCGCTGGTCGGCCTGGACCGAAACGCTCAGCCTCTCGTCGGACGCGCAAGCGCTGGCCGAGCGCATGGCGGCGCTGCGCGCCGACGATGTGTTGCGCCTGGATGTGCAGGGCCACGTCAACCTTGAAACCTGGGACGCGCTGCAAAAGGCGGTAGGCGAAGCCGCCGCGCAGGTGCGGGCCTTGCTGCCGGATCTGTCGGGCGTGCGGCTCGAACCCGACGAGGCCGACCTGGCGCAATTGCGCGCCAGCGGCTATGTGGGCGAGGTCGCCGCGCAACTGCAGGCGCTGCAGGCAACACAGGCAACGCAGGCCGAAGACGACCAGTCCGCCGTCGCCAGCGAGGCCTTGCGCCTGCTGCTGCGCTTCCAGCGTGAAACCGCTGCGCCGGGAGCCGCCAAATGAAGATCTCCCGCATCGCCCTCGAAGAATTCCGCAAGTTCCGCCAGCCGTTGTCGCTGGACAATCTGCAAGACGGCCTGAACCTCTTTGTCGGCCCCAACGAGGCCGGCAAGAGCACGATTGCCGCCGCCATCCGTGCCGCGTTCCTTGAACGCTACAGCACCAGCAAGGTCGCCGACTTGGCGCCGCACGGCGAGTCGGGCGCGCGCCCCAGCGTGGAGCTGGCCTTCACGCACGCGGATCACGCCTATGTACTGAAAAAGCAGTTCCTGTCCAAGGCCCGCTGCGAACTCGTCGTCGACGACGGCGCGCAGCGGCTGGACGGCGAAGAGGCCGAAAACGCGCTGGCGGTCTTGCTGGGCTTTGAACTGCCCGGACGCGGCCAGAGCAAACCCGACCTGGCCGGCGTGCCGGGCCTGCTCTGGATACGCCAGGGCGACGGCCAGAACCTGCACGAAGCTGCGGGCTACGCCGGCTCGCATCTGCGCGATGCCTTGACGCAGCTCTCCGGCGAGCTGGCCTCCAGCGACGGCGATCGTCTGTTCGACCGCGTCTCGGCTGAGCGCGCCGCGTTGCTGGACGCGCGCAACGGCCGGCCCAAGGGCAGCTACAAGGAAGCCGAGGACGCGCTTGCGCGCGCCACGTCCGATCGCGATGCGTGCGCGCAGGCCATGGCGCAACTGAACGCCGACGTCGACCGCCTGGCCGAGTTGCGGCGGGATCATGAACGCGCGCAGGCCGAGCAGCCCTGGAAGGATTTCGAGACCAAGGCTGTGCAGGCCCGCGCACGGCTGGCCGCGCTGGCCAAGGAGCGTGAAGCCTTCGACGGGTTGCAACGCGAGCAGGCGCAGGCAGCGCAGACGCTTGCGCTGCTGCAGGACCAGGTCCGGCGCGATCAGCAGGACGAAGCCGACTACCAGTCGCTGCTGCGCGATGCGCGCGCCGCGCACGCCCATGTACAGGCAATGCAGGAGCCGCTGGTGCGCGCCCAGCAGCAGCGGCAGTCGCATGCGGCCGCCCTGGAGGCCGCGCGCCGTCGCGTGGCGCAGCTTCAGGCGCAAGCCGACCGCCGGGATCTGGACCGCCAGCTGGCGCAGCTCACGCCCGAGATCGAACGCCTGGACACCGCCCTGATCGCGGTCACCCACCTCATCGAACAAGGATCCGCGCTCAAGACCGAGACCGTGCGCCTGGAGATCTCCGACGCCGAAATCGAAGCCCTGCGCAAGGCCAGCCGCGAACTGGGCAATCTGCAATTGCAGCAACAGGCCGTGGCCACCCGCCTGCGCTATCGGCTCGATGCCGGCGCGCAAGCTTTGCTCGATGGCAAGGCGGTCAGCGGCTCGGGCGAGGTCCTGCTGACAGCCGCGGCCGAACTCGACCTGCCCGGCGTGGGCCGCCTGCAGATCGAACCCGGCGGGCAGGATCTGCCGGCCCTGCAGCGTGACCTGGCGCGCGCGGAGTCGGCATGTGCCGTGTTGCTCAAGCGGGTGGGCGTCGACACGCTGACTGACGCCGAGCAACGCCACGCCCGCTACACCGCGTTGCAGCGCGAGCTGGACGGCATGCGCAAAACCCTGAGCATTCACGCGCCGCGCGGCGTGGATGCGCTGCGCACGCAGCGCGACGAAGCGCTGGCGCGTCTGGCGCAGTTGCAGGAACGGCTGTCCAAGCTGCCGCCCGCACAGGATCTGGACGATGGCGCTCTGATCGGTACTGCCGGCGCAGACGATGATGGCCTGCCGGACGCCATTCAGGCGCTGCGCGAAGCCGAAGCCGTCGCGGCCCAGGCAGAAAAGGCGGTTGCCGATGCGCAGCGCGCGCTGGACGCCGACACGGCCCGCGCCCAGTTGCTGGAAGGGCAGGCGACTGCCCGGGGCGCCGAATTGCAGTCCGCTGAACGCGTGGCCCAACGGCAGGCGCGCGCCGGCCGGCTCGCTGAAGTGCGTAGCGCCCACGACCAGCTCGATGCGCGCGTGCGCGAGGCCCGTGCCGCGCTGGCCGAACACCGGCCCGAACTGGCCGAGCAGGACGTGCAGCGGTTCGAGAAATCCGCCGCCATTGAACGCGATGCGCAGCACAAGCGCCACGGCGACATCCTGCAGTTGCAGGGCAAGCTGGATCAGGCCGGGGCGCAGGGACTGGGCGAACGCCTGTCCGAAATGCAGGCGGCCTGCGAGCGCCTGCAACGGCGCCGCGACGAGTTCGCGCGGCGCGCCGCCGCGCTGGACCTGCTGCAAAAGCTGCTGGCCGACAAACGCGCCGCGGCCACGCAGCGCCTGCAGGCGCCGCTTGCCCGGCGGCTCAACCACTATCTGGCGCTGCTCTTTCCCGACGCCGCGCTGCGACTGGACGATGCGCTGTTGCCCACGGCGCTGCGCCGCGGCGACGGCGAGGATCTGCTGGAGGCGCTCAGCTTCGGCACGCGCGAGCAACTTGGCATCCTGGCGCGCTTTGCCTACGCGGATCTGCTGCGCGAGGCCGGCCGGCCCACGTTGCTGCTGCTGGACGATGCGCTGGTGCACACCGACGACGCGCGTCGCGACTTCATGAAGCGGGCGCTCTTTGACGCCGCCACCCGGCACCAGATCCTCATGTTCACCTGCCACGGCGAGGCATGGCGGGACATGGGCGTGGAGCAGCGCCGGATCGGATAGCGGCGGGGCGCGTTGGCGTTGATTCCAACGCCAACGCTTACGCCAAGACCCACGCCAACGCTTGACGCTTCGGGCCGCGGCCGGTAGGCTGCCCCGATGCCTGATCACACGCCTCTCGCCATGCTTGCCCGCGCCGTCCGCGCCGGTCTTGCCTGCGCACGCGTGCCGGCTTTCTTCTCTGCCGGTTCTCCCCCGGCAGTCTCTCCTGTCAAGAACGCGGCGCCGCCGCCGCCCGCCTCGCCGCCCAGCGGTGTCGTGTCGGGCGTGTGCCCGCCAGGGTTGGCTGTGCACGGCCCCGTGTCGGCCGTCGTCGGCTGACCTGCCGCTTTCCCTTCTCCCGCCTGACCCCTCGCGCCGCGCCGCAAGCCGCATGACGTCTGCCGTCTGAGCAGCGCGCGCCCGAGAGCGCGTGTCATCGCGCGCCGGGCTGGAGTCTGTTGCCATTCAGACAGGTGATTTCTCATGTCCATCAACCGAAGCGTGTGGACTGCCCGCGCGTCCACCACCTTGTTCGTGCTGCTGTGGAGCGGCGGCGCGATCTTCGCAAAATGGGGGCTGTCGCACGCCTCCGCCTTTGGATTCCTGTTGTGCCGCTTCCTGCTTGCGTTGGTGGCGCTGCTCCTGATCTGCGCACCCCGCCGGCGATGGCTGCCCCAGCGCGGCACGCGAATTCAGGTGGCCGCGACGGGCGCGCTGCTGATCGGCAGTTACTCCATCTGCTATTTGCTCGCGCTGGATCACGGCGTGACGCCGGGCGTGCTGGCCACGTTGCTTGGCGCGCAACCCATCCTGACGCTGGCGCTGACCGAGCGCCGCTATGCCCCGGCGCGTCTGGCAGGGCTTTGCCTGGCGCTGGCCGGGTTGGTGCTGGTGGTGTATCAAAGCATCGCGCTGACACGCTTGTCCGTGGCAGGCATCGCCTACGCCTGCGCCGCGCTGGCCAGCATGACGGGCGGCGCCTTGCTGCAAAAGCGCGTCCGGCAGGCGCCAATGGAGGTGATGCCATTGCAGTACGCGGTCAGCCTCGTGCTGTGCCTGCTGTTTGCGCCTTTCCAGCCGCTGCACGCCGATTGGAGCGTCGGCTTTATCGTGCCGCTGATCTGGATGGGCCTTGTGATCTCGGTGGGCGCCACGCTGCTTTTTTACCGCATGATCCAGGCGGGCAACCTCGTCAACGTGACCAGCCTGTTCTACCTGGTGCCGGTGGGCACGGCCGCGCTGGACTACCTGATCCTGGGCAATCGCCTGCCGGCGCTCAGCATGGCGGGCATGGCCGCGATCCTGGCGGGGCTGATGCTCGTCCTGCGCCATCCGGCGTCGGGGAACGATCAGGGGCAGCAGCGATAGCACCCTCGGCAGGCGCTGGCACGGCTTTCAGGCGCGCGGGCCGCCGCCCGGAACCGTGCCGTTTGCCGCGCCGACGTCCATCCAGCCGTTCCAAGGCGGTGCGGTGTCCGTCGCGGGCGCGTCAAGCGCGCCGTCCGGCCCCGCCCAATGACCGCTCACGAGCTGAGCAGGCCGCGTCTGCGCCACGACCCGCGCGCACAGGTCCCACGCGTCCAGCCGCACGCTCAGGCCGGCATAGACGCCGTGTCCCGGGCCGGCCTCGATGATGCCCGCCGCGTGCACGCCTTCACCCGCCCGGATGGCGCCTTCGGCGCGGATGTCCTCGCCGGCGATCAAGCCCCACCCGCAGGCAAGATGATCGCCGCACTGGATGGATCCGCCTGCCTGTATTCCGCAGGCAGCTTGGATTTCCTGATCCGCGCGGACGCTGCCGCCCGCCTTGATGCCTTGCCCGCATTTGATGGCGCCTTGCGCGCTGATGTCCTGGCCGGCGTGCAGGTGGCCGGTCACGGCCAGATCCTGGCCTGCGCAGATGTCCCACTTGGCGCGCAGGTTGCCGGCGCAGTCCAGGCGGGTGGCTGTCTCGATGCCCCAGTCGGCTGCCACGTCGCCGCCCGCCCGCAGGTTGCCTGCGCTGGCGATGTTGCCGCCGGCCGTGATGTTCTCGCCCGCGACGATCGATTCGCCCGCCCGGATGCCGCCGCCCGTGACAATGCTGCGGCCGGCGCGCACCACCGTATCCACGTTGATGCCCATTCGCACTTCCAGCGTCCCCGCGAACACGATGGCGTTCGCGTCCAGCGTGTCCAGGCGCAGCACGGCGTCGGTCGGGCCGAACTGATCCAGCAGCCAGCAGGCATCGCCGACGCGGCCGTCGGCGACGAGCGCGTCGAGCACGGCCTGGTAATCCCCCTGGCCGTTGTGGTCGCGAAGGAACCATTTGTAGCCGCCCGCGCAGGGGTTCTTGGCTTTGACGAATTTCTTGGTGAGTTGCATGGCGCTGAATCGAAGACGGTGCGTGGCCGCCGCGCCAGCTCTCGTGAAGGCGTGCGCAGGCGAAATGGGGACGGGCGCCCGCCACGCGGCAGTGCGCCCGCCGGCCGGTTTCAGGCTGCGGCGCGCGTGGATGTGCGCAGGCAGCCGGCAACGGGCCGGAGCAAGGAAATCAGAAAGGGGAAAGGCGGGCGATTAGCCGGGCTTGGACCGCGCGTAAGCGGAACGCGCGGCGACCTCCTGCGAACTCAACAGCGTTGAGCGCAGGGCGCAGAGGGCGCAGGTGACGCAGGGGAGGGAGGATATGTCGGATTGCACGGGGCAGATGCTACCACCCGGGCAATTGCCGTCAAGCGGCGCAGGATGCGAAAAAGGGCGCCAAGCGGCGTTGGCGCCCTTCATGTCGAACTGGGTTATCAGTTCGTCAGGACGATGTTGCGGTCCTTGGCGATGCGCTGGCGCAGTTCAAGTTCGCGCTTGATCTGCGCGGCGTATTCGGCCGGCGTGTTGCCGTCCACCAGCGAGCCGCCGTCGGCCAGGCGCTGGGCGATCTTCGGATCCTTCAGCGCCTTGACCGCCGCGGCGTGGACGCGGTCGATCACCGCTTGCGGCGTGCCGGCGGGCGCCACCAGGCCGTACCACGCCATGTTGTCCATGTCGGGCAGGCCGCCTTCGGCGAACGTCGGCACGTCGGGCAGGGCGGGCAGGCGCTTGGGTGCCGCCACGGCCAGCGCGCGCAGCTTGCCCGCCTGGATGTGCGGCATCGAGGAGGGCAGGTTGTCGAACTGCACATTGACCTGGCCGGCGATGACGTCGTTCAGCGCCGGGCCCGATCCGCGGTAGGGCACGTGGACCATGTCGGTCTTGGTCAGCGACTTGAACAGTTCGCCGTCCAGGTGGCTGATGCCGCCCGCGCCCGACGAGGCATAGCTGTACTTGCCGGGGTTGTTTTTCAGGAGGGTGATGAATTCAGCCAGCGTCTTGGCGGGCACGCTGGGGTTGACCGTCATGACGTTGGGCACGTTCACCATGTTGGTGATCGGCGCAAAGTCCTTGAGCGGGTTGTACGGGTTCTTGGGATTGGTGGCCGGATTGGTGGCCATGGTGCTCACCGTGGCCACGCCCAGCGTGTAGCCGTCGGGCGCGGAGCGCACCACGGCGTCGGCGCCGATGGAGCCGCCACCGCCGCCCCGGTTTTCAACGACCACGGGCTGGCCGAGCTCACGGCCCAGGCCTTCAGCCACCACGCGGGCCACGATATCGGTCGTGCCGCCCGCGGCGAACGGAACGATCAGCCGGATGGGTTTATTGGGGTAGGGATCGGCGGCCTGAGCGGCGGAGGTCAAGCAGACGCCGGCGATGGCAAGGGCCAGGGCGGCTTTGGCATGTGACAACACGTTCAAGAGTCTTCTCCATATTGTTGTTCCGAGCCGGCCGGCTTCTTGGACCGGCTTCGGTGAAGCGCGCATGCCGGGGGGTGCCGGCAAGCCCACGCCTCGTGGCCGCAATTCCACACAGGTATGTCCCCACGGTCAACTTGGGATTGTCCCTGTCATGATGAAAGGCAAAAATTTTCAGACGTTTTCCATTTCCGCGAAGATGGATGAAGTTACAGGAAAAAGTGTGTCTGACAGCCAGTTGAGCGCCTTTCGATACGCTTTCAGTGCGCAAATGCTGCGCAGTCATCTTGCTGTCATTAGCTGATTACTCACATAAATCTCTGCATAACTTACAAGAATCTGATATTTTTCGGATGAGATTCTTGCCCGGTCTTGCAAGAAAGCTATTGCGTTTGTTTCTGTCTGCGCCGTTCAATTGGCGTTGGTTGATGTCCCCACGGGGCAACGTGTAGTGCAGCGACGCACCGGGCCAGGGTTCCGTCCGTTTTTCAATCCCCGGTCTGTTTCGTCTCTCGCTGCCTTGCGCTGGCGGGAGGGGGCCCGGACATTTTCGGAACGCCATGTCGCTGATCCTGATCCTCGCTCTGCCGTTCGCCGGCAGCCTGTGCGCCGCGCTGCTGCCTTCCAACGCCCGCAACGCCGAGGCGTGGCTGGCTGGCCTCATCGCCCTCGTCTGCGTGGTTCTGATCGCGACCCTGTATCCCGACGTCGCCAACGGCGGCGTCATACGGGCCGACATTCCTTGGGCGCCCGCCCTCGGACTGCAATTCACCCTGCGCATGGACGGCTACGCCTGGCTGTTCGCGCTGATCGTCTCGGGCATGGGCGCGCTGGTAGTGCTGTATGCGCGCTATTACATGTCGCCCGAAGACCCGGTGCCGCGCTTCTTCTCCTTCTTTCAAGCCTTCATGGCCGCCATGCTGGGCGTGGTGCTCTCGGGCAACCTGATCCAGCTCGTGCTGTTCTGGGAAATGACCAGCCTGGCGTCCTTCATGCTGATCGCCTACTGGCACCATCGCCTGGACGCGCGCCGGGGCGCCCGCATGGCGCTAACGGTCACCGGGGCGGGCGGTCTCTGTCTGCTGGCCGGGGTGCTGATCCTGGGCCACATCGTCGGCAGCTATGACCTGGATCGCGTCCTGGCGTCGGGCGACCTGGTCCGGGCCGACCCCTGGTATCCGGCCGTGCTGGTGCTGGTGGCGCTGGGCGCGCTGACCAAAAGCGCGCAGTTCCCATTCCATTTCTGGCTGCCCAATGCCATGGCCGCGCCCACGCCGGTGTCGGCCTACCTGCATTCGGCAACGATGGTCAAAGCGGGCGTCTTCCTGCTGGCGCGCTTCTGGCCCGTGCTGTCGGGCACGGACGAATGGTTCTGGATCATCGGCGGCCTTGGGCTCATCACCCTGGTGCTGGGCGCTTACGCAGCCATTTTCCAGCAGGACATGAAAGGGGTGCTGGCCTACTCCACGATCAGCCACCTGGGGCTCATCACGTTGCTGCTGGGCCTGAACAGCACCCTGGCGCTGGTGGCGGCCATCTTCCACATGATCAACCACGCCACGTTCAAGGCCTCGCTCTTCATGGCGGCGGGCGTGGTCGACCACGAAACCGGCACCCGCGACCTGGGCAGGCTGTCCGGCCTGTACAAGGCGATGCCCATCACCGCCACGCTGGCGATGGTGGCCGCCGCCTCGATGGCGGGCGTGCCGCTGTTGAACGGCTTCCTGTCCAAGGAAATGTTCTTTGCCGAAACCACCTTCGTCAGCGCCGACCGCTACGTGCAGCTTGGCCTGCCGCTCTTGGCCACGATTGCCGGCGCGTTCAGCGTGGCGTACTCGCTGCGCTTCATCCTGCAGGTGTTCTTCGGCCCGCCGGCCACCGACCTGCCTCGCGAACCGCACGAACCGCCGCGCTGGATGCTGCTGCCCAGCGCGCTGCTGGTCCTCATGTGCCTGCTGGTCGGCATCGTCCCCAGCCTGACCGTGGGTCCGTTCCTGGCCACCGCGGCGCAAAGCATCCTGGGCGAGAACATGCCCGATTACAGCCTGGCCGTCTGGCATGGCTTCAATCTGCCGCTCGCCATGAGCCTGGTCGCCACCACGGCCGGCGTGTTGCTTTACCTGGCCCTGCGTGCCCATCAGCGCGCCAATCCGGGCCGCGTGCCGTTCATCTACCGCCTGGATGGCCGCCGCACGTTCGAGGCGCTGCTGGACGGTTCCAGCGTTGCCGCCGCTTGGCTGTTGCGGTGGGTGTCGTCCACGCGCCTGCAGGTGCAGATGGTGCTGATCGTGGTCGGCACGCTGTTCGTCGCGTGGCTGCCGCTGCGCGCGGGCGGCTGGCTGGACGGCGCGGTGCGCCTGACGCCCGTCGATCCGGTGTTCGCGCTGCTGTGGATCGTAGGCGGCACCTGCGCGCTCGCCGCCGCGTTCCAGGCCAAGTACCACCGCCTGGCCTCGCTGGCGCTGGCCGGCGGGGCAGGGCTCATCACCTGCCTGACCTTTGTCTGGTTCTCCGCGCCCGATCTGGCCCTGACCCAGTTGTCCGTCGAAGTCGTGACGGTGGTGCTGCTGCTCCTGGGCTTGCGCTGGCTGCCGCGGCGCATCGTGCGGGACGACGAAGAAAGCCTGAAGGCCACGGTGCTGGCGCGCGGGCGCCGCCTGCGCGACCTGCTGCTGGCGGTGGCGGCCGGCACGGGCATGTCGGCGCTGGCCTATTCGGTGCTGGCGCGGCCCCAGACCAATCCCATTTCGTCCTACTTCGTGGACAGGGCGCTGCCCGACGGCGGCGGCACCAACGTGGTCAACGTGATCCTCGTGGACTTCCGCGGTTTCGATACGTTTGGCGAAATCACCGTGCTGGGCATCGTGGCGCTGACTGTCTACGCGCTGCTGCGCCGGTTCCGCCCGGCCGCCGAGAGCGCGGACATTCCGCGCCAGCAGATGGACCAGGACGGCGGCATCCCCGACGCGCCCGACATCAAGTCGGTGGTGCCCGCGGGCTCGATGATGGTGCCGGCCGTGCTGGTGCGCCTGCTGCTGCCGGTTGCCGCGCTGATTTCCGTGTACTTCCTCTTGCGCGGCCACAATCAGCCGGGCGGCGGCTTCGTCGGCGGCCTCATCTTCGCCACCTCCGTCATCCTGCAATACATGGTGGGCGGGGTGTACTGGGTCGAATCCCGCAGCCGCCTGAATCCCCAGAACTGGATCGGCATCGGGCTGCTGTCTGCAGGCGTCGCCGCGGTGAGCGCGTGGCTGGCCTACAAGCCGTTCCTCGCCGCGCTGGCCTGGGATGTCGCGCTGCCGTTGATCGGCCATGTTCACGTGTCCAGCGTGCTGCTGTTCGACCTGGGCGTCTACATGCTGGTCGTGGGATCCACCGTGCTGGTGCTGGTGGCGCTTGCCCACCAATCGCTGCGCGCGCAACGCAAGGCCGCCGCCGAACTCCAGGCGGCCGCCGCTCAAACAGGAGAAGCCTGATGGAATTGATATACGCAGCCGCGATCGGCGTGCTGGCGGGCTCGGGCGTGTGGCTGCTGCTGCGGCCCCGGACGTTCCAGTTCATCATGGGCCTGTCGCTGGTCTCCTACGCGGTCAACCTTTTCATTTTCGGCATGGGCCGGCTCACCTCCGGCAAGCCGCCGGTGGTGGATCCCGCCATGGCGCATGATCCTTCCTGGTATGCGGATCCGCTGCCGCAGGCGCTGGTGCTGACCGCCATCGTCATCGGTTTTGCCACCACCGCGCTGTTCCTGGTTGTGCTGCTCGCCTCGCGGGGCCTTACGGGTACCGACCACGTTGATGGACGGGAGTCCCAATCTTGAGTTTCTGGCTTCAACATCTTCCGGTTCTGCCTATCATCATTCCGCTGGTCGCGGGCGCGGCGATGCTGCTGCTCGCCGACACCAGCCGCTACGCGCGCGGCGGCATCGCGCTTGTGTCCACGCTTGCCCAATTGGCGGCCGCGATTTCCCTGTTGTTCGTCGCAGGCGGGGGCGTGCCCGGCGTCTGGGAAAACGGCGTAGGGGCCTACCTGGTGGGCGATTGGCCGGCGCCGTTCGGCATCGTGCTGGTGGTTGATCGCCTGGCCGCGGTCATGCTGACGCTGACGGCGGTGCTGGGGCTGGCCACGCTGGTCTACGCGCTGGCGCGGTGGGACCGCGCGGGCGTGCATTTCCACTCGCTCTTCCAGTTCCTGCTGATGGGCCTGAATGGCGCCTTCCTGACCGGCGACCTGTTCAACCTGTTTGTGTTCTTCGAGGTGCTGCTGGCCGCGTCCTACGGCTTGCTGCTGCATGGGTCCGGCGTGGCGCGCGTCAGCGCCGGCCTGCAGTACATCGCTGTGAATCTCGTGGCTTCGTTCCTGCTGCTCATCAGCATTGCGCTGATCTACGGTGTGACGGGCACGCTCAACATGGCTGACCTGGCCTTGCGCGCGGGCAATCTGACGGGCGCCGAACGCATGCTGTTCGAAGCGGGCGCCGCCATCCTGGGTGTGGCGTTCCTCGTGAAGGCGGGCGCCTGGCCGCTCAACTTCTGGCTGGTCAAGGGCTATGGGTCAGCTGGCGCGCCCGTCGCGGCGATGTTCTCCATCATGACCAAGGTCGGCATCTACGCCTTGCTGCGCATCGGCTCGCTGCTGTTGCCCACGGGCGCGCCCGCGGCCTTCAGCCTGGACTGGATGTTTGCCGCCGGACTGGCCACGCTGCTGTTCGGCGCCCTGGGGCTGCTGGCCACCCAGCAACTGGAAAAAATGGTCGGCTACTGCGTCATCGTGTCGGCCGGCACGCTGCTGACCGCGCTGGGCATGCCGGGCGTCACGCTCACCGGTCCTGCGCTGTTCTACCTGATCAGTTCGGTGCTGACGACGGGCGCGTTCTTCCTCTTGGCCGAGCTGATCGAACGCACCCGCAGCTTCGGCGCGAACGTGCTCGCGGTTACGCTCGACGCCTTCGATCTGGATGATCCAACCTCTGTGAACCGATCCGACGACGTGGTCGGCGTGGCGATCCCCGCCGCGATGGCGTTCCTGGGCCTGGCCTTCATTTCGTGCGCCTTGCTGGTGACCGGCTTGCCGCCGCTGTCCGGCTTCGTCGCGAAGTTCTCGCTGTTGTCGGCGGCCGTCTCGGCGGCCACCGAATCGGCGCCGCCCATGGACGCCTGGATTCTCGTGGCGGCCGTGCTGGTGTCTGGTCTGGCTGGCCTGATCGGCCTGGGCCGCACCGGCATCCGTATTTTCTGGGCCAGCGACGACCGCAGCACGCCGCGCCTTCGCGTGATCGAAGCGGGTCCGGTCGCGGCGCTGGTGCTGCTTTGCGTGACCCTGGCCGCGGGCGCCGGTCCAGTGTCCGCCTACCTGGACGACGCGGCCCGTTCGCTTGACCAGCCCGCGTCCTACATCGACGCCGTCATGTCCGCGCAGACCGTGCGCGGCGTCAAGGGAGGAGGCTGATGCGCCGTCTTTACTTCCTGATCCTGCCCACGCTGCTGTTTGTCCTGTGGCTGGTGCTCAACGAAAGCATGTCCGCGGGGCAGATCGCGCTGGGCATCGCGCTGGCGCTGTGGTTCACGTGGGCCGCCTCGCGCCTGCGACCGCTGCGGGCGCGCCCGCGCCGCCTCTGGAAGGTGATACCGCTTTTCCTGCGCGTGACGCTGGACATCATCAAGTCCAACATCGCGGTGGCGCGGCTGATCCTGAATCCGCGCCGCAATGAATTCTCACCCGGGTTCATCCTGATCCCGCTCACCATGCGCGACCCGCATGGTCTGGCGATGCTGGCCTGCATCGTTACCTATACGCCCGGCACCGTCTGGGTGGACCTGACCGAAGACCACAGCCTGAAACTGCATGTGCTTGACCTGCAGCACGAACATGAGTGGATCGAGCTGGTGCAGCAGCGCTATGAGCGCCCGTTGATGGAGATGTTCGAATGAATTCCGTACTGTATTGGGCGGCATCCTTTGCCTTGCTCTGCTTTGCGCTGGGCATGGTGTTTGCCACCATCCGCCTGTTGCGCGGCCCCACCGCCCAGGACCGCGTCCTGGCCCTGGACACGCTGTACATCAACGGCATGCTGACGATGCTGGTGTTCGGCATCCGGTCCGGCACGTCCGTGTACTTCGACATTGCGCTGCTGATCGCGCTGTTCGGTTTCGTGGGCTCCACCGCAATGGCGCGCTTTCTCCTGCGCGGCGAGGTCATCGAGCCATGATGGACGTCGATATCCCGCTGTGGGCCGGCATTCCGGCCTGCATCCTGCTGGTGCTGGGGGGGCTGCTGGCGGTGACCGGTTCGGCCGGCCTGCTGCGCTTTCGCACGTTCCAGTCGCGCATCCATGCGCCCACGCTGGGCAACACGATGGGCTGCGCCTGCGTGCTGGCGTCTTCCATCCTCGTCTTCTCGGCGTTGTCGGCGCGGCCCGTGTTTCACGAGGTCATCATCACGTTGCTGTTGATTGTGTCGTCGCCCGTCACGGCCATGCTGCTGATGCGCGCCGCGACCTATCGCAACCGCCTCACCAAGGCTGAAGCGGACAAAGACGCGCGCTGAATTGGGGGGGCGACCCCGATTGGCGTTGAAACGTAACCTTACGAATTCACGTCGCTGGTTATGTCCCCCATCGCCAGGTCATGGGATAGTGATGTCAGTGGGCGACACGGCGCAAGACCGAGTCGCCCGGGTTCAATCTCTTCTAAAGGAGCTGACCATGACTTCTGTTTCCCTGCCTACGAAGCGCCTCGCCGCCATGCTGTGCACGACCGGACTGATGCTTGCCGCCGGCGCCGCGCACGCGCAAGCCGGCAACGCCGACTCGTCGCAGTCGCGCTACCAGCAGGACGTCGCGGCTTGCAAGAGCGGCACGACCGGCCAACCGCTGGACACTTGCCTGCGCGAAGCCGGCGCGGCGCGCCAGGAGCGCAACCGCCAGAATCTGCGGGACGACAGCCCTGAACAACTTCAGCAGAACATGCTGGCCCGCTGCAGCCGCCTGCCGGAAGCACAGCGCCAGAATTGCGTCACCCAGATGACCTCGCCCAGCAACGTGCGCGGTAGCGTCCAGGGCGGCGGTGTGCTGCGCGAAACCGTGATTCAAGTGCCCGCAGGCACCGCCCCGGGCATGGCCCCGGCCCCTGGCATGGCACCCGCACCCGGAATGGCTCCCGCCCCGGGCATGGCGCCGGCCCCCGGCATGGCTCCCGCGCCGGGCACGGGAACCATGAGCGCGCCGATCCGCCAGTAAGTCGCCGGCGTCATATCGGGCATGGCGTGAGGGCGCAGCCGCTGCCGCAATCAGGCAAAATGGCGGCTGTCGCCTTTTCTCACGCATATTCATGTCCGACGTCATCGCCCTGATTTTCGACTTCGACGACACGCTGGCTTCGGACAGCACGTCCGGCTTTCTGGACAGCATCGGCGTGGACACGGCCTCGTTCTGGAAGGAAGAGGTCGATCCCTTGCTGTTCCAGCAGGACTGGGATCCCGTCCCCGCCTATCTCTACAAGATGATCGAACTGTCCCGCCAGGGACGGCACGGGCTCATCACGCAGCAGCGCCTGAAAGACTGGGGCGCGCGCCTCGATCTGCACGACGGCGTATCCACGCTGTTCCAGCGGCTGCGCGCGGCGGTGCGCGCCGAGCATCCGCAGGTGCAACTCGAGTTCTACCTGATTTCCAGCGGCATCGGCGACGTGGTGCGCGCCACGCCCATCGCGCATGAGTTCACCGAGATCTGGGCCTCGGAATTCGTCTATGGCGACGACGGCGGCATTGCGTTCCCGCGGCGCGTCGTCAGTTTCACCGACAAGACCCGCTACCTTTTCCATATCCAGAAGGGCATTATCGGCCGCGATTTCCGCAACAAGCCGTTCGAGGTCAACCGCAAGGTTCCCGAGGACAGGCTGCGCATCCCGTTCGACCAGATGGTCTTCGTGGGCGATGGCTACACGGACATTCCGTGCTTTTCGCTGATCCGCCGCGCCGGCGGCTTCGCTTTCGGGGTCTGGGACCCCAAGCACCGCGACAAGCGCAGCCGCGCCTGGGGCTTCATCGAGGAAGGGCGCGTGTCCAACCTGAACCAGGCCCGCTACGACGAGCAGGCCGAGCTCTATCAGTGGCTCGAAGAGGCCGTCACCAGCCTGGCCGGCCGCATTGCGCTGAAGTCGCGGGTGTACCGTGGCTGACCCGGCCATGCTGGCCGCGCCCGCGGTGGTCCCGCCCTGGACCGAGCAGGACGCCCGATTCATGACCCTGGCCCTGGAACAGGCCCAGGCGGCGTACGACATCGGCGAGGTGCCGGTGGGCGCGCTGGTCGTCTCTGCCCAGGGCGACATCCTGGGGCGCGGCTACAACCGCACCATCATCGACCACGACCCGACCGCGCACGCCGAGATCGTCGCCTTGCGCGGCGCCGCCCGCCAGCTTGAAAACTACCGGCTGCCCGGCATCACCGTCTACGTCACGCTCGAGCCCTGCGTCATGTGCATCGGCGCCATGCTGCACGCGCGCCTGGCCCGTGTCGTGTTCGGCGCCTACGATCCCAAGACCGGCGCCTGCGGCAGCGTGCTGGACGTCGGATCCGTGCCCAAGCTCAATCATCACACTTCAGTCACCGGCGGCGTGCTGGCCGAACCCTGCGGCGATCTGCTGCGCCGGTTCTTCCGCGAACGCCGCGCCAAGGAATCCATCGCATGAGTACCCCCAAAGCCGCCAAGCCTGCCGCCAAGCCCACCACCAAGGCGCGCCGCGCAAAGGCCGATGTCCGCGCGGCCCACGATCATCCGCACGATCACGGCCCGGACTGCGGCGACGCATGCGGCCATGATCACGACCACGACCACCATCACGGCCCGCAGCCGGACGCCCGCGGCATCTACCTGATTTCCCCGTCGTCCGCCGTGCGCGATCCCGCCACCGTGACGCTGGCGCGCGAACGGCTGGAGCAGCAGGGCTTCAAGACAGCGCTGGACCGCACGGCGCTGGCCGAACATCAGCGGTTTGCCGGCACCGACGCGCAGCGGCTGGCCAGCCTGACGCGCGCGGCCAAGCAGAAGCTGCCGATCGTCATGGTGACCCGCGGCGGTTACGGCCTGGGCCGGCTGCTGCACGCCATCGACTGGAAGGCGATGGCCGACAGCGGCAAGCGTTTTGTCGGCATGAGCGATTTCACCGCCTTCAACCTGGGCCTCCTGGCGCAGACCGGGGCAGTCAGCTACACCGGCGCCACCGCGGTCCAGGACTTCGGCGGCAAGAAGGTCGATGATCTGACCGAGGCGCTGTTCGGCGAACTGATGCGCGGCGAGTTGGAGATCCTCAGCTTCGAAACACAGGACGCCGACCCGGTGGACGCGCGCGGCATCCTGTGGGGCGGCAACCTGGCCATGCTGACGTCGCTGCTGGGCACGCCCTACATGCCGAAGATCCGCGGCGGCATCCTGTTCCTTGAAGACGTGGCCGAGCATCCGTACCGTGTCGAACGCATGCTGATCCAGCTGTGGCAGGCCGGCATCCTGGCGCGCCAGAAGGCGATCGTGCTGGGCCGTTTTACCGAATACAAGCTGGCTCCGCACGACAAGGGGTACGATCTGCACGAGGTTGTGGCCTGGCTGCGCAAGACGGTCAAGGTGCCGGTGATTACCGGGCTGCCGTATGGACACGTCGCCACCAAGGCCACGTTGCCGATCGGCCAGAAGGTCGGGATCGCCACCGAGAAGGGCCTGGCTCACCTGGTGCTGGACGAACACCATCACTAAAGCGCGATCCGGCGGCCGGCGCTCCGGCGGCCGCCTTCGGTCGCAACCGAAGTCCCAAATAGGGGCCGCACCACGTTTGCTACACTAGCAGGTTTTCCCGCATGCGCCTTCGGGCGCCTTCAAACGTACATACACCGTGATATCCACCGCCAATCTCACCATCCAGTTCGGTCCCAAGCCCCTTTTCGAGAACGTCAGCGTCAAGTTCGGGGAAGGCAACCGTTACGGGCTGATCGGGGCCAATGGGTCCGGCAAGTCTACGTTCATGAAGATCATCGGCGGCGATCTCGAACCCTCCGGCGGCAACGTCGCGCTTGAGCCGGGCGTGCGCCTGGGCAAGCTGCGCCAGGACCAGTTCGCCTTCGAAGACGTGCGCGTGCTTGATGTGGTGATGATGGGCCACACCGAAATGTGGCAGGCCATGTCCGAGCGCGACGCGATCTACGCGAACCCGGAGGCGACCGAAGACGACTACATGCGCGCGGCCGACCTGGAAGCCAAGTTCGCCGAGTACGACGGCTACACCGCCGAAGCCCGCGCAGGCGAACTGCTGCTGGGCCTGGAAATCGCCGTCGACCAGCACAACCTGCCGATGCGCGAAGTGGCGCCGGGCTGGAAGCTGCGCGTGCTGCTGGCGCAGGCGCTGTTCTCGAATCCGGACGTCCTGCTGCTGGACGAACCCACCAACAACCTGGACATCAACACGATCCGCTGGCTGGAAAACGTGCTCAACGGCTACCAGAGCACGATGATCATCATCAGCCACGATCGTCACTTCCTGAACCAGGTGTGCACGCACATGGCCGACGTCGACTACGGTGAAATCCGCATCTACGCCGGCAACTACGACGACTACATGCTGGCCTCCACCCAGGCCCGCGAGCGCCTGGTCGCCAACAACGCCAAGGCCAAGGAACGCGTCGCTGAATTGCAGGACTTCGTGCGCCGCTTTGCGGCCAACAAGTCCAAGTCGCGCCAGGCCACGTCGCGCCTGAAGCAGATCGACCGCATCAAGGCCGATCAGGTCGTGGTCAAGCCCTCGTCGCGCCAGAATCCGTACATCCGCTTCGAGCAGAACAAGGTCATGCACCGCCTGGCCGTCACCGTCGAAAACCTGACCAAGGCCTACGACGCGCCGGTCATCACCAAGTTCTCGGCCATGGTCGACGCCGGCGAGAAGATCGCGATCATCGGCGCCAACGGCGTGGGCAAGACCACGCTGCTGCGTCTGCTGGCGCAGGACCTGCAGCCCGATTCGGGCACGGTCAAATGGTCGGACAATGCCGACCTCGGCTACATGGCCCAGGACGTTTCCGATCAGTTCCTGCAGACCGACATCAACCTGCTGGACTGGATGGGCGACCACCGCCAGCCGGGCGACGACGACCAGTCGATCCGTTCGGTGCTGGGCCGCCTGCTGTTCTCGGCGGACGACCTGCCCAAGGCGCCCAAGGTGCTGTCCGGCGGCGAAAAGAACCGCATGACCTTCGGCCGCCTGATGCTTGGCCGGCACAACGTCATGCTGCTCGACGAGCCGACCAACCACCTGGACATGGAATCGATCGAATCGCTGCAGTTCGCGCTGGAAAAGTACGAAGGCACGCTGGTGTTCGTGTCGCATGACCGCGAATTCGTGTCGGGCCTGGCCACGCGCGTGATCGAGATCCTGCCTTCGGGCGAGATCGTCGACTACCGCGGCGGCTACGAAGACTACCTGTCCTCGCGCGGCATCGAGGCCTGATTCCCGGACGGTTCGCCAGAAGCGGCGCACGGACTCGTGCGCCGCTTCTGCATTTGAGCCCGCCTGCCTTCTGGCCTGCGGCCCAGCGCGCCAGCCGCGGCGCGCGCATTCAGCCGGCCGCAAACCGCGCTGCGCTATCATCCGCCCCGATCCTGGCGCCTGTCCGGCCAGGCCTGCCTTTGTCCCCAAATGTCTCCCTCTAAGCATGCCGCGCCCGATGGCGCGCAGATCGGCACGTTCACCCTGACGGCCCGCATCGTAGCCATCGCCTTCTTCACCTTCATCTGCTATCTGGCCATCGGCCTGCCGCTGGCCGTGCTGCCGGGCTACGTGCACGGCGACCTGGGTTATGGCTCCGTGCTGGCGGGCCTGGCGATCAGCGTGCAGTACGTGGCGACCTTGCTCAGCCGCTCGCACGCTGGCCGGATGGCCGACATGGTGGGCCCCAAGCAGACCGTCGTCATCGGCATGGCCGCCTGCGCGATCAGTGGCGTCTTCCTGCTGCTGGCTTATGCCTTCGAGCGCACCGCCTGGCTGAGTCTGGCGGCCATCATCCTGAGCCGTCTGGCGCTGGGCTTCGGCGAGAGCTGGGTGGGCACCGGTTCGGCCACCTGGGCCATTGCGCGGGTAGGACCGCTGCACACGGCACGCGTCATCTCGTGGAATGGCATCGCCACCTATGGTGCGCTGGCGCTCGGCGCGCCGCTCGGCGTGCAGCTTGAAAAGCACTGGAGCATGGGCGCGCTGGGCGGCGCGGTGCTGCTGTTGGGGCTGGCGGGTTTGGGCTTGGCCATGGTGCGTCCCGCCGTCGCCATCGTGGGCGGCCACCGGATGGCCTTCAAGAGCGTGGTGCTGCGGGTGTTTCCGCACGGCATGGCGCTGGGACTGGGGTCGGTGGGCTTTGGCACGTTGGCGGCATTCGTCGCCCTGTATTACGCCAGCGCCTCCTGGGAGGGCGCCGCGAATGCGCTCAGCGCGTTCGGCGGCGCCTTCATCGGTGTGCGGCTGCTGTTTGCCGGCACGATCACCCGTTTTGGCGGCTTCCGGGTCGCGCAGGTATCGTTCGTGGTGGAGGCCGCCGGACTGTTGCTGCTGTGGCTGGCGCCCAACCCAGGCATGGCGCTGCTGGGCGCCGCGCTTACCGGCAGCGGCTTTGCGCTGGTGTTTCCGGCCATCGGCGTCGAAGCCGTGGCGCGCGTGCCGGCCGGCAGCCGCGGCGCCGCATTGGGCGCCTATTCGGCCTTCCTGGATCTCGCCCTGGGCGTGACCGGTCCCATCGCCGGCTACATCTCCAGCGGATTCGGCTATCCGGCGATCTTCCTGGCGGCCTCCCTGTCGGTCACGATGGGCTTGCTGATTGCGTTCGGATTGCAACGGGCCGCCACGCGTGCAGAGGCGACGGCCTCGTCAGCCTGATCGTTATTACTGGAAGAAGTTAAGACATTCGATATTGATCGTTTGGATTCATATAACGAATTGTTAGATTTGAGGCTCGTTTTCTCGCGCCCTGACGATTCGTCCATGAACCTTATTTTCGACAACGTCCACAAGCAGTTCGGCGACTTGCCCGTCGTCGACGGCTTCACCAGTGAATTCAAGACCGGCGAGCTGGTCGCGCTGGTTGGCCCGTCCGGTTGCGGCAAGTCCACCTTGCTGCATCTGGCGGCAGGGCTGGAAGTGCCCACGCAGGGCAGCGTGCTGGCCGACGGCAACAAGGTCGCCGGCCCCCATCCCAGCCGCACGCTGGTGTTCCAGGAACACGCCCTCTATCCCTGGCTGACCCTGGAAGACAACGTGTCGCTGGCGCTGGAATTCCAGAACACACCCAAGAAGCGCGCCCGCGAGGCTGCGCGCGAGTGGCTGGCGCGCGTCAGCCTGGCGGGCTTCGAACACTACTATCCCCATCAGGTGTCCGGCGGCATGCGCCAGCGCGCCGCGCTGGCCCGCGCGTTCATCGCGCAACCGCAGACCATGCTGATGGATGAACCCTTCGGCGCGCTGGACGCGCTGACCCGTCTGGCCCTGCAGGATGTGCTGCGCCAGCTCATCGCGCAGGAAAAGCCCACCGTGCTGCTGGTGACCCACGATGTCGACGAAGCCCTGTTCCTGGCCGACCGAATCGTCGTCTTCAGCCCGCGCCCGGCGCGGGTGCTGCGCGAATTCAACCTGGCGCATCGCGCCAAGACGCACGACCTGTCCTTCCTGGCTGCTGAAAAGCGCGAGATCCTGCGCCTCTTGGGCATCGGGGTCGGTGGCGCGGACGCGCACTCGGACATCGCGCTGGCGGCTTGATCCTTCATACCAATATCCTGCGGCCACGCCCGGGCGCGGCCGCTTCCTGAATTTCCTGGAGCTCCTGATGAAACTGAAGCAATGGTTGTCCCTGCCGCTGGCCGCGGCGCTGCTGGCGGCTGCCCCCGCGATGGCCGCCGAGAAGTTCCGCGTGGGTTACCTGCGCGTGATGGATGACGCGCAGGCCATCGTCGCGCAAGAGGGCGGCTATTACAAAAAGGCCGGCCTGGATTCCGAACTCATCGAATTCAAATCGGGCACCGACCTCATCAAGGCCATCGTCGGCGGCCAGCTCGACATCGGCGTGCTGGGCTTTACCAACGCGGTCGCCTGGGCCTCCAAGGGCGCGGACCTGAAGGTGGTGGGCGGCGCGCAGCAGGGTTATCACTCGCTGATCGTGCGCGACGATTCGGGCATCAAGGACATCGCGGGCCTGAAGGGCAAGACGCTGGCCTCGCAGGCCGAAGGCAGCACCGCTGACGTGGTGCTCAAGGGCGTCGTGCTCAAGTCGGGCAACCTGACGGCCGACGACGTCAACGTCATGGGCGTGAGCCCGGCCGTGGCCGTGCAGTCGCTGGTGGGCAAGCGCGTGGACGCCGCCTTCCTTTTCGAACCCTACGACCGCATCGCGCAGCTGATTGCGCCGGTCAAGCAGATCTATGAAGTGGGCGAGGCGTGGCCGTTCCCGTGCATGGTCGTGATCACGTCGGGCGAAACGCTGGCCAAGCGCAAGGACGACGTCTGGAAGGCGCTGGACGCGCAGAACCAGGCCATCACGCTGCTGCAGAAGGAACCCGCGCAGGCTTCCAAGCTGATCGCGTCCTACTTCATTGCAGAGCCCACGCTCAAGACGCTGAACCGTGGCGAGCTGCCGCGCGAAACGGTCATTTCCGAAGCCATCAGCACGCAGGTGTTCACGCCCAAGCTGACCGAGAAAGACACGGCGCGCATGCAGGAAATCGCTGACATCCTGCAAGCCCAGGGATCGCTCAAGACGCGCGACGGCAAGCCGTACGACGTCTCCAGCATCGTCGACCTGTCCTGGCAAGAGGCTCGCAAGCTTTGAGCGCGTCTACCCGAGTGACCGGCGCCCGCAAGCATATTGCGGGCGTTTTAGGCGTCCTGTTCATTCTGGCCCTCTGGCAATTGGCGGCCTTCGCGCTGCCCGACTTCCTGATGCCGGGCGTGCCCGCCGTGGTCGAACGTCTGTTCGAAGACCTGGGCAAGCAGTCGTTCCACCAAAGCCTCATGGGCACGCTGGGACGGCTGGGCGCGGGCTACGGGCTGGCGCTGGCCGCCGGTGTCGGCTTCGGCCTCGTGGCGGCCGTGCTGTTCTTCTTTCGCGAAGTCCTGCGCAGCGCCATCGTCATCCTGCAGTCGATCCCGTCCATCGCGTGGGTGCCGCTGTTTCTCATCGTGATGGGCTTTGGCAATACGCCCATCATCGTGGTCGTGGCGCTGTCGGCGTTTTTCCCGGCCGCGCTCAGCGTGATGAACGCCACCGAATCCGTGCAGCGCGTGCACGTGTCGGCGGCGCGCGTCATGGGCGCGACCCGCTGGGGGCTGGTCAAGCGGGTGTATCTGCCTGCGGTCATGCCCGAACTCATCACCGGCGCGCAACTGGCTTTCGGCAATGCCTGGCGGGCGTTGATCTCGGCTGAAATGCTGATCGGCTTCGGCAAGGGGCTGGGCCGGTCGCTGGCTTATTCGGGCGAAATCGCCGACATGACGGGGGTCATGACCAACATCCTCGTCATCGCCGTGCTGGCCGCCCTGATCGACCAGTTCGTGCTTGAAAACCTCAAGCATCGCCTGCTGCGTTACCAGTACGTCTAAGGTCGCAAAGCCCGTCATGTTGTCCAGCATCCGTCCACTCGTCCTTGCCGCCGGCCTGCTGGCCGCAGGCTTGGCGCAGGCCCAGCCCGCGGTGCAGCCCGCGGTTCAGCCCAAGGTCTTCGCAGCCGCCAGCACGCGCGGCGAACTGGTCGTGGGCGTGCCGTACCTGGCCCCGCCGCCCGCCGCGGGCGCCAAGATCCGCACGCCGGAAGGGCTGGATGCGGCCATCACCGAAAAGCTGGGCGCAAGCCTGAAACTGCCCGTGCGTCTGGTGCAGGTCTCGGCGCGCGACGCCGCCCGCGCGCTCGCCGCCGGCGAAGTGGATCTGGTGCTGGCCGACAATGCCGACGGACAGCCGCAGACCGTCGCGGTGCAAGCCACCGGCTATGCCGCGCGGCCCAAGGCGGTGATCCGCAGCGATACGCGGCTGCGCAAGCCCGCCGACGTGCAGGGCCGCAGCGTGTGCATGGCAGAAGCGGCCACGCAGGCCAAAGCCTTGGCGCAAAGCTGGGGCGCGGCCGTCAAGACCTATCGCGTGCCCTCGGACGCGCTCGTCGCCGTGCGCGAAGGCGAGTGCGACATCGGCCTGGTCGACGACGCCGTGTGGGAGCCCCTCATGCGCTTTCCGGAATGGAAGAAATTCTCCTCGACGCTTGCCGCGGATGGCGCCCGCCACGAGCGCGTGTGGCTTGTGCCTGCGCGGGACGAAGCCTCGCGGGCCTGGCTCGGCCAGGAGATGCGCGCCTGGGACCGCGCCGGCGCGTGGAAGGCCATGACCACGAAATGGGCGCGCGACGTCGCCTTCGACGTCTATCTGGATCAGGAAGTCCCCGACTGCCACGGCTGATGCCGCCTCGTGGCCTCTGCGCGCGGCCACGCCGCCCGGGCTGCGGACACGCGATCCGCGCACTTACAATGCCGGGCATGACGCACACGTTGACCGCTCCCTGCACCTACCAGGAAGACATCAAGAAAAGCCGCTTTGCCGCGTATGCCGCGCCGGTCGCCACGATCGACGACGCCATGCGCTTCTTTGCCGAGCATAGCGATCCCGAGGCCACACACAACTGCTGGGCGTACCGCATCGGTCAGGAATACCGCTTCAATGACGATGGCGAGCCCGGCGGCACGGCCGGCCGGCCGATCCTGCAGGCCATCGAAGGCCAGGACATGGATCGTGTCGCGGTGCTGGTGGTCCGCTGGTATGGCGGGATCAAGCTCGGTGCGGGCGGACTGGTGCGGGCTTACGGCGGATGCGCGGCCAATTGCCTGCGGTTGGGAGAGCGCACCGAGATCGTCGATCTTGCGACCGTGCGCTGTGCCTGCGGCTTTGCGGACATGGCGCTGCTGAAATCGCGGCTGGCGCAGGCAGGCGCCGCCATCGGGCAGGAAGATTACAACGCCGATGGCGTCGTGCTCACGTTCACGGTGCCGCGCGCGGCCCTGCCGGACCTGGAAGTCACCGCGGCCAACATCACGCGTGGCCGGTCCGGGTGGGAGGTGGTGTCCTAGCCCAGCCGCGCGCGTGAGCGCAGGCCGGGATGCGCCACGGCTTGCGCAACGGTGGGGCTGCACTGCCCTAGTGCAAAAGGAAGGGGCCCGGTGAGGGCCCCTTGGTGTTTACGCGTCCTGGCTGTCTTGCGCCGCGGCGATTTCTTGATGGACCTTTTCCATGTCCACTTCCTTGATCTTTGCGAGCAGCTCATTGAGCTGGCCGCCGGACAAGGCGCCCGGTTGCGAGAACAGCAGGACCTTTTCGCGGAAGACCATCAGCGTGGGAATCGAGCGGATGCCCAGCGCGCCGGCCAGTTCCTGCTCCACATCGGTGTTCACCTTGGCGAACGTGACGTCCGGATGCTCGGTGGCTGCCTGTTCGAAGACCGGGGCAAAGCCGCGGCACGGGCCGCACCAGGGCGCCCAGAAATCGACGATCAGGGTGCCGTCGGGCGTGATGGCTTCCTGGAAGCTGTCTTTGGTGAGTTCAACAATACTCATGTGGAATCCTTGCCGCGGGGCGGCGAAAAGCAGTGGCTGAAAACGCCGGGTTTCCGTCCCGGCGTATTGCGGCGACGCGTAGTTGCCAGGTGCTTGATAGGCAATAGTAGAACCGGTGAAGGCTGCGTCGCAATGGTTGGCGCTGTGCAAAGCGCGGTTTGCGGCCCTCAGGCCGCGGATTGAGTCGAAACGCCCGCGCCGTTTTTCAACGACGCGACGATCTCGAACGAGCGCAGGCGATCTGCGATGTCGTAGAAGTCGGACACGATCATTACCTCGTCGGCTTGCGTTTCCGCGACCAGCGCTTCGAGTTTGCGCTTGACGGTGTCCGGGCCGCCCACGATCGCAGCGCCCAATCTTTGATTGACCGCTTCACGCTCCCATTCGTTCCACAACCCGTCCATGCTTTCGACCGGCGGCTGCAACTGCAGACGATGGCCCCGCACCAGCGACAGGAACTTCAATTGCTGCGTGGTGGACTGGAAGCGGGCGGCTTCATCGGATTCCGCGGCAATGACCGGCACGCCGATCATGGCGTAAGGGCGCGACAGCGTCTTGGAAGGCTTGAACAAGTGACGGTACAAGCGCATTGCGGCCATGCCTTCCGGCGAGAAATGGCCCGCGAAAGAGAAGGGCAGACCCAGCTCGGCCGCCATGCGCGCGCTGAAGTCGCTCGACCCGAGCAACCAGATCGGGATGTCCAGGCCTTCGCCGGGAATCGCACGCACGGGCTGGCCGGGCCGCGAAGGCGCAAGGAATGCGCGCAGTTCCTCGACCAGCGCGGGAAACTCCAGTCCGCTGCGCGGGCTGCGGCGCAGCGCCTGCTGCGTGGCGCCATCGCTGCCGGGCGCGCGGCCCAGACCCAGGTCGATGCGTCCGGGGTACAGGGTTTCAAGCGTGCCGAATTGTTCGGCGATGATCAGCGGCGCGTGGTTGGGCAGCATGACGCCGCCCGAACCGACGCGCAGCGTGCGGGTGTGGCCGGCCACGTGTCCGATCAGGACGGCCGTGGCGCTGCTGGCCACGCCGTTGATGTTGTGGTGCTCGGCAAGCCAGAAACGGTTGTAGCCCAGTTGCTCGACATGCTGCGCCAGCGCAACCGTATTGCGGAAGGCGTCCGCGGCATCGCGGCCCTGCACAATCGGGGCCAGGTCCAACACGGAAAAGGGGACGTTTGCCAGGGCGCTCATGCGGGCGCCTTTGCCGAGTCAATACAGGCGTGCAGCGCGGGGAAGGGGGAAGGGCGCAAAATGAACTCCATATGCTGATCTACATGGGGAGTGTATCGGCGAATTCAACGGCGCCTGCCAGCAACCATGCCCTTGGCCGGGTTGATTGAATTTTCCGATCCCTACAATAGCCAAAGAAAAAACGCGGCTTTTCGGCCGCGTTTTGGGTCACATGCCACACAGGGAGGCTCGGATGGGCGCAAGAGGCAAGAACAATCAGATCGACAACATCGAGTTCAACGTCGCGGACATTGCCCGCAGCAAGCGCTTCTATGGCGACGTCTTCGGCTGGACCTTCACGGATTACGGTCCCGCCTACACCGAGTTTTCCGATGGCCGTCTGACGGGCGGCTTCACGACCGGCGAAGCGGTGCGCCCCGGCGGTCCGCTTGTCATCCTGTACGGCGACGACCTGGCCGCGATCCGGCAGCGCATTTTGACCGCAGGCGGACGCATCAGCCGCGACGAATTCACTTTTCCGGGCGGCAGCCGCTTCCATTTCACAGATCTGGACGGCTACGAATTGGCGGTGTGGACTGCGGCCGAATGAAAAAACCGGCCAGAGCGGGCCTCAAGGTGTCTGACCCCCTGCCAGACGTGACCGCCAAGTTGGCAAGGTGCCGCCAGGGTGTCTGACACCTTGCCAAGCGACTCCGCTTATTCCGGGAAGAACGCGTAGCGGATCACGAACAGCACGGCCACGAGCCACGTGGCCGGGTGCACGTCGCGCATCTTGCCCGTGGCGGTCTTGAGCACCACGTAGCTGATGAAACCGAAGGCGATGCCGTTGGCGATGGAATACGTGAACGGCATGACCAGCGCGGTCAGCGCGGCGGGCGTGGCCTCGCAGACGTCATTCCAGTCGATGTCGATGAGCTCGCGCATCATCAGGCCGGCGACGTAGAGCAGGGCGGGGGCGGTGGCGTAGGCCGGCACGGCCCCCGCCAGCGGCGAGATGAACAGCGCGGCCAGGAACAGCAGGCCCACGATCAGCGCGGTCATGCCGGTGCGGCCGCCAGCCTGCACGCCGGACGCGCTCTCGACATACGCCGTGGTGCTGCTGGTCCCCAGCATCGAGCCGGCCACGATGGCCGTGCTGTCCGCGAACAGCGCGCGGCCCAGGCGGTTGGGCCGGTCTTCGGGCACCAGGCCCGCGCGCTTGGCCACGCCCACCAGCGTGCCGGTCGCATCGAACACCTCGACCAGCACGAACACCAGGATCACGTGCACGAACCCGGAGTGCAGGGCGCCCATGATGTCCAGCTTGAAAAGCGTGGGCGACAGGCTGGGCGGCGCCGAGAAGATGCCCTTGAACTCGTTGTAGCCCAGCACCATCGACAGCACGGTGACGACGATGATGCCGATCAGGATGGCGCCGCGCACGCGTAGCGCGTCCAGGGATGCGATCACGAAAAAGCCCAGGATGGCAAAGAGCGGACCGTGCGCCGTGAGGTTGCCCAGCGTGACCTTGGTGGCCGGATGCGCGACCACGATCCCGGCGCTCGATAGCGCGATAATTGCCAGGAACAACCCGATGCCGGCGGCAATCGCGCTGCGTAGTGAATGCGGGATGCCCTTGACCAGCCAGACCCGGATGCCGGATATCGTCAGGAAAAGGAAGATGACACCCGAGATGAACACGGCGCCCAGCGCCTGCTCCCAGGTGTAGCCCATGGTCTTGACCACGGTGAAGGCAAAAAAGGCGTTCAGGCCCATGCCGGGGGCCATGCCGATCGGCCAGTTGGCGATGAACGCCATCACCAGCGACCCCAGCGCGGCGGCAAGGCACGTGGCCACGAACACGGCGTCGCGGTCCATGCCGGTCGAGGACAGGATGTCCGGATTGACGAAGATGATGTACGACATCGTCAGGAATGTCGTCAGGCCGGCAACGACTTCCGTTCTTGCGGTCGTGCCGTGCTCACGCAGCTTGAATAGCTTCTCCAGCATTCGAGTCCCCAGGGTTTTTGCAGGATTTTCAGGTTGTGTCGGGCAGGGGCGCATCCCCCGTCCCATTCAAGAACAGGCGTATTTTCGCATCAGTTGTAAACTCTGCCGCCATGATCATTCTCGGCTTTGAAAGCTCCTGCGACGAAACCGGCGTCGCAGCCGTCTGTACGGAACGCGGCCTGCTCGCGCACGCGCTGCACACCCAGATCGCCATGCACCAGGAATATGGGGGCGTGGTGCCGGAACTTGCCTCGCGCGACCACATCCGGCGCGTGATTCCGCTGACCCGCCAGGTGCTGGAAGAGGCGGGCATTCAGATGTCCGATGTCGGGGCAGTGGCCTATACGGCCGGCCCCGGCCTGGCCGGCGCCTTGCTGGTCGGCGCGAGCGTGGCGCAGGCGTTCGCCTGGTCCCGCGGCCTGCCGGCCATCGGCATCCATCACCTCGAAGGCCATCTGCTGTCGCCGATGCTGGCCGATCCCCGGCCCGAATTTCCCTTCATCGCCTTGCTGGTGTCCGGCGGGCATACCCAGCTCATGCGGGTCGATGGGGTGGGTCGCTACGAACTCCTGGGCGAAACGCTGGACGACGCCGCGGGCGAGGCCTTCGACAAATCCGCCAAGCTGATGGGTCTGGGCTATCCGGGCGGACCCGCGCTGTCCCGGCTGGCCGCCAGCGGCGATGCGTCGCGCTTTGACCTGCCGCGGCCCATGCTGCACAGCGGCGACCTGGATTTCAGTTTCAGCGGTCTGAAAACGGCCGTCCTGACTCGAGTGAAGGCGGCCGAGCAGAACGGCGGCCTGGACGAACAGACCCGCGCGGACCTGGCCGCCGCCACGCAGGCGGCCATCGTGGAAGTGCTGGCGGCCAAGTCCATCCGCGCCTTGAAGCAGACCGGCCTGCGGCGGCTGGTGGTGGCCGGCGGCGTGGGGGCCAACCAGCTCCTGCGCGCCAAGCTGGATGCCGCGCTCAAGCCGCTCAAGGCGCGCGCGTACTTTCCGCCCCTGGAGCTGTGCACCGACAACGGCGCGATGATCGCCTTCGCGGCGGCCGAGCGGGTAAAGGCCGGATTGGCGACGCTGGACGCCAGCGCGCACAGCTTCACGGTCAAGCCTCGCTGGGATCTGGCCGATATCGCCTGAAATGAAACGGGCGGCTAAGGCCGCCCGTTCTATCAATTTCCGTTCGGGGAATTACTTCTTCTTGCTGCCAATGCGGCTTTCGGTCCCCTGGATCAGGCGAGCAATGTTGGCGCGATGGCGGTAGAACAGCAGGATGCCGATAACCGCCAGGGCCACGCCCAGCGCGGGCTGCGCCTGCCAGGCCAGGCCCGATCCGAACACGTAGTACACGGGGGCAAAAAACGCGGCGACCAGCGACGCCAGCGACGAATACCGGAAGAAAATGGCGATGATCAGCCAGGTCGCGGCGGTAGCCACGGCCAGCCAGGGCTGGATTGCCACCAGCACGCCCAGCGCGGTGGCCACGCCCTTGCCGCCCTTGAACCCCAGGAACACCGGATACAGGTGGCCGATGAAGGCCGCCAGCGCCACGCAGGCCAGGGCGACGGGACCGATGCCCGGCGCCAGCTTTTCGGCCAGCCAGATCGCAAACCATCCCTTGGCGGCGTCCCCCAGCAGCGTCAGCGCGGCAGCGGTCTTGTTGCCGGTGCGCAGCACATTGGTGGCGCCGGGGTTCTTGGACCCGTAGCTGCGCGGGTCCTGAAGGCCCATCAGCTTGCTGACGACCACGGCGAACGGCACGGAGCCGATCAGGTAGGCCAGCACGACGAGCGCAATGGAAAACGCCAGGGAAGGTTCGGTTATCGCCATGGAAAGGGAGTCCGTTGTTGTAGTAATGGCTGCGGATTCTACCGCGGGTACAATCCGCAGCGTCACCCGCGTTTTATTTTCTTTCGGATGCACAATGCGAATTCTGGTTTCGAACGATGATGGCTATTCGGCCCCCGGCCTAGAGGCGCTGGTGGCGGCGCTGGAAGGGCTGGGCGATTTGACCGTCGTCGCCCCCGAGACCAACCACAGCGGCGCCTCCAACTCGCTCACGCTAAACCGGCCGCTGTCGGTGCGCACCGCCTCCAACGGCTTCATCGCGGTCAACGGCACGCCGTCCGATTGCGTCCACGTCGCGCTGACGGGTCTCATGGACGCGCGTCCCGACCTCGTCGTGTCGGGCATCAACAACGGCGCCAACATGGGCGACGACACCCTCTATTCGGGCACCGTCGCCGCGGCCAGCGAAGGCTATCTGTTCGGCATTCCCGCCATCGCGTTCTCGCTGGCGGAAAAAGGCTGGGAGCACATCGAATCGGCCGCGCGCGCGGCCCGCCTGGTGGTCGAGCGCCATCTGGCCCAGCCCCTCGCGGCGCCGGTGCTGCTCAACGTCAACATCCCCAACCGCCGCTTCGAAGACATGCACGGCTTTGCGGTCACGCGGCTGGGCAAGCGGCATCCGTCGCAGCCCGTCGTGCGCACGACCACGCCCTACGGCGACACGGTCTATTGGATCGGACCGGTCGGCCTGGCCGCGGACGCCACGCCCGGCACGGACTTCCATGCCGTCGAGCAGGGCATCGTGTCGGTCACGCCGTTGCGCCTGGACCTGACGCAGCACAGCCAGCTTGACGAGATCCGCACCTGGGCGGAGCCGCTATGCGCAAACGGATAAGCCAGCCGGACCTCACCCCCGGCGCGGCCAGCCGCGCCAGCCCGGCCCGCCACGACGCCGGCCGGCTCGGTCCGGGCTACACGCCGGCCAACAGCAACACGCGAATTTCCGCTGCCGCGCTTCCCCGGCAATCGCAGGCGCCGCTGCCGCAGGCGGGCAGCAATCTGGGCCTGAACTCCGAACGGTTGCGCCAGGCCATGGTCCAGCGCCTGCGCACCCAAGGCATCACGGACGAGCGCGTCCTGAACGCCATGGCCGCCGTGCCGCGCCACCTGTTCGTTGATGAGGCGCTTGCCAGCCGAGCCTACGAAGACGCGGCCTTGCCCATCGGCCACTCGCAAACCATTTCCCAGCCGTGGGTCGTCGCGCGTATGATCGCGGCTGCTTGCGAAGACCGCGCGCCCACCCGTGTGCTCGAGGTCGGAGCCGGTTGCGGGTATCAGGCCGCAGTGCTCGCGCAGTTCGTGCGCGACGTCCACACCATCGAACGCATCCGCGGTTTGTACGAGCTGGCGCGCGAGCATTTACGCGCCTTGCGGCTCACCACAAGGATCCGTCTCATCTATGGCGACGGCACCTTGGGGCTGCCCGGCGTGGCGCCGTTCGATGCTATCGTTGTGGCTGCCGCAGGTCTGGCCATCCCGCAAGCGCTGCTGACGCAGCTTGCTCCGGGAGGCCGTCTCATCGCTCCCGAAGGGGGCTCGAACCAGCGCCTGGTTCTGATCGAACGCACGGGCGCGGCAAGCTGGAAACGAACCGAACTAGAGGCCGTGCGCTTTGTGCCGCTACGGTCCGGAATACAATCTTGAGCAACAGGAGAAACGTATGCTCAACGGGCAGTTGCAACTGACCGATATGAATTTGGGCGCGTCCATGACGCGCCTGCGCCGCCCGCTCTTTGCAGTGGGGGTCCTCAGCCTCGCCATCCTGGCCGGCTGCGCATCCAAAGGTACTCGTGCCCCCGTGGTCGACATGACCGGCGGGCAACCCGCGCCGACGGCGACGTCCGGCAGCTATGTGGTCAAGCCGGGCGACACGCTCTACAAGATCGCCCGCGCCAACAACGTCGACATCGAAAACATCAAGCGCTGGAACAACATCAGCGATCCCAACCAGATCTCGGTGGGACAGGTGCTGCGCATGTCCGGCGGCGCCACCGGTGGCGCGCAAACCGCGCCGATCTCCGGCGCCAAGCCGCAACCGCGTCCGCTGGACCAGCCCGAAACACCCGTGGCCACCACGCCCGCGCCCGACGCCACCCCCACCGCGCCTCCGGCGCCCGTGGACACCAAGCCGGCGCCGCGCGCGGCCGATGCGGGCGTCATCAACTGGGCCTGGCCGGCCAACGGCCAGATCGTGCAGGGCTTTAACAGCAGCAGCAAGGGCATCGATATCGCCGGCGCGCTGGGCGACCCGATCACCGCCGCGGCCGATGGGCTGGTCAAGTACAGCGGCAACGGCGTGCGCGGCCTGGGCAACCTCATCATCGTCGAACACCAGAACGGCTTCATCACGGCGTACGCGCACAACCGCTCGCTGCTCGTGAAGACCGGCCAGACGGTCAAGCGCGGCGCCAAGATCGCCGAGCTGGGCCAAAGCGACACCACCTCGCCGCGCCTGCACTTCGAGATCCGCCGCCAGGGTACGCCGGTCGACCCGATGCAATATCTGCCGCCCAAATGACGCCTACCCTGGTATTCGACCTCGAGACCATCCCCGATGCCGACGGGCTGCGCAAGCTCAACGGCTGGGGCGCCGACGTGCCCGACCAGGAAGTGGTCGAGCGTGCGTTGACGGCGCGGCGTGAAGCCGTGGGGCACGACTTTCTGCCCTTGCACCTGCACAAGGTCGCGGTGGTGGGCTGCGTGTTCCGCGACGACCAGGGGTTTCGCGTCAAGACGCTGGGCCAGCCGGACGATCCCGAAGCGGCGCTGCTCGCGGGTTTTTTCAAGACCATCGAGCGCTACACGCCTCGCCTGGTCAGCTGGAACGGCTCGGGTTTCGACCTGCCCGTGCTGCATTACCGCAGCCTGATCCAGGGCGTGCCCGCGCCGCGTTACTGGGACATGGGCGAAGAAGACCGCGACTTCAAGTTCAACAACTACATCTCCCGCTACCACACACGGCACGTCGACCTGATGGACGTGCTGGCCAAGTACAACGGCCGCGCCAACGCGCCGCTCGATGAACTGGCCAAGCTGTGCGGCTTTCCCGGCAAGCTGGGCATGGACGGCAGCAAGGTGTGGGAGGCCTGGAGCACGGGCCGCGCCGACGAGGTGCGGGCGTATTGCGAAACCGACGTCGTCAATACGTGGCTGGTCTACTGCCGGTTCCGTTTCCTGCGTGGCGAACTGGACCGCACGGCCTACGAGGCCGAAATCGCGCTGGTGCGCGATACGCTCGGCGCTAGCGACGCCCCGCACTGGAAGGAATACATGGCGGCCTGGGACGCGGGCTGACCGTCGCCAGCAGCTTACTGATGCCGACCCATTGCGGTGAATGGGACAGCATGCGGACGGGGCCCTTCGAGGGCCCCGTTCTCGCGTCTGCGGGGCAAGCAATCGACTGAAACAAGACGGCCGCAAACGAAACCTGGATGAAACCAGCGGGATCGCACAATGGCCTCGCTTTCTTCACTTTCAGGAGACCTACATGTCCCGATTCGCTATCCGCTCCAATCTGGCCGTCCTTGCAATCGTCGCCGCGTCGAGCGGTTTCGCGGCTGGCTCCGCCATGGCTGCGCCGCCTCCGCCCGCTGACGGCGGACCGGCCGCCATGCACGAAGGCCATCGCGGCGGTGGTTTCCACAAGGGCATGCGCGACGGCCTGTTCATCCCCGGACTGGGCCCCGTCTCCAAGGCACAGGTTGCCGAGCTGAAACTCGACGCCAAGCAGGAGGCTCTCTTCAAGACCGCCCAGGACAGCCAGCGCAGCCTGCACGAAGCCATGCGCGCCGCCGGCGGCAAGCGCCACGAATTGCTCAAGGCGCAGCTGGACAGCGGCAAGCTCGATCCTCGCGCCCTCATCGACCAGTCGGAAAAGCGCCGCGACGCGTTCGAGCCGCAGGCCAAGCAGGTTCGCGACCAATGGCTGGCCGTATGGGATAGCCTGAACGACACGCAGCGCGCCCAGGTGACCAAGATCGTCAAGGAGCGCGAAGCGCGCATGGCCGAACGCCACGCCAAGATGGAAGGCCGCGCGGACGGCAAGGGCCATCCCGGCATGCGCGGCGCCGACGGCCGTCCCGGCACGCCGCCGCCTCCGCCGGCTGCCGGCGACGTCCC
>NZ_CADIJP010000026.1 GCF_902859725.1 Achromobacter mucicolens | reverse complement strand
CGCGCCGTCCGCCGTGCCGGACACCCCGCGCCCCGTCACGCCCCCCAACCTGTTTCCCGACGCCGCCAAGGCCCCCGCCCCCGCAGGCGAGCCGCTGCTGACGCTGTCGCCCAATGCGGCGTCGCGCGTGCCCACGCCCTGCCCCGACCCGCTGCCGCCCGGCGCGCGCTGGCGCGAGGTGCCCACCGATCAGCAGACCATCGGCTTCGTGCTGCTGCGTTCGCGGCGGCGCAGCATCGGCTTCGTCATCACCGACGACGGCCTGCGCGTGACCGCCCCCAATTGGGTGACGCTGACGCAGATCGACGACGCGGTGCGCGAAAAATCGCGCTGGATCCTGACCAAGCTGCGCGAATGGCACGCCCGCAAGCAACAGCTGGCCATGGCGCACACGCGCTGGCAGGCGGGCGGAGAACTCCCGTATCTGGGCCGGCGCATCGTCATCGGCGTGGGCGGCGACATCCGCCAGGCCAATCTGTCCGGCGACGCCGACGCGCCGCAAGATGGCGACACCCTGTGGCTGGCGCTGCCGTCCCACGCCGACCAGAGCCGCATCCGCGATGCGGCCCAAGCGTGGCTGCAACAGCGCGCGGGCGCGTGGTTCGGTGCGCGGCTGGCGCACTTTTTGCAGGTGAGCGGCCTGACGATCCGCCGCTGGCGCCTGTCGTCGGCCGCCACGCGCTGGGGGTCGTGCACCAGCGACGGCAACATCATGCTGAACTGGCGCCTGATCCACTTCGCCCCGTCCATCATCGATTACGTCATCGCGCACGAGCTTGCCCATTTGCGCGAGATGAACCACAGTCAGGACTTCTGGCGCGAAGTCGGCCAGATCCTGCCCGACTTCGAAGACGCCAAGAACATCCTGCGGCGTCACGATCCCGCTTCGCTGCCTCAGTTCTGAAGCGCGCGGCACCCAGCGCCTGTTGCGATCCCAAGGAGAATCGAAATGTTGCTGCTGATTCCGGGCCCGGTCACCACCGACGCGCGGGTGAAGGCCGCCATGGCGCAGGACTACGCGCCGTGGGACAACGATTTCCGCACGCTGTACCGGCAGGTCTGCGACGGCGTGCTGGCGATTGCGCAGGCCGGCGCGGACGAGCACGTGGCGCTGGCCTTGCCCGGCTGCGGCCATTTCGCGGTCGAAGCCGCCCTCCGTACTTTCGTGCCGCCCGGCGGCCGCGTGCTGGCGCCGTCCACCGGCGCCTATGCGGCCCGTCTGCAGAAACTGGCCGGCGAGGCCGGCCGCGTCGCCGTGCCGCTGGCGGTGGGCACAACCGAGCGCGTGGACCCGCAGGCCGTGGCCGACGCGCTGGAACGCGACCCCACGCTTACGCACGTGGCGCTGGTCTACAGCGAAACCGGCAGCGGCATCTGCCACGACGTGCCCCAGCTTGCCCGCATCGCCCATGCGCTGGGACGCCGCGTGATCATCGACGCCGTGTCGGCGTTCGGCGCGTTGCCGCTGGAGCTGCGCGCCCTGCCCGCGGTCGATGCCGTGGTGCTGACCGCCAACAAGTGCCTGGAGGGCCTGCCCGGCGCCGCCTTCGTCGTCGCGCGCCGCGACAGCCTGGACGCCGCGCGCGGCAATGCGGGCAGCTGGTCGCTCGACCTGGCCGACATCTACCAGCACACGCTCGCGCCCAACGCCGGCCCGCGATTCACGCCCGCCGCGCCCACGCTGGCCGCGCTGGCCGTGGCGCTGGAGCTTTTCCGCCAGGAGGGCCGCGAGGCCCGCCTGGCGCGTTACACGGCCAACATGCGCACGCTTTATGATGGCGTGATCGATCTTGGCCTGACCCCATACCTGCCGCCCGAGCGGCAAGGCCCCATCGTCGTCAACGTCCGCGCGCCGGATGCCCCGACCTGGCACCTGCAGCTCTTCGTGGATGCGCTCAAGCAGCGCGGCTATGTGATCAGCAACTTCACCAATACCGAAGAACCCACGTTCCGGGTCGGCTGCATCGGCGCCTTTGGCGCCGGCCAGATGCGGCAGGCGGTCGACGCCATGGGCGGCGCGCTGCGCGACATCGGAATCTCCCGGGAACGCGCCGGAACCCCCCAGCGCTTTCCCCAACCTCTCATCGCTTAAGGAATCCTCCCATGCGTCTGCTCCACACCATGCTGCGCGTCGGCAACCTCGACAAGTCCATCGATTTCTACACCAACGTGCTGGGCATGCGCCTTCTGCGCCGCAACGACTATCCGGACGGCAAGTTCACGCTGGCTTTCGTGGGCTACCAGGACGAAGCCGACGGCGCCGTCATCGAACTGACCCACAACTGGGACACCGACAAGTACGACCTGGGCAACGGCTACGGCCACATCGCCCTGGAAGTCGACAACGCCTACGAAGCCTGTGACAAGGTCAAGGAGCGCGGCGGCAAGGTCACCCGCGAGGCCGGCCCGATGAAACACGGCAAGACGGTCATCGCCTTCGTGGAAGACCCCGACGGCTACAAGATCGAATTCATCCAGAAGAAAGACCGCCAGGACTGAGCGGAACGCCAGCCATGATCCATCCCATCCTGAAAATGGGCGACCCGCGGCTGCTGCGCGTGGCGCCCCCGGTCGAGCGTTTCGACACGCCTGAGCTGCACGCCCTGATCGACGACATGTTCGAAACCATGGCGGCCGCGCAAGGCGTGGGCCTGGCCGCGCCGCAAATCGGCGTGGACCTGCAACTGGTGATCTTCGGGTTCGACCGCAACGAGCGCTATCCCGACGCGCCGCCGGTGCCGCAGACGATTCTGTGCAATCCAGTCATCACGCCGCTTTCGGACGAGATGGAAGACGGCTGGGAAGGCTGCCTGTCGGTGCCGGGGCTACGCGGCCTGGTGCCGCGCTACCGCCATATCCGGTACAGCGGCCGCGATCCGTACGGCCAGCTGATCGAGCGTGAGGCCGAAGGCTTTCACGCGCGCGTCGTCCAGCACGAATGCGACCACCTGATCGGCCGCCTGTATCCGTCCAGGATCCAGGATTTCACGAAGTTCGGCTTCACGGAAATCCTGTTCCCGGGCATGGACCCGAATCAGGACGACTAGGCGTTATCGGCGGGTTTTACAGCGGCGGGGGGCTCGTCCTCTTGCTGTTGCGGTTGCTGCGGCTGTTGCGGCTGTTGCGGCTCCGGCTGCGGTTCCGGCCTCTGTTCCTGCACCTGAACCGGCGCGCCTTCGCCCAGTGGCGTCAGCGCCTCCGGCGCAAAATCATCCACCTGCAATACCTTCAGCACCGTCGCTTCCGCGGCTTCGAGCTGCGCCGCCTGCGCGTCCGTGATGGCGCCACGCCGATGCGCCTCGCGCCAGTCGCGCACATTCGATTGGCGCAACCGGTCGCGGATCGGCTGCACCGCGTCGGCCAGCGCAAAGGCGCGGGTCAACAAGCCCAGCGGATCCTCGCCGGGCTCGCGCTGCAGGTCGGCCGCCAGACGCACATGCGTGGGCGACGGCTTGAGCAGCAGCTCGGCGCATTCCCGCGTGAGCGCGTCGTCCGGCCCCTTGGCCAGCCGCAACGGCAGGATCGCCGCCCGCAACGCCCAGGACAGCGCCTTGACCGGCAGGTTGCGCAGCACCTGATCCATGCTCTTCTCGATGCTGGCGAAACCCTGCGCCATGCACCAGCGCACCAGCGGCAGATCATCGTGCTTGCGCCCCTCGTCTTCCCAGCGTTTTAGCACCGCGGACAGCAGATAGAGTTCGGACAGGATGTCGCCCAGGCGCGCGGAGATCATTTCGCGGCGCTTCAAGCCCCCACCCAACTGCGCCAGCGTGGCGTCGGCCAGCAGCGCGAAGCCCGACGCATAGCGGCCCAGCCGGCGGTAATGGCCCGCCACCGGCCCCGAGGCTGGCGCAGGCGCCAGCATGCCGCCCGTCCACGCGCGGCCGATCGCGCGCAGCGTGTTCATGCCCGCGTGGCGCAAATGGCGCCAGAAGACATCGTGGAAGACCTCGATGCCGCGTTCCTCGTCGGGGTTGCCCAGCGCCAGGATCTCCGGCATCAGATAGGGATGCGCGCGAATGGCGCCTTGCCCGAAGATGATCAGATTGCGCGTCAGGATGTTGGCGCCCTCGACCGTGATGGCGATGGGCACGGCGCGGTACAAGGAGCCCAGGTAATTGCTGGGGCCGTCCATGACGGCGCGGCCCGCGTGCACGTCCATGGCGTCGTTCACCGACACGCGCATGCGCTCGGTGGCGTGGTATTTCATGATGCCGGACACCACCGCCGGCTTGACTCCCTGATTGAGCGCGGCGCACGTCAGGCGGCGCGCGGCCTCGACCAGATAAGCGTTGCCGGCCAGACTGGCCAGCCGTTCCTGCACGCCCTCGAACTTGCCGATCGGGATGCCGAACTGCTCGCGCACCCGCGCATACATGCCGGTGGTGTGCGCGCACATCGCTGCGGCGGCGGCCGACAGCGACGGCAGCGAAATGCCGCGCCCGGCGGCCAGTGCGCTCATCAGCATCTGCCAGCCCTGCCCGGCGCGCTCGACGCCGCCGATCAGCGCATCCAGCGGCACAAAAACGTCGCGGCCCGAGTTGGGCCCGTTCTGGAACACCTGCATGGCGGGCAGGTGGCGCCGGCCGATCTCGACGCCGGGCGCGTCGGTGGGCACGAGCGCCACCGAGATGCCGATATCCTTGGGCCCGCCCAGAATGCCGTCGGGATCCGACATCTTGAACGCCAGCCCCAGCACCGTGGCCACCGGCCCCAGCGTGATGTAGCGCTTGTGCCAATTGAGCCGGATGCCGATGAGCTCACGCCCATCCACGACCTGGCGGCACACGACGCCGGTATCCACCATCGAGGCCGCGTCCGAGCCGGCTTCGGGACTGGTCAGGCCAAAGCACGGGACTTCCCGGCCGTCGGCAAGCCTTGGCAGCCAGTAATCGCGCTGCGCCTGCGTGCCGAACTGCATGAGCAGTTCGCCCGGCCCCAGCGAGTTCGGCACCATGACGGTGACACCCGCCGTAATGGAATAGGCGGAAATGCGCCGCACCACTTCGGAGTGCGCATAGGGCGAGAACCCCAGGCCGCCGTGACGGCGCGGAATGATCATGCCGAAGAAGCGCTGCGTCTTGAGGTATTCCCAGACGTGCGGCGGCAGATCGCGCCGGTTCCAGGAGATATCCCATTCATCCAGCATGCCGCACAGTTCGCGCACGGGACCGTCGATGAAGCGCTGTTCATCCGGCGTTAGCGTGGCCGGCGGCACGCTGAGCAGCTTGCGCCAGTCGGGATTGCCCGTGAACAGGTCGGCGTCCCACCAGCTGTCGCCGGCTTCGATGGCTTCGCGTTCGGTGGCCGACATGGCCGGCATGGCATTGCGGGCCCAGCGGTATGCGGGTTCCGAAATGCGGCGCCGGCGCCAGGCGTTGAAATCCATGGGTCCCCCTGTTGTTCGCTACAAGACGTATCGGGCCAAAGTACCAGAATTGGCGCGGCCCGGCCAAGCTGCGGCTTACCGACTCTGCGACAATGGGCGTCGCCGCGCAGATGCGCAATCAACCGCTGTCCGGGCACGTCCGCATGCTGAACAAACTCTGGCTTGGCTTCTTCCTTACCGCTGCCGCGGCCGCGCTGTACCGCTGGCTGGTCATCGGGGATCCGGAAGTCTTTCGCCAGATGGTCGCCAGCCTGTTCGACATGGCACGCGTTTCCGTGGACGTGATGGTGCTGCTCTTTGGCACGCTGACGCTGTGGCTGGGTTTCCTGCGCATCGCCGAGGGCGCGGGCCTGGTCGAAAAGCTTGCGCGCGTCCTGGGCCCCCTGTTCGCGCGCCTGATGCCCGAGGTGCCGCGCAATCATCCGGCCATCGGCCTGATCACGCTGAACTTCGCGGCCAATGGCCTGGGGCTGGACAACGCCGCCACCCCCATCGGTTTGCGCGCCATGCGCGAACTGCAAGCGCTCAATCCCAAGCCGGACACCGCCACCAACGCGCAGATCCTGTTCCTGGTGCTCAATGCGTCGTCGCTGACGCTGCTGCCCGTCACGCTGTTCATGTTCCGCGCGCAGCAGGGCGCGCCCGATCCCACGCTGGTCTTTTTGCCCATTCTGCTGGCCACCAGCGCGTCCACGCTGGCCGGCTTTCTGGCGGTCGCGCTGTGCCAGCGGCTGCGCCTCGCCGATCCGGTCATCCTGTTGTGGCTGGGCGGCGCGGCGCTGGTGCTGGGCGGATTCATGGCGCTCTTGGCCAGCATGTCGGCCGCCGCCATCGCGTCGCTGTCTTCGCTGCTGGGCAACCTGACGCTGTTTGGCATCCTGCTGGCGTTTCTGGTCGTCGGCGCGTGCAAAAAGGTGCCTGTGTACGAGGCCTTCATCGAAGGCGCCAAGGAAGGGTTCGATATCGCCAAGAGCCTGCTGCCGTATCTGGTGGCGATGCTGTGCGCCGTGGGCGTGCTGCGCGCGTCCGGCGCGCTGGACTTCCTATTGGATGGCATCCGCTGGCTGGCGCAGCAGGCAAACTGGGACACGCGCTTCGTGGACGCACTGCCCACCGCGCTGGTCAAGCCGTTCTCGGGCAGCGCGGCGCGCGCGATGATGCTGGAGACCATGACGCACTTCGGCGTGGACAGCTTCCCGGCGCTGCTGTCCGCGGTGGTGCAAGGCAGCACCGAGACCACCTTCTACGTGCTGGCGGTGTATTTCGGGTCGGTGGGGATTCTGCGCGCCCGGCATGCGGTCGGCTGCGCACTGATCGCCGACCTGGCCGGGGTGCTGGCCGCGATCGGCGTCTGCTACTGGTTCTTCGGCTAGGCGCCCTGCTTCAGTCCACCAGCAGGATCTTCATCCCGTTGGTGCCGCCGCTGTCGCGATAGAAATCGCCCTTGGTCAGGATCACCCAATCGCCGGTCTGCACCAGATTGCGCTTGCGCAGCTCATCGATGGCGGCGTTGGAAAGATCGGCCGGATCGTAGTCCGACGGCGCGAACGGAATCGTGTACACGCCGCGGAACATCGTCACGCGGTTTTGCGTCACGCTATGCGGGCTGTAGCAGTAGATGGGCACGCCCGAGCGGATGCGCGACATGATGAGCGGCGTATGGCCGCTTTCGGTCAACGCGATGATGGCCTTGACACCGGGAAAATGGTTGGCGGCATACATGGCCGCCAGCGCGATGGTTTCGTCGCAGCGCGTGAAGGTCTCGCCCAAGCGGTGATGCGACTTCGTGGACGTGGGATGCTTTTCGGCGCCCAGGCACACGCGCGCCATGGCCTGCACGGTTTCGACCGGATACTGGCCCGAGGCGCTTTCGGCCGACAGCATGACGGCGTCGGTGTAGTCCAGCACCGCGTTGGCCACGTCGGAGACTTCGGCGCGGGTGGGCATGGGGCTGGAGATCATCGATTCCATCATCTGCGTGGCGGTGATGACGACCTTGTTCAGCGTGCGCGCGTGCTGGATGATGCGCTTCTGGATGCCCACCAGCTCGGCGTCTCCCACTTCCACGCCCAGGTCGCCGCGTGCCACCATCACGCCGTCGCTTGCGCGGATCAGCGCATCCAGCGCTTCGTCGTCGGCCACGGCCTCGGCGCGTTCGATCTTTGCGATGATCCACGCCTGGCTGCCGGCCGCGGCGAGCAGGGTGCGGGCCTCGTCGATGTCGCTGCCATAGCGCGGGAACGACACCGCCACGTATTCCAGTTCCATTTCGGCGGCCAGCTTGATGTCGACGCGATCCTTGTCGGTCAGGCTGGGCGCGGACAGGCCTCCGCCGCGGCGGTTGATGCCCTTGTTGTTGGACAGCGGACCGCCCACCGTGACAGTGGTGTGGACTTCGTCGCCTTCCACGCGATCCACGACCAGCACGACGCGGCCGTCATCGAGCAGCAGCTCGTCGCCCACGCGGCAATCGGTCACGAGTTCCGGATAGTCGATACCCACGATGCTGGACGTGCCCGCATCCTTGGGATGCACGCGCGACAGTGTGAACGGCTGGCCCACGTGCAGCTGCACCAGCTTGTCGACAAAGCGGGCGATGCGGATCTTGGGTCCTTGCAGGTCGCCCATGATCGCGACGAAGCGGCCCTGCTTGGCCGCGATCTCGCGCACCAGCCGCGCGCGCTCGCGGTGATCGTCCGCGCTGCCATGCGAGAAGTTCAGCCGCGCGACGTCCAGCCCCGCGCGGATGAGCGCGTCGATGCGTTCGGGCGACGAGGTCGAGGGTCCCAGGGTGGCGACAATTTTTGTGCGGCGCAATACAGGCATGGCAGTCCACTCTCGCAAAAGCAACGAAAGCGCTATGGTACGCCGGCCGCGTTGTCACGGGTATCATGGGTGACACATCGATCACTCACCCGCCCCTTCAGACCGTGAAAATCGTCATCGCTCCCGACTCGTTCAAAGAAAGCGTTTCCGCGCCCGATGCGGCGGCGGCCATTGCGCGCGGCGTCAAGGCCGCCTTTCCCGGCGCGCACACCGTGTGCATCCCGATGGCCGACGGCGGCGAAGGCACCGTCGAAGCCGTGCTCGCGGCCACCGGCGGCAAGGAACATCAGATCACCGTGAACGACGCGCTCGGCCACAAGGTCGACGCCGTGTGGGGTCTGCTGGACGACGGCACCGCCGTCATCGAGATGGCCGCAGCGGCGGGCCTTGAATTGATCTCTCCTTCCAAGCGCGATCCGATGCGCGCCAGCAGCCACGGCGTGGGCGAGCTGATGCGCGCGGCGCTGGACGCGGGCGCCACGCGCATCATCCTGGGGTTGGGCGGCTCGGCCACCAACGACGCGGGCGCCGGCATGCTGACGGCGCTGGGCGTGCGGCTGCTGGACGCCGGCGGCAACAGCCTGCCGCCGGGCGGCGGGGCGCTGGGCCAACTTGCCTCCATCGACACGCACGGCCTGGACCCGCGGCTGGCGCAGGTGCGCGTCGACATCGCCTCCGATGTCGACAATCCCTTGTGCGGCCCGCATGGCGCTTCGCATGTGTTCGGGCCGCAAAAGGGCGCGACGCCGGAACAGGTGCAGACCCTGGACACCCTGCTGAGTCACTTCGCCGACGTGTGCGCAAAGCACCTCGGCGCCGACCACCGCGACGCGCCCGGCGCGGGCGCCGCCGGTGGCCTGGGTTTTGCCGCCAAGGCGTTCCTGAATGCGCATTTCCGGCCGGGCGTGGAGATCGTCGCAGAGCTGGGCGGTCTGGCCGACGCCGTGGAAGGCGCAACGCTGGTGTTCACCGGCGAAGGCCGGATGGACGCACAGACGCTGCGCGGCAAGACGCCCGCGGGCGTGGCCCGGATTGCGCAACGCGCGGGCGTTCCCGTCGTGGCGCTGGCCGGCTCGCTGGGCGAAGGCTACGAAGCCCTGCACACCTGCGGCATCAGCGCCGCATTCAGCCTGGCCCCCGGCCCCATCACCTTGCAGCAGGCATTGGCCGACGCCGAGCGCCTGCTGGCCGACCGGGCACGCGATGTGATGCAGCTGTGGATGGCCGCGCAGAAACGCATGCTGTGATCCGGTGCCCAGGGCAAACACCTCTGCCTGCGACCTTGCGGTCTTCGCTATGCCAGGTGTCAGACACCCGCTGAACCGCCATCACAGGCTGACGTCCGAGTCCTCAGGGTGTCTGACACCGTCGCACTTCCCCAGCACCGAAATGCAAAAAGGCCCCGCGGGGCCTTTTTGCATTGCCATGCCATACCGAAAAGACGTCAATCCCGGGCCAACACCCCGGCTTCGACCAGCGCATCCGACAGGCGCATGTAGCGGTCCACCGAAATGTCCTCGGCGCGCGCGGTGGGCGCGATGTCCAGCGCTTCCCAAGGCACTTGCGCGGCCCAGTCGGCCAGCACCCGCCGCAGCATCTTGCGGCGCTGCGAAAAGGCGCGTGCCACCACGGTTTCGAAAGCGCGCTCGCTGATGGGCCGCTGGCGGTCCGCCGGCAACGGCACCATGCGCACGATCGCCGACACGACCTTAGGAGGCGGATCGAAGGCCTCGGGCGGCACGTCGAACAGCTTGTGCATGCGGTAGCGCGATTGCAGCATCACGGACAGGCGGCTGAAGTCGCCCGAGCCGGGCTTGGCCACCATGCGGTCGATCACTTCGCGCTGCAGCATGAAATGCTGATCGCGGATGTGGTCGGCCCACGTCATCAGGTGGAACAGCAACGGGCTGGAAATGTTGTAGGGCAGATTGCCCACGACGCGCAGCGCGCCCCCGAACTGCGAGAAATCCACCGTCAGCGCGTCGGCCTCGACCACCGTCAAGCGTGATGCGTCGAACTGTTTGCGCAGCCGGGCGGCCAGGTCGCGATCGATTTCGACCGCGGTGAGATGGTCCAGCCGTTCGAGCAGCGGCCGCGTCAGCGCGGACAAGCCAGGACCGATTTCGACCACGGCATCGTCACGGGCGGGCGCAACCGCCCGGACGATGGACTCGACGACGCTGTCGTCGGTCAGGAAGTTCTGGCCAAAGCGCTTGCGCGCCTGGTGTTGAGACATGAAAAGCCCGTAATGCGTTTAGCGGTTGTTCTGCTGAATTTTCTGCTGCTTTTCGAAGCGGTTGTCGACGTACGCCTGAGCGCGCAGTTGCTCGAGCCAGTCTTCGAAGGCCGGCTGGGCGCGGCGCTCGAACAGCGTCTGGCGGGCGCGCATGCGCGCCAGGTCGTCGGTCGCGTCGTGCTCGCGGCGCTCTTCCACCTGGATCAGGTGCCAGCCGAACGGCGACTGCACGGGCTGGCTGATTTCGCCAGGTTGCAGCGCGTTCATCGCGGCCTCGAACGGCGGCACGGTTTCACCCGGGTTCAGCCATCCCAGCTCGCCGCCTTGCGGCGCGCTGGCGTCCTGCGAATACTGGCGCGCCATTTCCTCGAACGTGGCGGCGCCATTGACCAGGCGCTGGCGAACCTGCTCCAGGCGCTGGCGGGCTAGATCATCGCTCATGACGGTGGAGGTCTTGATGAGGATGTGGCGGGCGCGCGTCTGCACGACCTGCGTCGGGCCCTGGGGCGCCTGCTCGCGTGCGGCCGGCTGAGGCGCCGGTTGCGGCGCGGCTTGCGGCGCCGGGGCGCGGGCCGTACGGCCGGGCGCGGGCTGGGCGGTGCCGCGGTCCATTACCTTGATGATGTGAAAGCCATTGCCGCTTTGGATCAGCTGGCTGACCTGGCCCTTCTGGAGATTGCTGATGGCCTTGACGAAAAGGTCAGGCCAGCCGTCCAGCGGGCGCACGCCCATGACGCCGCCCTGCAGCGCCTCGGGGCCGTCGGACGATGCCGCGGCCAGGCTGGCGAAATCGTCGCCGCGCTTGGCTCGCGCCAGCAGACCTTCGGCCTTCTTGCGCAGCAGCGACAGTTGGTCGGGCGACGAGCCTTCCGGCACGCGCACCAGAATCTGCGCCAGCGCGTAAAGCATGGGGCCGGCAGGCGCGGCGGCCTGCTCGGGCGCGGGCTGCGGCTGCACCTGGGGCTGCGCTTGCGCCGCCTGCGCAGGCGCCGCGCCAAAAGCCGGATTGCGGCGCTGGTCTTTCAGGAAGGCATCGACTTCCGCGTCGGAAATGACGATGGTCGAGTCGACCGCGCGCTGGCGCAGGCGATCCGAACGGATCTCGTCGCGCAGCGATTTGCGGTAGTTTTCCCAGGTCGTGCCGGACTTTTCCAGTTCCTGGCGCAGTTGCTGCACCGTGATCTTGTTGCGCGAGGCGATCGCCTGGATGGCGGTGTCGATCTGTTTGTCGTCAACCCGGATGCCGAGGCGGTCGGCTTCGTGGCGCTGCACGCGTTCCATGATGAGACGCTGGAGCACCTGGTGCTGCAGCGTCTGGTCATCGGGCACCTGGATGCCGCGCGACTTCAGTTCGCCGGCAACGCGCTGGGAGGCGTCGCGCAGTTCGCGCAGCGTGATCACGTCCTTGTCGACGATCGCGGCGATGCCGTCCACGAACTGCTCGCCCTTGGGCGCCGGCGAGTCCTGTTTCTGCGCGGCGGGAGCGGCCTTGGCGCTGTTGGCGCCGCGGCTGGTCTGCTCGGCCGCATGGGCGGCGGGCAAGCCGGCGCACAGGGCCAGCAGCAGCGCGTTGCCGGAGAGGCGGCGCAAAGAGTGCAACCTACGCATCATTCATACCTTTCAAATGTGGTCCCGGTCTGCGCGGGCGGCGTGACGCGCGTGTAACCGGGGATACTTCTGTTCAGCAGGCTCATGGGGTCGGTTCCGAGGGAACCCAGGCCCGTGAGCTCAAGCTGGAAGAACAGCGCGGAATTGGTGTCCGCCGCCGATACGGCGTAGCGCTGGTAGACCATGCGGCCCACCCAGCAGCAGTCGCCCTTGTACTCCAGGCCGGCGATGGCCTGCGTCACGCGCGGAGATTCCGTCGTATTGGCAATCGTACTGGACGGTCCGGAACGCAAAGAATAGTCGACCCGGCCAACACCGTACCAGCGCTTGCTGAACGGCCATTGAACGGCCAGGCTGACCTGGTTCTGACCCTGCGGCTGATAGAGCACGCCTTGTTGCGGATCGCGCTGGTAGCGGTAGGCCAGGGCAACCGTGGTCAGACGCTGCGGCGACCAGCGCGCACTCACGAGCCCGCGCGACCAGTTGTTGTCGTAAGGGTTATATTGCGCCGCGAGGTCGGTCGTCAGCGTATCGGTGAGGGCCGCACTGGCGCCCACCAGGAAGTCCGAGCGCACGTTCTCGCGCGGCGTCTCGCCAGGCAGCGTAACCTCTTGGTCCTCGAAGTACAGACGTTGAGCGACGCCGAGCGACATGCGCTCAAAACCCGTGTCCGCATCCAGCCAGCGCGTCGTCAGTGCGGCGGTGAGCTGGTTGGCGTTAGCGATGCGGTCCCAGCCGCCGGTGTAGATGTTTTCCTCGAAGGCCTGGGAGAAGCTGAAGTCCGCCAGCGACGTGTCGAAGACCGGGAGCTTGGATTGGTCGCGATACGGCACACGCAGGTAATACAGGCGGGGTTCGAGCGTCTGCGTGGACGACTTGCCGAAAAGGGTTGTATCCCGCTCGAAGATCAGGCCAGCATCCACGGACATAATGGGAAGCGTGCGCGACTGCGAACTGGGGAGTCCCGCCGCTGAGCCGTTATTCAAGCCGAACGTGTCCACGCCATACCATTTGGTCTGATAATCGGTGTAATTGATGCCGGCCTTGGGAATGATGAACCAACCCGGACGCACGATGGGATAGGACGCCGTCAGGTACGTTTGAAGACGGTCGCCGTCGGGATATCGACTTGCCGCGCCGAACATCGGCATTTTGAAACGCACGGCCGTCGACGTCCAATCGACATCGAAGCCACCCCAGTCGTAACGGGCGCCTCGCAGGTACAACTCGGGTTCCTTGTTGTATGGCGGAATCAGCGGCGCATCCGGATCCTGCAGCGTCTGGTACTTATAGACCTGAGCATAGGTACTCCAATAGCGAGAGGCCCAGCCCACCCGGCCACGCTGCGGCAGGTAGGTCGTTGAGGCCTGATTCAGCCCCAACTGGGAAATGTCGCGGTAGTAATTATCGTCCGAGACCTTAGCCACGTCCCAATCGGTATAGAAGCCATGGGAAAACGTCTGCTGGTGGCGCCACCAGTACATCCAACGGTCTTCGCCGGTGATATTGTCATCGGGCAGGTATGTGCCATCAATGGTGCCCGCATAGCTTGACCCCAGATAGCGGAACTCGCCGCCCAGCTGGGTGCCGCGCTTGGAGAAGTAACGCGGCTGCACCGTCAGGTCGTAATTGGGAGCCAGGTTGAAGTAGTACGGAATCGAAATGTCGAAACCGCCCTGGCTGGTGGTGCCGTAGGTCGGGATCAGGAAACCCGACTTGCGTTCGCGCTTGACCGGGAAGGTCATGTAGGGCGACGCCAGGATCGGCACGTCCTTGAAGTACAGGACGCCGCCGCGGGCGACGCCTTCGTTTTCGTCGAAATCGATATCGACCGAATTGGCCTTGATGTACCAGGACGGGTTTTCGCACGGGCAGCCGCTGTACGTCACCGTGTGCAGCCGCATCTGCGATTTGCTGAAAATGTCCGCGTGGTCGGCGACAGCAAAGCCGCCGGTGGCGCCCAGCCAGAAGTTGGGCTTTTCGACCTCGCCGGAATACCGGTCCACGTTGAACGTGGCGGACGGGCCCGTGACCAGGGTGCCATCGCGCATCATGCGGGCATTGCCGCGGACGTCGACCTTGCCGGTGTCCTTGCGGTAATTGATCGCATCGCCCTTGATCACGCCGTCGATGCGGCGCACCTGCGCGTTACCGGTCAGGTTGAGCTCGTAGTCGGGATCGCCCGAAATCGTGTCCGCTTCCATGAAAGCGGGAATGCTCTCGTCGGGCAACCGGTGCATGCGCAGGCCAGGCGAGGTGCGCAATTGCGGGGTTGACGTGACCGACGGCGCGGAAGCAGCGGCGCCCGGGCTACTTTGAGCCTGGGCGGCTCCGGCGGCGACGCTGACTACGGAGAGGATCAACCACGGAACCTTGCGCACGAATGAAAACAGCCCTTTATGACCATGGGAGAGCCGCACAAAGACGCCCACGCGGCGCCAATGCTGACGGAAACGAGCCGGTATTATAGAGAAGCCGCGAACAACGCCCAGCCTTATGTTCGCCAAATCGAAAATTCCCCAATTTTGCCCTTCTGACACGGATCTTCCTTGAAAAACGATCACGACCCCCGCTTGGCGCAGGTGCGCAACTGGCTGCAAGGCCTGCCCCCTGCCCTGAACCTGGCCGTGGAGACGCTGCGCCCCGCGTCGGCTGACGCAAGCTTTCGCCGGTACTTCCGGTTGAACGCGGGATCGCGGACCCTGATTGTCATGGACGCCCCGCCCCAGCACGAGGACTGCCGCCCGTTCCTGCATGTGGACAAGCTGCTGGCGGACGCCGGGCTGAACGTGCCGGCCGTGCTGGCGCAGGACCTGGACCAGGGCCTGCTGCTGCTGTCCGATCTGGGCGAACAAACCTATTACCAGCGCATCCAGGACGGCCTGGACGACGCCCAGCTGCAGACGCTGTACCGCGAGGCGCTGGCCGCCCTGGTCAAGCTGCAACAGGCCTCGACCGCCGGGCTGGGTGTCTACGACGGCGCGCGGCTGGCCGACGAGCTCAAGCTGTTCCCCGAGTGGTACGTGCAAAAGCACCACGGCGTGACGCTGGACGACAAGACGGCCAATGCGATGGAAAAGATCTTCGCCCTGCTGTCGGCCAGCAACGCCGGGCAGCCGCAGGTGCTGGTGCACCGCGATTTCCATTCGCCCAACCTCATGGTCTGCGACCAGCCGCAATATGGGCCCAACCCGGGCGTCATCGACTTCCAGGATGCGCTGGCCGGTCCCATCACCTACGACCTGGCGTCGCTGGTGACGGACGCCCGCACCACCTGGGAAGAACCGCAGCAGCTCGACTGGGCGATCCGCTACTGGGAAATGGCGCGTGCGGCCGGCCTGCCGGTCGACGCCGATTTCGCCGAATTCCACCGCGCCTATGAATGGATGGGCCTGCAGCGCAACCTGCGGATCCTGGGCGTCTTTGCCCGCCTGAACCATCGCGATGGCAAGGCCCACTACCTGGCGCACATCCCGCGCGTGAACGGCTACGTCCGCCAGGTGGCGCAGCGCTATGGCGTCTTCACGCCGCTGCTGCGCCTGCTGGACCGCCTGGACGACCGCCAGGTCAGCGTCGGATACACGTTCTGATGCGCGCCATGATTCTTGCCGCGGGCCGCGGCGAACGCATGCGCCCGCTGACCGACCGTCTGCCCAAGCCCATGCTGCCGGTCGGCGGCAAGCCGCTGATCGTCTGGCATCTGGCGCGCCTGGCCGCGGCCGGCATCCGCGACATCGTCATCAATCACGCGTGGCTCGGCCACGAAATCGAACGCGCGTTGGGCGACGGCGCCGCATACGGAGTGCGCATCAGCTATTCGGCCGAAGCCACCGCGCTGGAGACCGCGGGCGGCATCGCCCAGGCGCTCCCCCTTCTGGGCGACGACCCGTTCCTTGTCGTCAATGGCGACATCTGGTGCGACTGGAACCCGGCCGACGCGCACCACGCCGCCGGCCTCGTGACGCAGGGCGGCGCATGGCTGCTTCTGGTGGACAATCCCGCGCACCATCCCGCCGGCGACTTCGTCCTGACGGCCGAGGGGCGCGTGCTGGCGCAGGGCGAGCCCCGTTTGACCTTTGCGGGCGTCGGCGTCTACCATCCTTCGTTGTTCGCGGACGTCCCGCGCGGCCAGGCCGCGCCGCTGGCGCCGCTGCTGCGGCAGGCGATGGGCCAGGACCAGGTGCGCGGCGCGCGGCATGCCGGCCGCTGGACCGACGTCGGCACCCCGCAACGGCTCGCCGACCTGGACGCGGAACTGGCCAGCGCGGCCGCGTGACGCTCACATATTTCACAATATCAAGGTGCGCAACGAGGCTTGTCCGCGCACGCAACGCCCCCGGCTAACGGGGTATTCTCTGACGCTTTGGCATGCGCGCGCGCCTGCCCACGAGCACATACACAGGAAGTTTTCTAGGAATGGGGATGTTTGGAAGATCGCAACGGGCCACGTTCAAGCCCTCCGTATACCAACCGGGACAACGCACGCGCCGCATGCCGCGCTGGCTCGTTCTGCTGCTGGTTGGCATTGCGCTTGGCGCGGGCGGCGTGCTCTTCCTGCAAACCAACTACGGTCCGCAACGCCTGACCGTCGAACAATCCGAACAGCTGCACAGCGAGCTCAGCGCCTCCAACATGGAGCGCCAGCGCCTGCAGACCCAGCTTGAAGAAGCTACCCAGCAGCGCGACGCCAACAAGGCCGGCCACGAAAAGCTGACCACCGACCTGGCGGAAAGCCGCGCCAAGATCGAAACCCTGAACAAGGAACTGGTGCTGTTCCAGGACGCCATGCCGCCCGACCCCCGCGGCGGCAACCTCGGCATCCGCTCGGCCACCTTCAAGCGCGCCCCCGGCCTGCTCGACTACCAGGTGCTGGTGATGCGCGAAGAACGCACGGGCGCGCCCTTCAAGGGCACGCTCACCTTCGCCATCGAAGGCTCTTACCCCAACGGCCGCTCCGCCACCGTGACGCCGGAAGGCCCCGCACTGACGGTCGACCGCTACGACTACGCGCTGGGCCAGCTCAAGCTGCCCGACGGTTTCACCGCCAAGGTCGTGGTGTTGCGCGTGCTGGACGCCAACCAGAAGCAGCAGGCGATGCGCATCTACAACGTACGCAACTGACATGCGCCACTGAAGGCCGCCATCGGCCTGAACCGGCCCCAAACCCGCCCCTCGGCGGGTTTTTTATCGCCTTCAAAAATTGGTTGCGTACGCAACATCCCGGGCATATAGTTGCGCAAACAACCAAATTTTGGAGACAGCATGACGCTCCCCTCGCACGTTCCCGTCCTGATCGCCGGCGGCGGTCCGGTCGGTCTGACCCTGGCCGCCCTGCTCGCCGAGTACGGCATCGCCTCCCTCACTGTTGAGGCCGATGAAGGCTATTGCAGCGGCAGCCGCGCCATCTGCATGTCGCGCCGGTCGCAGGAGATCCTGGGCTGGATCGGCGCCGACCGGCCGCTGATCGACACGGGTCTGGCCTGGACGGGCGGGCGAAGCTACTACCGCGACCGCGAAGTCCTGCACTTTCAGATGCCGCACGATCCCCTGCAGCGGTATGCCCCGATGGTGAACATCCAGCAGTACTACGTGGAGGAATTCGCGCACCAGGCCATGCGGCGCCATCCCGGCCTCGCCACGCTTGCCTGGTCGGCACGCGTCACGGCCGTGCAGCCCGGTCCGGACGGCGTATCGGTCGAGGTGGAGGCGGACGGCGCCCGCCAGACGGTGCGCGCCGATTGGCTCGTCGCCTGCGACGGCGGCCGCAGCACCGTGCGCGACGCGATGGGCTTGAAGCTGGAAGGCATGCAGTACGAGGGGCGCTACGTCATCGTCGACATCGAACAGGAATCGCAACGGCCCGTCGAACGCCTTGCGTGGTTCGATCCCCCCTCCAATCCCGGATCCACGCTGCTGATGCATCGCCAGCCCGGCAACGTGTGGCGCGTCGACTACCAGATCCGCGACGACGAAGACCCCGACGAAGCCGTCAAGCCGGAAAACGTGCTGCCGCGCGTGCAGAGCCACCTGGACATGATCGGCGAGACCGCGCCCTGGAGGCCGCTCTGGATCTCGATCTACAACGCCAAGTGCCTGACGCTGGATCGCTACCGCCACGGCCGCGTGCTGTTCGCGGGCGACGCGGGCCACCTCGTGCCGATCTTCGGCGTGCGCGGCCTGAATTCCGGGCTGGACGACGCCGGCAACCTGGCCTGGAAACTTGCCTGGGTGCTGAAGGGCCAGTCGCCCGAAGCCCTGCTGGACAGCTACAGCATCGAGCGCGTCCATGCCACGCGCCAGAACCTGGCCTACGGCGCCAAGAGCACGGAATTCATGGCGCCGCCGGACTTCGGCTTCCGGCTCATGCGCGAGGCCGCACTGTGCCTTGCGCTGGTGGACGACGGCGTGCGATCGCTCATCAATCCGCGCCAGTCCGCGCCCATCTCGTACGACACCTCGCCCTTGAACCGCGAGGACCGCGCCCCCGAGGCCGGCCCGGCCGCCGCGCCGGGCCAACCCGCGCCCGACGTGCTGCTGCAGGATGGCGACGCGCCGCAATACCTGACCGCCCATTTCGGCGCGGGCTTCGTGGCGCTGGCCATTTCGCCTGACCCGGCCGTGTCGACCGCGCTGGATGCGCTGGCCGCGGCCACGCAGGATGCCCCGCGACCACTACAGGTGTTGCGCGCCGGCCCGGGCGGCCTGGCCGACCCCCACGGCCAGCTCGCCTCGCGTTACGGCCACCAGGCCGGCGCCGTCTACCTGCTGCGCCCCGACGGCTACGTGCTGGGACGCTGGGTTGCGCCCGCCGCCGCCGACCTGCGCGCCGCGTTGGCGCCCTACTACCCCTCGCTCAACTCCACCGCTACCTCGAAAGGCCAAGCATGAATCCCGAAGCCCTGGACCAGGTCTACACCAGCATGGCGCAGACGCTCACGCGCGTCGGCGAATCGCGCGCGCCGCTTTTTCTGTCGATACTCGGTTTGTCGCTGCTCAGCCGCCTGCCGTCTTCCGAAGAAGCCCTGTCGCTGCTGGCGCAGGCCGAAGCGGCCAGCCTGGATGACGGCGCTGTGGCAAACTATCCGGCCTCATCTTGCGCGGGCGCCGATCCCGCCCGTCCGACGTGAAAACGCCCGCCCTGGAACGATTCCTCACCTATCGCCTTCACGTGCTCAACAAGATCACGGACCGCGACACGAATCGGGCCTATCTCAAGGACTGCGACATTCCGCTGGGCGAGGCGCGGTGCCTCGCCGCCATTGGCCGGTTTGCGCCGCTGTCCGTCAACGACCTGGCGCGCGCCGCCAACCTGAACAAGGGCCAGGCCAGCCGCTCGGCGCAGGCGCTGGTGGATCGCGGGCTTGTCGAAAAGACGGTCTCCGCGTCCGACGGACGCGGCGTGGTGCTGGCGCCCACTAACGACGGCATGACCCAGTACCGCCGCATCGTCGACCTCATTGCGCGCCGCAACGACGAAATCTTCGGCTGCCTGACCGCCGACGAACAGCAGCAATTCGGCGACATGCTGGACCGCCTGATCGGCCACCTGCAAACCGAGGCCGGCGACACGGCGGACTGAGCAGCGGGCCGTTCAGCCGGGCCACTCCGCCGGCCGCCAAGGTCAGGGCTGCGCTTTGGGCGCCGTCGCGCCCGCGTGTTCGGCCGCCTCATCCATGAACTGCGCCATCCGCACGTCCAGCTCGGTGACACCGCCCGCGTCGTGCGTGGTCAGCGTCACGTCCACGCGGTTGTAGACATTGGTCCACTCGGGATGATGATTCAGCTTTTCCGCGAACATCGCCACCCGCGCCATGAACCCGAACGCGGCGTTGAAGTTGGGAAAGCGATAGCGCTTTTCGATGGCATCGCGCATGGCCACGGCCTGCCAGCCGGTGAGCGCGGCAACCGCGGTATCGGTACCGATGCAGGCGGGAGGAAAATCGCTCATGACAGACTCCGGAAAGAAAAGGCGGCCGCGCATCGCGCCAGCCGCCTGACAGCAAGGAACGCGCCCGCGCTTACTGCCGGACCGCGTACAGGTAGATCTCCACGCGCCGGTTCAGCGCGCGCCCTTCGGCCGTTGCATTGTCGCCGATCGGATCGTTCGGACCGCGGCCTTCCACCGACAGACGCGTGCCCGCCACCCCCTGCTTGGCCAGGTAATCGGTCACGCTCTTGGCGCGGTTCACCGACAGCGTCTGGTTGTGCGCAAGCGAACCCGTGCTGTCGGTATGGCCGACCACCTTGGCCCGCAGCTCGGGATGCTGGTTCAGCGAACGCGCCACGCTATCGAGCACCGGCAGCAACGCCGGCTTGAGCTGCGTCTTGTCCGTATCGAACGACACGCCGCTCGGAATATTGACCTTCAGGCTGCCGTCGGGCATTTCCACGACGTCGATGCCCAGCGACGAGGCGCCGGAACTCTGCACGTCCTCCTTGACCACCTTCCAGTTGTAGCCCACGAGGCCGCCGGCCACCGCACCGATGCCCGCGCCGATCGCCGCGCCCTTGCCGTGCCCGATCAGCGCGCCAATGCCAGCGCCCAACGCCGCGCCCGCGCCCGTACCGACAGCGGTATTCGTTTGCTGTTGCGTCGCGCAACCGGCCAGCAGCACGCCCGCGGTCGCAAGCACGGCGATCCGGTTGATTGTTCTTGAGTTCATGGCAACCTCCACTGTCCATCCAGATACCGGTTCATTCCGGCGAGGATCATGCTAGCAAGGGGCTCCGGGGCGTCGGGCAACATTTTGTATGCCCTGACGCCCCGCCCACGATCACGGCTGCCAGTTATGCGTGCTGTAGCGGTCGTTGTCGATGCGGTTCAGGATCGGCAGTCCGGTGCCCGCGTCCTTGGTCTGCATGTCGATGTAGGCCTGGAACACGTCGGCGTCCAGCACACCGATGTCGGAACGGCGCTCGGACGGCACGTTGGCCAGGGTGGCGTAGCCGTCGCCGCCCGTCGCATTGAAGCTCAGCACGAAGAGTCGATAGGTGCGCGCATTGTCCAGCGGCAGCCACGTGCGGGTTGCCTGATCCAGGTACTGAAAGTTGCTGGCGCGGCTGCCCTTCGCGTTGGAGGCCGTCACGTCCCAGCGCAGGCCCGCCGCGTAGGGGTAAGGACCGTCCTTGCCGCCCGGCTTGTACGTCGCGTCCAGGCCGTCCTCGATCATGGACCGGACCTCATTGGCGGTCAGGTCCAGGCGCCACAGCATGTTGCCGAACGGCACGACAGCGATCACGTCGGCCGCCGTCACGGTGCCATTCAGGGCCCGCCGCACACCGCCGCCGCTTTGCAGCGTCATGTCGGCGCCGCCGTATTCGGCGTTGGCCACATCAAGATACGCTTGCGCCACCAGCTGCTGGATGTCGCCGCCGCGCAGGGCGACGTTGCCTTCGCTTTCGCAAGCCGGACTGGCTGCATTGCTGGCGGGCGTGGGGCCCGGAATGCGGCGAAAGCACAGCTCCAGCGGCACCTGCGCAACGTTGGTCTTGCTGAAGACGTCGATCTTGTCCTTGAAGGGTTGCAGCACCGACAACGCCGCAGCGTCCGGCGTCTGCTCACGCAGGAAACCGCTGGCCGCAACCTCGGCCTTGAAGGCGACGCGGTCGGCATCGGAGGCCGCAACCAGGGCGCTGCCCGACTTGACGCGGTAGTCGGTGTCGATCAGCACGTGGGGCGTGCCGGCGCAGTTCGTCACGTCGCCGTTGGCGTCGAAGCTGACCTTCAGTTCGCCCACGACTTGCGAGTATTCCCATGCCTGCACCAGGCAGACAGGTTTGCCGTCCTTGTCGGCCAGACGGGTCGGATAGGCGCCGCCCGGCGTGCCCACGGCCATCGTCTTCATCGAGTCGGGACCCAGCAGCGTGTGCGAATCGCCGCCCACCACCACGTCCACACCGCTCAGCTTGGCAATCACTTCCTTGTCATAGCCGTAGCCGATGTGGCTGAGCAGGATGATCTTGTTGACGCCATCGGCGCGCAGCGCGTCGATCTGCCCCTGCGCGGCCACGGCTTCGTCGGTGAACGTCGTGTCCGCATTGGGGCTCGACGATTCTTTGGTCTTGCTGGCGATGGTCAGGCCGACGATGCCGATCTTCTGGGCGTCGCGTTCGACGACGATGGCAGGCTTGATCAGATCGGTGCCCTGCAGCGGCGAACTAGCGCCAAACGCGACGTTCGCACTCAGGACGGGCGTCTGGCACGTACCGGCATGCAAGAAGTCCACAAAGCGCTTCAGCCCGTCGTCGCCCTTGTCGAATTCATGATTGCCCACCGCCATGGCATCGAAGCAGACCGTGGTCATCAGCGCGGTATCGGCCTCGCCCGGCGCGCCGGCGCGGTTGAAATACAGCGTCCCGGTCTGCGCATCGCCCGCATGCAGCTTCAGCACGTTCGGCGAATTCGCGGCCAGCTGGTCGATGGCGGCTTTCACGCGCGGCATGCCCGCGGCCGACACGGTCACGTCGGTATCGACCCCGGCCGCATTCTTCAAGGTCAGCGTCTTGTCCTTGCCGTCCAGCGTGGAATGGTGGTCATTGATGTGAAGGATCGTCAGTTCCAGCGGCCGGGCCTGCGCGGGCGGCTCCTCGATGACCGGCGGCGTCTCGTCATCGCTGCCATTGTCGCCGCCGCACCCCGCAATCAGCGTCATCGCACTCATGACGGCGCAGGCGAGCGCCTTCCGATTCCAGAACTTCATTTCCTTTTTCCCGTGGAAGCTGTTCGAGGCCCGCATTCTGTGTGCCGCGCATGACGCAACGATGAATGCAAGCTGAAAACCTTCCACGCAAAAAAATGATTGTTTTCAACCGACGGGTAATGGTTTTGACTCGTTTTGTGCGTACCGCGCGGGCTCGCGCGCGCGACCATGTCGCCCCGAGTAATCGCGCAATCGCGTCCCGCCGCGCGCTGGCAAACGGAAGAAAGCTGCGCTAAATTCGAAAACGGAATATTCAGTTACAGGTGTGTCGGTGAATCTTTGAGGATCGCGTCACACTTCGATACTGGTTCTTCGGCACCTCCCGCGCGCCCGAACAGGCCACCGGCCAGGACGGTGATACGTTGCGCGGCTCGGCCAAGCAACGCCGGGAAATCCAGAACGCGCAGGACAAGGAGAAATAAAAAGGAGGCTGTAGATGAAATGCCCCCCACCTTTGCCAAGCGAGACCGAAAGATTGCGCGCCCTGTCGGAATATGGGCTGGATGCGCGGCGCGCGCTCCCCAGTCTTGATCCGGTGGTCCGCATCGCGTCGCGCATGTTCAACATGCCGGTGTCGGCCATCAACATGATCGGCAGCGATCACGTCTTCTTTGCGGCCAGCACGGGCTTTGAAGAGACGGACATGCGCCGCGACGTCTCGTTTTGTGCCCACGCCGTCTTGCAGGACGACGTCATGGTCGTGCCGGATGCCCGGCTGGACGATCGCTTTCACGACAATCCCCTCGTCTGCGGGGCGGCAAGCATCCGGTTCTATGCCGGCGTGCCGTTGAATTCCCCCGAAGGCCATCCGCTGGGCGCGTTGTGCATCATCGATACGGAACCGCACACCGACTTCAGCGAGGAAGACAAGGACCGGCTGCGCGAACTGGCCCGAATGGCCTCCGACCGCCTGGAGCTTCGGCGTGTCGAGGTCAACGCCGAACGCGCCCGAAAGATAAGCGATCTGGCCTCGGTCGAGCGGCAGACGCATCTGGCCGCGCCACGAGCCGGCGCGGAACCCGCGCCCATGCGGCATGACGAGGACGCACGCAAATTCACCGGCTTCGATCCGCTGACCGGGCTGGCCAACCGCGGCGTCTTCTATCGGCGCGTGGAAGAAGTCCTGGCGCGCCCGTGTCCCGCCGCCATCCTGATGCTGGACCTGGATGGCTTCAAGGACATCAACGACACCCTGGGCAACGCCATCGGCGACGCGATCCTGCGCGAACTTGCGGCGCGCCTGGAGCGCACGGCGGATCCCTGCGACACCGTCGCCCGCCTGGGCAGCGACGAATTCGCCATCCTGCAGCAAGACGTCGGCGACCTGACGCAGGCGACGGAGTTGGCGCAACTGGCCCTCGCGCGGATTGCCGAACCCTTCCATATCGGCGGGCAGGAGCTTCGGCTTACCGCAAGCTGCGGTGTGGCCATTGCACCGCTGCACGCCCACGAAGCGCTCGAGCTCGTCGGCAACGCCGATCTCGCCCTGGTCAAGGCCAAGGCGGTCGGCCGCGGCCGCGTCTCCGTCTTCGCCCCCAACCTGCGCCTGGAAGCCGTCGCACGCCGCCTGTATGGCATGGAACTGCACCGCGCGGTCGCCAAAGGCGAATTCCTGCTCTTCTACCAGCCGCAGATCAACCTGGCCACCGGTGCGCTGACCGGCGCCGAAGCGCTGTTGCGCTGGCGTCATCCCCAGCTAGGCCTGCTGGCGCCCGCCGCCTTTCTTCCCTCCTTGGAGGGCGGACCGCTGGCGGCCACGGTGGGCTCATGGGTGCTGAACGAAGCGTGCGGCCAAGCCGCGTTCTGGCGCCGCAGCGGCTTGCACGACTTTCGCATCGCCGTGAACCTTTTCGGCGCGCAGTTCCGCGAAGGAGACCTGGCGGCAGAGGTCGCGCAGACGCTAGCCCGGCACGGCCTGCCCCCCGAGGCGCTGGAACTGGAAATCACCGAAAACATCGTGCTGAACCACGACGACACGGTGCTGGAAATGCTGCAGCGCCTGCGTGCGCAAGGCGTGGGCATTTCGTTCGACGACTTCGGCACGGGGTATGCGTCGCTGAGCCTGTTGAAGACCCATCCCATCACGCGCATCAAGATCGACCGCTCGTTTGTCAGCGGCATGCTGGACTCGAACCGCGACGCCACCGTGATCCGCGCCATCGTGGACGTGGCGCGCAGTTTCGACCTGAACACCATCGCCGAAGGCATCGAAACGGATGCGCAACGCGAATGGCTGCTGGCCGAGCATTGCGAAGAGGGACAAGGGTATCTGTTCGGCAGGCCGCTGCCGGCGCAGCAGTTTGCGCAGGCGTTTGGGATAGAGACGGCGCTGCGGATATTGGCGTAAGTGTTACTACGCGCGCCAAGCCACTAGTTGCGAAGCAATGCAAAAAGCCCACCGAAACCGGTGGGCTTTTTGATGTACTGCCAAAGAATTCTGGTGGGCTGTGAGTGGCTCGAACACTCGACCTACGGATTAAGAGTCCGTTTCAGGGGTGTTTTGCCAGGGGCAGACCAACATGAATATCTAGAGAAATCATGAGCTTAGCTTACCGGGACTTACCGCCACCTAACGCACTTTACTGCGGTCAGTGCGTTAAAAGTGCGGTCAATTTCGATGGCGCCGGGGCAGATTGTACGGCCTACCGGGGGGTACTGCCAGGCAGCCATGGCTACCCATGCCTGTCTATACTTTTTGCTGGCATGTGCCAGTGCCTTCGCGAAAGTAAAGATGGAAAAACTTCTTACCCCTGCTCAACTGGCCGCCGTCCTGGGCTTGTCCGTGCAGACCTTGTACAACCGGCGCACGCGCGGAGAGCCCCTCCCTCCTTGTGTGAAAGTGGGCAGACTGCTGCGCTATGAGCAGGCGGAGGTTCAAGCTTGGCTGGCATCACAGCGTGAAGCGCAGCATGCCCCCCAAGTAGCTCTTGCAACATCTGAGCGAACAGCTGCGCTACAGGTTGCACGCCGACGTGGGAGGCCAACCAAGGCTGAACAGCTTCAACGACGGCAACTGGCAAAGCCAGATTAGGCCAAGGCGTATATCGGCCAAACAGCCCCGCCATTTGTGGTGTTCTCTTTCAGCGAGCCCACCCCATACGCCGCTCTGCACCCGATTTCGGAAAAACACGTCAAGGGCGGGCTGCATGGTCAGTCGATCATGGCACAACAAGCCTCGAGAGAGCTCGGCTCTACCTTACTGAATGTCGAAGCGTAGGTAATGCCACAGTGTGCTACTTTCCCTCGTTGCCAGTACTACAAAATTAGTTACATACCAATGATCGACGACATCAAGCGGACGTTATGGTCCGCAGCAGACAAGTTGCGCGCCAATATGGATGCGGCCGAATACAAGCACTTGGTGCTAGGGCTGATCTTTCTGAAGTACATCTCGGATGCCTTCGCGGCACGGCAGGCCGAACTGCGTGCACGCTTCGCCGACGAGAACGATGAGTTCCACTTTCCCGGTGCTAGCGAAGATGAGCTGACTGCCGAGCTGGAAGACCGCGATTACTACACAGCGGCTAATACTTTCTGGGTGCCCGAGGCGGCTCGTTGGGAAAGCCTGCGTGCCGCCGCCAAGCAGCCCGACATCGGCAAGCGCATTGATGATGCCCTGACTGCCATCGAGTCCGAGAACCAAAAGCTCAAGGGCATTTTGGACAAACGCTATGGCCGTGCCCAGCTTCCCGACGGCAAGCTGGGCGAACTCGTAGACTTGGTGTCGACTATCGGTTTCGGCAGCGATGCCAACGCAGCCCGAGACATCTTGGGTCAGGTGTACGAATACTTCCTGGGCCAATTCGCCAGCGCCGAAGGCAAGAAAGGCGGTCAGTTCTACACTCCCGCCAGCATCGTCAAGACGCTGGTGGCGGTCCTTGCTCCGCACAAAGGCCAGGTGTATGACCCCTGCTGCGGCTCGGGCGGTATGTTCGTGCAGTCAGAGAAATTTATCGAGGCGCACGGCGGCAAGATTGACGACGTGTCCATTTATGGACAAGAGTCCAACCCCACCACCTGGCGCCTGGCCGCCATGAACCTGGCGATTCGGGGCATAGACTTCAATCTGGGCAAGGAGCCGGCTGATACCTTCACGCGCAATCAGCATCCGGATCTACGAGCCGACTTCGTCTTGGCCAACCCACCGTTCAACATCAGCGACTGGTGGCACGGCAGCTTGGAGGGCGATGCCCGCTGGGAGTATGGCGACCCGCCCCACGGTAATGCCAACTACGCCTGGCTACAGCACATGCTGTATCACCTGAAGCCCAACGGCCGCGCAGGCATTGTGCTGGCGAACGGGTCGATGAGCTCTAGCCAGAACAACGAGGGCGTCATTCGCGCCGCCATGATCGATGCCGACGTGGTGGAGGTGATGGTGGCGCTGCCCGGGCAGCTGTTCTTCAACACCCAGATACCGGCCTGCTTATGGTTCCTGGCCAAACAGAAAAAGCGCAAAGGTGAAGTGCTTTTCATCGACGCGCGGAAGCTGGGGAAAATGATCTCCCGTGTGCAGGCTGAGCTGGATGACGCAGCCATTGCTCGGATCGCAGAAACCGTGGCCGCATGGCGTGGGGAAGTCGAGGATGGCGCCGACACCATGGAGTATGCAGACGTGGCAGGGTTTTGCCGCAGCGTGCCGCTAGCCGAGATTGTCCAGCATGGGCATGTGCTGACTCCCGGCCGCTATGTGGGTGCAGCAGAAGTCGAACACGACGATGAAGCCTTTGCCGAAAAGATGCAGAAGCTGACCGAGAAGCTAGGCGAACAGATGGCAAAAGGGGCGGAGCTGGATGCGCTGATTCGGCAGAAGCTGGGGGGACTGGGCTATGAGTTCTGAGTGGCCTACAGGAAAACTCGGCGAGTTCATCGAGTTAAAGCGCGGCTACGACCTGCCGAAAGCCAAACGAAAACTCGGCACGGTACCCCTGATCTCGTCATCTGGCATTAGTGATACCCACGAAGTTGCGATGGTCAAAGGGCCCGGTGTCGTAACGGGGCGATATGGAACCATTGGTGAAGTATTTTATGTTGATACCGACTTCTGGCCCCTTAACACGACACTTTATGTTCGAGACTTTAAGGGAAATGACAGAAAATATATAAGTTATTTCCTTAAAACACTGGATTTTCACGCCTACTCCGACAAAGCGGCTGTGCCAGGCATCAATCGAAATCACTTGCATGAGGCGGTAGTGACGTTGCCGCCAATTGGTGAGCAAAGAGAGATTGCAAAGGTTCTCGGAACGCTAGACGACCGAATCACCCTCCTACGCGAAACCAACAAAACCCTCGAATCCATCGCCCAAGCCATCTTCAAGTCCTGGTTCGTGGACTTTGACCCGGTGCGCGCCAAAATGGAAGGCCGTCGGCCTGAAGGGATGGATGAAAAGACCGCGGCGCTGTTTCCTGATTCGTTTGAAGAGTCAGGGCTTGGATTAATTCCAACGCAATGGAGTGCAATCTCCTTCCACGAAACGATCCGCATCATCGGGGGGGGAACGCCTAAGACCTCCAATCCTGATTACTGGGGAGGTCACATACTCTGGTACTCCGTCGTTGACGTGCCGAGCGGCGCTGATACCTTTGTGGTAAATACGGAAAAGAAGATTACTCAGGCAGGCTTGGACGGATCTTCAACAAAACTGCTTCCATTTGGCACAACGATCATTTCCGCTCGGGGAACGGTTGGCAAATTGGCTCTTACTGGATGTGAGATGGCAATGAATCAGTCTTGCTATGGACTGAGAGGGAAAAATGATGATATTTACTTCACCTATTTCTCTACGCAACGCTTGGTCGAGCAGCTTAAACAACAAGCCCATGGCTCAGTTTTTGACACTATTACCACAGCAACATTCAAAGGCGTGAGAGTGGCCAGTCCACCGCCGAGCATAATCGCCAAGTTTGAAACGAATGTGGAGATTCTCATGGAACGGGTGCTCGTGAATCTTAAGACGCTGACATCGTTAGCGCAGCTTAGAGACACCCTACTCCCCCGTCTCATCTCCGGCCAACTTCGCCTCTCCGAAGCCCAAGAACAAGCAGAGAACGCTTTGCAATGACCGAAGACCAACTCGAACAGGAAACTCTAGGCTGGCTCGCAGAAGTCGACTACACGGTTCGCAGCGGTCCAGATATCGCCCATGACGGTCCGGACCCCCAGCGTACAAGCTATGCACAGGTCATTCTGTCCCAGCGCCTGCGGGCTGCCATCGACCGCCTGAATCCCCACATCCCGGCTTCCGCGCGCGATGATGCGTTCAAGCAAATCGAGAACCTAGACACTCCTGTTCAGTTGGCCGCCAACCGCGTTTTCCACAAGCTGCTAACCAACGGCGTGAACGTCCAGTATCAAAAGGATGGCGAAACCCGTGGCGACTTCGTGCGGCTGGTGGATTGGGCTAATCCGCAAAACAACGAATTCTGGGCGGTTAGCCAGTTCACCATCAAAGGCCCGCACCATACGCGACGACCAGACATCATTTTGTTCATCAATGGCTTGCCGTTGGTGCTGATTGAGCTGAAGAACAGTGTCAATGAGAATGCCGACATCTGGAAGGCCTACGACCAGATTCAGACATACAAGGCACAGATTCCAGACGTCTTCGAGTACAACGAGATTCTGGTCGTGTCCGACGGTAGCGAAGCCCGGTATGGCTCACTGTCCGCCAATGCCGAGCGCTTCATGCAATGGCGCACGATTGATGGTGTAGAGCTTGACCCCTTGGGGCAGTTCAACGAGCTCGAAACGCTCGTGCGCGGTCTGCTCGCGCCTGCATACCTGCTCGACTATCTGCGCTACTTCGTGCTGTTTGAAGACGACGGCGCCCTCATCAAAAAGATTGCCGGCTACCACCAGTACCACGCCGTGCGGCTGGCCATCCAGCACGTGGTCGAGGCGTCGCAACTACAAGGCAGCGCGAGCCAGCGCGGTAAAGGCGGCGTGGTATGGCACACCCAGGGCAGCGGCAAAAGCATCACCATGACCTGCTTTGCCGCCCGCGTGATGCAGGAACCGGCCATGCAGAACCCCACGGTTGTGGTCATCACCGACCGCAATGACTTGGACGGCCAATTGTTTGGGGTATTCAGCCTGTCGCGAGACCTCCTGCGCGAACAGCCCGTAAAGGCCGATACCCGTCAGGACCTGCGTAGGTTGCTGACCAATCGTCCTTCAGGCGGCATCGTCTTCGCTACCATTCAGAAGTTCATGCCTGGAGAAGATGAGGACACCTTCCCGGTCCTATCGGACCGCGGCAATATCGTTGTGATTGCAGACGAAGCCCACCGCACGCAGTACGGTTTCGAAGCCAAGCTCAAGACTCGCAAAAACAAGTCCTTCAGCACCAACGAATACGGTCAGTTGGCTGCGAACGATGACCTGGGTGTTGGCGTGACCGCCGCGTTGGCAGTTGCAGAACCCACGGTCACCTATCAGGTGGGTTATGCCCAACACCTGCGGGATGCGCTGCCAAACGCCACCTTTGTGGCCTTCACGGGCACGCCCGTCAGCAGCACCGATCGCGATACGCGCGCCGTGTTTGGCGATTACATCCATGTCTACGACATGCAGCAGGCCAAAGAGGATGGCGCCACCGTGGCCATCTACTACGAGTCGCGCCTGGCCAAGCTCAAGCTCAAGGAAGCTGATCTGGCATCGCTGGACGAAGAGGTCGACGAACTTGCCGAAGATGAGGAAGAGCAGACCCAGGCTCGCCTGAAATCGAGATGGGCAGCCCTGGAAAAAGTCGTAGGCGCCGAGCCGCGTATTGCCAGCGTGGCAGCCGACCTCGTCGAGCACTTCGAAGAGCGCAACAAAGCGCAGGATGGCAAAGCCATGGTAGTCGCGATGAGCCGCGATATCTGTGCGCTCCTGTATAAAGAAATCATCGATCTGCGCCCCGACTGGCACGATAAGGACCCAGAAAAAGGCGCTATCAAGGTCATCATGACGGGCAGCGCGAGCGACAAAGCCTTGCTGCGCCCGCACATCTACAGCGGTCAGGTCAAGAAGCGGCTAGAGAAGCGCTTTAAAGATCCCAAGGACCCATTGCGGCTGGTCATTGTGCGCGACATGTGGCTGACAGGCTTTGACGCGCCGTGCGTCCACACCATGTACATCGACAAGCCCATGAAGGGCCACAACCTCATGCAGGCCATTGCCCGCGTGAACCGTGTCTTCCGGGACAAACAGGGCGGCCTGGTGGTCGACTACATCGGCATTGGCAATGAGCTCAAGGCCGCCATGAAGGAGTACACCGCCAGCAAGGGCCGCGGTAAACCCACCGTCGATGCCCACGAAGCCTTCGCCGTGTTGCTGGAGAAGCTCGACGTCCTGCGCGGCATGATGCATGGCTTCGATTACTCGGGCTTCAAGACTAGCGGCCACAAGGTCCTGGCGGGCGCCGCGAACCACATCCTGTCGCTACGCCCGCCTGCGGGCGACAAGGACGCCAAGCTGGACGGCAAGAAGCGATTCGCTGATAACACGCTAGCCCTGAGCAAAGCGTTCTCCCTGTGCTGCACACTGGATGAGGCCAAGGCGCTTCGCGACGAAGTTGCGTTCATGCAGGCCGTCAAGGTAATCCTGACCAAGCGTGACATCAGCACGCAAAAGAAAACCGACGAACAGCGAGAAGCCGCTATCCGTCAGATCATCAATCAGGCCGTGGTCAGTGAAAGCGTGGTCGACATCTTCGACGCCGTAGGTCTGGAGAAGCCCAACATCGGCCTCTTGGATGACGAGTTTCTTGCCCAGGTTCGCAACCTGCCCGAGCGCAACCTGGCCGTCGAGCTGCTGGAGCGTCTGCTGGAAGGAGAAATCAAAAGCAAGTTCGCCAGCAACCTAGTGCAGCAAAACAAGTTCTCCGACATGCTCGGCAATGTCATCAAGCGCTACCAGAATCGCAGCATCGAGACGGCTCAGGTCATGGAAGAACTGGTCGACATGGCCAAGAAGTTCCGTGAAGCGGCAAAGCGCGGTGAAGAGCTGGGGCTAACTGACGACGAGATCCGCTTCTATGACGCTCTGGCCAACAACGAATCTGCTGTGCGCGAGTTGACCGACGAGACGTTAAAGAAAATCGCGCATGAACTGACAGAAAACCTGCGCAAGAACATCACAGTTGATTGGTCCAAGCGCGAAAGCGTGCGGGCAAGTCTGCGCCTCATGGTCAAGCGCATATTGCGCAAGTACAAGTATCCGCCTGACATGGCGGATACTGCCGTTGAACTGATTCTGATGCAGGCTGAAAGGTTGGGAGAGGAATGGGTTGCTTGAGTTGTCGAGCGGTTCGCACAGGGCCGAACCGATTCGCATTTCCAAAGGGCTAATGGCGGGCCGTGAGGTGTCGACTGTGGTCGTATCTGAGAGGCAATCCCCGGCCAGAAGCGAAAGCTCAGCAATTGAAATGAGCATCTGTTTCGCAACGGGAGCCGTTAGACGGGCTCACAGTGTCGGCACATTACGCTCATTGTCGCCCGATGCCGGTATCGGCATTTCACGGCCGGCTTAGACGGGGTAGCTGACGCTGACGTCTTGCGCCGGATCTACGGCAGCCCGCATGACTGCTTTCCCTTGAGCGCCTGGCAAGGTTTAAGAAGAGACCTGTGGTGAGACTTCCGCGAGCCGAAGCTTTAGCATAAAGGCCTCCGTTAAGTTAACAGTGAGCGGGTTTGCCGGCTGAACAAAACGTCGGTCACAGGACTGAGGGATCGGGATTTTGACGTTCTGAATGAATCTCCGCACAGGTTCACGCTATATTGATGGCGCACAATAGTTGCGCAGACCTGACGCACATTCGGGCAGCACTCGTAATGGAGGAGTTGGCTTGATAGACGCACTTCCGTCGATTTCGGCAAGGCAATTCGCCACAGCGTTCGCGCTCCGGCCGAACTTAATTGCATGGTTTCTCGGAGCAGGTGCTTCGGCGGCGTCTGGCATCCCGACCGGCTATATGATGATCCGGGACTTCAAAGCCCAAATCTTCTGCCGCGAGAATAACCTTTCAAAACGCGAGATTGACACCGGTGACCCGGTATGGACGGAGCGAATCGACGCCTTTTTTCGCGGATCCTCCCTGCTGCCGCCGGATGGTGACCCAACGGAATATGCCAAGGCGTTCGAGGCGGTGTACCCGCACCCCCGGTTGCGCCGTCAGTACATCGACGACGCGATCAAGAAGGGCACGCCCTGCTACGGACACAAGGCCCTGGCAAGCATGATGGCCGGCGGCAAGGTCGATTGCGTCTTCACCACGAACTTCGACCCCTTAGTAGAGGATGCAGCAGTTGCGGCCAATACGTTGCTCCCGGTTGCTGACCAGCGCCGCCCGACAGTCGCAGGCCTTGATTCAGCAGATCGGGCTAAGCGGTGCCTGACCGAGGCCGACTGGCCTCTGGTTGCAAAGCTTCACGGCGATTATCAGTCCATTGAAATCAAGAACACCGGCTCGGAGCTCGAGAAGCAAGACGAGCGTATGCGACACGTACTGGTCGAAGCGAGCCAGCGCCTTGGCATGGTGTTCGTAGGTTACAGCGGCCGAGATGCGTCGGTAATGGAGGCGTTAAATGCTGTCCTGAAGGAAACTACGCCGTTCCCGAACGGGCTGTACTGGGTCACGCAATCATCGTCGAAGTTACTTCCTGGCGTGGTGGAGTTTCTGGCGAACGCTCAGCTAGCGGGTGTGGACGTAGCCGTTGTGGAGTGCAAGACGTTTGACGAGTTGGCCGCTGACGTGCTGAAGCATGTCGACCTCCCCAAGGTTCTTATGAACCAACTGGAACAAGGAAGGGCAGAGCAGCGGTTGGTGCCTGTGCAATTGCCCCAGAGTGACGCTCGACCATTTCCGGTCCTGCGGTACTCCGCTTTGCTAATCGAGTCCATGCCCCGGTTCGCCCGCCGTATAACACTCAATCAGGCCACAACTTCACCGGTTGTACGGTCGATGTTGAAAGAGCAAAATGTGCGCGCCGCGGTGGCCGCGAATGGTACGGACGTTGCGGTGTTTGGCAGGGACGATGCTATCCTAGCTGCGCTCGCTCCCCTAGGTCCGAAGCTGGCAGGAACTGTCGAGCTTGAACCCGTGCGCAACAGTTGGGCTATGGGCCTGCTCTACGACTCGCTGGTGCAGGCGCTGTCCAGGCACCGCCCATTAAACCCTAGGCTTCGCACATCGGGTCATTCCTTGGTCGTGGCAGCCCCTCGCAAGGGTGAAGACGAACTGCGCACCCAAAAGCGTGTTGAGGACTTAGCCGGGCTCAAGAAGGCTTACGATAGTGCACTCACAGGGGTAGTGCCAAAGCTTGGCTATCCGTTCCAGGAAGGCATCTTCCTAAAGCTCGAGCAAATCGAAGAGCGATGGTGGTGCGGGTTTGAACCGTACACGTTTGTTCAGATTCCCCGCGAGGAGAACCCTGCTGCACAGCGGGACGAACCGCAGAGTGCGGAGAAGGACGGGCTTGGTCTGCCGCGGGAGCGCCAGGGCGGTGACCCAGCGGGCGACTGGCGCCGTGAGCGTTGGTTCAATCGGCGAAACCGTGAATGGGCTGCCATCATTGAGGGATGGGTCCAGATGCTCACTTCGACGCGGGATGGCACCGTGTGTGCTTTTGGCGTCGAGGGCGGCGCTGGCGTTGACGCCGTGTTCGCGGTGTCCCGCTACACAGGCTGGAGCAGGCCCGGCCATCATCACGGCTACTTCGAGAGGAAGTCGTGATGGGGAGACCTGTGAACCCAGCCCAATTGCCACCGTTCAGTCTTCTGGATGAACCGTTGCTCTCGTTCTCCCCGCTAGACGAGTCCAAGGTCGATGTTCACCCACTGAGGGGCCTCATCAACCATGGACCGTTTTCGCAGGGCTCCTTTGGCGGGTACACCTCGCAGATTCGCGTGGCCACGGTGGGACCTGCGGGGGCGTTCTACCAGCGTGGCGACCTTATGAAGCTGCTGAAGGGTTCGCATCAGCCTTCAGACCGGGCTGAGTACGTGCCGCCCTATCCTGGGTTCGAAGAGTTGTTCCGGGTGCAGTTGGTTAGCGCGGCCAAGGAGGCCCACATCAAATGGCCAGACTCTCTCGGTAGCCTCCCTGGCGACGGTGATGCTCAGCAGCGGCTATTCCAGGCGATGGATGCTGCCCTGCGTCGGCTGGAGACGCTGCGAAACGAATTTGATGTCGTCCTGGTGCATTTCCCGGACTCATGGCTGCCGGTAACCAAGACACGGGTGTTCGATGCGCACGATGCTCTAAAGGCGCTCGGGGCCAAGTACAACATCCCTACCCAAGTCCTAAACGACCGAGTGTTCAGCTTCAATTACAAGGCATCGCTGGCTTGGCGTCTTGCGACGGCGCTGTATGTGAAGGCTGCCGGCACGCCTTGGAAACTCGCGCCGTTGCCTTGCGTTCCAAAGGACACCGCGTACATCGGGCTGGCTTACGCGCTCCGGGGAGACCAGCGCGAGGCTCACTATGTGACCTGTTGCTCCCAGGTATTCGACATGGATGGTGGCGGGATGCAGTTTGTAGCCTTCGAGGCGCGCGATCCAGTGGCGGATGTGGAGGAGGCGCGCCGCAATCCATTTCTGACGCGCGATGATATGCGTGCCGTCTTAGCGCGCAGTCTCGAGCTCTACCAGGGCCGCAATGGCGGCAACCTACCCAAGCGATTAGTGATCCACAAGACGACCTCATTTAAGCATGAGGAAATCGAGGGAGCATTCGACGCTCTGGCTGGAGTGCCTGAAATCGAGTGCATCGAGATCGGTGCCGCAGCATGCTGGCGTGGTGTTTGGCTGCTAGGGACTGGCCGGCGCACGCCTCCGCTCAGCAAGCCCGCCGCCTACCCAGTGCCCAGAGGCACGATGATGGTTCGATCGGGGAATTCTGCGCTTCTCTGGGTAGCCGGCAATGCGCCAGGCGTGTCTAACACTGGCAACTACTACCAGGGGAAGAAGAGCATCCCCAAGCCATTGCAGCTGATTCGGCATGCCGGTCGAGGCGCACTTGATCTCATCGCCCATGAGGCACTGGCGTTGTCCAAGATGGATTGGAACAACGACGCGCTCTACGACCCAGTGCCCGTAAGCATTCGTTATTCAAAACGCTTGGCCCAAACCATCGCTAGCGTGCGGGATCTGCCTAGCAGCGTCTACCCCTACAGGCTGTTTATGTGATTGATACTCGAGGCGCGAGAAGATGGGCTGGAACGACCACCTTAATGACAGCGAACTTGGCAATCTTCCCCCCGAAGCTTGGGGCAACAAGTTCGACGTGGACGGCCCGTTCGACCCAGACAATTCATGGATCGAGCGCGCTGGCGAGGATGAACAGCGAATCGCAGTGAGGGAATGGTTCACGGCACGCTTCTGCGACCCGGCGAATGACACGCCCTACAACAGTCGAGAAGGCGGCTACCTTTTCATTCACGGCGGGCCTTATGACCCAGTCGATGAACTGTATACCCGATTCGGCAATATGGTGCCTGGAGAAGTGATCCATGAGGTTGCGAGCGAGCTGGTAATGGAGGTGGGCGACCAATGGGCACCGATCCTTCGCGAGCCGCCAGACTACTTCGACGAGCGATTCGACTTGGAGATGGTCCAGCCGGATGGCCCGCTGCTGCGCGTCAGGGAGCGGATTGCAGAGTTGAACACGACGCTGCGGCTTCAGACGAACCCGGTGGCCAGACCGCTGGTAGCGCGCTTGGTTTTTGGCTCCCTGATTGGCGTCTTGGAGTCCTTCCTTTGGGAAACGGCACAGCACTGGATTAGTACCCGGCCGGAGGTGCTCCAGCGGTGCGTCGAGCGTCTCCCAGTTTTCGCGGAGCAGAAGTTCAAACTCAGCGAGGTGTACTCCCGGCACGCGGGGATCGAGGCGACCGTCAAAGGCTACCTTCAGGGCCTTGTGTGGCACCGATGGGAGCAGGTTGGCGCCCTTTACAAGCTGGGGCTGGAAGTTCAACTGCCGAGCGTCAAGGCGTTTCAGAAACCATTGGAGACTCGGCACCACATCGTTCACCGGAGTGGAACCGACATGGGGGGCAACAAGATCGAGATAGAGGATTCTGCTATCGCCAGCCTCGCCAGAGACGTGGAGGCCTTCGCGCAGCAGGTCACCAGCGACTGCGCTGACAGATTCCTATTGCCCTGATAGTAGGCCTTGGAAATTTTGAGGCATTTCAGCATGAAGCCCCTATGAGCAACGTTCAGGGGTTTTCTAAGTCCGAACCCTTGCGGGAGTCGGGTCGGGAGCGACAGCTCGCGGCCAGAAGGACGACATAATGGCGGCCTGGATGACCGACAACTCAAGCCATTCTGGGGCGCTGCCTCTCGCCCTCAAAGATTGCTCTTTAGCCAACTATCATCTGCCTATAATTCCCGCCGACGTGGCATCGACAATTACAGATAGCACAAACAGGGAAAAATATGGATGAGCGGTTGGTGTTCGTAAACGTTGGTTGGATGGTCTCGTATCAAGGTCCGACCAACGACCCGACGCTGGGAGGCCACGGTTGGCTTAAGACGCACGACTACGGGCATGAAGCTTGGAACTATCTATCGCATGGCGGCAACGTTTACGGCTATGTGCCACGTTCCGCGCGCATCAACATTAAGAAACTTGGAGCCGGTAGAAACGACGAACAAGTGGATGGTGTGACGGTGGTTTGGATAGCACGGAATCCACGAAATAAGGTTACCTACGTGACCGGTTGGTACCGTGACGCCTCAATACACCGCGAAAGTTGCCATTTCGAAGTGGCGCGCCCATCCGGAGACGTCATTGAGTACCAAATTCGGGCACCTCAGGCTCAGTCCAAACTACTATCGCCAGATCAACGAACTATCGCGGTGCCGACTACAAAACAACCGGGCAATCTCGGGCAGAGTCCAGTCTGGTACGGAAATGATGCGTTCGTGGCACGTGTTCGGAATTACCTTGCATCGTATGGTGTAAACCAGCCCGCCCAAAAATTTGATGGCCGCGGCCGCAAGGAGGTTGACCCGGCCACACGAAAATTAATCGAGTTAGCGGCGGTTCGGCATGCGATCAGCTACTACGAGTCCGACGAAGGCGGAAATCGCACGGTTAGTTCAGTCGAGAAAGATAACGTAGGTTGGGACCTGACGGTGACTGGAGGTGACGTTACGCTCAAGGTGGAGGTCAAAGGGTTGTCGGGCCGCGAACTCTGCGTCGAACTCACGCCGAATGAGTATAAGCAAATGGTTTCTCCAGAGCACAGAGCAATGTACGCGGTGTACGTTGTTACGGAGGCACTCAGCCCCAAGGCTATGGCGCACATCTTCTACTACAACGCTGAAGCCAGTCGCGGCGGTAATCATGTATGGAACAGCGTAGACGGACGGATATTGAAGGTCCAGCAAATTGTGGGGGCTCGGCTAACGACGAGTTAGCTCGCTAAAGACGACTCTCACTTGACGGTTGCTAGTCCACTATTTTTGGTAGTCGTTGCCCTCCATGGCAGTCTCCGACCGACCCAACGGCCAACGCGCCCCCTTCGGGTCGGCAACCACGCTTCGCTGAGGCTGATTCCGGCCGGAAGCGGTCCCTCGTGAACAAGAACATTGAGAGGGGTGGGACTGACCGTTGGGGTTTAGTTCTGTTCTGGCTTGCAAATGGATCTCTGGTGCTGCACTTCACCCGAGTAGCTTCGCGAGATCTATGTAGTCCTTCATTTTTCGATGTGGGGCTGTGCTACGGCGTCCTCGACGACGTTTTCGAGTCGAGGCACCAAGCGCAAAATCGAGCACGCGGCAACAAGCACCAGATTTTGAAATAGCTCGTCAATGTGCACATTGTCGACGGCCGTCTCCCTCCCGGAGACACCGCACCAGCGCGGATTCGTCATGAACGAAGAAACAGCACTGGGCTAAACGACAGGATAAAACCGTGAACAAGGCTAATGCAATATTCGTTCAAACCCCAGCTGCTTGCGGGCCACCTCAAGGACCGCATTGCAATTGTCGTTCAGCTTGGGATTGCCTCGCTTAGCATCTTGAACTGGGATTTGGTGCTCATCCTGTCAATGATCGATCTCTTACCCTCAGTGCTAGTTCGCTGAGCGGCCGCAAGGCCCGCTCCAGTGCTATCTCAAACATGCCACAAGCAACAATGAACGACCGATCAGCATTAGGTGCGTAGGCATTAGACCGAGCCCCCATCAGCCCAGTTTGTATTTCAAGCGACTTAGCGGGGGGTTGTATGGCGGCAGTTTGCGTACTTTGGTATTGTTGCACGTATCAGAGCGTAACCGTACTGACCAGCGAGCAGGTGGCTCAAGCACGAAAGCAAGGAAGAAGGAATGACGACGGTCATCGAACACGCGTGGGAAAGCCTGTCAAACTCTCTACGGCTGTATGTCGAAGCCCATATGGACTTTGCTGCGCTCTACGAGGTTGACCGCCCAGACGCGGTCACGAGACAGGACCGCACTCTCGAGGGGAAACTTGAGAAGTTTCATACGCTGTACGACGTCACCAAAGACCTGCATGGCTTTAACTACTTCAAGCACGCAGACACAGCTCTGCTCATCGTGCTGCGTAACGCCATTCATCATCGCGACCACGATCTATTCGTGAGCTGGGAGGCCTTCGTTCTGGCGCACGAGGAAACCAAAAAACTGCCATCAAGCAAGTATTTGTTCGCCAGCCTGACGCCTGAGTCTGAGCGTATCGTACTCCGCTATTATCTGCCGCTCGATGACTTCCGGAAGCGTTTGCCTGACGCTAAATTGAAGGCAGCGGACAGGGCCACTATCGGCGCACTTTGGGAGCAGGACCTGCGCTTTGCCGACATCACGACTGTGGCAAACAGGGAGGGCTTCAATATCGCGGACGTGTATGTCGATGTAATGCCGGCCGTCATCTCAGCGATGCACCGGGTCCGAGGATGGCTGGCCACAACGAACTTTGTCCCGAGGGGCAGCGATGGCAGCATCTACTACAGCTCGTTCGGAGCTGAACCGCCGGTTCAACAACTAAGCTTCAGGGCATTAGTGACACCGGACAACTAAAACAGGATAACCGTAGGCGGGCTGCCCGCGGAAAAACCGAACTTCTGGATGAGCAAAGCGACAGATTACCTGGACGATAGCTTCAGAATGCTGCTGTCAGAGTTCCTTTGACAGTCGGCTTTGGGGCGGTAGCAGTTACTGCGCCCATATGCTTGAATCGGTCCCTCGTAAGTCGCTCTCACACCCATCCCAGTGATGGTGGGACCGCCATTCGTAGCGAGCAGTCCTGTTGAATCGCTCGACATAGGCGTCCTGCTGCGGCTTCCCAAGCTGGATGTATTCGAACTTGCCCCCCAAGCAGCGGCCCACTGCAAGATGCCGAACTTAGATGCTCGGGGCTGTTATCGCATCGAATGGCTGAGGGCTTACCTCGCCCGCCGATGATCTGTAAGACCGTGCAAATCACGCGCCCGGAGGGCAGCGAAAAGTCAATTTCAATGTCCAACGCCTTGCAGTCCAAGTCATCGATCACGTTGAACACCTGAAGGCTGCGCCCGTCGGCAAATTGGTCGTGCCCCAAGTCCAACGACCAAACCTGGTCCACGTGGGTTGGTATCGCCCTCCCAGAGGTCATGTTCGCAGAGAGAGTAGCGAATTCCACTTCTTGCACTGTTATCTGCCGTGTCTCGCGCTATACACACGGCGAGGCATTGCTGCCCGCCCTCCCTCGGAATGGAACCAACCTGCTCTCCAACCGCCCACTAACTTTAAAGGAGGGCCGCCGAAGACGACTCCCTACGACATCCCACTGGCCACGCGCTATACCTAATCTCGGCGAGTGAATGTGGCTTCAAGCCACCCCGCACGTCCCCTATCAACCACCTGAAACGGAAGAACTGAAATCCCGGAAAATAGGTCAAAATAACGAATCAAATATAGTAGTCGTTTTCACTACAGGTCTATTTGGCATATAAGAATCATTTTATATTCAGCATGTTATTGTACCCATCGTTCTCAGATAACTACTGCGACGCGATGGAAGAAAAACAGCATAGAGCACAGGGCATTTTTCAATTAGGCAACTATTCGTCGTACGCAGTGAGCTACCAAACCCAGCTCGCCTCGCGCGTCACACCGAGTTTCGCTCCTCCCGTTTCGCCTTTATCCGAAGACGAAATGGACATCACATACAACCAACTCCTCGAACACCACAAAACCCGCCTGACCCAAGAACGAGAATCCTTTTCCGAGCAGGTACTGCGCAACCACACCTCCGCCCTGAAGGCCTACCTGGTGTTCTGTGGCAAGGACCTGAGTCAGCGCGTCAGCCGCGAGTTCACCGCCGACTTCCTCAAGCGCATGCAAGAGTTCGCTCAGCTGATTTCCGGCGGCAATCGCAAGACGGCTGCCGATAAGCTAAGCATGCTCAGGGCCATTAAGAAGACCGTGGACACCCTGCATCGCAAGGCCCAGTTGGCACCCGTGTCAGGCATTTCGATGTTCCACAAAGAGCTGCGCTTGGCCGTCGCCAGCAGCGGACAAACGCCGGAAGAGATCGCGAAGGCGATCGGTGCCGCCCCCCTGACGCTGCCACGTTGGATGGATGGCGCGAACCCCGTAAAGAAGGGGATGCCGACACTACGTCGCCTGGAGCGTCACCTGGGGCTCGAACGCGGTTTCCTCGAAAGTAAGCTGGAATACCCCCGCAAGGAGACACGCGTCGCAATGGTGGTGGCTGGCGACCGGTACATCGAACGCATGCGCTCCTTGGTCAAAGACCCCTTCTATCTGCCCCGCAGCGAATTCAGCTGCGAACTGAAGGCTGAGTGGTTCGCGCTTTTGCGCTACAAGACCGCCGAGCACCCGGTTGGCCTGCGACGGTCACCTCGCGGACGCTGGCGCGTGCTTGCCAAGGATCAAGTGGGGCCGGAGATCTCGAGTGAGCAGTTCTGCTGCGTCACGGAGGGCTACTACAGCCCCAGCGCTTCCCGCAACTTTCAGATCGTTCGCGCGTTCCTCGGGTTTCTGAGCAAACCGAAAGAAGGAAACACCGCCGTAGCAGGGCTGGGACTGCCCGTGGACAAGGTGCAAACACTTGCCCACTTGGTGATCCCTGAGAACCTAGAGGCATACCTCCAGTTCATGAAGGCACGCTCTGGCCACACCATACACAACGGGCACATCAATGTGGCTGGCGCCGTCTGCAACCTGACGAACCCGGGAGACGGATACCTGTGGCAGCACCCTCAGCTTCTGGAGAAGGTGCAGGAATTCGCTCGCGACCGGACATGGCAGCAACTGTGCGATGAGACGCACAGCCTGTGCAAATCATGGCAACAAGCCGGGAAAGGCAAAAAATCGCGCGACCCCAAAGCACCCTTGCTTCACTTGCTCAGCCTTGACGATCCGTTGGTGCCGTTCAAACGGGCAATCAAGCAACTGGACATCGCTGCCGCGAACTGCGCACCGGGTTCGGCGTTTCAGGCTACGTACAAGCGAGATGCTCTGCTCGTTGCTATTTCCCTGTCCAACCCGCTTCGGCACCGTACGCTGACCATCATGAAGTACATCAAGCCGGGAGAGTTCTCCGCATATGCCTCGAACCTTTATCAAGCTGAGGACGGCACGTGGCGCCTGCGCTTCTGGAAAGGGGACTTCAAGAACGACGGATCAAAAGATGATGACTACGACGCGCCACTTCCCAAAGCCCTGGCCTCCCGGATCGAGGAGTACCTGGACGTATACCGACCCGTTTTGATTCGGCGCAATCTAGGCGCCCCTTGGGTGTTTCCCAACCTCCACGGCAATATGCACAAGGACGTCGGACAGTTGATGGCTGGCGTGGCTCAGAATTACATCCCGGAGGTCTCACGCCTGCGGATGCACGCTGTCCGACACATCGTAGCGACTGACTTCCTGAATAGGAACCCCGGGCATTACACGGTGGTCGCAGCCCTGTTGCATGACAAGCTGGAAACCGTGCTGAAGCACTACGCTCATCGCAAGAGCGAATCAGCATTCAACCTACACGAAGAACATATGAGGTCCTTCTTCGCCGAGGATTGATACCAAATTTTCCTATGCGCCCACCCTCACGCTACGTCGGCAGAATGGCACACTGTTGGCACAGCATCGACCGTCAATTAAAAGGGCCCACGCTAAGCTTGGGCCTAATCGAGCGCTTGAAGGCGCTCAAGCTGCACGGTATGGCTCAAGCGCTCACCGACCTCGTGCAGCAAGACTCTCCGGCATACCAGAGCTGCTCTCCCATCTTGAGCCAGCTTCTACGGGCCGAGCTTACCGAGCGGGAGGTGCGATCTATTGCCTATCAGATGAAGGTGGCCAAGTTCCCAGCATATCGAGAACCAGCTCCTGACTTGAAGTAATGATTGCTATGCAAACAAGGACGCTCACAGAAGGTTTGCTAGGCGGTAGTTTTCAGACATATTGGACAGTAATCGCGCACTTTTCAGACAAAAAAAGCGGTAAGTGACTACTTTTCAGACATGTTTACCCGGTTTCGCAGGGTGAACGAGAGGTTTTCAGACATCAGGGCGTACCTACCTCTACGGTCGAAGTACCTTTGGAGGCGCCGACCAGAACCCTCTGCTCTTTTGTTGGAGCTGGACCTGCGATGGGCAACGTAGGCGATCGTAGGGGTAGCTCAAGGCAAACCTGGAGCTGAGACCAACTGTTCGGGCCTGGGTGGCCGACATGACCTAAATCCGCACGAAACGTGGCTGGCTTTATCTGGCCGCCGTGATGGACCTGTACTTGCGCAAGGTCGTCGGCTGGGTGATGGCACCCACCATGCATGCGGAGCTCGTCTACGCGGCCTTACGCATCACCATCGCGCAGCGCCAACCCGCGCCCAGCTTGATTGGGCATACCCACTGTGGCCGCCGGTACGCCAGCCAGGCTCACCGCGATCTGCTGGCTCGCCACGGCCTGCTCACCAGCATGAGTCGCAAGGGAACTGCCGGGATGACGCCGGGATGGGACGCTTCTTCCTGAAATTGAAGATGGAGCGGATCTGGCAACGGAACTACGCCAATCCCGCTGAGGCCGTCACCGATATCAACTACTACATTGTCGGCTCTTTCAACACCTATCGCCTCAAATCTGTATCAGACCGAGGACGGCACGTGGCGTCTTCGCTTTTGGAAGGTAGGCTTCAAGAACGATGGATCTAAAGATGAGGACTACGACGCCCCGCTACCCAAAGCAATAGGCCCAAGGGAACCCAGGGCATTCACGGTGGTGGCAGCATGTTGCACGACAAGCTGGAAACGCTGCTGAAACACTATGCCCACCGTAAGAGCGAATCGGCATTCAATCTGAATGAGGAGCATATGAAGCCCTTCTTTGCCAAAGATTGATGCGCCAGTATCCCCGGCAGCCTCATGATAGTTAGCTGAGACACGGAGGAGCAAGACGGGCCTGAACCGATAGTCATGCAAAAACCCCCACTGCTACATAGCGTGGGGGCCAAGTTCAACGCAAATCAATCCTGAAGCTTGATCCTCCGCGTCAACCACCAACCTCCCATCGGCCGGAGGAAGTCCTCAAGCTGAGCGCGCTGATTCAGCAGAACAATAAGTACCTTCATTGGAACAGGCAGGCGTTCGAAGTCCGTGAGATCAACCCCTGCCTCTGCCGCTGATGGACTGCTGCTAATCGAAGCCAGCCCTCTCGAAATCCCCTCTTCGAAGGTCGGGATGTCCTCGATGAAGTCGGCCAACTCCAGCCGACCTGCGAGCACGAAGGCCCCGATCGGCGGCATACCGAGATACGCCGCGAACCGCCGCAAATGCTGATCGCTAACTGCATCCATCGCCTTGTCACCGTTCAACAACTGAGACAGGTAGCTCTGACTGACCCCGACGTGAGCGGCCAGCTGCGAAACAGTATGCGAACGTTCGCGCATGGCAACTCGCAAAGCGTGTCGGAGCCGAAGGCCCTTATTTCCTTTCTCCATAATTCTTGCCTAATAGAACGGGCACATGCCCACAGGCGTATAGCTAGATGTGGCGCACGATGAGGCATTGCCGTCAGCGCAATCCCATTGCCCCCAGCAATAAAGCCCCCATGCCAAGTAGAGACCAGTAGGCTGGAGCATATTTTCTCGGCCCCCCAGATGATCTACTTTCACCCCAACGCTCTTGACACCTCTGACCTAGGTGATCCGGCAAAGCGACTCCTTCGCACAATGATGGCCATCGGAATCGAGTTAGGCGAGAGCGGCCATCATCGCGTGGAGGCTGAGGAACTTCTGCGACGAGCAGATCTGCCACGAGAAAGTCGATCGCTAATGCGGGACCTGCTCATCGAATGCACGAAAGCCTTGGGTTTGCTTGAGCCGGATGACGACAGCGACGACGACGCGCTAGAGGCAAGCTGCCCTGTCTTCCAATATGTCGCCCAAGACCATGATGAAGTGATCTACCGAATGTTTCGGCCCATCTATGGACTGTCGGCGTCAGAACTGCAACGCCTGCTTCCTCTACATCCGCACAAAGTTGTTCCGCTTCTTCCGACGCGTGTAGCAAACGATAGTGCGTCATTCAACACTCGTGCCGGATCCGACCAAGGCTGGCCAGGAAGCAAGGAGATGATCGAGACCTCAAACTCAAGCCTCATTTCCCTGGCAAACGCAGGAGGCGATAACTCTGACCAACCTATCGACCTGAACGAGGCAGTTCGAACGCTCTGGCGACTCGCTCATGAGGATGGGGACTTAGGCGCGGAATACTGGAACTCAGTCATTAACCTCCTCAGATCAGCAAACTCCATGCGCTCGGAACTGCTGGAGCTTCGGCGACGTGAGAATGCACCTAAGGCATGACGGATGAGCAGATCTCAGCGAAGCTGAGCACCAAAGGCAGGGTGACGATCCCCGGCGCCATCCGCGAGAAGCTGTCTCTCAGGCCTGGCGACAGACTTCAATTCGAACTACGTGCAGATGGCACATTGGAAGCTCGTATTGCCACAGGGGAAAGCGCGGTGCCCGCTGGCAGCGGGGATGGCGGCCAAGAATGATCTCCACAGTCCTCCCGGCGCGGCCTGCCTCCGCTTCAAGAGCTGGAGCATGTCCTCAGTATTGCCGCCCTTCCATTTTTTACAAAGGCTTCACATATGCCTCGCCCCAACATCCTTGCCCTCGACTTAGAGGGCACGTTAATTTCTAACGCCACCAGCCAAATCCCTCGACCTGGACTCAACGACTTCCTGATTCGGTGCCATGAGATTTTCCCAAGGATCGTGATGTACACGACGGTGAGCGAAGCAAGGTTTCGCCCAATCGCAGAACTTCTTGTTGATGAAGACCAGGCACCCGGCTGGTTTGCGCAAATTGAATACGTGTGGTGGAAAGGGACCACCAAGGACTTGGCAAGGATCCGTGGTGCAACGGTTCAACAGTGCCTTCTCGTCGATGACTTCGAAGGATATGTCCATCCCGGACAGCGCTCTCAGTGGATAAGGGTCGACTGTTTCGAACATCCCTATGAGCTGTCCGACCAGGGACTCTCGCGTGTCCTACTGGATATACGTCAGCGAATGGATTGAGCCCTCCAGATGCTCGCCATTAGGGACACCCATGCCGTGCTGAAGCACGAAACACGCCCTTTCGCCAGCAGCCAGATGTGCGAACCAAACTGTAAACATCCTTTTTGTGAGCGTGTTCAGAGATCTCAAGAGCCAGCCACAAGGCCAAGATCGCAAACACTTCAGGCTCGATTCGAGCGTTGTTTACACTTACTGAGGACCAGGCCAGGCCAATCGCACACAGATCCCTATAAGCCGTTCTCATGCCGGACGAGCCGCTTGAACCACCTGTCGACGTTTTTGCACCGCCTCTCTCCAAGTGTCTAGGCGCTCAACATCAGCGCGCACGTCTTGTGGATCCGGTACGGGTAGTCGCCCAACACCAAGCGCAGCATCATGCTCAAATTTTGACGCTTTCGTCATGCCGTCATAGATCTCTCGGTAGTCATCATCGGTGACTATGACTGCCCTTAGCCGCTGGGTGTACACACCCTCTCCAAAGCGCTGGACGGCACCATTGAACAACACCTCCTCTACTGACCGCTCCCAAGCTAACCGCAGGTTGCCATAGACCTCCTTAGTTAGTCGGCGCTGCTCGTCGTCATCTCCATCTCGTCTCGCCCGGTCAACCGCGACCAAAGCCTCTCGCAGACGCTTCACGCGATCCTTAGTGCTCAACACATCGAACGGCAGCTCTTCAGAATGAACGCCGAAGGCCCCCTTCAGTTTGCGGATATAACTCTTCACGATGGGAACGGTCGAGGCATCTGCTTTCTGCTCAAGGAAGCAGAGGAAATACAGGTCATGCGTGAAGACGATGACCTGTCGGTTCGCGGCTTCTTTTACGAGTCTCTCCGCAACCTCCCACCTACGTTTGTGATCGAGAGACGACACTGGATCGTCAAACACAACGCCGCCTTTTCCCCTGGCCAACCTGACTTCGGTGAGGAAGGAGGCCAATGCGATGGCCCGTTGCTCACCTTCACTCAGAACTGCGGCAGGGTTCGCTCCTCCTGGCATTTCCAGCACTAGCTTGAACTTCGGTCGGCCCTTGGTGGTGACCGGCTTCATCACCACGTTGAGTTCATGTACTTTAAGTTTGGTGAGCTCTTCCCTTAGGACTTCGGCGACTTCCTCACTGGCCATTGTGTCGGCTAGCTCGGTACTCTTCTTGGATATGGCAATCGAACCCATGCTGCCAGCACACGCCTTAAGCTTTTTGCAAAGCTCATGTTTCGCGATAACCTCCAATACGGCCTCTTTCACTGCGGCTAGCTTATGACGTGCATCTAGATGGGTCTTTTCCGTCTCAAGGACAGCGCGTGCCTTCTCATCTGCACTGGCGATCAGTGCCTTAGCTTGGGCTTGCAGGGCCTCGATAATCTTGCCAAGCGTCGGCCTCACGTCGTCAGGCAACGCCGCAATATCATCCCAGGCCAGCTTGCCGCCCGCAGCCAGACGTACGGCAGCTTGCCGAGCTGACAGCGCCGTTTCGTACGCTACGCAGGCCGCGGCCAGGACGGGGTCTAGGCCCTCCAGCTCCTCTTTCAGTCCATCCTGTAGGCCGAGGCTTAGGACTGCCTTGTCAACGGATCTGTATTCGTCCTTGGCTGCCTGGCGCGCTTCTCTGGCATTCCGCTCGGCCTGCTGTTCAATGAACGCATCGAACTGCTTGAGCCGATCCACCCCCGCATGACCCAACGGGTTCTGGCAGAGGGGGCATGACGAGCCCTCTGGCAAGTTTGGGAATTCATGCCCGTGATGGGAGAGCGCGGCAAACTCGCGAGCGGCAATGAAGAGCTTCTGCCACTCTTCTCCACCCGTTCCTGGTAACTGGCCTGGCATCGATTTGAACCCTTCGGCGGCCTGATCCGCGAGGACTGTGGCCGTTCTCTGCTTGGAGATCAGCTCCTTTAGGTTGCTAAAGTTCCGGTCACTCACCGTGTCCATGGCGGTCGTGATTCGAGTCCTTAGCCCTTCAAGGCGCATCTCTCGTTCTCTCAGCGCCTGAGCTTTTGCTTTGGGATCTGCTTCAGCCAGTACCTTCACCAACACCTGCAACCTGGCCTGCTCCTCATCTGTAAGCGTGGCCAACCTCGTAATGTCGGCCGCCTTGGTCTTGGCCGGGATGTTACTCAAAGCCGTAGCCACCTCCGTCCCACCGGTAAGCAAAGCGGCATACGCAGCGTTTGAGGGGGTATTGGCGAGATGCTCGGCATTAACCTTGGCCCTCAGCTTGTCGCATAGCGCGACCAGACTCTCCAAGATATCGAGCCCGTACGGCACATAGGCAAAGTCGCCGTTGTTGTCGATGTATGCGCGAGCGCAGTGGCTATCGAAGATGGAGACATCAGCCAGTGCTGCGGGCGCGGCCTGACCATGGGTCCAAGCTAAGTCCGTAGGCTGATCATCTATCAGAGTTTCGAAGATAGCACTCGGCGTACCGACCTGTTTCGGATCCAACTTTGCGTCTGGAAGAATGGCCTCAGATTGGCTTCTCGCCCGGCAGGCATGTTTGAATATCCGAGAGTAGCCAGATTTACTCGCTCCATTCTCACCGTATATGACGGTCAGTCCCGAGCTGGCCAATGGGAGTTTCGCTCCTCTAGCCAAGGCATTGACGTGTGAGACCTCTTTGATGGCAACCAACTGCACTAGTCGCGTAGGATCTTGGGGGGGAGCTACTTCCGCATCTTTCAACTGCCGAGGCACCCGATTATCCGGGTCGGGGATCCCATACTCTGCCTTGGCCAAGGCATATACATCCGCTTGTTCAGGTTCGGACAACACCCGGTTCGCATACAGCCGCGCGATAGCATCTTGCTGCCAAGCCGCTAAGCCCTTGGACCATGCATGAATCTCCCGCAAAATCGTCACGACCTATCTCCTGTCGGCTGTTGAGTATGCGCACACTAAAGATTGCAGAGTGGTATACCATAAAACGATCTGCTCCCAGCATAACTATGGCATACCCCTAAATGCTAAAAGCAGATGCAAACTCGATACCAAAAATAAAGCTACCGGTGAAGCATGGGCATAATTAACATTCCTCAGCGTGAACGAGAAGCCATCAAGGGGGTGGACCAAATGGTTTTGCGCGAGGCCATAAGACAGTGCTTTGACGAACGGCGGTCATATTTCCCTCGGGGCCTGGGACTTGAAGATTGCGGTCCTTATATCGCTAGAGAGTTTCGCGATTTTGAGAAAGCTCTTACCGCGCTTTCCAATGCCAAGTCTTCCAAGAAGCGGGCCGAAACCGAGTCAGATGCCCGACGCGCCGGGAGCAATTTGGAGAGTGCAGTCTGTCAGATGAAGGCCCGCCTCGAGGAGCAGGAAAAGGATGAGCTGACTTTCCTTGTGGAAGACCAGATATTGCCTCCCCTCAGCTTCAGCAGCCGACTGTCCGTCCGTGTTAACTATCGTTGGCGTCCGTCAGTTGACGGAGCATGGCAACATGGCTCGATAGCGTTTTTACATGAGGCAGATTTAAGGCCAGGCTTCACGGCTCCACAAGCGCGAAAAGTGAGCGCCGCCAAACAAAGGGAAGAAGAACAAGAGACCCTGCACAGGGAATGGGATTATTTAATGCGCCTCGGAGTCAGCGCTGTTGCAGAGTTTCTCAAAGAACGAGGGAATGGTGCGGAGATACCATCCGAATTCATGGCGAGAACCGATTCCTACCCTCGCAGACTCAACAACCATAGCGCCAAGTTTTGGGCTAACAAGCCTGGGCCCTAATATCGGTCCCTGTAGTCTTCATGCCATCACGGCGGACTATCTCGCATTTGAGTCCAGGGTGATAACGCTCAGTATCGTTGACGCTCGTTTTGGCAGGCATCGCTCCCAGCTTAGCTGGCTGCGGAGCTCGGAGCCCCGTATGTGTGCCGAAATGGATGGAGCAACTTCACAGGGACCCCGAAATAAGCAGGACATCCAAAAGCAAAGCCCACACATTGCGTGGGCCCAAGGAAAGTCATCGAAACGGCGCCCGCAAAATGCAATTTGCAAATTGCGCCTCACTTTGAAGCATCCCGCTCAACTGGACAGCGATGCTGAGTGACTCCAGTTCTGCTCCCAAGCCTCGCCCGGAATGTTACCCCGGCCGGACTTATCGTCGAATTCAGCGATAGGCCACTTTATCAAACACGCGCTGAGCCGCATAGTCAGCGACGCCCAATCTCAATTGTCTGCGCTACCACCGCACCCCTCTGGTAAGCCAGTTTTTTTACACGGCTAACCAGAAGTGCGAGCATCCCATCTCGAAACCTAGCAAGGTATCTTTCACCATAGGACAGCGCCCGCTTGACGCAAATCGTCCATCCAGGGGAGATGAATCTTTTAGTTAAAGAACTCTTTTAGTTAGGAGTAACGAGGACGGTGGCTGACTCTCGAAAACAGGCATGAATCGCAAGGAGATTTTCCGAGTAGATCGGACAGCCCCGCTCGCCTGACGCAATCTGCCCCCCCCAGCTTAGGCAGTCTGCCCCCCCCTCCGCCCCTTGCCTCTGCTCGTAGGCATGCTGACCCGCCTCTGAGCCAATCCGCCCCCCCGGCGGCATCGCTGTTGCCGCTCCCAGTCAAAAAAACTCGGATTTCCGTAGGTCAGGCAAGCGGCATGGCCCCCTAGCGGAGCTATACATTCTCAATAAAACTCTTAGTTCGCGAGTCATGAGTAATCAACCCGATCCCCCCCGGGCGCAGGATGTTTGGCTCACTCGAAACTTGAGACCAGGAAATGTTCGGGCAGCGATCCCAAACGTTCTGGCTCGTTCAGCAATATTTGCAGGCCAGCCTGCGAATTTGAAGAATCGGCGAGCGTTCACTGAGAACTCACTCCTGCAATCGGTCCGTGGCTATCAAATCTTTCAGCAAGGCGGCATGCAGCTAACTCAAGCTGAAGGGACCTTGTGGATGGAGCTGCTCAGAATTGCCTTTCTGGCCACCCACCAACCAAATGCAACTCGCATTCCCATTGACGTTTCTGCCAACGGTCTGCTGAAGCGGCTGGATAAGACCTGCGACAGAAAGAACCGTCAGGCCCTGCGGACGAGTTTGCAAGGCTTGGCCGCTGCGCGTGTGAGCGTCGTGCACGACACCGGATTCAGATGGGAGAGCAACCTGATCAACCTTGATGAAGCCGTCAGTGGGTCATCCACACGCATCGTTTTGAGCGTTGATACCAACCTGCTCTCTGCGTACACAGCAGGTTATACGCTCGTCAATTTGGATCAACGACGCAAGCTGAGAGACTCAGCGCTGGGGCTTTGGCTACACACGTTCTACTCGACACATAGAATTCCGCTACCGCTCGCCTCAGCCACACTGCAACGGCTTTCGGGGTGCGAGAACATGAGAGGTGCTGCCTGGGCGCAAAAGCTGAAACTCGCTTTGGAAGCATTGACAGATGCCACAGGTTGGAAATGCAGGTTTGACCTATCGAAGGGCACGATGATCCACGTTGAAAGGCCGGCTTTCGTTTCGAAACGAGACCGGCAAAGCCCTCTCGACGAAGAGATCTGAATCGCCAGCGCGTCGGCTGTGTTGGCCCGACCCGCGGGCCGATAACGCTGTCAATTAATCGAAGGAGAGCTCTCTACTTGCGCGGTAGACAGCTCTCAATTTCGAGAACAAAGCCCAAGCTAGATCAGCTTGGGCTTTGTTCATCGCCAAACAGTCGATCAGGCGGCTTGCGCTGTCCGCGTTGACACCGTGCCCCGTCGAGCAAACTCGACCCGGATTACGTTGCCGCATGTCGCGACGGCACAATGGTCGAGCATTTCGGACGAACCGTCGTAGAAGTCGGAGGAAGGAGCGGCGACGATGACATGTTTGCCCGACGAGGCTTCTGGCTCGGTACTCCCTCCACTGCGCGCAGCCTCCACAGCCCTCACCCTGGCAGCCAATTCGCTAGGCGAAGGGTTGTAATAGCGCATGGCCATCTGCAAGGTCTTCCAGCCCATGATCTTGGCCAGCTCCTGAGGCATCATGTGCGGAGCCAAGCGAGTCGCCGCTTCGTGACGAAGGTCGTGAAAGTGCAAATCAAGCAAACCAGCAGCAACGCAGGCTGCCTTGAAATCGCAATCCAGCTTGCCGGTCTCGTGATAGCCCTTGATGACCTTCTCGGCCAAACGAGGAATGCTCTGAAGGACACGTACCGCCTCGAGGTTCAAGCCCACTGATCGCTTGCTGCCATTGCGGGCCTTTGTCAGGTTCATGACGCCGCCTTTCAGATCAACCTGTGACCACTCGAGAGTCAGCAGTTCCCCGGCACGCAAACCCGTGGCCAGTGAGAGTCGAATGCATGCTTCCAGCCAGACGGGTTGCCGAACGCGCTCGACGCTGACTCCCGAGAGGAGCCGGGACTCCTCATCCCCACGAAGCCGACGCTCACGGCCTTCGGGCGCCGACGGCCGCCTCACGTCCTTCAAGGGATTGTCGAGTGGCCAGTTCCACTCCTTCTTGCCAATCGTGTACAGGTGCGAGAGCAGTGCCAGCTCCAGCCGCACGGTGTTAGCGCTGCCTACTTGTGCGGTCCGCTCATTGCGATACTTGGCAAAGTCAGAGGACTGAAGGGTGCTCAGCTCACGCCTGGCCAGTGGATGCTTCTTCAGCAGTCGAATTCGATTGCGCTCGTTGCGCTGCCCGCCTACGGCCTTGGTCGGCACGACTTCGTCCATGTAGCGATCCAAGGCGTCGCCGAGGGTCAGCCTCGCGACAGGGCGCAGGTCTCTGAACTTGCCCTCGTCCATTTGCCCCTCGTGCTTCCGCACCCACCGCTCAGCGTCCTCTTTGGTCAAGAATGTTTGGGTTTGCCGCGGGAAGCCTTTGCGACGAATGTCTGCCTGGTACTGGTGCTCACCGCGCTTTTGAATGTTAGCCATTTGCCTATCTCACAATTTTTGGATTGAGGTATAGGCGCCAACGCGGGTGGGCTCTCGCTTCGCTGGGCTCCGTTTCGCCGAAAACCACCAGCAAATGGAGGTAGAAATTTTTTCTGTAACAGCGCTCGAAGGTCGCTGCCAGAGTCCGCCAAAACACCGAAGTGCGTTAGAAGTGCGGTCAAAATTCCCAGAAAGCAAAAAGCCCACCGTTTCCGGTGGGCTAAGCGCTTGATACTACTAGAGAATTCTGGTGGGCTGTGAGTGGCTCGAACACTCGACCTACGGATTAAGAGTCCGCTGCTCTACCAACTGAGCTAACAGCCCTGCGAGTCACTCACTTTGATCTGCTGCCGCGCTGTGCGCCGTAGCGTTTCGTTATGTGTGTGCTGCGAAGAAGAAAGATTATATGGGGCTTTTTTTATTTGTGCAAGTCGGGTGGCGAAAAAGTTTCGACGAACAGGATCAAGCCGCGTAGCCGCCGTCCACCGCGAGGCTCGCGCCCGTGACGTAGCGGCCTTCGGGTCCTGCCAAGAATGCGACCATCCCGGCGATATCGCGCGCTTGGCCGTAGTGGGGCAAGGACAGCACCGCCACCATGTCGGCGGCGCGGTCGCCGTCGGCCGGGTTCATATCGGTGTCGATGGGACCGGGGTGGACGACGTTTGCGGTGATGCCGCGCGGACCCAGGTCGCGGGCCAGGCCTTGCGTCAGGCCGACCAGTGCGGATTTGCTGGCCGCGTACAGCGCGACGCCCGCCCTGCCGGCGCGGGCTGCCAGGCAACTGCCGATGTTGATGATGCGTCCGCCATCGGGCATGGCGGCCTGAACCGCCTGGATGGCGACGAAAGGCGCGCGCACGTTGATGTCCATCGTCCGCTCGTAGTCGTCCAACGTGTTGTCCGCGATGTGCCCGGCCAGGAAGATGCCGGCGTTGTTGACCAGCACATCCACCGGTCCGAGTTCGCGGATGGCGGTTTCCACGGCGCCCCTGACCGCGGCGGCGTCGGCGGAATCGGCCAGGATCGCGGCGGCGCGGCGGCCCTGCGCCTTCAGCTCCTGCACCAGCGCCTCTGCGGGCGCGGCCGACGACGCGCTGACGTACGTGAAGGCCACGTCCGCGCCGTCGGCCGCAAGCCGACGCACGATGGCGGCGCCGATGCCGCGGCTGCCGCCGGTGACGAACGCCACTTTGCCGTTCAAGTTCTGCATGGTCAAACCTCGTTTTGTAGTGATCGGTACAAATATGATCGCCGGGCGCGTCACGACTGGTCAATGAATTTTTTATCGATCAACACAAAATAGTCGGCACGGGTAAACTCATCGGCATGGCTGAACGAGGGCGCCCGCGCAACTTCGACCGGGACCAAGCCTTGCAAAAGGCCATGGAAGTCTTCTGGTCGAAGGGATATGAAGGGGCATCGCTGACCGATCTGACGGAAGCGATGGGTATCAACTCGCCCAGTCTCTATGGCGCATTCGGTTCCAAGGAAGGCCTTTTTCGGGAAGCCGTCCAGCTGTACCGCGACACGGAAGGCGGCTCGGCGCGGCGCGCGCTGCTTGCGGCGCCGACTGCGCGCGACGCCATCGAGGCAATGCTGCTTGCCTCGGCCGAGCGCTTCACGGCGCCGGGCCTGCCTCCCGGCTGCATGATCGTGCTGGGCGCGCCGGCCGGTTGCGATAACCAGGCCAGCGTGGGGCATTTTCTGGGGGACAACCGGCGCGAGATGCAAAGCCGCATCCTTGCCCGCCTGACCGCAGGCGCCGCGCAGGGCGAATTGCCCGCCGGGACTGACTTGAAGGGATTGGCCGCGTTCTACACGACGGTGCTGCATGGCATGTCGATCCAGGCCCGCGACGGCGCCAGCCGCAAGACATTGCAGGCGGTAGCCCGGCAGGCGATGCGCGCCTGGGACGCGCTTGCCTGCGACGCCTCGCCGCCTTCCGGCGATCCCCCGGGCCGCGCCCGCAGCTGACGGATGCCGTCATGTTCCGTGTCGACCTGCGGCGTCTCATCCTGTGGATCAGCCTGCTGTCGGTCCTTGTGGTGCTTGCGGGCGGCCTGCATGCCAGCTATCTGGTGCAGCGCGATCTGCTCTTGCGCAATGCGATGGACACGAATCGCATCTATGCGTCCAAGCTGGCGCTGACCACCAATGCGCTGCTGAACGACATCCATCGCTACCTTTCCTACAGCGCCGACGAATTGGCCGACATGGAAAGCCACCCCGAGCGCATGGCGGCGGAGACGCGGCGGCTGGAACAGCAGATGGGCCACTTCAACTCAAGTTTCGTGGCGTCACCGCAAGGCAAGGTGCTGGCCGTGTCGCCGTCATATCCGCAATTGCAAGGACACCAGTTGGTCAGCGATGCGGTCAAGCAGGCGCTCGCTGTCCGCCAGCCCACGATCAGCGAGCCTTTCAAGGCCAGCAACGGCCGTTGGCAGATCCTCTATACCCACCCAATTTTTTCGCGCGACTACCGCTACCTCGGATTCATCGCGGGGTCGCTCTACCTGCACGAAGACAACGTGCTGGACCGATTGCTGGACGAGCATTTCTACCGCGATGGTTCATTTCTCTATGTCATCGACCGCAACGGCACGCTGATCTACCACCCGAACCGCGCCCAATTGGGCAAGCCCGCCCCCGACAACGACACCTTTGCCGCGGCACGGCGCGGCGAAACGGGGGAACAGCGCTTCATCGACAGCGATGGCCGCGACATGCTGGCCGGTTTTGCGCCGGTTCCCAGCACCGGCTGGAGCATCATCGCGCAGCGGCCGGTGGACAGCACGCTGCGCCCGATGGCCGACCTGCTGATGGCCACGGTGCGCAACACCCTGCCGCTCTTGCTGCTATCGGTCGTCCTGATATGGCTGCTGTCGCGCTGGATCGCACGCCCGTTGGGGCAGATGGCAAGTATTGCCAAGCGCATGCAGGACCCGGATTCCGCAGACCGGATCCGCGCCGTGCGCTCATGGTATTTCGAGGCCGCGCAGTTGCGGCGCGCGCTGCTGACGGGTCTGGCGTCGATGCACCACAAGCTCAGCGACCTGCGCCAAGAGAGCACGACCGACACGCTGACGGGCCTTCTGAACCGCCGCGGCATGGACGAGGCGCTGGCGCTGTTGGGTGCCGAGGGTACGCCGGTGGCCATCGTGGCGATCGACGTCGACCACTTCAAGCGCATCAACGATCGCTACGGCCACGCGGCGGGCGATCAGGCCTTGCAGGCATTGGCCGGCGTCATGCGCGAGGGTTCTCGCAGCGGCGACGTGCTGACGCGGCCGGGCGGCGAGGAATTCGTCATGCTGCTGCCGGGCGCCAGCATGGCGGCGGCCATCGGGATCGCGCAGCGCCTGCGCGCGCGCCTGGCCTTCGCGGAAGGCTCACCCCTGCCCGCTTCCATCACGATCTCCGTGGGTGTGGCGCATTACCCGGACCAGGGCGCGACCCTGGAAGCCGTGTTCGAGCGCGCGGACCAGGCGCTCTATTACGCCAAGAATCACGGCCGCGACAGGGTCTGTGCGGCCGACGACACCGCGCCGGAGGGTTTCCGGACGATGCCCTGAGCCTGAACGTCGCACGCCGATGACAGCGAGAAGGCCGGCAATGTGCCGGCCTTCTTGCCTATTTACTTCTTGGCCGGCGCAGGCGCCTTGGGCGGCTTGCGCATCTGCTCCAGCAACGGCCCGCAAGCATTGTCGTCATTCGCGCTGGGCGCAATCAGCGCCAGCAGCCCGGCCGCCGGCGTCAGCAGCACGCCCAGCGCCACCATGCCCGCGCCGCGCGCCGCCAGCGGCGCGACGTGCACGCCCACGTCGGGCGAACCGAACGTCCCGCGCACGTACAACGGCGAGCGCAAGGAGAAGATGCGAAAGCCCTTGCTGTCCGGGTCGATATCCAGATCCAGGCTCTCGTCCTTGAAGCTGGCCGAGCCGGTGATGGTGATCAACGCGTTGTCGGTGTCGAATACAAAGACGCGCGGCGTCATCACGCCCCGTTTCAGCTCCAGGTCGGCCGCGCCGCAGTTGATCTTCACTTCATCGTCGCCGAACAGCTTGGAGACCACATAGTTGGCGACGTTCAGACCCGCCAGCTCCATCAGGCTGCGGCTGATGACGCCGTCGTTGACCAGCATCTTGACGTCGCCCGTCGCCGTGCCCAGCAGGGCCGCCACGGAGTTGCCAGTGCCGCTGATCGCCAGGTCGCCGTTGAGCTCGCCCAGCGTTTTCTGCATGGCTTCGGCAGACGGAAACAGCTGCTTGAGCTGCAACCGGCGCGCGTGCATGTCGATGCGGCCGGTAAGCGGCGCTTTCGAGCCATCCAGTCGCGCCGTCGCGTTCATCGTCCCGCCGGCCATGCCGAAGCGCAGCGGATCAAGCGTGAGCTTGCCGTCCTGCAGGATGACGTGGACCGACAGATCGGACAGCGGCAGTTTGCTGTCGTGGACGATGCGCGCCGCGTCCAGCGACACGTCCGCATCCATGTCGCGCCAGCGGTCGGTACGGAACTCCTGCGTGGGCAGTACCTTGCCGCCCTTGGGCTTGGCGGGCGCGTCCTTGGATTTGTCCGTGTCGGCCTTCGGACCGCCGCCGGACGGCACGCCGATCAGCGGGCCCAGGTCGGCCATTTGCAGCAGCTTGGACGACAGCTTGCCCGTCAGCTTGGGACGGGGCGCGCCCAGCGCGAACCTGATGTCGCCATGCAGATCGCTGTCGCCGACCTTGCCGTTGAAATTCTTGTAGTCGAACACCGCCCCGCCGGGGTTCTGCAGCTTGGCCACCAAGTGGCCGTCGGTGCTGTAGGGCGGCGTGTCCGGCAGCGTGACGCCCGTCAACGGATACAGCTGCGCCATGGACGAGCCTGACAGTTTCAGGTGCAGATCCAGCGCGCCCAGATGCGCGGGATCGGTCAGCGTGCCCGCGACCGAGGCGCGCGTGCCGCCGATGGCCACGTCGGCCTGCAAGGGGAAGGGCTGCTTGGGATCCTGCAGGGCCAGCATGCCGCCGACCTTGCCCTCGCCCTTGGTGGACAGCCCCTTGTACTTGCCGTCGACCTTCCATCCGAACACGTAGTCGCGCGGCGCGACGGCCGAACCGTCTTCGGGCACGAAGGATTTACCGGCCACGTCCGCGAATGGCACGGGCTTGCCCAGCGGATCGACCAGCACGGTCAGGTCGGCCTTCGCCATTTCGTCGGCATAGCCGACGCGCCCCTTGTCAAAGCCGATCTCATTGATGTCCAGCACCCAGGGGGACGGCTCGCCGGACTCCGGCAACGTGAAGACCCAATTGGCGCGGCCGTCTTCCAACCTTTCCAGGTCAGCCGCGGGCTCGGTCAACTGGATATGGCGGATGACGACGTGCTGGGCCAGCAGCGGCAAGGGGGATAGACTGAACTCCGCGCGCTTGAGGGTGGCGAAGTGCGGCGCCTTGCCCCATTCGGTATTGGCGATGGTGATGTCGTTGGCGACCACGCGCGGCCACGGCACCCAGCTGCGCCAGCCGCCCTCTCCCGCCTCGCGCTGCCATCGCACGCTCAGGTCGCCATTGATGGCAAACGGGCGGCCCATGGCCGCCGTGGCCCGTTCGTTGATCATGGGCTTGGCGCGGTTCCAGTCGAACGTGGCGATCACGATCACCATTACCGCCACCAGCAGGGCAATGCCCCCTACAATCCCGATCGCTATTTTTCTTGTTCGCGTCATGGTTACTATCCTTGGCTTTGCTGCCCGGCCGAACTGCGCAGGCCGGATCACTACCCCAGGGTATCGCGGCCGGCAGCGACGGTCGGACGGAACGACGCCATAATGTGTGCGGATTTTTCCGGGCGAACTCGCCATGCAGGCATGCCAACGGCGCGAACGTCCGCACCGCTGCGCAGCAAGCGGCGTGCCCGTGCAATGTGCGCGCCGTTACAAAGAGAGACGACTGCGGCTGGGTCGTAGTAACCGTATCCGGCCCGGTTGCCGAATTTTTGACGCCGGCGCGGTTCCAATGCCAAATGACCAAATCCGCCCTGACCGGGCGCAAGTGCAGGACAACCTGGAGGCCCGATGCGGCACTCGACTTTGATTTTCGTGTTGGCGGCCTTCGCGCTGCTGACGCTCAGCCGCCTGGCGCTGGCGCTTTGGCAGTGGCAGCGCGTGCGCAATGCAGGCGGCCTGGCGCCATTGCTGCTGCGGGGACTGCGCATCGATGCGCATCAGATCGCCGTACTGGCGGCCCTGCCGGCCGTGCTGTCGCCGCTGTTCGGCCACATACCCGTGGCGGCGGACATCACCGCTGTCTGGTACATCGTGGCGTTCGTCCTGCTGGCGTTCCTGGAAGTGGCGACGCCGCCCTTCATCATCGAATACGACTCCCGTCCCAACCGCCTGTTCGTCGAATACCTGAAGCACCCGCGCGAAGTCTCGGGCATGCTGTGGCGTGGGTACAAGGGCGCCCTGCTGGGCGGGCTGGGCGCGCTGGCGCTGATTGGCTGGGCCGCATGGGCGCTGCTGGGCCACGCGCGTCCGGATGCGCCGCTGACGTGGTGGCAGATGCCGCTAGCCAGCGTGGCGATCCTGGCGGTGGTGATCCTGGCCATCCGCGGCACGCTGGGCCACCGTCCCATCAACCCGTCCTCGGTGGCCTACAGCTCCGACGGCATGCTCAACACCCTGGCGTTGAACTCGCTGTACAACGTGTTCTATGCGGTCTACAGCATGAAGAACGAGAAGTCGGCCTCCGCCGTATATGGCGGCATGGACGACGACGAAATGCACGCCCTGGTGCTGGCGAAGTCCGGGCTGCCGTATCCGCCGCCGAATCCCGACTACCCCAGCCTGCATCGCCAGCCGGCCACGCGCAAGACGCATCGCCCGCTCAATCTCGTCATCATCCTTGAAGAAAGCCTGGGCGCGCAGTACAGCGCGGCCTTGGGCGGCGCCAACCTGACGCCGGAGCTGGACGCGCTGGCGCGCGAGGCTTGGACGTTTACGCGCGCTTACGCCACCGGCACGCGCTCGGTGCGCGGACTGGAAGCCGTCACCACCGGGTTCCTGCCCACCCCCGCGCAAGCAGTGCTGAAACTGCCGCGCTCGCAGCGCGGGTTCTTTTCGCTGGCCGACCTGCTGGGGCGGCACGGTTATCACTCGCGCTTCATCTATGGCGGCGAGTCGCACTTCGACAACATGAAGGGCTTCTTCCTGGGCAACGGCTTCAAGCAGATCGTCGACCGGCCTGATTTTGTCGACCCCGCGTTCGTCGGCACGTGGGGCGCGTCGGACGAGGACATGTTCAACCAGCTTGACCGCCTGCTGCGCGAAGACGGCGACCAGCCGACCTTCACGCTGGCGTTCAGCGTGTCCAACCATACGCCTTGGGAGTACCCCGCGGGCCGCATCGAAACCGACGGCAATCCCGCCACCGTCGAGAACACGGTACGCTACGCCGACTGGGCGCTGGGCCGGTTCTTCGAACGCGCCAAGGCGTCTCCGTATTGGGAAAACACGGTCTTCCTGGTGGCGGCGGACCATGACTCGCGCGTGTTTGGCGCCAGCCTGGTGCCGGTGCGCCACTTCCACATTCCTGCCGTGATCCTGGGCGCCGGCATCGAGGCGCGGCGCGACGACCGCATCATCAGCCAGATCGACCTGCCCCCCACCCTGCTGTCGCTGATTGGCGTGGATACCGAGCACCCGATGATCGGCCACGACCTGACCCGCAGCACGCCCGGACGCGCCATCATGCAGTACGACAGCACCTACGGTTATCTGAAGGGAGACGACCTGCTGGTGCTGGCGCCCAACAAGCCCCCGGTTCAGTACCGCTACACCGCGCCCGAGGACTACGCGCCCGCGCCGCTGAACGCCGAACTGGCAACCGAGGCGCTGGCCCACGCGTTGTGGCCAAGCTGGGCTTACCGCGAGGGGCGTTACAGCTTGCCCACGCAGGCGCCGGTGCAGACCGCGCCCTAGGCTGACCGGACACCCGGCCGAACAAACGCCTTGCGCTTTTTCTCGACGAGCGCGTGGCAATGGCAGCCGGGGCTGTGGTCGTTGACCATGCCCACGGACTGCATGAAGGCGTACACCGTGGTCGGCCCCACGAACTTCCAGCCCAGCTTCTTGAGCGACTTGGACAGGACTTCGGACTGTTCGGAGGTCGAGGCGCCGTAGGTGGACACCTTGGAGGGCGGCGCTTCGAAGCGCCAGAAATACGCGGCCAGGGATCCTTCGCGGTCGATCATTTCCAGCGCGCGGGCCGCGTTGTTGATCATGGCTTCGATCTTGCCGCGATGGCGCACGATGCCCGGATCGGCCAAGAGCGCCTGGACTTGCTGTTCGCCGAAGGCGGCGAGCATGGACGGGTCGAAGTTGGCGAAGCCGCGGCGGAAGGCCTCGCGCTTGTTCAGGATGGTTCGCCAGCTGAGCCCGGACTGGAAACCTTCAAGGCAAAGCTGTTCGAACAGCGCGCGATCGTCGCCTTCGGGGTGGCCCCATTCGGTGTCGTGATAGGCCATGTATTCGGCGGACGTGTCCACCCAGCCGCAACGGGCAAGGCCATCTGGAAAATCGGTTTTGGCGGACAAGGGATCGCTCCTTACGGCTGACGGGCTACCGATGCTACTCCAGCAACGTCCCTGAAAAAAGTCGTAGCGGCCGCAACGCAAATCCAGATAATATTTCCGGCCTTGATTCGGCGCCGGCCTGTGCCGCGCGCACCGTCGGATCAGCGCGGCGGGCCGGCGCATCGCAGGCCAGGCATGCGCCAAGACGGGGAGCCGGACAGGCCATTTCGGACCTCGCCCCATGTCCCTGCCACTGACTTCGCTCGTTACCTTCGTGTCGCCTGCCGTGCTGGCCGGCGACGACCCGTCCGCCAATCCCTGCCTGGACTGCGGCGCATGTTGCGCGCACTTTCGCGTGTCCTTTTACGTCGGTGAACTGGCCGGCGAAAACGGCGGCCAGGTGCCACTGGAACTGGTCACCCAGATGAGCCCCCTGCGCGCCTGCATGAAGGGCACGGAGATGGGCGGCGGGCGCTGCATCTCGCTGCGCGGAGAACTCGGCAAGCCCGGCATTCACTGCGACATCTACGACAACCGGCCCACGCCGTGCCGCGACTTCGACATCTGGATGCCGGACGGATCGCCCAATCCGGATTGCCAGCGCCTGCGACTGGGATTGGGGCTCGCCCCCGTGCCGCCCCGGCCCGACGCCGAGAACGACCCGCAGGGCCCGCTGCATCCGGACCAGCCCGCGGCCGCCTGACGCGCGCCGCGGCGAACGCTTCCCGGTCATTCCCTAGGCACGACCCGCCAGATAGCGCGTGGGCGTCATGCCGAACGCCGTGCGAAAGCTGCCGATGAATGCACTGGTGCTTTCGTAGCCTACCGACAACGCCGCCTGCGTGACGGATCCGCCGCGAAACAGCATCTCCAGCGCCCGCAGCAGCCTGGCCTGCTGACGCCACTGCCCCAGCGTCACGCCGGTTTCCTGGCGAAAGCGCCGCATCAGGGTGCGCGAAGACATGTTCAACCGCTGCGCCCATTCGTCGATGCCAGCTGTGTCGTCCGGCGTATCCAGCAGCGTGTTGGCCAGATCCTGCAGGCGCGGGTCGGCCGGCATCGGCAGCGGCACGGTCGCCTCGGCGCTGCGCTGTCGCAGCTCTTCCAGCAGCACGTCAAAGAGTTGCGCCTGATAGGCCGCCGGGGTCTCCCGCGACGTGCCTTCGATGAAGCGCTCGACCAGCGCCTCGATCAGCCGCGAGGACGGCCACGCCCGGCAATGCGGCGGCAAGCGCGCGCACACGTCGGGATGCACGTGCAGGCACGAGCCGCGCGCCTCGCCAAACCAGCGCGCGCCATGGCGCACGCCGGGCGGAATCCAGCCCAGGCTGCCCGGCAGCACCGTCAACACGCGATCGCCCCACTCCATCATGACAAGTCCCTCGTGCACCAGCACCAGCATGCCCTCGGCATGGACGTGCGCGGGCACCGAAATGCCCTTGGACTCCCTGCGCCGGCGCAGGCTGTACGGCGTCAGCAGGACGTCGGGCAGAGGGGGAGAGGCAGCCGCTTCATGCATGGTTGGCAGGTTTGAGGTACAGGTTGACGGGTTCCCGTTAGCGGGTCCATTTGAAAATGGACATCATTCTCATCATTGGGATATTCGCCCCCCAATGGAGAAATGTGATGGACCACACACGGCTGCGCGACGCCGGCATCAAAGCCACCTTTCCGCGTCTGAAGATCCTGGACATCTTCTACCGCCATGCCGACGAGCACATGAGCGCCGCGGACATCTACCGCCGCCTCATCTCGGACCACAGCAATATCGGCCTGGCCACGGTGTACCGGGTGATCACGCAACTGGAGCACGCCGGCCTAGTCAAACGCACCCAGCTCGATTCGCACACCAACGTGTTCGAACTGAACGACAAGGGGCATCACGACCACCTGGTCTGCACACGCTGCGGCCAGATCCGGGAGTCCAGCGACCCCGCCACGGCGCAGCTGGTCCGGAAGATCGCGCGGCGCTGCGGCTTTGAACTGGATTCCTACAGTCTCGTGCTTTACGGCAGCTGCGGCTGCGCCACGGACGACCCTGCCCTGCCCCACGGAGCCTTCGAATGAATCACGACCAATTCTTCTTTCACGACCTGTCGCAGTTTCCCATCGTGACGGCCCGGCACGGCGGCGCGCCGCTCGGCTATTCGGCCACGTGGATCCGGGAAATGGAGCTGCTGGTGGAGAACCCGCGCACCTTTGTCATGGTGGTGCCCGACACGCGCCATGAGGCCGCGCACGAAGACCGCAGGGCCATGATCGAATGGCAGACCGCCAACATGCCGCGCCTGCGGGCGCGATGCCGGGCGTTCATCGCCGTCGAACGCGATGCGCAGGCGCTGGACAAGCTGCGCAAGCGCGGCGAAAAGATGGCTCGCGCCTTCGGCCTGCCGTTCCTGGCGGTCGCGACACCGGGAGAAGCGGTCCAATGCGCCCGGGAATTGCTTGGGCACGCGGGGCCGGGCGGCTTCAATGTCGATTAAGGCGCCAAGCCCCGCGATTTAAGACTGGGCGTGCGCGGCCGTTGTTCAATGATAGGCCCCGTCGTTTCCGGGGCCGTTTTTGCCAACTCTCGTCCCGGCCGCCCGACGCATGAACCACGCCCTCGCCTGTCAGTTTTGCCAATCGACGCTCGCGCAGGGCGCGCCGCTGCTCGAGCAGAACGGCGCGGCCATCTGCAAATCGTGCGTGGACCAGTTTGCCGTGCGCTTTGCGGACCGGGCGTGGGCGATGGCCGCCACGCCGCAAGAGCAGTTGGACGTGCTGCTGGAGGAAAGCAGCCGCGCCCTGGCGCAGAGCGAGACGCTAGCCGAGCGGGCGCGGTGCTGCGGCCTGAGCTTGAACGACCTGTCGGCGGCGCTGCCCGCGCGCACACTGTCCTGACGGGCGTCGCGTCAGAACGATCCCACCGCGCTGCCCAGCGCGATGACCGCCGCCAGCCCGATGATGGGTCCCACGATGCCCACCACGACGATATTCATGTAGCCATCCCGGTGGTTCGACCCGCACACCGCCAGCAAGGTCACCACAGCGCCATTGTGCGGCAGGCTGTCCAGCGTGCCCGCGCCGATCACCGACACGCGGTGCATCAGCGCCGGATCGATGCCCAGGGTTTGCGCCAGCTCCATGTACGTGCCAGCCAGCGATTGCAGGGCGATGGTCAGGCCGCCCGACGCCGACCCGGTCAAGGCCGCCAGCACGTTGGTGGCCACGGCCAGCGACACCAGCGGCCCGCCCTCGATCGACAGCACCCAGTCGCGCACCGCCGCAAACGACGGCAGCGAGGCGACCACCGCGCCGAATCCCACCAGGCTCGCGACGCTCAGGAGCGGCAGCGCGGACGCGTTCACGCCGGCGTCCATCGTGTCGCGCAGCGACGGCAGGCGCCGGAAATTCAACACCACCAGCACCACGATCGCGGCCAGCAACGCGGTGATCACCGACCAGACGCCGCCCACCGCGGCCAGGCTGGTGCCGCCCCAGCGTGCCTCGGCAAGCCACGCGGTGTCCATGCGCGGCAGGACGATCAGCGTCATGAGCAGGTTGACCAGGATCACCACGACCAGCGGCGTCGCCGCCACCAGCACCGAGGGCGCGTCCGGGCTACGCTGCCCATGTTGCATTTCGGCCGGGTCGAACTCGCGCGCGACGGTGGCGCGCTCGCGCACCAGCACGTCGCCGGCCACGTCGGCGGCCATGCCCGCGGGCGCGACGTAGCCTTCACCCGCCCGCCGCGCGGCCGCTTCCGCCCGGCTCAACCACCACAGCCCGAAGCCCAGCATGATTGCGCTGGCAACGATGCCCAGCCCCGGCGCGGCGAACGGCGTGGTCGCAAAAAACGGCATGGGAATGGCGTTCTGCACCGCTGGCGTGCCCGGCAATGCGGACATTGTGAAGGTTGACGTGCCAAGCAGGATGGCCGCCGGCATCAGACGCACCGGAATGCCGGCCGACCGGAACAGCGCATGCGCCATGGGCGCCAGCACGAAAAACGCCACGAACAGGCTGACGCCGCCGTACGTCACGATGGCCCCGGCCAGCACCACGGCCAGGATGGCGCGCCGCGCGCCCAGCTTGCGCGTCATGGCGTCGGCAATCGCCGTGACCGAGCCGCTGTCGGCCATGAGCTTGCCGAACAGCGCCCCCAGTAGAAACAAGGGAAAGAACTGGGCGACGAATCCGGCCGCGCCGCCCATGAAGGTCTGCGTCCAATGGGCCAGCAGCGGTTCCCCCGCCGCGGCAGCCGTCACCATGGCCGCGGCCGGCGCCAGCAGCAGGATGCTCCAGCCGCGATAGGCCAGCCCGATCAGCAGGACCAGCGCCAGCAGAATACCGAACAGACCCATGATCAGACCTCGCCCAGCAATTCGTCGATATCCAATGACGACCGTTTGCCCAGGTCGTCGCCGTGTTCGGCCAGGAAGCGCTCGGCCGCCTTTCTGCCCTCGTCGCGCAGCATGCACAGGAACGGCCATTCGGCGTTGAGCTTGGACGAGTACCCCAGCTCCACCATGAGGTCGGACGAGATCCGGTGTATCCGCATCTGCGCCCACATCCTGCCCTCGCCATTGCCGGGGTCGGCCACCTGACGCAGCAGCGCGATCATGCGCAGCTCCTTCAGGAGCGATGCGTTGAAGGTGACTTCGTTCAGGCGGTTCATGATCTCGCGGGCGCTGCTGGGCAACCCGGCCCGCTCCACCGGATTGATCTGCACCAGGATCGTGTCGTGCGACTGGCAGTCCCGCACCAGCGGCGTGATGGTCGGATTGCCGCTGTAGCCGCCGTCCCAATAGGGATCGCCGTCGATCATCACGGCGCGGAACAGCGTGGGCAGGCAGGCCGACGCCAGCAGCACGTCGGCATTGACCTCGGCATTCTTGAACACCCGGCCCCGGCCCGTGCGCGCGTTCGTCGCGGTGACGAACAGATGGATGGGCGCGCGCGCCAGTTCGTCGAAATCAATCACCTCCCGCAGGATGGCGGCCAGGGGATTGGCCCCGGACGCGCTGAGGTCATAGGGAGAGAACACCCGCGACGCCATGTCGAAGGCGATGAACATGGGGGAATTGTCCAGCGACCACGAACCCATCAGGATGTCGAGCGGGCTGCGGCGAAAGGGACTGAAGCGGGCCGCGTCGGACACGCGGCGCCAGAAGTCCTCGAGCGCGGCGCGGGCGCCCTGCGCGCCCCCGCGCGCATGTCCCAGCACCATCACGGCGGCATTCATGGCGCCGGCCGAGGTGCCGGAGATGCCGTCGATGCCGAGCCACGATTCTTCCAGCAGCCGGTCCAGCACGCCCCAGGTGAAGGCGCCGTGCGCGCCTCCCCCCTGCAGCGCAAGATCGATCAAGACGGGATCGCGGGCAGTCGCTGACGCTTTGGATCGGGCCACGGCGGAACTCCTTGCGGGAGGCTGGGGGTGAGCTTGCGATCGGTGTGACTGCGATATGCGCCATGTTGCGGTGCACATATCGTTCAGAAGTTATACGCGATGCTCCTGAAAAACGGAAGACCAAGCCCTCGGCATCAAAATTGGGGTCGCACCATAATGAGAAATATAGCCGTCAACACCCGTGTTTTTTTGGCTTTGAGTTTCTCTGCAAAGCGTAAGATCTTTTGAGCGCGCCCCAACGCGCAGGCTTCCCGAGCATCGAGGCCACAGCATCCCTCACATCCCCGCCTTCCCTTCACGTGCGTCATGGCTCTTTTCAAGAGTTGCGCCATTCCGCCTCAGCTAAATTCACTTATCGAACGCGAAATGCCTCAAATGAATTGAAACTTCGATGGCGGCCAAGCCTTCACCGTGGCCGGCGCTCCCATCGCGCGCGATGCCGCGCTGGCCGAGCTCGGCGTCGAAACCGCGCTCACGCGCAATGCAACCATTGGCCTGAATTACACCGGCCAGTTTGGCGGCGGCAACCGGGAAAACGCCGGTTCCGTCCACATGACCTGGCGGTACTAAGACGTACACGAACGCCGGGCAAAGCAAAACGCCGCTATTTCGATAGCGGCGTTTTGTATTTGGCGCAAGATTGGCACCAACGAAAAACGCCGCTAACGATATAGCGGCGTTCGATTCGATGCTTGCGCGAATTGGGGTGGTGGGTTGTGCGAGACTCGAACTCGCGACCAACGGATTAAAAGTCCGCTGCTCTACCGACTGAGCTAACAACCCGACCGAAGCCCGAAATTATGGCGGAATTCAAAGGGCTTGTCAAAAAATGACAGCGTGCCATCCTGCCAGCGAAGCCAGGCAAGCAAACGGCCGCTCGCGGCGGCCGTTTGCGGGTCGTGCGGCGCGCGGGATTACCAGGCAGCCACCACCGCGCCCTTGAACTTGGTTTCGATGAACTGCTTCACTGCCGGGCTGTGATAGATGGAGACCAGCTTGGCGAACTCGGGACGGTCCTTGTCCTTTTCACGCACGACCAGCACGTTGGCGTAAGGCGAGTCGGGCGATTCCTGGGCGATGGCGTCCTTGGTCGGGTTCAGTCCGGCTTCCAGCGCGAAGTTGGTGTTCACAGCCGAAGCGTCGGTGTCATCCAGCGAGCGCGGCAGTTGGGCGGCGTCCAGTTCGATGAAACGCAGCTTCTTGGGGTTCTCGACCACGTCGATCGGCGTGGCCTTCAGGCCGGCTTCCGGACGCAGCTTGATCAGGCCATTGGCCTGCAGCAGCAACAGGGCGCGGCCGCCGTTGGTCGGGTCGTTCGGCAGCGCGATGCGGGCGCCTTCCTTCAGCTCGGACAGCGACTTGATCTTCTTGCTGTAGATGCCGATCGGGAAGATAACGGTCTTGGCGATGCTGACCAGCTTGTAGCCGCGGTCGGCATTGGCGTTGTCCAGGTAGGGCTGGTGCTGGTAGCTGTTCAGATCCAGGTCGCCAGCGGCGAGCGCCACGTTCGGCTGCACGTAGTCCGAGAACTCGATGACCTGCAGGTTCAAGCCCTGCTTGGCGGCTTCGGCCTTGACCACATCAAAGATCTGGGCGTGCGGGCCGGCGGTGACGCCGACCTTCAGCGGCTTGTCCTGGGCCAGCGCGGGCTGGGCGAATACGGCGGCGCCCAAAGCGAACGCGGCCAGCGACTTCAAAACCTTGATGCTCATGTTGCGATATCCCGATATGACGGAAGTAGGAAAAAACGAAGAAGATCAGCGATGCGACATGCGGCGCACGAAGCGGTCGCCCAGGCTCTGGATGGCTTGGACCAGAACGATCAGCACGATTACGACCGCGGCCATGACGTCGGACTGGAAGCGCTGGTAGCCATAGCGGATCGCCAGGTCGCCCAGCCCGCCGCCGCCGATGGCGCCGGCCATGGCCGAATAACCGATCAGGCTGACCACGGTGACGATGGTGGCGGCGATGAGGCCCGGCAGGGCTTCGGGCAGCAGCACCTTCATGATGATCTGCATCGGCGATGCGCCCATGGCGCGCGCCGCGGTGATGAGGCCCGGATCGACCTCGCGCATGGCGTTTTCCGCGATGCGCGCCATGAAGGGAATGGCGGCCACCGACAAGGGCACGATGGCGGCGGTGGTGCCGATGGACGTCTGCGCCACCAGCCGCGTGAACGGGATGATCGCGACCATCAGGATCACGAACGGCACCGAACGGGTCGCGTTGATGATGGCGCCCAGCACGTGGTTCACGGGCTGATTTTCAAGCATGTTGCCACGCGCGGTCACCGTCAGCGTGACGCCAAGCGGAATGCCGATGATCACCGCGATGGCGCTGGCCACGCCCACCATCAGCAGGGTGTCAAGCAGCGACGTAATAAGCAGGTCGATCAGTTGCGGACTCATGAGCTATTTCTTCAACGGTAATGTCACGGGCGTTCAAGGCGGCAATCCCGTCCTTGAGCGCGGCGGGCGTGCCTTGGGCCAGCACAAACATCGTGCCGACGGCCACGCCCTGGATGTCTTCAACGCGCGCCTGCACCAGCCCGACGTCCAGGCCGAATTGCCGGGTCAGGTCGGACAGGAAGGCGCCCGATGCGTCGGTGCCGGTCAGCGACAGGCGCAACAGGCGCACGGTCTGGCCGGGTTTGGCGGCGGCCAGCGCCTGGATGCGTTCCTTGACGGCGGCCAGCGTGGCGTCGGTCAGTTCCGAGGCGGTGGCGGCCGACACCATGTTGCGGGTCACTTCATGGCGGGGTTGGGCAAAGACCTCGCGGGTGCTGCCGATTTCGACGACCTCGCCCTGCGACAGCACGGCGACGCGATCGCAGACCTCGCGCACGACTTCCATCTGGTGCGTGATCATGACCACGGTCACGCCGGTCTTACGGTTGATGTCGCGCAGCAGCGCCAGGATGTTGTGCGTGGTTTCGGGGTCCAGCGCCGACGTGGCTTCGTCGCTCAGCAGCACATCGGGGTTGTTGGCCAGCGCGCGGGCGATGCCGACGCGCTGTTTCTGGCCGCCGCTGATCTGGCTGGGATAACGGTCGCGCAGGTGTTCCAGCCCGACCAGCGCCAGCAGACGCTCCACGCGCGCTGGAATTTCGGCTTTGGACACGCCCGCGATTTCCAGCGGGAGGGCGACGTTGCCGTAAACCGTGCGCCGCGACAGCAGATTGAATCCCTGGAACACCATGCCGATGCGGCGGCGCTGTTCACGCAGCTGCGCTTCGGTCAGGCCGGTCAGCGCCTGGCCGCCGATGGAGATGTTGCCCTGGTTGGGACGTTCCAGCAGGTTGATGCACTGGACCAGCGTGCTTTTACCGGCCCCGCTGGGACCGATGATGCCGAAGACCTCGCCCTGCTCGATGTGCAGGTTGATGCCTCGCAGCGCCTGGAATTCCCCATGCGGCGTGGCGTAGGTCTTGGATAGGTTCTCGATGTGAATCATGGCAAGCGATTTTGTATCTTTTCTCTTCTAAAGAGAACGACCGTTTTTTCCATTTTTAATAACTACAAGTAATATCAACTGCCGACCCGACGCCGCGAGGCTTCTGGAAAGCCGCGCAAACGCCTCGCCAATGGCGATCCGGCAAAGACACAAAGGGCAGCCGGGAAGGAAAGCCTTCCTGACTGCCCTTTCTTTTCGGCGGCCGGCTTGCGGCCGACCCGGGTTCAGCGTGCGCGCGAGATGCGGACTTCCGCGCCGCGGCGCTTCACTTCCAGGCCTTCGGACGGCGAGATCCGCAGCCCTTCCAGCCCCTTGATGTAGCTCGAACCCTGCATCTGCATCACGCGGATCTTGTTGCGCATGACGACCGGGTTATGCACCGGCATGCCGAACATCCAGACCTCGTCCAGGATGCGGGCCGAGTTGAACTCGCCCGTATGCTGCGCGGCGGGACCGAGACAGAGCATGTGACCTTCGCGGCCGAACACCGGGAACTGGCCAAGCTCGCAATCGATGGTCCAGGTGGTGCCGCCCTCGTAGCGATGGCCGGTGTTCAGATCCCACCACGCCTCGCCCTTGGGCAGGTACACGCGCACCTGATTGCCCGGTTCGGTGACCGGCGCCACCAGCAGGGCCGGGCCCAGCAGGTATTGCAGATCCCATTCGTGGGCGTGCGGATCGTTCGGGAACGACAGCGCCATGGAGCGCTGCACCGGCAGGCCGGTGCGGGCCGAGTCCTCGATGGCGCCCAGCACGTAGGGCACCAGGCGGTAGCGCCACTGCATCCAGGTCTTGGCGTGGGACAGGGTTTCGTCGCCGAAATCCCAGGGCATCAGCCCTTCCACGCCCTGGAAGGCGAAATTGGCCGAGAACACGCCGGCGGTCAGCCAGCGCAGGTAAAGCTCGGGCGTCATGCCGGCGCGGTCGCGCGCGGCCGAACCAATGTTGTGCACCTGGACGGGCACGCCGCTGGAACCGATCGACAGGGACGTGCGCAGCGTGTGCCGCAGGCCTTCCCAGGTGTTGTCGACCTGCGGTCCCACCTGCCACGGCAGGCGCTGGGCCGCCGGGAAGAGGTCCGCGCTGGGCACGACGCCCTCGGGCGGCACCTTCAATCCGGCCACCGCGTCGAACAGCGCGCGGCGCACCAGCAGCGGATACATCGTGCGCAGGGCCGGGCCGGTCTCGCCGTTGCGGGCGGTCACGCCATCGGGGATGGCGATCTGCGCGTCGCAGGCGGGCGCATCCAGACCGTCTTCCACCAATTGGCGGTGGCGCTCGACCCACAGGTTGTAGATGTCGCGATAGGTCAGGTCGAGCAGGCCGTAGGGCTGGCCGGACGTCGCCGCGTTGCCGTCGAACACCTGGGCAGCGCCGTCGTCCTTGGTCAGCAGCCAGCCGCGGTCTTCCAGCTCTTCAAAGAGCGGACTGGTCTTGATGACGCCCGGAAAGCCGGAGGCCGCCACATGCACGTTGTGTTTGTGAAAGAGCGCCAGCATCTGCTTGGCGTCGGGAAAGCGTTGGGCATCCCATTCAAAAACCGTCTTGTCCGCCTGAAAGCCCCACGCGATTGGCTGGGCCAACGTCACGGCGTCCACCGGAATCTGGTTTTCGCGCATGCGCGCCACCAGGGCAACCGTCTGCGTGGGCATTTCGCCCGCGGCCTGCTGCAGCCACGCGCCCATGGCCCACAGGACGGGCTGGCCGGCGCGGCCGGTCAGCGCGGTGTATTGATTCAGGATTTCGGCGGGTTCGCCGGCGAACAGGAACAGGTCCAGCACCGCGTCATCGACGGTCAGCACATAGGCCGAGTCCGCCGGCGCGACGCCCACTGAATGTTCCACGCGGCGCATCGTATTGGCATAGACGCCCCAGCCTCGGGGACTCCAGGCCAGCGGCAGCGCGCGGTGTTCGGGGTCGTCGGAAACCACCGATTCCTCGCGGCGGTTCAGGTCCCCCGGGGTTTCACCCAGGCCGTAGACCCGCTCGTCGGCGGCCAACGTGAAACCGGCCGTCCACACGGCGTCGTCGGCCTGGTCCAGCGCGTTGTGCCCAAATGCGGGCGTATGCGCGGAAACCTCGGATTCGAAGACACGGTCTTCGTTGCGGTACAGGGCGATGCGAACGGGATTGGCCTGGATCTCCAGGGCGACGTCGCCCTGGGTGATACGCCAGCCGTCCCCGCCATCGCGAGGCGCGATGGTCGCTTCGCCCACCGCCTCCTGGCGCGCGAGCAGCATTTCGGCCACGGCGCGCGCACGCGCGCCCGGCTTGTCATCATTGAAGTGGTTCGCCTCGCCGCAGCGCAGGCGAAAAACTCCAGGCGCATGCGCCTCGACTACCAGATGCAACCCATCGCCCGCGTCGAAATCGATGCGACTGGGGCGGGACGTCAGCAGCTCGGCATTATCGAGCTGGGTAGTATGGGCAAAGTCGAACTTGGGCGGCACAGAGCATCCCCCGGCTTAAGCCAAAAACCATCAAAAGACGCTATTTTGACGGATTTGAGCTTTGAAATAAACTCGATCCCTCTTTTGGACGGTTATTTCATCCAAAAAAGGGGCATAAAGCCCTTGGCCTGCGTCAGGCGCGCAGATGCCGCCGAGTCGCCGAATTGCCGGCCCGAAAGGTCAATTGCGGCCTATTGGCGCCAAATTCCGGCAATTCTTACAATTCTACGCCAGCCGGGCGTGCCGCCCCGGGCGCATTAATTTTTTTTCATCGTGGTGAAACAAGCTGGACCAGATCGGTCTCCAGCGGCAGCGGTTCGCCCATCAGACGCGCCGCGATCAGGTCCCCCATCAGCGCCGACCACGACAATCCGCGCGACGCGTAGCCGGCGGCCAGCCACAGACCCGGTGCGTGAGGCAGCTCGCCGACGGCTGGCAGACGGCCAGGCAGGACGGCGCGCCACCCGGCCCAGCCGGGCAGATCGCCCGGAACCAGCGCGTCGAATGCCGGGAAGTGGCCGGCAAGAAGCCCCGCCGCCTTGCCCAATGTGACACGCTGCCCTTCGGCGCCCACCGAGGCCTCGGCGGCGCCGTGGACATAGGTGCTGCCGACCACGCAGCCCACGCCAATATCCGGCAGAAGATAGCCTTCGCCGCCAACGATGCACCGCGGACCGCCGTCCAGGGCCGCCGCGGGGATCAGCGTCACCTCGCCGGCCAGCGCGTGCATCTGGGCGACGCGGGGCAGCGGGTCCAGCAAGCCGCTGGCTGCCAGTACCTCGCGCGAACCGGCGGCATTGGCCAGGATCACGGTGTCTGCCCGGGCCAGTTCCGTCCCCAAGGCGTCCAGAACCCGCCACCCCTGGCCCGCGGACGACACGCGGCTGGCCCGCCCGGCAATCACCGCCGCGCCGGCCGCGGCCAGCAGCGCCTCGATCAGCAGCCCGGGCTGCACCAGCATGCCTTGTGAAAAAAACACGCCGCCCCGCGCCACGGGCAGTCCGGCCAATGCGCCAGCCTCTTCCCGCGTCACCTGGCGCACCCAGTCCGCCGGAAATGCCAGCGCTTCCAGGGTGCCCGCCAGCGCCGCCGACCGGCCGGCATCGCGCTCGACCTGGACGGTGCCGCAGACCCGGGGCGCCGCGCCCCCCGGCAGTCCCTGCCAGCGCGCCAGCGCCCTTTCGCTGCCCGCCCGCGACAGCCGCGCCC
>NZ_CADIJP010000025.1 GCF_902859725.1 Achromobacter mucicolens | reverse complement strand
GGGCCGGCCCGCGCCGGGCGGCTCGGCAGCCGGCACGGGCGCCAGGTTGGCGTCCTCGGGGCCGGCCTCGGCCACGGCTTGGTCCGCGTGCGGGTTAGCCGACGGCGACGGCAGCCAGCCCAGCACGGCGGCCACGCCGACCGAGCACATGACGATGACGGCGATCGCGGCGGCGGCAAGCAGCGGATGCAGGCCGCGGCGCGGCGACGCGGTAGAGGTCGAAGTATTCATGACGATGCTCCATCGTAACTAACCGGCAGTGGTATAGCACCCGCGCGCGGTTTCGGCATGTTGCGATGGTGACCCTTCATTGCAGGGCGGATGGAGGGTGGACAGGGTGGGGCATTCGTGGACAATAGGTGCATGGATTTGATCACGCTGCCCCAACTCGAACAGGCTATCAACTACTGGCGCAACACGTCGCCCTCGGTGGGAGAAGAGGCGCGCCTGTGTCCCGAAGCGGCCGCGCTTGCCACGCCCTACGCCTTGATGATCATCGCGCATCGGCGCGATATTTCCACCGCAGAACTCAGCGACAAGGCCCGCGCCGCATTGGCCGCGTGGGTGGCGGCAAAGGCCTGAGCCCGGCCGGGGGAATCAACCCTTCAGCAGCGCCTGGATGTCCTGCGTCAGCGCGTCCACGCCGACGTTGTTGTTGACCAGCACGCGCGATTCGCCCTTGCCGTCCAGCAGGTAGAACGCGGCCGTGTGGTCCATCGTGTAGTTGCCATCCTTGGTGGGCGCCTTGGCGTAATAGGCCTTGAACGAGGCCGCCGCCTTCTTGACCTGGTCGGGCGTGCCGGTCAGGCCCAGGAACCGCGGGTCGAACGCCGTGACGTACTGCTTGAGCACCTCAGGCGTATCGCGCTCAGGGTCCACCGAGATCAGCAGCACCTGGACGCGATCGGCATCCGGACCCAGCTTCTTCATGACTTCGGTCAGTTCAGCCAGCGCCGTGGGGCACACGTCTGGACACTGCGTGAAACCGAAGAACACGACCACGACCTTGCCGGAAAAGTCCGACAGCTGACGCAGCTTGCCGTTGTGGTCGGACAGTTCCATGCCGCGGCCCAATTGCGTGCCGGTGATATCGCTGCCCTTGAAGACGGGCTTGCTGTCGCCGCAGGCAGCCAGGGCGGCGGCGACGGCGGCAGCTGCGCCCAGTCGCAGGGCCAGCCGGCGGCTGGCGGAAAACACGGACATCGACAACCTCCAGGGGGTCAGCGCAACAGGGCGACCCAGTGGTCCACCAGCAGGGCGCCAAACAGCAGCGCCAGGTAGAGAATGGAAAAACGGAACATGCTGCGGGCCAGCTCGTCGCTGTATGCGCGGTACAGGCGCCACGCATACGACACGAACATGCCGCCCAGCACCAGCGCCGACAGCAGATAGAGTTCGCCGCTCATGCGGATGGCGTAGGGCAACAACGTGGTCGCCATCAATGCCAGGCTGTACAGCAGGATGTGCAGACGCGTGAACTGGTTGCCGTGAGTGACCGGCAGCATGGGCAGGCCGGCCTTGGCGTAATCGTGATTGCGGTAAAGCGCCAGCGCCCAGAAGTGCGGCGGCGTCCAGATGAAGATGATGAGGACCAGCACCCAGGCCTCGGCCGGCACAGAATCGGCGACGGCCGCCCAGCCCAGCGCCGGGGGCATTGCGCCCGACAGGCCGCCGATCACGATGTTCTGCGGCGTGCGCGGCTTGAGGATGATGGTGTAGATGATGGCGTAGCCCACAAACGTGGCGAACGTCAGCCACATGGTGAGCGGGTTGACCATGTGGTAGAGCACGAACATGCCCGCGCCGCCCAGCAGACCCGACAGGCTCAGCACCTGGAATGCCGAAATGGTGCCGCGCGCCGTGGCCCGGCGCGCGGTGCGCAGCATGCGGGCGTCGACTTCCTGTTCGATCAGGCAGTTGATGGCGAAGGCGGCGGCGGCCAGCAGCCAAATACCGATCGTGCCGAACAGCACCCGGCGCATGTCCGGGATGCCGGGCGCTGCAAGGAACATGCCGATCACGGCGCAAAACACAGCCAGCTGCGTGACGCGCGGCTTGGTGAGAACGAGGTACTGGCGGAGCAATCCGGATTGAGGAGCGGCAAGACTGGTCATAGTGGACCTCATTTTAAACGCGCACCAAATTGGGGTCGTACCGCCCCGCCGGCTCGCGGCCGGCAGACGCCAGGCGCACCATCAACACCACGGCCGACAATGTCAGGCCCGCCGCGCCCCCATTGTGCAGGACGGCGATCAGAAGCGGCCACTGAAAGAAGATGGTGGTCAGCCCCGTAAACAGCTGCGCGGCCAGGAGGGCCAGCATCAGCGTGGCCGGGCCGCGCAGGCCGGGCTCGGCGGCGCGCAGCCGCCAGGCCAGGATGCCCAGGTAGACGAACACCACGAAGGCGAAATTGCGGTGCACCCAGTGGATCGCCGTCAGCGCGGGCTGCGAGATCATTTCGCCGGACGGCAGTTCGCCCAGACCCCGGATGACCGAATAGCCGCCGTGGAAGTCCATTTCCGGCACCCATTGCCCGTGGCAGGTGGGAAAGTCCATGCAGGCCAGCGCCGCATAGTTGGTGCTGACCCAGCCGCCCAACGTGACCTGCACCAGCAGCAGCCCGAATCCGACCGCCACCCACGGCTTCCAGCGCACGGCCTCGGCGCTGACCGGCAGGTGCGGGCGCTCGCGCGAGGACAGCCAGGTCATCAGCGCCAGCACCGACAGGCCAAACACCAGGTGCGCCGTCACGACGGCGGGCATGAGCTTGTGGGTCACGGTCCACGCACCGAACGCGCCCTGCACGCAAACGGCAACCAGCGTGGTGATGGCCAGCGCGGGCGAACGGCCCAGTTCGCGGCGATAGCGCCAGGCCATGTAGACGATGCCGATGATGAGCATGCCCAGGATGGCGCCGACGTAGCGGTGGATCATTTCGATCCAGGCCTTGGACAGCGTCACCGGGCCGAAGGGCATGGCCTGCGAGGCTTCGTGGATGTCGCCCATCGCGCCGATCGGCGTGACGCTGCCGTAGCAGCCAGGCCAGTCCGGACAGCCAAGCCCGGAATCGGTCAGGCGCACGAAGGCGCCGAACATGATGAGGTCCAGCGTCAGGAACCAGGTGAAGAAGACGAGCTTGCGATAACGCGCTTTGATGCGTTCCATATCAAAACCAAAAAACCATTCAACCAATGCGCGAGTTATAGACCAGCTTGCTGATGTCCTTGCGCACCCGCACGCCATCCGCCTCGGCGGGATACTGCATCATCAGATTGCCCAGCGGATCGATCACCCAGATCGGGTCCTGCAGGCCGGGCTGGCCCGCTGCCGTGTCGCGCGCCAGCAGGTACCGCGCCAGCTGGTCCGGATTCACCCGCACCATGACCGTTCCCTTGTACGCCTCCAGCACCTTGTCCGGCACCACCGCCTCATCGGTGATGAACCAGACGCGCGCCAAGCGATCCACGTTCTTGCCCTGGCTGGCGTGACTGTTGCGGGTGATGAACAGCTTGCGCGCGCAGCTTTCGGGGCAGGCCGCGCCATCGGCGGCCACCAGCAGCCACTTGCCCTTCAGGCTCTGCAGATCGAACGGCTTGCCGTCCAGCGTGGTCAGGCGCAGTTCGGACGCTTCAGGCATCGGGCGTTGCGGCGACAGGAGCGTGCCGTAATTGCTGGAATCGCTGGGCCACCATTGCGGGTTCAGGTAGACCACGAACGCGGCGACGATGGGCGCCAGCGAGCACAGGAACACCAGCACCATCGGCATCAGCGAACGCTTGCGTGCGGGCTTGTTGGATGAAATGTCGCGAGCCACTTTGTATCCTGGAATAGCGTTGGTCATCTGCGTGCCCGCATGCGAGCCTGCGCCTGCTGGTCCACGCGCTGGCGCCTGCGGCGGATGGCGCCCCCCAGCACCACCAGCCAGGCGATCGCCGCAATCGCGCCGAAAGCGAACCACTGTACCGCGTACGACGTGTTCTGCTGGAAATCCACCGACGGCTGGGGCCAGTCGCGCACCAGGCCGTCGTCCACCTGGCCGCCCTGGCTCAGCACCGTGGGCAGCAGATTCAATCCGGTCGCGCGCGCATAGTCGTCCAGCGGCAGGTTCTGCACTTGCGGCAACGTGCCGCCCGCCACCGGCAGCGCCGCGGGCAGCGCGGCGGCGTCGGCGCCTCCCAGCGACCACAGTTCAAACAAGCGCGGCACGCGCACGGACAGCTCGCCTTGCACGGTCTGCATGCCCTCGGGCGTGGCCGGCAGCTGCGGCTCGCCCTGGCCCTGGATCACGCGCGGCAGCCAGCCCCGCAGCACCAATACCGCGCGATTCGTGGCCGCATCCAGCAAGAGCGGCGTGGCCAGCCAGTAGCCCGGCTTGCCGTCGTGGTTGCGATTGTCCAGCAGTACACTGAATTGCGGCAGCCATGTCCCGCTGGCCTGCGCCACGCGCCACGGCGTCATGTCCGCGGGCGGCGTCGCCGGCGTCAGAAGCAGGGGCGCTTGCTTGCGGCCGGCTTCGATCGCGGCCAGAATGGCGCGTCGCTCATCGCTGCGGCGCATCTGCCATTGTCCCAGCGACACCAGGACCACCACGGCGAGGCCAAGCAACAATAAGGCGGCTACCGTGTAGCGGGTGGAATGCGGTCGGGACATCTGTCGTTGCTAAATCTGAATTGTCGGGAGACCACAATGCGCGTTTTCGTCGTTCTGGCCTTCATCGGGATACTGGCCAGTCTGGCATCCGCCCTGGTCTACCTGATGCGGGACAAAGGTACCACCAACCGCACGGTCAACGCGCTGACGGTCCGGATCGGCCTGTCGGTCGCCCTGTTCCTGTTCGTGCTGTTCGCCCATTACATGGGCTGGATCGAGAGCACCGGATTTAGATAGGCTGCCCGCCGCCCGGTTCCCCGGGCCTCGCGTGATGCCTGCCGCCGCGCCCCGCCAGATGAGCTGAAAGCGCGACGGAGGCCGGCTTGCCGCCCGGCTCCCTTCGCGCTTTCCCTGCCGCAACGGCCGCCGGCGCTGCCGGCCGCCATCAGGGCCAATGCGGTCAGAACCAATACACGAACAGGTACAGGCCCAGCCACACCACGTCGACAAAGTGCCAGTACCAGGCCGCGCCTTCGAATCCGAAGTGATGATCCGGCGTGAAATGGCCGCGGATCAGGCGGATCAGGATGACCGTGAGCATCGTGGCGCCCAGGATCACGTGGAACCCGTGAAAGCCGGTCAGCATGTAGAACAGCGACCCATACGCGCCCGAATTGAACTTCAGGTTCAGGTCGCGGTAGGCGTGGATGTATTCGAACGCCTGGCAGCCCACGAAGACAAAGCCCAGGATGACGGTGGCCGCCAGCCAGAACTTGGCCTTGCCGCGGTGATTCTCACGCAGCGCATGGTGGGCAATGGTCAGCGTGACGCCGGAGCTCAGCAGCAGCGCCGTGTTGATCGTCGGCAGCCAGAAGGGACCCACGGTCTGGAAGGGCTCGACCACGCCCGCCGGGCCGAAGTTGGGCCAGGCCGCCTGGAAGTCCGGCCACAGCATCAGGCGGTGGTCGATGTCGCCCAGCCACGGCGTCGTGATGGTGCGCGTGTACCAGAGCGCGCCAAAGAACGCGGCAAAGAACATGACCTCGGAGAAGATGAACCAGCTCATGCTCCAGCGGTACGAGCCGTCGATGCGCTTGCTGTTCAGGCCGATCTCGGATTCGTGGATGGCGTCGCCAAACCAGTAATACATCACGATGATCACGCCAATGAATCCGACCAGCACGGACCACTTGCCCCAATCGGCGCCGTTGACCCAGGCCGCGGCCCCCAGGCCCATGAAGAGCAGTGCCACGGCCATGCGCACGGGATGGCCCGAGTCGGCGGGGACAAAGTAGTACGGTGCCTCTTTACCTTGAACCGAGTGACTTGCACTCATGGCTTTCTCCCTGGTACAGATTTAGATTTAGGTAATTCAAGTCAGGCTGGAAACAGCCCAACGAACAATTAAAACCAGCACAGTCACAAAGATTGCCGCTGCCAGCAGCCCGGCCACGATGACGTGGACGGGATTGAGCTTGGCGCTGTCCTCACGGTAGCCCGCGCCCTTGCGCACGCCGAAGAACCCCCACGCCACCGCCTTCATCGTCTGAAGGAAGCTCAGCTTGCGCTGAGCCGTTTCGCGAAGGTCGTCGCTCATGGCCGAGGCCTCTAGCCCACCGCCTTGCCGGTCAGCAAGGCCGAACCGCGGATCACCGTCCAGGCAAACACGGCAATGACAAAAACCAGAAGGACCAGTCCTGCGATCTTGTTACGACGGCGCTGCTCGGGTGTCATTGCTGTGCGACCTGAAACATGGATAAGGGATTACTTCACTTCGGGCGGCGTTTCGAAGGTGTGGAACGGGGCGGGCGACGGCACCGTCCATTCCAGTCCTTCGGCGCCTTCCCAAGGCTTGGCCGGGGCAGGTTCGCCCTTGCCCATGTAGCAGCGCAGGATCGCAACCAGGAAAATCAGCTGCGACAGGCCGAACCAGAACGCGCCGATGGTGGCGAGCTGATGGAACGTCGTGAACTGCGCGGCGTAGTCGGCGTAACGGCGCGGCATGCCCGCCAGGCCCAGGAAGTGCATCGGGAAGAAGGTCACGTTGAACGAGATCAGCGTCGACCAGAAGTGCAGCTTGCCCAGCTTTTCGCTGTACATGCGGCCCGTCCACTTGGGTACCCAGTAGTAGGCGCCGGCAAACAGCGCGAACAGGGAACCGGCCACCAGCACGTAGTGGAAGTGAGCCACCACGTAGTAGGTGTCGTGGACCTGGATGTCGATCGGCGCCACCGACAGGATCAGGCCCGTGAAGCCGCCCATCGTGAACACGAAGATGAAGCCGATGGAAAACAGCATCGGCGTCTCGAACGTCATGGAACCGCGCCACATCGTCGCGACCCAGTTGAACACCTTCACCCCGGTCGGGATGGAGATGAGCATGGTGGCGTACATGAAGTAGAGCTGGCCGGTCACCGGCATGCCCGTCGTGAACATGTGGTGCGCCCACACGATGAACGACAGCACGGCGATGGAGGCGGTGGCGTACACCATCGAGGCGTAGCCGAAGAGCTTCTTGCGGGCGAACGCGGGCACGATGGCCGACACGATGCCGAACGCCGGCAAGATCATGATGTAGACCTCGGGGTGCCCGAAGAACCAGAACACGTGCTGGTACAGGACCGGGTCACCGCCGGCGGCGGCGTTGAAGAAGCCCGTGCCGAAGTGGCGGTCGGTCAGCACCATGGTGATGGCGGCGGCCAGCACCGGCATCACGGCCAAGAGCAGGAACGCGGTGATCAGCCAGGTCCAGCAGAACAGCGGCATCTTCATCAGCGTCAGGCCGGGCGCGCGCATGTTCAGCACGGTCACGATGATGTTGATGGCGCCCATGATGGACGAGGCGCCCATGATGTGGATGGCGAAGATGGCCAGGTCCATGCCCGGGCCCATCTGCAGCGACAGGGGCGCGTACAGCGTCCAGCCCGCGGCGGTGGCGCCGCCCGGCACGAAGAACGAGGCGGTCAGCATGATCGCGGCAACCGGCAGCAGCCAGAAGCTGAAGTTGTTCATGCGCGCGAACGCCATGTCGGACGCGCCGATCTGCATCGGGATCATCCAGTTCGCAAAGCCCACGAAGGCCGGCATGATGGCGCCGAACACCATGATCAGGCCGTGCATCGTGGTGAACTGGTTGAACAGTTCGGGGCGGAAGAACTGCAGGCCGGGCTCGAAGAGTTCGGTGCGCAGCAGAAGGGCCAGCGTGCCGCCCTCAAGAAGCATGACGAACGAGAAGATGAGATACATCGTCCCGATGTCTTTGTGGTTCGTTGCAAAAAGCCACCGGCGCCAGCCCGTGGGCACGCCGTGATGGTGGTCATCGTGACCGTGGCCGTGGCCCGGCGACACGTGGTCTACAGTGACGCTGCTCATGATGGACTCCTTCCTGCTGAGTGCCAGCCCCGTCCAACGGGGCGGCAGGGTATCTCTGACTAAACGGAACCGGTTCTACGGTGAAGGAACGGCGCGCGCGCAATCAGCGCGCGGGCGTGATGTCCTTCGGAAGAACCGTCGGGTCCTGCCCCTTGCCGGCGTTGCTCCAGGCATGGCGCGTATAGCTGATGACCGCTGCGATCTCGACATCGTTGAGCTGCCCGCCGAACGCCGCCATGGCGGTGCCGGGCTTGCCCTTCAGCACGGTGTTGATCTGCTCCCCCTTGGGGCCCAGAACAACCTTGTCTCCGTCGAGCGGCGGGAAGGAACCGGGAATGCCCTTGCCGTTGGCCTGGTGGCAGGCCACGCAATTCGCCGCGAAAACCTTTTCGCCGCGGGCAACCAGTTCGGCTTCCGTCCACTCTTTATTGGGATCGTCGGCGTTTGCCGCCATCTTCTTCTTTTGGTCTTCAACCCACTTATCGTAGTCGGCTTGCGCCAGGACTTCCACGACGATGGGCATGAAGGCGTGGTCCTTGCCGCACAATTCCGCGCACTGGCCGCGATAGATGCCAGGCTTTTCGGCGTTGAACCAGGTGTCGCGGAGGAACCCGGGGATCGCGTCCTGCTTCACGCCGAAGTCCGGAATCATCCACGAGTGGATGACGTCGGCTGCCGTGAGGACGATGCGGACCTTCTTGTTGGCGGGAACGACCAGGTGGTTGTCCACTTCCATCAGATAGAACTCGCCCTTGGGCTCGCGGTTCTCGATCTGGGCGCGCGGCGTGGAAAGCGTGGAGAGGAACTTGATGCCGGCGGCAGAGCCGTCGAGGTATTCGTAGCCCCACTTCCATTGATAGCCGGTGACCTTGACGGTCAGGTCGGCGCTGGAAGTGTCTTTCATGGCGACGACCGTCTTGGTGGCCGGCAACGCCATGGCGATGACGATGATGAAGGGAATGACAGTCCAGGCGACTTCGACACCCAGATGTTCGTGGAAGGTCGCCGCCTTGTGGCCGCGGGACTTCCGGTGCGCCCAGATGGAGTAGAACATCACTCCGAAGACGCCGATGAAAATCACAATACAGATCGTGAGCAGCAACCAATGCAGCCACATGATGTCGCGCGAAATCGCGGTGACGCCTTCATGCAGGTTCAGCTGATTGACCTTCGGACCGCCGGGCATGTTTTGCACCTGGGCACCGGCCACGCCGCCAATCAGCATCGCACAAGCCCCCAGTATCCCTCTCCACTTCTTCATGCTTACCTCGAAATACGGCGCGAAGGCCCATTTGCTGGTGGCGGAAGTCACCGGAATACGGGCAACACGCAATTATTAGATGGCAGGGCGATGCAGGGAGATAGAGCGGCCCTGTCGTTCCCTCTCGAAATCACAAAGAAACTGGCGGATTATAGCGGACGCGCAAACAGATGTAATTTAGTGCTCTTGAATTCATGCGGCCCGCCCCCACTTGGGCGCGCCCCCTTGACCGCGAGCCGTAAACAGGGTGGCTTAAAATCGCCCGCAACCTCATCACCATGGCGCCACGATGCAAAAGCCGCTGTCCGATCTGTATGCCGCCCTGTGCGCCCGCGCGCAGGAGCCCGCCCCCGAAGGCGCGCGCGCTTTATATATAGCGGGGCGGCGCTGCGGCTGGGCCACGCACGCGGCCTGCGACGCGCTGCGCGACGCGCCCGAAACACAGTCCGACGGCACGGCATTGCGCATCGGCGAGGGCCTGGCGCCGGGCAATGCGCTGGACGCCGCGCTGGAACAGGCCGCGGAACTGTTGCGCCAAGCCAACTGCCTGCGCGGCTGGCGCGACGAACTGCTGGACGTGTTGGATGGCGACGAGACACTCGGCGTGATCGAGCGCGCCGCCGTGCGGCCGCTGGGCCTATTGACCAAGGCCGTGCACCTGAACGCCTGGACGCCCGACGGCAAGCTGTGGGTCGCGCGGCGTTCCCTCAGCAAATCCACCGATCCCGGTATGTGGGACACGCTGGTCGGCGGACTGGCCGGCAGGGGCGAAGACCTGGAACTGGCGCTGGTGCGCGAATGCGGCGAAGAGGCCGGCCTGGACGAACCCGATCTCGTGCGCCGCACGCCGCTGCGCACGATTCTGCGCATCCACCGCCGGCTGCCCGAGGGCTATCAGGTCGAAGACGTGCTGACCAGCACGTGCATCCTGGCGCCGGACGTCCGTCCCGCGAACCGCGACGGCGAGGTCATGGAGATCGCCACCATCGACGTCGCCACGGCCCTGCACCATGTCGCCGAGGGCGAGTTCACGCTGGAAGCGGCATTGGTGCTGGTCGAGGACATCATGCGACGCCAGGCCGCGGGCGAGATCACGATCTGATCAGGCGCCGGCCCGGGGCTGGGCGGGCCTGATACGACGCAGAGCCTACGTCATGGGATTGGGCGGGGTGCGCCGAGCGGAGCCCGCCTAGCGGGGCGCGGGTTCTGGCGTTCCCAGCACGGCCCCCGCCGCGGCGCCATCGTCACCCGATGATTCACCACGCAGTTCGCGGGCCGCTTGCAGATCCTCGGCCTGGGCCGGACTGACCGCGCCAGCGGCTTCAGCGGCCTCGGCCGCCTGCGCCGAGCTGGGCGGCGGCACGGGCGTTGGTGCGGCGGCCGCAGCCGCAGACTGCTGCGAAAACTGCTTCCACACTTCAATCGCGCGCAGGCGCTGCTTGGCCACGACCTGAATGCGTTCACGCAGGTTCTCGTCGCGGTCGAGCAGGGCGTGGAAGTCGCGCGACGACAGCATCAGCAGCTTGCTGTAGCCCAGCGAGGTCACGTCCGGCGTAAGCTGCACTTCGCCCAAAAGACCCAGTTCACCGAAGAACTCGCCGCTGCCCAGTTCGATCATGGTGTTGTCGGGCAGATGGACCGCCACGGCGCCCGACGCCACGAAGCACATTTCCTCGCCGTGCCGCCCCTTCGTCAGGACCCGCTGATCGGGCAGCGCCAGGCGGGGCTTGAGCAGCTTGCTGATGGCGCGCAGCGAATCCGGCGACAGTCCCTCGAACAGCGGCACGCGCTTGATGAGTTCGGCCGCGCTCATTTCGATGTCCAGCGGCGGGTGCTTGTCGATGTGCGCCCAGCGGCTTTTCAATTGCTCGGTCAGGTCCGCATAGACTTCGCCGCTGATCAGGAATTGCTCAAGCATGTCGCGATAGCGGATGCGTTCGAGCTCGCGGGCCACGCGGCCCAGATAACTTTCCTGCAGCCATTGAGCGTACGACGGATATTGCAGGTTCAGCGCCTGCAAGGCGTTTTCGATCAGATCCAGACGGCGCTGGTGCAGCGACACGATGCGCTGCGTGGCCTCTTCGCCAAGCAGCGGCGTGATCTGCTCGCGCGCAAAGGCGATCAGGCGCTGCGCGACCGAGCGCTTGCTCATCAGGTTGGCAAAGCGCTGGCCAAGCTCGCGCGCCAGCCAGCCCTGAAAGCCGAACAGGTAATGCAGCCGCAATGCCAGCCGGAAACCCGTCGAATAGCGGACATCGGCGGCAATGGCGCGCTCGAAGCCTTCTACGCCGCCCAGCCGGATCGCGTCTTCCAGCCGTTCGGCCCGCGCCAGCAGGGTTTCGGCCATGCGCCAGTCCACGATCTGCGCCTTCAGGATGTCGAAGAACATTTCCTCTTCGCGCTGAGCAACCATGGCCAGTCCCACGGACACGCGCTGCTCGTCAGTCATCTGGCTGACCCGGCCGTCGTGCACGCTGGCCAGGCTGGCGTCGAACACGGCGCGGATACGGTCGCGGACTTCGTTGCCGATGTGCTCGGCCTTGGCCACTTCCTCGGTCTTGCCCTGCAGATCTTCCAGGGCCACGGCCAGCACCTGATTGCGGATGGTGCGCTCGACCGGCGACAGCTGGTTCAGCCCCAACATGCGAATCAGCGGCCGCAGGCTGATGCCGTTGACGAACAGGGTCATCAGCACAAAGCCCGTGGTGGCCACGGCGATGAACTGGCGCGCCTCTTCGGGCACGCCGGTCTGCTCGGTCACGGCCAGCGCCAACGCCAGCGACACGGCGCCGCGCAATCCGCCCCACAGCATCACCACCTTGTACGGATTGCTGACCTTGGTGCCCAGCCGGGTCAGGCCAAGCAGCGGCAGCAGCCCAAACACCACCAACCCGCGCGCGAACAGCGTCGCCACGAACACCACACCCACCAGCACCAGTTCCTGCCAATCGGCCGCCGCCATCAGCTTCGGGATCAGCATGGCCGCGAACAGGAAGATGAGGGAATTGGCCCAGAACCCAAACTGCTCCCAGGCGCTGGCCAGGTGTTCGAAGGTGGTCGGCGACATGCGGGTGCGGCCGGTGGACCCTACCACCAGGCCCGCGATCACGGTGGCAACCACGCCCGACACGTTCAGGTAGTGCTCGGAGATGAAGAAGGACAGGTAGGCCAGCGTCAACGTCAGGGTGATCTCTGCCGTGGGAAAGCCGCGCAGCCAGGCGAACAGAAAGCAGGCCAGGCGCCCCATCGCAAAGCCGGCCACGCCACCGCCGATGAAGTGCACGATGAAGTCGTTGAAGATGCCGCTGACGGACAATTCGCCCTTGCCGCTAAGTACGGCCAGCAGCACCGAATACAACGCGATCGACGCCGCATCGTTGAAGAGGCTTTCGCCCTCGACCAGCGTCGTCAGGCGCTTGGGCGCGCCCACCTCGCGGAAGATCCCGACCACTGCCACCGGATCCGTCGTTGCCACGATGGCACCCAGCAGCAGGCAAACGACTAGCCCATAGGGCGAGATGGCGTCCAGCGTTACGCCGACCACGACCGTGCAGACAACCACGGCCACGATGGCCATCATCAGGATCGGCCCGATGTCGTCCATGAGCCGCCGCACGTTCATCGACAGCGCCGTCTCAAACAGCAGCACGGGCAGGAACACCATCAGGAAGGTCTCTGACGAGATCTCGAAGCGCTCCAGCGAATCGAGAAAGTCGCCGATCCAGGCGGGCGCCCAGCCGTGCACGTGAATGACGATCCCGAGCAGACAGCCGACGATGGCCAGCAGCACCGAATAGGGCAGCTTGACGCGGCCGGCCAGGGGCGGCATGAAGCAGACCAGCGTGAGCAGGCCCGCAAGACCAAATACGAGAAAACCAACATCCATGGGTAGCGCCGCGTCCCGATCGTAGTGCTTGTGGAAAGTTTCACAAGAATAGCGGCTTTTTTCCGGCGCTCGCGGCCGGGGCGTGACCGGAATCGGGGAGAATGCACGTTTCGTTACCCCAATGGACGCTTGCGAAACGTGCCGCGCCATGTTTTTTGGGTAATGTGGCATCACGCGAACTTTTGCAGGAGCGGCACGTGGCACGCATCCACACCTTGACCCGGCGCCACGACGCGCCCGCGATGCTCGTTCAGTTGACCGATAGCCATCTTTTCGGCGAGCCCGAAACGTCGATGCTGGGCGTCAATACCGACGCAAGCCTGCGCGCCGTGCTGCGCCAGATCGAGGCCGACGGCAAGCATCCCGACCTGCTGCTCGCCACGGGCGACCTGTCGCAGGACGGCGAGGCCGCGGGCTACCGGCGCTTCGCGCGCATCCTGTCCGAATCGGCCGCGTTGGAACGCGCGACCATCCGCTGCCTGCCCGGCAATCACGATCAACCGTCCGTCCTGCGCCAGGAACTCTCCGAATGGTCCATGCCCGTGACCGACGTGGGCGCATGGCGCATCGTTGCGCTGGACACCACGGTGCCCGGCTCGAACGCGGGCCATCTATGCAACAGCGAACTGGACATGCTGGAAGCGGCGCTGGCGCAGGCGCCCGATCGCCACACGCTGGTGGCGATGCACCATAACCCGATGCAGATCGACAGCCACTGGCATGACTCGATGATGATCGACAACCCCCAGGCGCTCTTCAAGCTGCTGGCGCGATTTGCCCAGGTGCGCGTGCTGCTCTGGGGCCATGTGCACCACGAATTCGACCGCCGCCGGCACAACCTGCGCATGCTGGCCACGCCTTCGACGTGCTTTCAATTCAGCATTCGCGACGGCAAGCACATCGTCGACAACATGGCGCCGGGCTACCGGTGGATCAAGCTTTACCAGGACGGGTCGATGGCGACCGGCGTGCGCCGCGTGCAGGACGCGCTATGGCACACGGCGCTGGCGGCGCCGGACAGCGCGCAGGCCGCATGATTCCTTGCAGCGCTTGCGTTCCGAGCGCGCATAAAAAACGGGGCACCGATATGCTAGGTGCCCCGCAAGCATCCGTCTCATAGGGGAGGGGAAAGAGGAGAAGCCGAGACGGATGACAAGACTGCTAACCGAAGTTCGCGGTCTACATGAAGTTAGGCGGCGCCTTCCCCATTAAGTTTCTGCGAACCCAGAAAATTTAGCCCCGAATTTGTATCAATTTATTGGCCACCCCTCGCGCGCGGCCAAAGAAAAAGGCCGCAACTTGCGGCCTTTGAATTAGGTGCGGCGACGGGCGCAGCGAAGGGATCCGGCAAACTCACGAGGCAAGGTTGCTGCGCATCTTTTTCAGCGCCGCCGCTTCGATCTGGCGGATACGTTCGGCCGACACGCCGAACTCTTGCGCAAGCTCGTGCAGCGTGGCGCCGCCGTCGTCCTGCAGCCAGCGGGCTTCGACGATGCGGCGCGAGCGCGGATCCAGCGCATCGAGCGCACCGGTCAGGCCGGCGCTTTGCAACTGATCGCGCGCCGCGCGCTCCAGCACGCGCGTGGGCTCCTGGCGGCCTTCGTCGGACAGATAGGCGATCGGCGCGTAGCTGTCGTCGTCGTCGTCCTGGTTTTCCAGCGACATGTCGCGGCCGGACATCCGGACTTCCATTTCGCTCACGTCTTCGTGGCGAACGTTCAGCTCGCGAGCAATGTGGTCAACCTGTTCCGGATCCAGGGTCTGGCCGTCGGGACGCATGCTGCGCAGGTTGAAGAACAGCTTGCGCTGCGCCTTGGTCGTGGCCACCTTGACCAACCGCCAGTTGCGGATGATGTATTCGTGGATTTCGGCCTTGATCCAATGAACGGCGAACGACACCAGGCGCACGCCGCGCTCGGGGTCAAAACGCTTGACGGCCTTCATCAGGCCGACGTTGCCTTCCTGGATGAGGTCGGCGTGGGGCAGGCCATAACCCAGGTATTGCCGGGCCACGGACACCACAAGGCGCAGGTGCGACAGAATCAGCTCGCGAGCGGCGCCCAGATCTTCCTGGTCACGCAGGCGGCGGCCGAGTTCCGTTTCGCGATCCGCGGACAGCACCGGCAGGCGGTTGACCGCGGAGATATAGGCGTCGATCGTACCGAGAGCGCCCGGATTGGCAATGGCCAACGCCAGAGCGTTGCCGGAAGCGGTCAACGAGGTACTGGGTTGTTTCATAGCGGGGGTCTCCGGATGGCGAAGAGATAACGACATGAATTCGATGTTAGCACTCAAGTAATAGGAGTGCTAATTCGACTGTTGCGACGCGTCAAAGTTTCATTCTGATGGCGCGTCCCCATTTATTCGGGCCGCCCAGTGTACTGGCTTTACCAGCCCAGGCGCTTCAGCCCTTCGGCGGTGGCCTGACCGTCCGGACGGATGAAGAGCGCGCCGCGCGGATCCATGAAGACCTGGTAGCGGGCCCCGTCAAACAGCGGCATGTACGCGCCGCTGCCAAATTGGACATCGACAAAGGGGAACCAGTTCGGAAAACTTTTCTTCAGGGACCCGAGGTCGGGTGCCGGCCAATCGTCCAGCGGGTGCACCGAACGCGTGGCGGTGGCCTCGCGGGCGGCATCGCTGTAGCGTCCGGACAGGCGCTCAAGCCGGTACAGAGGCGGCACGCCGGCCATCAGCGCGGGCAATCGCCAGCGGACGACGCGGGCGTCGATCTGCCATTGGTCGCCATATAGAACGTACTGCCGGGATCCGATGGCGGGCGCGCTGGCATTGACCTGGAACTGGCCCTCGGCCTGCTGGCGGACGTCGATGCTGGCGACTGGCTCGTCGGTGGTCAGCCGCACGAACTGCACCAGCGACAGAGCCAGCAGACCGGTCACGCATCCCAGACACACCAGCAGCAGGCCGCACGTGCGGCGCACCGGCCGGAACTGGAACATGCGGCGACCGCGTTCGTCTCGCGGCCCTCCGCGGCCCAGCAACATGACCAAGCCCGGCAAGAGGACGATGACGGCGCCCAGCAGGATCCAGGCGAAGGGAGCGATTCCGTTGATCAAATCAGACGTTCCTATTCAAGCCGCCGCAGGCTGCAGCGCGGCGGGCGCAGGAAGCCGCCACCCGCCGCGGCAGGTCCGCCAGTATAGAAGCGGGCGTCAGACGCCCGGTTTTCCAAGCCGCTCGACGTGAAACCGGATGTGATCCTCGATGAACGTGGAGATGAAGTAGTAGCCGTGGTCGTAGCCGGGCTGGCGGCGCAGGGTCAGCGGCTGCCCAGCGGCCGCGCATGCCGCCTCGAACACCTCGGGATACAACTGCTCGGCCAGGAATTGGTCCGCGTCGCCTTGGTCGATGAGGATGCCGCCGGGGAAAGGCTGCTGCAGGCCGCGCATCAGCGCGGAGGCGTCATAGGCCGCCCAGTCCGCCTCGTCAGCGCCCAGATAGGCGCCGAACGCTTTTTTGCCCCACGGGCACTGACTGGGCGCGGCGATCGGCGCAAATGCCGAGACCGAACGGAACTTGCCGGGGTTGCGCAGCGCAAGCACCAGCGCGCCGTGACCGCCCATGGAGTGGCCGAAGATGCCGGCGCGCGATGCGTCGCCCGGCAATTCGCCGCCGGTGACGATGCCGTGCAGCTCCTTGGTGACATAGCTGTACATGCGGTAGTGGTCGCGCCACGCGTGCGTGTTGGCATCCACATAAAAGCCGGCGCCGGTGCCCAGGTCCCAGCTTTCGTCTTCGCCGGGCACGCCTGCGCCGCGCGGGCTGGTGTCGGGCGCAACCAGCATGACGCCCAGTTCGGCGGCCAGCCGCTGCGCGCCCGCCTTGATCATGAAGGTTTCTTCAGTGCAGGTCAGGCCCGCCAGGTAGAACAGCACCGGCACCGGACCCTGCTCGGCCTGCGGCGGCACGTAGACGGAAAACCGCATGGGCAGCCCGATTTCCGTGGAGGCGTGGCGGTAATAGCGCTGCGTGCCGCCGAAGCACCGATGCTGCGAGATGAGTTCGAGGGACGCGGCCATGGCTTGCTCCGGGAAAAGAGGTTGGAGATCGGAAAAATCGTCGGCGTTAGGGGAATCCACGGTGCGACGTTCCGTCGCCGAATGTTAACCTGCCCCTCAATGAGCGCCCGCCACAAAAAAATACGATTCCGCGCTCAGATTGTGGTCACGGGACTTGACCAGCGCCCACCGTGGCACTATTTATATACCGTGAGTGAAGACAACCCGTTCTTCCTGATACGCAAGCCCTGACACTATGGCCCGACTGCCCCGTCTGTACGCCCCTGGGCTGCCCCAACTGGTGCAGGCCAACTTCATTCAGCCGTTGGCGGCGCCATCGCAACCTGCGCCCGCCGACATCCTGAATCAGCTCGCCACCTGGCTGGGCGAATCGGCCCAGCGACACCGGGTGTCGGTGCACGGCTGGCTGCTGGCCAATGACCGCATCCTGCTCCTGGCCACGCCCGCCGACGAAGAAGGCCTGCCCCGCTTGATGCAGACGCTCGGCCGCAATCTGGCGGCGCGGCTGCGCGGCGGCCGGGTGTTCGCGGGCCGTTACCGATCTGCCTTGCTGGAACCCGGCGCGTGGGTGCTGCCTTCGCTGGTCTGGCTGGAGACGTATCCGGTTCGCAGCGGGGCCTCGCAGGACCCCGATTCGTGGCCGTGGTCATCCGCGTCCAGCCACACCGGCAACACCAGCGCCGCCCCCGCGCAATGGCAATCCGACCACGCCGATTACTGGGCCTGCGGCAACACGCCGTTCGACCGTCAGGCCAACTACCGCAAGCGGCTTCAGGATGGCCTGTCGCGCGAGGAAACCCAGCGCATCGACCAAGCGGTTTCCGGTCAATGGGCGTTGGGCGGCGCGAACTTCATCGCCAGCCTGGCCCACACCGCGAGCCGGCGCGTGGCGCCAGGCCAGCGGGGCCGGCCCCGCAAGAAGCCTGCAGCCGCAGCAGCGGACAACGAATCAAGCCCGCCGGCGCCGTCGACATCCACACCGCCGGCCACCAATTCCTGATCCTTCGACCCGCCTACACGGCGGGTTTTGTTTGCCTGGGCGTTCTACGCTTGAAGCCGGCGGCTTCCCTGCGGCATGAGCGCCCTCCGCAGCATCGCGTCCGCATGACTGCGCGTGGCGGGCGGAATCGGTGCAGTTTCGCGACATCTCACGTTGATCCGGAACAGGAAAATCTTCCTTTTAAACGGGGACGCATAACGGCAAATTAGCCCGTTTCCCTGGTCTCTGTCATTCCTCGTGAAGAGACCCCTCTGGCAAGCCCAATAATGGCGCGGCCGTTGTTATGTCCCTATATTAATGCACTATGATGGAGCGCCTATTTAATTAGGGTCATACCCCGTTTGTTCTTATTGCACCCTACTCATGTCGGGGGTATTGTCCGTCTCCTGCACTGCAACATTACGACGCAGGCCCACTGCGGAGCGCGCCATGCCCCAAATTACCCCGACCGAATCCTGTCCCACCTCCAAGGCGATCCCCATCGATGCCAGCCGCATCGGTCTGCCTTCGGCCCAGGGCCTGTACAACCCGAAGAACGAACATGACGCCTGCGGCGTCGGCTTCGTGGCCCATATCAAGGGCAAGAAAAGCCACGCGATCATCCAGCAGGGTCTGAAGATCCTGGAAAACCTGGATCACCGCGGCGCGGTCGGGGCCGACAAGCTCATGGGCGACGGCGCGGGCATCCTTATTCAGATCCCCGACACGCTGTACCGCGACGAGCTCAGCCAGCAGGGCATCATTCTGCCCCCGCCCGGCGAGTACGGCGTGGCGATGGTGTTCCTGCCCAAGGAAACGGCTTCGCGCCTGGCCTGCGAACAGGAACTGGAGCGCTCGGTCCGCGCCGAAGGCCAGGTCGTGCTGGGCTGGCGCGATGTGCCGGTGGACGTCGACATGCCCATGTCGCCTACCGTGCGCGACTGCGAACCCGTGATCCGCCAGCTCTTCATCGGCCGCGGCGCCGACGTGATGGTGCCCGACGCGCTGGAACGCAAGCTGTACGTGATCCGCAAGACCGCCAGCCACGCCATCCAGAACATGCACCTGGCGCACGGCAAGGAATACTTCGTGCCCTCGGCCTCGGTGCGCACCGTGGTCTACAAGGGCCTGCTGCTGGCCGACCAGGTCGGCCGCTACTACCGCGACCTGGCCGACACCCGCACGGTGTCCGCGCTGGCGCTGGTTCACCAGCGTTTCTCGACCAACACGTTCCCCGCCTGGCCCCTGGCCCACCCGTACCGCATGATTGCCCACAACGGCGAAATCAACACGGTCAAGGGCAACTTCAACTGGCTGCGCGCCCGCGAAGGCATGATGCAGTCGGCCGTGCTGGGCGACGACCTGAAGAAGCTTTACCCCATCGTCTACGAAGGCCAGTCGGACACCGCGACGTTCGACAACTGCCTGGAACTGCTGGTCAATTCGGGTTATTCGCTGGCCCACGCCATGATGATGATGATCCCGGAAGCCTGGGAACAGCACACGCAGATGGACGAAAGCCGCCGCGCTTTCTACGAGTACCACGCCGCCATGATGGAGCCGTGGGACGGCCCGGCAGCGGTCGCGTTCACCGATGGCCGCCAGATCGGCGCCACGCTGGACCGCAACGGCCTGCGTCCCGCCCGCTATCTGGTCACCGATGACGACATGGTCATCCTGGCCTCGGAAGCCGGCACGCTGTCGATCCCCGAAAACCGCATCGTCAAGAAGTGGCGCCTGCAGCCGGGCAAGATGTTCCTGATCGACCTGGAACAGGGCCGCATCATCGACGACGCCGAAATCAAGCTGCAGCTGGCCAACAGCCGTCCGTACCGCCAGTGGATCGAACGCCTGCAGATCAAGCTGGAATCGCTGCCCGCGCCGCGCCAGGTGGCCGTGGCCACGCAATCGGCCGTGTCGCTGCTGGATCGCCAGCAGGCCTTTGGCTGGACTCAGGAAGACTACAAGTTCATCCTGGAACCCATGGCCTCGACCGGCGAGGAAGTGATCGGCTCGATGGGCAACGATGCCCCGCTGGCCGTGCTGTCGGACCGCGCCAAGCCGTTCTACAACTACTTCCGCCAGTTGTTCGCGCAGGTCACGAACCCGCCGATCGACCCCATCCGCGAACAGCTGGTGATGTCGCTGGTGTCCTTCATCGGTCCGAAGCCGAACCTGCTGGACATCAACAACGTCAATCCGCCGCTGCGCCTGGAAGTGTCGCAACCGGTGCTGGACTTTGCTGCGATGGCGCAGATCCGCGACATCGACCAGGTCACGGGCAAGAAATTCCGCAGCTTCGAACTGGACATCACCTACCCCGCCGCCTGGGGCCCCGAAGGCATCGAAGCCCGCGTGGCGGCACTGTGTGCGCGCGCCGTCGATGCGGTGCGCAGCGGCTACAACATCCTGATCGTGTCGGACCGCCTGGTCGACAGCGAGCGCGTGGCCATCCCCGCGCTGCTGGCCACCTCGGCCGTGCACCAGCACCTGATCCGCGCCGGCCTGCGCACCAACACGGGTCTGGTCGTCGAGACCGGCTCGGCCCGCGAAGTGCACCACTTCGCGCTTCTGGGCGGCTACGGCGCCGAAGCCATTCACCCCTACCTGGCGCTCGAATCGCTGGGCAAGATGAATGACCCCGAAAAGGCCGTGAAGAACTACATCAAGGCGCTGGGCAAGGGCCTGAACAAGGTCATGTCCAAGATGGGCATTTCCACGTACATGTCCTACACCGGCGCGCAGATCTTCGAAGCCGTCGGCCTGCAAAGCGCCCTGGTGAACAAGTACTTCACCGGCACCGCCTCCAACATCGAAGGCATCGGCATCTTCCAGGTTGCCGAGGAAGCGCTGCGCCAGCACCGCGCCGCCTTCAGCGCCGACCCCGTGCTTGCCAATGACCTGGACGCCGGCGGCGAGTACGCCTATCGCGTCCGCGGCGAAGAGCACATGTGGACGCCGGATTCGATCGCCAAGTTGCAGCACGCCTCGCGCGCCAACAACTACCGCACGTACAAGGAGTACGCGCAGATCATCAACGACCAGAGCCGCCGTCACATGACGCTGCGCGGCCTGTTCGAATTCCGCTTCGATCCGTCGCGCGCCATTCCGCTGGACGACGTCGAGCCGGCCAAGGAAATCGTCAAGCGCTTTGCCACCGGCGCCATGTCGCTGGGGTCGATCTCGACCGAAGCGCACTCGGTGCTGGCCGTGGCCATGAACCGCATCGGCGGCAAGTCCAACACCGGCGAAGGCGGCGAGGACGAACTGCGCTACCGCGCCGAAATGCGCGAAGGCAAGAGCACCATCAAGGACGGCGACACGCTGGCCTCGGTGCTGGGCACGGACCGCATCGAAGCCGACGTCGAACTGAAGAAGGGCGACTCGCTGCGTTCGAAGATCAAGCAGGTGGCCTCGGGCCGTTTCGGCGTGACCGCCGAGTACCTGTCGTCCGCCGACCAGATCCAGATCAAGATGGCGCAGGGCGCCAAGCCCGGCGAAGGCGGCCAGCTGCCTGGCCACAAGGTGTCGGAATACATCGCCAAGCTGCGTTATTCGGTGCCGGGCGTGGGCCTCATCTCGCCCCCGCCGCACCATGACATCTACTCGATCGAAGATCTGGCGCAGCTGATCCACGACCTGAAGAACGTCAATTCCAAGTCCTCGATCTCGGTCAAGCTGGTGTCCGAAGTCGGCGTGGGCACGGTGGCCGCGGGCGTGGCCAAGGCCAAGGCCGACCACGTCGTGATCGCCGGCCATGACGGCGGCACGGGCGCCTCGCCGGTGTCGTCCATCAAGCACGTGGGCACGCCCTGGGAACTGGGCCTGGCCGAAACGCAGCAGACGCTGGTGCTGAACCGCCTGCGCAGCCGTATCCGCGTGCAGGCCGACGGTCAGATGAAGACCGGCCGCGACGTCGTCATCGGCGCGCTGCTGGGCGCCGACGAATTCGGCTTCGCGACCGCGCCGCTGGTCGTCGAAGGCTGCATCATGATGCGCAAGTGCCACCTGAACACCTGCCCGGTGGGCGTGGCCACGCAGGATCCGGCGCTGCGCAAGAAATTCCAGGGCAAGCCCGAGCACGTCGTGAACTTCTTCTTCTTCATCGCTGAGGAAGTGCGCGAAATCATGGCCCAGCTGGGCATCCGCAAGTTCGACGATCTGATCGGCCGCGCCGATCTGCTGGACATGCGTTCGGGCGTGGAGCACTGGAAGGCGCAAGGGCTGGACTTCACCCGCGTGTTCCACCAGACCCAGTCCGACGCCGAAGTGCACCAGACCGAAGAGCAGGATCACGGCCTGGCGGGTGCGCTGGATCACCTGCTGATCGAGCGCAGCAAGCCGGCGCTGGAGCGGGGCGAGAAGGTCTCGTTCATCGTGCCGGTGCGCAACCGCAACCGCACGATCGGCGCCATGCTGTCGGGCGCCGTGGCCTCGCGCTACGGCCATGAGGGCCTGCCCGACGACACCATCCACATCCAGTGCAACGGCACCGCCGGCCAAAGCTTCGGCGCGTTCCTGGCGCACGGCATCACGATGGACCTGGTGGGCGAAGGCAACGACTACGTGGGCAAGGGTTTGTCCGGCGGCCGCATCATCGTGCGCTCGCCCAACGACTTCCGCGGTTTCGGTCCCGACCACATCATCGCTGGCAATACCGTGCTCTACGGCGCGCTGGCCGGTGAAGCGTTCTTCAACGGCGTGGCCGGCGAACGCTTTGCCGTGCGCAACTCGGGCGCTGCCACCGTGGTGGAAGGCACCGGCGACCACGGCTGCGAATACATGACTGGCGGCACCGTCGTGGTGCTGGGTTCCACCGGCCGCAACTTCGCGGCGGGCATGTCCGGTGGCGTGGCGTACGTCTGGGATCCGGACCGCACGCTCAAGCACCGCGTGAACCTGTCGATGGTGGAACTGGAATCGGTCGTGCCGCACGCCGAGCAGCAGTCGCTGAACAACATCGACATCTGGCACAGCGCGCAGCGCGGTGGCGAACGCGAGACGGACGAGACCATCCTGCGCCGCCTGGTGGAAGACCACTTCCGCTACACCGGCAGCTACCGTGCTCGCGAGATCCTGGGCGACTGGGAAGCCTCGCGCGGCAAATTCGTGAAGATCATGCCGACGGACTACCGCCGCGCATTGGGTGAAATGTGGCGTGCAGCCAACCCGCAACAAATGGCTGCGTGAGGGATACCATGGGAAAGATCACTGGCTTTATGGAATACCAGCGCCTGCAGGAGGCCTCCGAGGCCCCGCAGAAGCGGCTGAAGAACTGGCGCGAATTCGTGCTGCACCTGACCGATGACCAGGCCAAGCAGCAGGCGGCACGCTGCATGGACTGCGGCATCCCGTTCTGCAACAACGGCTGCCCGGTCAACAACATCATCCCGGACTGGAATGACCTGGTGTACAAGCAGGACTGGCGCCGCGCGCTGGACGTCCTGCACTCCACCAACAACTTCCCGGAGTTCACGGGCCGCATCTGCCCGGCGCCCTGCGAAGCCGCCTGTACCTTGAACATCAACAGCGACGCGGTGGGCATCAAGTCCATCGAGCACGCGATCATCGACAAGGGCTGGGCCGAAGGCTGGGTGGCGCCGCAAGTGCCGGCGCGCAAGACGGGCAAGAAGGTCGCCGTCGTGGGCTCGGGCCCTGCCGGCATGGCGTGCGCGCAGCAACTGGCGCGCGCGGGCCACTCGGTGACGCTGTTCGAAAAGAGCGACCGCATTGGCGGCCTGCTGCGCTACGGCATCCCCGACTTCAAGCTGGAAAAGCACCAGATCGACCGCCGCATCTCGCAGATGGAAGCCGAGGGCGTGGAATTCGCGCCGTCGACCTACGTCGGCAACCCGAAGGATCCGGTGGCCGATGGCCTGACCGTGCGCACGCCGCAATCGCTGATGGCCGAATTCGACGCCGTGGTGATGAGCGGCGGCTCCGAGACGCCGCGCGACCTGCCGGTGCCTGGCCGTGAGCTGGAAGGCGTGTACTTCGCCATGGATTTCCTGCGCCAGCAGAACAAGGCCGTGGCGGGCGACCGCCTCACCAACCAGACGCTGGCCAAGGGCAAGCATGTGGTGGTGATCGGCGGCGGCGACACGGGTTCCGACTGCGTCGGCACCAGCAACCGCCACGGCGCGGCGTCGGTCACGCAGTTCGAACTGATGCCCCAGCCGCCTGAGTCCGAGAACAAGGCCATGACGTGGCCGTACTGGCCGCTGAAGATGCGCACGTCGTCCTCGCACGAGGAAGGCTGCGAGCGCGACTGGTCGGTGACCACCAAGCTGCTCAAGGGCGCCAACGGCAAGGTCGAAAAACTGGTCGGCGCGCGCGTCGAATGGTTCAAGGACGACGCCACCGGCCAGATGAAGATGCGCGAGGTCGAGGGCTCGGAATTCGAGATCAAGGCCGACCTGGTGCTGCTGGCCATGGGCTTCGTGTCGCCGGTGCAGAACGTGCTGGACGCGTTCGGCGTGGATCGCGACGGCCGCGGCAATGTGCGCGCCAACACCGACGACTACCGCACCAGCGTGGAAAAGGTCTTCACCGCCGGCGACATGCGCCGCGGCCAGTCGCTCGTCGTCTGGGCCATCCGCGAAGGCCGCCAGTGCGCGCGTTCGGTCGACGCCTACCTCATGGGAAGCAGCGATCTGCCGCGTTGATCGCAACACGACCTATCAACGCCGCCGGACGCCTTGCGCGCCGGCGGCGTTTGTTTTGTGCGGCGAAAACACACATTCCTGTTGCGGCATAACCACTTTCTAAAAACGGTCTTTTCACGATTTGACACACGTCAAGTTGGGGGACGGGGCGGTCTGAGAACCTGTCGGCTCACCCCACACGGAAAGATCGGAGAAGAAAATGTTTTCGCTGAACGGGCGTATCCGCGCCACCGCCATTGCCGGTTTGATCGCTGCCGGCGCATTTGCCGCACCTGCCCATGCCCACGAAGCGGGCGACGTGCTGTTCCGCGTTGGCGTGACGCAAGTCCGCCCCTCGCAAAACAATGGCTCGGTGCTCGACGGCAGCGTCAAGCTGGATGTGAGCAACAACGTGCGCCCCAGCTTCACCCTGGCCTACATGGCCACCCGCAACATCGGCATCGAACTGCTGGGCGCCTGGCCCTTCCAGCATGACGTCAACGGCAGCAACCTGGGCAAGATCGGCTCCACCAAGCAACTGCCCCCCACCCTCAGCCTGCAATGGCACATCCTGCCCGACAGCATGATCCAGCCGTACATCGGCGTGGGCATCAACTACACGCACTTCTTCGACACCAAGGGCGAAGGCGCGCTGAAGGGCTCGAACCTGAAGCTGGGCGATTCCTGGGGCGTGGCCGCGCAATTGGGCGCGGACGTCAAGATCAACGACCGCTGGTTCATGAACGCCGACATCCGCTACATCGACATCAAGTCCAAGGTGACGCTGGACGGCGAACGCGTCGGCACCGCCCGGATCGATCCGTGGGTGGCCACGCTGGGCGTCGGTTACCGCTTCTGATCGCGGCCCCTGACGATGCGCGCGGCCTCGCGCGCATCGGTCAATCCTGCCGCGCCTGCAGCCGGCTCCGCAGGGCCTGCAACGCCGGCGTGTCGTCATCGGCACGCCAGACAAGCTGGGTCAGCGCATGCCCGTGGGAACCAGACAGCGCCCCCACGCGCACCGAATGCTCCGCCCCAAGCACCGCCAGCACCGACCGCGGCACGATCGCCACACCGGTCCCCGCGGCCACACACGCCACGATGGCGTGATACGACGCAAACTCCATCACCTTGTCCGGCGCAATGCCTTCCTGGTTCAGCCACGACTCCAGGATCCGCCGGTACGAGCAGCCCGCCGCAAAGGCGATGACGCTGCGGTTGACCAAATCTTTCGCGCTGCGGATGGGCGCCCAGGCCAGCGGCGAGATCAGCGCCAATTCTTCCTTGAACGCATCCATCGCTGCCAGGCCGTCCGCGGGGAAGGGCTGCGCGACGAACGCAGCCTCGATCTCGTAATTGCGCACCTTTGCGGCCAGTGCGCCCGACGTGCCGGTGACCAGTTCGATACGCACCTTAGGCCAGGCCTCGTGATAGGCCGCCAGGATGGGCGGCAGGCGGGCGGCCGCCGTGCTTTCCATGGTGCCGATGCGCAGCACGCCTTGCAGGGCGCCGTCCCGGACGGCCGATTGCGCTTCGTCGGACAGGCGCAGCAGCCGGTCCGCATAAGACAGCAGCACCCGGCCCTGATCCGACAACACCAGGCGGCGGTTCTGCCGGCGAAAGAGCGGCGTTCCCAGCGACGTCTCCAACTGCTTCAGGCGAGTCGAGACGTTGGACTGGACCCGGTTCAGGTGCGCGGCGGCGCGCGCCACGCCGCCCTGGTCGGCGACCGTCTTGAAGATCTGCAACGCGTCGAGATCCAAGTTTCTCATTTTGGGAACTCACGTTCTTAATAATTCACTATTCAAGATATTAGTACAGCCGTAGAGTGAGGCCATGTCAACGCCTGCTTACCCTTCCCTCGACCCCTCGGCCACCGCCACCCGACTGGCGTGGCCCGCGGCGCTTGCGCTGGCGGCCGCCATGGGCATCGGACGCTTCGCTTTCACGCCGGTCTGGCCATTGATGGCGCAGGAGTCTGGTCTGTCGCTCGCGCAGGGCGGCTGGATGGCGTCGGCCAACTACGCGGGCTACCTGCTGGGCGCGCTGGCCGCGATCGTCTGGCCCGTGCGCCGGCTGCGCGCCACGCTGGCGGCCAGCCTGGCCGCGGTGGCCGCCCTGACGCTTGCCATGCCGCTTGTGAACAACGTGGCCGGCTGGTCGGCGCTGCGGCTGGCCGCGGGCTATGCCAGCGCCAGCGCCTTCATCTGCGTGGTGGCGTGGCGGCCGGTTCCCGCCGGCGACGCGCGCGAGGCCTCGGCGTCCGCAGTGACGTACGCCGGCGTGGGCGCAGGCATCGCGCTCACGGGACTGGCGTGCCTGGCCCTGATGGGCTGGGGCGCGGACGCCAACCTGACCTGGTCCGCGCTGGGCGTCCTGGCGCTGGCGCTGTCCGCGGCGGCGTGGGCTGGCCTGAGCCGGCAATCGCCCCCGGTCCGCCAGACGGGCGCCGGGGCGCCACCGGCGCGACTGCCGCAGGGCATTGCCGCGCTGTCGCTGCACTACGGCGTGTTCGGGGTTGGATACATCATCCCCGCGACCTTCCTGCCCGCCATGGCCAAGGAGATCTTTCCCAATCCGGCGATCTTCGGGTGGGCGTGGCCGATCTTTGGCATGGCTGCGGCGCTGTCCTGCCTGCTGGTACCCCGGCTGGCGCGGGGCCGTGACGACCGGCAGGTGTGGCGCGGAGCGCAGGCGCTGATGGCGGCCGGCATGCTGGCCGTGGCGCTGTGGCACCACATTGCCGCCGTGATTCTGGCGGCGCTGCTGGTGGGGGGCACCTTCATGGTGATCACGCAGGCGGGCATGCTGACCGCGCGCCGCCTGTCCGGCGCGGCGGGGCCGCGGGCGGCGGCCATCATGACGGCGGCGTTCGCTGCCGGGCAGATCCTGGGGCCCTTGCTGGCCTCGTGGGCGGCGCGCTGGGGCGCCGGGTTGCCGCAGGTGTTGGCTGCGAGCGCGGCGCTGCTGGCGCTGTCGGCCTGGGGGCTGGGAAAAGTCACGACAGAGGGCAATGGCGCTGGGCATAATGCCATCGGCCCCTCGGGCCAATCACACAGCAATTAAAAAGCAGGAAAAGAGGAGTCCCCAGCATGAAAGCACTACGCCCCCTGATTGCCGCCCTGGCCGCCACCGCCGCCTTTGGCGGCGCCGCCCAGGCCCAGACCGCCGAATGGCCCGCCAAGCCGGTGACCATGATCGTCCCCTATGCCCCCGGCGGGTTTGCCGACACGCGCGTGCGCCTGCTGGCGCGCAAGCTGGGCGAGTCGCTGGGCCAGCCTGTGGTGGTCGAGAACAAGGCGGGCGCCGGCGGCGTGGTCGGCACCAACCTCATCGCCAAGGCGGCGCCGGACGGCTACACGATCGGCACGGGCAACCTGGCCCCGATGGCGGTCAACCCGTCCCTGATGAAGGAAATGCCCTACAACCCGCAAAAGGACCTGGCGCCGATCATCCTGATCGAAAACAGCCCCCTGGTACTGAGCGTGAACAACGAACTGCCGGTCAAGACGCTGGCCGACCTGATCGCGCTGGCCAAGAAGCAGCCGGGCAAGCTGACTTTCGGTTCGTCCGGCGTGGGTGGCGCGCATCACCTGTCGGGCGAGATGTTCCGCGAGCAGGCCAAGATCGACATCATCCACGTGCCCTATAAGGGCGGCAGCCTGGCCGCCACCGACCTGATGGGCGGCCACATCTCGATGATGTTCGAAATGGGCTACTCCGCGCTGCCCGCCATCCAGGGCAACAAGATCCACCCGATCGCCGTCACGTCCGCCAAGCGCCTGGCCGTGCTGCCCGACGTGCCCACCATGGCCGAATCCGGCCTGCCGGGCTTTGAGTCCTACAACTGGCAGGGCATCGTCGCGCCGGCCGGCACGCCCGCGCCGATCATCGCCAAGCTGAACGCCGAGTTCAACCGCATCCTGAAGGAACCGGATGTGCAAAAGGCCATCGCCGACACCGGCAGCCAGGCCGGCGGCGGCACGCCCGAGGAATTCGCCGCGTTCATCAAGAGCGAAAGCGAAAAGTGGGCGCACGTCATCAAGGCTGGAAACATCCAGCTTCAATAACCTCCCAGGAGTTTTCCCATGGCATCCCCTCTGATTGAACTGCTCAAGCTGGACCATCCCATCATCCAGGCGCCCATGGCGGGCGGCGCCACCACGGTGGAACTGGTGGCCGAGGCATCGAAGGCGGGCGCCCTGGGATCGCTTGGGGCGGCTTACATGACGCCCGAACAGATCGAAGCGGCGGCCGCGGCGATCCGTGCGCGTACGGACCGACCGTTCGCCATCAATCTGTTCGCGTCCGTGCCGCAGCAACCCATGACGGGCAATGCGGATGCAATGCTGGGCCTGATGGCCCGCTACCACGCGCAACTGGGCCTGCCCGCCCCCGAGGCGCCCGGTCCGCAAAGCGACCCGCTGGCCGGCCAGCTCGAGGCCATCCTGCGGATCCGTCCCGCCGTCTTGAGCTTCACCTTCGGCCGCCTGCCGGCCGAGGCCGTGACCCGCTGCCGCGAGCTGGGCATCCTGACCGTGGGGACGGCCACCACGGTGCGCGAGGCCCAGACGCTGGAGCAGGACGGCGTGGACGCCATCGTGGCGCAAGGCGCCGAGGCGGGCGGCCACCGCGGCACATTCCTGGATGCCTTCGAGGCGTCCCTGATCGGCACGATGGCTCTGGTGCCTCAGGTGGCCGACGCCGTTTCGGTCCCGGTCATTGCGTCGGGCGGCATCATGGACGGGCGCGGCATCGCGGCCGCCCTTGCACTGGGCGCCGACCTGGCTCAAATGGGGACGGCCTTTCTCACGACGGACGAATCCGGCATCAGCGAGGCCTACAAGGCCGTCCTGCCCGCCTCCCGCGCTGAACAGTCCCGGGTCACCCGCGCCTTTTCCGGCCGCCCCGCGCGCGGCATCGCCAACGCCTTCATGCGGGACGCGGACGCCATCGGCGGCGACATCCTGCCGTATCCGCTGCAGAACGCGCTGACGCGCCCGATGCGCACGGCGGGCGGCAAGAGCGGCAACATCAACGTCCTGTCCCTGTGGGCCGGCCAGGGTGCGCCGCTGGCGCGGCGGGAATCGACGGCGGATTTGATTCAGCGTCTGGCCCGGGAAACCGCGGCGGCGCGTGCACGTCGCTGAAGGAACAAGGCGGGGCCGCGAAAAAGGGTGTCTGACACCCGGGTCAGAGGCGTGTGCGCTGGGCTGGCGTTCCAGGGGTGTCAGACACCCGTGACGCCTAGAAAGATGGCAGCCAGCCGCCCGCCGGATTGTCCGTGGAATTGAAAACACTGTTCCACGTGCGGCCGGTCCGATTGTGATTGCACAGCCTCGGGCTACAATGTCGCCTCGCCGCCGGGAGCCGACGCTTGAGCTCGTCCCCGGCATCTGAGTAACAGGGCGCTTCCCGACGCAGCCTGTCTTGCCCGCGCCGGCCAGGTTCTCCGGCCCGCTTGCCGGCAGGACAGCACGGCAAGCTCCGCCGCCGAAACTCCCTTTCGTTGCCCATGCCCGCTCAAACCAGCAGCACCCCGGAATTCGCCCTGCGCCTGGAAGGTGTGGCGCTTGGCTACGGTGATTTCACCGTCTTGCGCGATATTTCCATGGACGTCCGGGCGGGCCAGGTCGTGGCAGTCATGGGTGGGTCGGGCTCCGGCAAGACCACGCTGCTGCGCGCGGCCACCGGCCAGATCACCGCCCAGCAGGGCCGCGTCCTGGCGTTCGGCCAGGATATCGGCGCCGCATCCCGCGACGAAGTGCAAGCCCTGCGCAAGCGCATGGGCGTGCTGTTCCAGCAGGGCGCGCTGTTCACCGACCTGAACGTGTTCGAGAACGTGGCCTTTCCCCTGCGCGAGCACACGCGCCTTCCCGAGGCCGAACTCACCGACCGCGTGCTCGACAAGCTGGATGCCGTGGGCCTGCGCGCCGCCGCCCACCTGAAGGTCTCGGAAATCTCCGGCGGCATGGCCCGGCGTGTGGCGCTGGCCCGCGCCGTGGTCCTGGAACCCGAACTGATCCTGTACGACGAACCCTTCGCGGGGCTGGACCCGATCTCGCTGGGCATCACCGCCCGCCTGATCCGCAGCCTTGCCGACCGTCTGGGTTGCGCCTCGGTGCTGATCACCCACGACGTGCAGGAATCCTTTGCCATTGCAGACCAGGTCTACCTCGTGGGCCGCGGCCAGCTCGCCGCCTCCGGCACGCCGCAGATGCTCGCGGCCTCGCCGGACCCTTACGTCCAGCAATTCCTGAAAGGCCAGCCGGACGGCCCGGTGGCATTCCAATATCCCGAAACTCCCGCCTTCCAGAAGTGGCTGTCGCAACAGAAAGGGCGCAAAGCATGAGCGGATCCAACAACGCCATCGCCGTGCTGGGCCAATGGGTGCGTTCCCACGTCGCCGGCATCGGCTATTTCACCCGGTTCTTCGGCGCCATGCTGGCGCGCAGCGGCATCGCGCTGTCCCGCCCGCGCCTGGTGTCGCAGCAGGTCCACTTCATCGGCAATTATTCGCTCCTGATCATTGCCGTCTCCGGCATGTTCGTGGGCTTCGTGCTGGGCCTGCAGGGCTACTACACGCTGAACCGCTACGGCTCCGAAGAGGCCCTGGGCCTGCTGGTGGCCCTGTCGCTGGTGCGCGAGCTGGGGCCGGTGGTCACCGCGCTGCTCTTTGCGGGCCGCGCCGGCACCTCGCTCACGGCCGAGATCGGCCTGATGAAAGCGGGCGAACAATTGTCGGCCATGGAAGTCATGGCCGTGGACCCGATACGCCGGGTGCTCGTGCCGCGCCTGTGGGGCGGCATCATCGCCATGCCCATCCTGGCTGCGGTCTTCTCCATGGTGGGCATTCTGGGCGGCTGGGTCGTGGGCGTGCTGCTCATCGGCGTGGACGCCGGCGCCTTCTGGTCGCAGATGCAGAACGGCGTCGATGTATGGAAAGACGTCGCCAACGGCGTCATCAAGAGCGTCGTCTTCGGCGTCACGGTGACGCTGGTGGCGCTCTACGAAGGCTGGCAGGCCAAGCCCACCCCCGAAGGCGTTGCCCGCGCCACCACGCGCACCGTGGTCGTGGGCTCGCTGGCGGTGCTGGGGCTGGACTTCCTGCTCACCGCCTTGATGTTTGGAAATTGATACGGATCGATCATGTCACGCGAAAAAACCGACTTCTGGGTAGGCCTGTTTGTATTGCTGGGCGCGATCGCGCTTGGATTCCTGGCGTTGCGCGCCGGCAACTTGAGCACCTTTTCCTTTGCCCCGACCTATACCGTGACGGCCAACTTCGATAACGTAGGCGGCCTCAAGGTGCGCGCGCCGGTCAAGAGCGCCGGCGTGGTGGTGGGCCGGGTCACGAACATTTCCTTCGACGACAAGACCTTCCAGGCCATCGTTTCGGTCGATCTGGAAACGGCATACCAGTTCCCCAAGGACTCGTCGGCCGCCATCCTGACCTCGGGCCTCCTGGGCGAGCAATACCTGGGCCTGACCGCCGGAAGCGAGGAAGATAACTTTACCGACGGCGGAAAAATCCGCTATACACAAAGCGCCGTGGTCCTGGAGCAGCTGATCAGCCAATTCCTGTACGGGTCGGCGGAAAAGCAGGGCACGACCGCCGCGCCGGAAGGCGCTCCCAAGGCGCAGGATTAAAGGCCCGGCACAAACAAGCCGTTACTACGCTGCGTCTCGCGGTCGCGATAACAAAAGAATGTTGATAGGGATACCCGGATCATGAATAAGAAAGCTATTTCCCGAATTGCCACCGTCGCAGCGGCGGGCGCGCTGATGGCCGGCTGCGCCGCACCCAAGAATCCGGATCCGCGCGACCCCTGGGAAGGCTTCAACCGTGGCGTCTACCAGTTCAACGACACGGTCGACCGCGCGGTGTTCAAGCCGGTCGCGCAGGCCTACACGTTCGTGACGCCGCAGCCCGTGCGCAGCTGCATCCACAACATCTTCAGCAACGTCGGCGACCTGTGGTCCGGCACCAACAGCTTCCTGCAGGGCCGCGGCCACGACTTCGTGAACACGCTGGGCCGCTTCCTGTTCAACACGACCATGGGCGTGGGCGGCTGCTTCGACGTCGCCTCGGCCAATGGCGCGCGCAAGATCCCCAACGATTTCGGCACGACGCTCGGCGTCTGGGGCTTCAGCCAAGGTCCGTACCTGGTGCTGCCGTTCTTCGGCGCCTCCAGCGTGCGTGACGGCGTCGGCCTGGTCGGCGACCTGTACGGCACCACCTACGGCTACATGGGCGTGGACTCGATCGACAACGTCCGCCTGCGCAATTCGCTGTGGGGCCTGCGCATCGTCGACACGCGCGCCAACCTGCTCGACACGACCGACACCATCGACCGCGTGGCGCTGGACCCGTACAGCTTCGTGCGCGACGCCTTCCTGCAACGCCGCGCCGCCATGGTCCTGGGCCATCGCGTGGATGACGAAGGCTCGCTGCCCAACTACGAAGACGACGGCGACGACGCCCCCGCCGCCCCCGCGCCGGCCCCCGTGCCTGCACCGCAACCCGCGAACAAGTAAGCTGTCGGATTGCGCTTTCGGTACTGAAGGAGATTTGATGCGATTTTCCGTTCCCTCCCTGTTGCAGCGACTGATGTTCGCGGGCCTGCTCGGCCTGTCCGCCGCCACGGCCGCGTCAGCCGCACAAGCCAAGCCGGATCCCAACGGCCCGCCCGAACAATTCGTGCTGGCTGCCGCCAACGAGGCCCTGGATGTCCTGAAGGCTGACGGCGCGGTCCGGGCCGGCAACACCGCCCGCATCAACCAGGTCGTCGACCAGCACATCCTGCCGTACGTCAACTTCCAGAAGACGACGCGCCTGGCCGCCGGCCGCTACTGGCGCCAGGCCTCCGACCAGCAGAAAACGGCGCTGGCCGAGGCCTTTCGCGGCACGCTGATCCGCACGTACAGCGGCGCGCTGACCCGCGTCACGTCCAGCACCACCATCACCGGCCTGCCGTTCCGCGGCGATCCCAAGGCCGACGACGTGGTCGTGCGCACGCTGATCAGCCAGTCCAACAGCCAGCCGGTGGGCGTGGACTACCGCCTGGAAAAGACCCCGCAGGGCTGGAAGATCTACGACATGAACGTCGAAGGCATCTGGCTGATCGAGAACTACCGCAACCAGTTCGCCCAGCAGATCAACCAGAACGGCATCGACGGCCTGATCCAGGCGCTGAACCAGCGCAACAAGTAAAGACCCGTTCAGGCTCAGCTCGGCCCGGCGCGTCCCCTCGGGGGGCCGCCGGGCCGATTGTTTTTGGGGACGCTACAAGCGGGGCGTCCCCTTTGCCACCGGGGCCATCAGGGCTCCTGCCGCACCGCGCTTATATAATGGTCAATTCGCTCTTTCCGGGCCATCTCCCCCCGTCATGTCCGCCGTCAGCCTAGAAAACGTCTCCAAGATCTACTCGCCGCGCCAGCGCGGCTGGCAGAAACTGCTCGGGCGCGCGCCCCGGCCCGGCTTTCAGGCGCTGGACAACGTCAGCCTGAACATCGAGCACGGCGAGTTCTTCGGCCTGCTCGGCCCCAACGGCGCGGGCAAGACCACGCTCATCTCCATCCTGGCGGGCCTCGCGCACGCCACCTCGGGCCGCGCCACCGTCTGTGGTTACGACGTCGTGGCCGACTACAAGTCGGCGCGGCGGGCGCTGGGCGTCGTGCCGCAGGAATTGGTCTATGACCCGTTCTTTACCGTGAGCGAGACGCTGCGCATCCAGTCCGGGTACTTTGGCCTGCGCAAGAACGACGACTGGATCGACGAGATCCTGTTCAACCTGGGCCTGGCCGACAAGGCCAATTCCAACATGCGGGCGCTGTCCGGCGGCATGAAGCGCCGCGTGCTGGTGGCGCAGGCGCTGGTGCACCGCCCGCCAGTCATCGTGCTGGACGAGCCGACCGCGGGCGTGGACGTGGACCTGCGCCGCACGCTGTGGGAGTTCATTTCGCGGCTGAACAAGGCCGGCCACACCATCATGCTCACCACGCACTATCTGGAAGAGGCCGAGGCGCTCTGTAACCGCATCGCCATGCTCAAGGGCGGGCGCGTCGTGGCGCTGGACACCACCCAGGCGCTGCTTGCCCGCGTGGGCGGCGTGGATCTGGAAGACGCTTTCGTGCGCATCATGCACCAGGACGACGAGCCCGGCGCGCGCGCCCTGCAACCCGAAGAGATCTCATCATGACCCAGCCCGCCACGCCTACCGGCCAGCCGCTGGTGCAGCCCCGCCTGGACGCCGGCTCCGGCTTTCCGACCCTGCTGCGCAAGGAATTGCTGCGCTTCTGGAAGGTCAGCTTCCAGACCATCGCCGCGCCCGTCATCACCGCGCTGCTGTACCTGCTGGTCTTCGCGCACGTGCTGGAAGGGCGCGTCACGGTGTACGGCACCGTGCCCTACACGTCATTCCTGATTCCCGGGCTCATGATGATGAGCATGCTGCAGAACGCGTTCGCCAATCCGTCGTCGTCGCTCATCCAGAGCCGCATCACTGGCAACCTGGTGTTCATGCTGCTGCCGCCGCTGTCGCACCGGGACATCTTCGGCGCCTACGTGCTGGCCGCGATCGCGCGGGGTCTGGCGGTCGGCCTGTGCGTGTGGGCCGTGGCGCTGTTCTTCGTGCCGCTCGCGCCCGCGCATCCGCTGTGGGTGCTGGTCTTTGCCGTGATGGCGTGCGGCATCATGGGCACGCTGGGGCTGGTCGCGGGCCTGTGGTCCGAAAAATTCGACCAGCTCGCGGCCTTCCAGAACTTCCTGATCATGCCGGCCACCTTCCTGTCCGGCGTGTTCTATTCCATCCATACGCTGCCGCCGTTCTGGCAAAGCGTCTCGCACTGGAACCCCATCTTCTACACCATCGACGGATTCCGCTACGGATTCTTCTCGGTGTCGGACGTCTCGCCCTGGCACAGCCTGGCGGTGGTGACGGCGGTGTTCCTTGCGCTCTCCGCTTACGCGCTGCGGCTTCTGGCCAGCGGCTACAAACTCAGGAACTGACGTCCATGCTTCCCACTCCCGCGCAAGTCCGCCAATACATCGCTGACGGCCTGCCCTGTGAACATCTCGACGTGCAGGGCGACGGGTCGCACTTCGACGCCGTCATCGTCAGCACGGCCTTCGAAGGCAAGCGCCTGATCCAGCGCCACCAGCTTGTCTACGCCGCACTGGGCGACCGCATGAAAGCCGAGATCCACGCCCTGTCGATGCGCACCCTGACCCCCGCCGAATACCAGAAAGCGGGCGAATAATGGACAAGCTTCGCATTACCGGCGGCGCGCGGCTGCATGGCGAGATCTCGATTTCCGGCGCCAAGAACTCGGCCCTGCCGATCCTGTGCGCGGGTCTGCTGACCGCCGACACGCTGGTTCTGTCCAATGTGCCGCGCCTGAACGACACCGGCACCATGCTGCGCCTGCTGGCCCGCATGGGCGTGCGCGCCGAACGCGCCGACGACGGCATCGTCACGCTGCAGGCCGGCAACGTCGACAGCCTGGAAGCGCCGTACGACCTGGTCAAGACGATGCGCGCCTCGATCCTGGTGCTGGGCCCGCTGGTCGCGCGGTTCGGCGAGGCCCGCGTCAGCCTGCCCGGCGGCTGCACCATCGGCCAGCGGCCGGTCGACCAGCACATCAAGGGCCTTGCCGCGTTGGGTGCTGAAATCAGCATCGAGCACGGCTTTGTGGTGGCGCGCGCCAAGCGCCTGAAGGGCGCCTCCATCCGCACCGACATGGTCACGGTCACCGGCACGGAAAACCTGCTGATGGCCGCCGTGCTGGCCGAGGGCCGCACCGTGCTGGAAAACGCGGCGCGCGAGCCCGAAGTGGTGGACCTGGCGGAACTGCTCATCAAGATGGGCGCCCGCATCCAGGGCCACGGCACCGACCGCATCGTGATCGACGGCGTCGAGCGCCTGCACGGCGCCGAGCACCGCGTCATCTCCGACCGCATCGAAGCCGGCACCTTCCTGTGCGCGGTGGGCGCGGCCGGCGGCGACATCCTGCTCAAGAACGCGGATGCCGACATCCTGGGCGCCACGCTGGACAAGCTGACCGAAGCGGGCCTGACCATCGAGACCGGTCCCGGCTGGATCCGCGGCGCGATGGACAAGCGCCCCAAGGCCGTGGGTTTCCGCACGCACGAATACCCGGGCTTTGCCACCGACATGCAGGCCCAGCTGATGGCGCTGAACACCGTGGCCGACGGCACGTCGGTCATTGTCGAGACCATCTTCGAGAACCGCTACATGCACGTGCAGGAACTGCGCCGCATGGGCGCCCAGATCGACATCGACGGCCACACTGCTGTCGTGCGCGGCGTGCCGCGCCTGTCGGGCGCAACGGTCATGGCGACCGACCTGCGCGCCTCGGCCAGCCTGGTCATCGCCGGCCTGGCCGCTGATGGCGATACGCTGGTCGACCGCATCTACCACCTGGATCGCGGCTACGATCAGATGGAAGTGAAACTGCGCGCCCTGGGCGCGGATATCCAACGAGTTACCGGCAAGGAACAGGCTCAATGAGCAATGCCTCCGTCACCCCCCTGACCCTGGCGTTGTCCAAGGGCCGCATCTTCGAAGAGACCATGCCTTTGCTGGCGGAAGCCGGCATCGAAGTCCCCGAGAACCCCGAAAGCTCGCGCAAGCTCATTCTGCCCACCAGCGATCCCGGCCTGCGCCTGATCATCGTGCGCGCCTCGGATGTGCCCACCTACGTGCAGTACGGCGCGGCCGACCTGGGCATCGCGGGCAAGGACGTGCTGATCGAGCACGCCAAGGAACAGCCCGGCGGCCTGTACCAGCCCATCGACCTGAACATCGCCAAGTGCCGCCTGGCCGTGGCCGTGCGCAACGGCTTTGACTACGACGCCGCGGTCCACCAGGGCGCGCGCCTGCGCGTGGCCACGAAGTACGTGCAGTCAGCCCGTGAACACTTCGCGGCCAAGGGTGTGTACGTGGACATCATCAAGCTGTATGGTTCGATGGAACTGGCGCCGCTCGTCGGCTTGGCCGATTGCATCGTCGACCTGGTGTCCACCGGCGGCACGCTGCGCGCCAACGACCTGGTCGCCGTGGAAGACGTCATGCCGATCTCGTCGCGCCTGATCGTCAACCAGGCCGCCTTGAAAACCCGCGGCGACCGCCTGCAGCCGCTGCTGGATGCCTTCGCAAGGGCGGCCTCCCGCAACGTCTGATTCCCGCCCGCCGCGCCCGGCGCGGCGGCCGATACCGTTACCTGCTTTGCTCCATGACGCCATGGCCCTGATCAATCGTCTCGACTCCCGCGATCCCGGATTCAAATCCGCCCTGTCCAAGCTGCTGGCCTTCGAGGCCACCGAGGACGAATCCATCGACCGCGCCGCCGCCAGCATCCTGGCCGACGTGCGCACCCGCGGCGACGCCGCGCTGGTGGAATACACGCAGCGGTTCGACCGCATGCCGGACGCGGCAGCGCATACGCTGGAGATCCCCAAGGCCGATTGGCATGCGGCCCTGGCCGGGCTGCCGGCCGCGCAGCGCAATGCGCTGGAAGCCGCCGCCGATCGCGTGCGCGCCTACCACGAGCGCCAGCGCGCCGAGACCTGGACCTACACCGAAGCCGACGGCACGCTGCTTGGCCAGCAGGTCACGCCGCTGGACCGCGTGGGCCTGTACGTGCCCGGCGGCAAGGCCGCGTATCCGTCGTCCGTGCTGATGAACGCCATTCCGGCCAAGGTCGCGGGCGTGCAGGAGCTGGTCATGGTCACCCCCACGCCAGACGGCGTGCGCAATCCCATCGTGCTGGCCGCCGCCGCCATCGGCGGCGTGGACCGCGTGTTCGCCATCGGCGGCGCGCAGGCCGTGGGTGCGCTGGCCTATGGCACCGACACCGTGCCGGCCGTGGACAAGATCGTCGGCCCGGGCAATGCCTACGTCGCGGCTGCCAAGCGCCGCGTGTTCGGCGTGGTCGGCATCGACATGATCGCCGGCCCCAGCGAAATCCTGGTCATCTGCGACGGCAAGACGCCGGCCGACTGGATCGCGATGGACCTGTTCTCGCAGGCCGAGCACGACGAGCTCGCCCAGTCCATCCTGCTCTGTCCCGACGCCGCCTTCATCGAAGAGGTCGAAGCGGCCATCGCCCGCCTCTTGCCCACCATGCCGCGCGCCGACATCCTGCGCGTCAGCCTGGCCAACCGCGGCGCGCTGATCCTGGTGCGCGACCTGGAAGAAGCCTGCCAGATCGCCAACGACATCGCCCCCGAGCATTTGGAAATCTCCACCGAGCAGCCCGAAGTCTGGACCGCCCGCATCCGCCACGCCGGCGCCATCTTCATGGGCCGCTTCAGCTCGGAAGCCCTGGGCGACTACTGCGCCGGCCCGAACCACGTGCTGCCCACCTCGCGCACGGCGCGCTTCTCGTCGCCGCTGGGCGTGTATGACTTCCAGAAGCGTTCCAGCCTGATCCAGGTCTCGCACGCCGGCGCCCAGACGCTGGGCCGCATCGCCGCCGAACTGGCGCTGGGCGAGGGCTTGCAGGCGCATGCCGCAAGCGCCCAGTACCGGGTCGACAAGGCATGAGCGCGGGACCGGCGGACGTCGCCGGCCGCGTCAAAGGCACCGTCCGCGCCGACATCCGCGAGCTGGCGGCGTACCCCGTTGCCCATGCCGAAGGCTGCATCAAGCTGGACGCCATGGAATGCCCGTACGAGCTGCCCGAGGCCGTGCGCGATGACATCGCGCGCGCCGTCCGCGACACGCCGCTGAACCGCTATCCGTCCGCGGATCTCTCCGCGCTGCAGGCCGCCGTCAAGACGGCCTTCGGCGTGCCCGATGGCGCGGACGTGCTGTTTGGCAACGGCTCGGACGAGCTCATCCACCTGATGGTCCAGGCGTGCTGCAATCCGGGCGACGTGGTGCTGTCGCCCTGGCCGTCGTTCGTGTACTTCGACATGGCTGCGCGTTTTGACCACGCGCGTTTCGTGGGCGTGCCGCTGACCGATGCCTTGACCCTGGACCTGCCCGCCATGCTGGCGGCCATCGGCCAGCATCAGCCAAAGCTCGTGTTCCTGGCCACGCCCAACAATCCTACCGGCGGTCTCTGGTCGCGCGAGGACGTGGACGCCATCATCCAGGCCGCGCCGGGGCTTGTGGTGATCGACGAGGCCTACCAGCCGTTCGCGGACTGCACCTGGATGCCGCGCGTGCTGGAGGCTCCCAACGTGGTCGTCATGCGCACCGTGTCCAAGATCGGCCTGGCCGGGCTGCGCTTCGGCTACCTGGCCGGCGATCCGGCCTGGATCGCCGAGCTGAACAAGGTGCGCCCGCCCTACAACCTGAACGTGCTGACGCAGGCCACGCTGCAGGCCGTGCTGCGGCACAAGGCCGTGCTGGACGAACAGGCGGCCCGGCTGCGCGCCGACCGCGAGCCATTGGCCGCGGCGCTTGCGCAATTGCCCGGCGTCAGGGTATTCCCTTCCGCGGCCAATTTCATTCTGGCCCGCTTTTCCGGCAAGCTCGACGGCAACGCCGTGCATCTTGCCCTGAAAACGCGCAAAATATTGATTCGCAACTTCTCCAATGCCCACCCGCTGCTGGCCAACTGCCTGCGCATCTCGGTGGGCGCCCCGGCCGAGAACGCCGCCTTGCTATCCGCCCTGCAAGAGATCTTGAGTGCTTAACATGCGTACCGCAGAAATCACCCGCAACACCAACGAAACCCGCATCCGCGTGGCCATCAACCTGGATGGCACCGGCAAGCAGACGATCGACACGGGCGTGCCCTTCCTGGATCACATGCTGGACCAGATCGCGCGTCACGGCCTGATCGACCTGGACATCAAGGCCGAGGGCGACCTGCACATCGACGCGCACCACACGGTGGAAGACGTGGGCATCACGCTGGGCATGGCCATCGCCAAGGCCGCGGGCACCAAGGCCGGCCTGCGCCGCTACGGTCACGCGTACGTGCCGCTGGACGAAGCGCTGTCGCGCGTGGTGGTGGACTTCTCCGGCCGCCCCGGCCTGGAATATCACATCCCGTTCACGCGCTCGCACATCGGCAGCTTCGATGTGGACCTCACGCGCGAATTCTTCCAGGGCCTGGTCAATCACGCGCTGATCACGATGCACATCGACAACCTGCGCGGCTTCAACTCGCACCATCAGGCGGAAACCGTGTTCAAGGCCTGTGGCCGCGCGCTGCGCATGGCGCTGGAAGTCGACCCGCGCATGGGCGACGTCGTGCCGTCCACCAAGGGCGTGCTGTAAGGTACGCAACCCAGGCAAGCCATCCCCTTCGCACCGCACCAGGCAGACAGAAGTGACCACTATCGCCATCGTCGACTACGGAATGGGCAATTTCCATTCCGTCGCACGCGCCCTGAAATACGCCGCGCCTGACGCCGACATCCGCATCTGCAACCAGCCCCAGGAAATCGCCGCCGCCGACCGCGTGGTGTTTCCGGGCCAGGGCGCGATGGCGGACTGCATGCGCACCCTGAACGAATCCGGGCTGCGCGACGCCGTCGTGCGCGCCGCCCGCGAAAAGCCCCTGCTGGGCGTCTGCGTTGGCGAACAGATGCTGTTCGACGCCAGCGAAGAGGGCGCCACCACTTGCCTGGGACTGTTCCCGGGCGTCGTGCGCCGCTTTTCCGGCCCCGGCTTTGCCGACCTGATCCCCGCCGACGACGAAGCCTGCCTGGCCGACACCGGCGCGGCAGGTCTGGCGGACACCCGCCCCGAGCGCCTGAAGGTGCCGCACATGGGCTGGAACAAGGTCCGCCACACCCGGTCTCACCCGATCTGGGAAGGCATTCCGGACGACTCGCACTTCTACTTCGTCCATAGTTATTACGCCGATCCGGCCGATCCGGGCCTGACGGTTGGTGAAACCGATTATGGCGTCACCTTTACCTGCGCGGTGGCGGCAGCTAACATTTTCGCGGTGCAGTTCCACCCCGAAAAGAGCGCCGAGCACGGTTTGCGCCTGTATCGCAATTTTGTAGACTGGCAGCCGTAGGCCCCGAGCCCCGTGCGCCAGCCCGTTCAACCCCATTTTTTTTCTCGCTGCCAACCATGCTGCTGATCCCCGCCATCGATCTCAAAGACGGGCGTTGCGTGCGCCTGCGCCAGGGTGACCTGGACGATGCAACGGTGTTCTCCGAAGACCCCGCCGCCATGGCCACCCGCTGGCTTGACCAGGGCGCCCGCCGCCTGCATCTGGTCGACCTGAACGGCGCCGTCGCCGGCAAGCCCAAGAACGAAGCGCCCATCAAGGCGATCCTGGACGCCGTCGGCGACGACATTCCCGTCCAGATCGGCGGGGGCATCCGTGACCTGGACACCATCGAACGCTACCTCGACGCCGGCATCTCCTACGTCATCATTGGTACGGCCGCCGTCAAGAATCCGGGCTTCCTGCAGGACGCCTGCGGCGCCTTCCCCGGCCAGATCATCGTTGGCCTGGACGCCCGCGACGGCAAGATCGCCACCGATGGCTGGAGCAAGCTGACCCGCCACGACGTGCTGGATCTGGCCAAGAAGTTCGAAGACTACGGCTGCGAAGCCATCATCTACACCGACATCGGCCGTGACGGCATGCTGTCGGGCGTCAACGTCGAAGCCACCGTACGCCTGGCCCAGCACGTGCGCATTCCCGTGTACGCCTCGGGCGGCATCGCCGGTATCCAGGACATCGAGGCGCTGTGCGCCGTCGAGGAAGAGGGTGTCGAAGGCGCCATCCTGGGCCGCAGCATCTACGAAGGCACGCTCGACTTCCAGGCCGCGCAGGCGCGCGCCGACGAATTGGCAAAATGACCACATCCAGCAGCACCCCCGGGGCCGGCGCGTCCATGCACAACGCGCTGACCCGCCGCATCATTCCCTGCCTTGACGTCACGGCCGGCCGCGTCGTCAAGGGCGTGAACTTCGTCAACCTGCTCGACGCGGGCGACCCCGTCGAGATCGCCCGCCGCTACAACGAGCAGGGCGCCGACGAACTCACGTTCCTGGACATCACCGCCACCAGCGACGGCCGCGACCTGATCCTGCCCATCATCGAGCAGGTGGCCTCGCAGGTCTTCATTCCGCTGACGGTGGGCGGCGGCGTGCGCCAGGTGTCCGACATCCAGCGTCTGCTGAACGCCGGCGCCGACAAGATCAGCATCAACAGCGCCGCGGTAGCCAATCCCGACCTGGTTCGCGCCGCCTCGGACTATCACGGCTCGCAGTGCGTGGTCGTGGCCATCGACGCCCGCCGCGTGTCTGCGCCCGGCGAACCGGCGCGCTGGGAAGTCTTCACGCACGGCGGCCGCAAGGCCACCGGCCTGGACGCCGTGGCGTGGGCGCGCCGCATGGCCGCTTATGGCGCGGGCGAAATCCTGCTCACCAGCATGGACCGCGATGGCACCAAGTCCGGCTTCGACCTGGAACTGACCCGCACCGTCTCGGACGCGGTACCGGTGCCCGTCATTGCCTCCGGCGGCGTCGGCAACCTGCAGCATCTGGCCGACGGCGTCACCACCGGCCGCGCCAGCGCGGTGCTGGCCGCCAGCATCTTCCATTTTGGCCAGCATACCGTCGGCGAGTGCAAGCGATTCATGGCCGAACAGGGCATCGCCGTACGATTGGACTGAACATGAGCAACGAACCTGCCTGGATGGCCGACGTCGTCTTCGACGAAAACGGCCTGATCCCCGCCATCGCCCAAGACGCCGAAAACGGCCAGATCATGATGGTCGCCTGGATGAACCGCGAATCGCTGGCCGAAACGGCCGCCACCGGCCGCGCGGTCTATTGGTCGCGCTCGCGCAAGCGTCTGTGGCGCAAGGGCGAAGAATCCGGCCACGTCCAGGAAGTGCACGAACTGCGCCTGGATTGCGACGGCGACGTGGTCCTCCTGAAGGTCCACCAGCAAGGCGGCATCGCCTGCCACACCGGCCGCGCCAGCTGCTTTTTCCGCCGCCTGGAAGGTCAGACCGACCATGCGTCGTGGGTCACGGTGGATCCGGTGCTCAAAGACCCGGAACTCATCTACAAATGACCGATCAGACCCTGACCGCCGCCGACATCCTGGCGCGCATCGCAGACACGCTGGAAACGCGCCGCCCGCAAAACGGCGGCGATCCCCAGGCTTCCTACACGGCCAAGCTGCTGGCCAAGGGCCCCGACGCCTTTTTGAAGAAGATCGGCGAAGAAGCCACGGAACTGGTCATGGCCGCCAAGGATGGCGTGCCCGACCGCATCGTCAGCGAAACCGCCGATTTGTGGTTCCACTGCCTGGTGGCACTGACGCATTTCAACCTGCGGCCTGAAGCCGTGCTGGCCGAGCTGGCCCGCCGCGAGGGCCTGTCGGGCCTGGCGGAAAAGGCAAGCCGCCCGAAGGACTGACCACGGAAACCAAACCCATGAGCGACAACTGCCTTTTCTGCAAGATCGCCGCCGGCGACATCCCGTCCAAGAAGGTCTACGAGGACGAGGACTTTGTTGCATTTCACGATATCAATCCGGCCGCGCCGGTCCATTTACTGCTGATCCCTCGACGTCATGTCACATCCATGCAGGATATTACGGGCGAGGACGCAGATTGGTTGGGTAGAATGATGTCGTTGGCGCCGCGGCTTGCCGCCGAAAACGGTTGCCGTCCGGGCCCCGATGGCGGATTTCGCATCATGATCAACTCTGGCGTCGAAGGCGGCCAGGAAGTCCCGCATCTGCATTTCCACATCATCGGCGGCTCGCGTCCCTGGAAAGGGCGCGTGGCCCCCACTGCGTAATTCGGAGAATCATCATGGGTAGTTTTAGCATTTGGCATTGGTTGGTCGTCCTGGTCATCGTCGCGCTGATTTTCGGCACCAAGAAGCTGCGCAACATCGGCGGCGATCTGGGCGGCGCGGTCAAAGGGTTCAAGGACGGCATGAAGGAAGCCAACAGCGACAAGCCCGCCGAACCGGTCACGCAGCAGCGCGTTGCCGGCGACACCATCGACGTGCAGGCCAAGGAAAAGTCCAACTCCTGAGCGTCAGCCAGCCTCCCTCCGGGCCAGCCCTGAACGGGCCGGCCCTTATTGCTTCAATTCCCGAGCGGCCGTCGAATGTTTGATGTCAGCCTCACTGAACTGATGGTGATCGGCGTCGTCGCCCTGATCGTCATCGGCCCCGAACGCCTGCCCAAGGTTGCCCGCACCGTCGGTCACCTGCTGGGCCGCGCGCAGCGTTACGTCAATGACGTCAAGTCCGATATCCAGCGCGAAATCGAACTCGACGAACTCCGCAAGTTCAAGACTGAAATGGAAGACGCGGCCCAGGGCGTGCAGCAATCGCTGAACGAGACCGGGGCCTCGCTGCAGGAACCCGTGCAGCAGTTCCGCGCCGAATTGGACGAAGTCGCCCGCGAAGCCAGCGGCAAGGCCGCCCCCGCCTCACCGGCCACGGCGACTGCCACGCAGGCGCCCGCCGCGGACACGCCCGCCGAGCCCGCACGCACAATCGCCCCGCCCAGCCAGAACCACAATCTGGACCTGGACCTGCCTGCCGCCGAGCCCCAACCCGCGCCCAACGCCGACCCGCGCCCGGCCGCCCCCCAACATCAACCCGCCCCGGCGCCCAGCGCGACCGCGGCTGACGTCGCCGCGCCTGCCGCCAAGCCCGTCTCGCCTTCCGGAACTTCGTCGTGACCCAGGACGCAACCCAAGAAGAAGGCCAGCAAGAGACCTTCATCTCTCATCTGGTCGAGCTGCGCACCCGTCTGCTGCGCGCTGTCGGCGCCGTGGTGGCGGTGTTCATCGTGCTCTTCATCTATCCCGGCGCGTCGGCCATCTACGACGTGCTGGCCGCGCCCATGCTGGCCTCGCTGCCCGAAGGCACCCGCATGATCGCCACGGGCGTCATCACGCCGTTCATGGTGCCCGTCAAGGTCACGATGATGGCCGCGTTCATCCTGGCGCTGCCGGTGGTGCTGTATCAGGCCTGGGCTTTCGTGGCCCCCGGGCTATACCGGCACGAAAAGCGCCTGGCGCTGCCGCTCATCGTATCCAGCACGTTTCTCTTCATCGCGGGCATGGCGTTCTGCTATTTCGTGGTGTTCCGCACGGTGTTCCACTTCATCGCCACGTTCGCGCCGCAGTCCATCACGCCGGCGCCGGACATCGAGGCCTATCTCAGCTTCGTCATGACGATGTTCCTGGCGTTCGGCATCACGTTCGAAGTGCCGGTGGCGGTCGTGCTGCTGGTCAAGATGGGCGTGGTCGAGCTCTCCAAGCTGAAGGCCGCGCGCGGCTACGTGGTGGTGGGCGCCTTCATCATCGCCGCCGTGGTCACCCCGCCCGACGTGGTCAGCCAGTTCATGCTGGCGGTGCCGCTTTGCCTGCTCTACGAGGTCGGACTGATCTGCGCCCGCATGGTCACGCCAAAGGAAAGTGCGTCAGCGGACGACGCAGCGTCGGACTCCCTGACCGAACGCCACTGACCTCGGGCGCATAGCCACCAAGACGGTCCGCATAAAAGCGGACCGTTTTACCTTGTCGGCCTCTGACCGCAGTCCTACATTGCAGTCATGTCGCTTTCTCAAAGACTGCGCACCCTCATGCGGTGGCGCGGCATCCATAGCCAGAACCAGCTTGCGCGCCTGTCGGGCGTGCCGCAGTCCTGCATTCATCGCATTCTTACCCGCGAAGACCGCTATTCGCCCGCCCGCAATACGCTCGTGCGGCTGGCGCACGCCCTGGGCACCAGCGTGCCGTGGCTGACAGACGGCGTGGTGCCCGCCGCGCCCGGGGCAAACCCCACGCCCCGGCTGCCAGACGCCGCGGCCAATGGCGTCGATGGCTACTGCGCCGAAATCTGTGCGCGGCTTGCGCCGCAACCCGACAGCACCAAGCGGCTGATCCTGGCGCTGGTGCGCGAACTGTCTGACAAGCCCGGTACCGGCGTCAGCCCCGGCGCCGCCCGTGCGGCGGCGCGTAAATGCGCCTAGCGCGGCTTTCCCGGTCGCGTACCCACCACCACCGCCAGTTCCGCGGGCTTGCCGCCGCGCAAAATGCCCAGCGCGGCCCGCTGGCCGGGCGGCACCTGCGCAATCTCCGATAGCAGGCCGGTCGTGTCCGCCACCCGCTTGCCATTGACCGACTGCACGATGTCGCCCACGCGCAAGCCGCCGCGCGCGCCCGGGCCATCGCGCATGACGCCGGCGATGATCACCCCCGTCGTGTCGCGCGGCAACGCAAAGGCCCGCGCCAGTTCCGGCGTCACGTCCTGCGGCTCCACGCCCAGCCAGCCGCGCTTGACCGAACCGGTCTTGACGATATCGTCCATCACCTTGCGCGCGATCTCGATCGGCGTGGCAAACCCGATGCCCATCGACCCGCCAGATTCCGAATAGATGGCGGTATTGATGCCCACCAGGTTGCCGTAGGCGTCCACCAGCGCGCCGCCGGAATTGCCGGGGTTGATCGCCGCGTCGGTCTGGATGAAGTTCTCGTAGGTATTCAGGCCCAGGCCATTGCGACCCAGCGCCGACACGATGCCCTGCGTCGTCGTCTGTCCCACGCCGAACGGATTGCCGATTGCCAGCACCACGTCGCCCACCCGCAGGCCCTTGTCGGACGCCAGCGTCGCCGCCGGCAGCTCGCGCAGGCTGGACAACTTGAGCACCGCAAGGTCCGTGTCCGGATCCGCGCCCACGACCTTGGCCGTGTCGCGCCGCCCGTCGCGCAGGGCCACCTCAATGGCGTCCGCGGCCTGCACCACGTGATAGTTGGTCAATACGTAGCCGTCCGCGTTCACGATCACGCCCGAGCCCAGGCTGGTCGAGGCCTCCCGGCGGCTCACGCCCGGCATCTGTCCAAACAGCTGGCGCAGCACCGGGTCATCGGGCAGCGGGATCAACGGCACGTTCACGTGTTTGGTGGTGAATACGTTCACCACCGAGGGCGCCGCCTTTGCCACGCCGTCCGCGTACGACACCGCGCCAACGTCGCCGGCGGGCGCGCGCACGGACGCCGCGGTGGCCGGCAGGACCGCGCCGGGCCCGTTCACCCGCAGCAGGTCGGGCCGCAACGTCGTCACCACGAATAGAATACCCAGGCAGACCGTGACGGCCTGAGCGAAGATCAGCCAATATCGGCGCATGTTTCTGATAGGACTAGCAATGAATAAAGTGGACTCCCGCGTCCTGGCCAGCTGGCTGGACGACACCCTGCAGGCGGCCCGTTTCAAGGACTACTGTCCCAACGGGATGCAGGTGGAAGGCCGATCCGAGGTTGGACACATTATCACCGGTGTGACGGCCAGCGAAGCATTGCTGCGCGCCGCCGTCGAACGCGGCGCGGATGCGGTGCTGGTGCATCACGGCTGGATGTGGCGCAACGAAGACCGCCGCGTCATCGGCACCCGTCGCACCCGCATGGCCCTGACGCTGAAGAACGACCTGAATCTGTACGCCTATCATCTGCCGCTGGATGCGCACCCCACGCTGGGCAATAACGCGCAGCTGGCGCGCGTGCTGGGCCTGTCCCCCGCGCGGCGCGACGATGGCGCGCCCCTGACCTGCGGCCAGGACGGGCTGATCTGGCTGGGCGAGGCCACCGGCCTGCAGACCTTGGGCCAGTTGGGCGAGCGCGTGGCGCAACGCCTGGGCCGCCCGCCGCTCGTCGTGGGCGATCCGGACCAGCCGCTGGCGACCATCGCCTGGTGCACGGGCGGCGCCCAGGGCATGATGGCCGACGCCGTGGACGCGGGCGCAAGCGTCTACATCACCGGCGAAGTCTCGGAATCCACGGTGCACCTGGCGCGTGAAACCGGCGTTGGCTTCATCGCGGCCGGCCACCACGCCACCGAACGCTACGGCGTCCAGGCGCTGGGACAGGCCGTGGCCGAGCGCTTCGGCGTTAAGGTCGAATTCGTGGATATCGACAATCCCGCCTGACCCTGCCGCCCTTGCAAGAAACAAAAGCGTCCAATCAAGGACGCTTTTTCATTTACGGCCGCTTGAGCAGGTCGCGGATTTCGCGCAGCAGGGCGACGTCTTCCGGCGTCTTGGCCGGCGCCGGCGCTTCCTCCTGCTTGTTGCGGGCCTTGTAGATGGCCTTGACCATCCAGAAGATCACGAACGCCAGCAGGACGAAATTGATGATGATGGTGACGAAGTTGCCCCACGCAAACACGTTGGCGCCAGCCTTGGTCAGATCCGCGTAGGTCATCGGACCGGCATAGCCCTCGGGCATCGACAGGACGAGGAATTTATTCGAGAAATCGACCGATCCGCCCAGGATGAAATTGACCAGGGGCATGATGATGTCCCGCACCAGCGAGTCGACGATCCTGCCGAAGGCCGCGCCGATAATGACACCGACGGCCAGATCGACCGCGTTGCCCTTGACCGCGAAATCTCGAAACTCTTTGACGAAACCAGTCGATTTGCTCATAAATCCGCTCCATTCGTGATACGCCTGGGGTAGGCTGGCCTATAATACGCGGTTGCTATGTTGTTACATATTCCCGCGAACCCGATGCCGCAGAAGTGATGCTACTCGTTGAGCGGGCGCATCAACAAGGATAGGAAGATGAGTCAGGATACGCTGGTGCATGACGATGACGGTGCGGTTGATCCCAACCTGCCACCTGATCCTTCGCGACGTTTCTGGGTTACCACCGCCTGTGCTGTGGGCGGCGTAGCAGGTGTCGCAACGGCAGTGCCGCTTGTGAGCACGTTTTCCCCCTCTGAAAAAGCCCGTGCGGCCGGGGCGCCCGTTGAAGTGGATATCGGCGACATTCCCGTCGGCGCCATGAAAACGGTCGAATGGCGCGGCAAACCGGTGTGGATCATCCACCGCTCGCCCGAGCAGCTCGCCGGACTGAAAGCGCTGGACCCCCAGCTTGCCGACCCGCAATCCAAGCGGCCCGGCTTCACCCCTCCCTATGCCGAAAACGAAGCCCGCTCGCGCAAGCCCGAGCTCTTCGTCTGCGTCGGCATCTGCACGCACCTGGGTTGCTCGCCCACCGCGCACTTCGAAACGGGTGGCGGCGGCGGTCTGGGCGCGGATTGGCAAGGCGGATTCCTCTGTCCCTGCCACGGCTCCACGTTCGACCTGGCTGGCCGGGTCTTCAAGAACAAGCCTGCTCCCGATAATCTCGAAGTTCCGCCGTACCAGTACCTCAGCGACACCCGCATCATCGTGGGCGTCGATGAAGACAACAAGGCCTGACGCTCGCGTCGCGCTTTTTTCCCGATCTACGTAAGTAAAAACAATACGCCACGTATTAGAGAAGGAGCCGTTACATGGCTGGCGAGAAAACCGTCGAGACGACAGGCCTGTTGGGCTGGCTGGACCGGCGCTTTCCGGTGACCTCCACCTGGAAAGCCCATCTGTCCGAGTATTACGCACCCAAGAATTTCAACTTCTGGTATTTCTTTGGCTCGCTGGCGCTTCTGGTGCTGGTGCTGCAAATCGTGACCGGCATCTTCCTGGTCATGCACTACAAGCCGGACGCCGAGCGCGCGTTCCAGTCCGTCGAATACATCATGCGCGAAGTCCCGTGGGGCTGGCTGGTGCGCTACATGCACTCGACCGGCGCCTCGATGTTCTTCGTCGTCGTGTACCTGCACATGCTGCGCGGCCTGCTCTACGGTTCCTACCGCAAGCCCCGCGAACTGGTGTGGATCTTCGGCGTTGCGATCTTCCTCTGTCTGATGGCCGAAGCATTCTTCGGCTACCTGCTGCCGTGGGGCCAGATGTCGTATTGGGGCGCCCAGGTGATCGTGAACCTGTTCGCGGCCATCCCGTTCATCGGCCCTGAACTGTCCATCTGGATCCGCGGCGACTACGTCGTGTCCGACGCCACGCTGAACCGCTTCTTCGCCTTCCACGTCATCGCCATTCCGCTGGTGTTGATCGGCCTGGTCGCCGCGCACCTGGTGGCGCTGCACGAAGTCGGCTCCAACAACCCGGACGGCGTCGAGATCAAGCAGGGCCCGAAGGACAAGTACGGCCGCCCGAAAGACGGCATCCCGTTCCATCCGTTCTACTCGGTGCATGACCTGGTGGGCGTGGCGGGCTTCCTGCTGGTGTTCGCGGCCATCGTGTTCTTCGCTCCGGAAATGGGCGGGTACTTCCTCGAGTTCAACAACTTCATTCCCGCTGACTCGCTGAAGACGCCTCCGCACATTGCGCCGGTCTGGTACTTCACGCCGTTCTACTCGATGCTTCGTGCCACCACCGATGAATTCACGTGGGTGCTGGCGGGCGCGTCGGTGCTGGGCGCCATCGTGCTGTTTGCCAAGAGCAACCTGAAGGGCTTCATGCGCATCGCCGTCCCCGGCATCCTTATCGTCGTCGCCGTGCTGCTGCGCGTCATCGACGCCAAGTTCTGGGGCGTGGTGGCCATGGGCGGCACGGTCGTCATCCTGTTCTTCCTGCCCTGGCTGGATCATTCGCCGGTCAAGTCCATCCGCTACCGCCCCACGTGGCACAAGTGGATCTACGGCATCTTCATGGTCAACTTCCTGGTGCTCGGCTACATCGGTACTCAGCCGCCCAGTCCGCCGTTGAACCTGACGTCGCAGATCGGCACGCTGCTGTACCTGGCTTTCTTCTTTCTGATGCCGGTATGGAGCCGCCTGGGCACCTTCAAGCAAGTGCCCGACCGCGTCACGTTCCACGCCCACTGAGCCAACGAGAATAACGGACTAACCATGATCAAGAAGCTGATTGGTGCCGTGGCCTTGATGCTCACGTGTACCGCTACCTTTGCCGCCGGGGGCGGCTATCCGCTGGACAAGGCGCCTTACCGCGTCAACGACATGGCGTCGCTGCAAAACGGCGCCAAGCTGTTCGTCAACTACTGCCTGAACTGTCATAGCGCGTCGTCGATGCGCTACAACAAGCTCAGGGACATCGGTCTGACTGACCAGCAGATCAAGGAAAGCCTGCTGTTCACCGGCGAAAAGATTGGCGACATGATGCACGTCGCCATGACGCCAAAGGACGCCAAGGCCTGGTTTGGCACGACGCCCCCGGACTTGTCCGTGATCGCCCGCGCCAAATCCGTGAACGCCGGCCCCTCGGGATCCGACTATCTGTACACCTACCTGCGCACCTTCTACCGCGACACGTCGCGCGCCACGGGCTGGAACAACCTGGTCTTTCCGTCGGTCGGCATGCCGCATGCCCTCTGGCAGGAACAGGGTCCGCGCGAGCTGACCACGGTCGCTGTCCACGAGGTCGAAGGCAAGGACGGCGCCCCCAAAACCTGGGAACGCGTCACAACGGTGTACGATGCACAGGGTTTTGCCACGGTGAAGGCCGAGCCGTTAGCCAATCACCATGGCCATGCCACCTTCGATGCCAAATTCAAGGCCGCCAACCCGGCCCAAACCGCAACATACGACAACGACGTCGCTGATCTGACCGCATTCATGTCCTGGATGGCCGAGCCCGTCCAGACACTGCGTGTCCGCATCGGCGTCGGCGTCATGTTGTTCCTGCTCCTGTTCTTCTTTGTTACGTGGCGCTTGAATGCCTCGTACTGGAAACACGTGCGCTAACCGTAACGCCCCGCCAGGTTCCCCAGCCACCCCGTCTATCGGGGACGGAAGAGGCGGATAGGGCCGTACGCCTATCCTGCCTGGCAATTGGGGCCAGCGCCTGCTAGATTTAGGCGCTGGCCTTTCGTTTTTCAATAAAGGACTTACCGCCATGATGGTGCTCTATTCCGGAACCACGTGTCCGTTTTCGCAACGCTGCCGCTTCGTGTTGTTCGAAAAGGGTATGGATTTCGAGATCCGCGACATCGACCTGTACAACAAGCCCGAAGACATCTCGGTGATGAACCCGTACGGTCAAGTGCCCATTCTGGTCGAACGCGACCTGGTTCTGTACGAGTCGAACATCATCAACGAGTACATCGACGAGCGCTTCCCGCACCCGCAGCTCATGCCCGCCGACCCGGTCATGCGCGCCCGCACGCGTCTGTTCCTCTACAACTTCGAGAAGGAACTCTTCGTTCACGTCTCGACGCTGGAAGACCGCAGCGCCAAGCCCGACGAAAAGAAGCTCGCCAACGCTCGCCAGAACATCCGCGACCGTCTGGCCCAGTTGGCCCCGATGCTGCTCAAGAACAAGTACATGCTGGGCGAGGAATTCTCCATGCTCGACGTGGCCGTCGCACCGCTGCTCTGGCGCCTGGACCACTACGGCATCGAACTGCCCAAGAATGCGGCTCCGCTGCAAAAGTACGCCGAACGCATCTTCTCGCGCCCGGCCTACATCGAAGCGCTGACGCCTTCGGAAAAAGTGATGCGTCGCTAAGGCTGGTTGTGTAATGGGTGAAACTTCGACCAAACCGTATCTGATCCGCGCACTGCACGAATGGTGCACCGATAACGGCTACACGCCGTATATCACCGTGCAGGTCGACGAGCACACCATGGTGCCCGTCGCCCACGTGCGCGACGGCCAGATCACGCTGAACGTGGGCACGCTGGCCACCAACCGTCTGGTGCTGGGCAACGAATTCATTGAATTCCAGGCCCGCTTCAGCGGCGTGACCGAAAACGTCTACGTTCCCGTGGGCGCCGTCAGCGCCATCTATGCGCGCGAAACCGGCGCCGGCATGGGCTTCGAGGTCCAGCCCTACGAGCCGCCCGAAGCCGGCGCCCAGGGCGCCTCGCCGGCCCCTGCCGCCCCGGAAGGCTCTGACGCCAATCCCGCCCCTGGCGACGACGACGGCGACGACGACGAACCCAAGCGCCCGCGCCTGACCATCGTCAAATAACGACCCCACGAGAGGGGCTGCATTTTTTTCATTACAATGCAGTCCCTGCGCGTGCCCCGGCACGCATCGCCGGTGTAGCTCAGTTGGTAGAGCAGCTCACTTGTAATGAGAAGGTCGAGGGTTCGATTCCTTTCACCGGCACCAGAGAAATACCCCAGCAAAAAGGCCGATTCCTTGTGGATCGGCCTTTTTTTTGCAGTGGGGCAGCCGCCCCATTGGCCGGCGGCCCGCCTTCGATGCGTTTTCCAAATTCTTCTGATTGTCCGACGTTCGACGCAGTGTTGTTCTAAGCGCTCTGCGAATCCCGAAGGATTAATCATGAATGGCCGCCCGATTGTTCGTGTAGGCGACAAGACCACGCATGGAGGGACGGTGACGGAGGGGTTCTCCTCCTATGACGTTCTTGGCCGTGCCGCTGCGGGAATGGGGCACATGGTGACTTGCCCTCGCTGCGAGGGCGTTTTTCCCATCGCCGAAGGTGTCGCCACTTTCGCTATCGACGATAGCTTTGTTGCAGTCGACGGCATGAAAACGTCATGCGGCGCTTCGCTGATCGCGAGTCAAACTTTTGCGGTTGTGTACCTAGATCCGGGTGGCATCGTTAGTGCATCGGTCGACGGTAGCGCATCCACGGAAAGCTCGCTGACAGGTCAGGCATTGTCGGGGCAGAGGCTCTCCAACGAACACCAACGTACCGGCTGTGATCACCCTGACACGGCAATACAGCTGGCCGAGTACATCGTCCGTGAGATGAAGACCAATCCATTTTCCATTCGCGGTCGGCAGATCCATGACGCCAACCACTATGACATCAGGGCGTATTACAAAGAACTGGAAAATGCACCTTGGTATCTCAGGCTGTCAGCGCGTAAAACCTACATCGAGAGGAAGGTTGAACAGCAGCTTTCCGCGTACATGCTTTTTGCCGACATCATCGGCCCAAGTCGCCCCTGGGACCACAAGTCCATTTTGCGGCGAATGCTCGGTCCCCGCCTCAACAAAGGTTGGCAGAAGTACGGCTCTTTTGACTATTACTATGACATCTGGTCCAACATCCATTATGGATACGTGGGCGTTGCGCTCGGCTTTGATAGTGCCGAACTCATCAATTCGGCAGGCATCGCACAGGCGCTTTTGGACACCTACAATGCCCTGAAGGAAACGCGATGGCCAACCATGCAAAACCATCCGGAAAACGGGCCCTGGCCTGCCAGCGCTGACGATGTGCAAGATCATGTTTCGATCAAGTTGGGCTGCAATCTTTATGATCGGGCCAGACCCCACGAACTGACGACAGCAACTCTCCTGCAATTCATTGAGTCCGTACCGTTACCTTGGGGGAATGATGAGCATCACGCCAAAGAGATCCACAACTGCGTTCGCAAAGGGACGTAATGCGCTTCTTACTCAAATTCTTCGGAGTTATCGTCGGAATTCTTGCGGTGCTTTGGAGTTGCATAGCGTTGTGGGGCACGTTCTCGCCGATCGTGGTGTTGCACTACTCCGAGCGGGCGACGGATCGAATTGGCGTTTTTTTTAACGACAACGACAACACGGCGAAATTTGGTATGAGCCCGGGCGAGACGTCGGCCCAATACACGGCCATGTTTCCAAAGCCCGACATGTGGCTGCTGCTGACATTTCCCAGCCAAGGCACTGACTCGCTGGAAATCACCAAACCATTCAGGCGAATCGACGTCTGCATCGGGCCTGGCGCGAAAATTGAGCGGATAGTGACGCGCCACGGATTTCTTGATCGCTTTACCGAGCCGAGCCCACCCTGCGAGCCCGCGTCCAAGCGCTGAGTCGCGCCCGGGGTTCATCCATGACCCCCAGCGTTAGTCATGAAAAGGCGGCTCGCGCCTGACGCGCATCCGCTCCCACCCGCATCACCCCAGCGCCGGCAACATATTAAACAGCAGCACCATCACCAACCCCACCACCGACACGATCGACTGCACCACGGAAATCGTCTTCGTGGCTTCGCCCATGGTCATGCCGAACGATTCCTTCACCATCCAGAATCCCGCGTGATTCGCGTAGTTGAAGAACAGCGAACCGCAGCCGATGGACAGGGCTAGCAGCGGCAAATTCAGGGTGGGGTCCGCGCCAGCCAGCGGCGCCAGCAAACCCGCCGCGCCGACGATGCCGACCGTGGCCGAGCCGGTGGAGACCGACAGCAGCATGGCGATCAGCCAGCCCAGGATCAGCGGCGGGAAAGCGAACTGGTGTGTCAGGTGCACGATGGCGTCGCCGACCTTGGCGTTCGTCAGGACCTGCTGGAAGGCGCCGCCGCCGGCGATGATGAGCATGATGCCGGCGATGGGCTTCAAGCTCTGGCCCAGCGCGCCACGCAGCTTTTCCGCGTCGCCGCCGCGCAGGAAGACCAGCGTCACGGCCGCAAACAGCACGCCCAACAGCATGGCGACGACGGGGTTGCCGAGGAACGCAGCTACATGCGTCACGCTCGAGTCCTTGGGCAGCAACATTTCGGCCACGGCGTGGACCAGCATCAGCAGGGCCGGCAGCAACGCCACCAGCACGCCCAGTCCGACGCTGGGCGCGTTAGTGCCGCCAGGGCTGTCGGCAGACGCAGTGAACTGCTCGAGCAGGGCCTCGTCCGGCCGCGTCGTCATACGCGGGGCGATGAACGCGCCATAGAGCGGCCCGCCGAAGATCATGGCCGGCAGCGCCGCGATGAAGCCGTAGATCATCGTGGGGCCCACCGTGGTCTTGAGCGTGGCAATGGCGGTCAGCGGGCCGGGATGCGGGGGCACCATGCCGTGCATGGCTGCCAGCGCGGAAATCACCGGCACGCCCACGTACACGTACGCCGAGCCCTTGAAGCGCGCCTGGCTTTCCAGCTTGCGCGCCACGCTGAAGATCAGCGGCAGCATCACCACCAGGCCCACTTCGAAGAACATGGGGATGCCGATGACGAACGCCACCAGCGTCATCGCCCACGGAATCAGGCGAGGAGAGGTGTGGCGCAGGATGGCGTTGGCCAGGCGTTCGGTGGTGCCCGAATCCGCGAGGATCTTGCCCAGCATGGCGCCCAGCGCGATCACCACGCCCACGGCGCCCAGCGTCTTGCCGGCGCCATCGGTCAGGCTCTTGACGATGGCGCCCGGGGCCATGCCGGTTGCAAAGCCGACGCCGATGGATACGATCAGGAGCGCCAGCAGCGGATGCATGCGTAGACGCGAGACGATCAGCGCGACCAGGACCAGAACGCTCACCAGGGCGGTGAGCAGCAATTGAATGTCGAACGAAGACATGACGTGAACCCAGAAAAGACGAGAGAGGTTGCGAGCCTTCCTTCTTCTTGGGGGCCATGATACGGGATCGGGATGACGGCAAGCTTGAAAAACAGGGCCGGCTTCACCAGCCAAAACCGCAATTTTCCGCCTCGCTTTGCATTCTTCCGATTTTTTGTGCATAATTCGCCCCCTCTACCTGTTCCCCGATAGCTCAGTCGGTAGAGCGACGGACTGTTAATCCGCAGGTCGCTGGTTCGAGCCCAGCTCGGGGAGCCAAGAATTTGCAGTACCGCAGTACCCTTAAAAAAGCCCGCAACGTGTTTGCGGGCTTTTTGCATTGGCGCGCGGGGTCGCGACCAGGCCCGGGTTGTCAACGCCCAGGTTGCCAAGCCGTGTGCATCGCGTAGCATGGCCCGGGTCCGCACCTTCCCGCCCTGCACACCGATGCGTTCGTCGCGATCCCTGCCGCCCCTGGTTTCCCTGCGCGCCTTCGAAGCGGCGGCGCGGCGGCTGAGCTTTTCGCAAGCCGCGGAAGATCTGTTCGTCACGCAAAGCGCCATCAGCCATCACATCCAGCGCCTGGAAAAAGAACTGGGCGTCGCGCTCTTCGAGCGGCGCACACGCGCCGTGGCGCTGACCGAAGCGGGCCAGAACTATTTCCGCAGCGTGCATGCGGCATTTGAACTGCTGCGCCAGGGCACCGACGCATTGCGCGCGCCCGAGCCGGCGCGCTACACACTGCGAATCGGATTGCTGGCGTCGTTCGCCACGCGCTGGCTGGCGACGCGCCTGCCCGCCTTTGCGGCCGCGCATCCTCACATCGATCTGCAACTGCAACCCGACATCGCGTTGGCCGATGTGGCGGGCGGAGAGGTCGACGCCGCGATCCGATATGGCCGTGGCGGCTGGCCCGGCGTGCGCAGCACGTTGCTGATGACCGAACGCCTGTCTGTCGTATGCGCGCCCGCACTGGTCGCGGGCAGGAAGCGGCCGAAGACGCCCGCCGATCTGCTGCGCCATCCGCTGCTGGTCTCTCACGCGCGGCATCAGTTCGAATGGGACGCGTGGGCGCACGAGTTTGGATTCGACCTGGGTGCGGCCCGCACGGTGCGTCTGCACGACTACAACATCGTCGTCGAAGCCGCGCTGGCCGGACAGGGCCTGGCGATGGGCCGCGAGCGGCTGATCTCCTCGCACCTGGCCAGCGGCGCGCTGGTGCAAGCCCTGCCGGGCGCGGTGCTGCAAGACCCGCGCATCGGCTGGTGGTTCGTCACGCCCCGCGGGGCCTTGAGCGCGCCGGTCCAGGCGCTGCACGACTGGCTGGCGCACACACATTAGTTTTACTCATACCTACTTCGCAAGAATTGATTGGTCAGGCCACGCCGCGGCCGATAGCATCGGGGGAGCGTCAAGACGCGCTTTCCCTTTTTCCATAGGTGATTCGATATGACCCGCAGCATTTCCGCCCGCGTTGCCGAGCTTGGCCTGACCCTGGATCCCGCCTCCGCCCCGGCCGCGAACTATGTGCCGTTTGTCCAGGAGGGCAACCTGCTCTACATCTCGGGCCAGATCTCCCGCAAGGATGGCAAGGCCGCGTATCTGGGCCAATTGGGCCACCAGGTGTCTGACGCCGACGGCGTTCAGGCTGCGCGCGCCAGCGCGCTGGGCATCCTGGCGCAGATCGCTGCCGCCACGGGCGACCGTCTGGACCGCGTGGCTCGTGTCGTGAAACTGGGCGTGTTCGTCGCCAGCGCCCCGGACTTCAATCGCCAAAGCGTTATCGCCAACGGCGCATCGGACCTGATGGTCGACGTATTCGGCGACGCCGGACGCCATGCGCGCAGCGCCGTCGGCGTTGCTGCCCTGCCGCAGGGCGTGTCGGTGGAAGTCGAGGCCGTTATCGCGCTGACCCCGGCCTGATACGCCCCCCCGACAGGAACCGCCATGACCGCCCCCCTGACCCCGAGCGCCATCCAGGCGCTTCGCGCCCACGCGCCCGGCACGCAAAGCTCTGTGCATTTCAATCACGCCGGCGCATCCTTGCCGTCCACGGCCACGATTCAGGCCATTCACGCGCATCTGAAGCGTGAAGCGGCGCAGGGGCCGATGGAAGCGGGCGTGGCGGCGCGAGACCTGACCGAAGCGGCCCGCACGCTGGCCGCGCAGCTGTTGAACGCGCAGGTCGAGGAGATCGCGCTGACCGGCGGCAACTCGCCGGGCTGGGGCGCCGCCTTTGCGGCGCTGCCGGCCTGGCGGCCCGGTGACCGCATCCTGGTGGGCCGTCACGAATGGGGCGGCAACCTGGCGGCCATGCGGCTTATCGCGCAGCGCGCGGGCGCCACGCTGGAGACCATCCCCTCGGACGACAGCGGCTGCGTGGACCCGCAGGCGCTGGAAGCCATGCTGGACGACAGGGTGCGGCTCATTGCGCTGACGTGGCTGCCCGCCAACGGCGGCCTCATCAATCCGGCCGCCGCGATCGGACGCGTGGCGCGCAAGCACGATATTCCCTATTTCGTGGACGGCGCCCAGGCCGTGGGGCAGATTCCCATCGACGTGCGGCAAGTCGATTGCGACGTGCTGAGCGGCGCGGGCCGCAAGGCCTTGCGCGGACCCCGCGGCACCGGGCTGCTGTATGTGCGGCGCGAATTCCTGGATCGGCTCACGCCCGCCTTCGTGGACACGCACTCCGCGCCGCTGGGCGTGGACGGGGAACCCGTACTGCGCGCCGATGCCGCACGCCTGGAATCCGCCGAGAATTCATTGGCGCTGCGTTGCGGCCTGGCCAATGCCCTGCGCGAAGCACTGGATCTGGGCCTGGACACGATCCGCGCCACCATCGACGCCACTGCCCAGGCGCTGCGCGCCGAACTGGCGGCCATTCCCGGCGTGTCGATGCTGGACCAGGGGCGCGAGCAATCAGGGCTGGTCGCCTTCAACCTGGCCGGACATGACGCGGCCGATGTTCAGCGTGCGCTGGCCGCACAGGGCATCACCATCGGCAGCAACGGCGTGCCGTACACGCCGCTGGACATGCAGGCCCGTGGTCTGGACCGGATCGCCCGTGCGTCCGTGAGCTATCTGACGAGCAGCGACGAAATCGATCGCCTGCTGCAGGCCTTGCGCAAGCTGGCGGCCTAGCGCGGCAATGGGCTCAGGCGCGGCCGGCCAGCGCCGAGCGCTTGGAAAACGGCAACCATTTCGTGAAAACGAGCAGGTTGCCCAGCATCACCAGCGCAAGGCCGGCGATTGCATAAGGTGTCCAGCGGTAGCCTTCGACCACCGTCGATATGCTTAGCGCCACGACCGGAAACAGCACCGTGCAATAGGCGGCCCGTGCGGGCCCCATGCGGCCGACAAGCGTCAGATACGCGGTAAAGCCCACCACGGAACCCACCACGGCCAGATACAGCAACGCGCCCACATAAGCCGGCGACGAATCGAAGCTGAACGGCACGCCCGCGGCCAGGCAGCCGGCCAGCAGAATGCCCGCCCCGTAAAGCATGCTGTAGGCGTTGCCGGTCAGCGGCCGGATGCCGGCGCGCTGCTGCAGCGACGACAGCATGTTGCCCGTGGAAAAGCACAGGGTGCCCAACAGCGCAAAGCCCAGGCCCAGCAGCGTTTCGTGGCTGGCCTGCTGGCTTGCCAGTTCCGGCCAGAACAGCAGCACCAGGCCGCAGAACCCCAGCGCGCCTGCCGCCATGATGCGCGGCGCGATGCGGGTGCCGAACCAGAGCCGCGCATTGAGCGCGTTCCACAGCGTGGCGGCCGAGAACACCACCGACACCAGGCCGCTGGGGATCCACTGCGTGGCCGAATAGAAGCACAGGAAGTTCAGGCAGAATAGGCACAGGCCCTGACCCACGCACAGCCAATGACCGCGCCGGTCCAGCTTTTGCAGCTTGCGCAGGACAAGCAGCGCCACGAAGAGCAGCAGGCCCGCCAGCGCGAAGCGGTAGAAGATCGACACCGGGATGGCCACCACGCCAAGCTGCAGCTTGATGGCGATCCAGGTGGAGCCCCAGATCAGGACAGTGAGCAGATACAGGGAAAGATTCATGATGCGACGGGCGCGGCAGGCCACGCGAAGTGCTGATACGGACATCGGCGGCCATGTTTGATCGCCGGACATCCAGTGTGCGCCCCGACGCCACGCCCCGATTGCCGGTTCTTGCGCTTTTGTCCGAATCGGGCGCGTCAAGCGCGCGTGGACGGGAGTAGCATTCCTTTCCATGGGCACCCCCGCTACGGCTCCGGCCGATTTCTCTGTTTTCCGCACGCTGTCGCGCTCGACCGCGACGCTTGAGCGCGCCGCGTCGCTGGGCGAGGGCATGGCGATATCGCAGTGGTCGCGCACCGCCCGCGAAACGCTGGGCTACGAAACGCCCGGCCATCACACGCTGTCGCTATACCTGCGGGGCGGAGACCGGTCGTTTCGCGTGGGCCAGGACTCGCTGCATGGCGGCGCGGGCAAATTCTGCGTGCTGCCCGCCGAGCACCATTCCCGCTGGAGCATGAACGACAACGTGCATTTCCTGCACCTGTACATCGCCCCGCAGCGGCTGGCCCGCGAAGCCGTCATGCGGCTGGACTGCGAACCGCGAACGCTGGAACTGCGCGACCGCACCTACATCCAGGACGACTCGCTGATCGACGTCTGCCGCCGCCTCCTGGGCACGGATTGGAACCAGCCCGCCGACCGGCTGGCCGCCAGCAGCGCCGCCGAGACCGTGCTGCACCACCTGCTGACGCAAGGTGTCACGCGCAAGACCCCGCAACCGCTCCGCGGCGGCCTGGCGCCGGGCGTGCGCCGCCGCGTCATGGACTATGTGGACGCGCATCTGTCCGATGCCCTGACGCTGGACGAACTGGCTGGCGTCGCCGCGCTGTCCACGTATCACTTTGCCCGCATGTTCCATGCCTCGTTCGGCGAACCGCCGCATGCCTGGGTGCGCGGCCGGCGCCTGGCCCGCGCCCGCAGCCTGCTGGCGGCCGGCAAAGGCGACCTGGCGGCCATTGCGCAAGCCAGCGGCTTTGGCAGCGCCAGCCACCTTGCCCGTGTCTTTCGCGATGCCATCGGCGTCACGCCGGGCCAGTATCGCAGCGCGCGCGCCAGCCACTGACCCCACCGATCCGAGATGCCGCCGGCCGCAACACGCGGTCTACAATGGCGCATCGCCCTAGCGGCTTCACTTGGCCTTTCCCGGCCTTCTCCCGCCTGCACCGACGCGATGCCGTCCCCGACCTCTCGCGATACATCCCCCCTCATCGACAGCGCCGTTCAGCGCCCCTTGCGCGCGCACTGGCTGGCCGAGCTGATCCGATTGCGCGAAGCGCACTGGGGGCCGCTCGAGGACGCGCAGGCGGTGCGCCAGGTGCGCCAGCTCGATGCCGGCCTGCCGGCGCGCATCCTTGCCCGCGCCGCGCTGCTGGCGCAACGCGAAAATCTGATTCCCCTTGTCGATGGCTGGCGCCGCAGCGCCGTGGTCATGCTGGCCGTCCTGTTCGTCTTGGCCGTGCTCTCCGGCGCGGCCGCCGCCCTGGGCGCGCTGGGCGACGGCACGCGGGCCGTGAACGTGCTGTGGGCGATGGGCGCACTTCTGGGGCTGCACGCGCTCACTTTTCTGCTGTGGCTGGCGAGCTTTCTGCTGCGGCCCGCCGCCGTCACCGGCCTGGGCCGCCTCTGGCTGTGGGCCACGCGCAAGCTCGCGCGCGGTCCCGATGGCGCGCTGGTGCCACAGGCCTTCCTGAACCTGCTGACGCGCGCGGGCGCGTTGCGCGGCTTGTTCGGCAGCATCAGCCATCTGTTGTGGCTGACGGCGCTGTGCGCCGCGCTGGCGACGCTGCTGGTGGTGCTGTCCACCGCCAGCTACCGGTTCGTCTGGGCCACCACGCTGCTCGCGCCCGAGTCGTTCGTGTGGCTGACGCAGGCCATCGGCTGGCTGCCGGCGCATCTGGGCTTTCCGGTGCCCGACGCCGCGACCATACGCGCCAGCGACGGCACGCAAGTCCTGCCGGCCAGCGCGCAGGCGCAGTGGTCGCTCTGGCTGATCGGCGTCCTCGTGGTCTACGGCATCGTGCCGCGCTTGATTGCCGGCGGGCTGTGCGTGGCGGCCACGCTGCGCGCCTTGCGCCGCGTGCGCATCGACCCCGCGCTGGCCGGTTTCTCCACGCTGCGCGACCGGCTTGAGCCGCCCGCGCTGTCCACCGGCATCGACCGGCCCGTCGATCCCCTGCACGAACCCCGCGTGCGGGCGCCGGCGCTGGACGGACTGGGCGGTCAACCGGTGCTGCTGGCGCTGGAACTGCCCGCGGATCTGCCGTGGCCGCCCGCGGACCTGCCGGACGGCATCCGCCAGGCGGGCAACCTGGACACGCGCGAGGAACGCAACCGCGTGCTGGACGCGCTGGCGCAATCGGCTGCCGCGCGCCTTTTGATCGCGTGCGATGCGCGCCAGACGCCGGATCGCGGCACGCTATCTCTGATCGCCGACCTGTCCGCGCACGCGGCGCAGACGCGGGTCTGGCTGATCCTGCCGCAAGCCGGCGCCCACGTCCCCGCCGGGGCTGGCACCGAAACCCGCGCCGAGCTTTGGCGCGACCGTCTGCTGGCGCTGGGCCTGCCGGCCGACGCCATCCTGCTGGCGCCTGTTGCGCCGCTGACCTGGCTGGAGACCGGCCATGGCTGAACTCATCAAGATCGCGCTCGTTGGCCACACCAATACCGGAAAGACGTCGCTGCTGCGCACGCTGACACGCGACACCACCTTCGGCGAAGTGGCTGACCGGCCCGGCACCACGCGCCACGTCGAAGGCGCCCGCCTGCGCCTGGATGGCCGGCCCGTGCTGGAATGGTTCGACACGCCCGGCATGGAAGACAGCATCGCATTGCTGGAATACCTGGAACGGCTGGATCGCCCCGGCGAACGGCTCGACGGCCCCGCGCGCATCCGCCGTTTCCTGGACACGCCCGAAGCGCACGGCCGCTTCGAACAAGAGGCGCGCGTGCTGACCAAGATGCTGGACTGCGACGCCGCGCTGTACGTGATCGACGCGCGCGATCCGGTGCTGGGCAAGCACCGCGACGAACTCGCCATCCTGGCCGCCTGCGGACGCCCGCTATTGCCGGTGCTGAACTTCGTCAATGCGCCGGCGCACCGCGCCGACGCGTGGCGTGATGCGATGGCGCGACTGGGCCTGCACGCCGTCGTGGAATTCGACACGATCGCGCCGCCGCTCGATGGCGAGCAACAGCTGTACGCCAAGCTTGGCGTGCTGCTGGACCGTCACGCCGGCGCGCTGGCCCGGCTGTCGGACAGCCTGGCCGCACAGCGCCGCGAACGTCACGCCGCGGCCTACGAGCTGGTCGCGGACCTGTTGATCGATGTGGCTGCGCTGCATGTGTCCAGCGCCAGCGACGACGCCGCGCTTGCCGCCGCCTCGACCCAACTGCGCGACCAGGTGCGCCAGCGCGAGCAGACCTGCGTCAACGCGCTGCTCGCGCTCTACAACTTTCGCACCTCGGACTACGCCGACGACGCGTTGCCCTTGCAGGGCGAGCGTTGGGGCATGGATCTTTTTCATCCGCAGGCGCTCAAGGACATGGGCGTGCAGGTGGGCATGGGCGCCGCTGCGGGCGCGATGGCCGGCGCGGCCGTCGACCTCATGAGCGCGGGTCTCAGCCTGGGCACCGGCATGCTGATCGGCGCGGCGGCCGGCGGTCTGTGGCAGGGCGTCGAAAAGCTGGGCAAGCGCGTGGCGGGCAAGCTGCGCGGCTACCGCGAGATCAGTGTCGACGATGCCGTGCTGCGGTTGCTGGCACTGCGCCAACGGCAGTTGATCGAAGCGCTGGAGCGCCGCGGCCACGCCGCGCGCGAGCCGTTGCGCCTGGACCTTCCGGACGACGAGGCCTGGCGCAAGGGCCCCTTGCCAGACGCACTGAAAGAAGCGCGCAGCCGGCCGGAATGGTCGGCCCTGGGTAAACACCATGAAGACAGCGACCGGCGCAAGCGCATGCTGCTCGAATTGGCGAAAACCCTAGCATCCGCGCCGCTTCCGGCAGATTGACCGGCGGCCCGCGCGCCTCGCAGCACGCACCATTCACGGCATCCGGCAAGCGCGTGATTACCCCAATCCAAACCAATTGACGCTTAAACGAATGCGTCGATAAGATTCGATCTGCATCGGCGCGGGTCCGTCCCCGTCATGCCAATCACAAGGGGTTGGGTCTATCGACTCCAGCAGCAACGCCATGCCCCGGATGCCCTTTGGGGCCGGGGCCCTGTCACTTCTGTCGCGCAATCCGCGCACCACACGGAGCATGAGGGCTATGCGTACTTTTCCCCACTTCAAGCAGGCGGCGCTTGCCGCTGCCGTGGCCGCCTCGCTGGCCTTCAGCGCCGGCGCGGCCGCCAAAACGCTGCACTGGTCGTATCAAGGCGACGCCACGTCGATGGACCCCATGGCCCTGAACGAAACCTTCACGCTGGGGTTCCAGGGCAACATCTATGAAACGCTGGCGGGCTACGACGGCAACCTGAAGCTCACGCCGCTGCTCGCCGAGAGCTGGGAAAACCCCGAGCCCACCAAATGGGTCTTCAAGCTGCGCAAGGGCGTCAAGTTCCATGACGGCTCACCCTTCACCGCCGACGACGTGATCTTCTCGTGGAAGCGCAGCCTGACGCCGGGCTCGGACATGAAGGGCTATGGCGCCAAGGCCAGCGACATCAAGAAAGTGGACGACTACACCATCGAAGTCACCACGCCCACGCCCAACCCCATCCTGCCGCGCGAATGGGTGTTCCTGTACATCATGAGCAAGAACTGGGCGGAAAAGAACAAGACCACCGAGGCCACCAACGTCAAGGGCGACAACCAGGGCAACTACGCCAACCTGCACGCCAACGGCACCGGCCCCTTCATGCTGACCGAACGCCAGCCCGACGTGAAGACGGTGCTCAAGCGCTACGACGGCTACTGGAACAAGGACATCAAGACCAACATCGACGAGGTCGTCTTCCAGCCGATCACGCAGGAAGCCACGCGCGTGGCCGCGCTGATCTCGGGCGAGATGGACGTCGTGCAGCCGGTTCCCGTGCAGGACTGGAAACGCCTGGAAGACGCCAAGGGCGTCAAGCCGCTGACCGCGCCCGAAGCCCGCGCCATCTTCATCGGCATGGACCAGGACCGCGACGAGTTGCTGTTCTCCGACGTGAAGGGCAAGAACCCGTTCAAGGATGCGCGTGTGCGCGAGGCCGTCGTGCTGGCCGTGGACACCAAGGCCATCAACGAGAAGATCATGCGCAACGCGGCCAAGCCGCTGGGCACCCTGATCGCCACGTCCATCAACGGTTATGACGAATCGTTCGGCGCGCCGTACAAGCCCGATCCCGAGCGCGCCAAGAAGCTGCTTGCCGAAGCCGGCTATCCCAAGGGCTTCACCGTGACGATGGACTGCCCGAACGACCGCTACGTCAACGACGAGAAGGTCTGCCAGGCCGTGGCCGGCATGCTGGCGCGCGTGGGCATCAAGATCAACCTGCTGGCGCAGACCAAGTCCAAGTACTTCGGCAAGATCCTGCTGCAGGCCGGCAACCAGACCAGCATGTACATGCTGGGCTGGACGCCCAGCTCCACCGATGCGCACAACACGCTCCTGAACCTGACCTCGTGCCGCGACGCCAAGACGGCCGCGGGCCAGTTCAACCTGGGCGGCTACTGCAACAAGAAGGTCGATGAGCTGACCAACAAGATCGGCGTCGAAACCGATCAGGCCAAGCGCAACGCGATGATCAAGGAAGCCTTTGGCATCGTGCGCAGCGACTTCGGCTACCTGCCGCTGCACCAGCAGCCCATGTCGTGGGGCGTGAAGGAAAACGTCACCGTCATCCAGCGCGCCGACGACGTGCTCGACCTGCGCAACGTCGTGCTGCCGTAAACGCCGCGTGATGCCACCCCGGGCGGCGCGCGCCGCCCGGACGCGCCCGGCCCAGCCCCCACCCCCGCCTCGCGCGCGGAACGCGGCCCGGCGCCGTCCGAACCAAAGGGCTTTCAGACATGCTTTCCTTTATTGCGCAGCGGCTGGTGCAGTCGGTGCTCGTGATGTTGACGGTGGCGCTGATTGCGTTCTCCATGTTCCGCTACGTGGGCGACCCGGTCGCCAGCATGGTCGGCCAGGACACCACCCCCGAACAACGCGCGCAGCTGCGCGAACAGCTCGGCCTGGACGATCCGTTCATCGTGCAGTACGCCCACTTCGTCGCCAACGCGGTGCAGGGCGATTTCGGCATGTCGTACCGCCACCGCCGCCCGGTCAGCGAGCTGCTTGAAGAGCGCATGCCGGCCACGCTGGAACTGTCGTTCGTGTCCGCCGTCATGGCGCTGGCGCTGGGCATTCCGATGGGCATCTACACCGCGCTCAAGCGGCACGGCGTGCTGTCCAAGGCATTCATGGCGATTTCGCTGGCCGGCATTTCGCTGCCCACCTTTCTTATCGGCATCCTGCTCATCCTGTTCTTCGGCGTGCAGTTGCGATGGCTGCCCAGCTTCGGGCGGGGCGACGTCGTCAGCCTGGGATGGTGGACCACGGGCTTTCTGACCAAGTCCGGATGGCTCGCGCTCATCATGCCCGCCATCACGCTGGCGCTCTTTCAGATGACCCTCATCATGCGTCTGGTGCGCGCCGAGATGCTGGAAGTGCTGCGCGCCGATTTCATCAAGTTCGCGCGGGCGCGCGGGCTGCCGGAACGGCTGATCAATTTCCGCCACGCGCTCAAGAACACGATGGTGCCCGTCATCACCATCACCGGGCTTCAGCTCGGCTCCATCATTGCCTTCGCCATCATCACCGAGACGGTGTTCCAGTGGCCCGGCATGGGGCTGTTGTTCATCCAGGCCATCAGCATGGTGGACATCCCCGTCATGGCCGCGTATCTGGTGCTGATTGCCTTCATGTTCGTGGTCATCAACCTGGTCGTCGACCTGCTTTACTTCGCCGTGGACCCGCGTCTGCGCGTGCAGAGCAAATAAAGGATTCACCCCATGATTGCTCGCATCGCTCCCTTCTTCACGCGCGCCGCCGACAGCGACCTGTGGCACAGCTTCAAGCGTTCGCCCGGCGCCATCGTCGCCGCGATCGTCACGCTGGTCATCGTGCTGGGCGCGCTGTTCGCGCCGGTCGTGGCACCGCACAACCCCTTCGATCTCGCGTCGCTCAGCATCATGGACGCCAACACGCCGCCGGCCTGGGAAGAGGGCGGCAGCCCCGACTTCCTGTTGGGCACGGACGATCAGGGCCGCGACATCTTGTCGGCCGTGATGTATGGCTCGCGCGTGTCGCTGCTGGTCGGCTTTGCCTCGGTGCTGTTCTCGATGGTGCTGGGCGTGACCCTCGGCCTCATCAGCGGCTACGCGGGCGGACGCGTGGACAGCTTCATCATGCGCATCGCCGACGTGCAGCTTTCGTTTCCGGCGATCCTGGTTGCGCTGCTGATCGACGGCGTGGCGCGTGGCCTGCTGCCGCGCGACATGCACGACCAGCTGGCGCTGTATGTGCTGATCTTCGCCATCGGCATTTCCGGTTGGGTGCAGTACGCGCGCACGGTGCGCGGTTCGACGCTGGTCGAGCGCAACAAGGAATACGTGCAGGCGGCCAAGCTGATCGGCATCGGCCCCATCACCATCCTGCGCCGCCACATCCTGCCCAACGTCATGGGGCCGGTGCTGGTCATTGCCACCATCCACCTGGCGGTGGCCATCATCACCGAGGCCACGCTGTCGTTCCTGGGCGTGGGCGTGCCGCCCACCGCGCCGTCGCTCGGCACGCTGATCCGCATCGGCAACAGCTATCTTTTCTCGGGCATGTGGTGGATCTCCATCTTCCCCGGCATCGCGCTGGTGGCGCTGGTGCTGTCGGTCAACCTGCTGGGCGACTGGCTGCGCGACGCGCTCAACCCCAAGCTGCGCTGAGGACGTCATGGCCCTTCTGAACATCGAAGACATCCGCATCGAATTCCCCAGCCGCCGCGGCACGCTGGTGGCGGTGGACGGCGTATCGCTCGCGCTTGAGAAAGGCGAGATCCTGGGCGTGGTCGGCGAATCCGGCGCGGGAAAATCCACGATCGGCAATGCCGTCATCGGTTTGCTCGAAGCGCCCGGCCGCCTGGCGGGCGGCGCGGTGCTGCTGAACGGCGAGCGCATCGATACGCTCACGCCCGCGCAGAAGCGCAAGGTTCGAGGCCGGCGCATCGGCATGATCTTCCAGGATCCGCTGACCTCGCTCGACCCGCTGCAGACCGTCGAAAGCCAGCTGGTGGAAACGATGCTGGTGCATCTGGATCTGACGCACGACGCGGCAAAAAAGCGCGCAGTGCAGCTTCTGGCGCAGGTCGGCATCGACCAGCCCGAGCTGCGCGTGCAGCAGTATCCCCATCAGTTCTCGGGCGGCATGCGACAGCGCGTGGTAATTGCGCTGGCGTTGTGCTGCGAACCCGAAGTCATCATTGCCGACGAGCCCACCACCGCGCTGGACGTGTCCATCCAGGCGCAGATCCTCGATCTGCTCAGAAAGCTGTGCCGCGAAGAGCAGGTCGGCATGATCATCATCACGCATGACATGGGCGTGATCGCCGACGTGACCGACCGCGTGGCCGTGCTGTATCACGGCAAGCTGGTGGAGCAAGGCCCCACGGCCAAGATCCTGGGCGACCCCGATCATCCCTACACCCGCAGCCTCATCTCGGCCGTGCCGCGTCCGGACATCAAGCTCAGGCGCTTTCCGCTGGTGACCTACATCGAGGACGTGAAGACGCCCGCGCAACCGCTGGACCTGGCCACGCACTGGCTGGGCCAGCGCCGCGACTTCGGCAAGCGCACCGAAGGCCCGCTGGTCCAGGCGCGCGACCTGTCGATGCGCTTCGTGCTCAAGAGCGCGTTTTTCAAGCGCAACCAGCGCACGCTGGACGCGGTCAAACGCGTGAACCTGTCAATCGGCGAAGGCGAAGTCTTTGGGCTGGTCGGCGAATCGGGCTCCGGCAAATCGACGGTGGCGCGTCTGATCTCGGGGCTTTACACGCCCAGCGAAGGGTCGGTCACGTTTGGCGGCACCGATCTCACCGCGCTCAAGGGCGAGAAGGAACTGAACCCGTTCCGGCGGCAGATCCAGATGATCTTCCAGGATCCGTTCTCGTCGCTGAACCCGCGCATGCGCGTGCTGGACATCGTGGCCGAGCCGATCCGCTTTCACAAGCTGGCCGCCAGCGAAGCCGAAACGCGCCGCATCGTGGCCGACCTGCTCGACGTGGTGGGGTTGGGCAGCCGCGCCGCCGAACGCTTTCCGCACGAGTTCTCGGGCGGGCAACGCCAGCGCATCTGCATCGCGCGCGCGCTGGCCACGCGGCCGCGCTTTTTGATCTGCGATGAACCCACCTCGGCGCTGGACGTGTCCATCCAGGCGCAGATCCTGAACCTGCTCAAGGACCTGCAGGAAGAGCTGGGCCTGACCATGCTGTTCATCAGCCACGACCTGCCGGTGATCCGGCAGATGTGCGACCGCGTCGGCGTGATGCGCCACGGCGAACTGCTGGAAGTGGCCGACACCGAATCCCTGTTCGAACATCCGCAGCATCCCTACAGCCAACACCTGCTCGGCCTGATGCCTCGCCTGCAGTCCATGTCCCGCGAGGGGCTGGACGTGGTGAGCTGACACCGCGCGCCCCCGGAGCCTACTGACATGACCGCGACACGACAGACCCTCTTCATCGGAGGCAAGGTATTCGACGGAGAAGGGCAGACGCTACCCGGACACGGTGTGCTGGTCGAAGGCGCGCGCGTGGCCCGCGTGGCGCCCGCTGCGGAATTCTCAGGCTATGCAGGCGCCCGCGTGGACACCACCGGCATGACGCTCATGCCGAGCCTGGCCGATTGCCACGTGCATCTGGTCTACACGGGCGGCGCCGACCCCAACGCCCAATTGAGCAAGCAGGGCCCCGCGCAGATCACGCTGACCGCGCTGGAGAACGCGCAGGCCAGCCTGCGCGGCGGCGTCACGGCGCTGCGCGACTGCGGCGGCAAGGATTATCTGGAATTCGGCGTGCGCGACGCCATTGCGCGTGGCGTGTTCCCCGGTCCCGCCATCAAGGCCTCGGGCCGCATCATCTGCATGACGGGCGGCCACGGCAACCGCATCGGCCGCGTGGCCGACGGCTGCGAGGAAGTCGTCAAGGCGGTGCGCGAACAGGTCCACGCGGGCTGCGACCTCGTGAAGATTATGGCCACGGGCGGCGTCATGACGCCGGGCGTCAGCCCCATGGACGCGCACTACAGCTTCGACGAGATGAAGGCGGGCGTGCACGAGGCCAAGCGCTTTCGCAAAAGCACCGCCAGTCACGCGCAAGGCACGCAGGGCATCCTGAATGCGGTGCGCGCGGGCATCGATTCGATCGAGCACGGCATCTTCATGGACGACGACTGCCTGCGCGAGATGCTGGAGGCCGAGACGTATCTGGTGCCGACCATCGCCGCCGTGCGCAACATCATCGCCAATGCCGACAACGGCATTCCCGCCTACGCGGTGGAAAAGGCCCGCGCGGTGGAACAGCGGCATCGCGAATCGTTCCAGATGTACTACAAGGCGGGCGGGCGCATTGCGCTGGGCACGGACGCGGGCACGCCATTCAACCTGCACGGCGAAAACGCGATGGAGCTGGCGTACATGGTCGAGTTCGGCATGACACCGGTTGACGCGTTGATCGCCGGCACGTCGCGCGGCCATGACCTGATGGGCATGACCGATCACGGCGTGATTGCTGAGGGCAAGGTGGCCGACCTGCTGCTGGTGCAGGGCGACCCCGCCGAAGACATCATGAAGGCCGCCGACAAGCGCTTTCACGTGGCTGTGCTGCGCAACGGCGAACTGGCGGCAGGGGCCTTGCCGTTCTGAATTTCAGCGAGCCGGGTCGGCGCCCGGCGATCCGCGCATGAACAACTGGCTTACGAACACCTCGATGGGCATGCGCTTGCCGTTGATGTCCACTTGGCCATCCCGGTAGTCTGCCTCGAACTGGATCACGCCGTCCTCGATACGGCCCCAGGGCGTTGCCGCGACCAGGCCGCGCACCCCCGCGGCTTCCCGCTCTGCCGCCGACCGGGCTGCCTCACGCGTCGCGCCCTTCAGTTCCGCCCGCGCCGCGATCAGATCGGCCATGTTTTCCGGCGACAGCTTGAGCCGCACGCTCACGTTGCGCACGACTTCCTTGATGATGGCAATGGAGTCTCTTTTCCAGAATGACGGCGAATCCAGACCGATATCCAGGCTGAGCGACGACGTGCCACGAGCCGTGTCGACCTGCAATGTCGACAGCGTGAAGCTGGGACGAGCCAGGAGGAACTTGAGCAGATGGGATGCGGCGAGCATCCCGTCACCCGATAAGGGATCGGCCTTTTCCCCACGCATCGGCGCGCTTGCGGTGGCCTCCTGAAATGCCTTGAGCGAGGCCACGTCCATGTCCTTGCCGCCCGCCGCCATCCGCAACTTGGCCACATGCAGGCCGCGCACGCTGATGCTGCCGACGTCCAGCGTCATCTTTCCGGTCATGCGCTCAGGCGTTCCGTCCGAGCCCAGCGTCAGCGCAATTTCCTTCAGGCCGAGCGGCAGCTTGTCCATATCGGACGTCCATTTCTTTGCCGTCAGCGTCGAGCTGCTCGTGGAGGACGCCGCGGTGCTGGACACCTGATGCGACACCGCCAGTTCATCGAGCGTCACCGTGTTGGGGGTGCCCTTGATCACTTCGGACAGCGCAACCTTGCCAACGGCAAAGGACACCGCGTCGCGCGTGCCGTCGCCGGCATGTTCGACCTGCGCCTGCAAACCCGAGAAGTCGAACGTGATCGGATCGGCGGCATACTTGACGGGCGCCAGCGCCAGATCGCCGGAAAAGTCGCGGTCATAAGCGATCAGGAAGTTCGCCGTCACCGGGGCCGATCCGCCAGCAGCCGCAAACCACGCGGCGGCATCGGGCGTCTCCGTCATATGCAGCCGGCCCGCCGCCATCACGGGCGCGACAGCGCCCGACGCAAGCCGCGAAGCGGGAAACGGCCCGTGTTCGATCTTGCTCGTGAACGCAAACGCCTTCTCGGCAGGCTTGGGCCCAGACTGCACCGTGACCTTCGCACCGAACCGCGCTTCGGAAGAAAACACGCCGCGTTCGAACGACAGCAGTTCCAGCGTCACGGGCACGCCCACCTTCGCACCCAGGCGCTGCGCCTGCGCATTCAACGCCTGCACGTCCTGCGCCAGCCGGGCTTCGATCTGCTTGCCCGTGTACCACGCGGTGCCGACCCACGCAGCGGCCACTGCCGCCACCAACACGCCACCCGCCACGATCCGCTTGTTCATGTTGCCCCTGTCCGTTTGTGAAACCCCGCCATTGCCGCGATCGGTCGCATCAAAGAAAAACGGGCTGTCGCAAGACAGCCCGTGTCAGGCGCGCCGAGACGATTGCGGCGCGCCATTCGTTTTGCGGCAGCTTAGCGCATGCCGCCCATCACGCCGCCCATCGCCATCATCAGGAACTGCTGCAGCGGCATCTTCTTGCCGTTGAAGTCCACCTGGCCGTCGGCGTAGTTCAGGTAGGTGACGATATTGTTGTTCTCGACCTTGCCCAGACCCATCGCGGTGGCCATGGTGCCGACCATTTCCACCTGGCCCTTGGCGGTCTGCGCGGCCTGCTCGGCGGCCACGCCGCGCATTTGCGGTTCGATGGCCATCAGGTCCGCCAGGTTGCCCTTGGACAGCACCAGCTTGGCATCCAGCTTCTTCAGGGCCTGCAACGCCATGTCGGAGGCCTCGCCTTCCAGCGCGGCCGGCTTGACCAGCGCCAGGTTCAGGTTGAAGGTCGACGTGCCGTTGGCGGTGCGCACTTCCAGCGGGGACACGGCCAGCGTCGGGTTGCCGGCCAAGAGCTGCTCGAAGTTGGTCTTGAGCACGGCCTTTTCTTCTTCCGTGAACTGCGGCGTCTGCTCTTCGCCCTGGCTTTGCAGCATGCGGCGCGAGGCGGCTTCATAGACGTCGTTCAGCGACTTCAGCGCCTTGGAGTCCAGGTTCTGCGCGTCGACGACCAGCTTCATGCCGGCCACGTCCTTGGCCTGCACGTTGATCATGCCGAAGTCCACGGCCATCTTGGCACCCATGGCCGGGCCGTTTTCGGTCATGTCCACGGCGATGGACGTGTCCTTGAACTGGACGGGCGGCTTTTCGCGGGACGTGATCGTCCAGTCCTTGAACGTCAGCTTCTGGCTGCCGACGTACATCTCGTTGGCAGCCGGCTTCAGGTCGCTGGTCAGGCTGATGCCCTTGACCGCCATGGCGGTAATGTCGCTGTTTTCAGACGGGCCCGAGAGCTCCAGACTGTCTGCCGCCACGTCGAAGACGCCGCGCTTGGTGGAGGTGGCGTATTCAAAGTCGCCCTTCATGCCCGAGAAGACGAGCTTGGTGGCATCCTTGGCGACTTCGACCGGCGCCATGTTGAATTTGCCGGAAATGTCCTTGCCGTAGCTGACGCTGTAGTGGCCCGAGAGCGGCACGGCGCCCTTGGCGGCGGCGAACCAGTCCTTGACCGTGTCCGTCTCTTCCAGCGCGAAGTCGCTGGCCACCATGGCCGGCATGAACTTGCCCGACTTCAGGTTGGAGAACGGCAGGGGACCGTGGCTCAGGTGTTCGACGAACACCACGTCGCGCTCTTGCGCGGGCTTGCCGTCGGCGGCAGGCGTAGTGAACTTGATGCGGTAGCGCGACACCGAGGTGAAGACGCCGCGGTCGAACGAGACCAGTTCGGCGACGGCATTGATGCCCCATTTGTCGGCGACCTTCTTGAGCTCGACGTTCGAGTCCTCGATGGCCTGCTTGACGAATTCCTCGGCCTTTTGGCCCGTGTACCAGGCCGTGCCGGTCCAGACCGCGCCCAGCGCGACGACGATGCCAACTATTGCCGATTTCTTCATTGCATCCCTTTTATTTTGAATAGATGAAAGCCGACGGATTATAGGGAGGGCCGACTAGGGAAAACACTTATTTTGTTCGCATTTAATACAAAATATTGCTGTTTGATTCTATAGGGACCTTTTGACCACGTGCTGCGCCGCCACATCAGCTACAATCCACTTCGTGCGCCAAGCCAATCTGCGCACGTCCGCTAGGCCCTTCGCTGCCAAGCTTCGCCCCTGATGGGCGCTTCCCTTTTCTCCTTATACCGACCGCCTGGATTGGAGTCTCTCAAATAGAGCGACAGGCTGCCGCTGGAGCTGTTTTGACTACCACTTCCCCTTTCGCCGACCTCGGGCTGGCTGATTCGCTGTTGCGCGCCATTGCCGATACCGGCTACACCGCGCCCACGCCCATTCAAGCCCAGGCCATTCCCCAAGTGCTGAAAGGCGGCGACCTGCTTGCAGCCGCCCAGACCGGCACCGGCAAGACCGCCGGTTTCACGCTGCCGATCCTGCACCTGTTGTCGCAGAAAAAGCCCGAGGCTCGCAAGCCCGGCCGCCCCCGTTGCCTGATCCTGACCCCGACGCGTGAACTGACCGCGCAGGTCGCCGAATCGGTGCAGACCTATGGCAAGTACACCGCGCTGACGTCCATGGTGATGTTCGGCGGCGTCAATATCAACCCCCAGATCTCCGCGCTGCGCAAGCCGCTGGACATCCTGGTCGCCACCCCGGGCCGCTTGCTGGACCACTGCGGCCAGAAAACGGTCGATCTGTCGGGCGTGGAAATCCTGGTGCTGGACGAAGCCGACCGCATGCTGGACATGGGCTTCATCCGCGACATCCGCAAGATTCTCGCCCTGCTGCCGAAGCAGCGCCAGAACCTGCTCTTCTCGGCCACGTTCTCCGACGAGATCCGTACTCTCGCGCGCGGCGTGCTGAACAATCCGGGCGAAGTCTCGGTCACCCCGCGCAACACCGCCACCGAACTCGTCACGCAGACGGTGCACATGGTCGAGCAGCACCACAAGCGCGACCTGATCAGCCACATCATCCGTGAAAGCGGCTGGCACCAGGTGCTGGTCTTCACGCGCACCAAGCACGGCGCCAACCGCCTGGCCGAAAAGCTCGTCAAGGACGGCCTGACCGCCGCGGCCATTCACGGCAACAAGAGCCAATCGGCACGCACGCGCGCGCTGGCCGGCTTCAAGGACAGCACCGTGACCGTGCTGGTCGCCACCGACATCGCCGCCCGTGGCCTGGACATCGACCAGCTGCCCCAGGTCGTGAACTTCGAACTGCCCAACGTGCCGGAAGACTACGTCCACCGCATCGGCCGCACGGGCCGCGCGGGCGCCACCGGCGCCGCGGTCTCGCTGGTCGACAACAGCGAGATCAAGCTGCTCAAGGACATCGAGCGCCTGATCAAGAAGACCATCGAGCGCAAGCCCGTGGAAGGCTGGACACCTCCGGCCACCAGCGCGGCGTCGTTCGAGCGCCAGGAGCGCGACGAAGACTCGCGCAACATGCGCGGCGGCCATCGCAATGGCGGCCGTGGCGGCAACGGCGGCTCGGGCCGCTCGCGTCCCGCCCAGGGCCAGCCGCGCGCGGCGGCAGGCGGCCGTGCGCCC
>NZ_CADIJP010000024.1 GCF_902859725.1 Achromobacter mucicolens | reverse complement strand
GTCGGCTTCGCAAGGCGGCGATTCTGGCGTTTACGCCGTCACCATCACCGCGACCGACAAGTCCGGCGCTTCGGTGTCGCAAGACTTCTCGTGGGACGTCAAGAACCCGGCCCCGACGGCGGTCAACGACTCGGGCAGCACCAAACAAGGCGTCGGCCTGACGGCGGATGCCGCGCACGGCGTGCTGTCCAACGACACCGATCCGGATGGCGACACGCTGCACGTCTCGGCCGTCAACGGCCAGGCTGCCAGCGTCGGCAAGGCGATCACCGGCACCAACGGCGGCACCTTCACGCTGAATGGCGACGGCTCCTACTCGTTCAACCCGGGCACCGCGTTCCAGCATCTGGCCAATGGCGCCAGCGCCACCACGTCGATTTCCTACACCGTCTCGGACGGCGAAGGCGGTCTGTCGACGGCAACGCTGACCGTGACCGTCACCGGCACGAACTCGGGCCCGACCTCGACCGTCATCGCCGACCAGACCGGCGTTGATTCGCAAACGGTCATGAGCCTGGACCTGTCCGGCCACTTCAAGGACGTGGATCTGGCCACCGGCGACAAGCTGACGTTCAGCGCGTCCGGCCTGCCGAAGGGTCTGACGATCGATGCGAACACCGGCATCATCAGCGGCAAGATCGATCACTCGGCGTCGCAGCTGGGCGGCACTGGCGTGCACACGATCACCATTACCGCGACCGACAAGGCCGGCCTGACGACGACCCAGACCTTCAAGTGGAACATCACGAATCCGCTGCCCCAGGCTCAGCATGACCAGGGCACCACGGACGAGGACACCACGCTGAAGGTGACGGACGTCACGAAGGGCGTGCTTGCCAATGACGTGGATCCCGATGGCGACCCGCTGCAGGTCTCCGCGGTGGGCGGCAATGCCAACAGCGTGGGCAAGTCGATTGCCGGCCTGAATGGCGGCACGTTCATCATCAACGCCGACGGCACCTACACGTTCAACCCGGGCAATGACTTCCAGTCCCTCGGCGCGGGCCAGAGCGCCCAGACGTCGATCTGGTACACCGTGTCCGACGGTGAGGGCGGCACCAGCCAGGCCTTGCTGACGGTCACCGTGACGGGCAAGAACGACGCTGCCACGATCAGCGGTTCAGGCGCGGGCTCGGTGTACGAGGACTCCCCGGTGTTCGCGAGCGGCAAGCTGACCGTGTCCGATCCGGACGCCGGCCAGAGCTTCATGCAGCCCCAGGCGGCGGTGGCGGGCAAGTACGGCACGTTCACGGTGGACGTCAACGGCAACTGGAGCTACCAGCTCAACAACGCGTTGGCCGCCGTTCAGAACCTGAAGGCAGGCCAGCAACTGACCGAAACCTTCTCGGTCGTGTCTCAGGATGGCACCGCGACCAAGCCGGTCAACGTCACCATCATCGGCACGAACGATGCGCCGATTTCGGGCGACTCGGAAGCGCATTCGACCGTGAACACCGCGTACACGCTCAAGGTGTCCGACTTCCCGTTCAATGACGGCGTGGAAAACGACAGCTTCCAGAGCGTGGTCATCACCCGCATCCCGGGCGCCGGCGAAGGCTCGCTGACCCTTAACGGCCAGTCTGTGACGGCGGGCCAGGTCATCTCGGTCGCCGACATCCAGTCGGGCAAGCTGGTGTTCACCCCGTCCACCGCGGGCGGCGACGCCACGTTCGACTTCGCGGTCCGCGATGCCGGCGGCACCGCGAACGGCGGTCAGAACACCTCGGCCGAGCACACCTTCACGCTGTCCACCGACAAGCTGGCAGTGGGTAACAACACCAGCAACACGGAGATCAACGGCGGCGGCGGCAACGACATCCTGGTGGGCGACCGTGGCGGTTCGGTGACGGCGGTGGAGCCGGGCAAGAACTACAACATCTCGCTCATCGTCGACGTGTCCGGCAGCATGAAGGACAAGATCGGCAGCTCCAGTCAGACGCGCATTGACCTGCTCAAGAGTTCGCTGACTGCGCTGGCAAACCAACTGGCAAATCACGACGGCGTCGTGAACGTCCGGTTGATTCCGTTCTCGGACAAGGCGCTTGACGGCATCACGATCAACAACCTGTCCAAGTCCAACGTCAAGCTATTGCTCGACGCCATTGACGCGCTGAAGGCCAACGGCAACACGAACTATGAGGACGCCTTCAACAAGGCGGTATCGTGGTTCAACTCACAAGTGTCGGGCGGCAAGGATGCTTCTCACAACTTCCAGAACCTGACGTTCTTCCTGACGGACGGCAACCCCACTGCTTACGGCTCGAACGGCACGGCGGGCAGCACGCAGGAGTCCTTGCAGCGCGCGGTAGATGCTGCCAAGCCGCTGGTTGACGGCTCGGGCGTTCTGGTGGGTGGCAACAAGGTCACGATGTACGGCATTGGCATGGGCAAAGGCGTCAACAGCGACTACCTTCGCTTCTTCGACAATACCGATGCCACCGGCCAGGGAAGTGTTCCTTTCGAGAAGAGCAGCGGCTGCAACTCATGGACCGAGTACGTTACCGGCACCGTTGGCGAGCCCCAGGTTGTCAACAACGCGAACGAGCTGGACGCCGCGTTGCAGGGCGGCCACTCGTCGACTGATCCGGCACCGGTGTCCGGCGACACGATCCACGGCGGCGATGGGAACGACATCATCTTCGGCGACACCATCAACACCGACCATCTGTCCTGGAGCGGTCACGCCGCGGGCACGCATGACGGCCAAGGCTGGCAAGCGCTGGTGGACTTCATGACGGCGCAAAAGGGCGGCACCGCCCCGACCACGCTGGAGATCTACAACTACCTGCAGCAGCACAGCGCCGAGTTCGACAAGGCTGGCGACACGCGCGGCGGAGACGACTTCCTGTATGGCGGCAAGGGCGACGACACCCTCTTCGGCCAGGGCGGCAACGACTACCTGCACGGCGGCGAGGGCAATGACACCCTTTACGGCGGCACGGGCAATGACGTGCTGGTCGGCGGCAAGGGCAACGACATCCTCGTCGGCGGCGCGGGCAGCGACACCTTCCGTTGGGAACTCAACGATCAGGGCACGGCGGACGCACCCGCCATCGACCGGATCAAGGATTTCTCGACGGCCACGCCCGCCAACAATGGCGACGTGCTGGACCTGCGCGACCTGCTGCAAAACGAGCAGTCCAATCCGCTGACCAACTACCTGGAGGTCAAGAAAGATGGCAGCAACACGGTCATCAATGTGAGCACCAATGGCGACATCGCCCACAACGTCGACCAGAAGATCGTTCTGGAGAACGTGGACCTCACCAACAACGGTTCGATGACCAGCGCGCAGGTCATCAATGACCTGCTGAACAAGGGTAAACTGATCGTCGATCACAATTGACCCACGCGCCACGCGCTCCGGCCTTTGCGGGCCGGAGCGCGGCCTCTTTCCCGTATCCCATGCCCAAGCATTTTTTTGAACGCGACCAGCTTCTTGCCTGGTTCAAAGGAAACGCCGCCGCGGCCGATTACGTGGACATGGTGTGCCGCATTGCGCATCTTTGGGACGATCTCATCGACCGCGACAAGGACGTCCCGGACGACGAGATCAACCAGGGCTTTTTCGAGGCCCTCATCAAGCTGCCGCGCAATCCGTTCTACCGGACGCATTTCGATCATCTGAACGCCGTGCTCATCAACGCCGTCTCCAACTGGCAGATCGCCACCAAGCTCGAGCGCGACGGCGGCGACTACGAAAAAAGCATCGCATTCGTCCTGCGCTCTTCCTATGCCGACCTGATCACGCAGTCCGCGCTGATCGTGGGCGGCGAAAAGTGGGCCTGCCACGTGGGCGAGGAAGTCCGCAAGGCGACGCACGGCGAAACCTTTGATGGCTACATCAAGAATCTGTCCAAGGAGGCCTCGGACCGGACGCGCATGAAGGCCGCCGGACAGGCAAAGAACCGCTGATCCCAGCATGACCGCCCGGGAGACCTGCAGCGACATGCGGCGACATCACGTGCCCCCTGATTCATGCCTGGCCGCCGCCCGCTTCGTCTGAAACGGGCCATCAGCCTGACGCTGCTTGGCCTTGCCTGCTGGTGGGGCGGCAGTTTTGCGATCGAAGTCGATGCCGGCAAGCTGCAAAAGCTGTCGGCCAGCCGCTACGGCGCCAAGGGCGCGCGCTCGGTCGACAACTGGCTGCAATTGCTGCGCGCCCCCGCCCCCGCTGCCGAACGCGACCGTCTCACCGTCGCCAACGACTTCTGGAACCGCGCCCTGCTCTCCGGCGAGGATTCCATCATCTGGAAGCAGGCCGATTACTGGGCCACGCCGCTGGAGTCGCTGGGCCGGGGCGCCGGCGATTGCGAAGACTATGTCATCGGCAAGTATTTCACCCTGCTCTCCATGGGGGTGCCAGCCAACAAGCTGCGCTTCATCTACGTGCGCGCCCGCATCGGCGGCGCGGCCAGCAGCAGTCAGGTGGCTCACATGGTGCTGGGCTATTACGAAACCCCGAATGCCGTCCCGCTTGTGCTGGACAGCCTGATTTCAACCATCCTGCCGGCCACGCAGCGGCGCGACCTGACGCCGGTTTTCAGTTTCAACGCCGACGGCGTCTACGTGGACGGCAAGGCGGCCGCGCCTGTCGACCGCCTCAGCCGCTGGCGAGACCTCCTTCAACGCATGGAACGGGAAGGCATCCGCCCCTGACGTCCGGAAACAAGACTATGTCCATACTTCGACAGCTACTGCTCAGCGTGACCCTCGCCATCAGCGTTATCTTGCTGGGAACGCTGGCGCTCAGCGTCAACTCGGCGCGCGAGTACCTGTCGGGCCAGCTTCAGGTCCAAAGCACCGACGCGGCCGTATCGCTGGCGCTGTCCTTGTCGCAGCCGGCGAACAACGATCCGGTCGTGCAGGAGCTGCTGGTGTCCGCGCTTTACGATGGCGGGCACTTTTCGCTGGTGCGCCTGACCGATCCCGACGGCAAGGTGCTGATCGAACGCCGGTCGACCGCCACTGCCGCGTCGGTGCCTGCGTGGTTCCAGGCGCTGGCGCCGCTGGATAGCCAGGCGGCCAGCCATGCGGTCAGCGACGGCTGGCGGCAGATCGGCGAAGTCACCCTGATCGCCAACGATGCCTACGCCTGGGAAGCCCTGTGGCGCAGCAGCCTGAAGATGATTGCGCTGGTGGTCGGCGCGGGCATCCTGTGGGCCATCTTCGCCTTCGTTCTGGTCGGGTGGATCAAGAACCGTCTGCTGCGCGAAATCAGCGACCACGTCCGCGGCATCGGCCGGGATGCGCCGGGCGAGCAGGTCGAGGCGCGGGTGCCGGAACTGTCCGGCGTGGTGCAGGCCTTGAACCAGACGCGCGAGCGCATCCACGCCAGCGTCGAGGAACAGAACGCCAAGATCGAATCGCTGGAACTGGAGCTGAACCAGGACCCCGTGACCGGATTGCCCAACCGCAAGTACTTCGTCAACGAGTTCCGCCGCGCGCTGGAAACCCGGGCGACGCCGGGAACGTCGCGGGTCGATGGCGGGCACGTGCTGGTGTTCCGTCAGCGCGACCTGGCCGACCTGAACCGCCACATGCCGCGCGAATTCATCGACCAGTGGCTGCGCACTGCCTGCGAACGCATTCAAGGCACGCTCAAGCGCATGCACGTCGCCGCGCCCATGCTGGCGCGGCTGAATGGATCGGACTTTGCGCTGCTGCTGCCGGGCTGCGCGGCGCCCCAGGCCATGATGGTGGCCGAGCAGGTCCGGGCCGACCTGCATGCCTCACGCATTCCAGTCGGCGAAGGTCACCTTTGCCGCTGGGCGCAGGCCATGACCGACTATGGACACGGCAGCCAGGCTGGCGCCGTGCTTGCCCGCCTGGATTTCGGCCTGATGCGCGCGGAAAGCGCCGGCAACGACCAGGTCGTCATCGCGGGCGCCACGGACACGCATTCGCCGTCGGAAGCCGGTGAGCGCGCATGGAAGGACGCCATCCAGACGGCGTTGGAAGGCCGTCACTTTGAGCTGTCGACCGAACCCCTGCTGGCGCTGAATGGGCGCGTCGTGCGCACCGAAGCCATGCTGATGCTGCGCACTGCCCCGGATCAGGAGCCGATTCCCGCCACACTGTTCATTCCGCCGGCGGTGCGGCTGGACCTGGTGGCCGAGTGCGATCTGGAAGCGGTGCGGCTGGGCCTGGAATGGCTGGCCAGCCACGCGGGCGAGCTCGCCGTGCGCGTGTCGCTGCCGTCGCTGCGCGGCCAGAAGTTCCTGCGCCAGCTTGCGTTGCTGCTGACCGAAAACCGGCCGCTTGCGCGCCGCCTGTACGTGGAAATCGACGCGCACGGGCTGGTGGAATGCCACGAGCAGATCACCGCGTTTGCCCGCGTCGCCGCGGAATTCGGCGCCCACATCGGCGTGCGCCGGCTGGCGCAGCAGTTCGGCGCGGTGGCGCAACTGCACACGCTGCCGTTGTCCTACGTGAAACTGGGCGGAGGCTTCGTGGGCGGCATGTCGCAAAGTCCGGGCAGCCAACAGCTCACGGCCTCGGTGCTGGAAACGGCCCGGTCGCTGGGGATTGCCGTCTATGCGGAAGACGTGCCGGACGCGGAAACCCAACGCATCCTGCAAGGGCTGGGCATCGACATCATGCGAGGCCAGGGCGTCAAGACGGCGAGCGTGGAATAGGCAGTCTGTCCGGGCAGGGCCCGGCGAGCCGGCGGGCGCCCCAACCGGAGCGCCGCGCCCCTCCGCGCAATCAGCGCGCGGCTTGTCCCTTGGACTGCTCGTAAAGCGGCATCACCTTCTGCGCCGCCGTTTGCAGGTCGCTGATGCGCGAGGCTGCAGAGGGGTGGGTGGACAGGATCTCGGGCGGTGCGCTGCCCTGGCTGGCGGCGCCCATCTTCTGCCACAGCGTCACGGCCGCACGCGGGTCATAACCTGCCCTGGCGGCCAGTTCAACACCCATGCGGTCCGCTTCAGTCTCGTGCGTGCGGCTGTTGGGCAACGTGAACATCACATTGGTCAATTCGCCGCCCAGGTCCGACGCCGCCGACGATCCGGTGGCAATGGACAACACCTGCAGACCCAGGCTGGTAGCCATCTGCTGAGACACGCGCTCGCGGGCGTGTTCACGCAACGCATGGGCGATCTCGTGGCCCAGCACCGCAGCCAGCTCATCGTCGGTCGGGTTGATCTTCGAGATCAGGCCGGTATAGACCGCGATCTTGCCGCCGGGCATGCACCAGGCGTTGACCTCGTCGCTGGAAAGCACGTGGACTTCCCATTTCCAGCTTGTGGCATCCGGACGGAACACGCCCGCCTGCGCGATCAAACGCTGCGAGATGGCGCGCACCCGCGCCACCTGCTTGGCATCCTTGTCCAGCAATCCCTTGGACTTGGCCTGCTGCAGGATCTCGGCGTATTGCTGGGTTGCTTCCTGTTCCAGCGCCTGCGACGGCACCATGCTGGACATGTACTGGGTGCGGTTGACGCCCACGGCGCCCGACTGCGTGGTGTTCATGCCGGTGCAGCCCGCCAGCACGGCCAGCGACAACACGACTCCGGCATTGCGCAGAAAATGACGCTTCTGTTTCATGTCGGCCTCCAAGCCATTTTCAACAACTGAAAAACGTATCAGACCGGGGCAACGCCGCACTGCCCGCGATGGCGCAGCGCGTGGTCGATCAGCACCAGCGCCAGCATCGCCTCGGCGATCGGCGTGGCGCGGATGCCGACGCAGGGGTCGTGACGGCCCAGCGTCTGCACCATCACCGGCTCGTTGGCGCGGTTGACCGAGCGGCGCTCGACGCGAATGCTGGAAGTGGGCTTGATTGCGAGCGACACGGTGATGGGCTGCCCGGTGGAGATGCCGCCCAGCACGCCGCCGGCGTGGTTGCTCAGAAAGCCATCTGGCGTGATTTCGTCGCCGTGTTCCGAGCCGCGCTGCGTGATGCAGTCAAAGCCCGCGCCGATCGAGACGCCCTTGACCGCGTTCAGGCCCATCATGACGTGGGCGATGTCGGCATCGAGGCGGTCGTAGATGGGTTCGCCCCAGCCGGCCGGCAGGTTCTCGGCAACGACCTCGATGCGCGCGCCGATGGAATCGCCGTCCCGGCGCAACTGGTCCATGTAGGCTTCCAGTTCGGGCACGACCTCGGCGTTGGGCGCATAAAAGGGATTGTTGGGTACTTCGTCCCAGGAAACGAACGGGATGGCGACCGGGCCGAGCTGGCTCATGTAGCCGCGCACCTTGACGCCGTACTGCTCGGACAGCCACTTCTTGGCAATGGCGCCGGCCGCCACGGTGGGCGCGGTCAGGCGGGCCGACGATCGTCCGCCGCCGCGCGGGTCGCGCACTCCGAACTTGTTCCAGTAAGCGAAGTCGGCGTGGCCGGGCCGGAAGGTGTCCTCGATATTGGAGTAATCCTTGCTGCGCGCGTCGGTATTGCGGATCAGCAGGCCGATGGGCGTGCCCGTGGTGACCCCTTCGTAAACGCCGGACAGGATCTCGACCTGATCGGCTTCCTGGCGCTGCGTCACGTGGCGCGAGGTGCCCGGACGGCGGCGGTCCAATTCGAACTGGATGTCGGCCGCGGTGAGGGCCAGCCCCGGGGGACAGCCGTCCACGACGCAACCGATGGCCGGCCCGTGGGATTCGCCGAAATTCGTGACGGTAAAGAGAGTACCTAGGGTATTGCCGGGCATAAGGAGTCAACAGGTCGGGTTTGCAAGCAACCCCGATTATGACACCGCCGCAGCCAAAGCCTGGATTTCGGCGGCCGGCGCAGGCCGTCCCAGCAGAAAACCCTGCATCACCCGGCATCCCAGCGACTTGAGGATTTCGCGCTGGCCTTCCGTCTCGACACCTTCGGCCACGACCGGCAGGTGCATCGCCTGGCACAAGCCGAACAGTGCGGAAACCACCTCGCGGCTGCCGGCGTCCGATTCCAGCGCGGAGATAAAGCTGCGGTCGATCTTGACCCAATCGATGGGCAGATGGCGTAGATGGTTCAGGCTGGAATAGCCGCAGCCGAAGTCGTCCAGCGCCACCCCGATACCCATTTCGCGCAGCGTGTTCAGGATCTTCACGTGCCGCTCGTAGTGAAGGATGAAGATGGATTCGGTGATCTCCAGCACCAGCTTGCACGGCGACAGGCGGGTGGCGGCCAGCACGTCCGACACCAGTTGAACCAGCCCGTCCTCGTTCATCTGCTTGACCGACAGGTTCACGTGCACGCGCCACGCAGCCGGCCATAGCGCCGCTTGCGTGCAGGCTCGCTCCAGGATCCAGGCGCCCAGCGGCACGATGAGGCCGCTGCGTTCGGCCAGCTCGATCGTCACGGCGGGCGACACGCTGCCCAGCACCGGGTGATGCCAGCGCAGCAGCGCCTCGCATCCCTGCACCACGCCGCTCGCACTGTCGCAGACCGGCTGATAGTAGAGCTCGAACTGCTCCATGGCCGGCGTTGTCAGGGCCAGCCGAAGGTCGTTTTCCAGGCCCTGCTGGTCCCGCTGGCGTGCCAGCAACCGGAAGTCAAAGAGATTCCAGCCCTGGCCGCCCTGATCCTTGAGCGGCACCATCGCAACCTGCACGCAGCGCTGCAGTTCCTCGACGCTGCGGCCGTGAGCCGGGTACAGGGCGGCGCCGATGCGAAAGACAGCAATAAGGGGACGGGCGCCCAGCTCATAAGGCACGCTCAGATCGGCCAGCAGCTTGGCGCACACCTGGGCAGCGCCCTCCTCGTCAACGCCGGGCACGCAGACGGTGAACGAGTCGGTACCGGTGCGCGCGGCCATGCCCCCGAGCGCGCGGGCGACCAGGCTGATGCGATCGGCCACCTGAACCAGCAGCGCCTGATCTTCACCCGCCCGCAGCATGGCGCTGATCTGGGCATAGTGTTCGAAGCTGACGAGAAAAAAGGCGCCGCGCCGGGTCGTGCCCTGCGGCTGGCCCAGCCAGGCACGCACGCGACGATGCAGCTCCTGCTGGCTAAGGAGGCCGGTCAGTTCATCCCGCGTCAGGCGACGGCGCAGCGCGCGCTCCCGGCGGAAGAACAGCAGACTGATCGCTGCAAGTGCGCCCGCGAGCGTCAGGCACAGTGCGAGCAGGTAACTCTCACGCACGGAGCCCCCTATCCATACGCCCCCGGCGTTGCGGCCCGACCACGGGCCCGGGGGCTGTAACATATTTTAAATTATGCATTGTTTTCGCAAAAAAACGCCACATTTCGGAGGCAACGCGCCCCTTTTATCCTGACTTTCCTTGGATCCTTGTTGCTCGCTTCGGTCATGGCGGGGCCCCTGGAAGGCGATCGCTGGCCGGTCCTTTCGCCACGCCTCGGTCCATCTACGACACCGCAACCCGAAAAATTAATACGCAGTGTCTCAATAGTTCTCAACCGGACCATTCTCACGAGCGAAATAATTACACACCTTGTCTGATATGACCGAGGATTTCGTAATATTCTGTGCGTTCTGTGACAACCTCTGTTTCCCGCATCCGCGTCCTTGACGGTCGTTTCGTAACGTGTGTCACGTTTGATATCCAGGTTTTTTATCCCGCGCAAGGCGCCCTTGCCGCCTGATGCCCGTTGAAGCCGCAGTGGACTCCTGCCCGAGTCCGCTGCCGCGTATACCCAGACAGGGACTCGCAAGTACATGTCCACATTACGCCGGCTGCTTTTCTGCTCTGCCCTTCTGATCGGCTTCATCCTGCTCGGCGCGCAAGCCCTGGGGATGCTGGCGGCGCATCGCTATCTGAATACCCAGCTGGCCCAGCAAAGCGAATCGGGCGCCAATGCGCTCGCCTGGGCGCTGTCGCACAGCACGGGCAGCCATCGAGAGCAGGTCGAGCTTGCCGATCAGCTGTTTGGACAAGGCCTGTATTCGCTGGTCAATATCACGAACGAAGGGAACGCGATCCGCGTGGAGCGCCGCACCGGACCCGCGGCCGGCACCGGCCAAGAGTCCGACTGGCGCGCCGCGTGGCTGAACATGGAGGCGCCCGCGGTGTCGCGGCCCTTCGTCATTCCGGGCGGTCAGGCCAAGGGCGTCCTGACGGTGCAGGCCGATGCGCGGATGGCACGCGACACCCTGTGGCAAGGCGGCGTCCGGGTGCTGGGCCTGGTGCTGGCGGCGGCCGCATTCTGGGCGCTCTTCGCGACGAACCTTGTCCGGTGGATCGAAGCCCGCACGTCCCGCGACATCTGCGAGCGGGTGCGCGCCCTGGCGCCGGGCGCGGATGCGCAGCTGACCGGTTCATGCGAAGTGCCGGGCGTGGAACAGGCGCTTGTCGATGCGCAACGCCGCGTTGCCGCCACGGTCGAGGAACAGAATGCCCGCATCGAATCGCTGCAAAGCGAAATCTACCGGGATCCCATCTCCCGCCTGTCCAACCGCAAGCATTTCGTCGACCAGTTCCGGCTGGCGCTGGCCGACAAATCCGAGGAGGCGAGCGGCCACCTGCTCATGTTCCGCCAACGCGATCTGGCGCAGATCAACCGTCACCTGTCACGCGCCTTCACCGACCAGTGGCTGCGCTCCTCGTCGGAGCGCCTGCGCAAGCTGGTGCAGGAATTCGGCGGCCCCGGCACGCTGATTGCGCGAATCAGCGGATCGGATTTCGCCCTGCTGCTGCCGCGCACCTCCGCGCCGCAAGCCAGCTTGCTGGCCGAGCGCGTGCGCCGCGAACTGCGGTCGCTGCGCGTGCCGATGGACAAGTTCGGCTGGTGCCGCTGGGCGTTGGCCATGGCCGCATTCGCGCCGGGCGACAACATGAGCGACATCCTGGCCCGACTGGACCACGCGCTGATGTGCGCCGAAAGCGCCGATGACGACCAGATCACGCCGGCGAGCCAGGCCGCCGACAGCACCCGCATCGGCGAATACAGCTGGCACGACGCGCTGATCACGGCCCTGGAGCAGCACCGGTTCTCGCTCTCGGCCCACCCCTTGCACGACCTGTCTGGCGCGCTGCTCCAGCACGAGGCCAGCCTGACGCTGCATGACCTGTCCGGCACCGATCCCGTACCTGCCTCGATCTTCATGCCGCCCGCCGTGCGCCTGGGGCTGTCCGCCGAATGCGATATCCAGGCGATTCGCCTGGGCCTGGACTGGCTGTTCACGCATGAAGGCGCGTTGACCGTGCCGGTATCGCTTGCCACGCTTGCTCAAGGATCGTTTTTCGGACGCCTGGAACGCATGCTGGCAGACCGGCCCACGCTGTCGAACCGGCTGATCCTGGAAGTCGAAGCCGCGGGCCTCGTCGAACAAGGCGCCGACGTGCGCCAGCTCTGCGACATCGTCACCGGCGCCGGCGGACGGGTCGGCGTATCGCGGCTGTCGCAGCAGTTCGGCGCCATGGAGCACCTGCACGAATTCCCGGTTTCGTACGTGACGCTGAGCGGCAGTTTCATCAGCGGCCTGCTCCATAGTCCCGGCAGCCAGCATCTGGCCGCCACCGTCGTCGCCACCGCGATGACGCTCGGCATGTCGGTCCATGCCGCCGACGTGCCGGACGCCGCCACGCAGCGCATCTTGGAGGAAATCGGCGTCCGCGCGATAAGCGGCGCTGTCGTAAACTCCGCCCACGCGCAAGACCTCGCGCACGATCATCAATGGGTTCCTAGTTGACGGAAGGATTGTTTCTTCGCACCCGCGGGCATTTTCGCCACCTGCGCCCCAGCCGTCCCGGCGCGTTCCGGACATCCGTCTGGCCGGGATTCGGCCTGCTGCTATGCGCCCTTTTCTGGCCTGCCCATGCGCTTGCCCACGTACCGAATGCCGGGTACGACGGCCTGCACGCTGGCCTGACTGCGGGCGTCGCGATCGCCTGCGCGATGACGTGCGGCGTGGCCTGGGCGCGCACCCGGAACGCATTGTTCGCGGCGGGCATGATCTTCGCGCTGATCGAAGGACTGTTCCGCTCCCTGCCCGAGCTGATGCCGCCCGGCGCGCTGCAGGCCGCGTCCTACGCCGCCTTGCTTGCCCTGACCGCGCCGCTGTTGCAGGGATCACGCCTTGCGGCCAGTTTGGGCGCCGCATGCCGGTGGATCAGCATCTTGTTGTCCGGCGTGGCCGCCCTGGCGCTGATCTTTGTGTACGAAACCGAATCCGGCGTGCTGCCCGCCTCCATCGCTGGCGTGTGCGCCGCGCTCAGCGTGCCGTTGGCGATTTGGTTTCTGGCCAGCGCGATCCGGCAGCGCGCCGGCCGCCCGGCCTGCCTGACGCTGGCGCTTGCCTATGCCGTATCGGCCTGGGCTCTGGGACACGACGCCTGGCACGCCGGCGGCGCGGACGCCGCGGACGCCGGCATGGAAGTGCTGAGGCTGATGCTGGTGTCGGGCGCGCTGCTCTGGGTTGCCCTGGACGCCTCCAATACCGCCGCGTCAGCTCGCAAGACAGGCGCCAGCTCGAACGCCGAACATGTGGCGCAAGGCGAACTGCGGCTGGCCGAACTGGCCGGTGCGCTGGACACGCAGCGGCAGATGAACGCACTGATCTCGCACGAGCTGCGCGCGCCGCTCGCCACCATCAGCGCCGCCGCGCAATCCCTGGACATGATTCTGTCGGACAGCGGCGAAACCGTGGACACGCGGCTGGCGCGCATTCACCGGTCGGTCGGAAGGATGACCGAACTGATGGACCAGTTATTGAACCAGGACCGGCTCGAGGAACACGCGTGGAGTCCGCGCGGCGAACAGACCGACATGGCTGATCTGGTGCGCGACGTGGTGAACGCCATGCAGCCGGATACCGCGCATGCGCTGGTGCTTGAAGCGCAAGCGCCGCAACCGGTCTTTTGCGATCGCCCGCTCACCAGCGTGGTCATACGCAACCTGATCCACAACGCCATCAAGTATTCGCCGGCAAACGAGCCCGTGCGGATCGAAACGGGGCACACGCGCATCGGCGAAACACCCATGACCTGGGCGGCCGTCGTGGACCGTGGTCCCGGCATCGGAGAAGAAGAACAGGCCCGTATCTTCGAGCCGCGCTTTCGGCGGTCCGCGCATCGCGAAACTCAAGGCATGGGGATCGGGCTGTATCTGGCCCGGCGCATCTGCCAGAGCCAGGGCGGTTCGCTGACGATGCAGAGCAAGGTGGGCGTGGGCACGCGCTTTGTCATCACCCTGCCCTCAAGCGGCCCGACGGCCTAGACGCCGCCCGGACGGCGGCCTGGATCAGGCCGCGAACACGTAGCCCTGGCCGCGCACCGACAACACCGGCAGCTTCAGGCCCGCGCTTTGCGCCTTGGCGCGCAGACGGCTCACCAGCACGTCGATACGCCGCAACTCAAACCCGCCCGGGCTGTCCGGCAGGAAGAGTTCGGCCAACGCCTGACGGCTGACGGCGCTGCCCGCGGCGTCCATCAACGCCACCAGGAACGTCCGTTCCTGCGCGCTCAGGTGCAGCGAGGCGCCGTCCGGCGCCACCAGAATCCATCCGCCGTCCTGCAGCGACCAGTTCGTGTCCGCCGACGCGCGCGTTTCGGCATCGGCCGGACGCGGCGCCTTGGCCAGACGCATGCGGCGCGCCAGGCTGCGAATGACGGAGCTCAGTTCCAAGAGGTCCACCGGCTTGGTCATGTAGACGTCGGCGCCGCCTTCCAGGCCGCGGACGCGATCCTCAAGGGCGCTGCGGCCCGTCAGCATGACGATGCCCACGGGGCTCAGGGCGCGCAGACGGGTCGCGACGGAAAAACCGTCTTCGCCGGGAAGATGGGCGTCCAGGATGACGATGTCGCAGGGCTGCTCTTGCAGCCGGCGGTAGAACGCGACCGCATTGTCGCAAGCAAACGCCACGCGAAAGCCATAGCCGCCCAGGCCCAACGCCAGTTCCTCGCGGAAATCGGCGTCGTCCTCAAGCAGACCAATACATAGCAAACCATCTGCACCAGGCATATTCAGAGTGCTTTACCTTGAAATTGTCTACAAAAACCCTGGAGCGCCCACGCAAGAAAAAATGCCCCCGAGCCGGCAATCTTACGACTTTTACAATAGAAACGAATGTTTGCAGTGAAAAAAACGGCGATATTTGACCTTTTTGCCCAGCCTTTTTCTTAATCCCGGGCTTCCAGCCAGATTAATGCCACCGACAATATCGCAAAATCGCCTTCAGGACGAACAGCTCACTTCGATTCCACCCGCCCAATCTGGCGGCAAACCAGCGTAGCGTTCATAGCCGTCCTGCGCCACATAGGGATTGCGCAGCAGTTTGATGAGGGTATCGATTTCGCTGGCATCGCCGGCCTTGGCCGCGCGAATTGCTTGTTCGGCCAAATGATTGCGCAGTACATAAAGCGGATTGAGGCCATTCATGTCGGCCGCCGTGTCCGCGGTGGACCTGCCCTGCCGGCCATGACGAGACAGCAACCGGTCGAGCCAGGCGCCGGCAGCGGGCCGATCGATAAACAAATCCTCAAAACCGCTGCGCTGGCCTTGGATCGCATCGGCCAGGCGCCGCCACGTCAGCGTGAAATCCGCCTGATTTGCGTCCATCAGTTTGAGCAGATCATCCAGCAGCGCCTCGTCGTCGGGCTGCCAAGCCGCCAATCCCATCTTGGCGCCCATTTTGTCGTGGAAGGCGCGCGTGAAAATGGCTTCGTATTCATCCAGCACGGCGCGCAAGACATCGGCGTCCTGCACCAGCATATGCAGGCTGCCGCCCAGCCGATAAAGATTCCAAAGCGCCACGGAAGGTTGCCGGTTCCAGGAATAACGTCCTTCGGCATCCGAGTGGTTGCAGATATGCCCCAGCCGGAAACCGTCCATGAAGCCAAACGGACCGTAATCCAGCGTCAGTCCCAGGATGGACATATTGTCGGTATTCATGACGCCGTGGCAAAACCCGACTGCCTGCCAGTCCGCCATCAGCAATGCCGTGCGCCGGGTGACTTCCCGCAGCAGATTTACGTATGGCGCCGTCTCGGATGCGGGCTCGCCCGCTTGCACGTCGCGGCACTCGGGGTAGTAGCGGTCAATCACATAATCGGCCAACGTCTTGAGCAGGTCGGGCTGACGCCGCGACGACCAGTGCTCGAACGAGCCGAACCGGACAAAACTGGGCGACATCCGGGTCACGATGGCTGCCGTCTCGACGGTCTCGCGCATGACCGGATCATCGGACACGACCAATGCCAGGGCGCGCGTGGTCGGCACGCCCAGCCCGAACATGGCCTCGCTGGCCAGGTACTCGCGCACCGACGATCGCAGCACGGCGCGGCCGTCGCCCATCCGGGAATACGGCGTCATGCCGGAGCCCTTGAGCTGCAGTTCCCAGGCGCCCGCGGGCCCCAGGATTTCACCCAGCAGATGAGCCCGTCCGTCGCCCAATTGCCCCGCCCACACCCCGAACTGGTGGCCGCTATAGACGGCAGCCAGCGTATCGCCGCCCGGCAATGGCTGGGCGCCGGAAAAAACCTGCAGGAATTCGGGGGTGGTCAGCACCGACGGATCCAGGCCGATCAGGGCGGCGGCCTGCGAATTGGCATGCAGCAGGCGGGGATTGTTCAGCCCCCGCGGCGCCAGCCGGGTGTAGAAGGTCTCGGGCAGGGCCGCAAACGAGTTGACGGCTTGCAGTTCGGACAGGGACAGGGCGGTCATGCGCGTTGCCTCCGGGCGGCGCGCTTGGCGGGCCGCACATAGAAAATGGCGCTGAGGAAAAACGTGGTGGACAGGATGATTTCGCCCCACGCCATCAGGACGGACAGCGGCGCCGGATCCGACATGGCGCGCACCACGCCTTCCATCAGATACAGCAGCGACAGCATGGCCGCCCACTGGTAGGTGTAGAGATTGCCGCGCACGATGCCGCGCAGCGGAAACGCCAGCGGCAAGGCTTTGAGCAGCATCCAGGAACCGCCCGGCCGCACCGGCGCCACCACGGTTTCCCAGGCGACGCACAGCACGATCAGGGCAAACAATGAAACCGAGGCCACGAGGCGCAGGCGGGGGTTGAGTTCGGGATTCATGCTGCTATTATCGCCTGATGAATCGCCCCGCCGAGCCCTCCGCCGCTACGCCGGCGGTCAAAGAAAAACCATCCTCGCGCATTTCCCGGGTCGCGAGGACCGGACGCGTATTTCGTTTCGTCGTCCAACGCGCCAACGAAGAGAAGCTGCTTCAGGTCGCCTCCAGCCTCACTTTCACGACCGTCCTGGCAATCGTTCCCATGCTTGCGGTGGTGCTGTCGCTATTCACGGCGTTTCCTGTCTTCCAGGAATTCCGGGTCGCCCTCGAGGACTTCCTCACCACCAGCCTGATGCCGCCGTCCGTCTCGGACAACATCATGGACTACCTGAACCAGTTCGCCCACCAGGCCTCGCGCCTGACCGCCATTGGCGGGGCATTCCTGCTGGTCACGTCGCTGCTGCTCATCATGACGATTGATCAGGCGTTCAACGACATCTGGCGCGTCTCGCGCCAGCGCCCCCTGCCGCAGCGGGCGCTGGTGTACTGGGCCATCATCACGCTGGGGCCCGTCCTGGCCGGCGCCAGCCTGTGGGCCACCTCCTTCGTCGCGCGCGAATCGCTCGGCCTGATCAAGGACGTGCCCGAAGTCATCAGCATCGCCGTCTCGTCCATCCCGCTGGTGCTGACCGGCCTGGGCTTTGCGGCGCTCTTTGTCGTGGTGCCCAACCGCGAGGTGCTGTGGCGCGACGCGCTGATTGGCGGCTGCGTCACGGCCATCGTGCTGGAAATCATGAAGTCCGCGTTCGCCTTCTACCTGACGCGGTTTCCCACCTACACGGTCATCTACGGCGCCTTCGCCACGCTACCGATCTTCCTGCTCTGGATTTACCTGTCCTGGCTGGCCGTCTTGCTGGGCGCAACGCTCGCCTCAAGCGCGCCGCTCATCCGCCTTGGCCGCTGGCACATCAACCGCTACCCGGGCGCTTCGTTCGTAGACGCGTTGGACGCCTTGCGCGCGCTGCGCCGCGCGCAGCTTTCCACCCCGGGCGGCGTATCCGCCAGCCTGCTGGCCTCGGAATTGCGGCTTCACCAGGACGAGCTCAACGAAGTCCTGGAAACGCTGAGCGCGATGGGATTGGCCACCCGCAGCCCGGAAGACAACTGGATCCTGACGTGCGATGCGCGCGAGACCTCGCTGGCGCCGGTCGTGGATCGCTTCCTGCTGGACCGCAGCCAGCCGCGCGTGCGCAACGACCCCGACATCCTGCGCATCGCATCGTCCGTAAATTCGCCGCAAACCACGCCAACGCTGGAAGAACTCTGCGGAGAAGCGCAAAATACCGGAAATGGCGTCGCACCAGTGCTGCAACTGGAAGCGAACAAGAAATAGCAAAGCATAGGGCGCAGTCCGCCCCCAGGAGATACCGATGTTGAAGGTCAGTGAGATTTTGCGCGTCAAGGGCGATACGCTCTACACGGCGTCGCCGGACATGCCCGTGGCCCAGGCCGTGCAAACCATGAGCGAGCAGGATATCGGCTCCCTGGTCATCATGGAATTCGGCACGTTGACCGGCATGCTCACGTTCCGCGAGATCATTCGCCACATGCACGCGCATGGCGGCGCCGGCGATACCACCATCAGATCCATCATGGACGACGCGCCGGTCAGCGTTTCGCCCAACACCAGCGCCGACGAAGTCCAGCGCCTGATGCTGGAAAAACACGCCCGCTATATCCCCGTCATGGACGGCCCCACCCTGATGGGCGTCATTTCGTTCTACGACATGGCGCAGGCCATCGTGGCGGCCCAGCAATTCGAAAACAACATGCTGAAGGCCTACATCCGCGATTGGCCCGCTGAAAGCGCGGAACCGGCCCAGTCCTGAACCATCCGGCGCCCTTGCGGCGCCGGCTGTGGATCTACATCCCGGCGGGCGCGGCCTCGCGCGTGGCGTCGCGCGCGCCCGGTGCATGACGCTGGCTGCGCCACGCGTCATAAATCAGTTCCGGATTATTCGCGGCCAGCAGGGCCGGATCCGACAGCATCCGCCGCCAGCGCCTTGCGCCCGACTGCCCATTCACCAGCCCCAGCATCGGACGCGTCATCACCCGCAGCGGCACGCCCTTGGCCACCTGCCGCGCGGCGTATTCCGTCATGGCGTCCACCACCTGCGCATCGCTGGGCAACCGTACCGACGGCCACAGCTGCATGGAAACCTCGGACAACACGCGCGGCGTATGCCAGGCGGCGCGGCCCAGCATCACGCCGTCAAAGGTTTCGGCCGCCTGCACCGACTGTCCGGCATCGGCCAGTCCGCCATTGAGCACGAACGTGCAATCCGGAAAATCACGCTTCAATTGCGCGACCACGTCGTAGCGCAGCGGCGGAATCTCGCGATTGTCCTTGGGCGACAAGCCCTTGAGCACCGCGTTGCGCGCATGCGCAATGAACACGCGGCAACCCGTATCGTAGACCTTGCCGACAAAGTCGCGCACGAACTCGTAGGATTCGTCGTAGTCCAGCCCAAGGCGGTGCTTGACCGTGACTGGAATATCCACGGCGTCCTGCATGGCCTTCATGCAGTCGGCCACCAGCGCCGGCTCGGCCATCAGGCAGGCGCCAAACGCACCCTTCTGCACCCGCTCGGACGGGCAGCCGCAATTCAGGTTGATTTCGTCATACCCCCACTGCTTGCCAAGCTTGGCCGCATGCGCCAACGCATCGGGCTCGCTGCCGCCAAGCTGCAAGGCCACAGGATGCTCGGCTTCGTCAAAGTCCAGGTGGCGGGCCACATTGCCATGCAGCAGCGCACCGGTGGTGATCATTTCGGTGTACAGGCGTGCACGGGGCGCCAGCAGCCGGTGAAAGTACCGGCAATGGCGGTCGGTGACGTCGATCATCGGGGCGACACAGAGCCGCCAGTCGGGGGAGTCCAAGAATCACTCTACAAAACAAGGGGATGCGGTATTTTACGGTGCTTGGCGACATTGTGCCCGCCGGGCCTGGGCATCCGTGGCCGAACCGCTGCCGAAGCCCGCCCGCCATGTGGTCTAAAATTGCGGCGCCGCAACCCTGCACGCCCGTGCGCGCGTCCGTTCAACCCTCATAACGAAGATCCATGGCCGTATTCACCCCCGTATCCGATGACGACGCGCGCGCCCTGCTGGCGCATTTCGATCTGGGCGAGTTTGTCTCGCTTCGAGGCATTACGGCGGGTATCGAGAACACCAATTATTTCCTGCACACGACGCGTGGCGAATATGTGCTGACGCTGTTCGAGGTGCTGACGCACGCTCAACTGCCCTTCTACATCGAATTGATGTATCACTTGGCGGAACGCGGCATCCCGGTGCCGCAGCCGCAGACCCTGCGCGACGGCACCCGCCTGACCACCCTGCACGGCAAGCCTTGCGCCATCGTGTCGCGCCTGCCAGGCGGCTACGAGCCCGCCCCGGGGCCTGCCCACTGCGCGCTCGCTGGCGCTACGCTAGCCCGCGCCCACGTGGCGGCGCAGGACTTCCCGATCCACCAGCCCAACCTGCGCGGGCTTTCCTGGTGGCTGGAAACGGCGCCCAAGGTCATGCCCTTTCTCAGCCCGGCCCAGGCCGAGCTGCTGACCTCGGAACTGGCCGCGCAGCAGGCCGCGGTCAAGACGCCCGCCTGGCAGGCCCTGCAAACCGGACCGGCCCACTGCGACCTGTTCCGGGACAACGTGCTGTTCGCCGGCACGTTCGAGAATCCGCTCATGGGCGGCATCATCGACTTCTACTTCGCGGGCTGCGACACCTGGCTGTTCGACGTGGCAGTCAGCGTCAACGACTGGTGCATCGACCGCGACTCCGGTGAATTCATCCCGGAGCTGGTGCAGGCCTGGCTGGCCGCCTACGCCTCGGTTCGCCCCTTTACCGACGCCGAGCGCGAAGTCTGGCCCCAGATGCTCAGGGCGGCAGCCTTGCGCTTCTGGCTGTCCCGGCTGTATGACTTCTTCCTGCCCCGCCCCGCGCAGACGCTCAAGCCGCACGACCCGCGCCACTTCGAAAGAGTGTTGCAAGCGCGCCACCGCTCGGAACTGCCCGTCTTGCCGTAATCGCTACGCCCCCCATAATGGGAATAGCGCCCCCTTTTTGAAAGATCTCCCCCTTCAGAGAGCCATGCAAGCAGCATTTCTACCCGCGACGTCCGGCTGGCTTTGGGTCCGCGACGGATTCCGCCTGTTCCGCAAGCAGCCCCTGGCCATGTTCACCTGGGCCATGGCCATCAGCCTGCTCGTCGTCTTTGCGTCGGCCACGCCTCCGGTCGGCCCGATGCTCGTCGTGGCCCTGATGCCCATCATCACGCTGATGACATTGTCCGCGTGCAAGCATGTCGAGGCCGATCGCATCATGCTGCCCTCCATGTGGGGCAAGCCGCTGAAGCAGCCGGGCGTGTTCCGCAAACTCTTCCTGATGGGCGTGCTGTATGCCGGCCTTTGCCTGGTGATGGGCTTGGTCATCTTCCTGCCTTTCTCCGACGCCATGATGGAGGGCATGCGCATTGCCTCGGTCGAAAAAAGCATGGAACCGATCCTGTCAGCCATGGCGCTGCCGCTGATGCTGTTTGCGATCTGCTACGTGGTGATCGCGGCGCTGTTCTGGCATGCACCCGTGCTGGTTGCCTGGCACGGCCTGCGCCTGACCCAGGCCCTGTTCTACTCCGGCATCGCCTGCTGGCGCAACAAGCTGCCGTTCCTGGTTTACGGCGTCTGCTGGATCATGGTCTTTTTGTTCATCGACCTGTGCGCCGGGCTGCTGGTTGCCATCGGCCTGTCGCCGCAGATGGCCGGCACGCTGCAGATTCCGTTCAACATTGCGGCGGGCGGCATCCTGTACTGCAGCTTCTATCCGGCCTACACCTCCGTGTTCGGCATCAATAGTTCCAGCGCGCATCTCGACAACGGCGACGGCGCGCAGGCATAGCGCCACCCGCCACGGCGCAAGCGCCGGGCACAACCGCACTACCCGGCCTTCCCGGCCGATGAACGCCACGTCGATGGCATAACGCATGCCGAAGGTATGCACCGCGGCACAGGGAATCAGCATCACTCCTGTGCGCGGCCCCGGCGGGTTCCGCCCCAGCAACCCGCGCATCCGACCCCACCACCGCTTTACCATCAACAGCCGCAGGCGCCCTTGGCGCAATAGCGCGGCGCGGCTCATTGCACGCTCTGCAGCAACTGCATCGCGATCGGAAACGCCAGCACGATGAAAGTGCAAGGGAAGATGCAACCGATCAACGGCAGCAGCATCTTCACCGGCGCCTGCATCGCCAGTTGCTCGGCCCGCGTGTGGCGGTCGCTGCGGCACTGCGCCGCCTGCGCGCGCAAGACCGGCCCCAGGCTCGCCCCCAGCGCCTCTGCCTGCGCCAGGGCCGCTGCCCAATTACGCGCCAGCGGACTGTTGCTACGCTCGGCCAATGTCTTGATCGCGGCGGTTCGGGAAACGCCGGCGCGCATCTCGGCCAGCGCATCGGCCAGCGCGTCGCGCAGCACGCCAGGCGGCCCGCTCTGCGCCGCCAACTGCAACGCGCCCTGCACGCTCAGTCCGGCCTCGACGCACAACGTCATCATGTCGAACACGAAGGGCAAGTCCCGTTCGATGGCGCGGCGCCGCTGCGTGCCCAGGCCTTTCAACCACGCCGCCGGCGCCACCCCGGCGGCCAGCGCCGCCGCAGCCGTCCAGAGCACCCACGACGCGGAGCCGGGTGGAGCAAGCGCCACCGCCACGGCGCCGGCCACGCCACCGGCAGCGGCGGCCGCGCTACCGCACAACGCCGCGATGTGCGCATACCCGACTCCTGGCGGCAAGGCCGCCCGCTCTATTGCCCGGTTCAACCGCAGCCGCCAGCGCCAGGCGCAAAGGGGACCCGCCAACGGCGCCACCGCCACGATCCACGGCCATGCGGCGCGCCACCACCACGGCATCGCACGCTCGGCGTTCTGTTCCTGCCGCAGCAACGGACACAACAGCACCCACGCAAGCCAGGCCGCTCCCGCCGCCGTCGCCGCCATGCCCACATAAAGCCACATCCCGCCCCCTTTCAGATATCGATCCGCATGATCCGCCGGATCAGCAGCACGCCCGCCGTCTCCAGCACCGCCACGATGGCGAGAACACCCCATCCCATCGGCGTACGCCACAACAGACTCATGATGTCGGGCTCGAGCCGGTCCAGCACCGCCAGCAGCAGCAAGGGCAGCGCGCCCACGATCCAGGCTTGCAGCCGCCCCTGCGAGGTCAGCGCAAGCAGCTTCGCCTGCAACTGCAGGCGAGCCCGCAGTGTCTGCGCGATGCTTTCAAGGGCCTCGGCCAGGTTGCCGCCGGTTGTTGCCGCGATGCGCATGGCAGCCACCACCAGCGAGGTCGAATCGGCCGGCATCCTGGCCTGCAGGTTGCCAAGCGCAACCTCCCACGGCACGCCAAGACGCTGTTCGCGCAGCATCAGGCCGAACTCCTGCGCCAGCGGCGCGCTGCTCTGTTGCACCACATGGCGCAGGCCTGTCGTCATGGCCACACCCGCCCGCAACGCAGAAGCCAGCATCAACAGCGCCATCGGTAATTGCGTTTCAAAGCGCTGCGCGCGCCGCCGCCGCAGTCCGTCAACGACCGACCGCGGCAGGCGCGAGGCCGCCAGCGCGAACATGGCCGCGAGCAACGCGCTTCCGGTGGCCGAGAACGCGGCCGCCGCGGCGGCCACCCCGCAGATGATGGCGCCCGCCCACAGTTGGCGCGGGTCGATGAAGAGGAACACCTCGCTCAACCGCACGCCCGCATCCTGCGTGTAGACCTCGCGGTATCGCCGAAGCGCGGGCGCAAACCAGTTCTGTGCGCGCCACGCCAGCAACCCCGCGCACAGCATCGCGGCCGCCGCCGCAAGCCAGATCATGGCAAGCCCTGCGCAAAGGTCGCAACGCCCGGCGCCTGGCCCGCCAAGTCCGAAAACCAGGTGGCGTCCAGACTCACGCCCTTATCGGCCCAATCGCGCGCAAAGCCGGGCAGCGCGCCGCATCCCCGAAATCCGTGACTGCGGTCAAACCCAAACAAGTCCTGCAATTGGATGCGGCCGCTTTCCATGCCCGCCACTTCGACGATCGACGTGACCACGCGGCGGCCATCCGCCAGTCGTGCCTGCTGCACGACCACGTCCACGCTGGCGGCAATGTGCTCGCGGACCGCGGACAGCGGCAGGTCAAGCCCTGCCATGAGAATCATGGACTCCAGCCGCGCCAACGCATCGCGCGGAGAATTGGCATGCAGCGTCGTCAGGGAACCTTCGTGCCCCGTGTTCATGGCCGTCAGCATGTCGAACGCCTCGGCGCCGCGGCATTCGCCCACGACGATGCGGTCAGGCCGCATGCGCAGCGCGTTGCGCACCAGTTCGCGGATGTCGATTCGGCCTCTGCCTTCCTGGTTGGCTGGCCGGGCCTCCAGCGCAACGAGATGCGCATGGTTGAGCCGCAATTCCGCAGCGTCTTCGATCGTGACCACGCGCTCGCCGTCCGGAATCTCGTTCGACAGGATGTTCAGCAGCGTCGTCTTGCCCGCCCCCGTCCCCCCGGAAACGACCAGATTCTTGCGCATCCGTACGCACAGGGCCAGAAACTGCGACATCGCGTCGCTCAGCGCGCCCAGCGCAATCAGATCGGGCATCTGCGGGCGACGCTGCGGAAACTTGCGTATGGTCAGGCTGGCGCCCTTCATCGCCACCGGCGGAATGATGGCGTGGACCCGCGAGCCATCGGGCAGCCGCGCATCCACCATCGGCGAGCTTTCGTCGATGCGGCGCCCCAAGGGCGTGACAATGCGTTCGATCACCCAGCGCACCGACTGTTCGCTGGTGAATGCGGCCTGCTCCCGCCACAGGCGCCCCGCACGCTCGACATAGATTTCGTCGTAGCGGTTGACCATGATTTCCGTGATGTCGGGGGCCGCAAGCAAGGGTTCCAACGGCCCGAGCCCAACCGCTTCGTCAAGCACCTCGCGGCACAGCGCCGCCTTGTCCGCATGGGGCGGAAGTTCGGCGTCCGTGGCAACGATCTGGACCAGAAGGCGCTCGGCTTCGGCACGAAGCATCCCGTCGCTCATCCCCGCCACGTCGCGCCGTCTCAGGTCAAGCGCGCCCAGCAGGGCCGCGTGAAGACGTCGACGGTCGTGCAGCCGATGCGGGGCACAGGGCGGAACAACTGGCGGCGCAATGCTCCGGTCATCGCCCATCGACCGGATTTCCGGTTGAACCGGGTCGGATGACACCGCATCCGCACCCTCAAGAGGCGAGGCGGCCTCGGCCTTCGGCATCGACACGCGCAGCCTGCAAGGCCCGATCAGGATCTCGTCTTGAGGCTGTACCGGCGCATGCCGCACTATCCGCACCCCATTTACCATCGTGCCTGCCAGCGTGCCCAGGTCTTCCAGGACGATTTGATCCGCTTCGCAAAGCAGCCGGGCGTGCTGACGCCCGACTCTCCAGGTGGGAATCCGCAATCCGCACTGAACGCCCCTTCCGATCAGCACCGGCGCGCGCAGCGTGAGCTGCTGCTGCGCGGCGTCCTCGAAGGTGAGTTCAATGGTCAGTTCAACGTTGAGCATCGCGCCCCTCCGGAAAAGGTGAATCGGCCTCGGCAGACGTCAGTCCCCACTGCGAACCCGCGCCCGAGTAGGGATCCCAACCGATCGCGTCCGAAGGAACCGCCGTCCCGAGGCTGGGAGGATCGGGAAACGCCGCCTGCAGCGTCTCGCGTCCGCGGCGTATGCGATCGGCCATGGCGGGCTCTGCTTGCGACACGATCTTGGGCGTCACGAAGATCGCCAGTTCGGTCTCGCGGCGTTGATAGCGGGTTGAGGAAAACAACGCGCCCAGGATCGGAATGTTGCGCAGCCCCGGCAGACCGCTGACGTCGGTGCCCTGCTCACGCGAAAGAAACCCGCCGATGACGAGCGTGTTGCCCGAACGCACGTTGAACTCGGTGGACGCGCGGCGCGTGCGCAGCGCCGGACCGCCGGGAAGGCTTAGCGACGTGTCGACCGAACTGGCCTCCACCTCGATCAAGGACCGGATGACGCCATTGCGATCGATCCGCGGCGTGATGTTCAGCGACACGCCATAGGGCTTGAACAGCGTGGTGGGATTGCCCCGTGCATCCGTGGAGGCATAGGGCACTTCCCCGCCCGCGAGAAACGTCGCACTGGCGCCGCTGCGCGCCAGCAGCTGCGGTTGCGCAAGCATTACGGCTTCACCCGTTTGCGCCAGCGCGGCAATACGCGCCGAAAGCAGCGCATTGACGCCGAAGTAGCCCGCGGCCGACGCGACCGGCGCGGCGGTCTCGATGATCTGCTCGCCAGGGCGTGTCATGCGGCTGCGCGATCCCCCATCCCAAGCGAGGCCCGCATTGAGGCCACCCTGCGTCATGCCATCCCAGCGCACGCCGAACTCTTGCAGCCGCGATGTGGGAATCTCGACCACCTGCACGTCGAGCAGCACCATGCGGTCCCATCCGACTTGACCGGTGAAATCCACGACGTCCGGATACCGGTCCACCAGCGCCGCAATACGCGCGCGATCATCGTCGGACAGGTCATCGCCTTCGATGACGATGCGGCCGCCCACGTTCGAGCTGCGCGCCCCCGGGATCCGGGAGAGCAGACTCTGGACCTCCTCGCGCAGTTGTGGCGTGCCGGCAGGGACCACACGCAATTCGTAGGCTGCCACGCGATCGCGTCCAGCCCACACATGCACGGACGACACGCCTTCGGCTCGCGCAAACACTACGACCTCGCGCCCTTCCGCCGCCACGGCGCTGGCCACCTGACTATTGCCGATGGCGACTCGCCGCACGCCGGGGTGCGGCAACACGCGCGTTTCGCCGACCTGCAGTTCCAGCGTCTGGGTGTTGGACCATGCTGGCATGCTGCACAGGCACAGCACGATGGCGAGCAAGCTTTTAATTCGGATCATGGCCGCTCCGCGTCAAAGCCTGCCTGTGCGTCCAGGCGATCACCGTAAACGATGGCGACACCGGGCACGGGCTTGGGTTCGGCGTCCAGCCCCATGAGGGAAGCCAGATCGCTTTGTGCTGCGGGGTTCACAGACGCGGCGTCGTCGCGATGACGCAGCATTGCGGTCAGCACCCCAGCCTGCCGCGCGGCAATGAACCGCATGGCTTGGTCAGGCGTCGCGGCCAGCGTGATGTTGCCCGCGCCGTCGTCGCTCATGGCGGTCAGGACTCGCATGCTCTGCAGCACCGGGACGGTGAGTTCGCGTTGGCGATGATTGAACGTCACGTAGATATCGATGGCATCGCCGCCTTTGAGCATGTCTGCAAGCCCGCCAAGGTCCGTCGCGTTCACCGTGAACGCGCGCTGCCCCGCTTCAAGCCGCGCGGCCAGCGAAGGCTGCGGCGGGTCGTAAGTCATGAAGCTTCTCAGCAAGGGGTCCCCATGCGCCAGATCGGCAAGTAGCGTTGCGCCCAGCACGCTGCCCAGTTCCATCGGGTCAACGCTGGCGCCGGGCGCCCAGGGCTGAGGGATCTTGCGCACGGCCAGATGCACCTCTTCGAGCAATGTGCCGGCCGGCAGGTCATAGGCCGCCACAAGACGGCTGACCAGCGGCGTCTGCGCCTCGGCTTCCAGCGCCTGCACGCGCTGCTGGACGTGCTCGCGCACGGCCCATGCGGCGACCAGGCCCGCCAGCACCGCCAATCCATACACGCCGGTACGGCGCAACCGCTCGGCGCCGCGATTGATCCAGGACTTCATGGCGCCCACCCCAGGGCTCGCAGCCCGCTGCCGCCTTCCACAGGCACCAGCCAAAGCTTCATCCGCTCCCGTTCACGCGCCCACCATTGGCCAGCGCCTGCGGATGACGCGCCTCGCCCCGCGGTGACCGCTGACGCCGCCATCGCGGCCCCCTCACGATCCGGGTCGCCCTGCGGCATCCATCCCGTCCGCCGCAACGCGGCATCAAGCAGTTCAGCCAGCTTTTGAGGCGGCAATGCGTACTGCCAGATCCGGTCGGAAACCTTGACACCGGATTCCATCACGGCAACGTCAGTCCTGACGCGCGCGCCCTTGGGCAGCCACCCCGGCAGATGCGCGGAGGGAGCCGCACGCACAGAAATTGCCGAGAGGCTGCCGACGGTACGATCCGCGCCCGCGTTTTCCAATTGGGCCACCCAACGCTCATCGCCGACGCGGCCGGACAGAATGAGTTGCCCGGGCAGCACGTGCAGATCCGCCAACGCAGGTTGCTGCGTGGCCAGCGTTCTGGCCAGGGCCGATGGGCTCTGGGGCGCATCGAACACCCACACTTGCGCGGGCATGCCGTGCAGCCACAACCGATCCGCCATGCGTTCTCGCAAGGTGCCTTCGGGGAGCCGCAGGCGCTCCAGGCTGGACACGCCGCCTGATGCGCCCGCGCGTTCGGGCAACAGCATCAGCGCACCGCACAGCCCGATGCCAACGGCAAGCAAGGCAGGACGGATTCGCATGCCCTGCCCTTCGCACACTTTTCGGACAAGATTCATTTTCCGCCCTCCGCAAGCCTGCCAAGCCGATCACCAGGCAGCACATCCCCCCACGCGGAAAGCCAATCCCGCGACAGCGCCGGCCGCCCCCACGGCGCCTCTGCATGGCTGACGGGACGCTGCATCCTTACCGCCTCAGCCTGTGAGGTGCGGCTCGCTTGCAACCAGCCTGTTGGCGATGCCCCAATACGGCGTTGCGCATCCGCGTCGCCATGCGCATAACCCGCGCCGTCTGCCACGCTGAGGTGACGCGAGACCGGCAGTCCAAACATGACATTGCCCGGCGGCGGCAGCGAACGCACTTGCACGGACAGCAGACGCATTGCCGCGCCAAACCATTCATCCTGCAACGCGCCGCCCCCCGCGACAGAAGATCCAAGCCAGCGTTGGGCGCGGCCTTCCACGTCCATCCGCGCCGGCGCGCGAAGCGTTGCGACGGGCTGCCCCAACGCCGCCGCCATGGCGGCCTGACGACCAACCTGCGTCGTGCGCTGCGCCGAAAACTGCATCGCGCCGATATCCGAGACCGCCCAGAGCAACACGGTCAAGAGCGGCAATATCAATAGCGCCTCGACCACCGCCTGTCCTTGTTCCTTTGATCCGCGTTGCATCACGGCAGCCTCCTGGCCAATGCTTCCTCTTGCGGCGTGACTGCGGAGAGGCGGGCCTGCCAATAGGGCCGGAAAAGCGTGGCGAGCTCCAGGCGCCCGTCGGCGCGGCGCTCCGGCCGGGAAAAGTAGGTCTCGGCAGCCGTGCTGACCGTGATGGCGCCAATTCGGCCCAGTGCGGCATATCGGAACTGACCGATTGGCGCCGACACAGCGCTGCCGGCGTCCGTGGTTTTGACGACGGACGATTGCAGGCCGACCGCCACGGCAAATCGCAAGGGATCGGCAAGACGCTTGGGCGCGACTTCCCGGTAGGCCGGCAAGCCGCCGCCGGGCCATCGGCGCACCCCAGCCATTGCGTATGAGTTCGCCATGGGGTTGTTGGCTCCGTCAAAGATGTTCCAGGACGTGGCGTGTTCCACCCATCGCCAGAAGTCTTCCTGCGAAAAGTCTGCGGGCGGATCTTCGACGAATTCCACGTCGTCGGGCGCACGGCTTTTATTGCCCTGGACGGTGCCCCACCCCATCGCGTATTCGCGGAAGTAGCAGCCAATCCAGCGGTTCGAGCGCAGCGCATGGTTGGACTGCGTGTCCAACGCGCCCCAATGGCCATCCGGCCCAAGCCAGGTCGAGCCGCGCCGCCGGAGTTCGTGCCGAAGCCACGGACACCGGGTGCTGACCACCCAGGGGTTGCGTAGCGTCGTGTTGCGGCGGTCCAGGAAACCATAGCGAGCCGCTGCGCTTTCAATAGCCGGCCGCAGGCCGGCCTTGCGTGTGGCGGCTTGGCGCTCAGTGAAACCGGGCCACCCGTCCGTCAACACACGCAGATCCAGCGGCGAGGCCCCGGATGCGTTGTCCCGGCCAGTCTTGCCAAACGCAGGATAGTTGGCAGCCAGCACCTCGCGCATGACACGATCCCGAGACATGATGAAATCGCCGGCAATCGCTCGCGCCGCGGCTTCCAGCACCTGATGCACGACGCGATCATGCTGCGCGAACGCGCGCGCCAGACGGCTTTCGGCGTCCGGAGGGGCCTGCGCCCCTTGGTAGGCCGCGCCGGCAGCCGGCCCGAAAAGCATCGCGATCAGGCTGGCTGGCGGATTGCCGCGCCAACGCTGCGATTGCAACGCATCGAGGTATTGCGCCGACGCTCCTAGCGTCACCAGATGCGCCATCGCAACCTGATGCGCGATCTGGCTGCGATTCACGTAGGCGATGGCATTGAGCGCGCGCGCCTGCATGAGCGCACCGCTGTAGGCCGCCGCGTCCGCGGCGTGGGTCAGGCGGCTGCGCGCCTCGACGGTCTGGCCAACGTTGTACAGGACGACGAGCGACGCCGCGCCGACGGCCGCGACCATCAAACCCAGGACCAGAGCCTGGCCCCGTTGTTGATCGTCGAACATGGATGGCGGCGCGTTCAATTCGCGATCTCGGCGTTGCCGGTAAATGACTTGAGCGACCGCGCCTTGGTCTGGGCCGCCGCTTTCTGGGCCGCCTGCTGCGCCGCTTTGGATTGCGTGCTGCCGTCTTCGCCGGCAAGCTCTCGCGCCATGGCGGCCGTCTGCGACCGCACGACCTGTCCGAAGTACTGATAAACCGCGATCGCCGCCACGGCGACCAGCGCCACGACAACGATGTACTCCGTCATGCCTTGTCCCAGTTGGCGCTTTCGATGCCCCCACATATCTGCTCTCCCGTGCATTGAACGTGGAGGCCAGTGTCGCCAGCGGGCGGCGGGCGGACAATTCGTGGATGCCGAGACGGACAAATCCGCGCACGCCCCCTTGACGCATGTGCATGCCTCAAAGGTCCTGCGCCAATGACGTTCCCACCCTTTTTTTGGCAAGGGTTTCCCCTATTGCCGGGGTGAAATCCGAGCAGTAGATTTGAGTTGCCGGGCTGTCTGACACCCATCGCGTGCGAAGCCGGGCAGGAGCGCCTCAGACTCATCTTGAGCTGGGGCGCTCTTCCATTTGGAGACGCTTTCCTGCTCGCGGGTGCGTTCCCATTCGCGGGGGCACGTGCCCCTGTCGGTCACGGTTTCAACACGACGTTGCGACCTCAGCTGGCCCCTACCACTGCACGCGAAAGCCGATCATGCCGCCCACGGAGTGGTTGTCGCTCATGTTGTTGGTCGCGCCAGCCACGCTCAGGTTTCCATAAACGCCGTAGCGCCCTTTGTTCCACAGGTAGGTCCCGCCAACGCCAAGTTCGGCCCACAGCCGCTCGTCCCGGCTTCGAAAAGACACGCCCGCCACGTTGACGTTCGTGCCATTCATGAACTCGTTGTACAGATTGGCGATGGCGTACACATGCGTTTGCTCGGCCGCCCCTTGCGCAACGGAGCGTTCAGGTTCGTAATCGAGCGACACGCCCAGACGTCCGATCAGACTGTCGCCATCGTCAAGCCGCACCTTGGCGCCGAACGGGTCCGTGAAGCTGTCGAAGTCGACGCGAGAGCGAATCAACTGCGCCTGCGGCGTCAGCGAAAAGCCCTTGCCGATGTCATGGCGATAACCTGTCTCCACCGAGATGGCGACGCCGTTTCCATTGTTTCCCTTCACCTCATCGCGCCCGATCGTGCGCGACGAGATGTCGCTGTCGAACCACATGGCCTGCAACTGTCCGTCCACGTAGAACCCGCTAGCGCCGTACCACGTCAGGCTGGCGCCCACGCCCGTGCCTGTCGTGTCGATCTTGCCCCGGCCATACGGAGACGCGATATCGGCCGACGCGTTCCCATGAGAAAGGTTGACGCCAGCCACCAGCATCGATCCATCAGGCTGGCGGTTTGCCACGACGTCAATACCGGTTTGCAGCTTCCACAGATCGATATCCCGGCTCGACTTTGTCGCAGACTGAGCCGGGCGCATCGAACTGGTGGCGCCTTGGATGCGGGCCCACCCCCCGAATTTTTCCCCGGCCTCGGGCTGACCGTCAGTCCGCCAGAACCGGTTTCCGACGCGTTGCTGCAACGTCGGCAACGCGTTGAGGGAAGCGAGCACCTGGGGATACTGCTCGTAAAGCGGTATGCCAGGCTGGTAGCGTGGCCCCGCTTCGGGACTTCCGGGTATTTCTTCCACCGGTGCGCCAGGCCCGGGTTCGGGTTCGGGCTCTGGATCAGGTCCCGGTCCCGGCTCCGGTTCGGGAGCCGTCTCCGGTTCCTTGAATTCGGATACGAGATACCAGTGACCGTCCGCGGGCGTATTGCTGCCGCCGTGTTGCAGCGTGTACGCATACGCGCCGGCAATCACGGCTTGCTGACCGTTTTCGGCCCGATAATCGCCCCGAAGGTTGAACGCGCCCGCAGGCGACGCGCCGCCGACCTCAATGACGCGAATGCCATTTACCGTCTGCGCCCCGCTGCCATTCAGATTGGTGACCTTGACGGCAGTACTGCCCGCGACATTGCCCGTCACAACCAGTTTGTCGGTAGGCGACGCGTCATTGCCAAGCACCGTCTCCAGCTGCAACAGCGAACCGCTGCTGCCCGCGTAGTTCCCGCTGATGGTCAGCGTGCCCAACGAGGCCCCGGGCGCTACGGTGCCTGCATTGACGACACTGCCCACCCGTCCGCGCCCTTCCAACGTACCGCCCGAGAGAATCTGCATCGCCGCGCCCGACAGGTCGCGATTGACCTGCAGAATGCCCGCGCCGCCTATTTGCGCGGCGCCCGAGAAGTCCCCGTGGTCCGCATTCAGGATGGTGCGGCCCGCCATCGCCTCCAACCGCCCGCCGCCGACCAATCCCGTATTGGAACCCGCGGCATTGTTGGCGCCGTTGTTGATCGTCGCGTCGAACACATAACTGGAAGACGTGTGATTGAAAATCACCCGGCTGTCGCCCGGGCCAAATGCAACGCGCGTGGTTTCCAGCGTGCCAGGCGCGACCGGTGCAGTGCCCACATCGCTGCCGATGACAAGCTTGCCGATCCCGGAAGCTGTCGTCCCCATCACCGCGCCCGGGGCAATCACCTGCCCGCCTTCCGAGATCGTCAAGCTGCCAGTGCCGAACGAGCCAATCTGAATGGGCGATCCCGAAAGCCACCGGGAATTGGCCCCGCGGACTGTGACGTCTCCCTTGCCGCCAACGACGCCGACAGATCCCGAACCCGTAGAAACGTAGCCCCCGTCCAAGATGTTCAAACGTCCCTCGCCCGACATCCCGACGTAGAGCAACTGGTTGTTGATCCATTGCGATCCGGCGCCGGTGATGTTCACAACGCCTACGCCGTCGTCGAATTCCCCGAGAACGGCGCGCTGACTCTGGACCACGCCACCGCTGGCAACCGTCAGTGTCCCTGCCGCGCTCCAGCCGACATTCAGCGTGCTCAGGCTGTTGGCGGACACCTCCCATCGCGCGTTTGGTCCGGTCACCGATACCACCCCGGCGCCGCCGAAAACACCTCCCAGGTAAGCATCCGGGCTAATCACCAGACCGCCACTCAACACGTTCAGCGTGCCGGCTCCCGTATTTCCAACCAAGAGGGGGCCGTTCATGTTCCAGGGAGAAGCCTGAGTTCCCGGAACGGTTACCGTCTGCCCACTCTCGATTGTGATCTGAGCGACCGATACCCAAGGAAATGCCAGGAGGGGGAGCAGCGACGAACGAGACAGTACGCCGGCGGGCAGAGCGTTGTTTTTCATGAAACTTCCTCCGATCGAGCTTCGGTATCAGCACATGCCAAACATCAGACGGGGCGGATGGGCCCTCCCCTCATCGCCCACAGCCACGAGCGGTTTCGAGGATTATTGAGGAATAGTCCTTTTGGACGAGGAAGTGTTACGCGAGGTTACCAATCAGGAATGGCACCGCTGCACGGCTCGCGCAGCCTCACGCCCAACCGTGCGCCGGAAATGAAAACAGCCGCCATTGCTGGCGGCTGCGGTACCTGAGTGTCAGGTCGCTTCGCGTCATGCGCGCCGATTACGTCGGATTGCGTCCGCTTTGCCAATATTTCCGCCGCCAAAACACCGCACATTTTGTCCGGCCCCTTGTCCTTTTGGCATCAAGCAGCGGTTCCCACAGAGCGAGGGCGGGAGCGTGACGCTGCCAGCCGCTGCCCACGCAGCCCGGCGGACAGTTTTCTCCTGGTACCTGCTCTCCGGAAACAAAAAAACCGCCCGGAGGCGGCCGTCTGCGGCATAGCGTCGGCGTCAAAGTGTGACGTCAATCACCTTAGTGTGATTCATGCAATGCGCGTTGATCTTGTACAGAAAGATCAGATACCCGATGCCGAAAGTGACGATAGAGATAATCGCCCAGATGACGATATTTCCGATAATGCTGGCCAGATCGATGGTGCATTGCAGGCGGCCAACACGGCGTCCAGAATCATCGAGCACCGAAGTGCGGCTGATGATGAAACGCTGCATGTAATACGGGAACACGAAAAGCGCTAGGCCGAACGTGACGATACTCAGGAGGATCCAGATAATCCCGTGGCCGATGATGTCTCCGACGGTGAGATCCGACTTCAATTTCAACTGCTTCATGGTGTGCAACTTCCTGCGGCTTATATAACAACCTTAGTTTTTACCATTTTTTGCAGTTGTTTCAAAAAGAGACTTCAATGTGCTCAGGCAAAGCCGAAGGATCGGCACGCCAGTGCGCCTTGGCTCCTACTTGTCCAAGGCGCAAGAGCCAGGGAGATTAGTCCCACTTCCCCCTGCGCGGCCTTTCTCGTAGCGTCTCGCTCGCGCGGCTCAAGCGTCCGGCTGCGGGACACATGGCTCACCAACTCCAGCATACTGGGGCCACCTGCGCTTTCACGACCTGCAACACAGCGCAGCGAGCGAGATAATCAACGCCAAGGTGGACCTATACACCGTGGGCGCCGTGCTGGGGCACAAGTCAGCAGCCAGCACCAAGCGCTACGCGCACCTGGCCACGGATGCCATCAAAACAGCGCTCAGCCAGATTGGCAAAAAATCCCACACACAAAAGAAAACGCGGGCTGCATGAACTTCATGCAAACCCGCGTCAATTCTTGGTAGGCCCCCCGAGAGTCGAACTCGGCACCAACGGATTATGAGTCCGCTGCTCTAACCAGGCATGAGCTAGAGGCCCAGGAAATTTACTGCCCTTCCAGGAAGCTCTTCAGCTTGTCGGCCCGGCTGGGGTGACGCAGCTTGCGCAGCGCTTTGGCCTCTATTTGGCGGATGCGCTCGCGCGTGACGTCGAATTGCTTGCCCACTTCTTCCAGGGTCTGGTCGGTGCTCATTTCGATGCCGAAACGCATGCGCAGGACCTTGGCTTCACGCGGGGTGAGAGAGTCTAGCACTTCCTTGACGACATCGCGCATCGAACCATGCAGCGCCGCATCCGAAGGCGCCAGCGTGGACGTGTCTTCGATGAAATCGCCCAGGTGCGAATCGTCGTCGTCACCAATGGGCGTTTCCATGGAGATCGGTTCCTTGGCGATCTTCAGGATCTTGCGGATCTTGTCCTCGGGCATGTCCATCTTTTGCGCCAGGGTCGCGGGATCCGGCTCAGCGCCGGTTTCCTGCAGGATCTGGCGGCTGATGCGGTTCATCTTGTTGATCGTTTCGATCATGTGAACCGGAATACGGATGGTGCGCGCCTGGTCGGCGATGGAACGCGTGATGGCCTGACGGATCCACCACGTTGCGTAGGTCGAGAACTTGTAGCCGCGACGGTATTCGAACTTGTCCACGGCCTTCATCAGGCCGATGTTGCCTTCCTGGATGAGGTCGAGGAACTGCAGGCCACGGTTCGTGTACTTCTTGGCGATCGAGATCACCAGACGCAGGTTGGCCTCGGTCATTTCGCGCTTGGCCTTGCGAGCCTTGGCTTCGCCGGTGGCCATGCGCTTGTTGACGTCCTTCAAGTCCTTCAGCGGCAGCACGACGCGCGTTTGCAGGTCGATCAGCTTTTGCTGCAGTTCCTGCACGGCGGGAATCTGGCGCTCCAGCGTTTCGGCGTACGGATGGCCGGCGGCCACTTCGTCGACGACCCACTGCAGGTTGGTTTCGTTGCCGGGGAACACCTTGATGAAGTGCAGGCGCGGCATGCCGGCACGGTCCACACACGTGTGCAGGACAGCGCGCTCGAGCTGACGCACTTCTTCAACCTGGTTGCGCAGCGTGTCGGCCAGCTTTTCCACCATCTTGGCGGTGAAGCGGATGCCCATCAGTTCGTTCTGGATCGATTCCTGGGCGCGCACGTAGATGTCCGACTTGTAGCCGTCCTTCTCGTACGACAGGCGCATCTTGTCGAATTGCTTGCCCACTTCGTCGAACTTGGCCAGCGCCTTGACGCGCAGGTCTTCCAGCTGCTTGCTGGACATGCCGCCGGCGGGGCCGTCGTCGCTTTCGTCTTCATCTGCGGTGACGCCGGCGCCGGCGTATTCCTCGCCGTCTTCCGGATCGACCAGGCCGTCGACGACTTCGTCGATCTGCGCCTGTCCCTCACGCACGCGCGTGATGTGGGCCAGGATTTCGTTGATGGTGGTCGGGCACGCCGAGATGGCCATGACCATGTGCTTCAGGCCGTCTTCGATACGCTTGGCGATCTCGATTTCGCCTTCGCGGGTCAGCAGCTCGACCGAGCCCATTTCGCGCATGTACATGCGGACCGGGTCGGTGGTGCGGCCGAAATCGGAGTCCACGGTGGTGAGCGCAGCTTCGGCTTCGTCTTCGACGTCGTCGTCGTTGGACGCAACCGGCGCGTTCTCGCTCATCAGCAGGGTTTCGGCGTCGGGGGCCTGGTCATAGACCGCGATACCCATGTCGCTGAACGTGCTGATGATGCCGTCGATGGCTTCGGCATCGACCAGGTCGTCGGGCAGATGGTCGTTGATCTCGCCGTACGTCAGGTAGCCGCGGTCCTTGCCCAGCTTGATCAGCTGCTTCAGGCGATTGCGGCGCGCTTCGTATTCTTCCGGCGTGACGGGGCCACGGGCGATCAGGTCCTTGGGATCGGCCTTGCCGCGCTTGCCGCCGCGCTTGGGCGGCTTCAGATCGGGCAGGACTTCGCCTTCGCCGTCCATCGGATCGTCGAAACCGTCGGAGTCGTTGTTGGCGTTCTTGGCGGGGCGGCCCGGACGGCGGCCGCTCGGCGCGGGACGCGCGCTGCCGACCAGGTCGGCCAGTTTGTCTTCGGCTTTCTTGGCGCGGGCCTTCGTTACCTTTTCGGGCTTGTCCGCGGCAACAGCCGTTTTGGCCGCCTTTTTGGCGGCCGTCTTGGCGGCGGGCTTGGCGACCTTCACCGCCGTCTTGGCGGGCGCTTTTTCCGCGGCCATGCTGACGGCGCGTTTGGCCGCCACAGCCTTGGTTTCGGCCGCATCAATTGCAGAGGAGGATTTGCCGGTGGATTTGGTCATAGTCGCTTCCGTGGTCGTCGCAACCCGTTCGGGCTTGTTGCACCGCATAACGCCGCGCCGGATACGGATCCGGTGCGGCATGGAATACGGGTAAATCTGGTGGATCGGCGAAGATCACGCGGCTGCGTTGTTCGCAGCACCGGCTCTTGCGAGCCCGTCTGGCGACGTCTCCGGTTCTTAACCGTTCTGACGCCCGACGTGCATGACCTCATTCAACAGCGGGTTCCGGACGTTGGGGGGGCTGCCTGCCTATAAATAGGCTTTGCTCGCTTATCGGGCCATTGCCCCAAGCAGCTACGTATACACAGCACCCAAACCACTCACGCCACGCGGAGTTACCGCTGCTGAACTGCTTTTGATCCACCGCTCAGCTATATTAATTAACGATGTAACAATTTTGACGCACGCGTCCCGTTTCTAACCTTTTTTAGTGGTTAGCGATGCCGCCTGGGCTCAATAACCGGGATGCCCGAGCTTCAGGCCGCTCTCGTCAAATTGGTACATAAATCATTAGATTCCGGCTTCCGGAATAGATTCCAGTTGCCGGACTTCGTGTCACGTTCCTGCTCTTGCTGCATCGATATGGCGAACAATCCGCCACCAATCGACCTTGAATTTCCAGCGATCATGCAACAGTCGGGCACAGCTGGCAATGGCGGCATCCGCGCTTAGCCGAACTGCACCGGCTCTGCGCTGGCCTCACAGCCCCCGCATGAGCGGAAAACCTTTGATTTTAGCGTATTTAGCGTATCCCGGCACCTTTCAGCACGGTCATGCGGCGGGAGAGCTCAAGATACCGCTTGCGAGCCTCTTCCGAAGCCAGTCCGGAAGCCGCCAGCTTGGCCATTTCATTTTTCGCCGAATCGAACTCGATCCGCCGCAACGCATCGTCCCATTCCGTCTGCGGGTCGGGCAGGTCTTCCTGCGCCAGGATGTCCGCCCGCAGCCCCTTCAATACGGTTGCAAGGTCCGAGTCCGGCTCCGCGGCCTCCAGCAAGGCGCCGACATGGCGCGCGCCGCTGGATTGCGCCAGCATGATCAGGTCTCGTACCAATCCTAGATGGGGGCCGTGGTCGATGACTTCAAGCTGCTGATCTCCCATGGAGTCGACCAGTTCAGGATGCGCGAGCAGCAGGCTCAAGAGCCGCTTGGCCAGCGACGGCATGGTGCGGCGCCCCTCGAAGCCGCCAACATCGTTGTCGCGCCGGCCTTTCCAGTTGCCCTTGCCGCCCTTCCAATCACCCTTGCCCTTCCAGTCGCTCTTGCCTTTCCAATCGCTCTTGCCCTTCCATTCCGGCTTTGCGCCTGGCTGCCAGCCCGCAGATCCGCCACCAGACTCTTCGCCATGCGAGGCGTACTGGCCGTAATCGTCGGACTCGTCGGCGGGAATGTCGTGGAAGTCGTGATTGCCGTAGTCGTAGCCCATGTCCGGCGGGCCGCCGTCGTGGCTCGGCTCGCCGCCCGGGGCCATGCCGGACTCGCCACCGCCCGACGCGGGCCGCGCGGCCGGCGCAAATGGCTTGGCAGGCTGTTGCGCCAGAACCTGCGCCATTTCCTCGGGCGTCAATTGCACCAGCTTGGCCATTTCCCGTTCGATCTGCACGCGCAACGCGCACTCGGGGATCGTTGCCAGCAGCGGCTTGGCCTCGTGCAGACAACTGGCGCGCCCTTCGGCCTCGGTCATGTTGTGACGCGACGCCAATTCGTCCAACAGGAAGCGCGACAGCGCCACGGCGTCGCCCAGACACGCGCGGAACGCTTCGGCGCCCAATTCGCGCACATACGAATCGGGATCATGCTCCGCCGGCAGGAAGAGGAACCGGATCGCGATGTCATCCCGAAGCACCGGCAGACAGGCCTGCAGCGCGCGCCAGGCGGCGCGCCGGCCGGCCTTGTCGCCATCGAAGCTGAAGATGACCTTGTCGCTGGCGCGCAAGAGCTTCTTGACGTGATCCGGTGTGGTGGCGGTGCCGAGCGTGGCAACGGCATTGGCGATGCCCTGCTGCGCCAAGCCGACCACGTCCATGTAGCCCTCGACGACAATCACCTGGCCTTCCTGGCGGATGGCCTGGCGGGCTTCCCACAACCCGTAGAGCTCCTGCCCCTTCGAAAACAGGGGAGTTTCAGGAGAGTTCAGGTACTTGGGTTCGCCTTTGCCGATGATCCGGCCGCCAAACCCGATGAGGCTTCCCCGCGCATTGCGGATCGGAAACATCACCCGTTCGCGAAAGCGATCGTAGCGCCGCCCGTCCTCGGACTCGATGACGAGGCCGGACTCCACCAACGTGGGGTCCTCGTAGTTCGGAAACACCTGGGACAGACCGTGCCGGTCCGTGCCTGACCAGCCCAGGCCGAAATGCGCGGCGATCTCGCCAGTCAGGCCGCGCTGCTTCAAATAGCGGACGGCGGCGGGCGAAGCGCGCAGCAGTTTCAGGTAATGGGCTTGGGCAGCGTCCAGCACCTGGGTGTGCCGGGATTCCTCGGCCTTGCGGCGCGCGGACTCCTGCTGCTGGCGGGGACTGCGGTTTTCTTCGGGGACCGTCATTCCCGCCGACGCCGCGAGCGTACGCACGGCGTCGGGGAAACTGGCGCCCGTATGTTCCATCAGGAAGGTGATGGCGCTGCCATGCGCTCCACAACCGAAGCAGTGATAGAACTGCTTGGTGGGGCTGACAGTGAACGAGGGGCTTTTTTCGTTATGAAAGGGGCACAGGCCAAGCAAGTTGGCCCCACCCTTTCGCAACTGCACATATCGCCCGACAACGTCGACGACGTCGACTCGGGCGAGCAAATCCTGGATGAATGATTCTGGAATCAATAGATTCGGGAATCAGAAATCAATACAGGCGCGGGGGCAGTTGTTGGCTACGGATGCGCTTGTAGTGGCGCTTCACGGCGGCGGCATGCTTGCGCTTGCGCTCGGCGGTGGGCTTCTCATAGAACTCGCGCGAGCGCAGTTCGGTGAGCAAACCGGTCTTTTCGATGGTGCGCTTGAAGCGGCGCAGAGCGGCTTCAAACGGTTCGTTTTCCTTCAGTCGAACGATAGGCATAAAGTAATTGGCCTGCTTGTAGGGTAACAAAGTTGATGACAAACCTGGCTTGCTTTTCCAGCAACGCTGCGCGGACCCAGGTACGCGAAGACGGCCTCTGGCGATAAGACCTGCAAACCGCCAATAGGCAAGTACCGCGAACTGTGAACCTTGAAAGCGCAACCCGGGCATGCGTTCACCCGGGTTTGAGCTGGCTGTTTCCGTTACCCAAAGACTACCCAAAGAGTAACAAGCCAAGTTCGGTTTAGCGATAACCAGCGATTCTAGCATGGTCAAGGACGGTTTGACTACTGCCAGGGACAGTCCGCGCCCTGGGCCCCGCCCTTTTCCTGCCTGCTATCAGCTCTGGGAACCCTTGCGGATCCAGGCTTCCAATTGATGGGGACGCAAGCTGTCGTAGTCTTCGAAAGGCTGGTGAATCCAGGGATTCGTGGGCAGCTTCTCGACGTAATAGTCGGGCGTTGCCAGGGAATGCCCCTTCCACCACAGCACGGCGCTGCGCAATTCGGTGATGTCGGCGAACTGGCTCTTCAGGTGATCGAAGACCTTGTTGAAGGTCTTGCCGGTATCGACCATGTCGTCCACCAGCAACACCCGGCCGGACAGCGTGCCGCGGGTGATGGTGATGAACTGGGCGATGTCCATGTCGCCTTGCTTGGTGCCAGCCGCCTCGCGATAGCTGCTGGTGGCAAGAATGCCCAGCGGCACGTCAAAAATACGCGACATGACGTCACCCACGCGCATACCACCGCGCGCCAGGCAAAGAATCTTGTCAAACTTCCAGCCCGACTGGTGCACCTGCAAAGTAAGGCGCTCGATCAAGCGGTTGTAATCGTCCCACGTTACCCACAGGTGGCTATCGTCACTGGTCGGCGTGCTCATAGGCAAGCATCTCCTGCACAAAAATACGAAAAGGCCGCCGCCGGTATGACCGGCGGCGGCCTTGGGAATAATAACCCGATGTCAGCCCTTCAGGGGATGACGCAAAACAATGGTCTCGTTGCGGTCCGGACCGGTGGACACCAGGTCGATCGGCACGCCGCAGACCTCGGCGACACGCTCCAGATAACGGCGCGCGGCGGCGGGCAGCTTGGCGTATTCGGTGATGCCGACGGTGGATTCGCTCCAGCCGGGCAGCTCTTCGAGCACCGGTTGCGCTTGCGCAACGGCATGCGCGCCGTAGGGCAGCACGTCGCGGAATTCACCGTTGACGCGGTAGCCGACGCCCAACTGGATGGTTTCCAGACCGTCCAGCACGTCCAGCTTGGTGATGCACAGGCCGGAAATGCCGTTCAGGCGGACCGAACGCTTCAGCGCGGCGCCGTCGAACCAGCCGCAACGGCGCGGACGGCCCGTGACCGAACCGAATTCCTTGCCGATGGTGGCCAGGCGGGTGCCGATCTCGTCGACCAGTTCCGTGGGGAACGGGCCCGAGCCGACGCGCGTGGTGTACGCCTTGGTGATGCCCAGGACGTAATCCAGTTGCTGGGGGCCGACGCCGGCGCCTGCCGAGGCCGCGCCCGCAACGCAGTTGCTGCTGGTGACGAAGGGATAAGTGCCGTGATCGACGTCCAGCAGCGCGCCTTGCGCGCCTTCGAACAGGAGGCGCTTGCCTTCCTGCTGCATGGCGTACAGGTTGCTGGAGACGTCCTTGACCATCGGGGCGATGGCCGGAGCCAAGGCCATGGCCTGATCGCGCACTTCGTTGGCCGAGACCGCTTCGGCACCCAGGTACTGGGTCAGCACGAAGTTGTGGTAATCCAGCACTTCGGCGAGCTTTTCGTCAAAGAGCGCCGGATTGAAGAGGTCTTGCACGCGCAGGGCGCGGCGGGCGACCTTGTCTTCGTAGGCCGGGCCGATGCCGCGGCCCGTCGTGCCGATCTTGCCCTCGCCCTTGCGCGCTTCGCGCGCCTTGTCGATGGCGACGTGGTACGGCAGGATCAGCGGGCAGATCTCGGAGATCTGCAGGCGCGAACGCACGTCCAGGCCGGCGGCCTCAAGCTCTTCGATTTCCTTGAGCAGGGCTTCCGGGGACAGCACGACGCCATTGCCGATGAAGCAGGTGACACCGGGGTGCATGATGCCCGACGGGATCAGGCGAAGAATCGTCTTCTTGCCGTTGATCCACAGCGTATGGCCGGCATTGTGACCGCCTTGGAAGCGGACCACGCCCTGGACGGATTCCGCCAGCCAGTCGACGATCTTGCCCTTGCCCTCGTCACCCCATTGGGTGCCGATTACGACTACGTTCTTGCTCATGATACGAATCAATTTCGAGTTTCTCGGGAAATCCGGAAATCTCCCCGCGGCCCCCTCGTTTCCGAGAGGGAGTTAGTCACAGCGTTTTGACCGTCCAGACGCCATCCTGCAGCGCCAGCTCGCGATCGCAAACGAATTCGTCCTGATCCTGCTCGTGACCGGGCAATACCTGAACGACGATTTCCCCTGACCGGCGCAAGCGGCGAACCGCCTCGGTCAGAGCGGGGGCCTGCCCCCAGGGCGCGCGAACCGCTCGCGCCCTTTCCGCCGGCGGCAGACCCGCCGCCAGCTTGCGTAAATCAAGACTGAAGCCCGTTGCCGGACGCGACCGGCCAAACGCGTGGCTGACGTCATCGTAGCGGCCACCGCTGACCAACGCGTCGTGCCAGCCTTCAGCGTAAAGCGCAAACTTGACGCCCGAGTGGTAAGCGTAACCACCGACGTCGGCCAGATCGACGCTGAAAGACACGTTGGGCATGGCGTCGACCACTGCCTGAAGGGCGTCGAGCGCCTCGGCGATACCCGGCAGCGCCGGCAGGTCACGGCGGGCGATCTTCAGCACGTCCTGACCACCGTACAGCGTGGGCAGCAATTGCAGCGCCTTCAGCGTTTCCGGACGGATGCCGGGCGCGCGCGCCGCCAGCTCGCCCAGTCCGGGCACGTCCTTGTCGCGCATCAGCCGGATCGCGTCCTGCGCCAGCTCGGCAGCCGCCGGATCCGACTTCAGGATCGCGCGCAGCACCCCGGGGTGATTCAGATCCAGGCGCGGATTGCGAACGCCGGCGATGGCAACGGTTTCCAGCACCAGCTGGATGATTTCCAGATCGGCTTCGAATCCGGCATGGCCGTAGATTTCGGCGCCGATCTGCAGCAACTCGCGGCTCGACAGCAAGTCCGAGGGACGGGCATGCAGCACATTGCCGCAATAGCACAGGCGGGTGACGCCGGCGCGGTTGAGCAAGTGCGCGTCAATGCGCGTGACCTGGGGAGTCATGTCCGCGCGCACGCCCAGCGTGCGGCCCGAAAGCTGGTCGATCAGCTTGCAGGTGCGCAGATCCAGATCGCTGCCGGTGCCCGACAGCAATGAATCGATGTACTCGACCAGGGGCGGCGCGACCAGCTCGAACCCGTATGTACGGTAAAGATCGAGAAGTTCGCGGCGCAGTTCCTCGATGCGCCGGGCCTCTGCCGGAAGTACGTCGGCGAGGCTTTCGGGCAGCAGCCAGTTACCCATGAATGTGTTTACCTGAATAACGCCAAGTGATGCGTGGGCGTCGCCCAAACGAAAAGCGGCTGAGGGGCGTAAGCCCGCTCAGCCGCTGCGGAATGTTTTCTAGCTTACGCGGTATTGTACATGGTTCAGCGGCAAGCGCCACCTGGGGGACGGGCATGTCCAGAGCCCGGCGGCGTCCCCGATACCGGCAAGGGAGCATCCCGCCAGAAGCAGAAAAGCCCCTCGGTTATCCGAGGGGCTTTTTCGTTCGTGCGGACTGCTGCCGGTTACTTGGCCGGCACGGTGACCGGCGCCAGGGCGGCGCCTGCCGGATCCTTCATGAACTGGAAGAAGCTGGAGCTGGGGTCCACCACCAACACGTCGCCCGGCTTGGAGAACGAGGCGCGATAGGCTTCCAGGCTCTTGTAGTACGTATAGAAGTCCGGATTCTTGCCATAAGCCTGGGCGTAGATGGCTGCGGCGGCGGCGTCGCCCTCACCCATGATGCCCTGGGCCTTGGCGTACGCCTGGGCCACGATGACCTCGCGCTGGCGGTCGGCCTCGGCGCGGATCTTCTCGCCTTCGGCGGCGCCGATGGAGCGCAGTTCGTTCGCCACGCGGGTACGCTCGGCTTCCATGCGGCGGTACACCGACTCGGAAATTTCCGGCGCGAACTCGATGCGGCGCAGACGCACGTCAACGATCTGCACGCCCAGCGGCTCGGCGCGCTTGGCGACGTTGTCCAGGATTTCCGTCATGATCTTGTCGCGTTCGGTCGAGACCACGTCGCGCACCGTACGCACGTTGACCGATGCGTTCAGGGCGTCGCGGATCTGAGCTTGCAGGCGCTCTTGCGCCGCACGCTCGTTGCCGCCGAACGTCACGTAGAACAGACGGGGATCCGCAATGCGCCACTTGACGTACGAGTCGATCAGCAGGTTCTTCTTTTCGGAAGTCTGGATGCGCTCGGCTTCGTTGGTTTCGATGGTCAGAATGCGCTTGTCGAGCGTGACGACATTCTGGAAAGGCGGCGGAACCTTGAAGTACAGGCCAGGTTCACTGATGACGCGGCGGACCTCACCCAGCGAGAACACCAGGGCATAGTCGCGCTCGCGGACCACGAAAACGCTGGAGGAAAGGAGGGCCAGCACGATGAGCAGGCCGACCAGGATGGGCATAAGACGATTCATGTTCAGGACTCCTCCGGATTAGCGCGACATACGGTCGCGAGGCAGCGTGTTGCTATTGCTGCTGCCGGAAGGCTGCGGCACCGGCGCGGCCGAACCGCGCGAAGGCTGCTGGACAGGCGGGTTGGCCACCGGCGAGCTGGAGCTGCCGATATTCGACTTGCCTGCGTCCTGAGCGGCGAGATGCATGATCTTGTCCAAGGGCAAATACAACATGTTGTTGTTGCTCTTGGTGTCGACCATGACCTTGCTGGCGCGGGTGAAGATGTCCTGCATGCTTTCCAGGTACATGCGCTGGCGCATGACTTGGGGAGACTTTTCGTATTCGCCCAGGATGCTGGTAAAACGCGAGGTATTACCTTGCGCGTCGCCCACGACCTTGGCCTTGTAGCCTTCGGCCTGTTCCGTCATGCGCGAAGCCTGACCGCTGGCCAGCGGCACGACCTGGTTGGCATAGGCCTGGCCTTCGTTGATCTGGCGCTCGCGATCCTGACCGGCCTTCACGGCGTCGTCGAACGCGGCCTGGACCTGCTCGGGCGGCTGCACGTTCTGGATGGCGACGGTGCTGACCTGCACGCCCGTCTTGTAGCGGTCGAGAATCTGCTGCATCAGCGCCTGGACCTGCGAGGCCACCGTCGTACGGCCTTCGTACAGCACGAAGTCCATCGACTGCTTGCCCACGACTTCGCGCATGGCGGTTTCCGACGCCTGGCGCACGGATTCATCCGGGTCGCGCGTCTTGAAGAGATAGTCGGGCGCGCCGTCTGCACGCAGGCGGTACTGGACGACGAACTGCATATCGACGATGTTCTCGTCCGTCGTGAGCATCAGCGCTTCGGGCAGGACCTTGTTGCGCGCGCCGCCACGGAAACCGACTTCGAATGTGCGCAGTTGCGACACGTTGACGATTTCATGGCTTTGAATGGGATAAGGCAGGCGCCACTGGAAACCGGCTTGCGACGTGCTCTTGTATTTGCCGAACTGGGTCACGACCGCGACCTGGCCTTCTTGCACGATGTAGAAGCCGCTGGCCAGCCAGATGCCTGCCGCAACCAGGGCAATGACGCCCAGGCCGATGCGAGTGCCCCGCGGGGATGGCGGCGTCATGCCACCACGATTGCCGGGCCGGTTGTTGCCGCCCCCGCCCTTGCGCCCGAACAGGTTCCCGATGCGATTATTGAAATCGCGCCAGACCTCGTCCAGGTCCGGAGGGCCGTCTCCATTGCCTTGGGGCCGCTTGGGCGGCGGCTCGGAGCCATTGTTGTTTCCGCGACCCCAGCCGGGGTCATTCAGATTGAAGAGTTTGATAATTCGCGGCATTGTTTCCCACAATCTGTCCGGTTTCCGCAATTGCCCCGCGCAACGCATCCAAACCGGCGCGCTCGGTGGCGCTTACAAATACTCGCGCAATCGTACCATGTGCATCGCGCTCCACCCGCGGGTCCAGGCCCGCCCGGTCGATCTTGTTGTATACCAGAATGGTTGGAATCGCGGCAGCGCCTATTTCGGCGAGGACCTTGTTGACTTCGAAAATCTGCTCATCCCGCTGCGGGCTGGCCGAGTCCACCACATGCAGAAGCAGATCCGCGTGCACGGTTTCTTCGAGCGTGGCGCGGAAGGCGGCAATCAGGTTATGCGGCAGGTCGCGGATGAAGCCCACGGTGTCCGACACCACCACTGATCCGGCGCCTTCGATCCAGATGCGGCGGGTCGTCGTGTCCAGCGTGGCGAACAACTGGTCGGCCGCGTAGGCGTCCGCGCGGGTCAGCGCGTTGAACAGCGTCGACTTGCCGGCGTTGGTGTAACCCACCAGCGACACCGACAACGCACCGCCCCGCGCGCGGGCGCGCCGCTGGGTGATGCGCTGGCGTTCGACCTTGTCGAGCCGTTCACGCAGCGTCTTGACCTTGGCGCCGATCATGCGGCGGTCCATTTCAAGCTGGGATTCACCTGGCCCGCGCATCCCGATGCCGCCGCGCTGCCGTTCCAGGTGACTCCACATGCGCGTCAGGCGCGTGGCCAGATGCTGAAGCTGGGCCAGTTCGACCTGCAGCTTGCCTTCGTGGCTCTTTGCGCGCAGCGCGAAGATGTCCAGGATGAGCGCAACGCGATCCACGACGCGCAGGTTGAAGGCGCGTTCGAGGTTACGCTGCTGGGCTGGCGAAAGCGGCTGATCGAAAAGGATGATGTCGGCAAGCAGCGCCTGCGCCATCGCGACGCCCTCGTCGGCCTTGCCGGAGCCGATAAAGAACTTGGCGTCGGGACGATCGCGGCGGGCCGTCAGGGTGCCGACGATTTCGGCGCCCGCGCCCTTGGCCAGCATGGCAAATTCCTCGGCGTGTGCCGTGAAGTCCGGATCACCGAGATCCACGCTGATGATCAGAGCGCGCATACATGCACCATATTCGAGCCAAAGCGAAAATGCCCGCCGACGAGAACCGTCTGGCGGGCAATAAAAGGTAAAGCTGGAGCGAGATTACTCAGCAGGGACTTCCACTTGAAAGTTGACGGCGCGCGCGGGAACGACGGTGGAAATGGCGTGCTTGTAAACCATTTGGGTGACCGTATTGCGCAGCAGCACCACGTATTGGTCGAAGGATTCGATTTGCCCTTGAAGCTTGATGCCGTTCACGAGGTAGATCGACACGGGCACATGATCCTTGCGCAGCGTGTTGAGGAACGGATCTTGCAGAGTTTGCCCTTTATTGCTCATTGGCCAGGCTCCATTTGTTTGTTATTGAGTAATGACGCGCTTTTTGTACTGGTGGTGCACGCCGAAACACGTACTCTACAGGGTTTTCCCGGCCCGTGCTACTTGGCCGGGAAGCAAAAATGAGACCAGAGTTTTCCAGCTGAAATGCCTCTGAAAATCATGCCTTCAGGATGTTCTGGAGCGCTTGCAGAAGCAGATCGCACTGGGCTTCGGTACCCACCGTGATGCGCAGGAATTGATCGATCCGCGCATGACGGAAATGACGCACGATGATGCTGCGCTCGCGCAGGGCGGCGGCAAGCGTCGCGGCGTCCTTTGACTGATGGCGCGCGAACACGAAGTTCGCCGCTGAAGGAAGCACCTCGAAGCCCAGCGCCTGCAACCCTGCGGTCATGCGGGACCGCGTATCGATCACGGCTTTGCGAGTCTGCTCAAAGTACTCCGTATCTTCCAGCGCCGCTACTGCGCCGGCGGATGCCAAACGATCGATGGGGTAGGAGTTGAAACTGTTCTTTACCCGCTCAAGCCCGTCGATCAGCGCGGCACTGCCCACGGCAAAGCCCACCCGCAGGCCCGCAAGCGAACGCGACTTTGAAAGGGTCTGCACCACCAGCAGGTTGTCGTAGCGCGAGACCAGCGGGATCACCGATTCGGCGCCGAAATCCACATACGCCTCGTCCACGACAACGACCGTGTCCGGATTGCCCGCCACGATGCGTTCGACCTCGGCGGCGCTGAGCGCCCGGCCGGTGGGCGCATTGGGATTCGGGAAGATGATGGCGCCCGCCTGACCGTGGCGCGCGGGCAGGTAGTCTTCGACGTCGATGCAAAAGTCCGCGGTGAGCGGCATCGTTTCGAATTCGATGCCGTACAGGCCGCAGTACACGGGATAGAAGCTGTACGTGATGTCCGGAAAGCGCAGCGGACGGTCATGCTTGAGCAGGGCCAGAAACGCATGCGCCAGGACCTCGTCCGACCCGTTGCCCACGAACACCTGCTGCGGTTGCGCGCCGACCGCGGCGGCGATGGCCTCGCGCAGGCGGTCCGAGGAGGGGTCCGGATAGAGCTTGAGCGTATCGTCGCAAGCCGCGCGGATCGCATCGAGCACCTTGGGCGACGGCCCGTAAGGGTGCTCGTTGGTGTTCAACTTGACCAGATTCTGAAGCTTGGGCTGCTCGCCCGGCACATAGGGACTGAGCGTCCCGACAACGGGACTCCAGAAGCGGCTCATGGATCAGCTTTCCTGCGCGTAAGGGTTGTGCGAGGACTTGAATTCGATACGCAGCGGCGTGCCGGCCAAGTCGAATGCATTGCGGAAACGCGTTTCGAGGTAACGGCGGTACGAATCGGGAATGGCGTCCAGCGCGTTGCCGTGAATGACGACCAGCGGCGGGTTCTGTCCGCCCTGGTGCGCGTAGCGCATCTTGGGACGGAAGATGCCCTTGCGCGGAGGCGGCTGCTGTTCGACCGCCGCCTGCAGCTCGCGCGTGAGCTTGGGCGTGGACAGTTTGGCAAAGGCCGCGGCATGGGCGGCATTGATGGACTTGAGCAGGGGCTTGATGCCCTGCCCGCGCAGCGCCGAGATCGTGTGCACGCGCGCGAACGACAGGAAGCGCAGCTTGCGGTTGAACTCGCGCTCGATGCGTTCCTTTTCTTCGCCGTCCAGGCCGTCCCACTTGTTGACGGCCACGACCACGGCGCGGCCGGTTTCCAGCACGAACCCGGCGATGTGCGCGTCCTGCTCGGAGATTTCGGTTTGCGCGTCGAGCATGAGCAGCACAACGTTGCTGGCCTCGATGGCCTGCAAGGTCTTGATGACGGAGAACTTTTCGACCGCCTCGAACACCTTGCCGCGCTTGCGCAGCCCAGCCGTGTCGATCAGCGTGTAGCGGCGCCCGTCGCGGTCGAAATCGATTTCGATGGCGTCGCGCGTCGTGCCCGGCATGTCGAACGCGATCACGCGCTCTTCGCCCATGAGCGTATTGATGAGCGTGGACTTGCCGACGTTGGGACGGCCCACGATCGCCAGCTTGATGCGGTGATCGTGCTCGCCTTCTTCGACCGGTTCTTCTTCGACGGGCGGCTCGGCCAGATCCTTGAGCGCCAGCTCGATGAGATCCACGATGCCGTCGCCGTGCGCCGCCGAAATGGGATACGGCTGGCCCAGGCCAAGTTCATGGAATTCGGCGATGGCGGGGCCCAGACCCATGCCTTCGGCCTTGTTCACCGCCAGCAGCACGCGCTGCTGGCCCGACTTGCGCAGCAGTTGCGCGATCTCGTGATCGTGCGCATTGATGCCGGAGCGCGCATCCACCAGGAACACGACGACGTCCGCCTCGGCGATGGCCTGGCGGGTCTGCCGCGCCATTTCCAGCAGGATGCCGTCCTTGGCCACAGGCTCGAAGCCGCCGGTATCGATGGCGATGAACGGAATATCGCCCACCCTGCCCTCGCCGTAATGGCGATCGCGGGTCAGGCCGGAATAATCGGCCACCAGCGCGGCGCGCGATCGCGTCAGGCGGTTGAAAAGGGTCGATTTCCCCACATTGGGGCGGCCGACCAGGGCAACGACAGGCTTGAAAGACACGGTAAAAGGCTTTGTTTTATAAGTTTCAGTTGGCGCCGATCATGACGAGATTGCCATTGCCCGTCTGGACCAGCACACCTTGGGGCGTCGTCTGCGGCGGTGACACGACTGCGCCGCCGCCCACCGACAGGCGCGCCATCAGGCTGCCATCGCTGCGCGACAGGAAGTGCACGTAACCATCCAGATCGCCGACAGCCAGCGCTCCCCCAAGCATAGCCGGAGCCGTGAGCTGGCGGTTCTTCAAAGCGCTCTGTTTCCAGACATTGCCCCCGTTATCGAGCGCAAACGCGTTGACCACGCTGTTCTGGTCGGCGGCATAAGCGAAGCGGTCATCAAGCGTCAGGCCACTGACGCTGGAGAAATCCTTGGTCCAGAGCGGACGGCCACCGGCGGTGACGTCAAAGCAGACGATGCGTCCCTGATAAGCAACCGCGCACAGCAGGTTGCCCGCGATCCGGGGTGCGCCCACCACGTCGGTCAGACGCTCCAGGTCGCTGGCGCCGCGCGGCGTGGCCACGGTGCCTTCCCATTGCACGTTGCCGCTGTTGGAGGCGATGGCCATGATCTTGCCGCCGGGCAGGCCCGTGATGACGAGGCCTTCGGCCAGGACCATTTGCGAGACGCTGCGCAAGGCGAGCGACGGGCCGGGACGCTGCACGCTCCAGACGCGCTCGCCGCTGTTCGCGTCGAATGCCTGGATGCGGTAGTCGCCGCTGCGCACCACGACGATGCCGTAGCCGACGACCGGCGGAATCGTGACGTCGCTGGTGGCGCGGACCTTCCACTTCACCTTGCCGGTGTCGTCAAAGGCGATGACGTCGCCGTTGGGCGAAGCGACCGCAGTGGTGGTGCCGTCGCTGCCGGCGCCCGCCGACAGCTTGCCTTCGGCCTTGGCCTTCCAGATGACGCGGCCGCTTTGCAGGTCGAACTTGCCGACGGAGCCGTCGGGCGTGGCGGCATAGATGGCATCGCCCAGCACGGTGGGCGCGAAGCCCAGGCCGGAGCCGCTGCCGATGGACGTGGACCAGACCTGGCGCACGGACATGCCGGCCTTGTATTCGGTCAGGGGCGCCGGATCGTAACGGCCGTCGTCATGGGAGAACAAGCCGCATCCGCCCAGGGCAAGCAGGCTTGCCAAGAGGACGGCGCCGCGCCACGTACGGCCAGGTGCAAATTTACGCATTACAGTCACGCTCCGCTCAAGGCATCCAGTTTCAGTTGCACAACCTGGGTCAAGGGATTGGCCGCACCCAGGCCATCGATGGCGCTCTGCCAGGCCGCGCGCGCTTCCTCGCGCTTGCCTTGCGCAGCCAGCACGTCGCCGCGGCGGTCAGCGAACAAGGCGGCGAAGGCGGCCGGCGGATTGTTCAGCTGCGCCAGCGCGGCGTCGTATTGCTTCTGGTCCAGCATCATGCCGGCCAGGCGCAGGCGCGCCACGGCTTGCATGGAGGGGTTCTTGTTCTGACCGGCCAGCCATTCGAGTTGTTCGCGAGCGCCGGCGTCATCCTTCTGCGCCTGCAGGGCCTGCGCGGCCACCAGGGCGCCACGCGCGGCGTAGCCGGTGGTGGGATACTTTTCGCGCAGCGTCGAGGCTGCGGTCTTGATGCGCACCGAGGAATCGGCGCCACCCAGGCGCGCGGCGTCTTCCAGCGCTTCGAAGTAGCCCATTGCCTGGTTGGCCTGGTGCGATTCGTACGCCTTCCAGCCCCACCAACCGCCCCAGGCCAGGAGCACCGCCGTCGCCAGCGTCAGCAGAAGCGTGCCATAGCGGGCCCACCACGCCTTGATCGCGTCGAGTTTTTCCTGTTCTTCAAGATCGTATGCCATGCGTTAACCCTTGTTGTTCAATGCGTCGGCCAGCTTCGCCAGCGGAACCTGTTGCTGCGCCGAGTCGCCCTGCCCTTCTGCGCGCAGGAACTTGACGCTGGCGGTCTGCGACGCCACTTCGTCGGCGCCAAGGATAACCGCAACGCGGGCGCCGCTGGCGTCCGCGCGCTTGAATTGGGACTTGAAGCCAGCCGATCCGGCATGCACGATGACCGACAGTCCCGCGTCACGCAGGTCTTCGCCGACCCGCGCGGCCAGGCGCTGCGCGTCCTCGCCCTGGTGCACGACGTACACGTCGCACTCGGCCGGCGCGGCTATTTCGACGCTTTGTTCCCACAGGTCGAGCAGGCGCTCCATGCCAATGGCAAAGCCCACGGCAGGCGCCGGCTTGCCGCCCAGCAGTTCGACCAGGCCGTCGTAGCGGCCGCCGCCGCACACCGTGCCCTGGGAACCCAGGCGGTCCGTGACCCATTCGAAGACGGTCAGGTTGTAGTAGTCCAGGCCGCGGACCAGACGGGGATTCAAGCGGTATTCGATGCCGGCGTCGGTCAGGCGCTGACACACGCCGTCAAAGTGCGCGCGGGACTCTTCGCCCAGGAAGTCGAACAGGCGCGGCGCGCTGTCGGCCATTTCCTGCATGGCGGGGTTCTTCGTGTCCAGCACGCGCAGCGGATTGCTGTACATGCGGCGCTGGCCGTCTTCGTCGAGGATTTCGTGGTGCTTTTCCAGATGCTGGATCAGGGCGGCGCGGTGCGCGGCGCGCTCGGCCGGCTGGCCCAGCGAATTCAGTTCAAGGCGCACGTCCTTCAGGCCCAGCAGCTTCCAGAGGCGGCCCAGCATGACGATGAGTTCCGCGTCCACATCGGGACCGGCAAAGCCCAGCGCTTCGACGTCGATCTGGTGGAACTGGCGGTAGCGGCCGCGCTGCGGGCGCTCGTGACGGAAGACGGGACCGATGGAGTAGACGCGTTGCGGGCGATCATAGAGCAGGTTGTGCTCGATCGAGGCGCGAACGATCCCGGCGGTCATTTCGGGGCGCATCGTGAGCGATTCGCCGTTGAGCGCGTCGGTGAACGTGTACATCTCTTTTTCGACGATGTCGGTGACTTCGCCGATGCCGCGTGCAAACAGGCGCGTATGCTCAAGCACGGGCGTACGCACATTGCGGTAGCCATAGCCGCGCAGCCAGCCGCGCACGATTTCCTCGAATTGCTCCCAGCGGGCGCTCGCCCCCGGCAACAGGTCATTCATGCCGCGGATGGCGGCGACTTTCTGGAAAGCTTGAGTCATCTTGATCATGCCGTCGGCGCGCCCGAGAAGCGCGCCAATGGCCACACCCTTACTTTAGTGAGAGGCGAGCGCGCCATACCGGCGCGCAACGTATTCTTCAACGATGGCCTGGAACTCTTCGGCGATATGGTCGCCCTTGAGCGTCACCGTGCGTTCGCCGTCGACGAACACCGGCGCGGCCGGCACTTCGCCGGTACCCGGCAGGCTGATGCCGATGTCGGCATGACGGCTTTCGCCCGGCCCATTGACCACACAGCCCATCACCGCGACGTTCATCGATTCGACGCCGGGATACTGCGTGCGCCACACCGGCATCTGCCGGCGCAGGAACGACTGGATGCTGTCGGCAAGTTCCTGGAAGAACGTGCTGCTGGTGCGGCCGCAACCGGGGCAGGCGACGACCATGGGCGTGAATGCGCGCAGTCCCATGGTCTGCAGGATTTCCTGCGCGACGATGGCCTCGCGGCTGCGCTCTCCGCCCGGTTCGGGGGTGAGCGAAATGCGGATGGTGTCGCCGATGCCCTGCTGCAGCAGCACGGCAAGCGCGGCGGTCGAGGCCACGATGCCCTTGCTGCCCATGCCGGCTTCGGTCAGGCCCAGATGCAGGGGATAGTCGCAACGGGCGGACAGATCGCGGTAGACGGCGATGAGATCCTGCACGTGGCTGACCTTGCACGACAGGATGATGGCGTCGCGCCGCAGGCCGAGTTCCTCGGCGCGCTGGGCATTGCTGATGGCCGAGACGACCAGCGCGTCGCGCATGACGGCCTGCGCTTCCCAGGGCTGGGCGCGGCGGCTGTTTTCGTCCATCTTGCGCGCCATGAGCTCGTGGTCGAGGCTGCCCCAGTTGACGCCGATACGCACCGGCTTGTCATAACGGCAGGCGACTTCGATCATTTGCGCGAAGTTGTCATCGCGGCGCTTGCCGCCCCCCATGTTGCCGGGGTTGATGCGGTACTTGGACAGCGCCTGGGCGCATTCCGGGAACTGCGTCAGCAGCTTGTGGCCGTTGTAGTGGAAGTCTCCCACCAGCGGCACGTTCACGCCCATGCGGTCGAGCTGCTCGCGGATGGCGACGACCTCGCGGGCGGCCTCAGGCGTGTTCACGGTGATGCGCACGAGCTCGGAGCCGGCCTGCGCCAACTCCTTGACCTGGATCGCGGTGGCAATGGCATCCGCGGTGTCGGTGTTGGTCATGGACTGAACCACGACCGGGGCGTCTCCGCCCACCGTCACGACACGATCGCCCCACTTCACCGCGACGGAACGCGTGGCGCGGCGCGCTGCGGCTCCCACCGAGGGAGGCGGCGCGTCCTGGCAAGGCAGAGAAGAATCTTGCATCGGTTGGAACCGGGTTACTTGGTCGGCTTCGGCAGCCAGTCGGCGGGCAGCCACTGCTGCGGCAGCCAACCTTGCCAGAAGGCATACGCCACGCCGGCGGCAAGCACCAGCACGATGGCGATCAGCCAGCCCCAAGACGACGTGGACGAGCGGTCGTCGTCGGCGCTGGATTGGGGAATGGAATGCGCGGAATGCAGCGAGCTGGGGCTGAGCTTGGCCGGGCCGGTGGCGCGGGCCTTGGGATCGAGCGAGTCGACGATGGCCTGGGCATCGGCGCCAAGCAGCCGCGCATAGTTGCGCACGAGGCCGCGCAAGGAAACGCCGGTGGGCAGGTTGTCCCACTGCTCGTTTTCAAGGGCTTCGATCTGCTTGGTGGAAAACTTGATGCGGCTGGAGACTTCGTCGAGCGACCAGCCCTTGGCCAGGCGCAAACCGCGCAAGGCGGCGCCCACGCTGCCCACCGCGCCGGCGGACGAGTCGGAAACTGCAGAAGCGAAATCCTGCGTCATGCGTGCACCTGTTTAATTGGTATGGTCTGGCGCTGGGCGGCATTGCGCTCGGTGATCCGAGTGCGATCCCGCACCTCTCCGGCCAGTTGGCCGCAAGCCGCATCGATGTCGTCGCCCCGGGTCTTGCGGACCGTGGTGATGATGCCGGCGTCCATCAGACGCTGGGCAAACACCTTCACCCGCGCCGAGGCCGATCGCTTCAGGCCGGAGGCGGGGAATGGGTTGAACGGTATGAGGTTCAGCTTGCAGCGCACCTGGCGTGCAATGTGGATCAATTCCTTGGCGTGCTGGTCGGTGTCGTTGATGCCATCCAGCATGCAGTATTCGAACGTGATGAAGTCGCGGGGCGCAAACGCCAGGTAGCGTTCGCAGGCGGCCAGCAGCTCCTTCAGCGGGTACTTCTTGTTCAGCGGCACGAGCTCGTCGCGCAGCGCGTCGTTGGGCGCGTGCAGCGACACGGCCAGCGCCACGGGACAGTCTTGCGACAGGCGGTCCATCATGGGCACGACGCCGGAGGTGGACACCGTAACGCGGCGGCGCGACAGGCCGTACGCGTTGTCGTCGAGCATCAGGCGCAACGCGGGCAGGACCTGGTCGTAATTGAGCAGGGGTTCGCCCATGCCCATCATGACGACGTTGCTGATGACGCGAGTGTCTTCGGTGGCGCGGGCGCTTTCAAGGCGAGCCGTGCCGATGTCGGCCTCTAGCACGCGCTTGGCCCACCACAGCTGGCAGATGATTTCGCTGGTCTTCAGGTTGCGGTTGAAGCCCTGGTGCCCTGTCGAGCAGAAACGGCAGTTCACCACGCAGCCAGCCTGGCTGGAGATGCACAGCGTGCCACGGTCGTCTTCGGGGATGAAGACGGTTTCGATGGCGTTGCCCTGCCCCACATCGAACAGCCACTTGCGGGTGCCGTCGGTCGAGCGTTGCTCGATGTTGACGGGCAATGCCTCGATGCGGCAATGCGTGGCAAGCTGGCTGCGGAAATCGCGGGCCAGGTCGGTCATGGCGTCGAACGAATCGGCGCCGCGCTGGTGCATCCAGCGCTGCAGCTGGCGGGCGCGAAACGGCTTGCCGCCCCACTGCCCGACCAGTTCGGACAGGGCGGAGCCGTCCAGCCCCAGCAGATTGATTCGTTCGACGGATTCCATAACCAGGTAAAACTAATGCGCTTTCAACAACTTAAGCCAAAAATTAACGGCTGTGGATGTTGATTTCGGGGAAGAAGAAAGCCACTTCGACAGCAGCCGTTTCCGGAGCGTCGGAGCCGTGAACGGCGTTGGCGTCGATGCTGTCGGCGAAGTCGGCGCGGATGGTGCCGGCTTCAGCCTTCTTGGGGTCCGTGGCACCCATCAGGTCGCGGTTCTTCTGGATGGCGTCTTCGCCTTCCAGGACTTGCACGAACACGGGGCCCGAGACCATGAAGTCGACCAGGTCCTTGAAGAAGGGGCGGGCGGCGTGCACAGCGTAGAAACGCTCGGCGTCGGCGCGCGACAGTTGGGTCAGGCGGGCGGCGATGACCTTCAGGCCGGCTTGCTCGAAACGGGCGACGATCTGGCCGATCACGTTCTTGGCGACGGCGTCGGGCTTGATGATCGAGAGGGTGCGTTGAATGGACATAAAGGACTCCGAAAACTGATTTCTGACGGGTTTCTAGTTAATTGCCTGGTGGGGCTCTGTGCTTGCCGATGCCGCGCTGGGGTGCCACCCTTGGGTGCCACATCAAGCGCCATCGCGCCGTTGGCACGCAGGAGATCCGAAACGAATGGGTGTCTCGGGCCGCCCTGAACCACCGACCAAGACAGGATTCGACACTGCCGACCTGTCGGACGCATCCTGGAATGCCAGCGGGATTCCGGCTGCGCGCCGATCCAATGATTCAACGCGCATTTCCGAAGGAATCCTCAATGAATTCAGGGACTTCTAAAAGGTTTACAGTAACCCGGTATTCTAACACGCTGAGAAGACCGCATTACATCTTAAAATGAGCGGTTTGCTGCCCGCTTCCTACCCGGGCGCCCCTGTCTGCCGGAACTTAGTAATGACTCAAGCTGCTCCCCCGAACGCCGCGCCCATCGCCGGCGAAACCCCGGAACTCTCCAAGAGCTTCGAACCCTCCGAACTGGAATCCCGCTGGTATGCCGAGTGGGACAAGCGCGGCTACTTCGCCGCGGGCCAGCACGTGAAAACGGGGACGGAAAGCCAGCCCTACGTCATCCAGTTCCCGCCGCCCAACGTGACCGGCACCCTGCACATGGGCCACGCGTTCAACCAGACCATCATGGACGGCCTGGTGCGCTACCACCGCATGTCGGGCGACGACACCGTGTTCATTCCCGGCACCGACCACGCCGGCATCGCCACGCAGATCGTCGTTGAAAGACAGCTCGACGCGCAAAAGGTTTCGCGCCACGACCTGGGCCGCGAGAAGTTCGTCGAGAAGGTGTGGGAATGGAAGGAGAAGTCCGGCAGCGCCATCACCGGACAGGTGCGCCGCCTGGGCGCCTCGGCCGACTGGCCGCGCGAATACTTCACCATGGACGACCGCATGTCGCGCGGCGTGGTGGAAACGTTTGTCCGCCTGCATAAACAGGGACTGATCTATCGTGGCAAGCGCCTGGTCAATTGGGATCCCAAGCTGCTCACGGCCGTGTCAGACCTGGAAGTGCAGTCCGAAGAGACCGATGGCCACATGTGGCACATCCTCTACCCGTTCGTCGACGGTCCGCAGACCATCGTCGACAAGGACGGCCAGACCGTCACGCTGCGCGGCATGACCATCGCCACGACGCGCCCGGAAACCATGCTGGCCGACGGCGCGCTGTGCGTGCATCCCGACGATCCCCGCTACAAGCATCTCGTGGGCAAGCAAGTCGAGCTGCCGCTTTGCGACCGCAACATTCCCATCATTGCCGACGATTTCGTCGACCCTGAATTCGGCACGGGCTGCGTGAAGATCACGGGTGCCCATGACTTCAACGATTACGCGTGCGCGATGCGCCACGATCTGCCGCTGATCGTGATCTTCACGCTGGACGCGCACATCAACGAAAACGGTCCCAAGCAATTCCAGGGCATGGAACGCTACGAGGCCCGCAAGGCGGTCGTTGCACAACTGGAAGCCGAGGGCTATCTGGTCAAGGTCGAGCCGCACAAGATGATGCAGCCCAAGGGCGACCGCACCGGCGTCGTGCTTGAGCCGATGCTGACCGACCAGTGGTTCGTCGCCATGAGCAAGCCCGCGCCGGAAGGCACGCTTAACCCGGGCAAGAGCATCACCGAAGTCGCGCTGGAAGTCGTGGCCGACGGCCGCATCCAGTTTTATCCGGACAACTGGACCACCATCTACAACCAGTGGCTCAACAACATCCAGGATTGGTGCATTTCGCGCCAGCTGTGGTGGGGTCACCAGATTCCGGCCTGGTACTCGGAAGACGGCCAGGTGTTCGTGGCGCACGACGAAGCGGGCGCAATCGAGCAGGCGCGCGCCGCCGGCGTCACGGGTCCGCTCACGCGCGATCCGGACGTCCTGGACACGTGGTTCTCGTCGGGCCTCGTGCCCTTCACGACGCTGGGCTGGCCGGAAAACACGCCGGACCTGCAGCGCTACCTGCCTTCCAGCGTCCTGGTCACGGGCTTTGACATCATCTTCTTCTGGGTGGCGCGCATGGTCATGCTGACCACGCACCTGACCGGACAGATTCCGTTCAAGCACGTTTACGTGCACGGCCTCATCCGCGACGCCGACGGCCAGAAGATGAGCAAGTCCAAGGGCAACACGCTGGACCCGGTGGACCTGATCGACGGCATCGACCTGGACGGCCTGGTGGCCAAGCGCACCTACGGCCTGATGAATCCGAAGCAGGCCGGCGCAATCGAAAAGGCCACGCGCCGCCAGTACCCGGACGGCATCCCCGCCTACGGCACCGATGCGCTACGGTTCACGATGGCGGCCTACGCCACCCTGGGCCGCAACATCAACTTCGATCTGAAGCGTTGCGAGGGTTACCGCAATTTCTGCAACAAGCTCTGGAACGCCACGCGGTTCGTGCTGATGAACACCGAAGGCCATGACCTGTCGGTGCCGGACGAAGGCGAACTGTCCTTTGTCGACCGCTGGATCGTCAGCCAGATGCAGACGCTGGAAGCCGACGTGGCGCGCGGATTTGCCGACTACCGTTTCGACAACATCGCCAACGCAATCTACCGCTACGTCTGGGACGAATACTGCGACTGGTATTTGGAACTGGCCAAGGTGCAGATCCAGACCGGCACGCCGGCCCAGCAGCTTGGCACCCGCCGCACGCTGATCCGCGTTCTGGAATGCGTGTTGCGCCTGGCGCATCCGATCATTCCGTTCATCACGGAAGAGCTGTGGCAGAAGGTGTCGGTCGTGGCCGGCAAGCGCAAGGAAGGCGTGGCCGACAGCGTCAGCGTGCAGCCCTACCCCAAGGCCAATCCGGCCGCGGTGGATGCCGCCGCCGAAGCCGATGTGGCCGAACTGAAGGCGCAAGTCGAGGCCGTGCGCGCCCTGCGCGGCGAGATGAGCCTGTCGCCCGCCCAGAAGGTGCCGCTGTGCGCGCAGGGCGATGCGCCCATGCTGACCCGCAACGCGCCCTACCTGGCTGCGCTGGCCAAGCTGAGCCAGGTTGACGTGCTGGACGTGCTGCCCGACGCGGGCGCGCCCGTGCAGGTCGTTGGCGCCAGCCGCCTGATGCTGCACGTCGAGATCGACGTCGCCGCCGAACGCGTGCGCCTGGACAAGGAAATCGCCCGCCTCTCCGGCGAGATCGCCAAGGCCCAGGGCAAGCTGTCCAACGCCAGCTTCGTCGAGCGCGCGCCCGCCGCCGTCGTGGAACAGGAAAAGGCCCGCATGGCGCAGTTCGGCGAAACCCTGCAGAAGGTGCAGGAGCAGCGCGCCAAGCTCGGCAACTGATCCTCGCGCCGCCCCAGAAACCCCGGACACTGTTCCGGGGTTTTTGTTTGGGGACGGCCGGGATTCACACCCCGCCGTCCGTCATCCGGTACCAGCTGACCACCGCGTTGACGTACAGGCGGCGCAGCGGATAAAGCGGAAATGGCTTGATGGCCGACAGCGGCACGGGCAGCGCATTGGCATCGCCCGTGACCACGTACTGCGCCATTGCGGCACCCATGCAGGTCTGCAGGCCGACGCCGCGGCCCTGGCAGCCGATGTCCACCAGCAGCCCGGGCTGCGGTTCATGCAGATGCGGAAGATAGTCGCGCGTTACGGCCACCCTGCCGCACCAGCGGAACTCGAACGGCGTGCCGGCCACCTGCGGGAACATCTTGACCATCACGCGCTCCAGATGCGCCCAATCCGCCTCGCCCTTGGGTTCGCGAAACGGCCCCCGGCCGCCCATCAAGAGGCGGCCCTGGTGATCCAGACGAAAGTACAGCAGCAGGTTGCGCGTGTCGGACGTGACGTGTCCCTCGGGAAAGATGCCCGCGCGGATTCGGTCGGGCAGTGGGACGGTGGCCACCTGAAAGGTGTTGGCATCGATGATGGACGGCTTGAGGCCGGGCCACAGCTCGCCGCCGTAGGCATTGGTGCACATCACCACGCGATCGGCGCTGATCGACGGCCCGCGCGCCGTGGACACTTTCCACTTGCCGCCGTCGCGCGCCAGGCCCGTGACGGGCGTGTCGGTGTGCAGGATCGCGCCCGCATTCAGCGCGGCGCGCGCCAGGCCGCGCGCATAGCTCAGCGGCTGCACCGCGCCCGCCCGCCGGTCCACCCATCCGCCCAGATACTTGTCCGTGCCGATAAGACGGGCGACCTGCGCCCGATCCAGCGGTTGCGCGTCCACGCCCAGCCGCGCCCATTGCGCCGCGCGGCCTTGCGCGACACGCAGCGCCTCGGGCGTGTGCGCGCCCTGGATCCACCCCTTGCGCACGCGCGGCACGTCCATTGCGTGGCGCTCGATCAGGTCGAAGACCGCGTCCGCCGTCCCGCCGGCGAACCGTGTCAACCGCTCGCCACGCTCGGGGCCGAACATAGCAACCAGATCGTCAGGGTCGTATTTCAAGCCCGGAATGACCTGCCCGCCATTGCGTCCGGATCCGCCAAAGCCGATCTCGCGCGCCTCCAAAAGCACGACCTTGACGCCACGCTCGGCCAGGTGCAACGCAGTGGACAGGCCGGCGTAGCCGCCGCCGATCACGGCGACGTCGGCCTGCGTGGACGCGTCGAGCGGCCCGGTGGGCGGCGGCGGCGCTGCGGTGGCCGCCCATAGTGACGGGGAAAGCGGAAACGGCGCTGGCTGCATGGGACGTCCTTACATGGGGTGCAACACACGCCGCAGGAAGTCCTGCGTGCGCGGATGCTGCGGATGATTCAGCACTTCGCGGGCGGCGCCCTGCTCCACCATGACGCCGCCGTCAAAGAACATGACGCGGTCGGCGACCTCGCGCGCAAAGCTCATTTCGTGCGTCACGACGACCATCGTCATGCCGGCCTCGGCCAGCTTGCGCATGACGCCCAGCACGTCGCCAACCAGTTCGGGATCGAGCGCCGAGGTGGGCTCGTCGAACAGGATCGCCTTCGGTCTCATTGCCAGCGCGCGTGCAATCGCCACGCGCTGCTGCTGACCGCCCGACAGCTGGTTCGGATGCGCGTTTTCCTTGTCCGCCAGGCCGACGCTGGCCAGCAGCTCGCGGCCGCGCTCCACCGCCTGGGCGCGCGGCTCTTTCTTGACGAAGATCGGGCCTTCGATGACGTTTTCCAGTGCCGTGCGATGCGGAAACAGATTGAAGCGCTGAAACACCATCGCCACCTGCGTGCGGATCGACACGATGGAAGGCGAATCGCAATCGACCAGCTCACCGTCCACGGTGATGCGGCCGGCGTTGTAGCGTTCCAGTCCGTTGATGCACCGCAGGATGGTCGACTTGCCCGAGCCGGATGGCCCAACGACGCACACGACCTCGCCCTGCTCGACTTCGGCGTCGATGCCCTTGAGGACTTCGAGCGGCCCAAAGCTTTTCCTCACGCCTTGCAGGCTGATCATTTGGTTGCGCTCCGTTTTTCCAGATGCCGCACCAGCAGGATGAGCGGCACGCACATCACCAGGTACATCAGCGCCACCAGTGTGAACACCGTGGCGTTTTTGAACGTCGACACGGCGATGAGCTTTCCTTGCAGCGCCAGTTCGGCGACGGTGATGGTGGATGCCTGCGACGAGTCCTTGAGCATCATGATCATGATGTTGCCGTATGGCGGCAGGACGATCTTCACGGCCTGCGGCAGCACGACGCGGCGCATCGTCAACCCCCAGCCCATACCCATGGCCATGGCCGCCTCGATCTGGCCGCGATCGATCGCCTGGATGCCGGCTCGGAAGTTCTCGGCCTGGTAGGCCGAATACGCGACGCCCAGGCCGATGATCGCCGCCTGCACCGCGCTCAGCGACACGCCCATGTCTGGCATCACGAAATAGATGTAGAAGAGCAGCACGATGATGGGAATGCCGCGCAGCAGATTGACCAGGCCGGCGCTAAAGCCCGACAAGTATTTGTTGCCCGACACCCGCATCAACGCCCAGACCAGCCCCAGCACCGTCGACAGCGCCAGCGAGCCCAGCGTGACCAGGATCGTGAGCTTGGCGCCCTCCAGCAGTATCGGCATGAACTCTGCCGCGTCCTTCATGAATTGCATCATGCGTCCACCACCCCCAGAAGACTGCCCGCGTCGCGCTCCGGATGCGCGGCGTCCGCCGGCGGGTTTGATCGCGCCGGCGGGATTTTTAACGAATGTTTGCGCTACGAAAGTCCGGCCGGCCTCAAGCGCCGCCCAGGCCCCATTTCTTCAGGATGGCGTCGATGGCGCCGTCGGCCTTCAGCTTGGCCAGCGCCTTGTTGATGCGATCAAGCAGCTCGGTGTCTTCCTTGCGCGTGGCCAGCCCCAGGCTGCCCATGATCGTGGGCTGGTAGGACTGCGCCATCTTCAGATTGGGGTAGTTGCCTTGCGACAGCACATACGCGGCAATGGGGTAGTCCATGAAGCCGCCCTGGATCCGGCCGGCGTTTGCATCGCGCATCATGTCGGGCGGATTGTCGTAGAGCTTCACCTCCTTGAAGACGCCGCTCTTCTGAATGGGTTCGACAAAGGCCGTGCCCACCTGCACGCCGACCGTCATGCCCTTCATGTCGGCGAACGACTTGTACTCCTTGTTGTCGCTCTTGAGCACCATCAGGCCTTCGCCATAGCGATAGACGGGCTCCGAAAAGCTCACCACCTGCTGGCGCTGAGGCGTGATGAACATCGCCGCCGACACGATATCGATGCGCTTGGAAGTCAGCGAGCCGATCAGCGCTGAAAACGCCATCGGCTCAATCTGCACCGAGAATCCGGCCTCCTTGCCGACCGCTTTCACAATGTCGACCATCACGCCCTCGATGCTGTTCGTCTTGGTATCGAGAAACGTGAACGGGCTGCCGGTGGGCGTGGATCCCACCTTCAATACCGTCTGGGCTTGAGCGCCCGCCGCCATGGACAATGCTGCGAATACAGAGACAACCAGGGTCTTGAATTTCATGACATATCCTCATCGTGGCAAAGAAGGCCGGGCCGCGCCTGGCGCGCCCGGTGGCGGCCCGCTCCCCTCGCGTGCCGCCGCATGGGTGCTGCGCGCTCAGGGCGCTTATGACGTGTCGTCCTCCGCGGCTTGAGTGATGTTGGAGATGGCCCAGATGACCTCGGTCGTCTGGGACCCCGGATTGCACCAGCGGCGCGGCGTGCTGCTGGCATAGCAGAAGCTGTCGCCCTCCTGCAGGCGCAGGACGCGATCGCCGACCCACAACTCCAGCACGCCCTTGAGCACCACGCCGATCTGCTCGCCCTGCCCGGTCACGAAGAGCTCGCTGCCGGTGGAGCCACCGGGCGCGATGGAGGCGCGGCACAGGTCCATGCTGCGGCAGGCCGCGGGCGTGTACATCTCTTTGCAGATGCCCTTTTCCTTGAGATCGATGTAGCGATGCGTGCCCGCGCGGGCCACGCGCCCATCTTCCTCGCCGCCCGTGTGCTCGGCGTTGCGCAGCAGGGCATTGACCGACACGCGAAACTCGCGCGCCAGGAGATGAAGGACTTTGACGGAGGCCGAGCTCAGCCCTCTTTCGATCTGGCTCAGAAGGCCCAGCGACATGCCGCAAGCCTGGGCGACGTCAGCGAGCGACCGTCCCTGCTGCTTGCGCAACTGACGCAGTTGCTGGCCCAGCCACAGATCGACGGCCGACTCCGGCCTGTCCGCCCGGGCGGGTGACGACGGTGCTGCACTGGCACGACGAACGGCGGCTGAGCGGCTCATATGAAAATTTCATGTGCATGTAATTTTCAATACTAAGGAGCAGCGAAAACGCCCACAATCTAGGACCTTCCCTAGCGTTGTGGGCGTTGCGGATGGGCCAGGATGTCCGTCAGGCGGCGCTCGAGGGATCGGACGGCTTGCGCGGCCGGCGACGACGGGATGATCCCGGCTCGGCGGGCAGCGGCGTCCCGGCAAGCTCGGCCAGATATCGCTCGTCAAGCTTGCTGAGCCAGCCTTTCTCGCGCGCGGACGCGATGAGTTCAGGCCGGCGCGCCGCGGTCAATGCCAATGAACGCTCGCGCCGCCAGCGCGCGATATTGGCGTGATGACCGCTCAACAGGGCCGCCGGCACCGCTTCGCCTTCGTACACTTCGGGACGGGTGTAATGCGGGCTGTCCAACAGGCCGGACAAGGTGTCATTGAAGGAGTCCTGCAGCGCGGAATCCCCATCGTTGAGCACGCCAGGCAAAAGGCGCACCGCGGCATCGATCACCGCAAGCGCCGCGATCTCACCGCCGGACAAGACGAAGTCGCCAAGCGAAATCTCTTGCGTGACGCAGCGATCGATGAAGCGCTGGTCCACGCCTTCGTAGCGCCCGCAAATGAGAATGAGGCCATCGCTGGCGGCCAATGCCTCGGCGCCAGCCTGGTCATAGCGCCGGCCCACCGGGGCCAGCAACGCCACCGGGGCAGGACCCAGCCCCTGTCCGGCGCGCGCCTGCTGGGCGGCGTTGACGGCGGCTTCCAGCGGCCCCGCCATCATGACCATGCCGGGACCGCCGCCGTAGGGGCGGTCGTCGACGGTGCGATGGACGTCATGCGTGAAATCGCGCGGATTCCAGGCATGCAGCTGCCACCGGCCCTGGGCATGGGCCCGGCCGGTGACCCCGAGGTCGCGCACCACCCCGAACATGTCGGGAAATAGCGTAACGACGTCGATACGCATCAAAAATCCGCGGGCCAGTCGCTGTCGATGCGGCGCGCGGCCAGATCGACGGCATGGATGTGCGCGCGTACGAACGGAACAAGCATTTCGGCGGGCCGGCCCTTGGCGTCCAGGACGGGTTCGGGATTCTCGCCCTCGCCCTTCTGCAGCAGGACCTTCAACACGGCATGAGCACCGTTGTCGAGGACCTCGCTTACCACGCCGATTCGCGTGGGTTCGCCGCTGGCGCTGGAGTACAGCGCGCAACCAATGAGATCGACCCAGTAGTATTCGTCTTCCTCGGGCGCGGGGAACGAACCGCGCGGCGCTTGCACGGAATGTCCGCGCAGCGCTTCGGCCTGATCGCGATCCGTGATGCCCTGCAGTTGCGCCACGACGGTGGCTCCCTGCGAACGGGCTTGCAAGATCTTGAATGCGACAGGCGCAGACGCGACAGCGCCCCGCGCCAATTCAGGCACAGGGCGAGTCAACCACCATTGAGACGCTGAGAGCAGCACTTCGGCGTTGGCCGAATGCGGCTGCACTTTAACCCAGCCTTTCACACCGTAGGCTGCAGTGATGCGGCCCAGCTCGACCAAATCCGTAGGCGCCGCGTTGGAGGTTGCGGCATCAGGCATTTATCGTGCTCTTTATCGGCTTGGATAGCGATGAAGCAGCTAGGAATGTCAGCTTGCAAGCGCAGGGCTTTCAGCGTGGAAAAACTAGCCGCTCAGAATTCAGCTAAAGAATTTCAGCTAAGGATGTGCGACGCGGGCAATTAGGCCGCGGCGGAAACCTTGGCCGAGTATTCCTTGACCAGACGCTCGACGGCGGGCGACAGTTGCGCGCCGGTGCCGGTCCAGTACTGCACGCGATCCAGCGCAATGCGCAGGTTTTCCGTGCCTTCGCTAGCCACGGGGTTGTAAAAACCCACGCGCTCGATAAAGCGGCCGTCGCGACGGTTACGCGAATCGGTGGCCACCAGGTTGTAGAACGGACGCTTCTTGGACCCACCGCGGGCCAGGCGAATCACCACCATAGGTAATCCCTTGAATTAGTTGTGAAAAACGGGAAATTCTAGCACTGAAAGGAGCCTGCTGGCAAATGCGAGTGCCGAAATCTGTGAAGTGGCGCGATTTGTATCGTAAAACACCACATCCGAGTATTCTACAAGCACGAGCCCAGCCCTGCTGCGGCTCTATCCGCAGGTATTCCGCGCCGAGGTTGCGTCCGGAGTTGCGCCGCAGGCTCTGTCCACCCGGTCATGCCCCCGCCGGCCCGTGCCTGCAGCCTGTCTCGTTGTCATGCGTTTGAGCAGTTGGTGCGTCTGAAGAGCAATCTGATTGGAGAGATCGGATTCATGTCGACCCGCGCAAAACTCTACGCCCTGCCCTTGCCGGCCTCCCCGCAGCGACAGCCTTCCCCTGCCTTCCTGCCCCCTCAGGGCCCGGCCACCCCGATCGGGGCGACTGCGCCTGCGCCTGACTGCGCTTTCCCCCACTGACGTCCTTGAACTGGAGTGTGCACATCATGAAGAACCAAAAATCCGTCTTCGCCCCCGTCGCGCGCCTGGCTGTGGCTGGATTGCTTGCGGGATCCCTTGCGCTGCCAACGGGCGCGTCCGCACGGGTGATGGGTGCGGCGTTGACGACGGCATCCGGCCAGGTGACCGCCGTGGATCAGGCAAGCCGGACCCTCACCTTGCGCGGCGCCGATGGCAACACCGTGGAGATCGTTGCCGGACCGGATATCCGCAATTTCAAGCAGATCAAACCGGGCGACACCCTGACGCTGGACTACTACGAGTCGATCGCGGTGGATGTGCGCCCCGCGGGCTCCGGCGCGCCGGAAGTCGTTACCGAGACCGCGGCGGCCCGTACCGCCAAGGGCGCAATGCCAGGCGGCGTCATCGGCCGTCAGACCACGATCACGGCCGAGATCTGGCACATCAATCGAAGCGCGAACCTGGTCATCCTGAAAGGTCCCCAGGGCGGCCGCCGCACCATCCAGGTGAGGGACCCGGCGCTGCGCGAGAAACTCCAGCAACTGAAGGAAGGTGACCTGGTGGACTTCACGATCACCCAGGCGGTCGCAGCGGCCATCCACCGCTAGCCGACGCCGCCAGGATGAACAAGGCCCGCTGCGGGAGCGGGCCTTTGTTGATAGCGCGATTCGGTGCGGTTCAGCGCCGGCGCAGGAAATGCACGCACCGCCCGTCGGCTTCCTGCTGCGCGACCAGCGCATTGCCGGTCTGGCGAGAAAATGCCTGGAAATCGCGGATGGCGTTGCGGTCGGTGGTGATCACGCGCACCACCTGCCCGCTTTCCATCTGCGCAAGCGCCTTCTTGGCGCGCAGGATGGGCAACGGACAGGTCAGGCCGCTTGCATCGACTTCTTGGTCGAACACCGGCGCCTCGGCGCCGGCATCGAGACGGGAATCGACGTCGCTCATCAGAGGCGCTCGCCCACCCACTTCTGCACACCGGCGATCGCCGCGGGCAGCGCGGCGATATCCGTGCCACCGCCCATGGCCATATCGGGACGGCCACCACCCTTGCCGCCCACCTGGCCGGCCACGAAGCCCACCAGATCGCCCGCCTTGATGCGGTCGGTCAGGTCGGCCGTGACACCGCCCACCACGCTGATCTTGCCGTCGGCCGAGCCAGTGGCCAGCAGCACGACGGCCGGCTTCAGACGATCCTTCAGGTTGTCGACCATGCCGCGCAGCGCCTTGGGATCGACGTCGCCAATGCTGGCCGCCAACACCTTGATGCCCTTGACGTCGACGGCGGCGCTGGAGGCCAGGTCGTTGCCGGCGCTGGCCGCAAGCTTGTTGCGCGACTGCTCAAGTTCCTTTTCGAGCGTCTTGACCTGGTCCTGCACCTGCGCAATGCGCGCCGGCAGGTCGGCGGGCGTGCTGCGCAGCATGCCGGCGACCTGGGTCAGCAAGGCGTTCTGGTTCTGCACCCAGGCAAGCGCGTTGTCGCCGGTGATGGCTTCAATGCGGCGCACGCCAGCGGCCACACCGCCTTCGGAAACGATCTTGAACAGACCGATGTCGCCGGTGCGGCTGACGTGCGTGCCGCCACAGAGTTCACGCGAGAACCCGATGTCGAGCACACGCACGGTGTCGCCGTACTTTTCGCCGAACAGCGCCATGGCGCCGCCCTTGACCGCATCGTCATAGCCCATGACCTGCGCGACCGTGGGCTGGTTGGCCAGGACTTCGGCGTTGACGATGGCTTCGACGCGGGCGATCTGCTCGGCCGTCAACGGCGCATCCTGCGCGAAGTCGAAACGGGTCTTGTCGGGATCCACCAGCGAGCCGCGCTGCTGCACGTGCGCGCCCAGCACCTGGCGCAAGGCCTTGTGCATGAGGTGGGTGGCCGAGTGGTTACGCACGGTACGGGCGCGGCGGATGGCGTCCACGCGAGCCAGCAGCGTGTCACCGACGGCCAGCGAGCCGGATTCCAGCGTGCCGTGATGGCCGAACACACCTGACTGGATCTTGAGGGTGTCGGCAACGGCAAAGCGCACGCCGTCGGCTTCCAGGAGGCCGGTGTCGCCCACCTGGCCGCCCGACTCCGCATAGAACGGGGTGGCGTCCAGCACGACGACGGCGCTCTGGCCGGCCTTCACTTCCTGGACTTGGGTGCCATCCACGTACAGGGCCGTGACCTTGACGTTGTCCAGCTCAAGCTTTTCGTAGCCTTCGAAACGCGTTTCGGCGCCTTCGTAGCTGAGGCCTTCGGCCATCTTGAACTTGCCGGCGGCACGGGCCTGGTCGCGCTGACGCTCCATGGCGACCTCGAAGCCGGCCATGTCGACTTCGACTTCACGCTCGCGGCAGATGTCGGCCGTGAGGTCGACGGGGAAGCCATAGGTGTCGTACAGCGTGAACAGCGTGGTGCCGTCCAGCACGCCGCCCTTGGGCACGTTGGCCAGGGCGGTGTCGAGGATGCGCATGCCGTGCTCGAGGGTTTCGCCGAAGCGCTCTTCTTCCTGCTTGAGGACCTGGGCCACGCGCTCGGCGGCGGCCGCCAGTTCCGGATAGGCCTCGCCCATTTCGGCAACGAGGTCCGGCACCAGGCGATGGAAGAACGGCTTGGTCTGGCCCAGCTTGTAGCCGTGACGCAGCGCGCGGCGCACGATGCGGCGCAGCACGTAGCCGCGGCCTTCGTTGCTGGGAATCACGCCGTCGACGATGAGGAACGAGCAGGCGCGGATGTGGTCGGCGATGACCTTGAGCGAGTTGTCTTCCAGGTCCTTGATGCCGGTTTCGCGCGCGGCGGCGGCGATCAGGTGCTGGAAGAGATCGATTTCGTAGTTGGAATGCACGCCCTGCAGCACGGCGGCGATGCGTTCCAGGCCCATGCCGGTGTCGACGCAGGGACGCGGCAGGCGCGGCATATTGCCGGCGGCGTCGCGTTCGAACTGCATGAACACCAGGTTCCAGATTTCGATGTAGCGATCGCCGTCTTCTTCGGGGGATCCCGGAGGGCCGCCCCAGATCTCGGGACCGTGGTCAAAGAAAATTTCGGAGCAAGGACCGCAGGGGCCGGTGTCCGCCATCTGCCAGAAGTTGTCGGACGCATAGCGCGCGCCCTTGTTGTCGCCGATGCGGATGATGCGCTCGGTCGGCACGCCCACTTCCTTGGCCCAGATGTCGTAGGCCTCGTCATCTTCCTGGTAGACGGTGACCCAGAGCTTTTCCGCCGGCAGCTTGTAGACCTGCGTCAAGAGCTCCCAGGCGTACTGGATGGCGTCGCGCTTGAAGTAGTCGCCAAAGCTGAAATTGCCCAGCATTTCGAAGAACGTATGGTGGCGGGCGGTGTAGCCCACGTTCTCCAGGTCGTTGTGCTTGCCCCCGGCGCGCACGCTGCGCTGCGACGAGGTGGCTCGCGTGTACGACCGCGATTCCTTGCCCGTGAAGACGTCCTTGAACTGGACCATGCCCGAATTGGTGAAGAGCAGGGTCGGATCGTTGCCCGGGACGAGCGACGACGAGGGAACAATGGTGTGTCCCTTGGACTTGAAGAATTGCAGGAACTGCTGGCGAATCTCGGAGGATTTCATCGTGGATGAAGCAGAATTTAGGGCGAATCGCCAATTATAGAGGGTTGGCGGGAATACGCGGGGAATGGGCTGGACGGCGGTTACCGGACACAGACGTAACCGATGGTCCAGCCTTCGGTTCCCTTCCAGACCCCGCCAGAGGACACGACGACGCTCTCATAGCCCGTCGGGCACGCGCACTGGCCGGTGCGGGGGTTGGCCGTGGAGATGCCCGTGTAATGGAAGCATCCGAGCGGGTAGTTCACGCTGAAGGCGCCCCCAAACCCGCCGCTGGCCTGCATCCAGACCCCCGATTCGCAGGAAAGCAGTTGTCCGGCGGCGGATTTGGCAAGGGCGCCGGGCTGCGCCCCGCAGGCGTGGCCCGGGACTTCCCGGGCGCCCACGTTGACGTACCCGCCCGTCTCCACGCTGCCTGCGACTGTCAGCCCGCCCTGCAGGTCCGGATCGCGCGTGTCGCGCATTTTGACGTAGCCGCTCAGGTCTGGCAGCCCGGCGCCAGCGCCCGCCCACAGGGCAAGCGTGCCCGGCGCATGCGTGGGCGCGTCGGCCGCCAAGGGATTGGGAAAGCCATACGCGGCGCCGCGCAGTTGGGCTGGCGCCTGCGGCCACACCGCCCCGCCGTAGCCGTCCGTGGATGCAACGACGGATGCCATGGCGACTTCGTCCGGCACTTGCGTCCCTTTTTTCAGCAGGGGCTTGTCGGCGTAGACGATACCGTCCAACCGGCAGGGGTCGCCCGGGCAGGTCTGGCTGCGAGCGATGTGGATGTCCGCCCCGAAGCCCAGCGCCGACTGACTGGGAAAGTCGGCGGGCAACAGCCCCTGGGCGCGCAATTCCGCCAGGCTGGGTCGCAGGGCCTGCGCGAACAGCGGCTGGCCTTCGCCATCCAGAGGCGGCTTGCCTTCGGACAGGGCCTCGGCATGCCGCGACAGCATCTGCGTCACTGCCAGGCGGATTTGCGTCATCCAGACGCCCGTGGACCGCGCCGCGGACGCTTCGATGCGGTGAACGACTTCGTTGGAGGCCCAGATGGCGACGGCGGTGGTGAGGGCCAGCGCCAGCGCCATGCCGATGAGCGAAAAGCCCCCCTGCCGCCGCCGGACGGCGGGCGGCCGCAGGCGCCATTCCGGCTGGCCTGGGGCGCAGCGAGGCGCGCTCATCTTGCAGTGAAAACGAAAGTGTTCACGTCGCCCTGGCTGCATTGCGCCTGCGCCTGTGCGGCGCGGTACGGCGTGGCGGGAGTGGCGATCGAGTCCTTGACGACCCGGGCGCCGCTGCTGCCGCTGATGGAAATGATTTCGGAGACCCGCTGCAGGACGGACGCCAGCGCCGGGCAGGCGGCATGGCTGACATTGGTGAGCGTCAGCGTGAACGCGGACCCCATGCCCGCCCCGTCAACGGAGGCCGGTTCAACCTGCACCACACCGCTGCCGCTGGTGCCGCTGCCTCCCAGGCCGTGGGCCACGCTTGCCGCCGCACCCGTTCCCTGCACCGACAGCACGGTGGAGTCGCGCAGCGCGTTTGCCAACGCACCGGTATCCAGGCCGGTGTAAGGCGTCACGCCGCCGCCCTGGGCGTTGATTTTCATGCTGGCGACGAAGCGCTGTAGTTCTTCGCCTACCTTCGGCACTTTGTTTTCTATGACGTAGCCGCCAATGGCCGGGATGCCGACGATCGCGATGAGCAGGACGATCGCCGTGACGATGGACACCTCCATCAACGAAAACCCCTGCTGCTTCCACCGGGCGCATCGGAACACTCTGACTCTTTTCATGAAGATCCTCTTTGATAAAAGCGCGCGGCGAGCCGCGCAGTTGCCGCCAACCGGCGATCCACTACTGGCTGGCATAGAAATTGGTCAACGCAAGGCGCAGCTCGTCGATCACCGCGTAGTGCCACAGCGTGATGCCCAGCACCGTGGACAACGAGGCAATCAGCAATGACCAGCGCAGCACCAGCGCCTGCCGCCGCACTCGGGCCAGCAGGCGGACCTCCACGCGCTGGCGCACGCGGGCCAGACCCGGCTCGACGCCCAGCGCATCCATCAGGTCCGCCATGTACCACCAGGTCTGGGCATCCAGCAGACCGGTGCCGAAGATTTCCGCGCCGCTGGCGCCGCCGTCGATCCGGCTCAGCATGGCCTGCAGGTGCGCCAGCAGCCACGGCGAGGCGTCGCGCGACTGCACGGACAGCGCGTGGCGCAAACGCGTGTCGGCTGCGCCGTGCTGTCTGATGAGCACGGCCAGCAGCGATAGAAAGCGGATCGCCTGGAAATCGCGATACAGCCGCCAGAGCAGCCAGCGGTCGAGCACGGCGCGGATATCGCCCGTGAAGTTGGCGAGCGACCAGAGCCCCAGCATGACCGCGCCGAATATCAGGACGACCCACAGCGCAAGCCACTGCTTCAAGCCGCCCGCCAGCGCGAACAGGCCACGCGTGAGCGGCGCATAGTCTTCGGCGGGCACGGCCTGGAAAACCTGCTGCAGCCTAGGCACGCTGAAAAACGGAATGGCGCACAGCAATGCGAAAGCGACGATGGCGGCGATCACGCCCGTGGCCGCCGCCGACAGCAATGCCGACCAGGCCTCGGACGCCAACCTGACGGCGCGCGCCAGATCGCGCAGTGCAGCAGCCAGATCGCCGCCTTCCTCCTGCACGCAACTGAGCAACAGGCATTCGCCGTGCGGCAGCGAGTCCGACCACGCAACGCCCAGATCGCCGCCAGCGCTCAGATAAGCGGCGGCCCAATGCTGACAGAGGCGCCCGCGCACGGTGTCGGGTCCGTAGCGGCTGGCGTCGTCCTCGAAGATGTCGCGCAGGCTCTTGCGCCCTTGCGTGCCTTCGACGACATCGGCCAGGTATTCGTAATAGTCCGCACGCTGCGCGCGAAAACGCAGCGCATCCAGCCGCAGCCGGTACTGGCCGGCCGACGACGCAGACCAGCGCGATGCGCGCGCTATGACATCAGCCATGACGGACTTCCTTGGACACGGCCGCGCGGGTCGGCGCAGGCGCTGCGGCCAGCACTGAAACGGCCGACACTGAACCCAGCGTCGGCAAGACGGGCAGTTCGAAGCGGCGCAACAGCGTGCGCGGATCAATTTCTCCGAGGCTCGTCCGGTACAGGGCGCAATCCAGCGCCCGCGCGCCGCGCAAGGCGGCATCGCGCCAGGCGCCGCCTATTGCGGGCTGAAACTGCTGCTTCAAACCGTGGTTGTCGCGCCGCCGCACTTGCTCAAGAAAGCCCCGCACGCGATCCGGCTCGATCATTTCGGCCGCGACACTGCGTCCCGCCGTGCCGTTCAGTTCCGGCATGTGGTCGCGCCGGCACGCGGGGCAGCCCGCCTCGTTCCTGACCTTGAGCGACGCCGCGTCCAGGTCGAAGGTGTCTTGCATCGCGCGCACCCAGCCGCGCCAGTCCCAACCTTGCGCCTGCCGCGCCGGGACGCCCGACCACAGGCTGTCCACCGGCAACGCGCAACCGGGACACAGGCGTGGCAGCAGGGTTTGGTAGATAAGCAGTTTCAGGATGCCGGGCGAAGCCAGGAACTCACGCGACACACCGATGGCGTCGGAGGCCAGGCGTTCGGGAATCATCGCGGCCGACCCGGCGTGGGTGGTGGCGTACAGGCTCACCCCCGAACTGGCGAGGTCCATGAACGCGCGGCCCGTTTGGACATCGCGGACCTCGCCGATCAATAGGTCGTTCATGGCCGAACGCTTGATGGTCTTGAGCTTGGCGTCAAGCGTGGGCCACGCCGCGTCCGCCAGCGCGCCGGTCAACGTGTTCTGCAGCGCGTTGCCGATGTGGTATTCCACGGGATCTTCAAGCGTGATGACCTTGCGTGTCGGCGAGATGCCCCGCATCAGCGCGGCGATGGTGGTGGACTTGCCCGAGCCCACCACACCCGCCAGCACGATGGCGCCGCCCTCGCGCTCGCGCGCCCGCAACAGCGTTTCGGCCTGGCCGGGCAGGTAACCCAAGGCCAGCAGGTCGCCGTTGACGGTCGCGTCCAGCCGCAGGATCCGCAGGCACACCGAAGGCCCCGCGTCCGCGGCCAGCGAGGCCCAGCGCAATACGATGGGCGCAGCGTCCACGGTTAGCGAAATGCGCCCCTGCTGCTCGAGCGCCGGATCGAACACCGCGCCATTGCCGCCACGCACATCCATCCACGCCACGGCCAGGACCTCGAGCAGCGTGGCGCTGGAGAGACCCGCGAACCGCTCGGCGCCGACATACTCGCCGTGGATGGTATAGCGGATGTCGCCGCGGTCGCGCCGCTGGTCCACGTTGATGTGCACGTCGCTGGCGCCTTGCACCACACCCCAGCGGACAATATCGAGAAACAACGCAGCCAGCGCCGAGGCGCGTTCGGCCGGGTTGGTCTTTGCCAGGCGCCCCGGCCCGGACGCCGTGTACTGGCCTCGCGCGATCATCAGCAGAAGCGGCGCGGGAACGACGTAGCGCGCGGGACGCGCCATGCGGTAACCCGCCGCTTTCACCATCCGTTCGACCTCATCGATCTGGTCGCCAACGGTGTATTCCTTGACGGCGAAGATCGCAGCCTGGCCGCCTTCCAGCAACACCGGACAGAGGCGGCCGGCCAGCGCCGCCAGATCGAACTGGCGGCTCAGCGCGCGCACGAAGGCCGGCTCCATGCCTGCAACGTCTTCAGGCGTATGCAGTTCGGGCAGGCGAGCAGGCGATGCCGAAGCGGACACGGTTTGCATCGGCATCAATGGCCCCTTCCTGCATCCAGACAAGCCGACTGCTCGCGACCGTCGCGCTGCAGGCGCACGCAGGCGCCGTCGACGGCCAGCAGGCGATACGGCGCCATCAGTGCGCCGCCAGCCACGGGATCGGGGCGGCCGGCCCGGTAGCGCAGCAACGTCCCGTTGACGATGATGTCCACGTTCAACGCGCGCGCCGTGCCGAATATCGCGGTCACGCGAATGTCGTCCGCGCCGTGTGCGACGGATGGCGCCGAGGCGCCCTTCCCTTCGCCCACTCCGCAAAGGCCCGGCACCCGGCAGTCCGCCAATGCTGCCGCGGCATCCGCCCGCAACAAGGTGCGGACGGTCTCGACGTCTGACCAGGGTTGGGGCGTCTGCGCGTGATCCGCGGCCCGGGCTTGGTCTGCCGACACCGCCGCGGCGCTCAGTGCAATGCGGGCCAGCATGCGCCCGGTTGCGCGTCTGCGCTGGATGCAAAACTTATTCCTGTTCATAAAGATCCCCCTGCAATTCAGCGACAAGCGCACTCGCGACGAGGCTGGGCCGCGGTTGCGGCTGCACATTCACCACGAGGCGCGACCAGCGGGCAGCAGGCACTGGCCCCGGCAGCAACGCCATGGATCGCAATGGCCCATGCAAGACCAGGCTGCGCCTGCGAACAAGCGGCCTCCCCCATCCGTCAGCGCTGCCGGGCGACGCAACGGCACGCGCCGCAGCAGGCTGCCGCGGCATCAGCGGCACGGCCGGCGACAGCGCAACGGAAGCGAATGCCGGACGCAGCCCTTGCAGCCCCCCTGCCACCCGCGTGTCCACGTGCAGTGACGTGGGCAACGCCAGGTCGGCCACACGGATGGGCGCCGACGCCACGCGCCAGGCCAGCGTGGCTTCCTCGAGCGGCTTGAACGACACCCGCCAGCCGGCGGGCAGCAGCGCGTGCAGCCCGTGATTGGTGGCAAGCGGGTGAGCCCTGGCATATACAGCCGCGCAGTCCCATTGCTGCGCGGCGGCCTCGCATTGGGCGCGGCGCAGCGCCCAGCCCTGCACCTGCACAGGCAACGCCGCCACGCTGGCGAGCAGGCGCGTCAGGTCCGTGGCTGGATGGACAGTCGTGCCTTGCAGCATCGCCTCGTACGCATCTGCCATCGGGTCTCGAACGGCGGCGGGCTCGGGTGGGGCCACTGGCTTGCGCGCGAACGGGGCGACGCTCGCGTTCCACAACGACGGCGCGATGGCGGCAAGACCGATGCAGGCGAGAAACACGCGCAGTGCGGCAGGCAGTTCGGCCCAGCGTGAAGGCAGTACCGTCAGCGCGGCGCCAGACTCCACCGTCTGCGCCAATGCCGTCCACACTTGATCCGGCGAATGTTCCGTCAGCGACGGACGCTGCGCGAGCAGCGCGCGCTGTTCCGACTGTGCATCGTCCAGCGAATCGAACACCCTGTCCGTCTGCGACAGGACTGCGCCGCCATGTGCGGCAACCAGCCAATGGCGTCCATCCGGCAGGCGAACCAGACTATGGCCGCCCTCGGGATACAACAAGGCGAACAACTGCGCGGCCGATTGCGGCGGCGTGGCGCCCGCTGACCGCGGGCGGCGCCAGGGCCGCGCCGCCCGCAGGCCCGGCC
>NZ_CADIJP010000023.1 GCF_902859725.1 Achromobacter mucicolens | reverse complement strand
GCCCGCAGCGGGCGGCGTGCAGCCGCCGGCCGTGCCTGCCGCGGCCGCGCCGGCCGACTCGGCCGGCGTAAGCGCCAGCGCCGTGACCAGCCCCGGCACGGTGACCGCCCGGCCGCTGTAGGCGCTGCGCATCACGCAAAACGGGCGCCTCGGCGCCCGTTATTCTTTTGGAACCCGGCCCCCGCTACTCGGCGGCCGCGGCCTCGGTCACGACCTCGCGCGGCCAGGCCTGCAGGGATTCCAGATTCAAAAAGGTGAAGTAGCCGGCGTTCCAGCCTTCGGTGTCGATGTGATACACGTTGCCTAGCGCAAGCGGCGATGCCACCGGGGTATGCCCCGCCACAACCGCCCTGACGCCCAGGATGCCGGTGCGGTCCATCTGGCGCAGGCGGTCGCGCGACCACTGGCACGCCGCGCTGGTGCGTTTGTAGCGGTCCTGCAACGCGGACTCCAGCCGGGGCCAGAACAGCACCGGGCAATCGGCATGCAGCAGTCCGACCGCGCCCGACGACGTTTCCACCTCGATGGCAATGGGCAGCCGGGTAAAGGCCTCGGCAAACACCGCTTGCCGCTCGGCAGGCAAATCCAGAAACCAGCCACCGCCGTAACCGCGCCAGTTCTTCACGTCCACTTGCCCGGTGCGCACATGGCGAATCGCGTAGTCCTCGTGATTGCCTTGCACCGCGTAAAACCACGGCTGTGCCAGCCAGTCCAGCGCGGCCTCGTTCTCGGGCCCGCGGTCGACCAGGTCGCCCACGGAAAAAAGCCGATCGATGGCGGGGTCAAACCCCAGTTCATCCAGCGCCTGTTGCAGACGCGAAAAATGGCCATGCACGTCGCCCACCGCAAAATCGCGGCCGGCTTCATTGCGCGGGACCTTGAGAAAACGCTGCTCCATGATGATTCGGGTATGCCGCAAGGAAAAATCTGACCCTTCTTTTTAACCCGCTTTGCTCTGTCCCCACGGCCAGCCCGGATGCCGAAAGGGTCAAATAGCGTTACGAGAATCGCTCTTGTTCGTGATAATGTTTCCTCCTTTCCCGTTCCGTTCTTGAGGGGGTAGCGCCTGGCCGCTCCCCCGCCGTCGCCATGACCGCCGCGTCCACCATCAAAACCTGGTATCTGGTCCATAAATGGACAAGCCTGGTCTGCACGATCTTTCTGCTGATCATCTGTCTCACCGGCCTGCCGCTCGTGTTCCATCACGAGATCGAGCACTGGCTGGACGATGCCAAGCCGCTATCGGAGGTGCCTGCCGGCACGCCGCCCGCCAACCTCGACAAGCTAGTGGCGAGCGCCCGCGAGATGTATCCGAACGAGGTCGTCGACTACCTGTTCTTCGACCCCGACGAACCGCAGGTCTTCGTCGGCATGGCCAAGACGCCGGGCGACGGGCAGGCCTCGGGGCACGCCATCCGCATGGACGCGCGCACGGGCGATGTGCTTCTCGACGGCCCGCTCTACACCGAAGACAAGTTTTCGTTCATGGGCGTCATGCTGGCGCTGCATGTGGACCTTTTCGCGGGGCTGGCGGGCGAGCTGTTCCTGGGCTTCATGGGCCTCTTGTTCTGCGTGGCCATCGTGTCGGGCGTCGTGCTGTACGGCCCTTTCATGAAGAAGCTGGAATTCGGCACCGTGCGCGCCACGCGTTCGACACGCCTGAAGTGGCTGGACCTGCACAACCTGCTGGGCATCGTCACGCTGGTCTGGGCGTTCGTGGTGGGCGTCACCGGCGTCGTCAACGAACTGTCCACGCCGCTCTTCCGGCTATGGCAGTCCACCGAACTGCCGCGCGTCCTGGAACCCTACAAGGGCCAGCCCATTCCCACGCAACTGGCATCGGCGCAACTGGCGGCAGACACCGCGCGCAAGGCCATGCCGGGCAACGAGGTCTCGTTCATTTCCTTTCCCGGCAACGCCTTCGGCAGCCCGCAACACTTCATCGCCTGGATGCGCGGCGACACGCCGCTGACGTCCAAGCTGAATACGCCCGTTCTGATCGACGGCCGGACCGGCGAACTGACGACGGTCGCGCGGATGCCGTGGTACCTGACCGCGCTTGAAGTCTCGCGGCCGCTGCATTTCGGCGATTACGGCGGCCTGCCGCTCAAGATCATCTGGGCGCTGCTCGACCTGGTCACCATCGTGGTGCTGGTCAGCGGCCTGTACCTGTGGCTGGCCCGCCGCCGCGCGACCGAGGCGCGCATCAACGACCTCATCAAGAAACACCAGGCAGCCGCCGCCCCGCAAAGGACACCCGCATGACCCAGTCCAAAGGCAAAGGCGGCCGAGGCTTCCTGTTCGTGTGGGGCATGCCGATCCTGCTGGGCGCCCTCAGCATCTTCGGCCTGCTGGCCGCCTTACTGGGCACCGGCGCGTGGCACTGGGCGTCATGGACCGCCCTCACCATTCTGCTCGTGGTGATCCTGCGCTACTGGGTTTTCCCGCTCGATCACTAGCCGCCCGGTTGCCGGCGCAATCGGGCGGCTAGTGATCGAGCGGTCCAGGACGGCCGCGCGGCCCCGCTCGCCGCGCCCGCCGCCGCTCGTTACGCGAACTTCTCGGGGTCCGGCCCCAGCCGCGGGCCTTCCTTGATGCCGTCGATGGCGGCCATCTCGGCCGGCGACAGTTCGAAGTCGAACACGTCGATGTTTTCGCGGATCCGCGCCGGCGTGATGGACTTCGGGATCACGACCAGGTCGTGCTGCAGATGCCAGCGCAGCGTCACCTGGGCCGGCGACTTGCCGTGCTTTTGCGCCAGGTCCAGGATCACCTTTTCCTTCGTGATGTTGCCCTGCGCAAGCGGGCTCCAGGATTCGGTCACGATGCCATGGCGGGCATGGAAGGCCCGCAGCGCGGTCTGCGTGAACCCGGGGTGCAGCTCGATCTGGTTGACGGCGGGTGTGACGCCCGAAGCGTCGATCAGGCGTTCCAGATTCGCTTGCGTGAAGTTCGACACGCCGATCGATCGCGCGCGGCCATCTTCCTTCATCTCGATCATGGCCCGCCAGGCGTCCAGGAACTTCTCGCTGCCCGCCACCGGCCAGTGAATCAGGTACAGGTCCACGTACGCCAGGCCCAGCTTCTCCAGGCTTTCGTCCATCGCCTTGTGCGCGTCGTCGTAGCCGTGCCTGTCGTTCCACAGCTTGGTCGTGATGAACAGGTCCTTGCGCGCCACGCCAGCCGACCGCAAGCCCACACCCACGCCCGCCTCGTTGCCATAGATGGCTGCCGTATCCACCGACCGGTAACCTGCCGCCAGCGCTTCCTTCACGCTGGAGGCCGCCTGATCGTCAGGCACCTGCCACACGCCCAGGCCCAACTGCGGAATCTTGCCTCCGTCGTTCAATTTCACTGCGGGTACCTTCGCCATAAGACCCTCCATAGCTTGCAACGCCACCGCGGCGCGGCGAAAACGCGCCCGGTCGCGTAACCAGGGGAGCAGCCGGCCGGCCCCCCGGTTGGACGAGAAAGAAACGGGCCCGACGCGCTGCGCCCGTGTCGCGATACCGCCTTGACGCCCCCGGTTAAGGTGCACCCGTGCCCAGGGGTTATGCCTCAAATAGTACCGCTGGTGCCCCATAATGCCCTGCAAACGGCTTAACTCCCCTGGTGGAGCCCGCCTCAACCACGGCATCCCGACCCATGAATCCTCCTGAAACGCGGCCCGGCAAGGGCGGCGGTCTTGCCACGCTTCGCACCCTCTTTCCCTACCTGTGGCCGCCCGGCAAGACTGGGCTGAAGCTGCGCGTGGTGGCCGCACTGCTGTGCCTGTTCGCCGCCAAGGCCGCAACCGTGTACGTGCCCCTGCTGTACAAGCAGGCGGTGGACGAGCTGGGCAAGGGCGCGCCCGGCACGGTGACCGTGCCGCTCGGGCTGATCCTGGCCTACGGCACCGCGCGCGTCCTGTCGCTGCTGTTTTCCGAACTGCGCGACGCGATCTTCGCGCGGGTCGGCCAGCATGCGATCCGGTCCGTGGGACTGCAGATCTTCCGTCACCTGCACAGCCTGGCGCTGCGCTTTCACCTGGCGCGTCAGACCGGCGGGCTGAACCGCGCCATCGAACGCGGCACCAAGGGCATCCAGACGCTGCTGTCGTTTCTGCTGTTCAACATCCTGCCCACGTTCTTCGAAATCAGCCTCGTTTGCGTCGTGCTGTGGAAGATGTTCGACGGCTGGCTGGCGCTGGCCACGGGCGCCACGGTCGTCCTCTACATGGCCTACACCCTGGCTGTGACCGAATGGCGCACCAAGTTCCGGCGCCAGATGAACGAAACCGACTCCGAGGCCAACACCAAGGCCATCGAAAGCCTGCTGAACTACGAAACGGTCAAGTATTTCGGCAACGAAGAACACGAGGCCCGGCGCTACGACGCTTCGCTCACCCGCTACGAACGCGCCGCCGTGCGCAGCCAGGTCAGCCTGTCGATCCTGAACGTGGGCCAGGCCGCCATCATCTCCGTGGGGCTGACGCTCGTGATGTGGATGGCGGCCAACGGCATCGCCGAGGGCCGCTATACGCTGGGCGACTTCGTGCTGGTCAACACCTACCTGTTGCAGCTCTACACGCCGCTCAGTTTCTTCGGCTTCATCTACCGCGAAATCAAGCAGGCACTGATCGACATGGAGCGCATGTTCGAGCTGCTGGGCCAGGACCGCGAAGTAGCCGACCGCCCGGGCGCCACGCCGCTGCAGGTTTCGGGCGGCGCCGTCGAATTCCGCGACGTGCATTTCGGCTATGACCCGCGCCGCGCCATCCTGAAGGGCGTCAGCTTTTCCATTCCCGCTGGAAAGACGGTGGCCGTGGTTGGCACCTCGGGCGCCGGAAAGTCCACGATCGCGCGCCTGCTGTTCCGCTTCTATGACGCGGACAGCGGCGCCATCCTGATCGACGGCCAGGACGTGCGCGACGTCACGCAGGCCAGCGTGCGCGCGGCGATCGGCGTCGTGCCGCAGGACACCGTGCTGTTCAACGACACCATCCGCTACAACATCGGGTACGGGCGGCCCGGCGCCACGGAAGCGGAAATCGAGGCCGCCGCGCGCCTGGCGCACATCCACGACCTCATCCTGACCATGCCGGACGGCTACGACACCCTGGTGGGCGAGCGCGGCCTGAAGCTGTCGGGCGGCGAAAAGCAGCGCGTCGCGATTGCCCGCACCATCCTCAAGAATCCGGCCATCTTCCTGTTCGACGAGGCCACCAGCGCCCTGGACACCCATACCGAACGCGAGATCCAGGCCAACCTGCGCGAGGTCAGCCAGGGCCGCAGTACGCTGATCATCGCGCACCGCCTGTCCACGGTGGCCGACGCGGACGAGATCATCGTGCTGGCAGACGGCCGCATCGTCGAGCGCGGCCGTCATCCGCAACTGCTCGCCCAGGGCGGCATCTACGCGGGCATGTGGACCCGCCAGCAGGAAAGCGCACGGTCGGCGCCCGCGGATTGACAAGCCGCGCCCCCTGTCCGAACATCGCACCCTTTGATAGCCAGGCCTCCCATGCAGGATTCCCCCTCCCTTCCCGAAGTGCTCGTCTGCGCCGCCGGCGACCTGGTCAACGGCGGCCTGGGCGTGAAGGTGCCCGTGACCGACGGCGCGGGCCGCACCACCGCCTTCTTCGTGCGCTACCAGGATCAGGTGCACGGCTACCTGAACCGCTGCGCTCACATCGGCGTGGAACTCGATTGGGAAGGCAGCTTCTTCACCCGCGCGGGCGACCTCATCATGTGCGCCCGCCACGGCGCCACCTACCAGCCCGACACGGGCGTTTGCGTGGGCGGGCCCTGCAAGAACGGACACCTGACCGCGCTGGCCGTCACCGAGCGCGACGGCGGCGTCTTCTGGCAGCCCGCCGGCAAGATCCAGCCGCTGGACGCAGCCGCCTGATCCCATCGCCAGGCGGCGCGCCGTGCGGGGCCTACGCCCGGGCCGGCACCGCCGCCGCCGGTTCCTCGCGCTCGGCATAGCGCCGCGCCAGCACCGCGCAGACCATCAGCTGCATCTGATGAAAGATCATCAGCGGCAACACCACCACGCCCATCTGCGACGTGCCGAACAGCACCGTCGCAAGCGGAATGCCCGACGCCAGCGACTTCTTCGATCCGCAAAAGACCAGCGTGATCTCGTTCTCCTTGGTCATCCCCAGCTTGCGGCTGCCCCATGTCGTGATCACCAGCACCGATCCCAGGAGCAATGCGTTCACGAGCACCATCGTGGCCAGGTCGATGGCCGGAAACGCATGCCAGATGCCTTGCGCGACGGCTTCGCTGAACGCGGTGTAGACGGCCAGCAGGATCGAGCTGCGGTCGACCTTGGACAGCGTGCGGCTGTTGCGCAGCGCCCACGCCCCGATCCACGGCCGCAGCAGGCTGCCCACCGCGAACGGCAGCAACAGCTGCAACAGGATGCGGCCGGCGTCGGCCAGCCCATGCCCGCCGCCCTGGCGATGCAGCAAAACGGCCACCAGCAGCGGCGTCAGCACGGTGCCCAACAGGTTGGAGGCCGTCGCCGCGCAGATCGCACCCGGCACGTTGCCCCGCGCCATCGACGTGAACGCAATCGAGGACTGCACGGTGGAAGACAGCGTGCAGACGAACAGCACGCCCAGCCACAGCGAGGGCGTCAGCAGCCCGGGAAACAGGGCGCGCAGGCCAAGGCCCAAGGCGGGAAACAGCAGGAAGGTGCAGGCCAGGATCAGCCCGTGCAGGCGCACGTCCTTCACGCCGGACACGATGGCGTCCGTCGACAGCCGCGCCCCGTGCAGGAAGAACAGCAGCGAAATCGCCACGTTGCTGGCCACCATCATGAACGTCGCGCCCTTGCCCACCGCCGGGAAAAAGCTGGCGAACGCCACGGTGGCGATCAGGATGAGCGTGAATTGGTCGGGCAGAAAGCGGCGCATGGCAGGGACGTGTCGAAGAAAATGCGCCCACTATAGGCGCGCCCCTTGCCATCGTGAAGGCCACTGGGTACTTTAACTGTCATCGGTATTCCCTATGACCAAACCGCGCCCATGCTCAATCCCCTGTGGCTCAAGACCTTCGCGGCCGCCGCCGGCGCGCCAAGCTTCACCGAGGCCGCGCGCCGGCTGGGCCTGACCCAGCCCACCGTCAGCGAACACATCCGGCAACTCGAATCGGCCGTGAATCGCCGGCTGTTCCAGCGCGACACGCATTCGCTCGCCCTGACCAGCGATGGCCGCAGCCTGCTCGTGCATGCCGAAATCATCCTGGCCGCCCACGAAAAAGCCGAACGCCTGTTCGATGCGCCACGACTGCGCGGCCGGATCCGGCTCGGCACCTCGGACGATCTGGCGATGGGTCCCCTGCCCGACGTCCTGGCGGCGTTCCGCCTTGCGCATCCCGAAGTGGAGCTGGACCTGACCATCGGCGTCACCAGCGAGCTCTACAAGCTGCTGGACGACAACCGCCTGGATGTGATGATCGGCAAGCGCCGGCGTGGCGACCGCCGCGGCCAGACGTTGCACAAAGAAGCGCTGCTGTGGCGCGCCAAGGAAGGCTTGCGGATCGTGCCCGACGAACCGCTTCCGCTGATCCTGCTGCGCGAGCCCAGCGTCACGCGCACGCTGACGCTGGACGCGCTGGCGCGCGCCGGACGCAGCTGGCAGATCGTCTGCACCAGCACCAGCTACGCAGGCTGCCAGGCGGCCGCGCGCGCGGGATTGGGCATCACCGTCCAACCCTCGCACCTGTCCACCGCCGGCCTGTCGGCGCCCGCGGGCGCGGCCAACCTGCCCGCGCTGCCGCCGGTGGAATTCATCGTGATCTCGGCCCCTGCCCCGGGCAAACCCACCCGCGCGCTGATCGACATCCTGATGCGCAGCACCCTGACCTGACCCGCCTGACGGCGGCCTACTCGGGCAACGGGTCCGGCACGCCGTCCACATCCACGGACTTCACGCGGTCCAGCGCATTGCGCGCCGCCGACATGGCTTCGATCGTGCTGCGAAAGCGCCGCGAAAGGAATATCTCGAAGGCCTGGCTTTCCGGCTCGGGCGCAGCCGCTTCGGCGCCGGGCTCGGCGTCATCGGCAGGCGCAGGCGCTTCGGCGGCCTTCACGGGCAGGCGCCGCGTCTCCAGAAACGCGCGCGCGGGGATGCGCCCCTCGGGCTGGGTCGCATAGGCGACCACTGAAAATCCATCGATGATCTTCTCGGACATTGCGGTTTCCTTGGGCGCGATCGAGCGGGCGCGCCGACACGTTCACAACGGCTTGCCCCAAGAAAACTTAAGTCAGCACCGGCGCGGGATTCCGCCCTGCGCGCCGGTTATTCAAACGACTCTATTTTGTCGACGTGACCGCTTGCGCGCGCACGCGCACATAGGCCGCCACCTGTTCCAGCACATGCGACAGATCCGCGCGCAACGCGTCAAAACCCGCGTTGCGTTCCCGCGTGGCTTCGTCCATGTAGAGCGGACGGCGGATCTCCACCTGCAGGCTGTGCCGGTTCAGCGCCGGCTGACCAATCTGCGCGATGAGCTGCACGCCCTTGTACGGGTCGTTGCGCGCCACGGTGTAGCCCTTGTCGCGCAGCGCCGTCTCGATCAGCGCGATGAACTCCGGCTCGCACGTCGTGCCGTCCCGGTCGCCCAGCACAAAGTCGGCAAGCGGATGTTCGCTCTGGCGTCCCAGCCGCTCATAGGCGTCGTTTGGCATCGAATGCAGATTCAGATGCCACACGGCGCCGAAGCGCTCGTGGACGTGCCGGATCGCCGTGGCCAAGGCCGCGTGATAGGGCTCGTAGTACGCCTGGATGCGATGCCGCACCTGCGCCAGCGTCAGCTTGCGGTCGTAGATCGGCGTGGCCTTGTCCATCCGGCGCCAGATCAGGCCCTTGCCCAGACGCGTCTTTTCGCCGGGGTCCAGCGGCTCGGGCCAGGGCTCGGCCAGCAGCTCCGGATCCAGATCCTGCAAGGTGCGGTTCGGGTCGATGTAGACGCGCGGAAAATTGGCCGCGACCAGCGTGGCGCCCAGCGCGGGCGCCGCCGACCACAACGCGTCCACGTGCGTGTCCTCGCCCTGGCGCAATTGCGCCAGCGTTGCCGAGGCCCCGAAGTCGTCGGGATAGCGCTCACCGCTATGCGGCGAATCACAGACCAGCGGCAACGCGGGCCCGGTGGGTTCATGCACGGAAACAGCGGGGAAGTCGGCGGTCGTCATCGTTCAATCAGCCTGGATGTTGGCGGTCTTGGCCACTTTTGCGTAGCGGGCCAGGGCCTGGTCGATCTGCACCTGGAATTCTTGCGGCGTCGTGGGCATCAGCGTACCACCCACGTCTTCGGCCTTCTTGCGGAATTCCGGATCTTCCATTGCTGCGCGGACAGCCTTGTTCAGGCGCTCCACCACGGCCTGCGGCGTGCCCGCCGGCGCGACCAGCCCGAACCAGCCGCCAGTGCCCATGTCGGGATAGCCCAGCTCGATGTAGGTGGGCACGTCGGGCAGCAGCGGCGAGCGCTCGGCGCCCAGCACCGCCAGCGGACGCAGCTTGCCGCCCAGCACCTGCGGCAGCGTCGACGACAGGTTGTCCGTGATCGCGTCCACCTGCCCGCCCATCACATCGTTCAACGCCGGCCCCGCGCCGCGGTACGGCACGTGCAGCAGCTTGATGCCGGACAGCATCATGAAATTCTCGATGTTCACGTGCCCCAGCGATCCCACGCCCGGCGACGCGAAACTGTAGCGTTCGGGCGCGCCCTTGGCCAGCGCGACGAATTCGGCCATGTTCTTGGCCGGGACATTGGGGTTGATCGCAAAGATGCTGGGCACGGCCAGCACGTTGGCCACCGGCACGAAATCCTTGACCGGGTCGTAGTTCATCTTGCGGAACACCGCCGGATTCGACCCGTGCGTGCTCATGGTCGCCATGCCGATCGTGTAGCCGTCCGGCGTGGACCGCGCCACCTGTTCCATGCCCAGCGATCCGCCGGCGCCCGCCTTGTTCTCGACGACGATGGTCTGCTTCAGGTCGCGGCCCGCGTACTCGGCCACAAGCCGCGCCACGATGTCGGTCGACCCGCCCGCGGCAAACGGCACCACCAGCTTGATCGGACGCGCGGGATAGTCGGCGGCCTGTGACATGCCGGCAAAGGACAACGTGGCAAACATGCCGGCGAGCGCAAAGCGCGCGGACCGGCCAAAAAGACGGCGGGACATGAGGCGACTCCTGGGTTGTAGTGCTGAAGGCCGCCAGTGTCCAAACTTTACGATCCCCTTTCAAACGACTATATTGCACTCCTTCATTACCAAAGGTCATGCTAGATGCGCCTGCATTCGCCCTCGATGTCCGAGCTGCATGCCTTCGTGACCGCGGCCCGGCTGGGCAGCTTCACCCAGGCAGCAGAGGTGCTGTGCGTGACCCAGGGCGCCATCAGCCGCGCCATCTCGCGGCTGGAGGCGCACTTCGGCCAGCCGCTCATGCACCGCAATGCCCACGGCCTCACGCTGACCGAGACCGGCCGCAAGCTGTACGACGGCGCACAGGCGCCCCTGCATGCGATCGAAGCGCTCAGCACGGAATTGCGCGCGGACGACCGCCGGCTGCGCCTGACCCTATCCTCGGTGCCCACGCTGGCCAGCGCATGGCTCGTGCCGCGTCTGCCGGACTTCCACCAGCGCCACCCGGACATCCAGCTCGGCTTCTCGGCCTACCGCCGCAACGAAGACTTCTCCGGCGCCAAGCCGGACGCGAGCATCCTGTCGGGCACGCCCGACCAGTGGCCAGGCTGGCACGCGGACTACGTCATCGGCCGCGAAATGGTCGTGATCTGCCACCCCGGGCGTCTGGCGGCACGCCAGGCCAAGGGCCTGTGGAGCACGCCGCAGGGCTTGTTGGGCGAGCCGCTGCTGTATCACACCAACGGCCGGGAAAACTGGGGACAATGGTTCGCCGCGGCCGGCGTGCCCCGCGCCAGCGTCACGTTGTCGAACGGGTTTGATCAGGTATCGATCCTGATCCGCGCGGTCATGGCCGACATGGGCATCGCTGTGCTGCAACGCTGCCTGGTCCGAGACGAACTGCAGGCCGGCCGTGTCGCCGCTCCCTTCCCCGAACTGGCCATCCGCATCGACCGCGGCTACCACCTCTGCGCGCCCGCGCAGCGGCGCGACCACTATGCCCTGGCGTGTTTCCGCCAATGGCTGCTGGAAACCGCCAGCCTGGATCCTGACGTCATGGCGGCCGGCGCTCCCGCCTGAGCCTCAAGCGCCATCGTGCGGGGAATGGCCGCGCATGCAACCAAAAGCAACGGGCCCCATGAAGGGGCCCGTGTCGTACGAGTGCCGGCGGATCCGATCAGGGCGCGAGCTTGAAGCCCAGGTCCACGCCCCACTTGTCGGTCTCGCGCAGCCATTTCGCGCCGCAATTCAGGCAGCGGAAGTGGTCTTCGCGGCTTTCCTCCCGGCCCTTCTGCGTTGGGTTGGTAAATCCTTGATGTCCCAGGTGCGAGTGCGGCGCAACACCGGCTAATCCTGGATTAATGCGTTGGCAAGCCAAACACATAACGCTCATTGATGCTTCCCCACAAACAGTGTTAGCAAATTGTAAGGGATTTCACCAATGTCTTTCTATTAATTCGCCCTCAACTTGGGAATAAAAATTGTTAACGTGATTAGGATACAACGTTTTGTAACGCGGTCAGGCAGGTCGCCAAGTGATAAGGCGAGGTCGACGGCATGTCGGCCCGCGTCACGTTGCCCTTCGCATCCAGGCATTCGTGCCAGCCGCCCGGATGGAGAAACCGCTCGCGAAAGCTTGCCAGGGCCGTTTGCAGCGCGGGCAGATCGCCCACCACGGCCAAGACCCTCAGGTATTCCGTCTGCGCCCAGATCCGGCGCGTATCGTCCGCCACGGCCCCCGATTCATCCAGCGACGCGATCACCCCCGCGGCATCCACGCCATGGGCGCGCGACCACTGCACGGCGCGCGGCAATGTTTCGGCGAGATCCAGGCCTTCGAACACCTGCGCCGACTCGTGCACGAGGGACAGCCATTCGAACTGATGCCCCGGTTCCAGCCGGTTGCCTGCGCTGCCCTGCAGCGCCTCGGATACGCATTGCGTCGGCGCGTGCACGAAGAATTGGCTGACGCCTTGCGCAAGCTCGCGCAGGTGCTGCGCAAATCCCGCCGGTTCGGCAACCTGCGCCGCCGCCAGATAGGCTTCGGTCAGGTGCATCATGGGGTTTTGCGCCGGCGGCTTCAAAGGTTGCGAAAAGTCCGCGCTCAGCGCCGCGTGGTACAGCGAATCCGGGGTCTTGAAACGCGTCTCGATCGTGCGCGCCGTGGCCAGCATCAGCTTGCGCGCCTGCGCATTGCGGCTGCGCTGGAAATACGCCGACGCGGCCAACACGATGAACGCGTGCGTGTACAGGTCCTGGGTGTCGTCCAGCGGCCGAGCCTGCGCGTCGACGCTATAGCGCCAACCGCCATGCTCGTCCTGAAAAACGCGACGCAGGGATTCGAAGAGGCGATCAGCGTGCTGCGCGGCCGCCTCGCCAGGCGCCTGCGCAAAAACATAAAGCTGGCGCGCACACGCCATGGCGCGATAACGCGTGACGGGCAGCGGTTCACCGCTGGCGGCGTCCAAGGATTCGTAAGGCAGTGCGAGCGCGTCGTTGAAGCCGCGGTCCAACCACATGGGCAACACGACAGAATCAAAATGCGCCCGCAGCGCGCGGATGTCATCCGCAAGAAGGGAATTGGTCTGTGCGGCAGTCATCTTGGAACGGCGCAAACCCGACGAGGGCCCCAGGTTTTGGAGCAGCAACGATAACCGAAATCGTCGTCGCCATCTCGTAGGAATCCGCCACGTGCTCATGCACACACAGACCGGTCGTGCCGATCAGCTCCGTCCAGGGTGCAAGCCCTATCGGAAGATATTTTCCTCTACCCAGTTTTGCGCGAAGATTTCCGCGCGATCACGAGCTTCGTCCAACGAAGCGCAGTTGCCCAAGTGGGAAAACGCGGCATCCACTTCGGTGCCGCCCTCAGCCGTAACCGTCAGCAATACGCCATATCCGCCGGTGTCCATGGCCGCTGTGGAAACGTCGATCAGTACTTCCTGGTCACGATGCTGCATGTGCTACCTCCCAGTCGGTTACCTAAACGCGCAAACCACGCGTAACGTGCAACAGGACAAAATTTCCCGCGCAAGACAATAGACCTTCACACGTCACGCAAAGTTCATCTTACTGGCGAGACGATGGGCCGGATACGTCGGAAAGATGTCAATTCGCACATTCCGTCTCAGGATATGCCGGACGGCACAGGGGCGCAGGCGCGGCGCACGAAATACTGCGAAAACATTCGCAACCATGCGGTAATTTCGTTGCCGCCCTGGGCACGCGAAATCTGGCATGGTGCGTAAGCCGGCGATTGCCGTAAATGTGCGACGACCGCAAATGGCCTAACGCAAATGGATGGCGCCCGGCTCTTCCATGCGTAGCGAGAGCCTGCCCTTGTCGGTGATAACCCAGCGGCCGTCTGTGCCGGCCTGAATGCAGCGCAGTGTCTCAAGCGCTTGCGCGACGTTCGCGGGCACGTCGGTCTGGTCTGCGCCGGGCTCGTTGTTGTCGGCCACGACGCGCAGCCAATGTCCCAGTTCGCCCTTTTCGAAACGATGCAATGCCATGCGTGGTTCTCTCGTGAATTTGTCTACGATAGCATGGCCGTCAAGCCCGTCCGCCACGTGTCCGCCAATGGTCAGCCAAGCAGGCGAGGCACCGACGACGCGAGCAACGCAACGCCCGAAACCGTCAACAGGCCCAGTACGACGCGGCGGAACGCCACGTCGCTGATGCCGACATACACGCGCGTGCCCAAGAGTGTCGGCACCAGCATTGCCGGCACGATCAGCGCAAAGAGGGGCAGCATGTCGCGCGTAACCACGCCGGTCAGAACATAACTGGCCATCGTCACCATCAGCATCGACAAGTTGAAGTTCTGGATCACCGCGCGCTGCACGTCGCGGTCAAAGCCGCGCAAGGTGCACCACAACGTCGGAATCACCCCGGTGAACCCGCCCAGCCCGCCCATGACCCCGCCAATCGCGCCCGCGACGCCATCGGCAACCTTGCCGCCTACCGTGATGCGCGGGATGCGCGCGGCAAACAGCATGATCGGGCACCAGATCGCGAGCAGCCCGCCGATAAAGGCCTTGAACACCGTCGGATCCAGATGCGGCAGCACTTTCACGCCCAACGGAATGCCCAGCAATCCGCCGGCGATGAATGGCAGCAGATGCGCGGCGGCAAAGCCCCGGCGCACGGTGAAAGCCGCCAGCAACTGTCCGGTCAACGCGCCAAACACCGCCATCGCCGCAGCCAGCCGCGGGTCCACGGTCCAGGCCCAGAACGACATGGCCACCATGCCGAAACCAAAGCCGGACAAGCCTTGCACGAAGCCCGCGGCCATGGCGCCCACCACGACCACTACATATAACGAGTCCATATCCGTTGCGCGTTCCGCATGACGTGCCGGCACCATTTCCGGCGCACGCCATTCTAGAGCCTTCATGAAGGCCGCAGCGCCAACGGCCTCAGGCGCGCGGCCAGCGCCGAGGCCGCCACGCTGGCCGCAATCAGCGCAAGCCCAAGCGCCAGGTCCGCCGAGATGCGTTCGTGGAACACGAGGGACGACACGATCAGCCCGATCACCGGCACGCACAGCATCGCAATGGACGTCGCGGCCGGCGGCAGCTTCTGCGTCATGCTCAGCACGACAATGAACGTCAGCGCAGTGGCAAGCGGTCCGGTGTAGAGGATCAGCGGCCAGGCTTGCGCATCGGCCAGAAAGGTCGGCGCGCCGTCACGCAGCCAGGCCAGCCCGGCCAGCGGTATCGTGGCCAACGCGGTCTGCCAGGGAATCATGTCGGCGCCCAGCCGAACGTGGCGATTGGCGCGCAGCTGGATGATGTTGCAGGCCCATGCGAACGATGCGCCAAGCAGCATCACCAGACCGATGACGGTGTGCGTCTGCCACGGGCTGAACGCGGGCGCCACGATGACGCCGATGCCCGCGTAGCTCAGCGCCGTCGCCAGCCATTGGCCCATCGACAGGCGTTCTTTCAGGATCAGCGACGACAGCGGGATCACCCAGATGGACGTCGCGTAGGCAATGACCGACGCGCGTCCAGGCGCCACATATTGCAACGCCCACAGCGCGAGGGCGGTGAAGGCGCCCATCTGCAGCAAGGCCACACCCGCGACCAGCGGCCATTCCTGACGTGTTGGCAAACGCAGGCGACCCAACAGGGCCAGCACCAGCACGCTGATGAGCGCGGCGGATCCAAACCGGCTGGCGGCCAGCCACAATGGGCTCATGTGGGCCAGCCCCAGTTTCATCACGGGCCAATTTCCTCCCCAGATGGCGACCGCACCCGCAAGCGGGAGAAACCTGCGAAGACTGCCTTGCTGACTCATCACTACCCTGCTCTGCCGCTGAATATTCTGCATTCCGGCCATATGGCCGAAGAACGGAACAGTCTATAGGGTAAACCCCAGCATTTTTGACCGCTTTCTGCGTCGTTTATCGGCATACTCAGCACACTTGCACCGTAAAACCGCCGTCTTGAGGTGACTTATGCCGGAAATCAACCTGGATGCCACCGACATCCGCATCCTGAACGAACTGCAACGCGACGCCAGGCTCACCAATGTGGAACTGGCCGCCCGCGTGAATCTGTCCGCCTCGCCCTGCCTGGCGAGAGTGCGGCGCCTGGAAACCGAGGGACTCATCGACCGCCGCGTCACGCTCTTGAACGCGCGCAAGCTGGGCCTGAAGGTGAACGTCTTCATTCAGATCTCGCTCGACAAGCAACGCAAGGCCGCGCTGGATGTGTTCGAACGCGAGATCGCGGTGCTGCCCGAAATCATGGAGTGCTACCTGATGTCGGGAGACGCCGACTACCTGATCCGCGCCCTCGTGCCCGACGTCGATGCGCTGGAACGGCTGATCGTCGAACACATCACGCGCATTCCCGGGGTGGCAAGCATCCGTTCCAGCTTTGCGTTGAAGCAGGTGCTCTACACCACCGCCGTGCCGCTGGCCTGACGCCGCATCTGGTATCCATCGAGCGCTTGCGGGATTGCGGCGGCAAGCCCACAATCAAATTGCATGGCGCCGTTTCGTTCATTCCGGCGCCAGCATCCCTCCCATCGCTTAGCAAGGAGCACACCATGCCCGAAACCGACTGGTTCCCCGGCAACACGCTACCCGATCGTCAGGGTTACTTCGAAGTGGAGTTCGCCTCCGGCGAAACTGAAATCACGCGCTACGGCATGCTGGGCTGGGAGCCCGAAGAAGAGCGCGGCCACATCCTTCGCTGGCGCGGTCTGGACCCCGCCATCGAGCAAGCCGAAATCGATCGCGAAACCGCCGTCCTCAAAAACAGCGATGACGTGATCGGCTGACCGGCCGGCAAAGGCCGCGGAGCAGATCCACCCTGCTCCGCAGCAAAACAAAACGCCGCGGCTTGATGCCGCGGCGTTTTGACTGGGCGCTTGCGCGATCAGCGATCCAGCTTCGAGATCTTGGTGCCCGCGAGCGACACACCAGCCATCAGGCCGCCATTGTTCATGACGAAGCCCACGACCGGCTGCTGAGCCGTGTTGGTGTCGATGCGGCCATTGGCGCCGATGTTGACCACCGCCACCGTGGCGTCCGCGCCGACGGTCCAGCCGCTGCTGTTGCGGAACTTGTTCAAGGCGTCATCCGTCATGAAGAGCAGGATCATCGCCTTCGATTGCGCGCCGGCCTGGAAGCCGATCGAGCCCGCCGTCGTGCTGTAGTAGCCGGCATTCGCGCCGTTCACCCGCAGCACGCCCTTGCCATGCTCGGCGCCGACGATGAAGCTGCCGCTCAACACGTCGGGGAACACCAGCACGCCCTTGGCGCGCGCAACCAGGTCCTTGGACTGGGGAGCGGCTTCATACAGCTTGGCGAGCGTGGCATTGGCCGCGCTGTTCATCGATTGCCGCTGCTCTGCCGTCGAAGCGGCCGGAGACTTGGAAGGCGTGGTCGTGGTACAGCCTGCAAACAGAACGCCGGCGGCGCCGATTGCGATCGCCATGCCGGTGCGGCGCAGAACGGGATAAGCGTCAAACATGGAACTCTCCTTTTGTTGTCATGCATGAACAACTGTACCGGGCATTCCACGTCCGACAAGACACATGAATGTGATAAACGAAACAAAACACTAGCAAGCGCTAGAGAATTCCGTATCGGGGTTCGCCGGTGAACTCGTCAACGGTCTGGATGCCCGAGAGCACCAGCTCGGCATGACGCCGCGCGGCGGCAGGATCGTTGAAGGTGACGAAACGGGGCAGCGACCACCGCTGCGTGGCGGCCTCGTTGCCTTGCCGGCGGACCATGATTTCGATGGCCAACACCCCGGTTTCCAAGTCCACCACTTCGCACTGCACTTGAAAACCGTTGATATGACGCTCTGGCCACCCGCTCATGCTGCACCTCTGAATTCCGACTAACGGGCCGCAATATGCACCAAACAAAAGGGCTTGGAAAGCAGAGTTTTTAAGGGGTAAAACAGTACTAATTCGCCTAGTGCGAAGGCATCTTGAAGTTAAAAAAACAGCGCTAAAAAACCGCATTTTTGCCCTCATCGCCGAACTGGCGAACCGGCGCATAATGTCAGGCCAATGCGCTGCGCGTAATCGATTGCCCCCACCGGCTCACATTCAAACCTGCCATCGACCCCATGAACAAACCCGTCTTCGAACCTGATACCGCTCCGCTGGAAGTCTTGCCGCGAGACCTGTCCGCCTATCGCGAAGGCAACACCGGCATCCCCTACGTTCATCGCTTCGACTCCGGCAAGCCCGGACCGCACGTGCTCATCAACGCCATCACGCACGGCAACGAGATCTGTGGCATGGTGGCCGCCACCCATCTGCTGGACACCGGCGTGCGCCCGAAGATCGGCACCTTGACGGTCAGCTTTGCGCACGTCGAGGCCTACGAGGCTTTCGACATCGACAGACCTTACGACAACCGCCAGCTCGTGCACAACCTGAACCGAATCTGGTCGGCCGCCATGCTGGACGGTGCGGAAGACAGCCCGGAACTGCGCCGCGCCCGCGAGATGCGCCCTGTCCTGGACGCCGCCGACTTCGTGCTGGACATCCATTCCACGCGCGCCCCCGTGCAACCCTTCTGGGTCTACAACGAGATGGACCGCAACACCGCGCTGGCCGCTGCAGTCGGCTCGCCGCAGGTGCACCTGGTCATGCCGCAAGACAAGTTTCCGGGCACCGGGGTCATGGGTTACGGCCATCATGGCGATCCGCTGTCCGACAGCGGCGGTGCGCTCGTTGTCGAATGCGGCCAGCATTTTTCGCGTTCCGCGGCCGAACTCGCCACCGACGTGACCTTGCGCTTTCTCGCACATCTGGGCCTCATCGACACGCCGGCCGGCACCCCTGCCCCACCCACCCCGCAGCGCTATCGCCTGCTTGAGGTCCACATGGTGAAGTCCGAGGACTTCACCTTCACGCGTCCGGTGATTGGCTTTGAGACCTTCGACAAGGGCGAACTGATCGCCATGAATGGCACGGAAGAAATCCGCTCCCCGTGCGATGCTTGCACGATCTTCATGCCCACGCGCATGCCCATCGTGGGCCGCGAAGCCGTGTATCTGACGCAGGCGATCTGACGCCTGACATCGCGTGACCAAGCAACCCTGGCGCTGCACGCAAGCGCCAGGGTCGCCGCGCATACCGGGCATCAAGCGCCCTTGCACCTGATGCCCCCCGAGTCCTCAAAGATCCGGAATCAGGCGCTTGCCCATGCTGATCACCGCGTCCTCCTGAAAGCCTAGGCTGTCGTAGAAGCGCTTCACCGCGACGTTCTCGGAACGGATCAGCAGATTGATCTTCGGGCAACCCATCTCAAGCAGCTTGCGCTCGACCGCCCGCATCAGCGCCGTGGCGAAGTGGCGCCGCCGATGCAGGGGTGAGACGGCCAGATAATTGATCCAGCCACGGTGGCCGTCGTAGCCGCCCATCACCGTCGCGACAATGGCGCCATCCAACTCACCCACCAGAAAGAGATCGGACTGCACCGTCAACTTGCGCGCGATGTCCTTGCGCGGATCGTTCCACGGCCGTGTCAGCCCGCAGGCTTGCCACAACGCGATCAGCGCGGTTTCATCGGACGCCTGAAACGGCCGGATGGCGAGGTCTTGATGAGACATGCTTCATTCCTTGTGATGAAAGAACGAAGGCCTTGCGATACGCCCCGGATGCAAACGCATTCAAACAAAAAAGGCCACGAGGGGTATCGTGGCCTTCTGGGATAAGCGCCGCAGAACCGGCGCCCGAACACGGCTAGCCACTCAACGGAGACGTCGAGTGATTCGTCGGAAATCTGCGCGCGATGCGGCAGCGATGTGCGGTGCGTTCATGTGCTGCAGCTTACACGAGGCGCCCTGCCGCCCGCAAACCCCGCACCGCCTTGTCAATCGCTCGCGGGCGCGGGCAATGTGCCCTCCATCACCACCACCGCCTGCCCGGCCACGTTGGCCCACACGCCGTTGTCCCGCGGCTCCGCATGCGCCAGCAACAGGCTTGCACGTCCCATGTCCACGCCCTGACCCACGCGCAGCCGCAGGACACCCTTGCCCGCAAGCGAGGCGCGCAGCGCCGTGACGGCCGCCGTCGCACTGCCCGTGGCGGGGTCTTCGGTCATGCGGCTCGTAAGCATCCTCGCCTGGATATCGGTGGGCGCATCCATCGCCTCGCTTGCCGTGTCGGTGGTGTAGACATAGATGGACTTCGCGCCCAGTTGCGGCATCAAGGCCGCGTAGCCCGCCGCATCGGGCAACGCGCGGCGCAGCGCGTCGCGGCTGGCAACCTGCACCACCAAAAACGGCAATCCCACCGACGCCACCATCGGCGCGTGCGTAGACACCATGATGTCCGCGCAATCCAGACGCAGCGCCCTGGCCACCGCGTCCAACGGCGCCTCGCTGCCGCGAGACAGCGGCTGCGGCGCGCGCAGCTGCGCACCCTGCAGGCCGTGCTCCCCGTACGTCAACGCAATGCGCACCAGGCCGGCTTCTTCCTCGAACACGAATGCATGCGGCGCCGGCAACCCGGCCGCGATCTGCTCGCGCGCCAGCACGACCGCAGTGCCCACATTCGGATGGCCGGCAAACGGCACTTCGCGATCCGGCGTGAAGATGCGCACGTGCGCGGTATGGGCACGATCTTGCGGCGGCATCACGAAGCTGGTTTCCGAATAGTTGAATTCGCGTGCGATCCGCTGCATCTGGCGTGCGTCCAGACCCTGCGCGTCCAGCACGACAGCCAGCGGATTGCCGAGGTAAGCATGGCCGGTGAACACATCGGCCGTCACGTAGCGGTAGCGCATCCAAACATCCTCAAAATCCACCCGACACGGGCGGCAAGCCCAGATTGTGCGTGCCGCAGCGCGAACGTGAAAAGGCACAGAGCCGCGAAATTGCACGCATAACAGACGCCTTTCGACATCATGGAAGACGTGGCCGGCATGACGGCCGCACCGCCCCGGATGGTGCGCCATCACTATTGAAAATCACAGGTCGCTGCGGAATACTTTGCGTCCCGACCAACTACTTTTGGAGGAGGTTGCAATGCAACGCGAAGACATCCAAAAGCTGGGCGCACAAGCTGCCCGAGACGGTTTGACCTTGTGGGATTGCCCGTTCTATCGGGCCGCCGCCATGCCGGGCCACACCGGCGAATCGATCTCCGAGTGGAGCGGCAAGGTCGAAGCCTGGGAAGCCGGATGGATGGCGGCCACGGGCGGCGGCCAAGCGCCCCCTGGCGGCCGTTTCCGCTACGTGCCGCGCGCGATGACGCGGCTGTGCAATTGACTCGTTGACATGCGCCCCGGCTCCGGGGCGCTTTGCATTTGGCATGGCCAGCAGATGTAGTTGTGCAGATGAGAAACCGAACAGTGGGTGCACCTGTAGCCGCGCGTCAAGGCCGTGCGCTCGATGATCCATCCCGCTATTTCTGCGCGTAACTTTTCTGGACAAGGATGACGATCGCGCTCATCTTTTGGCTTAGGACCTTTCCCACGAGGAGGCGCGAATGGATGACCCCGTCCACAGAGCCGGCCAGGAAGCCGCCAGATATGGTGTGCCACTATCTGCCTGCCCCCTCATGAAAGAATCCAACATGCCCAGCCATACGGGCGAATCGCTACCTGGCTGGCGCGCCAGATTGGCCTCGTGGCAGGCCGGCTGGCACCAGGAAAACGAAGCCCGCCTTGCCGAGCTTCGCCGCCGCCGGTTATTGCAACAATCGCTGGACTGACCACGTCTGGCCCGCTGGCGGGAACGGGGTTTGCTGGAACCCGATTGCCGCAGCGGCGTGATTGTCATTCGATCAAGCAGAGGGCGGCTCCGCACACTCCCTCCCTCTAGCCGCTGCGGCCCTTTCCGCCTCTTCAATTTCTCCGCGCTGTCCCCGGCCAGCGCGCTTGCTGCGCGAGCGCATTACAGTTCCTTGATGATCTTGAAGCCGCAGCGCACGCATACATGGCCGTTGTAAAAGCAATCGCCCATCAATGACGTTGCGCCCACGACGTTGTGCGAATCACGAGACGGCCCTGCGACCCATGCTTTCGCCCCGTCGATTGATAACCTCACCAATATCCGGAAATATAAAAGGTATGTCGATATGATCAGTCTGAATCCTCCTCGCGCCTCTTGAAATGCATCAATCGACGCGATCGTGTCCCGCCGAGGCCAGCGCGATGGGGTAGGCCGAAACCCGCGATCGAGATACACTAGCGGGCTGGGTGTCAGGCGTATTCCTTCGCGCTGGCAGGTCAACGCGCTGGTCGGGCCGCCACGCAGGAGCCCGCGCGTCCATGCAGCCCAGCATCCCCCATGCCCTCGACATCGCAGCCGCCATCATCTTTGCATTGGCGCTGATCCACACCTTCACGGTCAAACAGTTCGAGCGGCTGTCCCACCGCTACCCTCGCCACGCCGGCTTGTTTCACCTTCTTGGCGAAGTCGAGATCGTCTTCGGCTTCTGGGCATTTGTGCTTTTGGTCGTCATGGCGATCGCCGCCGGCGGTGATCAAGCGCTCGCCTACGCCGAGTCTCGCAACTACACCGAACCGCTCTTCGTCTTTGTGGTCATGGTCGTGGCGGCATCCCGCCCTGTCCTGCAAACGGTCATGGTCGCGGTAAACCTGGTCGCAAAGCACCTGCCTTTCCATACCTCTGTCGCCACGGCATGGCTGGGTCTAGCGGCGGTTCCGCTCATGGGATCACTGATTACCGAGCCCGCCGCCATGACGATCGCGGCCCTGATGCTTGCGCCGCAACTATTCCGCCCAGAGGTTCCGGCGGCCCCAAAGTACTTCGCGCTTGGCGTGCTGTTCGTCAACATCTCGATCGGCGGAACGCTGACCGCCTATGCGGCGCCCCCCGTTCTGATGGTCGCCGCCACCTGGAATTGGGACTCGGCCTTCATGCTGGCCACCTTCGGCTGGAAGGCTGCCATTGCCGTGCTCTTGAATGCGACCGTGGCCACGTTTGTGATGCGCAAGTATCTGCTTCAGCTGCCGGCTGAAAGCATGACCCGGTCCGAGCGCCCTCCCGTGCCGATCTCCGTGGTCATCGTGCACCTGACCGTGCTGGCCGCTGTGGTTGCCCTGGCGCACCATCCGGTCGCGTTTCTCGGCTTGTTCCTGATGTTCCTGGGATTCACGCAAGCCTATGAGCGGCATCAGAATCCGCTGATCCTCAAAGAGGCTCTGCTGGTTGGCTTCTTCCTGGCCGGCCTCGTCATCCTGGGAGGCATGCAGGCGTGGTGGTTGCAGCCCATCGTCTCCAGCCTGGAACCCATCGCACTATTCTTCGGATCCCTGGCGCTCACCGCGATCACTGACAACGCAGCCTTGACCTATCTGGGCTCGCTGATCGACGGCATCTCCGACGAATCCAAGTACATGCTGGTGGCAGGCGCCGTGGCCGGTGGCGGCTTGACGGTCATCGCAAACGCCCCAAACCCTGCTGGCGTGGCACTGCTAAAGCGCGGCTTTTCAGACGAAACCATCAGCATCGGTGGACTGCTGCTTGGCGCGCTGGGTCCCACGGCAGTTGCGGCGGGCGCGTTGCTTTTGCTGTAGCGGCGATTTGGCTTGGTTATCGGGCCCAGTTATCGGGCCCGGTTATTGGACCCGGTATTTAGACCCGGTAATTTGAGCGCAAGAATAAAGCCGAAGAAATGAGAAAGGCCGTTAGTGATTTCTCACTAACGGCCTTGGAACTACTGGTCGGGACGGCGGGATTCGAACTCGCGACCCCTTGCACCCCATGCAAGTGCGCTACCAGGCTGCGCTACGCCCCGAAAGAAAAAGAGTATAGCAGAACTAAAAAATGTTTGCACGCATTGGTGCAAAAAAAGTGCTGAATACCGGAAAAAATTTTGCGCTTTGCGTTTGCCGTTCACATCAGTGCAAGTGATGAAGCGGCGCGCGCCAAGCGCAAGGCACTACGGTTTGCTACGCGCGCTGCCATGAAGGCGGTCGCGCGTCGCGGGTACTGAAATCAGACGCTGGATTGCAATCGATGCGTCGTGAAGAAAACGGCTCAGGCAGCGGGCGCAGCTTGCGTCGCGCCAGCGGCGGGCGCAGTGCCCGTCGTTCCCAAGGCTTCGGCAAGCATCGCGGACACGTTGCCGAGTTCCGCGCGCAGCGACTGCATCTCGGTGCCAGACAGACGCACGGCGGCGTCCTGGTCGTGCGGCACGTCGCGCGCATCGCCCAGGCGATTGCGCGCGCCGCTGATCGTGAAGCCTTGTTCGTAAAGCAGCGAACGGATGCGGCGGATGAGCAGCACTTCGTGGTGCTGATAATAGCGACGGTTGCCGCGGCGCTTCACGGGCTTGAGCTGAGTGAATTCCTGTTCCCAGTACCGCAACACATGAGGCTTGACGCCACACAGGTCGCTGACTTCGCCGATGGTGAAGTAACGCTTGGCGGGAATGGGCGGTAAGGTAACGGTGGATTCAGTACGTGTCATAAGCGGATTTTATGCGCGCGATGCGTGGTGTGCCGATAACAATTACCGACAAAGCGTATCACTCCGCGGCGTCGGGCGTTGTAGGAACGGCCTGCTCGACCACGCTCTTGAGTTTCTGGCTGGCGTGGAAGGTGACGACACGCCGCGCCGCGATGGGAATGGTTTCTCCGGTCTTCGGGTTGCGGCCAGGGCGCGGCGGTTTGTCGCGCACCTGGAAGTTGCCGAAACCCGAGAGCTTGACGGAATCACCGCGCGCCAGGGCGTCGCGGATTTCCTCGAAGAACGTATCGACAATGTCCTTGGCTTCGCGCTTGTTCAGGCCGACCCGCTCGAAAAGCAGCTCGGCCAGCTCGGCCTTGGTGAGGGTGCGTTGCTCGGCAAGCATACTGGTCCCCATGTTCAGCCACGTTGGCGCGCGCCGTGCGCGGCAACCAGGGCTTCCTTGATGCGCGCGAGGCAGTCGGCCACGCGGGCTTCGTCCAAAGTGACCTCAGTGTCCTGTAGCCAGAAACGGAACGCAAGGCTTTTCTCGGCGACCGGTTCGCTGCCTTGCGCCTTGTCGCGCCACACGTCGAACACGCGCGCATCCTGCACAACGGCCAGTTGCGTATCGGCCTTGACGGCCTTGGCGACGGTATCGAGCATGGATTGGACCGTCACGTCCTCGTCGACCCACAGCGCCAGGTCGCGCACCACCACGGGTTGGCGCGAGAGCTCGCGCACCTGCGGCAATTCGCCTTCCGACAGCGCGTCCACGTCCAGCTCGAAGACCACCGGCGCATGCGCCAGGTCGGCCTGTTGCGCCCAGCGCGGATGCAATTCGCCGATCCAGCCTACGTGCTTGCCATCCAGCATGACGCGCGCGCCACGCCCGGGATGCAGCGCGGGATGCGCCGCAGCCTCGAAGCGCAGGCGGCGGCCGCGTGCGCCGAACAGCGACTCGACGTCCATCTTGACGTCAAAGAAGTCCACCTGGCGCGTGGGCACGCCCCACTGTTCTTCGGCCGCCGGGCCCCAGGCTGCGCCCGCGAGCTTCATGGGCTGGCGCACACCCGCCACTTGCAGCGGACCGTCCTCGGCCGACGCATCGCGGAAAAACACGCGTCCCAGTTCGAACAGGCGAACGCGCGACTGCTTGCGGTTGGCGTTGTGACGGATGTTGGCGACCAGGCCGCCGATCAGGCTGGAACGCATGACCGACAGATGGCTGGCGATCGGGTTCACAAGCCGCACGGGGTTGTCGTTGCCCGCGAAATCGCGTTCCCAGTCGGCTTCGACAAAGCTGTAGTTGACGACTTCCTGGTAGTCCTGCGCGGCCGCAAGGCGACGCAGCGCATGCGCGCCGCGGCGCACTTCGGGCTGCGAGAACATCTTGGCGCGCGCCATCGGCGGCACGTCGGGGATGCTTTCAAAACCGTAGATGCGAGCCACTTCCTCGATCAGGTCTTCTTCGATTTCCAGATCGAAACGGTACGACGGCGGATTGACGATGAAGTCGTCGCCCTCGACCGCGTAATCCAGGCCCAGGCTGCCGAAGATGGTTGCAACCTGCTCACGCGTGACCGGCACGCCCAGCACGCGATGGCAGCGCGCCAGGCGCATGCGCACCGGCGGACGCTGCGGCAGATTGACGATCTGGTCGTCGATGGGACCCACCTGGCCGCCGCAGATGTCGACGATGAGGCGGGTGATGAATTCAATGTGCTCGGGAATGCTGGCGTAGTCCACGCCGCGTTCGAAGCGGTGGCTCGCTTCGGAGCTGAATTTGAAGCGGCGCGCGCGGCCGGCAATGGCTTGCGGCCACCAGAATGCGGCTTCGAGATAGATGTTCTGCGTGTCGAGCGTCACCGAGGTGGCTTCGCCGCCCATGATGCCCGCCAGGCTTTCGACCTGATCGCCCGCGACGACCACACCGACCTTCGGGTCGAGCGTGACGGTCTGGCCGTTCAAGAGTTCAAGCGTTTCGCCTTCACGTGCCCAGCGCACGCTGATGTCGCCGCCGATCTTGTCCAGATCGAACACGTGCGACGGACGGCCGAGTTCAAGCATGACGTAGTTGGAGATGTCGACCAGCGCGGACAGCGAGCGCTGGCCGGCGCGCTCAAGGCGCGTCTTCATCCACTCGGGCGTCGCTGCGCGCGCGTTCACGCCGCGAATGACGCGGCCGCCGAAACGGCCGCACAGGTCGGGCGCTTCGATCTTGACGGGCAGGCGCTCATCGAGCGTGACGGGCACGGCGGCGGCGGTGGGTACCGACAGCGGCGCGCCGGTCAGCGCGGCCACTTCGCGCGCCACGCCCAGAATCGACAGGCAGTCGGCGCGGTTGGGCGTCAGCTTGAGCGTGAACAGCGTGTCGTCCAGATCCAGCGCTTCGCGGATGGACTGGCCGGGGACCATGTCCGCGGGCAGTTCCAGGAGGCCCGCGTGGTCTTGCGACAGACCCAGTTCGCGCGCCGAGCACAACATGCCGGAGGACTGCACGCCGCGCATCTTGGCCACGCCGATCTTCATGCCGCCAGGCAATTCCGCGCCCACGCGGGCGAGCGGCACCTTCAGGCCGGCGGCCGCGTTGGGCGCGCCACACACGATCTGCAGGCGTTCGCCCGAGCCGTCGTCGACCTGGCAGACGCGCAGCTTGTCGGCGTCCGGGTGCGGGGCGATTTCGACGATGTGCGCGACGACCACGCCGGAGAAGGCGGGCGCGGCGGGTTCGGTTTCTTCGACTTCCAGGCCGGCCATCGTGAGCCGGTGCGCGAGTTCATCGGTTGCGATCGGAGGATTGACCAGCGTACGCAGCCAGGATTCGGGAAATTGCATGATCAGCCGTCTGTTATTCGTTGAACTGGCGCAGGAAGCGCAAATCGCCTTCGTAGAACTGGCGCAGATCGTTGACGCCGTAGCGCAACATCGTCAGGCGCTCGAGTCCGGAGCCAAAAGCAAAGCCGATGTAGCGCTCGGGATCCAGCCCGAAATTGCGCACCACCTGCGGATGCACCTGGCCAGAACCGGAGATCTCCAGCCAGCGGCCGCGGTTGGGTCCCGAGGTGAACATCATGTCGATCTCGGCGGACGGTTCCGTGAACGGGAAGAACGACGGACGGAATCGCACGACCAGATCATCGCTTTCAAAGAAGCAACGCAGGAAATCGGTGTACACGCCCTTCAGGTCGGCAAACGAGATGTCCTCGGCGATCCAGAGCCCTTCCACCTGGTGGAACATGGGCGAGTGCGTGGCGTCGCTGTCGACGCGATAGGTGCGCCCGGGCGCGATGACCTTGATGGGCGGCTTGTGCATGCGGGCATAACGCACCTGCATGGGGCTGGTGTGCGTGCGCAGCAGCAGCGGCAGACCGTCCGCGTCGTTCATGTCGACGTAGAACGTGTCCTGCATGGAACGCGCCGGATGGTCCAGCGGGTTGTTCAATGCGGTGAAATTGGTCCAGTCGTTTTCCACTTCGGGACCGTCGGCCACGTCAAAGCCAATGGAACGGAAGATTTCTTCCACGCGTTCCCAGGTCCGGATCACCGGATGGATACCGCCCGGCGCGCGACCGCGGCCCGGGAGGGTGACGTCAATGGTTTCGGATGCCAGACGAGCATCCAGCTCCGCCTGCGCCAGTTCGGCACGGCGCGAGGTCAGAAGCTCTTCGATCTTCTGCTTGGCCTGGTTGATTCGTGCGCCGGCCTCTCGCTTCTGCTCGGGATCGAGCTTGCCCAGGCCTTTGAGCAGCACCGTCAAGGCGCCTTCCTTGCCCAGGAAGCGAGCTTTTGCGTTCTCAAGCGCGGCGGCATCCGTAGCCGCGGCGAACCGTTCTTGCGCCTGGGCTACCAGGTCGTCAACCAATCGAGTCATGAAATCCAGCCTTCAAAACGCAAACGGGGCCATTACAGCCCCGTTTGCAGCGATGCGCGATGAGTTAAAGCGCGCGATCAGGCAGCCAAGGCAGCCTTGGCTTGCTGCACGATGGCGGCAAAGCCGGCCTTGTCGCGCACGGCCAGATCGGCCAGGACCTTGCGGTCGAGTTCGATCGAAGCCTTCTTCAGGCCAGCGATGAACACGCTGTAGCTGACGCCATGCTCACGGACGGCCGCGTTGATACGCGTGATCCACAGAGCGCGGAACGTACGCTTCTTGTTGCGGCGGTCGCGGTAGGCGTATTGGCCAGCGCGCATGACTGCTTGCTTGGCAATACGGAACACATTACCGCGGCGGCCACGGTAACCCTTGGCGGCGGCAATGACTTTCTTGTGACGTGCGCGGGCAGTTACGCCGCGTTTGACGCGAGGCATAGTAGATCTCCCTTAGATCAAGCGAAAGGCATCATGGCCTTGACGGAGGCCACGTTGGAGTCATGAACCGCCGCAGAGCCGCGCAGTTGACGCTTGGCCTTGGTGGTCTTCTTGGTCAGGATGTGACGCTTGAACGCCTGACCACGCTTGATGGAGCCGCTGCCGCGCACCTTAAAGCGCTTGGAGGCGCTTTTCTTGGTTTTCATCTTGGGCATGATGATTCCCTAAACTAAAACACGCATTGTTGATTTACATGACGCCAGGTGCTTGGCGCCAAAGACGCCAAAACTTGTAGACCTGTTGCCACTTCTGGGGGTCGCGAAATCTGACAAGCCGGTTCCGAACGAAGTGCATCGATTCGGTAAAGCATCCGGCCAAGCGGTTTCGCGATTGTTTCCCGAAGGCGGACAAAACTGACCCACATCCGGAAAAGCCTTTGATTATATGGTGATTTCCCGGACTTTGTCGAGCCAGTGCGTACGCCGGGAACAACGGGATCGGAGGGCCGACACCGCCCGGGGATCATACCCCCGTACGCCGGTACTGCACCGCCTGCGCGACATGACTGGCCGCCAGCACCGCCTGGCCGTCCAGATCCGCGATCGTGCGGGCCACGCGCAGCGCCCGGTGCATCGCCCGCGCCGAGCCTGTCAGGCGGCGCATGGCCTGCTGCAGCAGCGCCTGGGCATCGGCATCCATCACACAGAATTCGTCCAGTTCGGCCCCGGCAAGCCCGGCGTTGATCTTGCCCTGGCGGGCCATCTGGCGTTCACGGCAGCGGACCACACGCTCGCGGACGGCTTGCGACGATTCGCCGGGCGGCGCGGTCATCCAGGCGGGATCGGACGGCGGCAGGGCCACATGCAGATCGATCCGGTCCAGTAGCGGTCCCGATATCTTGCCTGCATAACGCGTCACCTGATCCGGCGTGCAGGCGCACGTGCGCGCCGGATGGCCGCGCCAGCCGCAAGGACAGGGATTCATGGCGGCCACGAGCTGAAAACGGGCTGGAAACTGCGCGGCGTGCAACGCCCGCGAGATGACCACCCTGCCCGCCTCCAGCGGCTCTCGCAGCGCCTCGAGCGAGCGGCGGCTGAATTCCGGAAGCTCGTCCAGAAACAACACGCCGTGGTGCGCCAGACTGATTTCGCCGGGCCGCGGACGGCCGCCGCCGCCGACCAGCGCGGCTACCGACGCCGAATGGTGCGGCGCCCTGAACGGCGGCTGCCCGGTGAGCGTATCGGGCATTCCGGCCATCGTCGCCACGGCCGCCGCTTCAAGCGCCTGATTGCGCTCAAGCGGCGGCAGCAGGCCCGGCAGGCGTGCGGCCAGCATGCTCTTGCCCGCTCCAGGCGGCCCCAGCATCAACAGGCTGTGGCCACCCGCCGCCGCGACTTCAAGCGCCCGCCGGGCGCCCGCCTGGCCTCGCACATCCGACAGACAGGGGACGGGCGCGGCGGGCGGCCACGGCGCGGGCACCGCATTGGGTAGCAGGCAGGCGCCCGCCGCGTGGGCTGCCACGTCCGCCAGGCAGCGGGCCGACAGCACGCGCAAGCCGGGAACCCAGGCGGCCTGCTCGGCGCTGCCGGCTGGCAGGATAAGCGTGGCGTCGGGCGCGTCCCGGGCGACGCTCAGGGCGATCACCAGCGGCGCGGCGACGGGCACAAGCGCCCCCGTGAGGGAAAGTTCGCCTGCAAGCACCAACCCGGCCAGCGCGGGCTCCGGCGCGCCGGCAGGCGCGCCGTCTTGCGCAGGGGCAGCCAACTGCCCGGACGCCAGCAGCACCCCCAGCGCAATCGGCAGATCGAAGCGGCCGGACTCCTTGGGCATGTCGGCCGGCGACAGGTTGACGGTGATGCGCCCCGCCGGGAATTCGAAACCGCTATTGATGATGGCCGCCCGGACCCGCTCGCGGCTTTCGCGGACTTCGGTGTCGACCAGCCCGACGACGTTGAAACCCGGCAGCCCAGGCCCCAGGTGCGTTTCCACGCGGACCGCATGGGCATGCATGCCGCAAAGGGCCCGGCTGGCAAGTACGGCAAGCGTCACGACGGTCTCCGGATGGTTCGGGCCGCCTGTATCCGCAAAAAACAAACGGCCGCGGGAAGCGGCCGTGACAAAACGATCTCGCGCAGGGCCCGCGCAAAGCGGGCGCGCGGGGCTTGCTTACTTGTCCAGCCCTGTGGCCGGCCCCTTGTCCAGCCCGCTCAGGCGCTGTTCCATCTGCTGCACCTGGGCAGCCAGTTGATCGACGCGGGCGCGCGTGCGGGCAAGCAGATCCGCCTGCACGTCGAACTCTTCGCGGGTGACCAGATCCAGCTTGGAAAACGCCTGCGTCATCATGGCGCGCACATTGCGCTCCACGTCAGCCGCCGGGCTTCGCGCGATCAGGTCGGAAATGTTCTTCTGAAGGTCTTCCATCCACTGGGTGCGATTGTTCATAGTTGCCTCTCGATGTTCCGGATGCCTCAAGTGTAGTGCGTTGGTTGCCGGGTTCAGGCCGCGCGGCTTGCGCCGCCGCAAAAAAAAGGGCGGGCCGCATGCGGTGACCGCCCTTCAAAGCACAGGAGAAAACCGGGCTGCCTGACGGCAACCCCCTACCAACACCACTAGCCTTGCCGCCGGTCGCTGAGACCGCGCTGTGCATCGGTCATTTGCCCGATACACGTCCTGGTTTCGATTCTTCTCGACCCCACCCCTGCCAACAAGCCGATCGGTGTAAACCCTCGTATCAGGCTCGCACCCCAATTAGCGGCGCTTTGGGGCAAACGCGGCCATCCCCGAAACCCGCGCTGCATGCGCGGAGCCGCAGCCGGTAACGCTGAGCGGCCTGCGGAGCCGGCGCAACGCACCGGCGGATGCGGCGGCTTGCACGCGGACGTGCCCGACACGTCCGCATTAAATGGCTACAAATCCTTCGTGCGGCATACATCTGGTTGCATGGCGGGGATACCCATTGTTGCGCACCAAAAAGAGGCCGCCCCACGGTGCATTGCGCACCATGATGGTGCCTTTCCGCACAACATTTGCGCCTTTCCCGGCCGCGCCCGGCGCTGTCCAACATGGCACGGATATTGCTTTACCCAGGGTGCGTGCAACCATGAGAGGAAATGCCATGAAACTCATCATCGCCATCATCAAGCCCTTCAAGCTCGACGAAGTGCGGGTGGCTCTGTCCGGGATCGGGGTCCAGGGCCTGACCGTCACCGAAGTCAAAGGCTTTGGCCGCCAGAAGGGCCACACCGAACTCTATCGCGGCGCGGAATACGCCGTGGACTTCCTGCCCAAGCTGCGGGTCGAGGCCGCCGTGCCTGATCACCTTGTCGATCAGGTCATCGAAGCGATCGAACAAGCCGCTCGCACCGGCAAGATCGGCGACGGCAAGATCTTCGCCGCCCCCCTTGAACAAGTCATCCGTATCAGAACTGGCGAAGCCGGCGAAGCTGCGCTGTAAATAAATAAAGCCTCAATGGAGCCTGAAAATGGATAAAGCAGATATCTCCTGGTTGCTCGTCTCTACCCTGCTTGTATTGATGATGGCCGTACCCGGCCTGGCCATGTTCTACGCCGGCCTGGTGCGCAGCAAAAACGTGCTGTCCGTCTTGCTGCAAGTGTTGTGCACGTTCGTGCTGGGCCTGGTTCTCTGGTTCATCTATGGATACTCCCTCGCGTTTACCGAGGGCAACGCGTTCTTCGGCGGGCTCTCGCGCGCCTTCTTCTCTGGCATGTTCAACCCGGCCGACGGCACGTATGCCATGTCGAACACCCTGACCGAGCTGCTGTTCGCCTCGTTCCAGGCCACGTTCGCCGGCATCACCTGCGCCCTGGTGGTCGGCAGCTTTGCCGAGCGCGCTCGCTTTTCGGCTGTGCTGGTGTTCACGGTGATCTGGTTCACGTTCGCCTACATCCCCATTGCGCACATGGTGTGGTTCGCCTCTGAAACGGCGCCCGGCCTGTTGAATGCCCAAGGCGCGCTGGACTTCGCCGGCGGCACCGTGGTGCACATCAACGCTGGCGTGGCTGGCCTGGTCGGCGCCTATGTGGTCGGCAAGCGCGTGGGCTACGGCCGCGAAGCCATGCAGCCGCACAACCTGCCGATGACGTTCGTGGGCGCCGCCCTGCTGTGGGTGGGCTGGTTCGGGTTCAACGCGGGTTCGGCTCTGGCCGCCAACGAGAACGCCACCCTGGCCTTCTTCAACACCATGATCGCCACGGCGGGCGCCGTCCTGGCCTGGCTGTTCACGGAATGGGCCATCAAGGGCAAGCCCTCGATGCTGGGCGCCGCGTCGGGCGCCATCGCCGGCCTGGTCGGCATCACCCCTGCCGCCGGCCTGGTCGGTCCGGTGGGCGCCCTGATCATCGGCGTGGTTGCCGGCGTGGTCTGCGTCTGGGGCGTGAATGGCCTGAAGCGCCTGCTGCGTGCTGACGATGCGCTGGACGTGTTCGGCATCCACGGCGTGGGCGGCATTGTCGGCGCCCTGCTCACCGGCGTGTTCAACGCGCAGGTCTTCGGCGGCCCCGGCCTGGCCGAGCCCGGCATGATCGCCCACCAACTGTGGGTGCAGCTCGAAGGCGTCCTGCTGACGGTCGTGTGGTCGGGCGTGGTGGCATGGATTGCCTACAAGATCGCCAACGCCCTGTGCGGTCTGCGCGTGCCGGAAGACCAGGAGCGCGAAGGCCTGGACGTCACCAGCCACGGCGAATCCGCCTATCACAGCTAAGCTGCTGCGACGCTCCCGCCGCGCCCTGCGGCGGGGCGGGATGGAAAATGAAAGAGCCCTTCATCATGAAGGGCTCTTTTTTTGTCAGCTTGCTTGGGAGGGTGTCAGACACCCGGCGGGAAGGGTCGTCTGCTTGCGGCGACTCCACGGGTGTCTGACACCCGGTTCAGTCACTGCCGCGAAGGACGAATCAAGCCGGGCCGAGGGCGTCCAGGTCGACGGGCAAGGCGCGGTTCAGCGCCGAGGCCACCTTGATGCGGAGCGCGTTGGAATGCGCGCGGCGCACCTCGCGTTTCACGTCCAGGAGCTGCTGCGGGTGCATGGAGAACTCGGTCAGGCCCAGGCCAAGCAGCAGGCGCGTCATGCGCGAATCGCCCGCCATTTCGCCGCAGACCGCGACCGGCTTGCCCGCGCGTTCGCCCGCATTGATGGTGTTGGCGACCAGGCGCAGCACCGCCGGATGCAGCGGATCGTACAGCGACGCCACGTCGTGGTCACCCCGGTCGATGGCAAGCGTGTACTGGATCAGGTCGTTGGTGCCGATGGACAGGAAATCCAGCGCCTGGGCGAAGGGTTCGATCGCAATGGCGATCGCGGGCACCTCGACCATCGCCCCCACTTCCATGTGTGGCGCATAGGCCTGGCCACGGGCATCGAGTTCGCGGCGGGCGGATTCGATGGCGGCCTTGGCAGCCACGACTTCGTGCATGTGCGCGATCATCGGGATCAAGAGGCGCACCGGGCCGTGGGCGGACGCCCTGAGGATGGCGCGCAGCTGAGTCGCGAACATCTCGGGACGCGCCAGGCAATAGCGGATGGCGCGCTGTCCCAGAGCGGGGTTGGTGGCCACGGTGGCCTCGCCGTCCAGCGTCTTGTCCGAGCCGATGTCCAGCGTACGGATCGTGACCGGACGGCCGGCCATCACCTTGACGACCGACGCATAGGCCTCGTACTGCTCTTCTTCGCCGGGCAGGTCTGGCCGGCCCATGAAGAGGAATTCGCTGCGAAAGAGTCCGATGCCATGCGCGCCGGACGCCAGCGCCAGCGCGGCTTCGTCCGGCAGCTCGATGTTGGCGTGCAGCACGATGTCGATGCCGTCCAGCGTGACGGAGGGCTCGTCGCGCAGGAGGCTCAGTTCGGCGCGCTCGTCTGCGTACGCGGCCTGGCGGCGGCGGTATTCCTGGAGGATGCGGTCGGACGGGTTGACCACCACCGCGCCGACCGAGCCGTCGATGATCAGCATGTCTCCGTCGCGAACGAGCTCGCGCACGTTGCCCATGGCGACCACGGCGGGCACGCCCATGCTGCGCGCCACGATCGCGGTGTGAGACGTCGGGCCGCCCAGGTCGGTGACGAAGGCGGCGAACCGGCCGCCGCGCAGGCGCAGCATGTCGGCGGGAGAGATATCGTGCGCCACCACCACCAGGGCATCGTCGCCGCCCATGTGGGACATGTCGGGCAGGATCGCCGACGTGCCGGCCAGGACGTGCAGCACGCGCTCGATCACCTGGCGCACATCCGCCCCGCGCTCGCGCAGGTACTCGTCTTCCATGGCGTCGAACTGCTGCCCCAGGATCTGGCCCTGCGTCGTCAGCGCCCACTCGGCGTTGTAGTGACGCTCGGCGATCAGGGCAAGCGTCTGTTCGGCCAGAAGCGGATCGCCCAGGAGCAGGCTGTGCACATTGAGCATCGCGCCCAGTTCGCGCGGCGCGTCGGCCGGAAGCGTGTCGGCCAGTTGCAGCAGTTCCTGCTGCGCCGACGCCAGCGCTTCGGTCAGGCGTGCGCTCTCGGCAGGCACGTCTTCCGGGGAGATCCGGTAGTGCGCCACTTCAAGGGCGGCTGCGCCCATGACCACGGCGCGGCCGATGGCGTACCCCTTGGCGACGCCCTTGCCGTACAGACACACAACGGGGCTGGCAGAGCCAGCCCCGTGGGGCGCGCCAGCAGCGGGCGCGCCGGTCGCGGGTGCAGGCGAACCGGCCCGAGCCGGGCCGGCAGCTTCAGAAGACGTTTTATTCCTGCTCACCGAATTTGCTGTCGAACAGAGTTTCGATTTCGGACAAGGCCTGCTCGGCATCGCTGCCGGAGGCCTCGAGCTTGACCGTGACGCCCAGACCGGCCGCCAGCATCATGACGCCCATGATGCTCTTGGCGTTCACGCGCTGCGCACCGCGCGAAATGAAGATTTCGCTGGAAAACTTGCTGGCAAGCTGCGTCAGCTTGGCCGCGGCCCGAGCGTGCAATCCCAGTTTGTTGCTGATGACAATGTCAGTATTAGGCATAGGAAAGATGGTGACCGCGGACCATGCCGCAGTGTTGATCGCAGCCAATCGTCGAACCGATCGTCGGCTTGAAATAATAGCCGACATAATAGGGCAATTTTATGCCCGTCAGTCTACCCGCAAGACACCTTGCACGCCGCCGGCAAGCGCCTTTTCGCGGGTTTCAGCCAACGGCAGGTTGCGGTAGGTCAACGCGCGCAACAGCATCGGGGTGTTAAGCCCCGCGAGCACACAGCACTGGATGCCCTGGGCCTGCGCGTCGGCGACCGCGCGCTTGGAAATATTGGCGGGCGTGGCGCCGATCAGGTCGGTCAGCACCAGCACGCCCGCGCCGTGGTCCTGTTCAAGGATGTCTTTCAGGACATCCGGCGCCAGGTCGTCGGGCTGATCTTCGGGCTGGATATCGTGAATAGCCAGCATGCCGTCCAGATCGCCCATGACGTGGCTGGCGCATTCGCGCATTGCGGCGCCCAGGGGCGCATGCACGACGATCACAATACCCGTAGTCATGTCGGTTCCGGAAAATCAGGCTGCGACGGCGGCAGCGCCTGCGGCCTTGGCCGCCACCGCTTTCTCGAGCGCCTGCACGAACATGCCGGCCACATCGAAACCGGTCTGCTCGGCAATTTCGACGAAACAGGTGGGGCTGGTGACGTTGACTTCCGTGACGAAGTCGCCGATGACGTCCAGGCCAACCAGAAGCAGGCCGCGGGCGGCCAGCTTGGGCGCCACGGCTTCGGCGATCTGGCGGTCCCGAGGGGAGAGTTCCTGGGCGACGCCGCGGCCGCCTGCGGCCAGATTGCCCCGCGTTTCGCCAGCCAACGGGATGCGCGCGAGCGAATACGGCACGGGTTCACCGCCGATCAGCAAGATGCGCTTGTCGCCCTTGACGATGTCCGGAATGAAGCGCTGCGCCATGATGGTGCGCGCGCCGTTGTCGGTCAGCGTTTCCAGGATGGCGTTCAGGTTGGGATCCTTGGGCTGCAGGCGGAACACGCCCGTGCCGCCCATGCCGTCCAGCGGCTTGACGATGACATCCTGGTGCTTGTCGTGGAACGCCTTGAGGCGAGCCATGTTGCGGGTCACCAGCGTCGGGGCGGTGAACTCGCTGATCTCGGTGATCGCCAGTTTTTCGGGGTGGTTGCGGATGGCCGCGCCCCCATTGAACACGCAGGCGCCCTGAGCCTCGGCGTATTCGAGCAGATGCGTGGAATACACGTATTCCATGTCGAACGGGGGGTCTTTGCGCATCACGACCGCGCCAAAATCCGCCAGCGGCAGATCCTGAGGGACGGATTCGCGCCACCAGTCGTGGCCGTGCAGGTCGGCATCGGCGACGAGCTCGATCGGGGTGGTCTGCGCCTTGACGACGCCCGCCTCGATGTAGAGGTCGCCCTGCATGGCCACGCTGAGCGTATGGCCGCGCGCCACGAGGGCACGCATCATGGCGACCGAACTATCCTTGTACGCCTTGAGCAGCGGCAAGGGATCCAAAACGAACAAAACGTGCATCGCGACACCCTGAACGGACGCCGCCTCCCCTGCTGGGAAGGCGGCTATGCTTTGTGACATCGTAGCGTAGAGCCAGCCAATAAGCGAACCCGCCGGTCACGAGACGGACACGGCGGGTTGCAGGAATGGGCGGCTGGGCCCTGCCTGTCGGTACGGCTGGGACTCAGGCTGCCGATTCAGGCTTGCCTGCAGGCACAGCCTTCTTTTTCGGCGCCAGCACCATGACCATCTGACGGCCTTCGAGCTTGGGCATGGCTTCGACCTGGGCAAGCTCCAGGAGATCGTCGCGCACGCGTTCAAGGACGCGCATGCCAAGTTCCTGGTGAGCCATTTCGCGGCCGCGGAAACGCAGCGTGACCTTGGCCTTGTCGCCTTCCTCGAGGAAGCGGCGCAGGTTGCGCAGCTTGACCTGATAGTCGCCCTCGTCGGTCGCCGGGCGGAACTTGACTTCCTTGACCTGGATGACCTTTTGCTTGGAGCGGGCTTCGGCCTGGCGCTTTTGCTCTTGGTACTTGAACTTGCCGTAGTCCATCAAACGGCAGACCGGGGGCTCGGCGTTCGGCGCGATTTCCACCAGATCCACGTCGTTTTGCTCGGAAAGACGGAAGGCGTCGGCAATCTTGACGATGCCCAGCTGTTCTCCGTCCAGACCTATCAGGCGCACCTCGGGGACGCGGATTTCACCGTTGATGCGATTGGCTTTTTCAGTGGCGATGTTGAAAGCTCCTAGAAATGTTAAGCAGCGCTGCTATCAAGTCGGTTGGACGTCGCGGCGGGCGGCCACGTCGTCGGACAACCGGGAAACGAAGTCGTCGAAGGGGATGGCGCCAAGGTCCAGGCCGCCCAGTCCGCGTACGGCAACAGTGCCGTTTTGCTTTTCCTTGTCGCCGACGACAAGAATGTACGGCACCTTTTGCAGGCTGTGTTCCCGAATTTTACGAGTGATTTTTTCACCGCGCAAATCGGACTCAACTCTAAAGCCTTGTTTTTTCAGGCTTTGCGTGATTTGCGCCGCATAATCGGCCGAAGGTTCGGAAATGCAGCACACAACTGCTTGCACCGGCGCCAGCCACGGCGGCATGGCGCCAGCGTGGTTTTCGATCAACATCCCGATGAAGCGCTCGAGCGAACCGAGGATCGCGCGGTGCAGCATGACGGGCGGGCGGCGCTGGTCGTTCTGGTCCACGTACTCGGCGCCCAGGCGCACGGGCATGGAGAAGTCGACCTGGATCGTGCCGCACTGCCAGTGCCGGCCGATGGCGTCCTTGAGGGTGTATTCGACCTTCGGGCCGTAAAAGGCGCCCTCGCCCGGCGAGATTTCGAATTCGCAGCCCGTGCGGCGCAGGCTTTCCATCAGGGCGGCTTCGGCCGTATCCCAGACTTCGTCCGTGCCGATCCGCTTTTCGGGGCGCGTGGCGACCTTGTACAGGACTTCGGTAAAGCCGAAATCGCGGTAGACCTTTTGCAGCAGCGCCGTGAAATCGGCGCATTCGTCCTGCAGTTGCTCTTCGGTACAGAAGATGTGACCGTCGTCCTGCGTAAAGCCGCGCACGCGCATCATGCCGTGCAGCGAGCCGGAGGGCTCGTTGCGGTGGCATTGGCCGAATTCGCCGTAGCGCAGGGGCAGTTCGCGGTAGGAATGCAGGCCCGCATTGAAGATCTGCACGTGGCCCGGGCAGTTCATCGGCTTCAGGCCATAGACACGGTTTTCGGACTCGGTCGTGAACATGTTTTCACGGTAGTTGTCCCAGTGGCCCGTCTTCTTCCAGAGCGAAATGTCCAGGATCTGCGGCGCCTTGACTTCCTGGTAGCCGTTGTCGCGGTACACGCTGCGCATGTACTGCTCGACCTGCTGCCACAGGGTCCAGCCCTTGGGGTGCCAGAAGATCAGGCCCGGGGCTTCGTCCTGGAAGTGGAACAGGTCGAGTTCGCGGCCGATCTTGCGGTGGTCGCGGCGCTCGGCCTCTTCGAGCATGTGCAGGTAGGCTTCCTGTTCTTCCTTGGTCGCCCAGGCGGTGCCGTAGATGCGCTGGAGCATCTCGTTCTTGCTGTCGCCGCGCCAGTAGGCGCCGGCAACCTTCATCAGCTTGAAGACCTTGAGCTTGCCGGTGGACGGCACGTGCGGGCCGCGGCACAGGTCGATGAAGTCGCCTTCGCGGTACAGGCTGAGCGTCTCGTTGGACGGGATCGAGGCGATGATTTCCGCCTTGTACTTTTCGCCGATGCCCTTGAAGAATTCGACGGCGTCGTCGCGCGACCATTCTTCGCGCGTGACGACTTCGTCCTTCTTGGCCAGTTCGGCCATTTTCTTTTCGATGGCCGTCAGGTCTTCGGGCGTGAAGGGGCGCTTGTAGGAGAAGTCGTAGTAGAAGCCGTTGTCGATCACGGGGCCGATGGTGACCTGGGCGTCCGGGAAGAGCTCTTTGACGGCGTAGGCCAGCAGGTGAGCTGTCGAGTGGCGGATCAGATCCAGGCCGTCCGCGTCCTTGGCCGTCACGATGGCCAGACGGGCGTCTTGCGCGATGCGGAAACTGGTGTCGACGAGCTTGGATTCCGCGCCGTCGAACGTCACGCGGCCGCCCAGGGCAGCCTTCGCCAGGCCCGTACCGATCGATTGCGCCACTTCGGCGACCGTGACCGGTCCCGGAAATTGGCGCTGCGAACCATCGGGCAATGTGATCTGTACCATCGGGAGTGCTTCCTGGGGTTCTTGGAACTGAAAAACGAAAACAGAAACGAAAAACGCGGCTTCAAAGCCGCGTTCATTTGATTGTCTTGATGAGTCCTACCGCTGACCTGACACGGTGAAACCCGACGCACGAAAAAACTAACGCGACATGGGGCGAAAGTTCCGGGTCGTAGTTCGTGCGGGCGGGAAAAGCATGTTTTGAGCCTGTGGGCGCGCGCGAAGCGCAGCGCGAATCAAGATGCAGCAAGACAAATGCAGCCGAAATAGCTGCATGGATCGTTGCCGATTGTAGCACCGTTTGCGCCCCGCCCGTGGCGAAAACGCCACGGAGGATTGCAAGGCGACGCGGGGGACCGCAACGGATCAATTGCGCCGAGTGCATCGGTCTGATTTTGCCTCGTTTGGCGACCCAAACCCGCGCCGACCACGTAATCTGCCCACCAATTTCAGGGCTGCTCAAGGAAACGCGCCACGCGACCGCCCCCTCGTGCCCGCCCGGATCGCCCTGAACCCCCATCCGATCGTGGAGCAACGATGAATTGCGTTTCAGAGACTGCAAGCCAGATGACCGGCGGCTCGCTTCACGGCCCGTTTATCGCGCCGGAGGACGGCTTTGAAACTCGAAAGCACCTGCTGCTGTCGCGGCCGCCGCCCGTTATCCGGGTCGCGGTCCTGGACGACCATCCCGTGGTGGCGTTGGGCATCGGCGCGTTCCTCGAAAGCCGGCCTGGCTTTCATGTCGTTCATCGCGAAACCTCCGCGCGCGCGTTGCTGGAAAAACTGGCGAAGCAGCCGTGCGACGTCGCGCTCATCGATTTCTATCTGCCGCTGGAACCCTGCGACGGCGTCAACTATCTGCGGCGTGTGCGCCGCTACCACCCCAGCATGGCGGTCATCACGTTTTCGGCCGGCAACCGGCAAGAGACCGAGTACGCGGCATACCGCGCCGGCGCCGCCGGCTATCTGGCAAAGCAATGGGGGCTGGTCTTGCTGCCGGACATGATCCGCGGCGTCATCGAGGCCAAGGCCCCTTTTTTGACGGTAGAGGACGGAAAGATCCGCTGCATGGAGCCGACGGCGCCGCACGCGCTGTTGACGACTTCGGAAGTGGAAATCCTGCGCCACATCAGGCAGGGGATGTCGGTGACGCAGATCGCCGAAAGGCTGGTGCGCAGCAAGAAGACAGTCAGCACGCACAAGCGCCGCGCCATGCGCAAGTTGGGACTGTCCGATGATTTGTCGCTGGCGCTGTACCTGCGCGACAAGTTTGCCGAATGAGCGCGCGGCGCCGCGGCCGCGCGCAGGTCAGATGATGCGGGAGTACCTGGCGGTCGGCATGGCTGAGCGCAGGTATTTGTCGAAGGTCATGGCCACCGCCCGCACGAAATACCAACCCAGGCCGGTGACTCGCAGTTCTCCCAGGTGCAGGTTCACCAGGCCCAGTTCGGCCAGGCTGGCCATCTGCGAGAGCTCGCGGCTGAAGTAGTCGCCGAACTGCAGGCCGTGCTTGGCTTCGATCCGCGAGAAGTCCACCCGGCCCTGGCACATGATGTCCATGATGACCTCGCGGCGGACCAGGTCGTCGGCGCTTAGCGTCAGGCCGCGCTCGATCGCAAACTTTTCGGATTCAATGGCCGCGTAGTATTCGTCAAGGATCTTCGCGTTCTGGCTGTAGGTGTCGCCAATGCGTCCGATGGCCGACACGCCCAGCGCGATGAGGTCGCGATCCGGCTGCGTGCTGTATCCCTGGAAATTACGGTGCAGTTCACCGCGTTGCTTGGCAATGGCCAGCGCGTCGGTGTTCAGCGCGAAATGGTCCATGCCGATGTAGGTGTAGCCCTGATTCAGGAAGCCCTGAATGGCCGAACTGAGCAGGCCAACGCGCGTCTCGCGATCGGGCAGGTCTGCTTCGTTGATGCGGCGCTGCGGCTTGAAGCGTTCGGGCAGGTGCGCGTAGGCGTAGAGCGCAATGCGGTCGGGGCGCAGCGCGATGACCTGTTCGATCGTGCGGGCAAACGACGCCGCGGTTTGCAGCGGCAGGCCATAGATGAGATCGACGTTGACCGACGCATAGCCCAATGCCCTGGCGCTGTGCATCAGCGCGGCGACGTCATCGAAAGACTGAACCCGATGCACCGCCACCTGCACCCGTTCGTCGAAATCCTGCACGCCGAAGCTCAGGCGGTTAAAGCCCAGCTGCTGCAGGAACGCGAGGCGCTCGGGCGTTGCAGTGCGCGGATCGACTTCGACGGAGATTTCGGCGTCGGGCTGGAAACGGAAGGCGCCGCGCAGATCGCCCATCAGGCGCGCCAATTCCTCGTTGGACAGGAAAGTGGGCGTGCCGCCCCCGAAATGCAGCTGCGACACCGGTACGCCGGGGCCGAGTTCTTGCACGTGCAAGGCGATTTCGCGGGACAGGGCATCCAGGTAGCGGGCGGCTCGGTCATGGTGGCGAGTCACCACCTTGTTACAGGCGCAGTAATAACAGACCGATTCGCAGAACGGGATGTGTACATAGAGCGACAGCGGCTCGGCCGGAGTGGCGGCGCGCCGCTGTTGCAAGGCAAGCCGGTAGTCTTGCTCGGCGAAGCCCCCGTGGTAGCGGTCCGCCGTGGGATACGAGGTGTATCGCGGCCCGTTCTTGTCCAACCGGGCCAGCAGTTGGGGAGGAAAAAACGGCTCGGCGGTGGCGGGCGCCGGCGATTCCGAAGATTGAGGGCGTAGAGCGGCTTGCATAACCCGGATTATTCGCCTGCCCCGCGCCCTTCACATTGATCTTGCGCAAATCGAGCGCAAGGCCTCTGCCGTCGGGCAAGCTTTGGCGGGGCGTTACCAGCCCGCGCCCTGCCCCGTAAAATGCCGCGATTCCCGCAGCAAACAAGGACCCCCAATGGAAACCGAACTGGAAGGCCGCCTGCTGGCCATGCGCCAGGCGCTGGCGATTGCGATCGCCCTATCCACCCGCAGCAGCCCCCAGGCCACCGACATGGCGCTGGAACTGCTGGGCGACCTGAAAGCCAATCTGGACAACACGCCGGCGGACAGCCCGTTCGGCAAGCCGGAATGGGTGGTGGGCGCGCACGACGAACTGGACGGCATCGCCCGGCTGGTCCGCGCCTTCACGCAGACGCCCGAACCGGACGACGAAGCGTAGCGAACTCTGCATCCCGCCGCCCTGCCCCAGCGGCGGACCTAAAAAGGGCCGGTCCACTGGCCTGACCACCAGACGAACAGCGGTGGAATCCCTCACATCGTTTTCCCTGAAAGCGCTAGTTTTCCCTTTTGTTTCAATGGCGAGGTGCCTATATTGGTGGCCTGACCACCAGGCCAAGCCCCCCGCCCGATGAGCACTTTCCAAGCCGTCGCCGTCACCCGTCTGTATCGCATGATCGCCGACCAGATCGCAGGACGGATCCGGGCCGGCGACTTCCCGCGCGGCCGGCGTTTGCCGTCGGAGCGGGACCTGGCCGAACAACTGCAGGTCAGCCGCGCGTCGATCCGCGAAGCGCTGATTGCGCTTGAAATCGAGGGCTACGTCGAGGTCCGCGTGGGCACCGGCGTGTTCGTGGCGGACAAGGAAGGCGCCGGCATGGCGGCCGCCGCCGGAACACCGCCCAGCGCGGCGCAGGGCGTCGACGACATCGGGCCGTTCGACCTGCTGGAAGCGCGCCTCCTCATCGAGCCCGAATGCGCGGGCATGGCGGCGCAGCATGCCACCGCCGCCCAGTTGGCGGCCATCCTCGACGCCCACGACGGCATGTCCCTGACGGATTCGCCAGGCCGGCATGACCGGGAGTTTCACGGCGCGATCGCCGCCGCCTGCGGCAACGCCGCGCTGGCCGCCGCCGTCGCCCATCTGTGGAACCTGACCCAATCCAGCTCGGTGTACCGGCGGATGCAGGACTATTTCGTCGATGCCAAGGTGTGGGCAGTTGCCCACGCCGAACACCAGCGCATCCTGACCGCGATCGTGGCGCGCGACCCCATTCGTGCGCGGCACGCCATGCACGCTCACCTGCTTGGCATCCTGGCGCGCCTGCGCGAGGACTTTGGCGACGTTTCCCACCCCCGAGGCGACCTATGACGACACCCCCTCTGTCCATCAACGGCAACCGGCTGTGGCAGTCCCTGATGGATCTTGCGCAGATCGGCGCGACGCCCAAGGGCGGCAACTGCCGCCTGGCGCTCACCGCGCTCGATGGCCAGGGCCGCGATCTGGTGACCGGCTGGATGCGCGAGGCCGGCATGACAGTGCGGGTGGATCAGGTGGGCAACATCTTCGCCCGGCGCGCGGGCCGCAATGACAGCCTGCCGCCCGTGATGACGGGCAGCCATATCGACACCCAACCTACCGGCGGCAAGTTCGACGGCTGCTACGGGGTGCTGGCCGGTCTTGAAGTGATCCGCACGCTCAATGACGCGGGCGTGACGACCGAGGCCCCGCTGGAAGTGGCCATCTGGACCAACGAGGAAGGCTCGCGCTTCGTGCCCGTGATGATGGGATCGGGTGTCTTTGCCGGCAAATTTCCGCTGGAAACCGCGCTGTCGGCGCGCGACGCGCAGGGCATCAGCGTGCGCGACGAACTTCAGGCCATTGGTTACGCCGGCGCCGACCCCGTCGGCGGGCGCCCGGTGGACGCCTACTTCGAGGCGCATATCGAACAGGGTCCGATCCTGGAGCACGAGGAAAAGACGGTCGGCGTCGTGACGGGGTCGCTGGGCCTGCGCTGGTACGACGTCACCGTGACCGGCATGGAAATGCATGCCGGTCCGACGCCCATGCCGATCCGCCGCGACGCCCTCTTCGCCACGAGCTTCCTGCTGCAGGCCGTCGTCAATATTGCCAATACCCACCAGCCCCACGGACGCGGAACGGTGGGCGAGATCCACGCGTTCCCGGGATCGCGCAACGTCATACCAGGCCAGGTTCGATTCACCACCGACCTGCGCCACGAAGACGAGGCGACGCTGCAACGCATGGATGCGGAATGGCGACGCATTTGCGACGACATCGCGGTCGCGCACGGCGTTCGCGTCGACGTGAAGGACGTGCAGTATTTCCCGCCGACGCCGTTCGATCCCGATCTGGTGGACAAGGTACGCCAGGGCGCCGCAAACCGTGGCCTGCCCGCCATGAACATCGTCACGGGCGCCGGACACGATGCCGTCTACATGGCTGCCGTGGCGCCCACCGCGATGATCTTCGTGCCGTGCAAGGACGGCATCAGCCACAACGAAATCGAAGACGCCCGGCCCGAGCATCTGGAAGCCGGCTGCAACGTGTTGCTCGACGCCATGGTGGCGCGGGCCAATGCGCCCCAAGCCGCCACCGCAGACATGGCCAAGCACCACTGAATTCTCCGCATTGGTGCGCGGCGCCTTAACCAGCACCTGAACGAAGCATTGTTGCAGCAGCTCCACCCGCAGTACCCGAGAAACGCAGGTGGCATGAGGTTTGCTTGATCCGGCACGGCTATCGCCGCGTCCGAGCGGCCGCCTGTCCGACCCTTTCCAGCCCGGAGGCTCGCAGTGAAATCGAAAAACTGGTTTTCCCTAAGCATCGGCGCATTGGTCCTTGCGGCCGCGCTGCCCGCCACGCAGGCCTTGGCCCAGACCAAGGGCGGCACGCTGAACATGATCGTCCAGCCCGAACCGCCGGTGATCGTCACGGCCATCAATCAGCAGGGGCCGACGCAATTCGTCGCGGGCAAGATCTACGAGAGCCTGCTGACCTACTCCACCGACCTCAAGCCGCAGCCCGGACTGGCCAAGTCATGGGAGGCCGCCGCCGATGGCCTGACCTACACCTTCCACCTGCAGGACAACGTGAAGTGGCATGACGGCAAGCCGTTCACGTCCGAGGACGTGGTGTTCTCGCTGGCGGACATGCTGCCCAAGACCCACGCGCGTGCCCGCGTCATTCTGAATAAGTTCGTCGAGTCCGTGCAGGCGCCCGACGCCAAGACCGTGGTCATCAAGCTGAAGACGCCGTTTCCGGCCTTCATGCTGATGTTCGAACCCGGTTTTGCGCCGATGATGCCCAAGCATCTGTACGCCGGCACGGACTACATGACCAACCCGGCCAACCAGAAGCCCGTGGGCACCGGCCCGTTCGTCTTCAAGGAATGGAAGCGCGGCGAATACATCAAGCTGGCGCGCAATCCCGATTACTGGAAGCCCGGCAAGCCGTATCTGGACGAGCTGGTGTTCAACGTGATTCCGGACGCGGCGTCGCGCGCGGTGGCCTTCGAGCGCGGCAGCGTGGACGTGCTGCGCGGCGGCGACGTGGACAACGTCGACATCAAGCGCCTGCGCGGCCTGCCCAACGTGGAATACACGACCGCGGGCTGGGAAATGTTCTCGCCGCAGGCCTACCTGATCTTCAACATGCGTAAGCCGCCCTTCGACAACCTGAAGGTGCGCCAGGCGGTCATGGCGGCGATGAACCGCAACATGGTGGTCAACAACATCTTCTTCGGTCTGGGCAAAGTGTCGACCAGCCCCTTCGTGACCACCGAGATGTTCTACGACAAGAACATGCCGCCGATGCCGTTCGACATGAAGAAGGCGCGCGCGCTGATCAAGGAATCGGGCATCAAGCCCGGCGACTACACGATCCGCCAACTGAGCTTCCCGTACGGCTCGACCTGGGACCGGCTGGGCGAATACACCAAGCAGGCGCTGGAACAGCTGGGCTTCAAGGTGAACGTGGAATCCACCGACGCGGGCGGCTGGGCAAGCCGCACCGGCAACTGGGACTTCGACCTGACCACCACCTTCACGTACCAGTACGGCGACCCCGCGCTGGGCGTGCAGCGCTTGTATATCTCGTCGAACATCGTCAAGGGATCGCCCTTTGCCAATGTGCAGGGCTACAGCAACCCCGAGACCGACAAACTGTGGGAGGCCGCCGCCTCCGAGGTCGATCCGGCCAAGCGCCAGGCGCTCTACACCCAGATCCAGACGACGCTCGTCAACGAGGTCGCCAATGGCTTCCTGGTCGACATGGAGTTTCCGACCCTGTATCGCGCCAACGTGAAGAACCTGGTCAAGACCGCCATCGGCCTGAACGAGTCGTTCGACGACGTCTACCTCGAAAAGAAGTAAGCGCCCCCGGGGCGCCGCCGCGGATCCAGTGTCCGCGGCGGCGCCTGGCTGCGCGGCGGGCAGGGTTGCCGCGAGGCACGTCCGTCCTGAAAGGACCCGAGCATGAGATTCCTGTCTTTCCTGCTGTCCCGCATCGGCAAGGCCCTGGTGGTGGTGCTGGGCGTGGTGATCATCAATTTCTTCCTGATACGGCTTGCGCCCGGCGATCCCGCCGCCGTGCTGGCCGGCCAGGCCGGCGCGGGCGATGCCGCCTACGTGGACCAGCTGCGTGTCGCCTTTGGCCTGGACAAGCCCGTCCTGACGCAGCTTTTTCTCTACCTGAAGGGCGTGGTGCAGCTGGATCTGGGCTTTTCGTACCGCAATCATGTGCCGGTGCTGGACCTGATCGTCGAGCGCCTGCCCGCCACGTTCCTCCTGATGTCGTGCGCCTTCGTGTTTTCCATCGTGCTGGGCGTGCTGCTGGGCGTGGTGGCCGCCAAGGCGCGCTATCGCAACAAGCGCCGCTGGATCGACAGCTCGGTGATGACCGGCGCCCTGTTGCTGTACGCCACGCCGCTCTTCTGGCTGTCGCTGATGGGCATCCTGCTGTTCTCGGTGGTGCTGGGCTGGCTGCCGGCCTTCGGCATGGAGACCGTGGGCGCAAACCTGACCGGCTGGGCGCGCGCGGGCGATATCGCCCTGCATCTCATCTTGCCGACCGTGACGCTGGGCTGCTTCTTCATGGCCGTCTACGTGCGGCTGACTCGCGCGTCGATGCTGGAAGTGATCGGCATGGATTTCGTGAAGACGGCGCGCGCCAAGGGCGTGAGCCCCAGCCGCGTGATCCGCGCGCACGTGCTGCGCAACGCGCTGCTGCCGGTCATCACGTTTGCCGGCATCCAGCTGGGGCAGATGGCGGGCGGCGCGGTGCTGACCGAGACCGTCTTCGCGTGGCCCGGCATCGGACGCCTGATGTTCGACGCCCTGCTGCAACGCGACTACCAGCTTCTGCTGGGCATCTTCCTGGTCACCTCCATCATGGTCGTGGTCTTCAACCTGCTGACCGACGTGCTGTACCGCCTGATCGATCCGCGCATTGGCGCGGGTGCGCAGCAAGGAGCCTCCGCATGAAGTCATTCGCCCGACGTTACCTGCGCAACTACGGGGCAGTGGCCGGCCTGGTCATCATGCTGATCGTGGTGGCCGTGGCCCTGGCGGCGCCGCTGCTGTACGAAGAGTCGCCCTGGATGATGGTGGCCGACCCGCTGATCCCGCCGTTCACCAATGCGGACTATCCTTTCGGCACGGACATGCTGGGCCGCGACATCACCGCGGGACTGGTGTGGGGCGCGCGCGTGTCGCTGATGGTGGGCCTGCTGTCCACCGCCGTCGCGCTGCTCTTTGGCATCGTGGTCGGTTCGATAGCCGGCTACTGCGGCGGCCGCGTGGACGACGCACTGATGCGGTTCACCGAGTTTTTCCAGACCATTCCGCAACTGGCGATGGCCGTGGTGCTGGTCGCCATCCTGAGCCCGTCGGTCTATTCGATCATGGGCGCCATCGCGGTGGTGTCCTGGCCGCCGGCCGCGCGGCTGGTCCGCTCGGAATTCATGACGCTCAAGCAGCGCGAATTCGTGCAGGCCGCGATCGTCATCGGCCAGACGCCGGCCCGCATCGTGGGCACGCAGATCCTGCCCAATGCCATGTCGCCCATCATCGTGTCGGCCTCGTTCATGGTGGCGACCGCGATCCTGACGGAGTCGTCGCTGTCCTTTCTGGGCCTGGGCGACCGCAACCTGATGAGCTGGGGTTTCATGATCGGCGCGGCGCGCACCATGATCCGCGAGGCCTGGTGGATGAGCGTGTGGCCCGGGGTCGCCATCCTCTTGACCGTGCTGGCCATCAACCTGATCGGCGAAGGCCTGAACGACGCCCTCAACCCGCAACTGCGCAAGCGCGGCGAATAGGAGGCCGGCATGAATGAAAACCTGACAACCCCGCCGCTCCTGTCGATCCAGAGTCTGACCATCGCATTGCCCAAGGGCGGCGACCGTCCCTACGCGGTACAGGACGTGTCGTACGACATTCGCGCCGGTGAAATCCTGTGCATCGTGGGCGAATCGGGCTCGGGCAAGTCGATGAGCGCCAACGCCATCATGGGGCTGCTGCCCGATTACCTGACGCCGCAGGCCGGGCGCATCCTGTTCCGTGGCCAGGACCTGCTGCAACTGGACGAACCCGCCCTGCAGGCCATGCGCGGTAAGGACATGGCGATGATCTTCCAGGAGCCGCTGTCGGCCCTGAACCCGCTGATGACGGTGGGCGAACAGATCAGCGAGGTGATGCGCGTGCATAACGCCTACCCCGGCGCAGAACGCTTGAAGCGCACGCTCGAACTGCTGGAATTTGTCGGCCTGCCGGATCCGGCCACGCTGTATCACGTTTATCCGTTCCGCTTGTCCGGCGGGCAGCGCCAGCGCGTGATGATTGCGATGGCGCTGGCGCTGGAGCCCGCGCTGTTGATCGCCGACGAGCCGACGACCGCGCTGGACGTCACCACCCAGGCGCAGATCCTGGCGTTGATCGCGCGCATCCAGAAAGAGAAAGGCATGGGCGTGATGTTCGTCACGCACGACTTCGGCGTGGTGGCCGAGATTGCCCACCGCGTGGCCGTCATGGAAAAAGGCATTCTGGTGGAGCAAGGCCCGGCAAGCGAGGTGCTCAACCGCCCGCGCCATCCCTACACCCAGCGCCTGATCGCGGCCGTGCCGCACCGGCGCGGCGAGAAGCGCGCCGGACTTGCCGACGACACGCCAGTGCTGGAGGTCAAAGATTTGAAAAAGACCTACGTGATCGGCCACGGCTGGCTGGGCAACAAGCGCCAGGTGCACGCGGTGGACGGCGTGAGCTTTGCCGTGCGGCGCGGCGAGACGCTGGGCATCGTGGGGGAATCCGGTTCGGGCAAGTCCACGATCGGCAAATGCCTGCTCAAGCTTGTCGGCATCAATGGCGGTCAGTTGCTGTTCAACGGCCAGGACATCGCCACGCTGCCCGAATCGCGCTTTCGGCCGATGCGGCACGAGATCCAGATGATCTTCCAGGACCCGTTCGCCTCGCTCAATCCCCGCCACACCGTGGGCCGCATCATCAGCGACGGCCCGGTCGCCAATGGCGTCCCGCGCGCTCAAGCCGAGGCCCGGGCGCGCGAACTGCTGTCGCTGGTGGGCATGGACCCGTCCGCCTTTGACCGCTATCCCAACCAGTTCTCGGGCGGCCAGCGCCAGCGCATCGGCATCGCGCGCGCGTTGGCGCTGGAGCCCAAGGTGCTGGTGGCCGACGAATCGGTGTCGGCGCTGGACGTGTCGGTTCAGGCGCAGGTGCTGCAACTGCTGCACGACCTGCAGCAGCGGCTGAAGATTGCGCTGGTGTTCATCACCCACGACCTGCGCGTGGCGGCGCAGATCTGCAATTCGGTGCTGGTCATGCATCGCGGCAAGGTGGTGGAGTACGGGTCGCCCGCCCAGATCTTCGACAACCCGCAGCACGCCTACACGCGCCAGTTGATCGCCGCGGTGCCCGGACAGCATTGGGACCCGACCAAGGCGCAGGCCGCCTGACTGCAACCCCGTCATCGCCATACAGGAGAACGCCTTATGCAACGCCCCGCCGCAGTACCCACCGTGCAGATCGACAACGAACTGGTCACCGTCACCGAATGGCGCTTTCCGCCGGGCGGCGAGACGGGCTGGCACCGGCATGGCATGAACTACGTGGTGGTGCCGCAGACCACCGGCCCGCTGCTGCTGGACACGCCCAACGGCCAGGTCACCAGCCAACTCACCACGGGTGTGGCGTATTACCGGCCGGTGGGCGTGGAGCACAACGTCATCAACCCCAGCGACACGGAATTCGTGTTCGTCGAGATCGAACTCAAGCGGGCCTGAGCCCCACGCATCTGGTAGCGACCGTGACGGTCTGAGCGAGGATATCCATGAAGGCGTTTTTTTCCGAAGAACAGTTGCTGCATTCGCCCAGGCAATTCATGCGGCTGGGCCGCATCAGCGCCCCCACCGACCTGCCGTCGCGCGCGGAGAGCCTGCAGCAGGCGCTGGCGGCCCGCGGCGTGAAGGTCGAAGCGCCATCCGACTATGGCCGCAAGCCGCTTGAACACGTGCACAGCACGGATTATCTGGACTACCTGGAAACCGCCTTTGCGCGCTGGCAGGCCCTGAAGGCGCCAGGCGTCGATCCTGGTCCGGAAGTACTGCCTAATCTTTCGCCCTACTACAACGGCCGCATCGATGCCGCCGGACGGGGCCCCTGCCCGTCCCCGTCCATCGTGGCGCAAACCGGGTATTACCTGAGCGACCTCGCCTGCCCCATCGGGCCGCAGACCTGGCGCTCGGCGCTGCGGTCCACGCATAGCGCGCTGGCGGCCGCGGACCATGTGGCGAGCGCCGGTGGCGTGGTCTACGCGCTCTCCCGGCCTTCCGGCCACCATGCCCATCGCGACCGCGCCGGCGGCTTTTGCTACCTGAACAACAGCGCCGCCGCGGCAAGCCGCCTGTTGCAGACGTGGTCGAAGGTGGCGGTGCTGGACGTGGATGCGCACCACGGTGACGGCACACAGAACATCTTCTATCACCGGGCGGACGTGATGACCGTCTCGCTGCACGCCGATCCGGCCGGGTATTACCCCTTCTATACCGGCTACGCGCACGAGCGCGGGCACGGCGCGGGCGAAGGCTACAACCTGAACCTGCCGCTGGCGCACGGCTGCGGCAACGCGGAATTCCTGCAGGCGCTGGACACCGCGCTGGATGCCCTGGCGGGCTATGCGCCGCAGGCGCTGGTCCTGCCGCTGGGATTCGACACCTACAAGGACGATCCGATCAGCGTGCTCAGGCTGGACATCGATGCGTACCGAGACATCGGCGCGCGCGTCGCCGGTTTGCGCGTGCCTACCGTCGTGGTGCAGGAAGGCGGCTACATGGTCGAGGCGATCGGGCCCGCGCTGGATGCGTTTCTTGAAGGCTTTGGCCGTGGCGGCAAATGAAGGCGCGCGCCAGACTGGCGTCCTGCTGTTTTTCGCGGCGCTGGTGGCGTTCGCCACCTTCGATGCGGGCGCCAAGCAGCTTCTGGAACGCTATCCGGCGCCCTTTCTGAACGTGATGCGCTACCTGGCGGTGGCGACGCTGGCGATGGGCATGCTGTGGCGCCACGGCCGCGGCCTGCGGCTGCGCGACGCGCCGGAAAAGCCGCTGCTGGTGCTGCGCGGCATCATGCTGGCCACGGTGGCTACGTGCTTCATGACCGCGCTGATCTGGATGCCGCTGTCCGAGGCCACCGCGATCTACTTCACCGCCCCGCTCATCATGGTGGCGTTGTCTCCGTGGCTGCTGGGCGAACGCGTCCGGGCAGCGCAATGGGGCGCGGTGGCCGCCGGCTTTGCCGGCATGCTGCTGATCGTGCGGCCCGGCGGCGACCTGCCCCTGCTGGGCACGTTGCTGATGGCGGTGTCGGCCGTCAGTTACGCGATCTTCCAGGTGCTGACGCGCAAGCTGTCGAACAAGGTGCCGGGGCCGGTGCAGTATGCGTACACGGCGTTCATCTGCCTGATCGTGACCGCGCTGCCCGCGCCCTTCTTCCTGCCCGACCCCTGGCCCGGAACGGCCGATACCGTCATCATCCTTGCCCTGGGCGCCTGCAGCGGCCTGGCGCAGGTCCTGCTGATCGCGGCCTTCCAGCGGGTTCCGGCGGCAACGCTGGCGCCCCTGAACTACTTCCAGTTGCTGCTGGCGCTGGGCTTCAGCACGTTCTGGTTCCAGCGCCCGCCAGACGCGCTGGCGCTGGCGGGCATGGGGCTGATCATGGCGGCCGGGGTCTTTCTGGCGCTGCGCCCGGTCAGAACGCCATCGACGCCCGCCGCTTGAACAGGCACGGCGCCTCTTGCGGCGGCGTCCTCAACTGGTTTCGCGCTGAACCAACGTAAAACCCAAGTCCACATGCCGCTCGGGCACGGGTTCGCCCGCCAGGTGCCGCATGAGCAGTTGCGCGGCTGACAGGCCGATCTGGTAGCGGGGCGTGGCAATGGTGGACAGCGGCGGCGTGGTCCAGGCCGTGCCCGGGAAATCATGAAAGCCGACGATAGCCATCTGTTCTGGCACACGCACGCCATCCCGGCCGCACTGGAACACCGCGCCTTGCGCCAGATCGTCGTTGCAGAAGAACACGGCGTCGCAGTCGGGATGGCGCGCGTGCAGATCCTGGATCAACGACGCTCCGAGGCTGATCGACGATTTTTCCGGCGTCATGATTTCCAGGGCCGCGTCGTACAGCCCCGCGTCGCGCAACGCCTGCCGGCACCCTTCGCAGCGGCGCAGCGACCGGGGATCCAGCTGCGCGCCGATGATGCCGATGCGGCGGTAACCGCGTTCGACCAGATGGCGGCCGGCTGCGTAGCCCGAGTCGAACTGCGAGAACCCGACGCTCATGTCATTGCTGCTCTCCAGCGTTTCGATCGTGTGCACCGTGGGAATCGACTGCGCGCGCAGCAGTTCCCAGACACCCGGATTGTGGTCGATGCCGGTCAGGACCACCCCATCGGGCGAATGCTGCAGATACTTGCGCAGCAGCGCTTCTTCTTCGTCCGGCGAATAGCCCGTCACGCCGATCAGCATGTGGTAGCTGTGCTGGTCCAGCACTTCCTTGATGCCCGTGATGATGTCCACGAACACCACGTTGCTGAGCGACGGGATGAGCACCACGATGGTCTGCGACCGCGCCGACGCCAGCGCGCTGGCGGCGTGGTTGGGCACGTAGCCCAGTTCCTGGCACACCCGCGCGATTTGCTGGCGCAGATCCTGGCCCACCTTATCGGGCGTGCGCAACGCCCGCGATACCGTGATCGCGCTGACGCCCACGCGCCGCGCGACATCCTGCATGGTGACGCGGCCAGCGCGCGAGCTTCGAGGTTTGCGGATGGACATGGACCCTCGCGGTGAATGCAAGCGCGTAGTCTGACCGAAAAAAAGGGGCTTGCCAAAGCAAAAATGTTAGCGCTAACATGATCCGCATCAAACCTCTAAAAAAATTCCGGCCAACGGAGAGGAGACAAACATGCAAGCTTCCCCCATGGGGCGGCCGGGACCATCGCGTCCGGGCCGCTCGCCGCTGGCCCGCGCCGCGGACTGGTGTTTTGCGCTACAGACCTGGCTGATGGTCGCCTGTCTGGTCATCATGGTCGTGCTGCTGTTCGGCAACGTGGCGCTGCGCTATCTCTTTAACTCCGGCATCAACGTCTCGGACGAGGTCTCGCGCCTGGCGTTCGTCTGGATGATTTTCCTGGGTTCGGTGATTGCGCTGCGCGAGCACCAGCACATCGGCGTGACCATGCTGGTGGAACGCTTTGGCCCGGGCGCGCGCCGGGTGTCGCATATTGCCTGCCAGCTGATGATCCTGTGGGTGCTGTGGCTGATGGCCGAAGGCAGCTGGGTCCAGACGGTCATCGGGCTTGACACCGTATTGCCTGTCACCGGCATGCCCCAGGCCGTGTTCAACGCCGCAGGGCTGTACGCCGCGGTGGCAATGGGCATCCTGACCGTCGTCGACCTGGTCCGCGTGATTGCGGGCGGCCCGCTGCCGGCGGAATCCAGTCCGGAAGACCCGCTGGTCTGATCCGGACCTCACCCGCCCCAACAAGCGCCCCACACCCATCCGCCCGGATACCCGCAATGATCCTGACCGTCTTCCTAGTCGTGCTGCTGGGGCTGATTGCCCTGGGCCTGCCGATCGCCTTCGCGCTCATCATCAGCGCGATCGTCATGATGTTCCAGCTGGATTTCTACGACACCCAGCTTCTTGCCCAGAACATGCTGTCCGGGGCCAACAGCTTTACGCTGATGGCAGTGCCGCTCTTCATGCTGGCCGGCGAATTGATGAATGCCGGCGGCATCTCGCGCCGCATCGTTCACCTGGCCAACACGTTTGTGGGCCACATCCAGGGCGGCCTGGGTTACGTGGCCATCTTCGCCAGCGTGCTGCTGGCATCGCTGTCGGGCTCGGCCGTGGCCGACGCCGCGGCGCTGGGATCGCTGCTGATCCCCATGCTGCGCGAAAAAGGCTATGACGCGGGCCAGGCCTCGGGCCTGATCGCATCGGGCGGCATCATCGCGCCCATCATTCCGCCGTCGATCTCGTTCATCATCTTCGGCGTCGCCACCAATGTGTCGATCACCAAGCTGTTCTTCGCCGGCATCGCGCCGGGCCTCATGATGGGGTTGACGCTGGTGGCGGTATGGACGTGGGTGGCGCGCAAGCACGGCAGCATCACGCCCTCGCCGCGCGAGCCGTGGTCCAACCGTCTGAAAGCGCTGCGCGGATCGCTGTGGGCGCTGTTCCTTCCAGTCATCATCATCGGCGGGCTGCGCGGCGGCATCTTCACCCCAACCGAAGCCGCGGTCGTCGCCGCCGTGTATGCGCTGCTGGTCAGCATCTTCGTGTACCGCGAGATCGGCTGGCGCGACCTGGGTCCGCTCTTCATCAACGCCGCCCGCACCACGGCTGTAGTCATGTTCCTGGTGGCGGCCGCCATGGTGTCGTCCTACATGATCACGCTGGCGGACCTGCCGCAGGATCTCATCGCCCTGCTGGAGCCGGTCATGGACCAGCCCAAGCTGCTGATGTTCGCGCTGCTGATCCTGCTGACGCTCGTGGGCACGGTGATGGACCTGACGCCGACCATCCTGATTCTCGGCCCCGTGCTGATGCCCGTCGTCACCAAGGCCGGCATCGACCCCGTCTACTTCGGCGTCATGTTCGTCATGGTCGGCAGCGTGGGCCTGTTGACGCCACCGGTCGGCACGGTGCTCAACGTCGTGTGCGGCGTGGCCCGCATCAATATGGAAACCATCTGCAGAGGGGTGTGGCGCTATGTCGTGGCCTACACGCTGCTGCTGGTTCTTTTGGTGATCTTCCCCGAACTGATCACCGTACCCGCACGCTGGATGCACTAGCGGCAATTACAAACCCCCGAGGAGAAACACCATGATCAAGCAATTGAAGACCCGCGTTCTTGTCCTGGCGGCGGTGCTGTCCTGCACCGTCGCCGGGGTGGCCGCGGCGGCGGACGTCAAGCCGCGCCTCATCCGCTTTGGCTACGGGCTGAACGAGGAAAGCGTGCAGGGCCGCGCGGCCCGCCATCTGGCGCAGGAACTGGAGAAAGTCAGCGGCGGCAAACTCAAGATGAAGACGTTTGGCTCGGCCAACCTGGGTTCGGACGAGCAGATGCAGAGCGCGCTGGTGGGCGGCGCGCAGGAAATGATGGTGGGGTCGACCGCGCCGCTGGCCGGCATGGTCAAGGAGTTCGGCGTGTTTGACCTGCCCTTCCTCTTCAACAGCGAAAAGGAAGCCGACGCGGTGCTGGACGGCCAGCTCGGACAGGATCTGCTCAAGAAGCTGGAAGCCAAGGGACTGGTCGGCCTGGTGTACTGGGAAAACGGCTTTCGCAACATGACGAACTCCAAGCGTCCCATCACGCGCGCCGAGGACCTGCAGGGCATCAAGCTGCGCGTCATGCAGAACCAGATTGCGCTGGGCGTCTTCAATACGCTGGGCGCCAATGCCGTGCCGATGCCGTTCTCGGAATTGTTCACCGCGCTGGAAACCCGCACCGTGGACGGCCAGGAGAACCCCATCACCACGATCCAGAGCAGCAAGTTCTACGAGGTGCAGCCCTTCCTGACCATCACGCGCCACGTCTACACGCCGTGGGTGGTGATGGCCTCCAAGAAGTGGTGGGACACGCTCTCACCCGACGAACAGAAGCTGATCCGTCAGGCCGCCGCGTCGTCGCGCGACTTCGAGCGGCAGGATAGCCGCGCCGACTCCACCAAGGCCATGGGCACGCTCGAGAAGAACGGCATGAAGATCAACACCGTCTCGCCGGAGGAAGTGGCCCGCATGCGCCAGAAGGTGCAGCCCGTGGTCGACAAGTACACCCAGGAACTCGGGCCGGAACTGATCAAGCAGTTGAACGACGAAATCCAGAAGGCGCGGAACTAACCGTGTCGGCCCGGATCCCGTGGGGGTCCGGGCCTGTATGCAACCGAAGCAAAGCGAGACAGCCATGTCCCAGACACCCCGCCGACTGCGCAGCCAGAAATGGTTCGACGATCCCTCGCACGCCGACATGACGGCGATCTACGTCGAGCGCTATCTCAACTATGGCCTGACGCGCCAGGAACTGCAGTCCGGGCGGCCGATCATCGGTATCGCGCAGACAGGCAGCGACCTGGCGCCCTGCAATCGCCACCATCTGGCGCTGGCTGAACGCATCAAGGCGGGCATCCGCGACGCCGGCGGCATTCCGATGGAGTTCCCGGTGCACCCGCTGGCCGAACAGGGAAGGCGGCCCACGGCGGCCTTGGACCGCAACCTGGCGTATCTGGGCCTGGTGGAGATCCTGCACGGCTATCCGCTGGATGGCGTGGTGCTGACCACGGGATGTGACAAGACCACGCCCGCGTGCCTGATGGCGGCGGCGACCGTGGACATTCCCGCCATCGTGCTGTCCGGCGGTCCCATGCTGGACGGCTGGCATGAGGGCCAGCGCGTGGGCTCGGGCACGGTCATCTGGCACGCGCGCAACCTGATGGCGGCCGGCAAGCTGGATTACGAAGGTTTCATGACGCTTGCCACGGCATCGTCGCCGTCCATCGGCCACTGCAACACCATGGGCACCGCGCTGTCGATGAACTCGCTGGCCGAAGCGCTAGGCATGTCGCTGCCCACCTGCGCCAGCATTCCGGCGCCGTATCGCGAGCGTGGGCAGATGGCCTATGCCACCGGCATGCGCATCTGCGACATGGTGCGAGAAGACCTGCGCCCATCTCAAATCCTGACCCGCGAGGCGTTCGAGAACGCCATCGTCGTGGCCTCGGCGCTGGGCGCGTCCAGCAACTGCCCGCCGCACCTGATTGCCATCGCGCGCCACATGGGCGTCGACCTCGGCCTGGACGACTGGCAACGGCTGGGCGAAGACGTGCCGCTGCTGGTCAACTGCGTGCCGGCGGGCGAGCATCTGGGCGAAGGCTTTCACCGCGCGGGAGGCGTACCCGCCGTGCTGCATGAGCTGCAGGCAGCCGGCCGCCTGCATCCGGACTGCCGAACCGTATCCGGCAAGACCATCGGCGAAATTGCGACGGCGTCCAAAACCCACAATACCGACGTCATCCGGACCTGCGACGCGCCGCTCAAGCACCGCGCCGGCTTCATCGTGCTGTCGGGCAACTTCTTTGACAGCGCCATCATCAAGATGTCGGTCGTGGGCGAAGCCTTTCGCCGGGCGTACCTGTCCGAACCGGGGTCGGAAAACGCCTTCGACGCGCGCGCCATCGTGTTCGAAGGCCCGGAGGACTATCACGCCCGCATCGAAGACCCGGCGCTCAACATCGACGAACACTGCATTCTGGTGATCCGGGGTGCCGGCACCGTGGGCTACCCCGGTAGCGCGGAAGTCGTGAACATGGCGCCGCCGTCGCACCTCATCAAGCGCGGCATCGATTCCCTGCCCTGTCTGGGCGACGGCCGCCAGAGCGGCACCTCGGCCAGCCCGTCCATCCTGAACATGTCGCCCGAAGCCGCGGTGGGCGGCGGACTGGCGCTGCTGCGTACGGGCGACCGGATCCGAGTGGACCTGAACCAGCGGTCGGTCATGTTGCAGGTGGACGAAGCGGAACTGGAACGGCGCCGCCAAGAGCCGCCGTACGAAGCGCCGCCATCGCAGACGCCCTGGCAGGAACTGTACCGGCAGACCGTCGGGCAGCTTTCCACGGGCGGATGCCTGGAGGCGGCGACGCTGTATTTGAAAGTGGTGGAGACGCGGGGGGATCCGCGGCATTCGCACTGAGGCCGGGAGGGGTGCGTGTTGGAGCGCGGCTTACTCGCGCGGCGGCTTGCTGGCCGGGCCGCCCGCGCGGGGGCTGGGCCGGCTGAGCACATACGCCGCGCTGGCCAGAAAGAAAATGCCCACGCCGATGGCCAGGGGCAGCGAGGGATGGGCGCTCCAGTAAAAGATCCCGTAACCTGCCGCCATGCCCAGGCTGGCATACGTCTTGCCTTTGCGCGACACCGCGCCCTCGTCGCGCCACGCGCGCAGCGACGGACCATATGTCGGGCTATCCAGCAGCCATTTTTCAAGCCGGGGCGACGAGCGCGAGAAGCAGGCCACCGCCAGGATCAGGAAGATCGTCGTCGGCATCACCGGCAAGAAGGCGCCGATGACGCCCAGCGCCAGCATCAAGCAGCCCAGGCATAACCAAAGTGCTCTCATCATGATGGTGAGCAGGATATCGCAAATGGGCAGCCGGCAGTCCGCCAGGCATTGTGCGCCGCTTGATTCACGACGCGGCGGGCTCCGGCATCCTTGCGCGCAGCATCCTGACGAATTTCGCATCGGGACTGCCGCCCGCGGCGCGTGACTTGTGGATCATGGCCCAGGCTTCCGCGTACTGGCCACGCCAGTAATAGGCCGTGGCCCACGAGGCATACAGATAGCCCTTGTCGGGCTCGACGGCCTCGCCCTTGCGGTACCACTCATCGGACCGCGTCGTCGCCGCGATACGCGCTTCGGGGGGCAACGTCTTGTCCTCGGCGGCGCAACGCGCCGCGATCCGGCCGGCATCCGCATGAATGCCGCGAAACGCCGGCGGATTCATGCTGATCGCGCGGTCCATCATGCTCATCGCCTGGCAGACCTTGCGCTGGCTTTCCAGCACTACCGCGAAACCCGCGTACACCTCGGGGTTGTCGGGATTGAGCAGCCACGCCTGATTGAATTGCCGCATGGCCTGGCCCGGCCGGTCTTCGCGAAAAAGCCGGTAGCCCTGCTCGACCCGCGCCTGCGCTGCCGCGGCAGGCGATCCAAACATCTTCACGGCCGCGGCGGCCTGTTGTTCATCGCCCGCGCGCAAGGCAGCGGCCGCGCGGCGGTCCTTTCCCGCATACATCGGCGCCTCGACGTTGCGCTCATCGGATTGCGCGGGCGCCTTGGTCACGCAGCCGGGCAACCACAACAATTGCGCCAGAATGAACGCCTTCAAGGTGAAGTGCATGGGCGGGCTTTTGAATGGAAGAAGATGGAATATTGCGGCGCGGGTATCAAATGCCGGAATCGCGCCACGCGGTGATAATGCAGTAAATACAAACGCAGCAATGACGCGAGGAAAAGCAAAAAGCCGCGACGTCATAAGACTGTCGCGGCTTTTTAGGTCTGCGTTCGACTAGCTCTATCGAACACACCTTTGCAGGAATTTGGTAGGCGGTATTGGAATCGAACCAACGACCTCCACGATGTCAACGTGGCGCTCTAACCAGCTGAGCTAACCGCCTGCAAAGAAGAAGAATTATATAGTGCTTTTTTAAACTGTGCAAATCGTCTTGGAAGATTTTTTGCAGTTTTTATTGCGTTCAGGAGGATTTAGCTTTTGCCTGTCGGCTTTGCCAAACTTACCTTGGCGCAATACGTTTGAAATTTGATCTTGCATTAATGCTTTGGCATTAACCAAGGTCTTTTCACACGCTTTACAGCACTACTTCTTGCCCTTCATCTTCGTGTCTGCGTCATGTGCCGCAGCAACGAAGAACGAGATTCTATCAGAACTTTTTATTCCTTGCTCGACTTCGACGCCACTACTCACATCGATCGCCCAAGGCCGCACCAATTCGATGGCGGCACCCACGTTTTCGGCGTTCAGTCCGCCGGACAGGATCAAGGGGCGGGACACCGGGTCGGCCCGCACTTCATCGAGCAACGCGTAGTCGAATCCATGCCCGCTGCCGCCGTAGCCGGCGCTATAGCTGTCGAACAACCAGCCCGCCGCCTCTCCGTAGGCGCGGCACGTGGCCGCAAGGCTCTCAGCCGTTTCAAGGCCCGGCGCACCGGCCCTGAAGGCCCGCAGATGGCGATGCCCGTAGCGCGCACATTCCAGCGGCGTTTCGTCACCATGAAACTGCAGCAGCTCGGGCCCCACTTCACCAAGCACGGTGCGGATCTCTTCTTCCTGCGCGTTCACGAAGAGCGCGACGACGTCGACAAACGCCGGCACCATCCGGCGCAGCTGCGCGGCGCGCGTGGGCGTGAGGCAACGCTTGCTCTTGGGATAGAAGACAAATCCGATCGCGTCGGCGCCGGCGGCAACGGCGGCTTCGACGTCTTCTTCGCGGGTCAGCCCGCAGATCTTTATGCGTGTACGCATGACATTTTCTGGAAGTGTCGCCCCGCGGCGACTGGCTGGATCAGTATATCCGGACCGAAAAGCCGGTCTCACGCGCCAGTCGAACCTAGCGTGGCCATCATGTTGTCGAAGCTGCCCTCGGCCATGCGGAACCAGGGGATCTGGTTGCCACGCAATGCCAGCATGCTGTCGTAGAGCTTCTTGAACATCGCGTCCTTGGCGCTCAATTCATTGCAGGCCGCCACCGTGGCTTCGTGAGCGGCTTGCAGCAGCGGCCGGGAATACGCCTTCAGTTGCGCGCCTTGCGACATCAGCCGGCGCAGCGCTTGCGGATTGTTGGCATCAAAGGTTGCGATCATGTTTTCGCTTGCCGCCGCGCAAGCCAGCGACAGCGCGGTCTGGTATGACTTGGGCAGTTCCGCAAAGGCGTCCTGGTTCACATACAGCGACAACTGTTGCGTACCGGCCCACCAGCCCGGAAAGTAATAGTTCCGCGCAACGTCAAAGAGCGCCAGGCGTTCGTCCTCGAACGGTCCGATCGTGACGGCCCCGTCCGCAAGGCCTTCTGCCAGCGCGGCATGCAGTTCGCCAGCGGGAATTGCCAGCGGCGAGGCGCCCAGACGCGACAGGATGTGCCCCGTAAAGCCGTCAGCCGCCACCTTGAGTCCGCGCAGGTCATCGAGGGTCTTGATCTCGCCCCGAAACCATCCGCCCATCTGCGCGCCGGTATAGCCGCACGGAAAGTTCAGAATGCCATACTTGCCAAAGGCTTCGCGGGTCAGCGCCAGCCCCTCGCCCTGCCGCATCCACGCGTTCATCTGGCGGGTATTCAGGCCGAATGGCACGCCACCGTCAAAGCAAATCGCGGGATCGGTGCCGAAGTAGCGGGCCGACGCCGCGTGGCCGCATTCGACGATGCGGTGCTGCACGGCCTCCAGCGCCTGACCCGACTGGAACAGCTGGCCGGCGGCGGATATTTCGATGGTGAAGCGCCCCGCCGTGACCTCGGCCACACAACGCGCGACGTCGGTCGCGCCCGCGAACAGCGTGGCCGCGTCGGCCGGAAAATCCGAAGCCAGCCGCCAGGTGAGGTTGGGAGCTTCCTGCGCAATCGCGGGGGCCGCCAGCACGGCGCTGCCCGCGGCGGCGCCCAAGGCGGTTTGCTTCAGAAACGCGCGGCGTTGCATGGCGCATGCCTCCAGAAAGGCGCGGGATCCCGCCGCCTGCGCGGCGGCTTCCCTAAAAGGATTGAGTAAAAGGCGACAGCAGCGACGATCCGCCGTCGAGCTCGCGCAGTCCGAAGGATTCGGGATAGTCGATCGCGGCCAGGTACAGGCCGTCAGGCGCAAACGTGGGCGCGCCGCGCTTGCGGTCGCGCCACGCCAAGAGCTGCGTCATCCAGTCAACCGTTTCCCTGCCCTGCCCCACTTGCAGCAACGCGCCCATGATGTTGCGCACCATGTGATGCAGAAAGGCGTTTGCCTTCAAGGTAAAGACGAGAAACGGTCCCCGCTCCTCGATCTCCAGGCTGTGCATATGCCGCACTGGATGCTTGGCCTGGCATTGCGAGGAACGGAAGCTGGAAAAGTCATGTTCGCCGACAAGCGCCTTTGCGGCCGCGCGCATGGCCTGCACATCCAACGGCTGGAAGCACCAGCCGGCACGCCCCGCCCACAGCGCCGGACGCACCCGGCCCCGCCAGAGCAGATAGACATACGTGCGGGCGCGCGCCGAAAAGCGCGCATGGAATTCGTCGGACACTTCTTCGGCCCACTGCACCGAGATGCTGGGCGGCAGAAACGCATTCACGCCTCGGACCCAGGACTCCGTCTTGCGGGTGAGCGTCGTGTCCAGATGGACCACCTGCATCGCGCCGTGCACGCCCGTGTCGGTGCGGCCGGCGCAGATTGTGGGTACCGGCTCGGTGACGCCACAGAAACTGGCCAGGGCGGACTCCAGGCAGTCCTGCACCGTCTGCCGGTGCGGCTGCGTCTGCCAACCCTGCCAGGCGGAGCCGTCATACGCCAGCCCCAATGCAACTCTAGACATGCTTCAAACCCGAGGACCGCCGATACGGCGCGGTTCGTCCGTGGGCGGTACGTCCAGGTCGAGATTGATGGTGTCGAGCTTGCGGTTCAGCGCTGCCGTATCCAGCGCCGGCTCGTTGTACGTGTAGCTTTCCTCGTCATCGTCGTCACGCCGCGCGCCGGCCCGGCGCAACAGCCACGCGATGGCGAAGGCGACGAGCGCCAGCACCGCGGTAACGATCACGAGAAGATTGTCGGCCAGCCAGCCAGGCATACCCGTTTGCACGGTCTTGTCCGGCAGCGTGCCGATGGGCTTGTCGGCATCGGCGGGCGCCGAACCTGCGGCGCCTGGGGAGGTGGTGGTGTTCGACGCGCCTGTGGCGTTCGACGTGGTCGTTGCGGCCCCCGGTGTGCTTGCCGCGCCCGGTGTGCTTGCGGTGCCGGGCGTGCCCATTGCACCGGGAGAACCCGCTGCGCCGGGAGTGCCTGCTGCGCCGGAAGTGCCTGCTGCGCCGGGAGTGCCTGCTGCGCTGGGAGCGCCTGCTGCACCGGGAGCGCCAGCAGCGCCGGGAGTGCCTGCCGCACCGGGAGTGCCTGCCGCACCGGGAGCGCCTGCCGCACCGGGAGCGCCTGCTGCACCGGGAGTGCCAGCTGCACCGGAAGCGCCAGCAGCGCCGGGAGTGCCTGCCGCACCGGGAGTGCCTGCCGCACCGGGAGCGACTGCCGCACCGGGAGCGCCAGCAGCGCCGGGAGTGCCTGCCGCACCGGGAGCGACTGCCGCACCGGGAGCGCCTGCTGCACCGGGAGCGCCTGCAGCACCGGTAGCGCCTGCTGCGCCGGAAGCGCCTGCTGCACCGGAAGCGCCTGCTGCGCCGGAAGCGCCTGCCGCACCGGGAGTACCTGCTGCACCGGGCGCGCCTGTCGAACCGGGCGTACCTGCTGCGCCCGACGTGCCAGCTGCGCCCGCCGCACCTGCCGCACCAGTGCCGGCCGTGCCCGTACCAGCCGCGCCTGTGCCGGCCGCGCCCGTACCGGCCGCGCCCGATTGCTGCGCGACGGCCTTGGTCAGTTCGTCCACATTGCTTTGCAGCTGGGCGACTCGCCCTTGCGCGTCGGCCAAGGCCCGGTCGGCGGACGTCTTGGCGTCTGCCTGGGCTTCGGCCTGCGCGGCTGCGCTGTCCTGGGCCTGACCGGTCGACAGGCGCACGCGGTCCTGTGTCGGCGCGGCGGTTGCCACACCGGTGTCGGCCGGCGGGGCGACCGTGCCCGATGCTGCGTCCTGACCCTTGACCACCGACGGGTTCGATCCCGCCGCCGCGCCCACGCGGCCGCGGTATTTGGCATAGGCCTCGGCGTGCTCATTGAAGATGCGGCGGGCTTCGGCCGGATCGATGGCGCGCACCGTGGCGGCATCCGGGATCTTGAGTGTCTGGCCAGCCCGCACCAGATTCATGTTGTTCTGAATGAAGGCCTGCGGATTGGCGCGCCACAGCGCCACCAACATCTGGTAGACCGAGGCGTTGGGCACCGCGTTGCGCTGGGCGATGGCAAAAAGATAGTCGCCCGACTTCACCGTGACCGAGCCCGAGGTACCGCCCGCGCGGGCGGCCCCGCCCACGGCGGCGGGTGTGACGTCGGCGCCGGTGCCTCGCAGCGGCACCAGGATGCTGACCTGCACTTGGCGCTGGCCCGAACTGGAGTTGATGTCCAGCAGCAGATCCACCGCGCCGCCCGCAGGCGCTTGCGTGGACCGCACCCGCAAATTCTTGCGCGTCGGATCCATTCCGTCTTCGACGCGGACCACCATGCTGGCAAGCGGCACCGGCGGCTTGACGCCCGCGCGCTGCCACGCGGCTTCATCGGAGATTGAAACCTTGAGCGAACTGATCTCTTCGGGCGTCAATTCCTGCAGACCCACGGTGGCTTGCAGCGGCGCGCCCGGCACGGAAACGACGCGCGAATGCCCGACGCGCATGGCCAGCGCCGAACCGCACACGCTTGAACCGATCGCCAGCGCAATGGCCCACTGAAGGGCTTTCAAACGGCGGGCATGCTTCACTTGGCGCGAACGCTGGGTCATAAGCTGGAATTCCGTTCTTGTAATCGAATTACGGGCCTGGACCCATTCGCGCCATTTGCCGCGCAAAAAAGGGCCTCAATTCACCCGAAAAGTGTAATGGATCAAGCGCATTTCACAAACCTGAAAGGGGCGCGCACGTTGGCTGGCGGGCATGGGCGGCGCTTATTGGCGTACGTGTCGCCCGCCGGGCTCGGCCAGGCTGCGCCACGATGGTGCATCCTTGCGGGCTGGACAAACATGCTGCGCGCCAAAAAACAAGGGCACCCGAAGGTGCCCTGACTGCATCTTGCGCGTGGCGGGCGGCCAGAAATGCCGCCCGCCACGACATCAGGCTTCGTTCAGCGCGATGCGCAGCATGCGGCGCAGCGGCTCGGCCGCGCCCCACAACAGTTGGTCGCCAACCGTGAAGGCGCCCAGATACTGCGAGCCCATCGAGAGCTTGCGCAGGCGGCCCACCGGGATGTCCAGCGTGCCGGTGACGGCCACGGGGGTCAGCGCCGAAACGGTGGCTTCCTTGGTGTTGGGTACGACCTTGGCCCACTGCGTGCCCTGGGCGATGAGCGCTTCGATCTCGTCCAGCGGCACATCACGCTTGAGCTTGATGGTCAGTGCCTGGCTGTGGCAGCGCATGGCGCCGATGCGCACGCACAGGCCATCGATCGGGGTGACAGGCGTGCCGAAGGCGGCGCCGCGGCCCAGGATCTTGTTGGTTTCGACTTCACCCTTCCACTCTTCCTTGGACATCCCGTTGCCCAGGTCCTTGTCGATCCAGGGAATCAGGTTGCCGCCCAGCGGCACGCCAAAGTGTTCGTGGGGCAGCGCGTCGTCCTTCTGCTTGGCCAGCACGCCGCGGTCGATTTCCAGGATGGCCGAGGCCGGGTCGTCCAGCAGGGACTTGACCGACTGGTTGATCTCGCCGAACTGGGTCAGCAGCTCACGCATGTGCTGCGCGCCGCCGCCCGACGCGGCCTGGTACGTCATGGAGGTCATCCATTCGACCAGGTCGTTGTTGAACAGGCCCGCCAGGCCCATCAGCATGCAGCTGACCGTGCAGTTGCCGCCGATGAAGTTGCGCACGCCGCGCTTGAGGGCCGCATCGATCACCGGGCGGTTGACCGGGTCCAGCACGATGATGGCGTCGTCGGCCATGCGCAGGGTGCTGGCCGCGTCGATCCAGATGCCGTTCCAGCCCGCGCCGCGCAGCTTGGGATAGACCTCGGAGGTGTAGTCGCCGCCTTGCGCCGTCACGATGATCGGCAGTTTTTTCAGAGCGTCGATGTTGTAGGCGTCTTGCAGCGGGCCCGCGCCAGTCGCCCAAGTGGGGGCGGCGCCGCCAGCGTTGCTGGTGGAGAAAAACACCGGTTCGATCAGTGCGAAGTCGTTCTCGTCGCGCATGCGTTGCATGAGCACCGAGCCGACCATACCGCGCCAGCCGACAAGGCCTACTGCTTGATTCATTTCAATCGCTCTTTAAAGGGGGTGACAAGGTAAGGAGGGAAAAATCGTGCAATTCAACAATTTATCAGAATGCACGCAGGGATGTTGCGATGCAGCTAGAAAAAAACGGGGCCGCAAGCGCAAGGAAAGACTTTCGGCGCGCGCCGGCAACACGGCGTCTTGCATTGGCAAAACAAGCGAGGCCGCCCGCGGGGCGGCCTCGCTCTACATATATAAAGAGACCGCGATCAGGACGCGGCCCCCTTTGCGTCATCAGGCAAGCGCCTTCAAGACCGCGTCGCCCATGCCGGCGGTCGTGACCTTCGTCGTGCCCGGCTCGAAGATGTCCGCGGTGCGCAGGCCGCTGGCCAGCACGCTGCGCACGGCCGCCTCGATGCGGTCCGCCTGCGGCGCGAGGTTCAGCGAGTAACGCAGCAGCATGGCGGCCGACAGGATCGTCGCCAGCGGATTGGCGATGCCCTGCCCCGCGATATCGGGCGCCGAACCGTGGCTGGGCTCATACAGGCCTTGGCCGCTGGCGTTCAGGGACGCCGAGGGCAGCATGCCGATGGAGCCGGTCAACATCGCCGCTTCGTCGGACAGGATGTCGCCAAACAGGTTGCCGGTGACGATGACGTCGAACTGGCGCGGGTTGCGCACCAGTTGCATGGCCGCATTGTCGACATACATGTGCGACAGCTCGACGTCCGGGTACTCTCGCGCCACTTCGATGACGATGTCGCGCCAGAACTGCGAGGTCTCGAGCACGTTGGCCTTGTCCACGCTGCACAGCTTCTTGTTGCGCTTTTGCGCCGATTCGAAGCCGATGCGCGCGATGCGGCGCACTTCGGATTCCGCGTAGCGCATCGTGTCGTAGCCTTCGCGTTCGCCGGTAAAGGCGCCGTCCGGCGACGAGCGCACGCCGCGCGGCGTGCCGAAATAGATGTCGCCAGTGAGTTCGCGGATGATCAGGATGTCCAGGCCCGACACGATCTCCGGCTTGAGCGACGAGGCGCTGGCCAGTTCCGGGTACAGGATGGCCGGACGCAGGTTGGCGAACAGGCCCAGCGCCTTGCGCAGGCCCAGGATCGCCTGTTCCGGACGAAACTCGCGTGGCAGGCTGTCGTACTTCCAGTCGCCGACCGCGCCGAACAGCACGGCGTGCGATTCCTTGGCCAGGTTCAGCGTGGCGGGCGGCAGCGGATGCTCGAACTGGTCAAAAGCAGCGCCGCCGACGGGCGCCTGTTTGATGTCGAAGGGCACATCCAGCGCCTTCAGGACGCGCACGGCCTGTTCGACGATTTCCGGGCCGATGCCGTCACCCGGCAGGACTGCGATGTTGTGGGTCATTGAATAACGATCCTGTGTTCGATGGTTTGATCAGGCAATGGGGCGGCTTTCGAGCCACGGATGGCGGGCCAGGCGCTCGGCTTCGAAGGCGCGGATCTTGTCGGCGTGGCGCAGCGTGAGACCGATGTCGTCCAGGCCGTTCAGCAGGCAGTATTTGCGGAAGGGTTCGATGTCAAAGCCCATCGCGCGGCCGTCAGCGGCGATCACGACCTGGCGGTCCAGATCGATGTTCAGCTTGTACCCCGGGAACGCCTTCACCTCGTCGAAAAGGCGCGCCACTTCCAGTTCGGACAGCACGATCGGCAAGAGGCCGTTCTTGAAGCTGTTGTTGAAGAAGATGTCGGCGTAGGACGGCGCGATGATGGCGCGGAAACCGAACTGCGTCAGCGCCCAGGGCGCGTGCTCGCGGCTGGAGCCGCAGCCGAAGTTCTTGCGGGCCAGCAGGACCGAGGCGCCTTGGTAGCGCGGCTGGTTCAGCACGAAGTCCGGATTGAGCGGGCGCTTGCTGTTGTCCATGCCCGGTTCGCCGTGGTCCAGGTAACGGAGCTCGTCGAACAGGTTGGGCCCGAAGCCCGTGCGCTGGATGGACTTGAGGAACTGCTTGGGGATGATGAGGTCCGTGTCGACGTTTTCGCGGTCGAGCGGCGCCACCAGGCCTTCATGAGTGGTAAATGCTTGCATGTTGTCTACTCGGTGCTTGACGCTTATCGGAACGTGCGAACGTCGACGAAATGGCCGGCGACGGCCGCGGCGGCGGCCATGGCCGGGCTGACCAGGTGCGTGCGGCCGCCCTGCCCTTGCCGGCCCTCGAAATTGCGGTTCGAGGTCGAGGCGCAACGTTCGCCGGGTTCGAGGCGGTCGGCGTTCATGGCCAGGCACATGGAACAGCCCGGTTCGCGCCATTCAAAGCCGGCTTCAATGAAGATCTTGTCCAGGCCTTCGCGTTCGGCCTGCTGCTTGACCAGGCCGGAGCCCGGCACGACCATCGCCTGGCGCACATTGGAAGCCACGCGCTTGCCGCGCGCCACGACGGCTGCGGCGCGCAGGTCTTCAATGCGCGAGTTCGTGCACGAACCGATGAACACGCGATCCACGCGGATATCGGTCAGCGGGGTGTTGGGCTTCAGGCCCATGTATTCCAGCGCGCGCTCCATGCCGCTGCGGCGCACATCGTCTTTTTCGCGGTCGGGGTCCGGCACGCGCGAATCCACCGGCAACACCATTTCGGGCGACGTGCCCCAGGTGACCTGCGGCTTGATGTCGCGCGCATTGACTTCGACCACGGTGTCGAACTTGGCGCCTTCATCGGTGTGCAGGGTGCGCCAGTACTTGACGGCTTGATCCCAGACGACGCCGGTGGGCGCAAACGGACGGCCACGGAAGTATTCGATGGTCTTGTCGTCGACCGCAACCATGCCGGACCGGGCGCCGGCCTCGATCGCCATGTTGCAGACGGTCATGCGGCCTTCGACGGACAGCGAGCGAATCGTGCTGCCGGCAAATTCAATGGCGTGACCCGTGCCGCCGGCCGTGCCGATGATGCCGATGATGTGCAGCACCACGTCCTTGGCCGTACAGCCGAAGGGCAGTTCGCCATCGACCTTGATGAGCATGCTCTTGGCTTTCTTCATGAGCAGCGTCTGCGTGGCCAGCACGTGCTCGACTTCGGACGTGCCGATGCCGAAGGCCAGCGCGCCCAGCGCGCCGTGCGTGCTGGTGTGCGAGTCGCCACAGACCACGGTCATGCCCGGCAGGGTGGCGCCCTGCTCCGGTCCGATCACGTGGACGATGCCTTGGCGCAGATCGTTCATGCGGAATTCGGTGATGCCGTACTTGCCGCAGTTGGCATCCAGCGTGTCCACCTGCAGGCGCGAGATGGGATCGTCGATGCCCTGCGCGCGATTCATCGTGGGCACGTTGTGATCGGCCACCGCCAGGTTGGCGCCGGTGCGCCACGGCTTGCGGCCTGCCAGCGTCAGCCCCTCGAACGCCTGCGGGCTGGTGACCTCGTGCAGCAGGTGGCGGTCGATATAGAGCAGACAGGTGCCGTCTGATTCCTGGTGGACGATGTGGGCGTCCCAGAGTTTGTCGTAAAGAGTTTGGGCCATGGATGCGCTCTGCAAATAGACAATCCGGCTCGAGCCTGGCGCGAGGGGTAAAACGCTACCCTGCCGCGCCGGCTGCTGCGGCATGAAGGGAATTATGCCCAGCCACCAAACCTAGTACAAGCACACCTGATATACCAGTACTAAAACTACCATGCTGACCGATGCGCCAGGGCGCCGACCCCGCAGTTGTGTTGACTTGTTGCATAGCCAATTAATGCGCCGGGAAATATCGCTATCGATACAAATTGGTAAACAAAATAGATACAGAACTCTCAAATAGATATAATCGTCCCACGCCCTGAAATCGTTCACTTCGAAATAATGCGTAATAAACCGTATTAATAGAAATAAATGATTTTAGATTTAGCGATGTTCGTGCAAATTCGAAGAAGTAGTTAGATGTTGCGCGAAATTCACCTTATGGACCGCCGGCAACAAACCTCAAGAATTAACAAATCTTGACTGGCCAAAGCTGACATTTACATACAACATGGCGGCCATTCAATCTCAACATGACTCGCGAATAATCACTATGGCTTCGTTTTTGCTCAAAAGCACGACCTCGGTCCTTGCCCTTGCATTTGCCCCTGCCGTTTTTGCACAGTCCGCGACGCCCGCTGCCACCGCACCGGCCGGGCAGCCGCAAGTGACGTTGAATCAGATCGTTGAGCAGACCCTGCTCAGCAACCCCGAAATCCAGGCCAAGTACCACGACTTCCAGGCGTCCCTGGAAGGCCAGGCCGTTGCCCGCGCCGCCTACTTTCCGCAGATCAATGCGCAAGGTTATCTGGGCCGCGAATGGCGCAACAACGTGCCCGGCGTCGGCTCGCAGAGCTGGAACCGCCCCGGCTGGAGCGTCGAGCTGCGTCAGCTGATTTTTGACGGCTTTCGCACCACCAACGACGTCAAGCAGGCCGGTTTCGACAAGCTGGCCCGCTTCTATGACGTGCTGGCCACCAGCGACAACACCGCGTTCACCGCCGTGCAGGCCTACATCGACCTGCAGCGCTACCGCGACATGGAGCTTTTGGCCCGCCAGAACTATTCGCTGCACGAAAACACCCTCAAGCAGATTGGCGAGCGCACGGAATCCGGCGTGGGCCGTCGCGTCGACCTGGAGCAGGCCGGTGGCCGCCTGTCGCTGGCCCAGACCAACCTGATGACCGAAACGGCCAACCTGCTGGACGTGCAGCAGCGCTTTCAGCGCGTGACCGGCGCCCTGCCGCCCGAATCGATGCTGCCGGCTCCGGATATCGCCGACAAGCTGCCCAAGGCCCCGGGCAACTTCAATGAATCCCTGCGCCGCAATCCCAGCTTCCTGTCCAAGCAGGCCAGCCTGCAGGCCGCGCAGGCGGGCGTGCAGTCGTCCAAGGGCGCGTTCTCGCCCAAGTTCGAGTTCGTGGCCAACACCGGCCGCGACCAGAATGACCCGACCCCGCAAAGCCGCGACATCCAGAGCTCCAGCGTCCAGGTCGTGATGAGCTACAACCTGTACCGCGGCGGCGCCGACTCCGCCCGCGTGCGCCAGACCGCCAACCAGTCGTATGCCGCCCGCGACATCCGCGACTACACCTGCCGCAACGTGCAGCAGGACCTGGCCGTGGCCTGGAACAACATCACCAGCCTGAGCCAGAAGCTGCCCTTCCTGCGTGACCACGAAGTGGCCACGACCAAGGTGCGTGATGCGTACGCGCAACAGTTCCAGATTGGCCAGCGCTCTCTGCTGGACCTGCTGGACACGGAAAATGAACTGTTCGAATCGCGCCGTGCGTTGACCAATGCCATTTATGATCTGCGTCTTGCGCAGTATCGCTGGCTGGCGCTGTCCCACACCCTGCTGCCGGCGCTGGCGCTGCAACCCGCGCGCAACGAAATGCCCGAGGAAAACGGCAAGCTGGAAGTGTCGGACGAAGTGATCAAGCTGTGCAATTCGACCGTTCCGGACACCGCCCGCCTGGCTCCCGTTCGCGTGCATTACAACGAAGGCACCCTCCCCCCGACGCTGGTGCCGGTGAACTCGCCTGCCGCCCGACCCTGATCGGAGCAGGCCGCAAGGAGGCCCAATGGCCAACAAGGGCAGTGATTTCTCGCAGTTGGACGCGGACTTTGTCCGCGTCCTGGAAGACTTGATCGACGCGTTGATCGCCAACGGCACCTTGCGTATGACGGACCTGCCTATCCAGGCCCAGCAAAAACTCACCCAGCGCAAGCAGCAGCGTGCGCGCCTCTCGGAACACCTTGACCTGTTGGATGACGAAGATGGACAAGTTATCTGATCTGGCTGCCCGGGAATGGCGCGCGGACGCCCGATCCGCGCACGACGACCCGCTGCTCGATTGCCTGGTGGAAATCACCCGCCTGCACGGCGTCGCGGCCACCTCGCAAGCCCTGTCGGCGGGCCTGCCCCTGGAAGAACACCGCCTCACGCCCGCCCTGCTGCCTCGGGCGGCCGCGCGGGCGCAGCTTTCCGCGCGCGTGGTCAAGCGCTCGCTGGATCACATTTCGCCGGACCTGCTTCCCGCCATCCTGCTGCTCAAGGGCGAACGCGCCTGCCTGCTGCTGAAAAAGGACGGCGGCAAGTTCGTGGTCAGCCATCCCGAACTGGGCGGCAGCTCCATCGACATGGATCCGGCCGAACTGGCCGAGCAGTACAGCGGGCTGGTCTGCTTTGTCCGTCCGCAATTCCGGTTTGACGCCCGGTCCCCGGAAGTGGCCAAGGTGCGCGAGCGCCACTGGTTCTGGGCCGCCATCATGGAGAACCGCCGGCTGTACCGCGACGCCCTGGTCGCGGCGCTGCTGATCAACGTGTTCGCGATGGCGATGCCGCTGTTCACCATGAACGTGTACGACCGCGTGGTGCCGAACAACGCCGTCGAAACGCTATGGGTGCTGGCCATCGGCATCACGCTGGTGGTGATCTTCAACATGATCCTTAGCACCGCGCGCTCGCATGTCGTGGACAGCGCCAGCAAGCGGGTCGACGTGCGCCTGTCCTCGCAGATCATGGAGCGCGTGCTGGACCTGCGCCTGGAAGGCCGCCCGGTGTCCGTCGGTTCGTTCGCGGCCAACCTGCGCTCGTTCGAATCCATCCGCGACTTCATCGCCTCGGCCACCATCACCACGCTGGTCGACCTGCCCTTCATCCTGCTGTTCCTGGGCGCCCTGGCCTGGATTTCGCCGTGGATGATCCTGCCGCCGCTGGTCGCGATCGTGCTGATCCTGCTGGTGTCGCTGGCGGCGCAGGCGCGCATGGAAGCGCTGACGATGGCCTCGTTCCAGGCCTCGTCGCAGCGCAACGCCACGCTTGTCGAAGCGCTGACCGGCCTGGAAGCCGTCAAGACGCTGAACGCCCAGGGCTCGATCCAGCGCAACTGGGAACGCGCCACGGAGTTCATCGCCCAGACGGGCGGCAAGCTCAAGCTGATTTCCTCGTCGACGGTCGGCTTCGTGCAAGCCGTCCAGCAGCTCGTCTCGATCGCCGTCGTGATCATCGGCGTGTACCTGGCGCAGGAATCCGCGCTGTCGATGGGCGGCATCATTGCCGCGTCCATGATCGCCGGCCGCTGCCTGGCGCCGCTGGGCCAGGTCGCCGGCCTGCTGATGCAATACCAGAATGCCCGCACCTCGCTGGGCTCCATCGACAATTACATGAAGATGGCGATCGAGCGTCCGGCCGAGGCCGAGTTCCTGCATCGCCCCGTGTTCCACGGCGGCCTGGAATTCCGCGACGTGACCTTCACGTATCCCGGCAGCACGCAGCCGGTGCTCAAGAAGGTGTCGTTCAAGCTCAAGCCCGGCGAGAAGGTCGGCATCATCGGCCGCATCGGCTCGGGCAAGACGACGCTGGAAAAACTGGCGCTGGCCCTGTACCAGCCCACCGAAGGCGCCGTGCTGCTCGATGGCGTGGACGTTCGCCAGATCGACCCGGCCGACGTGCGCCGGGCCATCGGCCACGTCCCGCAGGACCCCCTGCTCTTTTACGGCAGCCTGAAGCACAACCTGGCGATGGGCGCGCCCTACGCCGACGACGCCAGCATCCTGGCAGCCGCCAACACGGCCGGCGTGACCGAATTCGCCAACCTGCATCCCAACGGTTTTGACATGATCATCGGCGAGCGCGGCGAATCGCTTTCCGGCGGCCAGCGCCAATCGGTGGCCGTGGCGCGCGCGCTGATCAACGATCCGCCCATCCTGCTGCTGGACGAACCCAGCAGCAACATGGACCACCAGAGCGAGGCCCAGCTGCGCAAGCGTCTGGGCGAAGCCAGCGCGACCAAGACGGTCCTGCTGGTGACGCACCGCACCGCGCTCCTGGAGCTGGTCGACCGGCTCATCGTGATCGACAACGGCCATATCGTGGCCGACGGCCCGAAGGAACAGGTCGTCGAAGCCCTGCGTCAAGGACGCGTTGGACGCGGAAGCTGAGAAGACCATGCTGAACAATCCTGGAGCCCCCAAGCACGGTTTCTTTGGCAACCTGCTGCGCGCGCCGCGCAACGTTTTCGTGTTTTTCTTCGACCGCCTGCTGGACGGCGCCGAGAAAGGCAAGCCCGCCCAGCGGTCCGACTACATCGGCAATGCCGAATGGGTCATCCACGAGTCGCAGGCCCGCGGCTCGCGCATCCTGCTGTGGACGTCGCTGCTGGCCACGATGGGCCTGCTGGTCTGGGCAGGCTTTGGCAGCATCGATGAGGTGGTCCGCGGCGAAGGCAAGGTCGTGCCGTCGCGCCAGGTGCAGATCATCCAGAGCCTGGACGGCGGCATCGTCGAAGAGATCCTGGTGCGCCCCGGCCAGGAAGTCGAGGCCGGCGAGGTCCTGCTCAAGATCGACTCCACCCGTTTCAACTCGTCGCTGGGCGAGAACAACGCCGAGTACCTGTCGTTGCTGGCCAAGGCGGCCCGGCTGAAGGCGCTGGCCACGGGCGAACCCTTCGTCACGCCCGAGGAAGTGCTGAAACAGGCGCCCGGCCTGGGCGAAATGGAACGCAACGCCTGGCAGGCGCGCAACACCGAGCTGAACGCCACGGTCAACGTGGCCCGCGAACAGCTCAAGCAGCGCCAGGAAGACCTGCGCGAAACCATCGCCAAGCGCGACCAGGCGTCGGCCAGCTGCGGCCTGACCTCGCGCGAACTGCAGGTAACCCGGCCGCTTCTCAAGAGCGGCGCCGTGTCCGAGGTCGATCTGCTGCGCCTGCAGCGCGACGTGGCCCGCTATTGCGGCGAGCAGAAAGGCGCCGAGGCGCAGATCGACCGCTTCCAGGCGTCCATCAAGGAAGCCGAAAGCAAGATCCAGGAAGCCGAGCTGAACATCCGCAACCAGGCCCGCAGCGAGCTCTCGGAAACCAACACCAAGCTGGCGACCCTGCGCGAAGGCAAGGCGGCGCTGGTCGACCGGGTCAAGCTGGCCGAAGTGCGCGCCCCGGTGCGCGGCACCGTCAAGACCCTGTTCAACAACACGGTCGGCGGCGTGGTGCAGCCGGGCAAGGACATCATCGAAATCGTCCCCAAGGACGACACGCTGCTGCTCGAAGTGCGCATCCAGCCGCGCGACATCGGTTTCCTGCACGCGGACCAGAAGGCCGAGGTCAAGTTCACGGCCTACGACTTTGCGATCTACGGGGGCCTGGAAGGCCGCGTGGAACAGATCGGCGCGGACACCGTGACCGACGAGAAAGGCAACTCCTACTACGTCGTGCGCGTGCGCACGGACCGCAGCACGGTAGGCGACAAGCTGTTGCCCATCATCCCCGGGATGGTGGCGGAGGTTCATATCCTGACAGGCAAGCGCACGGTGCTCCAGTACCTGCTCAAGCCCATTCTGCGGGCGAAGGCCAACGCCTTCACCGAACGTTAATGGAGAGCTTCAAGGCCTTATGAAACCCATTCCCGTCCTGTTGATTACGCACGACGACCTGCTCTGGCAGCACTGGCGCGCGCTTGACCCGGCGCGCTGGATGGCTGCCCGCGGGCGAGGCCTGGCGGATCTGCAACGCTGGCGAGAACAAGGCCGCACGCTGGCGGTGCTGGACGCCGACGTGCCCAAGCTGCCCGCCTGGCATGATCCGTTCTGGACGCCGACGCTGGCCGGCCTGCACGTCGTGGTCGCCAGCGCCAGCCCCAACGATGAACAAGGCACGCAGGCGCTGGGCGCCGGCGCGCACGGCTACTGCCACAGCTATGCGCCGCCCGCCGCGATGGCCCAGGCGCTGGAAGTCGTCGCCTCCGGCGGCATCTGGATGGGGCGCTCGCTGGTGTCGCGCCTGCTCAAGCTCGTCACCGAGCGTGCGCAGGACGCGCACGCCTGGGACGGCGGCCGGCTCACCGAGCGCGAAATCACCGTCGCGCGCTACGCCGCCAGCGGCCAGTCCAACGCCCAGATCGCCGAGGCGCTGGGCATCACCGAACGCACGGTCAAGGCGCACCTGTCGGCCGTTTTCGATAAGCTCGGCGTCACCGATCGCCTTCAGCTCGCCCTGCTGGTGCACGGCATTTCGGCGCCCACCGACGCGCGCAGCAAAATCACCGCGTAAACCTGTCCTCAAGGACAATACCCGCCGCCAGCGGCGACCCGTAGTATCTGGCCATCTTGGATAACTCCCTGAAACGGAACCAACATGGCCAACTCCTCTCCCGCAGTCGTCAACGAAATCTCCGGTCGCGCGTGGATACGCAATAGCGACGGTTCCCTGACCGAACTGCATCAAGGCAGCAAAGTCCCCGCCGGCAGCGACGTCGTCACTGCCTCGGGCGCCACGGTTTCGCTTCAGGTTGAAAACGGCATGCCGATCGTGATCGGCGAAGGCCGCGAAGTCGCGGTCAACAGCGACATGACCGGCCCGCTGGCCGATCCGACCGAAGCCGCGGTTGCGCCGCCCTCGGGCACCGATTCGGACCGCCTGCTGGCCGCCCTGCAAGCCGGCCGCGACCCGTTCGACGAACTCGACCCGACCGCCGCCGTCGTGGCAGGCGGCGGTGAAGCCGGCGGTAGCAGCTTCGTCCGTCTGGCCCGCATCCTCGAAACCACCAGCCCGCTGGACCTGGCCTACCCGAATCCGGCGCGCGGCGACGACACGCTGCCGCGGGTTTCCGGCGCGGCGCTGACCGCCGACGACGGCGACGGCACTGCCGCCACGCCGACCACGCCCACCAACAATGCCCCCAACGCGCTGAATGACACCGCCGCCGGCGATCAGAACTCGCAAGTGCGCGGCAACCTGCTCGGCAACGACTCCGATCCCGACGGTGACCCGCTGGCAATCACCTCGATCAACGGCCGTCCCATGGTGCCGGGTGGCATTTCGGTGCTGGGCTCCACGGGCGGCACCTTCGTCGTCCAGCCCGACGGCAGCTACGTCTTCACCCCGGGTGGCCAATACGACTACCTGGCCGTGGGCGAGACCGCCACCAGCACCATTTCCTACACCATCACCGACCCGAGCGGCGCGACCTCCACGGCGACCGTCGTCGTGACCGTGACCGGCACCAACGACGGCCCGGTCTCCTCCGCCCTGACCAATCAGGCCGGCGTCGACGCCCAGACCGACGTGCGCTACGACGTGTCGGACCGCTTCTCGGATCCGGACACCAGCGACAAGCTGACTTACTCGGCCACCGGCCTTCCGCCCGGCCTGACGATCGATCCGAACACCGGCATCATCACTGGCACGATCGACCATTCCGCCTCGCAAGGCGGCGCCAGCGGCGTGTACACCGTGGTCGTGACCGCGACGGACCCGTCCGGCGCCTCGACCTCGCAGGAATTCAAGTGGGACGTCACCAACCCGGCCCCGACCGCGGTCAACGATAGCGGCACGACCGACGAAGACACGTCGCTCAGCGTCACGGCCCAGAACGGTGTGCTGGCCAACGACACGGATCCGGACGGCGACACGCTGACCGTTTCGCAAGTCAACGGTAATGCAGCCAATGTGGGCACGGCCGTGACCGGCTCCAACGGCGGCACCTTCACGCTGAACGCCGACGGTTCGTACAGCTTCAACCCGGGCTCGACCTTCCAAAGCCTGGCCGCCGGCCAGACCGCGACCAGCTCGATCACCTACACCGTCTCCGACGGCCAAGGCGGCACGTCCACGGCCACCCTGACGGTCACCGTCACGGGCACCAACGACGCCCCGACGCTGACGCCGGAAGTCACGCTGGCCAACCAGTCCGGCAACGACAGCGATGCCATCACCCCGGTCGACGTTTCCGGCCAGTTCCGCGATGTCGACAACGGCGATTCCCTGACCTACTCGGCCACCGGCCTGCCGCCCGGCCTGACGATCGATCCGGCCACCGGCATCATCTCCGGCTCGCTGGACAAGTCCGCCTCGCAAGGTGGCGACCAGGGGGTCTACACGGTCACCGTCACGGCCACCGACAAGAGCGGCGCCTCGGTGTCGCAGGACTTCTCGTGGGACGTCAAGAACCCGGCCCCGACCGCCGACAACGACCAGGGCGAAACCAACGAAGACACGACGCTGAACGTCACCGCCGATAACGGCGTGCTGGCCAACGACGTGGATCCGGACGGCGACGCGCTGCACGTCTCGCAGGTCAACGGCCAGGCCGCCAACGTCGGCACGGCTGTCGCCGGCCTGGGCGGCGGCACCTTCACGCTGAACGCCGACGGCTCCTACACCTTCAACCCGGGCACCGACTTCCAAAAGCTGGCGGATGGCGAACGCGCCACCAGCTCGATCACCTACACGGTGTCGGACGGCGAAGGCGGCACCAGCACCGCCACGCTGACGGTTGCCATCTTCGGCACGAACGACGCGCCCACTGCCGTGCCCCTGGACAACCAGAACAGCATGGACGGCGATGCTGTCAACTACAACATCGCCGGCTTCTTCAGCGACGTGGACAACGGCGACGCGCTGTCGTACACGGTCGACTACCTGCCTGGCGGCCTGACCTTCGACGGCGCAACCGGTACGTTCTCCGGCACTTTCAAGAACTGGGTCTCCGATCACACCAATACGGGCGTGAAGGGCGAGTACCTCATCAACGTGACGGCCACCGACAAGTCTGGCGCCACCGTGACCCAGAGCTTCATCTGGAAGGTGGGCAACCCCGAGCCGATCGCCGCTGACGACAACAACGACACCACCCAAGACAACGTGCTGGTGGTCGACCACCGCACCGAAGGCGTACTGGGCAACGACACCGATCCGGACGGCGATCCCCTGCACGTTTCTCACGTCAACGGCAATGCCGCGGGCGTGGGCGCGGCCGTGGCGGGCTCTAATGGCGGCACGTTCACGCTGAACGCCGACGGCACTTACACGTTCAACCCCGGCACGGCGTTCCAGAATCTGGGCGCGAACCAGACGGCCACCACCTCGATCACCTACACGGTCTCCGATTTCCAGGGCGCCACCAGCACGGCGACGCTGACGATCACCGTTACTGGCACCAATGACACCCCGATCCTGACCCCGGGCGTGACGCTGGACGACCAGGCTGGCAACGACGGCCAAGCCATCACGCCGGTGGACATCTCCGGCCAGTTCTCCGACGTGGACAACGGCGATGTGCTGACGTACTCGGCCACCGGCCTGCCTCCCGGCCTGAGCATCGACTCGAAGACCGGCATCATCACCGGCACGCTCGACAAGTCGGCTTCGCAAGGCGGCGATTCTGGCGTCTACGCCGTCACCATCACCGCGACCGACAAGTCCGGCGCTTCGGTGTCGCAAGACTTCTCGTGGGACGTCAAGAACCCGGCTCCGACGGCAGTCGCTGACACTGGCACGACTGAACAGAGCGTGAGCCTGAACGTCAACGCGCAGAACGGCGTCCTGTCCAACGACACCGATCCGGACGGCGACACCCTGCACGTCTCGGCCGTCAACGGCCAGACGACCAACGTCGGCGCTGCGATCACTGGCTCCAACGGTGGCACCTTCACCCTGAACGCCGACGGTTCC
>NZ_CADIJP010000022.1 GCF_902859725.1 Achromobacter mucicolens | reverse complement strand
GGCGCCGGCAGCCACGCCCGCCCCGGCGGCGCCTGCTGCCGGCAGCGCCGCCTCCTAGAGCGCTCGCGATGCGAATGCGCGTCATCAAGAAGTACTTCATCACCGGGCTGTTGATCTGGGTTCCCCTGGTCATCACGGTGTGGGTACTGGGGCTGCTGGTCGCCACCCTGGAAGGGTTCGTGCCTGGCTTCCTGTCCTCCGAATCGCTGTTCGGCCTGGACATTCCCGGTTTCCGCTTCGTCCTGGTGATCGCGGTGGTGCTTCTGACGGGCGTGTTCGCCGCCAACCTGATCGGCCGCACGATGGTCGACCAGTGGGAAAGCCTGCTGGGCCGCATCCCGCTCGTGCGCTCCATCTACAACTCGGTCAAGCAGGTCAGCGATACCGTGCTTGCCCCCAACGGACAGGCGTTTCGCCGCGCGGTGCTGGTGCAGTATCCGCGCGCGGGGGCCTGGACCATCGCTTTCGTCACCGGCACGCCCAGCGGTGAAGTGGCCGACAGCCTGCCTGGCGACCACATCAGCGTGTACGTGCCGACGACGCCCAACCCCACGTCCGGCTTTTTCCTGATGGTGCCTCGCGCCGAGGTGATCGACCTTCAGATGAGCGTGGACGCGGCCCTGAAGTACATCGTTTCCATGGGCGTAGTCGCCCCGGCCCCGGCGGCAACGCCCGTGGTCCGGCCGGCTGCGCTCGCTCCGGCGCCGGGCGTGCAGGACGCACCCCGCGCCGATTCGTAACCCTTACACACCAAGCACACAACGGAGTCATCCCGCATGCGTACCTGCTACACCGGCCAGGTTTGCCGTGACCATCTCGGCCAGACCGTCACCCTGTACGGCTGGGTGAACCGCCGCCGCGACCACGGCGGGGTCATCTTCATCGACCTGCGCGACCGCGCGGGCCTGGCGCAGATCGTGTTCGATCCGGACAACGCCGCCTTCGCCACTGCCGAACGCCTGCGCAATGAATTCTGCGTCCGCGTTACCGGCCTGGTGCGCGAGCGTCCGGCCGGCACGGCCAACGCCGAACTGGCTTCCGGCGAAGTCGAAGTGCTCTGCAAGGAAGTCGAGATCCTGAACGCGTCGGTCACCCCGCCGTTCCAGCTGGACGACGACAACCTGTCGGAAACCACCCGCCTCACGCACCGCGTGCTGGACCTGCGCCGCCCGCAGATGCAGCGCAACCTGATGCTGCGCTACCGCGTGTCCATCGAAACCCGCAAGTTCCTGGACGAGCTGGGCTTCATCGACATCGAAACCCCGATGCTGGCCAAGAGCACGCCCGAAGGCGCGCGCGACTACCTGGTGCCCTCGCGTGTGAACGCCGGCCACTTCTTCGCGCTGCCGCAGTCGCCGCAGTTGTTCAAGCAGATGCTGATGGTGTCGGGCTTTGACCGTTACTACCAGATCACCAAGTGCTTCCGCGACGAAGACCTGCGCGCTGACCGTCAGCCGGAATTCACCCAGATCGATTGCGAAACCTCGTTCCTGAACGAGATCGAAATCCGCGAGATCTTCGAGAACCTGATCCGTCACGTGTTCAAGGTGGTGCAGGGCGTCGACCTGCCGTCGCCGTTCCCGATCATGCCCTGGACCGAAGCGATGCGCCGCTACGGCTCGGACAAGCCTGATCTGCGCGTGCAACTCGAGTTCACCGACATCACCGACGTGATGCGCGACGTGGACTTCAAGGTGTTTGCCGCCGCCGCCACGGCGCCCGGCAGCCGTGTGGTCGCCTTGCGCGTGCCGGGCGGCGCCGAGATGTCGCGCAGCGAGATCGACGCCTACACGCAGTTCGTCGGCATCTACGGCGCCAAGGGCCTGGCCTACATCAAGGTCAACGAAGTGGCCAAGGGCCGCGACGGCCTGCAATCGCCCATCGTCAAGAACCTGCACGACGCCGCGCTGGCTGAACTGGTCAAGCGCACCGGCGCCCAGGACGGCGACATCATCTTCTTTGGCGCGGACCGCGAGAAGGTCGTCAACGACGCCATCGGCGCGCTGCGCGTGAAGATCGGCCACAGCGAATTCGGCAAGAAGACGGGTCTGTTCACGGCCGGCTGGAAGCCGCTGTGGGTGGTTGACTTCCCGATGTTCGAATACGACGAGGAAGACGGCCGCTACACCGCCGCCCACCACCCGTTCACCAGCCCCAAGGACGGCCACGAGGACTTCCTGGAATCCGATCCCAGCAAGGCGTTCGCCAAGGCCTACGACATGGTGCTGAACGGCTGGGAAATCGGCGGCGGCTCGGTCCGTATCCACCGCGAGGAAGTGCAGAGCAAGGTGTTCCGCGCGCTGAAGATCGGCGCCGAGGAAGCCCGCGAGAAATTCGGCTACCTGCTGGACGCGCTGCAGTATGGCGCGCCTCCGCACGGCGGCATCGCGTTCGGCCTGGACCGCATCGTCACCATGATGACCGGCGCCGAATCGATCCGCGACGTGATCGCCTTCCCGAAGACGCAGCGCGCCCAGGATCTGCTGACGCAAGCGCCCTCGGAAGTCGACGAGAAGCAACTGCGCGAGCTGCACATCCGCCTGCGCAACGTCGAAAAGGCGTAACACTTCCGAAGCGTTTTTGGCGCTTCGGAAGCGGTGTCTGACACCCAGGTGCGGGGCTCTCGGATTGAAGGGCCTCTCGCACGGGTGTCAAACACCGGTGCCGAGCTCGCGCTGTCCGCAAAGATGGGACGGCCGGCTGAAATGGAGTAATCTGGCTAACGCCGCCAACCACGGCGGCGGCTGGCCAGAGGACCTTCCGGGACCCGGCCGGCAGTTCCCAAGATTTGAAAGGCGCCATTGCTTCCATGTCGCTCATCCGAGTCGTCAGCTACAACATACACAAGGGCCGTTCGGCACTAGGCCGGCGCGACTCCCTGAATGAACTTCGCCTGGGCCTGTATGGCCTGCGCCCAGATCTGGTCTTCCTGCAGGAGGTCCAGGGCCGCAACGAGCATAAGTCGCTGCTCGACGCGCAGCACGAATCCCTTGCCGCGGCCTTGCGGCTGGATGTGGCCTACGGCCGCAACGCCGTGCGCCATGCCACCGATCATGGCAACGCGCTGCTCTCGCGCTATCCCATCATCGACCACGAAAACCTCGACATTTCCGATCACCGTCTCGAGCAGCGTGGACTTCTGCACGCGCGCGTCGAGGTCGGGGATCGTGCCGTGCATTGCTTCGTGGTCCATCTGGGCCTGTTCGCCGGCAGCCGCAGCCGCCAGATCCTGGCGCTGACCGAGCGCATCAAGCGCATGGTGCCCGATGGCGAGCCGATCCTCATCGCCGGCGATTTCAACGACTGGAACGACAGGCTGGCGCCGATGTTCGTGCAGCAGCTCGGGTTGTACGAAGTGTTCTCGCATGCCCCGCGCAGCCATGGCGGCGATCTGCCGCGCCTGCGCGACTCGGTCAAGCGGCTGTCCAACGCTTTGCGCGGACTGCCCAATAGCGGCGTCTCGGTCATGGAGCGCACCAACCAGCTTGGCATGGGGGGAAGCTCGTTGCTCGCGCCGCCGCCGCGAACGTTCCCGGCGGTGTTTCCCTGGTTCCGCCTGGACCGCATCTACCAGCGCGGCTTCGCGGTGCGCAGCGCCCGCGTGCTGCGCGGCCGCGAATGGGCCAAGCTGTCCGATCATTCCCCCTTGCTCGCGGAGCTGGAACTCCCGTGAAGGACGAGCAGGACAGGCTGGAATGGGTGCCGGGCAACGATATCCGTCTGCTCCAGAATGGCGCCGACTTCTTTCCCGCGCTGTGCGCGGCGATCGATGCCGCCACCGTGAGCGTGCATCTGGAAACCTACATCTTCATGATCGACCGCACCGGCGCGAAGGTGCTGGAGTGCCTGGCGGCGGCCGCGCGCCGTGGCGTGAAGGTGCGCGTGGTGCTGGATGGGTTTGGCAGCGCCCTGCATGGCGAGCGCGTGCGGGTCGCGCTGACCAATGCAGGCGCGCAGTGCCGCATCTTCCGGCCTGAGCCGCGCTGGTTTGCGCGGTACGTGCCGTCGCGCAGCCGCCTGCGGCGCCTGCATCGCAAGGTCACGATCATCGATGGCCGCATGGCGTTCATCGGCGGGATCAACGTCATCGACGACTACGACGATCTGGATCCGACCGACGGCCTGACGGGACCGCGGTTCGATTTCGCCGTGCAGGTCGAAGGCCCGCTGGTCACGCAGGCGGCCCACGCGCAGGAACTGTTGTGGGTGCGCCTGAACTGGGCGCGTCTGCGGCGCCACCCGCGCGACTGGCATCGCCTGCAGCTGCTCAAGCCGCGCGACATCCCCGCGCCGCCAGGCGGCATGCTGCGCGCCGCGCTGGTGCTGCGCGACAACCTGCGCTTTCGGCGCACGTTCGAGCGCGCCTATCTGTTCGGCATCTCGCGCGCGCGCCGCGACATCCTGATCGCCAATGCCTATTTCTTTCCCGGCGTGCGCTTTCGCCGCGCGCTGGCCAAGGCCGCGGCCCGCGGCGTGCGGGTGCGCCTGCTCTTGCAGGGCAAGGTCGAGTACCGGATGCAGTATCACGCCACGCGTTCGCTTTACGACAAGCTTTTGCGCGACGGCATCGAGATCTACGAGTACATGCCGGGCTACCTGCACGCCAAGGTCGCGGTGATCGACAACGTGGCCACCGTGGGCTCGTCCAACCTGGACCCCTTCAGCCTGCTGCTGGCGCGCGAGGCCAACGTCGTGGTCGACAGCCAGCCGTTCGCGTGGGACCTGCAGGAACGCCTGGAAACCGCCATCCGCGAGGGCGGGCGCTTCATCCGGCCGCTGGACTATCAGCGCCGGGGATTCGTGCGGCGTTGGATCGACGCGGCGTCCTATGCGCTCTTGCGGATCGGCGTGGCGCTCACGGGAACGTCGGACAAATACTGAGCACGGGCGCACCCCGGCGCGGCAGTAAACTACCCGCTTTGGAGGCCTGCCCTCCGATCAGGCACAACGCAATGAGCATTCTCGTCACCGGAGGCGCCGGGTTCATCGGATCCAACTTCGTGCTGGATTGGCTGGCGCTTGGCGATGAGACGGTCGTCAATCTGGACAAGCTGACCTACGCCGGCAACCGCGCCAATCTGGACAGCTTGGCGCACGACGCGCGCCATGTGCTGGTCGTGGCGGACATCGCCGACACGCATCGGGTGACCGAGGTGCTGCGCCAGCATCGTCCGCGCGCCATCATCAATTTTGCCGCCGAAACCCACGTCGACCGTTCGATCGCGGGCGCTGGCAATTTCGTCAGGACCAACGTCGGCGGCACGTTCGGTTTGCTGGAAGCCGCCAGAGCGTTCTGGAGTGAACTGGACGCCGCCGCGCGCGATGCGTTCCGGTTCCTGCATGTGTCGACGGACGAGGTCTACGGCTCGCTGGCGCCGTCCGATCCGGGCTTTACCGAAACAAGCCCCTACCAGCCCAACAATCCCTACGCCGCCAGCAAGGCGGGCGGGGACCATCTGGTGCGCGCGTGGGCGCAGACTTACGGACTGCCGGTGCTCATGACGCACTGTTCGAACAATTTCGGCCCCCGGCAGTTTCCTGAAAAGCTGATTCCCCTGATGATCCATCACGCGCTGGCGGATAAACCATTGCCCGTTTACGGAGATGGCTTGCACGCGCGCGACTGGCTGTATGTCGCCGACCATTGCGACGGCTTGCGCAAGGTGCTGGAAAGCGGCCGGCCCGGCGAAACCTACAACCTGGGCGCGGGTAACGAGCGCACCACGCTGCAGGTCGTCGAGGCGGTGTGCGCCTTGCTGGATGTCCTGCGGCCGCGGCCCGATGGCAGGGCGTACCGCGGCCTGATCGCGCTGGTCGCCGACCGGCCCGGCCACGATCGCCGCTACGCCATCGATGCGCACAAGGCGCGGCAGACGTTGGGTTGGCAGCCCGCCGAAACGTTTGCCTCGGGCCTGGAAAAGACAGTCCGGTGGTATCTGGATCATCCGCAGTGGCTGCGTGATGGGGCAGGGCACGCGCGCCCGGCTCAAGGAGATGCGCCATGACGGCAACGGGCGCGCGCAAGGGGATCATCCTGGCGGGCGGGTCGGGCACGCGGCTGCATCCCGCGACGCTGGCGGTGAGCAAGCAGCTCATGCCCGTCTACGACAAGCCCATGATCTATTACCCGCTGACCACGCTGATGCTGGCGGGCATACGCGAGATCCTGATCATCTCCACCCCCGACGACCTGCCGCGGTTCCGCCAGTTGCTGGGCGACGGCGGGCAATGGGGCCTGTCGCTGGAATACGCGGTGCAGCCGGCGCCCGAAGGCCTGGCGCAGGCGTTTCTGATCGGGGCGGACTTCATCGGGCAGGCGCCCTGCGCGCTGGTGCTGGGCGACAATCTTTTCTACGGGCACGATTTTCACCAGCTGCTTGCCGACGCCATGACGCGGCAGGCGGGCGCCACCATCTTTGCCTATCATGTCCAGGATCCGCAACGCTACGGCGTGGTCGAGTTCGACGCGCATGGCAACGCGTTGCGTATCGAGGAAAAGCCCGCGTCGCCCAAATCGAACTACGCGGTGACCGGACTGTATTTCTACGACAATCGGGTGATCGACCTGGCGCGCCAGATCCGTCCGTCCGCGCGCAACGAGCTGGAAATCACCGACGTGAATCAGGCGTACTTGGAACTTGGGGCGCTCAACGTCGAAATCATGGGACGAGGGCATGCGTGGCTGGATACGGGCACGCACGATAGCCTGCTTGATGCATCGCAGTTCATTGCGACGCTTGAACGCCGGCAAGGCTTGAAGGTGGCATGCCCTGAAGAGATCGCATTCCGTAAGCGCTGGATCGACGCGGCGCAACTGGAAGCGCTGGCCCGTCCTCTGGTCAAAAGCGGCTATGGCCAGTACCTGATGAACCTTCTTACCCGGCTGCCTCATTGATGCGCGTGACGCCCTTGTCCTTGCCCGAGGTCCTGCGCATCGACCCCGTGATGCACCAGGACGACCGCGGCTATTTCGTCGAGACCTATGTGCAATCGGTCTTTGACGCGGCAGCCGGCCGGCCGGTCCGCTTTCTGCAGGACAATCAGTCGCACTCGCGGCGCCATGTCCTGCGCGGCCTGCATTATCAGACGCTGCAACCTCAGGGCAAGCTGGTGCGCGTCACGGAAGGCGAGATCTTCGATGTCGCGGTCGATATGCGGGAAGGATCGCCCACGTTCGGCCAATGGACGAGCGAGATCCTGTCGTCGGAGAACCTGCGCCAGCTCTGGGTGCCCGAAGGGTTTGCGCACGGATTCCTGGTGCTGTCCGAATACGCCAACGTGGTCTACAAGACGACCGCGCCGTACCTGCCGGCGCATCAGCAATGCGTGATGTGGAATGACCCGGCGATTGCGATTGCATGGCCGGTGCAGGCCGAGCCGATATTGTCCGACAACGACCGCCGAGGTCTCGCCCTGGCGCAAGCGCCGCGGATGGCGCCGGCCTGAACGGGCGTTCAGCGGGGGCGCTTCATCCCGACCAGTCCCAACGCCAGCGCGGTGCCCACAAGAATGATGCCCGCGCCCGCGAGGATAGGCGCGGTGATGGCTTCGTCCAGGAACCACGCGCCCCAGACCACCCCGAAGATGGGAACCAGGAACGTGACGCTGACCGCGCCGGTCGGGCCGACGTTGGCGATCAGCCGGAAGAACACGATGTACGCGGCGCCGGTGCACACGACGGCAAGCAGGACCGTCGCGCCCCAGGCCTCCCAGGACACCGGCTGTTGCGGCCAGGTGGCCACGGCAGCGGGCAGCAGGACCAATGCCGCCGACACCATGCTGCCCGTTGCGCTGGTCAAGGGGTCCACGCCTGTCAGGAACCGCTTCGTCCAGTTCGCGGCAACGCCGTAGAAGACGGGCGCGGAGACGGCGGCGAGCACGGCAAAGCCCGTGCCGCCGGATTGAAAGTCGAGCTTGTCCCAGACCAGCACCACGATGCCGGACAGACCGATCAGCAGCCCCAGCGAACGCGTCCACGGCAACCGGTCTTTCAGCCACAGCCAGCCGATCACGGCGCCCCATACCGGCGTCACGGCGTTGGCGACGGACAGAAAGCCCGCGCCCAATGACTGGGCGGCGTACGCGTAAAGCAGGAAGGGCAGCGCGGCATTCAAGGTGCCGACCACGAGAATGGCTTTCCAGCGGCGCGCGATCAAGGGCAGCTTGTTGCGCCAGATCGCGGCGGGCAGGAGAAATAGCGCGGCCAGTCCCACGCGCAGTTCGATGAGCGCCACCGGCCCGAACTCCGGCACGGCGACGCGCATGAAAAGAAAAGAGCCGCCCCAGACGGCGGCTAGAATCAACAGGTCCTGCAGATCGCGGCGTTGCATGTTCAGCTCTGAATCAACCGTGGCTGCGGCTCGTGACCAGGTTTCTCATCTTCACCCGGTGCGCCAGCACCGCGCACGTGAGGGAGAGGAAAATACACAGGATCAGGCCGGTGCGCACGCCCGAGAGCACCGTGCTGTGGGAAATCAGGATGCCGACCACGGCGGTGCCCAGCGCACTGCCGATGGCGCGTGTCGTCTGCACCAGCGCCGAGGCGACGCCCACGTCGCGCCGCTCGCTGAGCATCTGCATGAAAAGCGTCAGGTTGGGCAGCAAAAAGCCCAGTGCACAGCCGTTGACGAAGAATGCGCCAAGAATCCACCACGCCGACGTGCCTGGCGAAATCAGCAGCACCATCAGCGATCCGGCCGCCAGCAGGACGCCGCCGAACACCATCAGGCGCTGCGGCTCGGTCTGCTTGGGAAACATCCGGCCGTTGATGATGCTGCCCACCGAGATCGCGGCCACCAGCGGCGTCAGCAGCAGTCCGGCCTGACTGGGCGTATAGCCCAGCACCTGTTGCAGCAGCAACGGGCTGTAGAAGATCAGGATGAACATCACCGCGCCGACCATCATCGCGGCCAGGTTCAGCAGGCGCGGTTCGCGACCCGAGAGCACGCGCAGCGGGAAGATGGGCGACTTCACGCGGCGTTCGGTGGGGATCAGGATGGCGATGGCGGCGGCGCCAACCAGCGCCAGCGTCAGGCCAAGGATCGGGTGCGCGTGTTCGCCGCTGGCAAAGGCAAGCTCCAGCGCGGCCAGCGGCGCGCCCACGGCCAGCACGAGCAGGATGGCGCCAAGCCAGTCGATCTTGCGGCTGCCGTCATGGATGGGCCGGATGCGCGGGAAATAACGCGCCAGGAGGAAAAACGCGCCCGCGGCCGCGATGGGCGAGATGAAGAACGCGGCGCGCCATCCCAGGGCCTGCGTGGCCGCGCCGCCCAGCACCGGACCGATGCCGCTGGCCATGGCGAATGCGGCGGACACCAGCGCCATCCATCTGACCCGCTGTTTGGCGTCGGGGAACAGGTCCGCCGGCGCGGCGAAGGCGGTGGCGATCATCATGCCGCCGCCCACCCCCTGCAGGGTGCGGAACACGATCAACTGCGTCATGGACTGCGCCAGGCCACAGGCAATGGAGCCAAGCGCGATGATGAGCACCGACACCAGCATCAAGGGCTTGCGGCCGAACATGTCGCCCAGCCGGCCAAAGATCAGGATGGAAGCCGCCGTGGCAAGCAGATAGCCCGTGCCGACCCAGGCATACAGCGCCATGCCGTTCAGGGCCTCGGCCACGCGCGGCAGCGTGGTGCTGATGATGGTGGAATCCAGGGCGGCAAGCACCACGGTGGCCGACACCCCCGCCATCGCCATCAGCAAGTCCCGTCTTGAGCGTGCGGGGTCAGTGGCTGGCTGAGCGGGTGGCGGCGGCGGAGTCATGCCGCTTAGGATATCACCGGCACCCTAGGGTTATCACTTGTAAAAAGCGTGGTATCCCCAGAATACGGCGATCACCAATACGACCAGCATCCAGGACCAACGGGAATTGGACAGGCCCCGCGGTTCGGGTTCGGGCGGCGGTGGCGGGGGCGCCAGACGCGGCTGGGCTGCCATATGGTCGATGAAGGCAGTGAAGAACTTGTCGACGATTTTCTCGGCGGCCTTCAGGAGCACGCCTTCCCCGCACTCGCCCAGCTTGCCGCCTGCCATGCCGGCCACGGTGTAAGCCACGCGGGTGCCCTCGTCCTTGGTGGTCAGGTTGACCTGAGCCGTGCCGATCGCCAGGCAGGCGGCTCGCCCCTTGCCTTCGAACACCAGCGTGCAGCTGTTCGGGGCGTTGACATCGGAGAGCAGGATCTCGCCGTCGTAGTCGGTGTCGATACCGGCGATCTTGGCGCGCAGCGTGACCGCGTACTCGGTCGGACTGCGCATGGCGACTTCCACACACCCCGGAATGCACTTCTGTAACACTCGCGGGTCGGTCAACGCATCCCAGGTCTGGTGCTGCGTCGAAGGAATCCATTGGGCATCGGCAATGCGCATGGCTGTCTCCTTGTGGAAGCGTCACCCTATTCTTGCGCTAATTGAGCTTTTTATCCACTCTCGACCCTCGCGGCGGATGCTCGGGCTACCCTGGCGGTCGCCAGCGGACGGGTCCACACGCTGAACGGGGCTCGACCCGCGAAGAGAAGAGTAGTGCGGTGATCCGGGAGCGAGGTAAAATCCCGGCCGGACCCCACCAAGCAGGATCGGGGCCCCTGGGGAGCCCACGTTTTTAGGCGAAAACCCCACAAAATACGCCTATTTAAGCACCGCGGTGGCATTAAATCCCGTCCGGTCCCCCGCTGGCCGGCCTTAGCCACTAAAATTGCGCGAAAATCCAAATCCGGTGTTTATATGGTTTATGTGCTAGTTGCATTTTTGATCTCGCTGGTAGTCACACTATTGCTCGTGCGATATAACACGTTGCACGCCAAATATACCGCTGATCATGATGTGTCCGGCGTGCAGAAGTACCATATTATCCCGGTGCCGAGGGTCGGCGGCGTGTCGATAATCGTTGCGATGTTTGGTATTGCCGTGCTTACCGCATTCCGTGAATCGCCGCTGCACCAAGATCTACTGACTCTGTTGGCTGTGTCGCTGCCCGCCTTTTTGGGCGGGTTGGCTGAGGACCTGACGAAAAAAGTCCGAGTGCTGGTGCGGCTCGGGTTGGCAATGGTTTCTGGGGCGGCTGCCTATTATTTCCTGGGTGCCCAACTCACGCGGCTGGACATTATTGGCGTGGATTGGCTACTTCAGTTCACCGCCATTTCGTTCGTGCTCACTTCAGTTGCAATGGCGGGTGCGGCGAATGCTATCAATATCATCGACGGATATAACGGTTTGGCTGCCGTCATATCGGCCATGATATTCGCCGGCTTTGCGTACGTATCGTATTACCTTGGTGATCGCCTGCTCCTGGTGACGGCCGTCGGCATGATCGGGGCATTGGCCGGTTTTCTCGTTTGGAATTACCCGCGAGGACTGATTTTTCTAGGCGACGGCGGCGCATATTTTGTGGGGTTCATGATCGGCGCGCTTTCGGTACTCATGTTGGCCCGTCATCCTGACGTTTCAGCGTGGTTTCCTCTGTTGCTGTGCATTTATCCCGTATTTGAGACATTGTTCTCCATATACCGCAAGAAGTTTCTCCGCGGCCAGTCGCCAGGCATGCCGGATGGGGTCCATCTACACATGCTCATCTACAAGCGGCTCATCCGGTGGGCAGGAGGAACAGAGGTGCGGCATCAGACCCAGCGCAATGCAATGACTTCGCCGTATCTTTGGCTGCTGTCGTCGTTTGCGGTCATCCCGGCCGTTTTGTTCTGGCAGCACGAATATATATTGATCTTTTTTGTTTTTGTTTTCTCCACCACTTATTTGGTTCTTTATCGGAAGCTCGTCAGATTTGATATGCCGAAATGGTTGGTCATGAGGCAGAGGAAACGGCCGCGCCGTAGAACTCCCAAAGCCTGAATGCGCGGCAGCCGAGTTTGCTGATAATTTTTAGTGTCCGAAGGAATTTAATATCTTGCCGTCAATAGCGAAGTGCGTCGTCATATCGGCGATATTTGCGTTGCTCGTGCTGATCATGCTTCCCCTTCGGCCAGTGCTTGAGGCACCCGACGGATTGAAAATTGTTGCGACTGGCGAGCGCAATGCACTTTCGAAGTCGGCGGAAGTTTGGCTTTCGTCGTCCGTTGCCGACAGCATGCATGCTAGTTCTGCCAAGCGCACCGATAGCGGATGGGAACGTCGCGGCGCCAGCCTTGTTTCTTATCAAAATCAGCCCGCGATCATCGAGGCGGATGTGGACGTTCGCCCCGGCGATTCACTCGTGTTTGCAAAGCACGCGTATTCAGGAATAGTCGAAATTCGTAGTGGAGATTTCGTTCGGCGCTATGACCTGTATTCCGCTACGCCAGGAGCACTCCACATCGATCTCAGTGATACGTTGCCTCTCAAGGCAAGTATTGGCAAGTCATTTATACGAGGTCTGCTGATCTACATTGTGGCGTTTGCCGCGTTCTTTATTGCTACGTGCTTTCTGGCGCGTACCGGGCGCGGAATTCAAGAAAACGCATCAGCGGTCACCGATGCCCGGCCTCCGTTGAGCCTATGGCTGGCCCTGCCCAGCTTGCTCATCTACAGTCTCGCTCTCGCGGTTTACTGGCCTGCGCAGATGTCCCCCGATTCCATCGACCAATGGCGTCAGATTGTGGAGGGGACGTACGCCGATGCCCATCCCCTTCTTTCAACCTTTCTTTATAAGCTTGCCTATCTGGTATACCCGGCTCCGCAATCGGCGGCGTTCCTGCAGATCCTCGGCTTTTCTCTGGCTACCTGGTTTTTCTTGCGTGAAACCATGGCGTGGGGCGTACCGAAATACGTAACCGCTATTGCATCGCTTGTTCTGCCGCTGTTCCCGGCAAATTTCATGATCGTGACGACACTCTGGAAGGACGTGCCGTTCACGATAGGCATCATCTTTCTAAGTGCACTTGCCGCACGTGAGGTCCGACTCAATCTGACGCTGACCTGGGGCTCCGTTCTCGCCATGGCATTAGCCGGATTTCTGACCTTCGGTGTTCGTCACAATGGCATCATCATTGTCTGCCTGTTTTTTTCTTTGCTCTTTGTCCTTGCCCGCGGTCGACAGGCGAAGTTCCGGGTAGGTGTGGCGCTGGCCTCGCAGGTTGTCGTTTTCATCGTGACTAAAACGATACTGCTGACCATGCTGGGAGCTTACCCGATAGGTGCCCATTACAAGTCCATCTTCGCGGTTCATGTATTGGGTGCGATGGAAAAAGCTGGCGTGAAGTTTGATCCGGCTGATGATGTGCTTATGCAGAAGGTGCTCCCGCGGGAGGAATGGCTCGAGGGATATAACTGTAGATCCGTCGTGCCCCTATTCTGGAACAAGCATATTTCGTTTTCATTTCTTGGCTCTGCGGCCAGTGACCTTAATACGCTGATGTTCAAGGAGATATTTCGTCATCCGATTGTGTTCGCTCAGCACCAGCTTTGTGTGACCGGCCTGATATGGCGAATGGATGGCGCAGGAGACGAGTTCGTTTCCATCTCTCCCGGCGAAATCACAGATATGCCGGAGAGCCGCGAGCTGGGATTGAAAACGCAGTCCCTCTTGCCGGAATTTAAACAATCGTTGGGTACGTGGATTAGCCAGATTCTCGCGAAGAGCGAGGTGTATACGCGCCCAGCGCTATATATCCTGCTAGGCCTGCTTGCTACCGTCATGCTTATATACCGAAGATCAGCGGTGGCGATGCTTATATTTGCGCCGGCGGCATTCAACTGCGTTGGCCTCAGTGTGCTCATGAGCGCCCAGGACTATCGATACCTGTGGCCTACCGTCGTAATGTCGCTGCTCGTCATTGTGCTTGCAGTTGGCATGGCTACCGCAGGTATTCGGCCGGTCGCTACAACTAAGCGAGATAAATGATGTCGCTGAGAATTTCTGTTGTCATTCCTAGCTACAAGGTCAGAAAGCACATTCTTGACGTCATTAGGAGTATCGGTCCCGAAGTTTGCAGAATATATGTGGTTGATGACTGCTGCCCTGAGGCATCCGGAGATTTCGTGCGTCAAAACTGCGACGACCCTAGGGTCATCGTCTTGCGCAACGAGGCCAACCAAGGTGTAGGCGGCGCCGTGATGGCAGGGTATCAGGCGGCCATCGATGATGGTATGGATGTAATGGTGAAGATGGATGGCGACGGGCAGATGGACGCCAGGCTCATCCCCGATTTTGTGGCGCCGATCATTGCGGGCGAGGCAGACTACACCAAGGGCAACCGCTTCTTCGATCTCGAGGAAATTAGGGCCATGCCGAAGGTCCGCTTGTTCGGAAATGCTGTGCTATCGTTCATGACCAAGTTGTCGTCTGGGTATTGGAATCTGTTCGATCCCACGAACGGATATACGGCAATCCATCGCGAAGTCGTCAAGCATTTGCCCATGGGAAAAATCAGCAAGCGATTTTTCTTTGAGACAGATATCTTGTTCCGACTGAATACGCTTCGAGCCGTGGTCGTCGACGTTCCCATGGATGCGAAGTATGGCGACGAAGTCAGCAACTTGAAAATTGGGAAGATCATTGGCGAGTTTTTTGTGAAACACGTAATAAATTTTTCGAAGCGTATTTTTTACAATTATTATTTGCGCGATATGTCCCTGGCCTCGATCGAGCTGCCTCTCGGATGTCTTCTTATTTTATTCGGCATTTTTTTTGGCATTTTCAATTGGGTTGAGGCGGCTAGTGCGGGTTCCACCACGCCTGCGGGAACCGTGATGCTGTCGGCTCTTCCGATTATCGTGGGATTGCAGTTGGTGTTGGCCTTTTTAGGGCACGACATCAGCGCCGTGCCGACCAGACCATTTCAACGGATTCGTGGAAATTCGGTGTTGAGTTTGAAAGATTCGGAGAAATGAATTGCATAATGAAGACAAGGCTTGGGTGGACTATCGTGAAAAGTTCGCCGATGTTTACGACGAATGCAATTACCAGAGCCCGCTGCAATCATGGGTGATGCGAGCAAGCCATAAACTTACTGAGCAGCCGTTCAACGGCAACGCTAAATTCGGACGGGTGCTGGAGATCGGTGCTGGTACGGGCGAGCATCTGTCGTTCGTCAATCACCAGTTTGACGAGTATGTGTTGACGGACATGGATCCCAAGACCCTGGACATCGCCGCAAAGAAAATCGGCGACCAGCGTGGGGGGCGCGTCTCTTATTCCGTGCAGTCGGGCGGGGACATAGAATTCGCAGACAATAGCTTCGACCGTGTAATCGCCACGCACGTACTTGAACACATCTATCACCCGCACTTAGCGCTGAAAGAGTGGCAGCGCGTATTGAAACCGGGCGGCACGTTGTCGATCCTGATCCCGACAGATCCGGGTTTCGCCTGGAGACTTGGGCGCCGCCTGGGCCCGCGCAAGACGGCTCTGGCAATGGGGATCGCGTACGATTACGTTATGGCCCGGGAACACGTGAACCCGTGCAATAACCTGATGGCGCTTCTGCGCCACTACTTCCCGAAGGCGCAAGAGTCGTGGTGGCCGACGAGGTTGCCGGCCATGGATCTAAACCTGTTTGTCGCGTTTCACGCGATTGTCGACAAACCTGGCATGTCTCGTTGATGATTTATCTTGCAGCGGTGCTGTGTGTCGTCGGCTTGGCGATCGGGCAGATACTTTTCAAGGTCAGCGCGTCGGCCCTGGCGCAGTCGGGCACCCTTTTTTCCTTCAAGCCGCTCGCCGCCTTATCTGCTGCTATGGTGCTCTATGGCATCACATCGATCGCTTGGGTCTGGGTGCTGCAAAAGGTTGAACTGGGGCGGGTCTATCCCATCATGGCGCTGGCCTTCGTGCTTGTGCCACTTGGTAGCCACCTCGTATTTGGCGAACGGTTCAGCATTCAATATTTTTTTGGTATTGCGCTCATCATGGTGGGCATCGTGGTCGCGGGGAAAGCGTAATCTCTCCCTGGGAGGTCCCCGTTACGCCGCGCATCTGAAAGTATGGATTGGCAAGGAAGCGAAAATCCGCAGGTGCGCGGGCGTGGCCGTATGTATGCTTCTGCCGCTGGTTTTGGAGACTCGCGGCGGCAACTGTCAAGCTGGCGCAGCCCGTTCGGCCAATGTCCGCCCGGGGCACCTGGCCCTGCGGTGACCGAACTTCCCTTCCTTTTGATCTAAAATCGGAGCAGCCTCACCGGGGTGCGTCGTGAGTGAGCCCGTACGCACGATTGCGGTTTGTTCTCACCCTGAGCATCGCCCGGGTGCATGTCGGAATTCTGCTAAGCCCGGACGCCGAGCATCTTAGCAATTCAAATCTTCCAACTTCATGACAATTCATTCGACGAAGTCCCGGTCGACGCCAGATCTCAACGACTCCATCGAGGATGCCGCGGGTGGATCTTCTGCTGCCGGCGACACCGAGGCCGAAAAGCTTCGACTGGAATTGGCCAGCACCGCAGCCTTGCTTGCCGACGCAACAGCCCGATACCGCGAAATTGAAGGATCCGTCGCCTATCGAGTCGGATTACGGCTCTCGAAAGGCCCGGTGGGCAAGATGTATCGCGCCATCGCGCAGCGTCGCGCCGCACGTTCGACGCCGCCTGCTCGCGCAGCGCAGTTCGGCGTGACGCCTGGGCCTATTGCAAGTTCATTGAAGGCGCAGGCCACGAGCATTTGTTCCGATGAGGCCATACTGGCATTGCCGCTGGACAAAGTCGTTGCCGTTGCCCACCCGGACTGGCTCGGTATCCGTAGTTCGGCTGCGCAGATGTTTGATCATCTTCTGCTGCTCACTGATGAATTGACCCCGGAAGACGGAGAATCGATTGCGCATCGCCTGCTGGCTAGACGGCCTCAGGCCGTGGTGCTGCAGGGTTTTCCGTTCACGTACCAGCACCTTGTGCAGGCGCTCCATCGGCAGGCGCCGAACGTTCCGGTTCATGTCGTTTGGCATGGCACGTTCATGCAGGCGCCTGAGGACTACGCGTGGCGCAGCTTCCGGCTTATGTGCGCGCTTCATCGGCAGGGCAAGATCCGCCGCATCGGTCTTGTCAAGAAAGGGCAAGAACAGATATTGCAGCATCGCGGCATCGATGCGCATTATCTGTTGAATATGTACCGGGTGATTCCTGACGCCGCGACCAACGTGCCGGTGGCGCCGATCAAGCTGGGCATATGGAGTATTTCCGAACTCAAGCACAAGCCGCCCTACGAGATGCTGGCGGCGGCTTCAATCATTGATGGGGCTCAGGTCGTGGGCTCGGTCGCATCCGAACGCATGCTGGAGTTCTGCAAGGAATTCGGCTTAGCGCAGAGCTTTCTCGGCAGGATGGTGCCGCAGGCGGAAATGCCTGCGCAACTGGCGACCACCCATCTGAACTTGTACGTGACGCTTAACGAATGCGCACCCATGCTGCCGCTCGAAAGTTTCGGGGTGGGGGTGCCATGCATCGTTGGTCCAAATACCCCATATTTCGAAAACAATCCGTACCTCCAGAGCCGGCTGATTGTGCCTGTTCCCGACGATGCCTATGCAATCGCGCAGAAGATCAAGCTGGCGTTGTCTGAGCGCGACCAGATAATTGCCGCGTATCGTGAATATGCGGTGGAACACAATGCCGAATCGGCGCTCACCCTGCAGCGGTTCCTGAACTGATGCACACGATCTGCTTCGTCAGCTATGAACTGTTCCCTGTCACCCGGGGCGGGTGCGGGGCGTTGCTGCACAACGTGGCAGTGCAGTTGCTCCACGCGGGCAAGCGAGTTGTATTCCTGCTGGACGTCGACACCGAGGTGTTCGCGCGGTTTGACAAGGAGGAGCGGCTCAAACTGCCCAATGCGCACAATTGCGTGGCGTACCGGGTTGAGGACGTTTGCGGCAAGGACGTGCTGCCTCGCGACAGCTTCGCCTCATGGTACGAGTGGCGCTCGTATGTGCTGAATGTCGCGGCCCTGAAGGTTCATGAACGGGAGCATCCGTCGCTGATCGAGTTTTTCGATTATCACGGTGTGGCGTATTACGCCCTGTGCGAGAAGATCGCCCTCGGCAGCTATGAAGGGACGCGCATCGCCGTTCGCTACCACGCGACCATCGAGGCGATGGACCGCGTGGACCTGACCAACTCGCTGCATCCTGAACTTTATGTGCTGTATTCCCTTGAACGTGCGGCGCTGGCGTTGGCGGATACGGTCATCGTTCCTTCGGAATCGGTTTCCAAGCGGTCGCTGACAGATCTCTATCCCAATGTGGCTGCACGGCAAGTCGTAGCGATTCCGCCGCTCCAAAAGACGCTCGAAAAGCGAACATCGGACGGAATCGAGAACGGCATCCTCTTTTATGGCAGGCTGTTCTCGATCAAGGGGGTCGACCTGCTGGTGGACGCCGCCATTCTGTGGATGCGCCAGCGTCCGGATCTGGCGCCTGATTTCTATTTTGTTGGCGGTGATTCGAAGCAGCCGCCCGATGGAAGCGGTCTTTACGCGGATTACCTGCTGAGGCGCATTCCCGCTGACTTGCGCTCGCGATTCCATATCCTTGGTCACTTGTCGCACGAGGAAACAGAGACGTTGCTCGAGAAAGTGCGTTTTGCCGTGTTCCCGAATCGCGCGGAATCGTTTTGCTACGCGGCGCACGAGCTCTACGCGGGTGGTGTACCAGTCATCGTGTCGGACATCCCGGGTTTCGAAGACTTTTTTCACCATGAGCGCAATAGCCTGGTGTTCGATGCGACGTCTTCCGATGCGCTCAGTCTGGCCATTGGCCGGCTTTGGGACGATGCCGAGCTGCGGACGCGCCTGACATTTCCGTATCCAGTCGTGCCGACCACCGTGGCGCCTATTTACGAGTCTGCGATGCCGATGGCGCCCAGCTTTGGCCGCGCGGAGGCCACGCCTGGGCTGGAGCTGTTGGTCGTCATCCAAGCCGAAACCCTTGCCGATTCACAGCCGTTGGGGGCGTGTCTGGCAAAAGGAGGGTATCAGGCCGTTGTACTGTTACCCGCCCAAGGGGCCGGCCCCGAAGTATCGGCGTTCGTCTTCGGCAGGAGCGTTCGATGCGTCGACATGGGCGGCGTTTCCGTGGACCTGCATGCGCTGCGCACGACGGACGCGATGGCCGTCTTCGACGCGCGCGATGTCGTCGATTCCGCCTTTCTGGACATTGCAGTGCGCGTGTTCCGTGCCCGGGCCGATATCCCATTTGTGTCGGGGTGGGCGATCCGCAAATCCGATGCGTCAGAGCGGATCGACACCTATTCGCTGCCACTGGCGATCGACACCGCGCCCATGAGCGGGCGCCATCCGAGCACGCGTGCGGTTTTCCGGACAGCGCCGGGCCGGCCTCTCCTGGACGCTTTCGATACCGGTCTCGCCCAGTACGCCGAGATCAAGCACCTTTGGAAGCTGACCCAGCGTGGCGAGGTGGGTCTGCTGGTTCCTCGGCCATTGCTGCGTGTGTCTGCGGATGACGCCCACTACCCGAGCCCGAAGCAGATTTCCTACCTGCTGAACGGAGACGACAGCGCCGACCGCCGCAAACGACTTTCTCAATTCTCGGTGGCCGTCTGGAACAGTATCGCGTTCTCCAATGCACCCGCTGCGACAAGGAGAATTCTGCAAGAGGTGGGAGATCTGCCTCCCGATCTGCTGCGAGTCATGCTACGCGCAGGCAGACTCGTCGTGTCCGTATATCAACGATTTAGGCTGGTGCGCCCGGTCATAGGTTTCGTCAAGCGGCTGTTGCGCCGCGGATCGGCCAAAGCCAACCAGTCATGAAAAAGCATGCGAATGTGAGAGGTAATTCTTGATTTCCGAAGTGATAAATGTGGTGCGCGATATGGCGACACGCCACCGCCAATTGATAGTGCAGATGGTCAAGCGCGAAGTCCTGGGCCGGTACAGAGGTTCTGTGCTCGGCCTGGCCTGGTCGTTTTTCAATCCCCTGTTGCTGCTCATCGTCTATACGTTCGTGTTTTCGGTCGTATTCAAGGCACGCTGGGGCGGTGCCGGCGCTTCGGCCACGCAGTCGCACGGGGACTTTGCGGTGATCCTGTTCGCGGGGCTCATCATGAACAACCTGTTCGCTGAATGCTTGAACAGAGCACCCTCGCTGGTACTTTCCAATATCTCCTACGTGAAGAAAGTCGTTTTTCCTTTGGAGACGTTGGCGGTGATTGCATTTGGCTCGGCGACGTTCCATTTGCTGGTGAGCTTTGTCGTGTTGCTGATTGCGCAATTGATCTTTCTGGGGAATATCCCGTGGACGATCATCTACCTTCCAATGGTGCTGGTGCCCCTGGCGTTGTTCTGCCTGGGACTTTCGTGGTTCCTGGCAGGCCTAGGCGTGTATATCCGTGATACCGCTCAGGCAGTCTCGCTCTTGACCATTGTGTTGACTTTCGTATCACCGATTTTTTACCCGCTGTCGGCCATTCCGAACCGCATGCAGTTCTACGTGAAACTCAACCCCATGACCTTCGTGGTGGAAGAGACCCGTAATGTGCTCATCTTTGGAAAGACGCTGAATTGGACATTGTGGGGCATTTACACCGCGATTGGCCTCGTTGTGTTCGTGCTGGGTATTGCCTGGTTTCAAAAGGTGCGCAAGGGGTTCGCCGATGTCGTCTGACAATATCTCGATTCACGTAGAAGACCTGGGCAAGTGCTATTCGATTTACGCGAAACCCCAAGACCGATTGAAGCAGGCGCTGTTTGCGCGGGGCGCGAGCATGTTTGGCAGGGAGGCCAAGAGCTATTCAGAAGATTTCTGGGCGCTGTCAGGTGTGTCGTTTGACGTCAAGAAAGGTGAAACGGTCGGTATTGTGGGCCGTAACGGATCGGGTAAATCTACCTTGCTCCAGATGATTTGCGGCACAGTCACCCCCACCACGGGTTCCGTCAAAACCTACGGTCGGGTCGCCGCGCTGTTGGAGCTGGGAGCCGGTTTCAACCCGGAATTCACTGGTCGCGAGAACGTATACCTCAATGCCTCTCTGTTGGGCTTGACCTACGAGCAGATTGATCAGCGCTTCGATCAGATTGCGGGTTTTGCCGACATTGGAGAGTTCATCGAAAGTCCGGTGAAGAAGTACTCCAGCGGCATGTTTGCGCGCCTCGCGTTTTCAGTGGCGGTGCATACCGATCCCGAAATACTGATCGTTGATGAGATTCTCGCGGTGGGCGACGCGGCATTCCAGCGGCGTTGTCTTAAGAAGTTTTACGACATCCGCGATGCGGGCTGCACCATTCTGTTCGTCTCGCACGATCAGTACCAGGTCAAGTCCATTTGCAGCCGGGCACTCTACCTGAATCAAGGTCGGCAAATCGAGTTTGGCGCCGCCGGTAGGGTAATCGATAGGTACACTATCGACATGCAAGCCGCCTTGGTGGAGTTTGAGCAGCGCGAGGCGGCGGCCGGTCATGGCCACACGGCATCCATGCCTAAAGAGCTGGACGAACTTGATACGTCCAATCCCGACCAAGTGGCGGAGAACGCTGGGGATGCGGCGTCAGGCAAGCCCGACGGAGAGGTATTGGCGTCCTCCGGTCCGCAGCCCGAAAAGCTCTACGTGATCGATGACGTGTGGCTGACCGATGGGCAAGGCGAGGAGCGGATTACGGAAGTGGCTACAGGCCAGCATATCCGTCTGAACGTGTCATTCCACGCCCTGACCCAACACATTCCGGAAAAAATCAGCTTTGTATTCAACCTTTACCGTCATGACGGGCTTTATCTTTGCGGCACGACGACGTTGATGGAGGGTATGCCTGCGCATCCCGGATGCGCGAGCGGTACGTACTCTGTGACGTTTCCCGCTTTTCCGTTATTGGGCGGAAGCTACAAGTGGCGTGTCGCGATCAACGACGAAGGCGGCTTCGTCGTGCATGCCGACGCAACCAATGCGTGCGCATTTCAGGTCGTCGACAATTTTGAGGCTGTGGGCATTCTGTCCTTGCCTCGGGAATGGAAATTTAACCTTATCGCAAAGCGATGAATGGACCAAGCTGGTCCCCGGTGAGATGAACTATGGAACGATTGAACTTTGACGAGAACACCCAGTATGACGGGCTGGAGGCGGCCATTCATATTGCGAGGTACTCGTTTGCCCAGCCCTATTGTGCAGACAAGCGCGTGCTGGACGTCGCGTGTGGTGAGGGCTACGGCTCCCGTCTGCTTGCGGATTGGGGCGCATCCGAAGTGGTAGGTGTGGATATTTCGGCGGACGCCGTGCATTCGGCCCAGCGCCATTTCGGCGGCGGCAAAGTCAGCTTCATCCAAAGCGAAGGCGAGACGCTGCTTGAAAAATTCGAGCCGGAGAGTTTTGACCTCATCGTGTCCTTCGAGACGATCGAGCATGTGGTCGACCCCGTCAAATTCCTGACGAATGTGAAACGGCTGCTCAAGCCGGGCGGCGTGATTGCAATCAGCTGTCCAAACGACTGGTGGTACTTTCCGACCGAAGAAGAGAGAAATCCCTACCATCTGCGCAAATATACGTTCGATGAGTTCAAGGGGCTGACGGAAGGCGTTCTTGGGCAGGGCAAAGGGTGGTTCCTTGGCGGTCCGATGACAGGTTTTCTGAACCTGCGCCTTCAGCAATATCCCGCTGATGATGGCAAGAGCGGTCAGCGACAAATGCTGAATCTTGTTCCACTTTTGGCTGCTCAACTCGTGCCGAGCGATCACAACGTGGGACCTCAGCCGGGCAATGCCAGCTACTTTGTTGGGATATGGACGCAGGGCGAGCTTGGCGGGCAAGGTATCAGCGCAGGTGGCGCCATTCTTCCACTTTCGATGGATTCTTTCCGTACGGGAATTTTCCGAGGCCATCTACCTTCGGTGAAAGAGGCTTTGGAAGCCTTGCGGGCCGAGCATCAGGCTGAAACGGAGGCCGGACGCATCGAATGGGAACGCAAGGCGCATGCTTTTGAACTGCGGCTGGAAGCGTTGAGTCTCGAATTGCAGCTAACCCGCGAACAGCTTGCCGATCGCGTGCATCGGCTAGCAGTGTCCGAGCAGGCGCAGGCGTCGATGGCGTGGTCAGCGGCACGCTATGAGCGAATCAGCGGGATGGTTCCTGAAGGACTGCGTCGATTCCTGATGTCGTTGTATCGTCGATTTAGGAAGAGTGGCCGTGGTGATCGATAAACTGTTGGTTCCTGGTTTGCATGCCTACACCTATGTGTCTGATGAGAGGCATCGTATTCTTCATCGGACGCCGGGCGGCCAGGCGAATATCGGGGTCAATGGCGTCAATCTGACTATCACGTGCCTGTCCCTGAACAGAGCAGGGCTAACGGAAAAGCTGCTTCGCTCCGTGGCGGAACATGTGCCCGATTTCGCGGGTGAGTTTCTCATCATCGACAATGGCTCTCAGCCTGACACGCTGCGAGAGCTTCGCCGCATCTGCGAGCAGATGCCATTCCGTACGCGCATCGTCGCGTTGGACAAGAATTACGGTGTGGCCGGAGGCCGTAACCGCACGATGCCGGAGGTCCGTACGGAGTGGGTGCTTTGCCTGGATAACGACATTTTTCTGACGAAGAATGTCCTGCCGGCGATTCAGCGCGATATCGCGACGCTAGGCTGCCATTTTCTGAATGTGCCCCTGCTGAACCCAGACGGGAAAACGGTTTTCGCCGCCGGGGGGCATCTGTACGTCTGCACCGAACCCACCGGCTTGCATCTAGGAGCGGGCAGCGCGTGCCGACAGGGAGAACTGGATCCGGCCGCCATGGAACCATTCCTGTCCACATTCCTGTTGGGCGGCGCGTGTGTGCTCAAGAAGACAACATTCGAACGGCTAGGAGGCTACGACGACAATATGTTCGTCGGATTTGAAGACATCGATTTTTCAGTTCGCCTTTTCCAGGAAGGCTATAAGGTGGGCACGACGTCGGTGATGGGTTTGATCCACGATCATCCCCCTCCTGCATCCCAGAGCGACAGGGACTACGAGCGGGAGCGGTTCTCACGAAACGTGATCTATCAATCCGCGCGATACCTTGAGAGCAAGCACGGCTTTGATATCTGGGGCGACGGCCTGGAGCATTGGCTCGCATTGCGTCATGAGGCGCTGGGCCTGGCTGCCGTGCCTGATCAAGCTGTGCTTGTCACCGAGCCGCCCTCCACGGAGCGTCCAAAGATCGCATTGGTGGTTGACGTGGACGGATGGGCCTTTTCCAACATTGCGCGGCAGATTCAGCGCCACCTTGGTGACCGGTTTGATTTCAAGCTAATTTCGTCTCAAGCTCTGCCCGAGCTTGGGCATATCTTCCTGGCGGCAGCCGATTGTCATTTGGTGCATTTCTTTTGGCGTGAATACCTTCGCCTGATCGATCATGAATGGGCTAGGGGGTGCATAGAACGGACCGGCCTGAGCTTCTCTGAATTCGAACGGCGTTTCGTGACCAACAAGCCGGTCACGACCTCTGTTTACGACCATCTGCATTTGGATAATGGCCAGATCGTTGACCGGCTCGGATTCTTTCGCGACAGGGCGACGTCTTATACGGTCGCCTCGGAACGTCTGGCCGATATCTATCGCGCGATACCGGGTATGCCATCACCTGCGTGTGTCGCGCAAGACGGTGTGGATCTCGGCTTGTTCAAGCCGCACAATCTTGAGCGCTTTACTTCGATGGGTACACGTCCGATCGTCATCGGCTGGGCGGGTAACAGCAAATGGGCGGCTGAATTAACCGACGTCAAAGGATTCAATACGATCTTGATGCCCGCCATTGAACTGCTACGCGAACAAGGCGTACCAGTCGAGACGCGTTTCGCGGATCGGCAGACGGGATTTATCGCGCACGCCGATATGCCTGCTTATTACAACAGCATCGATCTGTATGTTTGCCCATCGTTGATCGAAGGGACACCAAATCCTGTGCTGGAAGCGATGGCTTGTGGCGTACCCGTGATATCTACTGATGTGGGCATCGTTCCTGAAGTGTTCGGCGAGCGCCAGCAAGCGATGATCGTTGGGGAACGGACCCCGGAGGCCATAGCTTCGGCGATTCGAAAGATGCATGAAGACCGTACCCTATTCGCGGTCCTGTCTGAAGAGAACCTTGAGTCGATCAAGCCTTGGGATTGGCGAATCCGTGTGGAGGCATTCGCCAGATTCTTCCAGTCAACCATAGATCGGTTCCACGCGAATCCGGATACGTTGCAGGCGCCGCGGTAATGAATGTTCATAGCTTGGAAAGCCTGCAGGGGGAAGCATGGACCTGAAGGTTTTGTCGATGTTCGCCAGTTTCGGCGCGGGCAGGTCTTCGCTTGAAGGAAACCTGAGTTGGGTGCCTGCGGCACATAAGCCGCCAGCCGAAATCCTGGAATTCGCGGACGCACATGGCGTCTCTTTTATCAATATTTGCGGCGCCTTCGAAAGTTCGCCGGAAGATGCGCGACTTCGTGTGTTTAACCACACAGAGTCGGGCGCGCCAGGCCAGGCCTCCCCATCGTGGTGCGCGGATACGTGGCAAGGTCAGGCCGATGCTTTTGTACGTGCCCATACCGAATCGGCGACTTGGGCGGTTTCTGCTGGATTCCTGGCGGATTTGGTTGATCCGCGCCCCTTCCTTCTAGCATTGAAGCGCTTTTGCCTGGAATCGGGGCGGGCCGTTTTATTCCTTCATGGGTTGGACGCGGGCCGTCAGCGCGATTGGACAGCCTCGCAGTTCGCCAGTTTTCTGGATGCCAGCGGTTTTCACGCCACTGAGGAAAAGAAGCAGGTTGGGTGGACCCTTCGGACGTCTTCCCTGACGAAAACGGGATATGCCAAATTCTTGGCTAACCTGGGTTTTTCTTCCGGCCTCGTTGCATCGGACCTGCTGCTTGTTACGACGGAAGATGCCTCCATTCGTCCGACTGGAGGCATCGGGACGTATACCGCGAACATCAAAGCGGTGGACCCCAAAGTGTCTGTCCTCTTTTGCGATATCGATGTGGCGCCATCTGTCGCGAAGGACGGCCGCACCTTTGTCCCGCGAATGTTTGGAGAACAAGGCACGAAGGAGGGATTTTTTGACGGGCTGGGCCTGTTGGAGTCCCTTTACTGCATCCTGTTCCTCTTACCGGACCTGACCGTTGTCGAGTCTCAGGACTACAAGTCGATCGGATTTCGGATCGTTCAGGCGAAGAGAACGGCTTGTTTGCCCAGCTGGTTGACCGTGCGTATCTTCATGCATGGGTCTATCGACTACGTGAAGTACGGTGCGCAAGACGCCGGGGCAATGAACTACACCCCGTATGAGGCAGCCCAGGCCATTCGCGATAGCTATCTGTTTAAGCACGCCGACGCCTGCTATGCACCGTCAAAGTATCTGAGCAAGCAGTTGCTTCAGGAGGAGTTCGGCTACGAACTGGCCAATCTCAGCATTACTCCCTTGCCGTTTGACTTGAACCTGGTGCGCGATGCGGGCGCGATTTCGTATCGCAAGGTAAAGCGGATAGTTTTCGTCGGAAAGTACAACCAGCTCAAGGGTTGGCCGGATTTCGTGCAGGCCGTTGAGGCTCTGGGCGAGGCAGGTCAGTTACGCGAGATTGAGGAAATTGCGTCGCTCGGGCCGTTGAGCCCTTCGCAGGAAGACCGTTCCCGCATTTCAAAGCACGTGGCCTACAAAGACTTGCATCTGACGCATGGTCAGCTGATTGAGTTTGTTCAGGAGCGAGTCACAGACAGCCTGTTTGTTGTGCCGTCGCGAGGCGAGAATTATCCCTTCGTGATTCTGGAGCAGTTGCTGATGGGGACGCTGCTGGTGGCTTATAACACCGGTGGCGCCATTGAGGTGGTCGACGATGCTGAGCACGTGGCGAGGTTTTTCTCCGCGCCGAATCCGCTCGCTTTGCGCGAGAGAATGGCCGAGCTGCTCGCCGCCAATCCCGCAAGCTACGAAGCGGCGCTTAACGAGTCTCGCAGACGAGTTCGCCAGCGGCAGGTCGACATCAACCAATGGTGGTCACGTTCCGATCGGCCGTCACCCGTCGCGATCTGGCCGCAATGGGACGACTCCCGTGCGTGCGACTTGAGTGTTGTGGTCCCGGTCTACAACACCAATTTCGAGTTGCTCGAAGAATTGCTCCATTCCCTGCGCAATTCGCGCTTGCTTCCCAGGGAAGTAATTATTGTCGACGATGGCTCCCAAGAGACATACGCATCCGAATTGCTGCGACGGGTTGCGGCGTCGCTTGACGGACGCATTCCGTTCCGGATTCATCGGCAGGATAACCGCGGGCTGGCGGGCGCCCGCAATTCAGGATTGGCGCTTTCCAAGAGCGAGTTCACTTTTTTCGTGGATAGTGATGACGTGCTGCTTCGCCATACGCTTGAAACGGCGGTTGCAGCATTAAGGGCGGATTCGTCCTTGCTGGTGGCCACTGGGTTTGCCATTCATTTCGAGGATGCCAGCCAGTTGAAGGACGGCGCGCAGGCGTTGCGAGAAGGGTGGTTCTGGAAGGCGCTCGGAGTGCCGGAAGCCAGAGCCTTGGCGGTGCTGGAGAATCAATACATCACCGCGAATGTGGTCGTCCGAACCCAGGCACTGCGAGAATTCGGCGGTTGGGATGATTCCGACCGATCGGTGTGGGAAGACTGGGCGTTCTTTTCCCGCCTGGCCTGGAGCGACAAGCGTTTTTCACTCATTCCGACAGTAGGCTATTTGTACCGCAACACGCCGGGAAGCATGTCCAAAACGTACAATCGGTACTTCGGACGTCGCCGCTTGGTGCGAAATACCGTGGGTATGAGCCGCCTGGATGCGAACGTGCTGTATAGCCTGGTAAATAACGCTGGAACAGGCGGCGCACAGTTGGCGGGGCCGAGTCTTTCAGAGAAAGAGGCTGAACTCGTTAATTTTGTCCGCAGGATGGTTCAGAAGCCTCGCGTGCGCCGCTTGATGGTTGCCGCGTATCGCCTCTATAGCAAGGTGCGGAGAGTCTTCTGATGGCTGAGGTCCAGACCCCGACAGCCGTTCGAGCCTCGGAGTGGCCGTTTTCCGTCCTGATGTCGGTTTACGCCAAGGAACAGCCCCAATATCTAGCGGCGGCCCTGGAAAGCCTGTGCGAGTGCGACACGCAAATTCACGAAATTGTGCTGGTGGAAGACGGGCCATTGACTCAGCCGCTGCGGGACGTCATCGACGCGTATCGGGACCGACTGCCGCTATACTCGGTGCGGCTTCCGGTCAATCAGGGTCTGGGTCCGGCGTTGACCGCGGGCATGAAGGCATGTTCCACGGCGTGGATCGCCCGTTTTGATACGGACGATCTAGTGCAACCCCACCGGTTCGAATATCAAATCAGTTGTCTGCGCGCCCATCCCGACGTTGATATCTGCGGTGGTTGGATACGCGAGTTCGATGAGAACCCACACTCGGAGTCGGGCCGCGTTCGCCGGGTGCCCTTGTCGCACGAGGACATTGCTGCTTACGCCCAAAGCCGAAATCCATTCAATCACATGACTGTGATGTTTCGACGTGATGTGGCGCTTGCCGCGGGTGGTTATGGTAACGAGCCCATGTATGAAGATTACGCGCTCTGGGTGCGTATGCTGCAACACGGCGCGCGTGCAATGAACCTGCCTGATGTGCTGGTTCTTGCAAGAACAGGTAGCGCCATGTTTGCCAGACGTGGGGGATGGAAATACCTCGCCAGCGAATGGTCGATGCAAACCACCTTCTTGCGGGCCGGGTTTATCGGGCCCCTCAGATTTTTGACAAACCTGGCTATCCGTCTTCCGGTGCGTCTCGTTCCGAATGGACTGCGTGGGTTTATCTATGCGCGCCTTCTGCGCCGGTAAGGTAAAGAATTGACTATGAATCAAAAGCTCTTGATCACAGGCGGAGCCGGCTATATCGGTTCGCACACGTTGCTGGCGCTAATCCGTGAAGGATTTGCCCCCATTGTGCTCGACAATTTTTCCAATAGCTCGCCTGAAGTGTTGCGACGAATTGAGCGCCTTGCAGGCATTGCAGTGGAGTTCGTGCAGGGCGACGTTCGTGATGTCGCCATGCTGGACGACCTCTTTGCCCGCCAGCGCGGCCAAGGGACGCCAGTGTCAGTCGTGGTTCACTTTGCGGCGCTTAAAGCAGTTGGGGAGTCGGTAGGGCAACCTGTGAGCTACTACTCCAACAATGTCGCAGGAACCTTAAGCCTGCTTGAAGCGATGGATAGGGCACAGGTCCGTAACCTGGTATTTAGCTCGTCGGCGACGGTCTATGGCGAACCCTTGGCCCTGCCTTACACGGAGAATCACCGGATTGCGCCGACCAATCCATACGGATGGACCAAGGCCATGGTGGAGCAGATCCTGAGTGATTGGACCCAAAGTGGCGAAAAGCGTTGCGGCATCGCGTTGCGCTATTTCAACCCGATAGGTGCCCATGCCAGCGGAATGATCGGTGAGGCACCTTCCGGCATTCCCAACAACCTGTTCCCCTACATCACGCAAGTTGCAGTTGGCGAGCGGGAGCGGTTGGCCGTTTTCGGGAACGACTACGAAACCATCGACGGAACTGGCGTGCGCGATTATCTGCATGTGGAAGATCTTGCCGAGGGGCACGTCCGCGCGGTTGAGTATGCATTGAAGAACAACGGGGGGTTTACCGCCGTTAATTTGGGTACCGGTCGCGGGACCAGCGTTTTGCAGTTAGTTGCGGCATTTGAGGCCGTGAGTGGTCGCAAAATTCCCTATGACATCATGCCCAGGCGTCCGGGCGATATCGCCTCCGCGTGGGCGAACCCAGACCTTGCATTCCAATTGCTTGGCTGGAGGGCAAGACGCACGATTGAGGAAATGTGCGCGGATGGTTGGCGCTGGCAGTCAAATAACCCTCAAGGTTACGGACCGCAAGCTTTGCTGTAAATTCGGATATTTACCGGTAGCCCCCTTACTTGATGCCCACCCGCATTCTCATCGTTCGCACGTCCTCCCTGGGCGACCTCGTCCACATGTTGCCGGCTATCTCCGACATAGCCCGGCACGTCCCTGACGCACAGATCGATTGGATCGTCGAAGAGGCATTTGCAGAGATCCCATCCTGGCATCCGGCCGTCAATGGGATCATCAAAGTTGCGCATCGCCGTTGGCGAAAGTCCTGGTGGTCGCCGCAGGTGCGTGCCGAGCGCAAGGCGCTGAAGGAGCGTCTGCGTTCCACGCAGTACGACATCGTCCTGGACATGCAAGCATTGCTGAAGTCAGCCTGGCTGGTGCGCCAGGCTCGCGGCGTGCGGCACGGGCTGGACTGGCGGTCGGCGCGCGAACCGCTGGCCTCGCTGTTCTACAACGTGCGTCATCGCGTCGAGTTCTGGCAGCCCGCCGTGATCCGCCAGCGCAAGCTGGCCGGCCTGACGTTCGGCTACCAGCATGCCGGCCTGCCGGATTTCGGATTGCAATCCTTTGCGCGCCAGGCCACGCAGGCCCCCGAGCCGGTCGTGGAAGTGGGCAGCGGCGGCCTGAACGCCGCCGAGCTACCCCGGCTGCATCACCTGGACACGGACCGCGGCTATGCGGTGATCATGCCGTCGGCCAGCCGCGACGACAAGCTGTGGCCCGAAGAGGACTGGCGCGTGGTGTTCCGCCGCCTGCGCGAGGCCGGCTGCACGCTCAAGCTGCTGGCGGGCAACGAACAGGAAGCCGAACGCGCCCAGCTGCTGGTGGCCGGCATGGAAGGGGCGGAGGTGATGCCCCGCATGGACCTGACCGCGGTGGCCAAGCTGCTTGCCGGCGCGCGCCTGATGGTGGGGCTGGACAGCGGCCTCACGCATCTGTCGGCCGCGCTGGGCCGTCCCACGATCGGCATCTACCGCGCGTCCACCCCCGTGCGTACCCCGCTGGTCGGATCCAACTACACCGCCAGCCTGGGCGACCGCGGCGCCTCGCCGTCTCGTGAGGCTGTCATGGCCTCGGTCGAGCAGGCGCTCGCCGCGCAGTGACATGAACCGCGGCGTCTACACGCTGGCGCTGCGGACCCTCGCGCCGCTGATCTGGCTGTGGATGGCCCGCCGCGCCAAACGCGCAGGCGGCCGCTGGGAAATCTTTTCTCCCGAGCGTTTCGGCCGCCCCGAGCCCGCCTCGCAGTCGCCGGACAACCCCGTCTGGGTGCATGCCGTCAGCCTGGGCGAGACTCGGGCCGCGCTGCCGCTCTTGAACGCGTTGCTGGCGCAAGGCCTGCCCGTGTTGCTGACGCACACGACAGCGACGGGCCGCGCCGAGGGCGAGCGTCTCTTCAAGGACGCTATTGCCCAGGGACAACTACGCCAAGCCTGGCTTCCCTACGATTTTCCCGGCGCGACCCGCCGCTTCATGGCGGCGCACCGTCCGCGCTGCGGCCTGCTGATGGAGCGCGAGATCTGGCCGAATCTGCTGGCAGCGGCCCGGCAGGCCAAGGTGCCCATGGCGCTCGTCAGCGCGCGCTATTCCGCGTCGTCGCTGCGCCAGGCGCGCCGGATGGGCAGCGTGATGCGCGAGGCGCTGGCGGGTCTGGACAAAGTGCTGGCGCAGACGGCGGAAGATGCCGGCCGGCTGGCGCAGGCGGGGGCCCCGGCAGCCCAGATCACCGGCAATCTCAAGTTTGACCTTGTGCTGCCGGCCGCGCAGGTCGAGGCAGGACACGCCTGGCGCGCGCAACTGGGACGTTCCGTGGTGGCCGTGGCCAGCACGCGCGAGGGCGAAGACGCCCCGTTCATCGCGGCAATCAAGCACCACGCGGCCGCACCGGGCGCGCCGCTCTTTCTGTTGATTCCGCGGCATCCGCAGCGTTTTGACGAAGCGGCGGGGCTGCTGTCGAACGCGAAAGTGCCGTTCGAACGGCGCTCGGCGGGCGGGACCGCGTCGCCGGATGCGGCCGTGCTGCTGGGCGACACGCTGGGCGAGATGGCTTTCTATTACGCGGCTTCGGATGTGGCGATCGTGGCGGGCAGCTTTGCGCCGCTGGGCGGCCAGAACCTGATCGAAGCCTGCGCGGCGGGCGTGCCCGTGATCGTCGGGCCGCATACGTTCAATTTCAAGCAGGCGGCCGAGGATGCCATCGAGGCCGGCGCGGCGCGGCGCGCGGCGGATCCGGCGCAAGCGGTGGACGCTGCGATGGCGCTGTTAAGCGATACGGCCGGCAGGCGGCAGGCGAGCAAGGCGGCCAGGGCCTGGTTCGATCAGCACGCCGGCGCGACCGGGCGCACGATGGCCGCGCTGGCGCCCTGGCTGGGCGAGACGGCCGCGCGCCGTTAAGGCGCTCTTTAAGGCGCTCTTTAAGGCGCTCGTTAAGGAGCTCGTTAGGGCGCTAATTAAGGCGTTTTGGGCGGCGTCAGCGTCACGGCGCCGGGGTTCAATTCCTGGCTGAACCGCCGCGCATCCCGGCCTTCGTCCTCGGGCCGGGCGCCCAGCCAGCCCTGTCCCATCGCAAAGACGCCCAGGTTCGCAAGCAGGATCAGGATGAAGAGCACGCGCATGCCGGACCTTCGTCAGAAAGAGGTGTTCAACGTGGCGCGCGCCACGGCGGCCAGCCCGTCCAGGACGGGATGGTCCAGGTAGACGGGAACGGGCGTCGCGCCAAAAGCGCCGCCCGCATCGGCCAGCAGGCGTTCAATCTCTTGATGCACTTCGGGCCAGCCGCCGCCGGCCGCGTAGATCTGCGGCGTCTGGCCGTAGCGCTGGCGGCCCGCCAGCCATTGGCGCACGACGGCGCCGGCCTGGGCCGCCGCAATGCCCGAGGCGATGGCCTCGTGCGTGTCCGTCGGGTAGGGCACGACCTGGCCGTTGGCGATGGGCAGGTTGGCCGTGCCGTGTGCAAGCGAGGTGCGCATCATGGCCGGGCCCGGCAGTATCAGGCCGCCCGCGAAGACGTTGTCCGGTCCGACGGTGTCGATGGTGGTGGCGGTGCCGAAGCTGGCCAGCACGAAAGGCGGATGGGTGCCCGGCAGGCGCGAGAGCACGCCGAGCAGCGATGCCCAGCGGTCGGCGCCTAGCTGGGTGGGGGTGCGATAACTGTTGACCAGACCCAGCGTTGTTGCTTGCGACAGCGACCAGGTGACCGCGCAGCCGTGTTTGTTCAGGATGCCCGCGATGGCGTCGCCGCGGGCCGCGCCGGCCACGTTCACGCCCAACGCGCGCAACGGCGGGCGCGGCAGGGCGGCCAGCCAGTCATCCAGCGCGTTCAGGTCCAGGCCGTCGAAGGCGACGGCCGCGGGCTCGCGCGGCATGTCCGGATTGCTGGCGTCCAGCCAACCCACTTTGAGTCGGCTGTTGCCGGAGTCGATGAGAATAATCATGCTTGGCGTCGAATCGAAATTTCACCGACCGAGATCGGTGTGGCGCCCTCGGGCGTTTGCACCAGCAGGCGGCCTTGATCGTCCACGCCACAGGCGGTGCCGCTTAGAAGAATAGCGCCCTTGTCCAGCACGTTCACCTTGCGGCCCGCCAGGGCGTCCACCTGGTCGAAACGCTGCCGGAATACGCCGAAGCCTTCGCGTTCGAGCGTGCGGACCGCCTCGTGCCATGCCGTGGCGCTGGCGCAGACCAGGTCGGCGGCCACGGCCGCGTGCGCGGCGCCGGCCTGCACCTGGGTCCAGTCCGCGACCTCGCGGCCCAGGGCAAGCGATAGGTCGGCCGCATCGATAAGGTTCACGCCCATGCCGATCACCACGGTGTATCCAGCGTCGCGGCCGCCCGGATTGCGGGTGGTTTCCACCAGGATGCCGGCCAGCTTGGCGTCGTGCCATTGGACGTCGTTGGGCCATTTCATGCACAGGCCGCTCAGCTCGGGCCCGGCGACGGTGCGCAGCGCCTCGCAGGCGGCCACGCCGGCCAGCGGCGATAACGCGGCCAGTTGCGTGGCGGGCAGGTGCACGTCGAACGCGCACGAGAACATCAGTGTGGAGCCCGAGCGGTTCTGCCACGGGCGGCCGGCGCGGCCCCGGCCGGTCTCCTGCAGATGCGTGCCCAGCAGCCAGGGCTTGCCCGCGCCGGCGCCCGAACGCGCGCGCGCAAGCAGGTCGGCATTGGTCGATCCGGTGCTGCGGGTCCAGGCAATGTCCTGGAAGGCGGGCAGGCGGTCCGCGAGCGTCCGGGCAAGCGTTTCCGGGGCGGGCAGGTCGATGGGGCAAACGGGGGCGGGCATGGCCGCGATTGTAGGGCACGCAGGCCGCGCTCGCGGCTGCGGGGCCCCAGCGTTTATGATTGGCGATACATTTTGCATCGGTACCCCGACGACATGCCGCATTCCGCATTGCTTGCGACCGCCGCCGCGCCTTTTCGCTACGAAGGCGGGGTTTGCCACGTGGGCGGCGATTGGAGCGTCCTGGCGCTGGCCGAGTCGGGCGAAGTCGAACGCAGGCGCGCGGCCCTCGCGCAGGCGGCCAAGGACGGCGCCCGTTGGGACATGCACAGCATCCACCGGCTGGACACCATTGGCGCGCTGATCATCTGGCAGGCCTGGGGCGAGAAGCTGCCCGAACGCGTGCGCTGGGGCGCCGGGCAGCAGGATGTCTTCAACACGCTGGCGATGAACAAGGGCGAGACGCCCGTGGCGGCGCCCAAGCCCGAGACATGGTCGTGGGTGCGCGCCACCGGCGGCGCGGTCCTGCAGGCCGCCGAAAACGGCAAGGCGCTGCTCATCATGCTGGGCCAACTCGTGCTGGATGTCGGCGCGATGCTGCGCCGGCCCTGGCTGGGCCCGTGGCGCGAGATCTCCGCGCAGGTGTACCGGACCGGCGCGCAGGCGCTGGGCATCACGGCGCTGGTGGGCTTTCTGATCGGCGTGGTGCTGTCCTACCTGTCGGCCCAGCAGCTTCAGATGTTCGGCGCCGACCGCTTCATCGTGCGCCTCCTGGGGGTCTCCATCGTGCGCGAGCTGGGACCGGTGCTTGCGGCGATCCTCGTGGCCGGCCGGTCGGGATCCGCGATTACGGCGCAGATCGGGGTGATGCGCGTGACGCAGGAACTGGACGCGATGCTGGTGATGGGCATTTCGCACGGCCAGCGCCTCATCCTGCCGCGCGTGGTGGCGCTGGCGGTCACGATGCCGCTGCTGGTGCTGTGGACCAGCGCCATGGCGCTCCTGGGCGGCATGCTGGCGGCGATGGCACAGCTGGGCGTGTCCGCGCAGTGGTTCCTGCAATCGCTGCCCGATGCGATCTCGCTAACCAATTACTGGATCGGCATGCTCAAGGGCGTGACCTTCGGCATCCTGATCGCGCTCATTGCGTGCCACTTCGGCCTGCGCATCCAGCCCAACACCGAAAGCCTGGGACGCGGCACCACGACATCAGTGGTTACGTCGATCACGGGCGTGATTTTGCTGGATGCGGTGTACGCGGTCATCTTCAGCACGGTGGGCATCTGATGAATAGCGCCGCGCAACACCGGCTGTTTACCGAAGAGGGCGTGACCGTCGAGCCGGTCATCACCGTGCGCGGTCTTCGCACGGCCTTCGGCGATCACGTGGTGCACGAGAACCTGGACCTGACGGTGTTTCCGGGAGAAATCCTGGTGCTGGTCGGCGGCTCGGGCACGGGCAAGACCGTGCTGCTGCGGCAGATCATCGGACTGGACGTGCCGGCCGCGGGCACCGTGAAGGTGCTGGGGCACACGCTTTCGGAACTGTCTCCCGGCGAACGCCGGCGCCTGTCATACCGCTGGGGCATGCTGTTCCAGGCGGGCGCGCTTTTCTCGGCGCTGTCGGTGTTCGACAACGTGGCGCTGCCGCTGCGCGAACTGCGCACGGTGCCCGAAGACCTGGTGCGCGACGTGGTCATGTGCCGGCTTGCGATGGTGGGCCTGTCATCGCGCGATGCGGACAAGCGCCCCTCGGACCTGTCCGGCGGCATGGTCAAGCGCGTGGCGCTGGCGCGCGCGCTGTCGCTGGACCCGGAATTGCTGTTCCTGGACGAACCCACGGCGGGGCTCGATCCGCTGCGGTCCGACGAATTCGTTGACCTGGTGCGCAGTTTGCACCGGCAGCTTGGCTTTACCGTCGTCATGGTGACGCACGACCTGGACACGCTGCTGGCGCTGGCCACGCGCGTGGCCGTGCTGGCCGAGAAACGGGTGATCATTTGCGACACGGTGCCTGAAGTCCTGAAGTTCGATCACCCGTTCATTCATACGTTCTTCCTGGGCGAGCGCGGCTTGCGCGCGCTGGGAGATTTGGCACCGAAGGGAATGCACCATGGAAAACCGTAGTCATGCGCTCATGGCCGGTATCTTCACGCTGGTCCTGCTGGCTGCCGCGACGCTGACGGCCATCTGGATCGGCCGCGACCGGACGCAATTGCAGCCATACGAAATCATTTCGGCCACGGCCGTCACCGGCCTGAACCCGCAATCGGCCGTGCGCTATCAGGGCGTGCCCGTGGGCCGCGTGCAGTCGCTGGCGCTCAATCCCGACAAGCCGGGGCAGGTGCGCATCCGGATCGGCGTGGCCCCCAACACGCCGATCACCGAATCGACCTGGGCCGAGCTGGGCGTGCAGGGCGTGACCGGCATGGCCAACGTGGACCTGCGCGATGACGGCTCGTCGCTCAAGCGCCTGACGTCCACGGCCGAGCATCCGGCCGCCATTCCGCTGCGTCCGGGCTTTCTGGACCGCATCGAAAAGCGCGGCGACAAGCTGATTTCCAACGTCGAGGTGGCGACGGAGCAATTAAAGCGCGTGCTGAGCGAACAGAACGTGCAGGCCCTCACGGCCAGCCTGCAGAACGCCACTGACATCTCGCAGTCCCTGAAGGACGCCACCCGTGATCTGGCGCCCACGCTGGCCAAGCTTGGTCCGCTGATGGATTCCTTGAACACCACCTCGCGCCAGGCCGACCGCGCCGCGCGCGAGATCGGCGACCTGGCCCAGCAGGCCCGCCAGTCGCTCGCGCGATTGAACGCGCCCGACGGCCCGCTGGCCGTCGCGACCCGCAGCCTGAACGACATCGCGCTGGCCGCCGCGCGGCTCGATGGCGAGACCTTGCCGGCCTTCACCACCATGGCCAACGATGTCAGCACGGCCGCACGGGGCGCCACCACCACCTTGCGCCGTGTGGACAGCACGCCGCAATCGTTCCTGTTCGGTCCCGCGCCCATCGCGCCGGGACCCGGCGAACCCGGCTTTGCCGGATTCCGGAGATAGATCCCATGAAGATGCGCAGCGCCATTCTGATCCTGACCCTGGCCTTGGCCGGTTGCGGCATCGGCCGCGTGGACGCGCCGCCCCAGTTGTTCGACCTGGGGCTGGACGCGCGGCCCGTGCCCGCCTTGCCGGCGCGCGATCCGATCGCGCTGTCGTTCCAGGCCGCGCCGGGGCTGTCCGACACCGGCATGATCTGGCGCGTGGGCGACAGCGCCGCGCCCCGGTCGTACGCCACCTATCGCTGGGCGGCGTCGCCCGCCGAGCTGGTGCGCCAGCGCATCACCGATCGCCTGTCGCGCCAGGGCGCGGTGCTGGGCGACCGCGTCACGTTGCAGACGCCGCAGTTGCAGGTGTCGCTGGCGCAGTTCGAGCAGGTGTTCACCGAGGACGGCCAGTCGAGCCAGGGACGCCTGCTGCTGCAAGCCGTATTGCTGAACGGGCGCGAGGTCGTGGACCAGAAGCGCATTCTGGTGGCCGCGCCCGCGCCCACGCAGGATGCCGCAGGCGGCGTGGCCGCGCTGCGCCAGGCCACCGACGAGGCCAGCGACCAGCTTGCGCAATGGCTGGCGGCGACGCTGCGACCGCCTGCCGCCGCGCGCGGAAAGTGAGCTCGGGCTCGCGCTTGCGCGCGCCGTTGACGGTTGACCCGGATTTCGCCACGCGGGCCGGGCGGTTAACATCGTTCCTTTTTCCGCACGTTGAGTCCCGCCATGTCCGCACGCACTGAAACCCACGCTTTCGTCGGCGCCGCCGGCCGTATCGATTGCGCCATCGACTGGCCTGCCGACGCGCCGCGCGGCTGGGCGCTGGTGCTGCATCCGCATCCGCTGCAGGGCGGCGCACGCGAGAACAAGGTGGTCACGACCTTGTCGCGCGCCTGCGTGCAGCACGGCCTGGTGGCCGTGCGTCCCAACTTCCGCGGTGTCGGCCACTCCGAAGGCGTGTTCGACAAATCCGTCGGCGAAACCGAAGACATGCTGGCCGTCGTGGCGCAGATGCGCGAGCTGCACCCCGAGCTGGCGCAGGCGCCGTGGGTGCTGGCGGGATTCTCGTTTGGCACGGCGGTCGCCGCGCAGACCTACGCCGCGCTGGCCGAGCAGGGCGACGCTGTCCTGCCGTCGGCGCTGATGCTGATGGGGCCGGCGGTCAACCGCTTCCAATCGCACGAAGTGCAGGTGCCCGACGACACGCTGATGGTGCATGGCGAAGAAGATGAGGTGGTGCCGTTGTCCGAAGCCATGGACTGGGCGCGGCCGCGCTCGATTTCGGTCGTGGTGGTGCCGGGCGCCTCGCATTTCTTCCACGGCAAGCTGCTCGTGCTGCGTCAGCTGGTGCAGGCCCGCCTGAAGGTCGCGCTGGACTGAATTGGGCCTTGCCGCCGCGGCAGGTTGCATCAGGTTGCATGTTTTAGGCGCGCAGGGAACCCTGCGCGGCCGGGATGGGTCTGATCGACTGCCTATAATTGTCAGCCACTTGCCCCGCGCCGGCGGGCGTCATTCCTGGACCCACGTTGCCGATGAAGAAATTGCCTCACTCCGCTCAATCCCCCGTTGTCTTTACCCGCCGCCTGATCTCGGGCGCCGTGTTGTCAGCGATGCTGGCGGCCTCACTGCCGGCGTGGGCGCAGCAGGCGCCAGCCGCACCCGCCGCCGCGCCGGCCGCGACGGCCCCGGCGCTGTCGCCCTCGGGTGCGGTGCCTGTCGGCGACGTGTCGGCCGTCCCGGCTCCCACCATCGCGGCCAAGGCCTGGATCGTCATCGATGTGAACAGCGGCCAGACGCTGGCCGCATCCAACCCCGACATGAAGGTCGAGCCGGCCTCGCTCACCAAGATCATGACGGCCTACGTCGTGTTCAACGCGCTGGACGAAAAGCGCCTGACGCTGGAGCAGACCGTGCCGGTGTCCGAGCACGCGTGGCGCACGGGCGGCTCGCGCATGTTCATCGAGCCGCGCAAGCCGGTCACGGTGGACGAACTGAATCAGGGCATGATCGTGCAATCGGGCAACGACGCCTCCGTGGCGCTGGCCGAAGCCGTGGGCGGCAGCGAATCCGCCTTTGCCGCGCTGATGAACCAGGAGGCCGAGCGCCTGGGCATGAAGAACACGCACTTCATGAACGCCACGGGCCTGCCCGATCCCCAGCACGTGACGTCCACGCGCGATCTGGCCACGCTGTCCGCGCACCTCATCACGGATCACCCGGACTTCTTCCACTACTACAAGCAGAAGAGCTACACCTACAACAAGATCACGCAGCCCAACCGCAATCGCCTGTTGTGGGCCGACCCCTCGGTCGATGGCATGAAGACCGGCCATACCGACTCGGCCGGTTACTGCCTGGTCTCCACGGCCATGCGCGGCGACCGCCGCATCCTGGTGGTCGTGGTGGGCACCGACAGCGAAGCCACCCGCGCCGAAGAAAGCCTGAAGCTCCTGAACTGGAGCTTCCAGAACTTCGACACGGTCAAGCTGTTCGACAAGAGCCAGCCGGGCATCGATGCCCGCGTCTGGGAAGGCACCGCCGAAAACGTCAAGCTGGGCCCGCCCAATCCGGTGTCCATCGCCGTGCCGCGCGGCAAGGCGGGCGAGTTGAAGCCGGTTGCCCAGCGCACCGATCCGCTGATCGCGCCGCTGGCCAAGGGTCAGCAGGTCGGCACGCTGCAGTTCACGCTGGACGGCAAGGTGCTGCGCACGGAACCGCTGGTGGTGCAGGACGCCGTCGAGCGCGCCGGCTTCTTCGGCCGCATGGTCGACACCGTCAAGCGCTGGTTCCAGTAAATCGGCGCACCGCGGCCGGGGCCGCGGGTGTAAGCTAGCAGCGGGCGTTTCGTGCGCGAAACGCCCGTTTTGCATTCTTCGGGGGCGGGCCGCGCGGCTCGTCCCTGTTCCATTTCAAATTCAGGAGTGCCTCATGATTCCGGGCGTGCCGGGCGAAAGCCAGGTGTATCTCAACGGTGAATTCCTGCGCATGGACGAGGCCAAGGTCTCCGTCCTGGACCGCGGCTTCATTTTCGGCGACGGCATTTACGAAGTCGTCCCGGTGTACCAGGGCAATGCGTTCCGCATGGCCGAACACCTTGACCGTCTTGACCGCAGCCTGGCCGCCTTGCGCATCGCGCAGCCGTTCGACCGCAGCGGGTGGATCAACCTGATCGAGCAGTTGCTGGACCGATCCAATCTGGACACCTGCATCGTCTATCTGCAAGTCACGCGCGGCGTGGCCAAGCGCGACCATCCGTTCCCGTCGCCGGCCGTCACCCCCACGGTGTTCGGCATGATCGCGGCCTGGTCGCCGCCGACGGCCGCGCAACGCGCACAGGGCCTGTCCGCCATCAGCATCCCCGACGAGCGCTGGCTGCACTGCGAGATCAAGTCCGTGTCCCTGTTGGGCAACGTGCTGGCCAAGCAGCAGGCCGTGGATGCGCATGTGGACGAAGTCCTGCAGTTCCGCGACGGCTACCTGACCGAAGGCGCGTCCACCAATATCTGGGTCGTGTCCGGCGGCAAGCTGCTGGCGCCGCCCAAGAACAACCTGATCCTCGAAGGCATCCGCTACGGCCTGATGGGTGAACTGGCCGCCGAGGCCGGCATCCCGTTCGAGTCCCGCCGGATCTCGCAAGCAGAGGTGGAGCAGGCCGACGAGCTGATGCTTTCGTCCGCCACCAAGGAAGTGCTGGCCATCGTTTCGCTGGACGGCAAACCGGTCGGTTCGGGCAAGCCCGGCCCTGTTTTTGAGCAATTGCGTGCGGGTTATGATGCCCGCATCGCCGCGCTGTAGTCCCGGCGCGGGGCGGCCCGCTTGCGATACCAGCGGGTTGGCCGCCCGCCCCGGCGGCGCCCGCCGGCACTTGCCGGCGCGCCGCTTGCCCCCATATAAAAACATTCAGGGGCAACTCTTTTTAGGCACATCATGCACATTCCGCCCGAAGATTCGTTGATCGAATATCCCAGCGACTTTCCCATCAAGGTCATGGGCAAGCACCATCCCGACTTTGCGCAGACGCTGACCGAGGTCGTATTGCAGTTCGATCCGGCATTCGACGCCGCGACCGTCGAAATGCGCCCCAGCAAGGGCGGCAACTACCTTGGCCTGACCTTCACCGTGCGCGCGACCTCGCGCGAGCAGCTCGACGCGCTGTACCGGGCGCTGCATGGCCATCCCATGGTGTCCATCGTCCTCTAAGGCAAGACCGCTGTGATCAAGTGGCTCGCGCGGCCGGTGGACTACCTGCCGGTCTGGCAGGACATGCAGGCGTACACCAGTCAGCGCGACGCCGGCACGCCAGATGAAATCTGGCTGTGCGAGCACACGCCGGTCTACACGCTGGGCCAGGCGGGCCGGCCGGAGCACGTGCTCAACCCCGGCAACATTCCCATCGTGCATTGCGACCGCGGCGGTCAGGTGACCTATCACGGCCCCGGGCAGGTCATGGCCTACGCGCTCTTTGACCTGCGCCGCGCCGACATGTACGTCAAGGAATACGTGGCGTTGCTGGAATCGGCCGTCATCGACACGCTCGCGCAATTTGGCGTGGACGGGGCCTGTCGCAAGCCCGGCGCGCCGGGCGTCTATGTGCCGCATCCCGAAGGCGGTGAGCTGGCCAAGATCGCGGCGCTGGGCATCAAGATCCGCAACGGCCGCGCCTACCATGGCGTTTCGCTGAACGTCGAGATGGACCTGGCGCCCTTCCTGGGTATCAATCCCTGCGGCTACGAAGGCTTGCGCACCGTCGACATGGCGGCCTGTGGCGTGCGCCGCACGCCCACCGAGACGGGCGATGCGTTGGCCCAGAATCTGGCGCTCGCCTGGCATCGCCGAAGGAACACCAATTGAAGACCTACACCGCGGCCGAGGTCGCCGCCACCACGCCCGAACAGCTTGCCCGGCTGCGCGAATCCGGGCCGCCCGAGGAATACGCGGCATGGATCCGCGCCGCCGCCGACCTGGGGCTGACCGAGGCGCAGACGATCTACGGGCAGATGCTGCTGGACGGCGTGGGCGTCGAACGCCAACCCGCCGAGGGACTGTCGTGGTTCAAGCGCGCGGCGCACGCCGATCACCCCATGGCCATCAACATGGTGGGGCGCTGCTATGAAAACGGCTGGGGCGTGGCGGCCGACGATACGGTCGCGGCCTACTGGTTCCGGCGTGCGGCGGACGCGGGCCTGGATTGGGGCATGTACAACTACGCCCACATGCTGCGCACCGGCCGCGGCGGCGTGACGCAGAATCAGGCCGCGGCGCTGGCGCTGTACCAGCAGGCCGCTCAAGCCGGCCACGTGAAGTCGATTGGCGTGGTGGGCCGCTATCACGAAGCGGGCGACGTGGTCCCGCAAGACCTGGAACGCGCGTTCGACTGCTATCGGCGCTGCGCCGAGGGCGGCGATTTCCGGGGCATGTTCCACCTGGGCCGCATGCTGCTGTTGCAGGGCCGCAAGGAAGACGCCGTGGCGTGGCTTGTGCGCGTTCCCGAAACCGCCACGCAGGCGTTCCTGAAGGAAGCCAACGGCATGCTGCAGGACTGCGGCTTTCCCGCCCTGTACGAGGTCGCGGACTGACGCGGATCAGGTGCTGAGCCGCAGGTCCAGCACCACATCGATCATGTCGCGCTGGCCCGCGCCGCGCTCGCCCTCCAGCCGGTCCAATAGCAACTGACCGGCCCGCCGGCCCAGTTCGGCGGCGTCCACGCCCAGCGTGGTCAGGCCCTGCACCCATTGCACGGCGCTGCCGTCATCCGAAAATCCCAGCACGGCCAGATCCTGCGGCACCTGCAGGTCGCGGTTGTGCGCTTCCGACACGGCGGCGGCCGCCAGCAGGTCGGACGTGCAGAACACCGCATCGAAGATCGTGTTGGTGGCCAGCAAGCGCAGAAAAGCCATGCGGCCGTCGTTCATGTGCTGGACCTCGGGCTGCACGATGTCGGCGACCCGTTCCAGGCCCAGCGCGGCGGCGCTGCCGACGAAGCCCTCGCGCCGGGCGCGCTCCCAGGGCGTGTCGGCGCTGATGCAGGCAACGCGCAAATGGCGCTTTTCGGCCAGGTGCCGCGCCGCCATGCGGCCGGCCTCGGCGTTGTCGATCGCCACCGCGCTGTCCAGCGTCTGGGGCGAAAGGCTCCAGGTCTCGACGACCGGAATCTCCAGGGCGGCGAGCGTGGCGCGCAGCGCGGCGTTGTCCAGGGGACCGACGACCAGGGCGGCCGCTGGCCGCAGCGCCTCCAGCAGCGGCAGCGCCGCGGCGTCCTGCCAGGGCGCCGCTGCCAGGTAGTAGCCGGCAGGGGCCAGACGCTCGCTGCACGCCTGGAGGGCACGGGCGGTCGGACCGGCATCCAGACGGGCGGCAATCACGGCAATCGGGGCGGGCGAGGGCAGGCAGGGCATGGCAAAAGACAGGAAATGCGTCAGGCCAGACGATAACCCAGGGCCGGCGGTCCCCGGGGCGTGGGACGTTCCCGCGGCGGAGCGGGCCGTGAGGGGTAAAATGCCAGTTTTCTCCCAGACCCGGCCGTTTTTGCGCGCCGGTCACGAAGGTGTCCCATGTCCACGCTCGCCGAGTCCCCTGTGCCCTCGAACGAATCCGCCGCCGCGCCTGCCGAGGCGGTCTACGATCCGACGCAAAAGCAGAAATCGCAGGCCAAGACGGCGCGCATTCCCATCAAGATCATTCCGGCCGAGCGCCTGAAGAAGCCTGAATGGATCCGCGTGAAGGCCGCCGCGCCCGGTTCGCGCTTCTACGACATCAAGCGCATCCTGCGCGAGCACAACCTGCACACGGTCTGTGAAGAGGCTTCGTGCCCGAACATCGGCGAATGCTTCGGCAAGGGCACCGCCACGTTCATGATCATGGGCGACAAGTGCACGCGCCGCTGCCCGTTCTGTGATGTGGGCCACGGCCGGCCCGATCCGCTGGACACCAAGGAACCCGAAAACCTGGCGCGCACCATCGCCGCCATGAAGCTGTCGTACGTGGTGATCACCTCGGTCGACCGCGACGACCTGCGCGATGGGGGCGCGGGCCACTTCGTGGACTGCATCACGCATATCCGCGAACTGTCGCCCACCACCCGCATCGAGGTGCTGGTGCCCGACTTCCGCGGTCGCCTGGACCGCGCGCTGACCATCCTGAACGCCGGTCCTCCGGACGTCATGAACCACAACCTGGAAACCGTGCCGCGCCTGTACAAGCAGGCGCGTCCGGGCTCGGACTACATGCACTCGCTGAAGTTGCTGGCCGAGTTCAAGAAGCTGCATCCGGAAGTGCCCACCAAATCCGGCCTGATGCTCGGCCTGGGCGAGACGGACGAGGAAATCCTGCAGGTGATGCGCGACATGCGCGAGCACAACGTGGACATGATCACGATCGGCCAGTACCTGCAGCCGTCCGAACACCACCTGCCGGTGCTGCGCTATGTGCATCCCGATACGTTCGCGATGTTCGAGCGCGAAGCGTACGCGATGGGGTTCTCGCATGCGGCGGTTGGCGCGATGGTGCGGTCTTCGTACCACGCCGACGAGCAGGCGCACGCGGCTGGCGTGAACTGATCGTCTGAACGGTATGGGCGTGGCCTTGCGTGGCCGCGCCCGCTACGCCTGCGAAAAATACGCCTCCACGCCGCAGGCCACGAGCGCATCCAGGCTCTCGTCCACATACGTGGTCCAGTCGGCCGGCGCAAAGCCGGTTGCCAACGCCAAGGCCGTCGTGTCCAGCCGGGAGTTGCGCGGCCGCGCGGCGTCTGCCGCATAGTCCGCCGACGCCACGGCGGCGATCTGCTCAGGTTTCAGCGTTAGATTGACGCCCCGCTTGCGGGCGCCCGCGACAAGGTACTGCGCGTACGCATGCCAGCTTGTGGCGCCTGCAGCCGCGATGTGATAAAGCCCCGAAGGCAGCGCCCGCGCCTGATGCAGGGCGATGCAGCGCACCGTGGTTTGCGCGATCAGCGAAGCGGGCGTCGGCGTGCCGTGCTGGTCCGCCACGACATGTAGCGATGCACGCGTGCGGGCCAGGTTCAGGATCGTGCGAAAGAAATTGTGCCCGTGCAGCGAATGGATCCAGCTGCAGCGCAGCACCAGCGCCTGGCAAGCGCTTGCCGCAATGGCGCGTTCGCCGGCCAGTTTGGTGGCGCCATACACATTGATGGGATTGGGCGCATCGGCTTCGGTATAGGGCCTCGCAAGCGCGCCGTCATAGACGTAATCCGTGGAGTAGTGAACCAGCAGCGCGCCGCTGGCCGCGGCGTGCCTTGCCAGCGTGGACACCGCCACCGCGTTCACCTGGGCGGCCGCTTCGGGTTCGCGCTCGGCTTGGTCGACCGCGGTCCATGCGGCCGCGTTGACGATGATGTCGGGGCGATGCGCGTCCAGCGCGGCGGTAATGGCCACCTGGTCACGCATGTCCAGGGCATCCCGGCCCAGCGCCGTCACATCGCCCGCCGCCGGCAGGACGGCCTGCAGCGCACGGCCCAGTTGGCCGTCCTTGCCCAATAACAGGATGCTTGGCATGAGGGCGGGCTCCGGATGGCGCGAGGACAGGTCAGCGGCGCGCCTGCGCGCCGGCCCAGAAGGTGTCCTGCTGGCCCAGGTGTCGGTTGACGTAGCGCGCCAGCACGAACATCAGGTCCGAGAGCCGGTTCAGGTACTGCCTGACCGGCGCGTGGACGGTCTCGACGCCCGCCAGCGCGACCACGGCGCGTTCGGCGCGCCGGGCCACCGTGCGCGCCATGTGCGCCAGCGCCGCAGGCCGGGAACCGCCGGGCAGGATGAATTCACGCAGCGGCGGCAGCGCCGCGTTGTAATGCGCCAGGCGCGCATCCAGGTGGGCAACCTGTTCGTCCTTGACCGCCACGTGGCCGGGGATGCAGAGCTCCGCGCCCATGTCGAACAGGTCGTGCTGGATGGTGAGCAGGTCGGCGGCCACGTCCTCGGGCAGGGCTTCGGTCAGCAGCAGGCCGATGACGCTGTTCAGCTCGTCCACGTCGCCCAGGGCGGCAATGCGGGGGGCGTCCTTGGGGACCCGGGATCCGTCCCCCAGTCCAGTGGTGCCATCGTCACCGGTGCGGGTGGCAATGACGGATAAGCGGTTGGCCATGGTGATGTGATTCGGTGTGGTGAGAAGCGTGTGGTGAAAGAGGTAAGCGGCTTGCGTCCGACGGTAAGCGCACCCGCCTCGAACAGGGGCTGCCAGCAAACAACCGTCAGGATTGTTGCGCACTGGCAGCGGAACTGTTTCATTCGCGCAGTATCCTAGCACTGTAAAAAGCGGCAAGCCCGCCTTGGCGTCTTGCCCGCTCGGACCGCATAGGGAGGTTTCATATGGGTTTTAACCGCAAATACACAACGCCCATGGCCGTTGCCACCGCAATGGCCGTCGTCTCGCTGGCCACGCCCCTGGCGTTCGCGCAGCAGGCCGACGCCACGGGCGAGGTGCGGCGCGTGGACGCCGCTGCGGGCAAGGTCACGATCAAGCACGATGCCATCAAGGCGCTGGACCTGCCGGCGATGTCGCTGGTCTATCAGGCCGATCCGGCGTTGCTGGCCAATATCAAGGCGGGCGACAAGGTGCGCTTCACCGCCACGCGCAAGGATGGCAAGTACGTGGTGACGGCGATCTCGAACTGATGCCGGTCCAATGAAAAACCCCGCCGCAATCGCTTGCGGCGGGGTTTTTTGCGCCCGGTTGCGCCGGGGGCGGGATCAGAGCACGTAACGCGCCAGGTCCTGGCTGCTGGCGGCTTCGGCCAGCTGCGCGTTGACGTAGGCGGCGTCGATCCTGACGTGCCTGTCCTGGCTGGAGGTTGCATCGAAGGACAGCTCGTCGAGCAGCTTTTCCATCACCGTGTAGAGGCGTCGGGCACCGATGTTCTCGGTGGTTTCGTTGACCTCGAAGGCCAGCTCCGCCAGGCGGCGCACGCCTTCGTCGGTGAATTCGAGCTCGACGTCCTCGGTGGCCATCAGCGCCGTGTACTGCTTGGTCAGCGAGGCATCCGTGTCGGACAGGATGCGCACGAAGTCTTCGGCGGTGAGCGATTCGAGTTCGACGCGGATCGGGAAACGGCCTTGCAGCTCGGGGATCAGGTCCGACGGGCGCGACAGGTGAAAGGCGCCCGACGCGATGAACAGGATGTGATCGGTGCGGACCATGCCGTAGCGCGTGTTGACGGTGGTGCCTTCAACCAGCGGCAGCAAGTCGCGCTGCACGCCCTGGCGCGAGACATCGGCGCCGCCGGATTCCTGGCGGGCGGCAATCTTGTCGATCTCGTCCAGGAAGACGATGCCGTTCTGCTCGACGTTGGTGATCGCCACGCTGCGCAGGTCTTCTTCGTTGACGCGCTTGGCGGCTTCTTCGTCGACGATGAGCTTGAAGGCTTCGCGCACCTTCATCTTCTTAGGCTTTTTCTTGTCGCGCGCCATGCCCGCGAACATGCCGCGCAGCTGCTCGGCCATTTCTTCCATGCCCGGGGGCGTCATGACGTCCATTTGCGGCACGGTCTGGGCGACTTCGATCTCGATCTCCAGATCGTCGATCAGCCCTTCGCGCAGGCGCTTCCTGAACGTCTGGCGGGCGCTGTTGTCTTCGCCGCGCTGCGGTTCGCCCGAGGCGCCGCGGGGCGGAGGCACCAGCGCGTCCAGGATGCGGTCTTCGGCGGCGTCCTCGGCCTGGGTGCGCACGCGGCGCATTTCCAGTTCGCGGGTCTGCTTGATTGAGTATTCGGTCAGGTCGCGGATGATGGTGTCCACGTCGCGGCCCACGTAGCCGACCTCGGTGAACTTCGTGGCTTCGATCTTGATGAACGGCGCGTTGGCCAGCTTGGCCAGGCGGCGCGCGATCTCGGTCTTGCCGACGCCGGTCGGGCCGATCATCAGGATGTTCTTGGGATGGATTTCGTGGCGCAGGGGCTCGGCGACCTGCTGGCGGCGCCAGCGGTTGCGCAGCGCCACGGCGACGGCGCGCTTGGCGCGGTTCTGGCCGACGATGTACTTGTCGAGTTCGGAGACGATCTCTCCGGGCGTCATGTTGGATGCGGACATGAGGGCGGATCCTTGATGCTAGGGCGGGCTGGGAGGGCGCCGCGGCGCAGGCTGCGCCGCGTGGCGGGCGTCAGTCGCCCAGCGTTTCGATGACGTGGTTCTGGTTGGTGTAGATGCACAGGTCGCCGGCGATCTCGAGCGATTGCTTGATGATCGTCTCGGGCGGCAGGTCGGTGTTGCGCAGCAGCGCGAGGGCGGCCGACTGGGCGTAAGCGCCGCCGGAGCCGATGGCGGCCAGGCCGTGCTCGGGTTCCAGGACGTCGCCATTGCCGGTGAGCACCAGCGTGTGCTCGGCGTCAGCCACGATCAGCATGGCTTCCAGACGGCGCAGGACGCGGTCGGTGCGCCAGTCGCGGGTCAGTTCGACCGCGGCGCGCATCAGGTTGCCCTGGTGCTTTTCAAGCTTGGCCTCGAAGCGTTCCTGCAGCGTGAACGCATCGGCGGTGGCGCCGGCAAAGCCAGCGAGGATCTTGTCGTGATAGAGGCGGCGGATCTTGCGGGCAGTGCCCTTGATGACGATGTTGCCCAGGGTGACCTGGCCATCGCCGCCCAGCGCGACGCGGTTGCCGCGGCGCACACACACGATGGTGGTGGCGTGAAATTGTTCCATGCGTTCCTTCCTATGAAAAAGTTAGCTGGGGGCGGTCGCGGGGATATCAAGGTCTTGGGACTTCATGTGCCCCGGGGACGATAAAAAAGGCCATGCGCGGAAACCGGCATGGCCTTTCAGGGGACGGAGCGAATGCGGGACGGATCAGTCGCCGTACAGCTTTTGACGCATCTCGCGGCGTTCCTGCGCTTCAAGCGACAGGGTGGCCGTGGGGCGGGCGAGCAGGCGCGGGATGCCGATGGGCTCGCCCGTTTCTTCGCACCAGCCGTATTCGCCGCTGTCGATGCGGGCGATGGATTGCTGCACCTTCTTGAGCAGCTTGCGCTCGCGGTCGCGGGTGCGCAGTTCCAGGGCGTGCTCTTCCTCGATGGTGGCGCGGTCGGCGGGGTCGGGCACGAATTGCGTTTCACGCAGGTGCTCGGTGGTCTCGCCGGCGTTGGCCAGAATGTCCTGCTCGAGTTGTTTGAGCCGTTCCTTGAAGAACGCCAATTGGCGGTCGTTCATGTAGTCGGACTCGGGCATGGCCAGCAATTCCTTCTCGCTGGGCAGATCAATCGCCGTATCGCTCGTCGACTTGCTTGATTTTTTGGTTGCTGCCTTGGTAGCCATGTAAACACTCCACTATGAATCGATCCTGGCGCGGGCGTCCGTCCCGGTCCGTGTTACTTGTTGCCTACGCTATCCGTACCTCACAGTACTGCCTTCGTCGCATCGCGTCACGCAGGAATGGGGATTACCCCGCCAGGCACTGCTCCAAGCCCCGGGTAAAAATCTCCTGGGGCAGCTTACGTCCGATGAACACCATCTTGGTGGACGGTTTTTCGGCCGCGGTCCACGGCTTGCCGGGTTCGGCGCCCATCATCATGTGCACACCCTGGAACAACATGCGGCGGTTGATGCCCTTCATGTACAGGATGCCCTTGTAGCGCATCAGGTCGGGGCCATAGACCTGCACGACGCCGCCCAGGAATTCCTCAAGGCGCGCGGGATCGAACGGCTTGTTGGAACGGAACACGAACGCGCCGATTTCGTCGTCGTGCTTGGGGTGGTGATGATGGGCATGATTGCAGTGCGCGCCGCATTCGCCGTCGTGGTCATGATCGTGATCGTGGTCATGGCCGTGGCCGTGATCATGGTCGTGATCGTGCCCGTGGGCATGGTCGTGCGCGGCGTCCGGATGCTCATCGGCCAGGAACTCCGGGTCGATGTCCAGAATGGAATTCAGGTTGAAGCCGCTGATGTCGATGATGGACTTGAGGTCGACGTCGCCGAAGTTGACGGCGGTGATCGGCGCGCGCGGGTTCATGTGAACCAGGCGGTGGCGCAGCGCTTCGTAGTCGACTTCGTTGACCAGGTCTTTCTTCGAGATCAGGATGCGGTCGGCGAAACCGACCTGCTTCTGGGCTTCGGGTTGTGCGTCGAGTGTGGCCATGCCGTGCTTGGCATCGACCACCGTGACCACCGCGTCCAGGCGGTAGTACTCGGCGATGTCGTCATCCATGAAGAACGTCTGGCACACGGGGCCGGGGTTGGCCATGCCGGTGGTTTCGAGGATGACGCGTTCGAAATTCAGGTCGCCGGCTTCGCGCTTGGCGCGAAGGTCGGACAGCGTGCGCATCAGGTCGCCGCGCACCGTGCAGCAGACGCACCCGTTGGACAGTTCGATGATTTCTTCGTCGCTGTCCTGCACGAGCAGGTCGTTGTCGATGCTTTCCGGCCCGAATTCGTTTTCGATGACCGCGACGCGGCGGCCATGGAATTCGGTCAGGATGCGTTTGAGCAGGGTGGTCTTGCCCGCACCGAGGAAGCCGGTGAGGATGGTGACGGGAACCATTTTGTCCAAACTGCGCGGGGTATTCATGGCGAAGCTGCTAGCGTGATGTCAGGGGCGTGAAACACGGCGCCTGACGGGGTTTTCAGTCCCTGCCGGAGATGTCTGCCACAGGCTGCGACAGCCGCCGATAGCGGCCGGACGCAGGATTACAGCACAGTCGGGGGCAGGGGGCAAACCCCGGGCCAACCCGGGGGGCCGTGGCCGCCAGATGGCAGCCGTACGCCGTCAAGTATGGGGCGATACCCCTATTTTGGGGCGGTTTGCGGGGTTTCAAGGGCGCATGGGCGCGCAAGCGGTAACCGCGCTGAAACGTTCCGGCCAGGCGGGCGCATCCAACGGATGAAAACGAAAGGGGGAAGATCCCCGTTCAGTGGTGATGGTGGTGGTGACCCGCGTCGGCCGGCTGCGTCTTTTGGCACTGCGGGCACAGGGCGCGGATCTCGGTTTCGTGCGTGGCCAGCGCATAACCCGTCTGGGCGACGCGTTCGGCCAGCTGCCGGCTCATGGCCGGGTCGGAGACTTCGGCGACGGCGCCGCAACCGGTACAGACGACGAGCAGGTCGTGCGGCGCGCCGCCGGCGTCGTGGCAGGCGCTCCAGGCATTGACGGCATCCAGGCGGTGTATCAGGCCTTCGTCCATCAGGAAGTCCAGCGCACGGTACACCGTGGGCGGCGCGGCGCCGGGGTGAACGGCGCGCATCGCGTCCAGCAGCTCGTAGGCCTTCAGGCTGCGGCCATGGCGCAGCAGCAGTTCAAGGACCTTGCGGCGGATGGGGGTCAGGCGGCGTCCGCGCTGCGCGCACAGCGTTTCGGCGACGCTGAGCTGAGCGCCTACGCTGTCGTTGCGGGGTGGACGGGACGGTGCGGACATGGCGGGCTTTATCTGAATGGGAAGCGCGCGCGCGATGCGCGCGCGAGATGCCTGGAAGGTAGCAGAAAACCCCTGGGTCCGGGAACTGGCCGGCGGGCTAGTCCGGTTTAGTTATGATATAACATAATAAAACCATCGCTGTTCCTGTCCGCTGCCGTTTTCCGCTGTTGCCTGCCATGTCCCATTTCACGCTCCTGCCCCCGCGGTCCGGCGCCGCGCCCGGCCGGCGCGCGCCCGCCCGATCCGCGTTTCTTGTTTCCGCATGGCGCCGCATGGCGTATGCCGCGGTGGCCGCCGCCGTGCTGTGGGCGTTGACCGGCTGGGCGCTGGACTGGTGGGCGCTTGAGGGGTGGCTGCGATGACGGCGGCGCCCATCACCGTCGAGCTGGCCGACGCCTCGTTCGGCTGGCACGGGCGGCCCGCGCTGCGCTCGGTCTCGGGCAGTTTCGCGCCGGGCGTCATGACGGCCGTGGTCGGCCCCAACGGCGCGGGCAAGTCCACGCTCATCAAGGGAATCATGGGCGTGCTGCGCCCGATGACGGGCAGCGTGCGCATCCAGGGCGCCGGGCGGTCGGCGCTGGCGTGGCTGCCGCAGGCGGCGGAACTGGACCGGTCGTTTCCCACCACGGTGCTGGACCTGGTGGCCATGGGCGCCTGGCGACGCGTGGGCGGATGGCGCGGGTTCGGCGGCGAGGAACTGGGCTGCTGCATGCAGGCGTTGGAAACCGTGGGCCTGGCCGATGCCGCGGACCGGGGCGTGGACACGCTGTCGGGCGGGCAGATGCAGCGCGCCCTGTTTGCGCGGATGCTGGTGCAGGACGCGCCGGTGCTGCTATTGGATGAGCCCTTCGCGGCCGTGGACAGCCACACGGCCGAGGACCTGATGGCCCTGCTGTGCGGCCTGCATGGACAGGGCCGCACCGTGATTGCGGTGCTGCACGATCTGGACCTGGTGCGCGATCACTTTCCGGAATGCCTGCTGCTGTCGGGCTCGGTGGTGGCGTGGGGCGAGACTGCCGCGACGTTGAGCGAGGCCCACCTGAAGGCGGCCCGGCAGCGGCAGGCGGGAGCCTGGTCATGACGCTTGCACACTGGCTGGTGTCGCCGTTCCTGGACTACGGCTTCATGCGGCGCGCGCTGGCCGGCGCCTGCGCGTTGTCGCTGGGTGCGGCGCCCTTGGGCGTTTTTCTCGTATTGCGGCGCATGAGCTTGATGGGCGACGCGATGTCGCACGCCATCCTGCCGGGTGTGGCCGCGGGCTTTCTGATGGCGGGCCTGTCGCTGGGCGCGATGATGCTGGGCGGCATCGCCACCGGCCTGGCCGTGGCATTGCTGGCCGGGCTGGTGGCCCGGCTGACGCCGCTGCGCGAAGACGCCAGCTTTGCCGCCTTCTACCTGATCTCGCTCGGGCTGGGCGTGTTGCTGGTGTCGCTGCGCGGCTCCAACATGGACCTGCTGCACGTGCTGTTCGGCACGGTGCTGGGGCTGGACGACGCCGCGCTGCTGCTTGTGACGGCCACGGCTAGCGTGACCTTGCTTGTCCTGGCGGCAATCTACCGGCTGCTGGTCGCCGAATGCCTGGACCCGGGGTTCCTGCGCGCCAGCGGCGGCATGGGCGGCCTTGTGCACATGGGCTTTCTGGTGCTGGTGGTCGTGAACCTGGTGGCGGGCTTTCAGGTGCTGGGCACGCTGATGGTGGTGGGAATCATGATGCTGCCGGCCGCCGCGGCGCGCTTCTGGGTGCGCAGCGCGGCCCGGCAGATTCCGCTGTCGGCGGCGATCGGCGTGGCGTCTTCCGTGGCCGGGCTGCTGGTCTCCTATCACTTCGACGTGCCGGCCTCGCCCGCGATCATCCTGGCGGCCGGCGCCTGCTATCTGTTTTCCATTGTGGGCGGCCCGCAGGGCGGGCTGCTGCGGGCAACGCGCCGCGCGCGACCTGCCTGAGACTTCCTAAGGAGATTGACCATGCGTTCGATTCTGGCGGCCCGCCGCCGCGCACTGCTGGCTCTGGCGGGCGCTTGCCTGACAGCCGTCCTGGGCACTGCACAGGCGGCTGAGCCGTTGAAGGTGGTGGCCAGCTTTTCCATCCTGGGCGACATCGTGCGGGAAGTGGGCGGGGCCGACATCAGCCTGACCACGCTGGTCGGCCCCGACGGCGACGCGCACGGCTACGAGCCCACGCCGGGTGATGCAAGGAAGCTGGCCGAGGCGCGCGTGCTGGTGGTGAACGGGCTGGATTTCGAGACCTGGCTGCCCAAGCTGACAAAGGCGTCGGGATTCGCGGGACAGACGGTGACGGCGTCCCAGGGCGTCGCGCCGCGCAAGTTCGCGGGGCATGACGACGGGGACGGTCACGACCATGATCACGACCACGACCACAAGCATGAAGACAAGCATGATCACGACCATGACGGTGATCACGAGCATGGTCATCATCATCACCACGGCGACGCCGATCCGCATGCCTGGCAGAGCCTGGCCAACGGCGTGATCTACGCGCGCAATGTGGCCAACGGCCTGGCGGCCGCGGACCCCGCGCATGCGCAGGCCTACCGCCAACGCGCGGACACGTATATCGCCAAGCTGCAGGCGCTGGACGCCAGCGTGCGCAAAAGCTTCGATGCCATTGGCGCCGACCGCCGCAAGGTTGTGACCTCGCACGACGCGTTCGGTTATTTCGGCGACGCCTATGGCGTGACGTTCATCCCCGCGATGGGCGTGTCGACGGATGCCGAGCCGTCGGCGCGCGAGGTGGCCGCGATCATCGAACAGGTGCGGCGCGACAAGGTGCCGGCGGTGTTCGTCGAGAACATCAGCAGTCCCAAGCTGGTCCAGCAGATCGCGCGCGAGACCGGCGCCAAGGTGGGTGGTACGCTCTACTCCGATGCCCTGTCCAAGCCCGGACAGCCGGGCGCCACCTATCTGGAAATGTTTGAATGGAACGCACGCCAGCTTGCCGCGGCCTTGCAACCCTGAGCGCCGTGGCGGCGCTGCTGACGGCGGGCGCCGCCAACGCGCACCCGCATATGTGGATCGACGCGCGCGCGCAGATCGATGTCGATGCCGAGCAGCGCATCACCGCCGTGCGGCAGGTGTGGCGGTTCGACGAAATGTTCGGCGCCTATGCGACGCAGGGCCTGAAAAAGGGCAAGGACGGATCGTTGCCCGCGGCGACGCTGCAAGGCATGGCGCAGGATTGGATGAAGGCGCTGGGCGAACCGATCTCCCACTACTTCACGCGGGTCACGGTCAACGGCAAGAGCGCGGCATTCGCCGCGCCGCGCGACGCCCGCGTCGACTGGAACCCCAAGACCACGCGGCTCACGCTGTCCTTCACGTTGCCGCTGGCCGAACCCGTCGCGCCGGGCGCGGGCGGCGCGCAAGTGGACATCTACGACCCCACCTATTTCGTGGCCTACGCATTTGACGAGAAGGGCGCGGTGTCGCTGGGCGGACCGCAGGGCGCGGCCTGCACGGCCGACTATCGCAAGCCCAAGGAACTGGATTGGAAAACCATGCAGGAACTGGCCGCGATCCCGGCCGACCCGGACGCCTTGCCGGACGAACTTTTTGCCATCACCAAGGGGCTCACGCACCGCATCGAGGTGCGATGCCCGTAAGCCGGCCGCAGCGCGCGCTGGCCGTTGTTCTGCTGCTGATGCTGGGCGGTATCTCGGCAGCCGCCGCGCAAGGCGCGCATCCGTTCGGCGTGCCCGAAAGCGGGGGCGGGCTGGCAGGGCCCGGCTGGCTGTCCAGCTTCTTTGGCAGCGTGTCCGTCTGGCAGTCGCACTTCTACCGGCAACTGACGGGCGCGGTGCGCGCCTGGCAGGCGGACGGCGGCGCGGCGTGGGCCTTGATCGGCCTGTCGTTTGCATATGGGGTTTTTCATGCGCTGGGGCCGGGGCACGGCAAGGCGGTGATCTCCTCGTATGTGCTGGCCAACCGCCAGACCGCGCGCAATGGCGCGCTGCTGGCCTTGGCGTCGTCGCTGATCCAGGCGCTGGTCGCGATCGTGATGGTGGCGGTGCTGGCACTGGTGTTCAACGCGACGGCGGCGACGATGAACGAGGCCACGCGCTGGCTGGAACTGGCCTCATACGCGCTGGTGACGCTGTTGGGATTGTGGCTGGTGTGGGTCAAGGCGATCAGACCGCTGCTGCGGCGGCGCGGGGCGCGTGATACTGCGCACGGACCCGACCTCGGACACGAACACGACCACTCGCACGCAGCCGGTCATGCCCATGCCCATGCCCACATCCATCACCACGACCACGACCACGACCACGACTGCGGTTGCGGGCACGCGCACGTGCCCGCGCCGGAGCAGGTTGCCGGTCCGTTGAACTGGCGCCGCGCGTGGTCGGCGATTCTGGCGGTGGGCCTGCGGCCATGCAGCGGGGCGTTGATCGTGCTCGTGTTCGCGCTGTCGCAAGGCTTCTTCCTGGCCGGCGTGGCATCGGCGCTGGCGATGGGCCTGGGCACGGGGCTGACCGTGGCGGCGTTGGCCTGCCTGGCCGTCGCGGCCGGGGGCGCGGCGACGCGCCTGGGTGGCCGCCTGTCCAGCGCGGGTGCGGCGTGGCTGCGCTACGCGGTCGAGGCGCTGGCCGCGATCGCGGTGCTGTTGCTGGGGGTGATGCTGCTGGGCGGCATGGTGGCCGCGGGCGGGTAGCACACGGTTTGCCTGCGGGTCAGCCGCTTGATCGGACGGCTCGGCCCCGTAGCCAGAAAGGTTCAGGACTTGCGTCCGGCGCGCGGATGCGCCTGGTCGTAGGCCTTGGCCAGATGCTGGAAATCGAGCCGCGTGTAGATTTGCGTGGTCGAGATGTTGGCGTGGCCCAGCATCTCTTGCACGGCGCGCAGGTCCTGCGCGGACTGCAAGACGTGGCTGGCAAAACTGTGGCGCAAGACGTGAGGATGCACATGCGTGGGCACCCCGGCCGTCTGCGCGATGCGTGCGAGCTGCAACTGCACCACGCGCGGCGAAATTCGGCGTCCGCGCGCGCCCAGAAACAGCGCGGCGGCGTCTTCGGGCAGCGGCGAAGGCGGCGCGAGCTGCGGGCGCACCTCGATCCACTTGCGCAGCGCAGCCAAGGCCTGCTGGCCCACCGGCACCGAGCGGCGCTTGCCGCCCTTGCCCAGCACCACGACCTCGGCCTCGTCCGGATTCAGCCAGCCGCGCGACTCGTAGTCGGCGGTGCGCGTGTAGCGCAGGTCCAATCCCACCAGCTCCGACAGACGCAATCCGCTGGAATACAGGAGTTCGAACATGGCTTGGTCGCGCAGGGCGGCCGGTTCGGTGGCGACCTGGGCCGGCGCGTTGTCCAGGAGGGCCTGGGTCTGCTCGACCGACAGCGCCTTGGGCAGGCCGCGGGGCGCCTTGGGGGCGCGCACGCCGGCGACGGGATTGCCGGCCAGGTCGGCGGCCGGCGCCCACCATTGGTAAAAGCCGCGCCAGGCCGCCAGCGTGCGCGCCAGACTGCGCGGGCCGCGGCCCTGCGCATGCAGGCGCGCCACGAATTGGCGGATGTGGCCGTTGCCGAGCTTGTCCAGCGGCAGGCCGGCCTTGTCGGCGAGTTCGCGCAAAAAGTGCAGTTCGCGCCGGTAGCCATCCAAGGTATGGGGCGAGTACCGGCGGTTGGTCTCCAGATGGCGCAGCCAGGCGCTCATCGGATCGGGCAGGGCGGGCGGATTGGCGTTCGGCTCGGTGTCGCGCATCGCGTTGTCCTTGTCCGCCCCGGCAGCCTTACGCCTTGGGCGAGGCCGGATTCAGCCGATGCAGCGCGGCCGACGCGAGCTGGGCGATCGACTCCAGGAACGTCGTGCCCATTTCGGGCGTGAAACGTTCGGGGTCGTCGGAGCCCAGCACCAAGAGGCCCACGGCCGGGCCGTCAGCTTCCAGGCGCAGGGGCACCAGTGCCAGCGACTTGGGCTTGGCGTCCAGCCAGGCCACCGCTTCGAAGGCAGTGTCGGTGCCGACATAAGGCGTCTTCAGGCTGTCGGTGAAAGTGCGCACGTCTTCGGAGACGGGCTCGCCGTAGCCTTGATTGGGCAATTCGGACAGGTTCCACAGGCGCAGCGCCACGTGGTTCAGTTCGAATTGCTCGGCCAGGCCCAGCGCGATCTCGCCGGGCACCAGTTGCGGATCGCATTCGGACAACAGGCGGCAGCACCACTTGGCCACGTGCGAACCGATGGTCTCGTTGGCGGAGGCGTTGCGCACCAGTTCATTCAGGCGCCATTCCAGTTCGCGGGTGCGCTCGCGCAGCGTGAGGATCTGGCGTTCGCCCAGCGAGATGGCGCGCGACCCGTGAGGGTGCGGTACCTGCAGAGTGGCGAAGACGTCGGCGTGTTCGTCGAAGAAACCGGGGTTTTCTTGCAGAAAGGCTGCGATGTCCTGGGCGGTGAAAGCGGTATCGGTCATAGAGTTATCGGTTCAGCGCCATGGAGAAGACGAGCTTGTCGATGTCGACCTGGCCCGTGAAGACGGATTCGGCCGGGCCGGTCATGCGCAGTTGTTCGCCATTCCAGGCGACGGTCAGCACACCGCCGCGCGTTTGCACGCGCACGGGCGATTCGAGCAGGCCGCGGCGGATGCCGGCCGCGACCGCGGCGCAGGCGCCCGTGCCGCAGGCCAGCGTTTCGCCAGCGCCGCGTTCGAAGACGCGCAGGCGGATGTTGTGGCGGTCAACAACCTGCATGAAGCCGGCGTTGACGCGGCGGGCAAAGCGCGGATGGGTTTCGATCAGCGGACCCAACACGGCGACGGGTGCGGTGTCGACGTTCTCGACGACCTGCACGGCGTGCGGATTGGAGATGGCAACCGCCGACACGGCGACCACGCGCGGCAGGCCGGCGGGCGCGTTCAGGTCCAGTTCCCAGACGGTGTCCTGGCCCTGCGTGGCCGAAGGCAGGCCGGCGGTGTCAAAGGGCAGCGCGGCCGGGTCGAAGCGGGTACTGCCCATTTCGACGGTGACCTGCTCGTCGTCGCCTTCGTCCAGGACCAGGATGCCCGTGGCGATTTCCGCGCGCAACGGGTTGCGGTCGGACAGGCCTTGCTCGTGCACGAAGCGCACGAAGCAGCGGGCGCCGTTGCCGCAGTGTTCGACCTCGCTGCCGTCGGAATTGAAAATGCGATAGCGGAAGTCGGCGTCCGGCCGCGTGGCGCGCTCGACCAGCAGGATCTGGTCGGCGCCGATGCCGAAGTGGCGGTCGCCGAGAGCGCGCGCGCGCTCGGGCGTCATCTCGATGGTTTGGCGAACGCCATCGAGCACAACGAAATCGTTGCCCGCGCCGTGCATTTTGGTGAAGTTCCAGTTCATCACGGGATTATCGCCCATTCTCGCGGCGCGGCGAGCGACTGCGGTCAGTACAGCTTGGGCTCGCCTTCAGGGCGCGTCTTGAAGCGGCGATGGACCCAGTAATACTGGCTGGGGCAGCGCCGCACCCAGCTTTCGAGCTCGCGGTTCAGGCGCGCGGTGGCCGCTTCCAGGCTGTCGCTGCCGGGGAAGTCTTCAAGCGGCGGCAGCACGTCGACGTGGTACTTGCCGGTGTCCGGATTCCAGAATCCCACGATCGGCAGGACCGCGGCGTTCCATTTCTGGGCAAGTTGGGCCGTGGCGAGCAGCGTGGCGGCGGGCACGCCGAAGAACGGCACGAAGACCGAACCCTGCCGGCCGAAGTCCATGTCGGGCAGGTAGTAGACGGGGCGGGGCGCGCGCAGATGCCGGATCAGGTCGCGCACGCCGTCCTTGCGGCTGACGAGGAACACTTCATTGAAGCGCGCCCGCCCGGCGGCCACGACGGCGTCAATGTGCGGATCGCTTTGCGGCGTGTACATGGTGGCCGCGCTGGGCACTTCCATGGTGAGGCGGGTGGCGGCCGCGTCCAGCGCAATGAAGTGCGGCGCGAGCAGGATGACGGCGCGGCCTTCGGCGGTCAGCGCATTGATGCGGTCGGCGCCCGTCTGCGTGACCATGTCCTTGATGGCGTCGGGCGTGCCGTACCAGAGCACGCCGCGGTCGACGATGGACTGCGCCAGCGCGCGGAAGTGGTCGGCCACCCATTCTTCGCGCACGGCCTCGGGCTGGTCGGGAAAGCACAGTTCCAGGTTGCGGCGCACGATGCGTGCGCGCGACTTGGCCAGCCGGGGCGCCAGCCAGCCCAGCACGGCGCCGATGCGCAGGCGTGTCGACGGCTTGATGCGGCCGAACCATTTCAGCAGGGAGACCAGCGTGCGCGTTTTTTTATCGTTCATGGATGCGGAATGAGACCGGGCGGCGGGATCGGCTGAAAGGTTCAGGCGGCCGGGGGCGGCGGTTCGGCGCCGGGCGCCGGCGTGGCGCCGCGCGGGGTCTTGTAGCGGTTGTAGCTCCAGAGGTACTGGTCGGGGCAGCGGCGGATCAGCGTTTCCATCGCGGCGTTGATGAGCGCGGCCTGGGCCTCGGGCTCGGCCGGCAGCGGCTCGGGCACCCGGACGTAATGGATGCGCCAGCCGCGGCCCTTGGGCAGGCGTTCGCCGGCAGTGAGGATGATGGGGACATTGGTCTGCGACGCGAGCTTGCCGGGCAGCGTCATGGTGTAGGCCAGGCGTCCGAAGAAGGGCACCCACACGCCGTCGCCCACGCTGGGGGCTTGATCGGGCAGCATGCCGACGGATTCGCCGCGGCGCAACGCGCGCACGAATTCCCGCACGCCCTGCATGTTGGCGGGCACCGCATTGACGGCCGAGCTGTTGCGCGCCGTTTCCAGCAGCGGCGCCAGCGCTTGCTTGCGCGGGGGGCGGAACATCACCGTCATGGGCATCTGGCGGGCCAGATAGCGGGCGGTGATCTCGAAGCAGCCCAGGTGGGGGGTCAGAAAGAGGATGCCCCGGTTTTCGGCGCGGGCGGCGGCGACGACGTCGTCATCGTCCGAGATCACCTGCGCCAGGCTCTCCTGGTTGCGGAACCAGACGCGGGGATTTTCCAGGATCATCGCGCCGGCTTCGGCTGCCGCGCGCCGCGCGAACGCCGCGCCGGGGTAGCCGGCCTGCGCCGCATTGGCCTGCAGGCGCCGCCGGTACTTGCCCGGCAAGGCGTAGATGGCGCGCCCCGCGAACCGCCCGATCGCATGCGCGACGGGGAGCGGCAGGGCGGCAAAAAGTCGGAACAGGGGCAGCAACATGCTTCAAAAGGTTGAAATCGGGCAGGGTATTACCGCTGATCGAGGCATATGGATACACCCCGGCCGCAAGCATAAGAACGGCATTTTCGCTTAAAATGCGCCCAGTCGCGGAGTTAACCGACAACTTGCGGGGCGACGGCAAGGGTAAAGCGCTTAGCGCGGCCCGTGCCAAATCCGCTAAAGCGTCGCGCCCAGTTGGCATTGTCATGCAGACCGGGGTGCAACGCGCCTCGAGAACCTATGCGCCGGCAAGACCGGACACTAAGGACGCATCTGTGGCCAACAACGATTTTCTTTTCACTTCCGAATCCGTCTCCGAAGGGCACCCCGACAAGGTTGCCGATCAGATCTCCGATTCGATCCTCGACGCCATCTTCACGCAAGACCCGAACGCGCGTGTCGCAGCCGAAACGCTGTGCAACACGGGCCTTGTCGTGCTGGCTGGCGAAATCACCACCACCGCCAACGTCGACTACATCCAGGTCGCGCGCGACACGATCCGCCGCATCGGCTATGACAACACCGAGTACGGCATCGACTACAAGGGTTGCGCGGTGCTGGTCGCCTACGACAAGCAGTCGCCCGACATCGCGCAGGGCGTGGACCGCAGCTCGGAAGACTACCTGAACCAGGGCGCGGGCGACCAAGGCCTGATGTTCGGCTACGCCTGCGACGAAACCCCCGACCTGATGCCTGCCCCGATCTGGTACGCGCACCGCCTGGTGCAGCGCCAGAGCGAACTGCGCAAGGACGGCCGCCTTGGCTGGCTGCGTCCGGACGCCAAGTCGCAGGTCACGTTCCGCTATGTCGACGGCCGTCCCGCCGAAGTCGACACCGTCGTGCTGTCGACCCAGCATGCGCCGGAAGTCTCGCAAGAGACCATCCGCGAAGCGGTCATCGAAGACATCATCAAGCCCAGCTTCCCCGAAGGCCTGATCACGCCCAAGACCAAGTTCCTGGTCAACCCGACCGGCCGCTTCGTCATCGGCGGCCCGCAAGGCGATTGCGGCCTGACCGGCCGCAAGATCATCGTCGACACGTACGGCGGCGCTTGCCCGCACGGCGGCGGCGCGTTCTCGGGCAAGGATCCGTCCAAGGTCGACCGTTCGGCCGCCTACGCCGCCCGCTACGTGGCCAAGAACATCGTGGCCGCCGGTCTGGCGCGCCAGTGCCAGGTGCAGGTCAGCTACGCCATCGGCGTGGCCGAACCGATCAACATCACCGTCTACACGGAAGGCACGGGCGTCATCCCCGACGACCAGATCGCCAAACTGGTGCGCGAGCACTTCGACCTGCGTCCGAAGGGCATCGTGAACATGCTGGACCTGCTGCGCCCGATCTACACCAAGACCGCCGCCTACGGCCACTTCGGCCGCTCCGAGCCCGAGTTCTCGTGGGAAGCCACGGACAAGGTCCAGGAACTGAAGAAGTCCGCCTGACGCGAACCGCTACCCCGGTTGAAAAAAGCGCCCGATCCGATCGGGCGCTTTTTCTTTTTCAGAGTCCCCAGGCCGACAGGTCCGGATGCCGCGGCACGGGCGACAGCACGGCCTCCAGCGCCGCCGCGCAATCGAGCAGCGCGGCATCGGCGCCCGCGGGCGCCAGCAATTGCACGGCGCACGGCAAGCCCTGCGCGTCCAGGCCTGACGGCAGTGCGATCGCCGCCGCACCCAGGAAGTTGGCCGGGCGCAGCAGCTTGCCCAGGCCGGCGTGGCGGGTGTCCTGCGCGTCCAGCGCCTGCGCGGCCTGATCGATCGCGGGCATGAGCAAGGCGTCGATGCCCTGCATGGCCTGTCCGAAGGCCGCTATGTCGGCCTGGCGGCGCGACAGCGCGGCCTCGTAGCTGGCCTGCGTGATCCGGCCGCCGGCGGCGATGCGCGCGCGCACCACGTCCCACAACGGTTGCGACAGGTCTTCGGCCAGCGCGCCGAAATGGCGATAGGCCTCGTAGGCCAGCACCAGCGAGTTGTCGTCGGCCATGCGGGCAAAGGACAGCGACGCGGGCGGATGCCAGGCGGTGGGCGTATAGCCGGCCTGCGCCAGGCGTTGCTGCGCCGCGTGCCAGGCTTGCAGCGCCTCGTCGGTAAGCGGGGCGGGCCAGGACTGCGGCGCCAGCACGGCGACGGCGCCGGGCTTGCGGGGGGCGCTGTGCCGCAGGCTGGTGAAGCAGGTGGCGGGCAGCGCAAGCGTGGCGGCGTCATCGACGTCCGGCGCGGCCAGCAGTTGCGTAAGCAGGCGCGCGTCGGCGACGGTGCGCGCGATCGGGCCCAGCACGTCCAGCGTCTCGGACAGCGGCAGGCAGCCGGCCCGGCTGATGAGACCGGAGGACGGCTTGTAGCCCACCACGCCGTTCAGCGCCGCCGGCGCGCGCACGGAGCCGCCCGTGTCGCCGCCCAGCGCGATCGGGGCCAGGCCCGCGGCCACGGCCACGCCCGCGCCGCTGGACGAACCGCCGGGCGCGCGCGCCACGTTGGCGTCCCACGGATTGCGGGCGGTGCCCTGCGTCGGGTTCTGTCCCGACAGGCCGAACGCGAATTCCGTCATGCGCGTCTTGCCCAGGATCACCATGCCCGCTGCCGCCAGTCCGCGTGCCGCGGCGGCGGTCTCGGTGCTGACGACGCCTGCACGCGCCTGAGAGCCGCCGCTGACGACGGTGCCTTCCCACTGCACGCTGTCCTTGACCGCGACGGGCACGCCATGCAGGGGACCAGCGCAAATACCAGCGTCCAGCAGCCGGTCCGCCGCTTCGGCCTGCGCCAGCGCGCGCTCGGCCGTGACCACGCTGTAGGCCGCCAGCGCCCCGCCGCGTTCGATCCGGTCAAGGAAATGCAGGGTGAGATCGCGCGAACGCAGCTTGCGCTCGCGGATGGCGCGGGCAAGCTGGCGCGCATCCTGGAAATGCAGGTCGATGTCTTGGGCGGGCATGAGTCTCATCGAAAAGGAAAAAGCCTTCCGGTCCGCGGCGGGACCGGAAAGCGATGTGTGGGAAGGGCGCGAGAAGAGGACGGCCTATTTCAGGACCTGGCCCTTCGTCTCGGGCATGCGGATGAAGGTGATCAGCGTGATCACGGCGCCAGCCAGCACGTAATAGAAGAACCAGCGCTCCATGCCCTTGCTTTGCAGCCAGGTCAGCAGGTAGGGCGTGGTGCCGCCCAGCAGCGCGACGACCAGGTTGTACGGCGTGCCGATGCCGACGGCGCGCACGCTGGTGGGAAACTGTTCGGACATGATGGCGGGCGCAATCGCGGTGTACATGGCGTACAGCACCAGCCCGAACAGCTCGACCGCCAGGATCGAACCGAACGACGGCCCGAGCGTGGTCATGATCGGGTAGAAGAAGATCAGGTAGCCCGCGGCAAAGAAGATGAGCTGCGGCTTGCGGCCGATGCGGTCGGACAGCATGCCGAACAGCGGCTGCACCAGCATGAACACGATCAGCGCGACGGTGTTGGCCGCGAACGCGGTCTTGGGATCGGCGCCGACCTGCCGGATGGCATAGGTGGGCACGTAGGCCACGAAGATGTAGAACGCGAACGTGGTCAGGACCGAGAAGCCGACGATGCGCAGCACTTCGCGCGGGTGGTCGCGCAGCAGCGTGCGCAGCGGCTGCTTTTCAACGCCGGCCTTCTTGGCGTGCGAGAACGCTTCGGTTTCCGGGATGGCGCGACGGATCCACATGCCTGCCAGGCCGCCCAGCGCGCCCAGCATGAACGGGATGCGCCAGCCCCACTCGGCCATGTCGGCCTTGGTGAGAACGGTGGTGAGGATCCAGCCCACGGCCGAGGCGGCCAGGATGCCGACCGCGGCGCTGAAGAACACGAAACTGGAGTAGAAGCCGCGCTTGTTGGGCGGCGCCATTTCCGCCAGAAAGGTCGTGGCCGAGGCATACTCTCCGCCCAGCGACAGGCCTTGCAGCAGGCGCGCGGCGGTCAGCAGCAGGGGGGCGGCAATGCCGATGGTGGCGTAGGTGGGCGTGATGGCGATGATGAGCGAGCCGCCCGCCATCATGAGGATCGTCAGTCCCAGCGCGGCCTTGCGGCCATAGCGGTCCGAAAAGATACCCAGCACCCAGCCGCCGACGGGACGCATGAAAAAGCCCACCGCAAAGATGCCGAACGTCGCGAGCAGGGCGGTGGTTTCGTTGCCCGGCGGAAAGAACTGGCTGGAAAAGAAGATGGCGAACGACGCGTAGATGGTCCAATCGAACCATTCCACCGCATTGCCTACACTACCGGCCAGAATCGTGCGGCCGCGCGAAACGGGCGGGGCGCTTGCCCCTTGCGCCTGACGCAAGGTTGCGGATGTGCTGCTCATGACGTCCTCAAAGTGGGTTTTATTTTTTGGTCAAATAGACCAATAAAATTTGTGTTTTTATCAATGCGCGAACGTTAGATTAATGAATATGGTCACGTCAAGTAAGGGTAATTCCCTAATCGGCGCGTTGGACGAGACGGATCTCGCGTGCCTCGTCGCGCTGCAGGCGCAGCCTCGGGCCTCCTGGCGGGAGCTGGGCGCGGCAACCGGCATTGCAGAGCGGACCGTGGCGCGGCGCATCAAGCGCCTGATGGACGCGGACGCGCTGCGCGTCATCGCGGAGCCGGATCCGCTGGCCACCGGGCGTGGCATGGTGCTGCACGCGTGGGTGCGCTGCCGCTCGGGTCGCGTGCCGGACGTGGCCGAGCGCCTGGCGCGGCTGGACATCAGCCAGCTCGTCGTGACGCTGGCCGGATCGGCCGACCTGATGGCCGAGCTGACGCTTGCCGACGCGGCTGACATGCCGGATGTGGTGACCCGCGTGCTGCCGTCCATCGATGGCGTCGAACACGTGGAGGCGCGGCTCGTGCTGCGGCCATTCCGGCGCGCGGGCCAGTGGCGCATCCAGCCGCAGGCCGGCGGCGATGCGGACGCGCCGCGGCTGTCGCCGCCCGCGGCGTTGACGGATCCCGAGCAGCGTATGGTGTCGCACCTGATGCGCGACGGGCGCGCCAGCCTGGCCGAATTGGCCGAGCGCTCCGGCGTCAGCGAACCGACCGCGCATCGCCTGCTGCAGAACCTGGTGGAGCGCCGCGCACTGAGCTTTCGCGTCGAAGTCGAGCCGGCGCTGGTGGGCTTTCCGGTGGAGGCGGTGATTTCCGTGCAGGTGCGGCCGAAGGCGGTCGACGCGCTGGCCGCGCATCTGGCGCTGGACCCCAACACGCGCTGCCTGTTCGGCACCAGCGGCGCCTCGCAGTTGTTCTGGCACGTGCTGTGCCGCGACAGCCTGCATCTGTGGGACGTGGTGACGCGCCGGCTGGGTGAACTGGACGGGGTGCTGAACAGCGAGGTGGGCGTGGTGATGCGCGCGCACAAGCGTTGCGGCATTGTGCGCGCGGGGGCGCGGCTGGATCCGGACGCGGCCTGACGGGTAGACGGCAGCCGCCTTGCCGCCGTCCCGCCGGTCAGGCGCCGAGGTACGCGCGGGCCAGCGCGCCGTCCTGCGCGATGTCGGCCGCGGCGCCGTGCGCCGCGACCCGGCCGGATTCCAGCACGTACGCGCGGTCGGCCAGCGACAGCGCCAGCGCGGCCATCTGATCCACCAGCAGGATCGTCATCGATTCCTTGCGCAGCCGGTCCAGCGCCTCGAACAGCTCGTCAATGATCTTGGGCGCCAGGCCCAGCGACGGCTCGTCCAGCAGCAGGATCACGGGCTTGGCCATCAGGCCGCGCGCAATCGCCAGCATCTGCTGCTCGCCGCCGGACAGCAGCCCCGCGCGCTGGTGCAGCCGTTCGCGCAGGCGCGGAAAGCGCGTCAGCATTTCCTCGACGCGCGCCTCGCGGTCCTCCGGATGCAGGAAGGCGCCCAGGCGGATGTTGTCCAGCACGCTCAGCCCGGGAAATACCTGGCGGCCTTCGGGCACCAGCACCAGGCCGCGCGCGACGATGCGGTCCGCGGCCAGGGCGTGCAGCTCCTGGCCCTGCAGGTGCATACCGCCCTGCGCCGGCCGGTGCAGCCCGGCCAGCGTGCGCATCAGCGTGGATTTGCCCGCGCCGTTCGCGCCCAGCAGCGCCACCATTTCGCCTTGCCTGACTTGCAGATCGATGCCGTGCAGCACGGGGTTGGCGCCGTACCCGGTCGTCAGGTTGCCCACGCCCAGCACCTCGGGCGGCAGCGACTCGCCCGCCGGCCTTTGCCGCGCGGCCGGCGCACGGCGGGCCGCCTCGTCGCCCAGGTAGGCTTGCCTTACTTCGGGGGATTGCTGGATCTCGGCAACGCTGCCCTGCGCCAGTTCGCGCCCGGCGTCGATCGCCACGATGTGATCGGACACGCCCATCACCAGCGTCATGTCGTGCTCGACCAGCAGCACGCCCGCGCCCGCGTCGGCGATGCGCCGCAGCAGTCCGGCCAGCCGCGTCTTGTCCTCGCGCGAGAGGCCCGCCGCGGGTTCGTCCATCAGCAGCACGTCGGCGTCGGTGGCCAGCGCCCGCGCAATTTCCACCAGCCGCCGGTCCACGTGCGGCAGGTCGGCCGCGGCGATGTCCAGCGCGCCTTCGTAGCCGCAGAACGCGAGCAGGGCGCGCGCGCGTTCGCGCACGTCGGCCGCCACGTATCGGTGCGAGGCCAGCAGCCCGCCCAGGCGGCCCCGCAACATGCCCAGCGCGACGTTGTCCTCGACGCTCAACGTGTCAAAGAGCTGCGAGGTCTGGTAGGTGCGGGCGATGCCGCTGCGCGCCACGCGGTGGGCCGCCAGCGCGGCCAGCGGCGCATCGCCCAGCTTCACGTTGCCGCTGGTCGGCTGGTAGTAGCCGCTCAGCATATTGATGACGGTGGACTTGCCCGCGCCGTTGGGGCCGATCAGCGCGGTCACGGCGCCGGGCGGCACGGTGAAGGACACCGCCTGCACCGCGCGCACGCCGCCGAAGGTCATGGTGAGCGCGTCGGCATGCAGCGTGCGGCGCGACCGCGCGGACGTGGGCATGGCGCCGTGGCGGGGCGCCAGACCCTGCGCCTGCGCGCGCCGGCGCCAGCGCGCCAGCAGTCCGGCGGCGCCTTCGGGTGCGGCCCACAGCACCACCAGCAGGAAGGCGCCAAAGAACAGCAGGCGGTATTCCTCCAGGCTGGACAGCATTTCCGGCAGCAGGCCCACCACCACCGCGCCAAGCAGCGGTCCGGCCAGCGAGCCCGCGCCGCCGATCGTCACCGCCAGCACGAACAGGATGGACTGCATGAAGTTGAAGTTGTGCGGCGTGATCATGCCGGTCAGCGGCGCATACAGGCCGCCCGCCAGCCCGACCACGGCGGCCGACACCATGAAGGCCACCGCCTTGACCGCCAGCGGATTGATGCCGATCGATTCGCTGGCCGTCTCGCTGTCCTTGACCGCGCGCATGGCCGCGCCCCACGTGCCGCGCGACAGCAGCGCATAACCGATCAGCGCGGCAAACACCGCCACGATGGCCAGCATGGCCACGCCGCGGTCGCCGCCCAGGCTGCCGATGGCGGGCTGCACGATGCCCATCAGGCCGTTCTGGCCGCCGGTGAGGGCGCCGCCCTCGATCAGCGCGTGCTCCACGATGAAGCCGAAGGCAATCGTGATCATCGCCAGATAAGGGCCTTTCACGCGCAGCGCCGGCACCGCGAGCAGCAGGCCGAACGCGGCGCACACCAGCGCGGCGGCCGGCCACGCCAGCCAGAAGCTCCACCCGGCCTGGCCGGTCAGGATGGCGACCGTGTAGGCGCCGATGGCGTAAAAGCCCGCGTGGCCGAACGACATCTGGCCGGTCAGGCCCAGCAGCACGTTCAGCCCGATGCCGGCCAGCGCCAGCAGCGCCACGTTGCCCAGCACGAAGACGTAGTAGCCGTTGACGGTGGCCGCCAGCATCAGGGCCACCGCGGCCAGCAGGGCGTACAGCGCCGGCGGCAGCCAGCGCGTTGCGGATTGCGTGTTCATCACACCTTCCTCACATCGGCGCGCCCGAACAGGCCATTGGGCAGCACGGCCAACATGACGATCACCAGCGTGAAGCTGATGATCTGCGTGTATCCCGACCCCAGCGCCACGGTGATCAGCGCTTCGACCACGCCGAACAGGAGGCCCGCGATCATCACGCCCCACGCGCTGGTGATGCCGCCCAGGATGGCGACCACGTAGGCCTTCAGCCCGAACAGCGTGCCCATGTCCGCCGTCACGTTAAAGAGCGGCGCGACCAGCGCGCCGGCCACGCCCGCGAACAGCGTGGATACCGCGAAGGCGGCCATGATGGCGTGGCGCACGGGGATGCCCATGAGCCGCGCGGCGTTCGGGTTCTGCACCACGGCAAGCAGCGCCACGCCCCAACGGGTGCGACGCGACAAGGTGTGCAGTGCCGCCGCCAACGCCAGCCCCACCACCGGAATCAGCAACTGCAGCGGGTAGATGCCCAGCCCCAGTCCGCCGATTTCAAGCGGCGCTTGCGCCAGCGGCGACGGCAGGCTGCGCGGCTCCTTGCCGAACGTGAACATGACCACGTTGTCCAGCACGATGCCCAGCGCCACGGTGGACATGAGCCACGCGTTCGAGCCGCGGCTGGCAAACGGCCTGACCGCCAGCCGTTCCACGACCAGGCCGTAGAGCGCGCACAGCGCCAGCGCGAACACCAGCGCGATGGCCAGCGGCCAGCCCAGCGTCTGGGCGAACGTGTAGGTCAGCACGGCGCCCAGCATCATGGAGCTGCCCTGGGCGAAATTCACCGTGCCGGACACGGCGTAGGTCAGGTAAAAGCCCAGGGCCATCAGGCCGTACATGCTTCCCAGGCCCAGGCCGCTGACGATGGCGGACATCAACAACATGCGCGTCTCCCGCGTGGTCCGGCCGCGTTACTGCGTGCCCTTGACGGGCAGGATGCGGTTGTCGATGAAGTGCGTCCAGACGTAGTCGTCCTGGCGCAGCGCGTCGTGCGTGGCCGGCGTGAAGGGCTGCTCGTACGTCTTGATCAGGCCTTCGTACTTGCCGATCTTGTAGAAGCCCTGGCGCACCGCGTCGCCGTCGGTGGAACCGGCCTGCGCGATAGCCAGCGCGGCCAGCTGCATGCCGTCGTAGGCGTTGGCCACACCCACGGCGGGCGTGATGTCCTGCGGTCCCTTGATGTCGGAATACTTGGCCTTGAGCGCCTGCATCACCTTCTCGCCCACCGGTCCCTGCTTGCCGAAAAAGCTGTAGGTCTGCACGAAGTGCACGTTCTTGGCGTTGGGACCGGCCAGCTCCGTGAAGCGGCCGCCGGCAGGGCCCCAGTGCGAAACGACCGGCACCTTCCAGCCCATGCGGTCCAGCGACTTCACCACCTGCGCCGACGGGCCCACGTTGCCCACTAGGAACAGCGTGTCGGCGCCGGCGGCCTTCAGGCGGCTCAGTTGCGGCACGATGTCCAGGTCATTGGGCTGGAATTTCTCGACGCCGGCGGGCGTGACCTTGGCCGCGGCCAGCGCGGCATTCAGGCCTTTTTCGTTGGACTCGCCCCACGGGTTGTTCACCAGGATCATGCCGGGCTTGGCGCTCTGGAACGTCTTTTGCGCGTATTGCACCATCGCGCTATCGACGATCTCGTCCATTGCGGACACGCGGAACACGAAGTTGGGGTTGCCCTTGTTCTGCGTGATGGCGGTGCCGGCGGCCCACGGGCCCATGAACGGCACTTTTTCCTGGTTCACGATGGGCACGATGGCCATGGAGACCGGCGTGTCCAGGCCGCCAAACAGCACGGCAACCTTTTCCTTGTAGATCAGCTCGCGCGCGGCGGCCATGCCCTTGGCGGGATTGCCTTCGTCGTCACGGCGCACCAGCACGACCTGGCGGCCGCCCAGAAGGCCGCCGCGTGCGTTGATCTCGTCGATGGCGACCGTCATGCCGCGCGTGAGCGCTTCGCCCGCGCGCGCCGACTCCCCGGACAGCGCGGTGATCAGGCCGATCTTGATCGGGTCCGCGGCCAGCGCCGGCTGCGTGGCCAGGCCCGCGGCGAAAAGGGCGGCGGCGGTCGCGCGGCGCATGAAGGAACGACGGGTCGGGGTCATCGGGACACTCCTGAAAAAGTGGAATGAATCTTGCATGGGGTTAAGTGCTGCTTCGTTCCCTCATGCAAGATCCATGCCACCTGTTCCGCGCCGCCTGCCGTATGCCGACTTCGCCCCGCCGCCGGAGGGCGCGGGCGGCGCAGACGGGGTTTGTGCACACCGATGCCAGGATTTTGTCGCCAAAACCGCAGCAATTTTGTTCACAATCATGCTTCAGGATTTGCACCAAAATGAATCCATCCTCGCTTCAAAGCACTAAACCGGGGCGCGACGATCAATCCCCATGGACGCCGCAACCCCTCGCCTGCCACGGCCGCTTTCCGTATCGCGGCATCGCCGGCCGCGCCGATTATTCGTGGCCCAACGGCGCGCGCCTGGCCGTGTACCTGGGGTTCAACATCGAGCACTTCGCCTTCGGAGAGGGGCTGGGCGCCGAACTGGGCCCGCCGTCGCCGCATCCGGACGTCCTGAATTACGCCTGGCGCGAATACGGCAACCGCGTGGGGGCCTGGCGCTGTCTGGAACTGTTCGACGAACTGCGCCTGCCGGCCGGCGTGCTGATCAATACCGCGCTGTACGAGCACTGCCCGGAACTGGTGGATGCCTTTCTTGCGCGCGGCGACGAGCTGATCGGCCACGGGTACAGCAACGCGCACCGGCAGGGCGGGCTGCCCGAAGCCGAGGAGCGCGCGCTGCTTGCGCATTGCCGCGACCGCATCCTGCGGCATGCGGGCAGCGAGCCGGCCGGCTGGCTGTCGCCCTGGATCTCCGAGAGCCACGCGACGCCCGACCTGCTGGCCGAGGCGGGCTACCGGTACACGCTGAACTGGTGCCATGACGACCAGCCGATGCGCATGCGCACCCGCGCGGGCGACCTGTGGGCGATTCCGTATCCGCAGGAGCTCAATGACATTCCGATGATCATGGGCCGCAAGATGGACGCGCGCGATTTTGCCGATATGATCCTTGACCAGTTCGAGGAAATGCGCGCGCAGGCGGTCCGCCAGCCGCTGGTCATGGGCATCGCGCTGCATCCGTACATCGTCGGCCAGCCGTACCGGCTGCGTCACCTGCGGCGCGCGCTGGCGCCGCTGGCCGCCGCCCGCGACCGGGGCGAGATCTGGTTCACCACGCCGGGCGAGATCTGCCGGCACGTGGACAGCCTGCCGCCGGGCGTGATCGACTAGGCGCTGTCCCGCCGCCTTGATGTGTTTCCCTTGTTGAACCGAGTCCCGCATGTCCACCAAAAGCGCCGCCAAACCCAACAGTTCCGCCACCGCGCGGTCCAAGTCCGCCAAGCCCGCCGCGGACGATGACGTCCTGCCCGACGCCGACATGGAGCGCCGCATCTGCGAAGCGGTCTACGAAAGCGTGATGAGCCAGCGGCTCACGCCCGGCACCAAGCTGCCCGAAGCCGCGATCTGCGAACTGTTCGGCGTGTCGCGGTCGGTGGCCCGCAAGGCGCTGCAGCGGCTGGCGCACGAGCATGTGGTGGACCTGCATCACAACCGCGGCGCGGTGGTGGCCGAACCCACGCCGGAAGACACCCGCCAGATCTTCCAGGCGCGCCGCGCGCTGGAGGCCGCGCTGTTGCCGCTGGCCGCGGCCCGCGCCACGCGCGCCGACTACGCCTCGCTGCGCCGGCAGCTGCGCGACGAGCACGCGCTGCTGCATCGAGCCGGACAACCGGCCTGGGCGCGGCAGGCCAGCGCCTTTCACGTCCGGCTGGGCGAACTGTCCGGCAACACCATCCTGCACGGCTACCTGGCTGAGCTGGTGTCGCGCTGTTCGCTCATCGTGGCGCTGTACGAGCCGCCGGGCAATGCCGCGTGCGAACACGGCGAGCACGTGCTGATCGTGGACATGCTGGAGCGCGGCGACGTGGCCGAAGCCGTGCGGATCAACGACAACCACCTTGCGGACCTGGAGCGGCGCATCAGCCTGGAGCGCCCGCAGCCCGCGCAAACCCTTGCCCAGATGCTGGGACTGGCCTGATATGGAAATCGACTTCGACGCTATCACCGAATACCAGCGCTACAAGCTGATGGCCAGCTTGATCGTGCCCCGGCCGATCGCGCTGATCACCACGCTGTCCGAGACAGGCGTGGTCAACGCCGCGCCGTTCAGCATGTTCAACATGCTGGGCGAGGACCCGCCCATCGTGATGGTCAGCATCAACCGCCTGGAAGACGGCGGCCTGAAGGACACGGCGGTCAACATCGCGCGGGACAAGGAATTCGTGGTCCACCTGACCGACGAGGCCATGGCGGAAAAGATGCACCGCTGCGGCGACCGCCTGCCGTCCGATGTCAGCGAGCTGGCGCATGCGGGCCTGGACGCCGCGCCCAGCCACCGTGTGGCGCCGCCGCGCATCGTGCAGGCGCCTGTTGCGTTCGAATGCACGCTCTTTGAAACCCTGGAGACGGCCAGCCGCCAGATCTTCATCGGCCAGGTCCGCTGGCTGCATGCGCGTGACGGGCTGATCGACACGGAAACGTGGCGCGTGCGGCTGCAGGACTACTTTCCGGTGGGGCGGTTTGGCGCCAGCTTCTATGTGCGCACGCGCGACCGCTACGCCATCGACGCGGACAGCGCGCCCGCGGGCGCTGCCGCCCGCACGCCCATCGACGAGATCTGAGCGCTCACCACACCGCGGCGTCCGAGCCCGGCGCGCGCACGCGGCGCGCAAAGCGCCGCGACAGGAAGTCGACGAAGGCCAGCGTCTTGGCCGGCAGGTTCAGCCGTTCCGGATAGAGGGCGTGGATGTCGGCGGGCGGGGTGCGCCAGTCCGTCAGGACCTCGCGCAGCCGGCCTTCGCGCAGGTGTGCCGCGGTTTCCCATTCGGAGCGCATGACGATGCCGTGGCCGTCCAGCGCCCATTCCAATGCGCTCTGGCCGTCGTTCGAACTGACCGGCCCGCGCACCTTCACGGTTTCCGCGCGGGCGCCCGATTCCAGCCGCCAGGTGCCGTAGGCCACGTCGTTCTCGCGCACGACGATGCAGCGGTGGCGCTGCAGGTCGCCGGGCGTGCGCGGCTCGCCATGCGTCTCCAGGTAGCGGGGCGATGCGCACAGCAGGCGCCGATTGGACGCGATCCGGCGTGCCGTCAGCCGCGCATCGGGCAGGTCGCCGAACCGCACGGCCACGTCAAAGCCTTCCTCGATCAGGTTCAGCGGCCTGTCGGTCAGCCGCATCTGCACTTCCACATCGGGGTACTGCCGGCAAAAGTCCGAGACGGCCGGCACGATGTGGGCCCGTCCGAAACCGAACGTGGCGTTCAGCCGCAGCAGCCCCTGGGGCTGGGCGCGCGCACTGGACACCGATCGCTCCAGCGCCTGCAGGTCTGCCAGGATGCGGGATCCCTCGGCAAGATACAGCTCGCCTTCCTGCGTCACGCTGACCCGGCGGGTGGTGCGGTTCAAGAGGCGCACTCCCAGGCGCTGCTCCAGCTTGGCCAGGCGCGTGCTGACCGCGGGCGGGGTCAGCCCCAGCTCGCGGGCGGTAGCGGACAGGTTGCCGTGTTTGACCACCAGAGAGAAGAAGGCGAGATCGGAGAGCGCATCCATGGCTATTTATAAATCCGATTTAACAAAGCTTTATTTTTTCTCCGAATTATAAGAACCGACTAGGTCTATACACTGGGTTCACCGATACAGAGCCGCACCCACGCGGCCAACCGAGGAGACCCGAAAAATGAAGACAGCCAGATTGGCCGGTGCATTGTGCGCCGCGCTTGCCGCATCCTGTTGGGCCCATTCCGCCGCCGCCAGCAACGCCTTTCCCGAGCGCGCGGTGACGCTGATCGTGCCGTTCGCGCCGGGCGGCAGCGTGGACATCGCGGCCCGCCTGATCTCCGACGCCTGGGCCAAGGAACTGGGGCAGAGCGTGATCGTGGAGAACCGCGCCGGCGCGTCCGGCAACATCGGCATGACGGCCGTGGCGCGCGCCGAGCCCAACGGCTACACGCTGGGCATCAACACCATGTCGCTGGCCATCAATCCGGCGCTCTTCAAGACCATGCCGTTCGATACCGCGAAGGACCTGCGATCGGTGGGCACGGTGGGCACGTCGCAGCATGTGCTGACGGTCACCAATGCGTTGCCCGTGCAGTCGGTGAGCGAACTGCTGGCCTATGTGCGCGCCCGCCCCGCCAACGACCTGAGCTTTGGGTCGGCCGGCACCGGCAGCACGTTCCACATGGCGGCCGAGTTGTTCAAGTCGGTTTCCAACACGCAGATCATGCACGTGCCGTACAAGGGCGGCGGTCCCGCCATGCTGGACACGATCAGCGGACAGGTGCAGATGAGCTTTCCGGTGCTGTCCGCGGCCAAGCCGCAGGTCGATGGCAAGAAGCTGCGCGCGCTCGGGGTGACGGGCACGGCGCGCTCGCCGCTGCTGCCCGACGTGCCGACCATCGCCGAGTCCGGCCTGCCCGGCTACGAATTCAACACCTGGTTCGTCATCAGCGCGCCGGCCGGGACGCCGCAGCCGGTCATCGACACGCTGAACGCCAAGCTTGGCCAGGCGCTGAAATCGGCCGCGCTGACGCAGCGCATGCAGAAAGAGGGCTTCGAACCCCTGATCACGGCGCCGGACAAGACCGATGCGATGGTGGCCGCGGAGATGACGCGCTGGTCCGGCATCGTCAAGGAAGCCGGGATCGAGGCGAATTGATCGCCTTCCAAGGTTTCACGCGCATTACCCGCCCGCGCGCGCCGCGGGCGCATTCTTCAAGCAAGGAAGCACAGACATGCCCGGCATGACGCTATACGACAAACTGGTGGCCAGCCATGAGGTGGCCCGGATCGACGGCGAGCACGTGCTGCTCTACGTCGACCTGCACATCATGAACGAGTACACGAGCCCGCAAGCCTTCAGCGGCCTGGCCGCGCGCGGCCGGGGCGTGTTGCGGCCGGGTCAGCAGATGGCGGTGGTGGACCACATCATCCCCACGCATCCCGTGCCGTCCGCGCTGCGCGTGATCGCCGATGACGCCTCGTCGCGCCAGGCGCTGAACCTGAAGCGCAATTGCGACGAACAGCGCATCGCGCTCTTTGACACCACCGATCCGCTGCAGGGCATCGAGCACGTCATCGCGCCGGAACACGGCATGATCCTGCCCGGCATGGTGGTGCTGTGCGGCGACAGCCACACCACCACGTATGGCGCGCTGGGCGCCCTGGGCTTTGGCATCGGAACGAGCGAAGTCGAACACATCCTGGCGACGCAGACGCTGGTGTACCGCGTGGCGCGCAACATGCGGATCCGCATCGACGGCACGCTGCCGGCCCATGTGTCGGCCAAGGATCTGGTCATCTACATCGTGCACCGCATCGGCGCGCAGGGCGCGCGCGGCCATGCAGTGGAGTTCTGCGGCGAAGCCGTGGCCGCGCTGTCCGCCGAAGCGCGCATGACCCTGTGCAACATGACGGTCGAGGCCGGCGCGCGCGCCGCGCTGATCGCGCCGGACGCCGTCACCGACGCCTACGTCACGGCGCACGCGCCGCAGCTGCGCGGCGCGTTGCTGGACGAGGCGCGCGCCTGGTGGGCCACGCTGCGCTCGGACGACGGCGCGCACTTCGATGTGGAACACGTGTTCGACGCGAGCCGCATTGCGCCCTTCGTGACGTGGGGCACGAGCCCGGACCAGGCGATTGCCGTGGACGGCGCGGTGCCGGATCCGCGCGACGAGCCGGACACGCTGGCCCGGCTGGCGCTGGAGAAGGCGATGGACTATATCGGCCTTGCCGCCGGCGAGCCGATCGCCGGCGTGCCGATCGATCGGGTGTTCATCGGCTCCTGTACCAATGGCCGAATCGAGGACCTGCGCGTCGTGGCGGGTCTGGCGCGCGGCAGGAAGGTGGCTGCGGGGGTACGCGCGATGGTGGTGCCGGGGTCCGGCGCCGTGCGCGCGCAGGCTGAAGCCGAGGGGCTGGCGGCCGACCTGATCGCGGCGGGCTTCGAATGGCGCCAGCCCGGCTGTTCGATGTGCCTGGCGATGAACGACGACGTGCTGCGCCCGGGCGAGCGCTGCGCATCCACCACCAACCGGAATTTCGAGGGACGCCAGGGGCGGGCAGGGCGCACGCACCTGATGAGTCCCGCCATGGCCGCCGCCGCCGCGCTGGCCGGCCGTATCGTCGACGTGCGCGCATGGGGAGACGCCAAATGACTGCAATGATCGAAGGCGTGGCCGCGCCGCTGCCGTATTCCAATCTGGACACCGACCAGATCATGCCCAAGCAGTTTCTGCGCATCATCGACAAGGCCGGGCTGGACAAGGGCCTGCTGTACGACCTGCGCTTTGATGAGCAGGGCGCGCCGCGGCCGGACTGCGTGCTGAACCAGCCGGCCTATGCTGGCGCCAGCATTCTGGTGGCGGGCCCCAACTTTGGCTGCGGCTCCAGCCGTGAACACGCCGTCTGGGGCTTGCAGCAGTTCGGCATCCGGGCGGTGATCGCGTCCAGCTTTGGCGAAATCTTCTATTTCAACGCGCTCAACAACGGATTGCTCTTGGTGACGCTGCCGCCCGCCGAGGTCGACGCGCTGCTCTCGAAGGTGTCCAATACCCCGGCGGCCGGATCCAACCGCGTCGGCATCGACGTGATGGCCGGCCAGGTGCGCGCCGCCGATGGCTGGCAGGCCCGCTTTGACCTGCCGGCGCGGCATCGCAGCATGTTCGCGCAGGGGCAGGACATGGTGGGCGCGACGCTGCAGCAGTTGCCGGACGTCGAGCGTTTCGAAGCCCGCCATTGGGCGCGCTTTCCGTGGATGAAGGACGTGGCGCGCCAGGTGCGCGACCGGCTGGACGCCGCCTGACGCGGCAGTTGCGGCACGACGATAGGAGATGACGCAGATGACCGCCTTTTTCGACCTGCCGGTGCGGCGCTTTGCCGCCAACGGTGTGGAGATCGCCGCCCGCATCGACGGCTCGGGTCCGCCGCTGCTGCTCTTGCACGGGCATCCGCAGACCCACGCCATCTGGCACCGCGTCTGGCCCGAGCTGACGCGTCATCGCACCTGCGTGGCCGCGGACCTGCGCGGCTATGGCGACAGCGGCAAGCCCGCCGCCAGCGCCGATCACGCCAAGCATTCCAAGCGGGTCATGGCGGCGGACATGGTGGCGCTGATGCGCGGCCTGGGACATGACCGCTTCGAGATCCTGGCCCATGACCGCGGCGCGCGGGTCGCGCATCGGCTGGCGCTGGACCATCCCGAGGCCGTCGCCCGCATGATGCTGCTGGACATCGCGCCCACGCTGGACATGTACGAAGGCACGACGCGCGCCTTTGCGCAGGCCTATTTCCATTGGTTCTGGCTGATCCAGCCGGCCCCCGTGCCTGAAACGATGATCGAACACGATCCGGTCTTCTACCTGCGGTCCGTGATGGGCGGCCGGCCAGGCGGGCTGGCGCACTTTTCCAACGAGGCCATGGCGGAATACGAGCGCGCCGCGCGTCAGCCCGGGTGGGCCACGGGCATCTGCGAGGACTACCGCGCCTCGGCCACGATCGATCTTGCGCATGACGAAGCGGGCCGCGCGGCCGGCGAGCGCCTGCGCATGCCGGTGCGCGCGATGTGGGGCGAGCGCGGGGCCGTCGGCCGCAACTTCGATGTGCTGGCGCTGTGGCGCGCGGTGGCCGACGACGTGACGGGCGGGCCGCTGCCGGGCGCGCATTACCTCGCGGAGGAATCGCCGCACGCGGTGCTGGCCGAGGCAGGCGATTTCTTCGGTTGGCGCTGAGGCAGGCGGGGCGGGTCCGCGTGTCGACCAAGCCTTGGCGGCGATAGGGATATCCAAAAAGGGACGCACCCCTGGTGTTAACCTTCGCCCCATGAATCGTTACTTCGCCGATCTTTCCGAATTGCCCGACGCCGAGGACGCGCAACGCGCCTTCAAGGCCTCGGATTCGCCCTGCGTGGCCGTCTGCTCCACGCTGTTTGACGACATCTGCCGCGGCTGCGGCCGCACCGCCATGGAAGTCGCCAACTGGGTGTTCATGTCGGAAGCCGAAAAGCGCGAAGTCTGGATCCGCATCCGGTCGCAAGGATATCCGCGGCGCAACAACTGACGCGCCGCGCCGGGGGCGCCACACCGCTTTCGTGGCGTTGAGGGCCGGGACCCTGTCCCCGTCTTGGGCTTGTCACATGGCGTAGGCTCAATAGCGCCATTGCCCACTTCCGGCTCCATCATGCGCATCGTTCTCGTCACGGATGCCTGGCATCCGCAAGTCAACGGCGTCGTCCGCACCTGGACGACCATGCGGCAGATCCTCAGCGAATGGGGCCACGAGCTGATCGTGGTGAGCCCCGAGGGCAGCCGAACCATCCCCGCGCCTTCCGAACCCGATCTGCGGCTATGCCTCACGCCCGGACGGCAATTGCGTCGCGTGCTGGGCGACACCATTCCCGATGCGCTGCACATCGCCACGGAAGGCCCGCTGGGGCTGGCGGCCCGCCGCATGGCGCTGCGGCGCGGCTGGCGCTTCACCACGTCCTTTCACACCATGTTTCCCGACTACTTAGAGGCGCGCATGGGCATCCCCGCCTCGCTGCCGTGGCGCTACCTGCGCTGGTTTCACCGGCCGTCGCAGTGCGTGCTGGTGCCCACGCCCACGGTGCGCGACATCCTCGTGCGGCGCGGTCTGGCCAATCTGCGGGTCTGGTCGCGCGGGGTCGATCCGCGCAAATTCCAACCCTCGTCCAGCCAGGCGTTCCGGGATCTGCCCCGGCCCGTCTGGCTGAGCGTGGGCCGCGTCGCCAAGGAAAAGAACCTGGACGCCTTCCTGTCCCTGGATCTGCCGGGCACGAAGGTGGTGGTGGGCGCGGGGCCCGACGAGGCGCGCCTGAAAAAGCGCTTTCCCGACGCCGTCTTCCTGGGCATGCAGCAGGACGGCGCGCTGCCGGGGTATTACGCGGCGGCCGACGTCTTCGTGTTTCCCAGCCTGACCGATACCTTCGGGCTTGTCATGCTGGAGGCGATGGCCTGCGGCACGCCGGTTGCCGCCTTCCGCAGCGAGGCGCCCATTGCCGTGGTGCAGGAGGGCGTCACGGGCCGGCTGGACGACGACCTGAAGCGCGCCTGCCTGGCCGCGCTGCCGCTGGACCGCGACGCCGTGCGGGCGCAGGCGCTGACCCGCAGCTGGGATTCGGTCGCCGCGGACCTGCTGGATGCACTGGTGCCGCTGACGCAGGGCGATTCGCGCGGGGCGGCCAACGCCTGGGCCACCACAACCTGAAACAGACGCGCGCCCCGGATGTGCTGGCCGTTCGGGGCGCCAACCTTGTACAATGCCCGGCAATCCTGAGGAGCGTTGCGACGACCCTGCGGTTCCCCAGGTGGCCCCCTTGCGCGGCCACCCCATGCGGACCCCGGCTCGCCAGGCTCAGGAATCCTTGTTCAAGCGCCGCGCCCTGCGCGTCGCTACAGCAACGGCGCTCACCTTTGTCGCGTATGGCGGGAAAGGCGAGCACTCGACTGTCGTGGTGTATTCGCGTTGTCCGGCCATCTCGTGCGCCGTTCGTAATTTACGTGGAGCCTACACACCATGAACGCTGTGACTGATAAATCCTTTACCGACTACCTCGTCGCCGACATGTCGCTGGCCGGCTGGGGCCGCCGCGAACTGGCCATCGCCGAAACCGAAATGCCCGGCCTGATGGCCATCCGCGAGGAGTTCGCCGCGTCGCAGCCGCTCAAGGGCGCGCGCATCGCCGGCAGCCTGCACATGACCATCCAGACCGGCGTTCTGATCGAAACGCTGGTGGCGCTGGGCGCCGAAGTGCGTTGGGCTTCGTGCAACATCTTCTCCACGCAGGACCACGCCGCCGCCGCCATCGCCGCGTCCGGCACGCCGGTCTTCGCCGTCAAGGGCGAGACGCTGGAAGAGTACTGGCAGTACACGCACAAGATCTTCGAATGGCCCAACGGCCAGAACGCCAACATGATCCTGGACGATGGCGGCGACGCCACGTTGATGCTGCACCTGGGCACCAAGGCCGAAAAGGACCTCTCCGTCCTGGCCAACCCGGGCAGCGACGAAGAGCGCATCCTGTTCGCCGCCATCAAGGAAACGCTCAAGCGCGATCCGAAGTGGTACTCGACCCGCCTGGCGCTGATCAAGGGCGTGACCGAAGAAACCACCACCGGCGTGCATCGCCTGTACCAGATGTCGCAAAAGGGCGAGCTGGCGTTTGCCGCCATCAACGTCAACGACTCGGTCACCAAGTCCAAGTTCGACAACCTGTACGGCTGCCGCGAATCGCTGGTTGACGGCATCAAGCGCGCCACCGACGTCATGGTCGCCGGCAAGATTGCGGTTGTGGCCGGTTACGGCGACGTGGGCAAGGGCTGCGCCCAGGCGCTGGTCGCGCTGCGCGCGCAAGTATGGGTCACCGAAATCGACCCGATCTGCGCCTTGCAGGCCGCCATGGAAGGCTTCAAGGTCGTGACGATGGAAGAAGCCGCTGCCCACGGCGACATCTTTGTCACCGCCACCGGCAACTACCATGTGATCACGCGCGAGCACATGAACGCCATGAAGGACCAGGCCATCGTCTGCAACATCGGCCACTTCGACAACGAAATCGACGTCGCTGCCCTGGCCGACTGCAAGTGGGAAGAAATCAAGCCCCAAGTCGACCACGTCATCTTCCCGGACGGCAAGCGCATCATCCTGCTGGCGCAGGGCCGTCTCGTGAACCTGGGCTGCGCCACCGGCCACCCCTCGTTCGTGATGTCGTCCTCGTTCGCCAACCAGACGATCGCCCAGATCGAACTGTTCACGCGCAACGAAGCCTACAAGTCCGGCGAAGTCTACGTGCTGCCCAAGCACCTGGACGAGAAGGTCGCCCGCCTGCACCTGAAGAAGCTGGGCGTCAAGCTCACGACGCTGCGCCAGGATCAGGCCGACTACATCAGCGTGCCGGTCGAGGGCCCCTACAAGCCCAATCACTACCGCTATTGATGGATGTAGCACAATAGGAAAATGCCGCGCCATGTCGGCGCGGATTTTCCGATCTGCGGGTCACGCCCGTCCTCGCCCGGCGTCGACGGGTCCGCGGAGCGTCAATACAGGAGTTCGAACATGGTGACACTGATACTCGTCTGGATCCTGAACGCGGTGGCCTTGCTGGCCGTTGCCTACCTGCTGCCCGGCATCACGGTGGCCAGTTTCGGTTCGGCGCTCATCGCCGCGCTGGTGCTGGGCCTGGTGAACATGCTGGTCAAGCCGGTCCTGGTGCTGCTGACGCTGCCCATCACGATCGTTACCCTCGGGCTTTTTCTCATCGTCATCAACGCCTTGCTGTTCTGGTTCGTGGGCTCCGTGCTCAAGGGATTCCAGGTCAACGGGTTCTGGTGGGCCGTGGGTGGCGCGATCCTGTACAGCATCATTTCCGGTCTCCTGACCAAGCTGATCCCGTAGAGGGCCCCCCCGACGGTAGAGCCCCCCGAGCGCTGCGCGCTTCCCCCAGGGGCGTGCCTGCGGACCGGCGGAGCCCGGATCCGCTGCACCCCGCGCTGTCACACTGGCCGAATGCGGCGCTTAGCCATAAAAATACTGATATGTCTGAATCGATTTCTCCTGCTTTCAGTCTGGAATTCTTTCCTCCCCGCGACCTGGCCGGCCAGGAGCGGCTGGTGCGCGCGGCCAAGCAGATGCTGGCCATCCAGCCCAAGTACGTCAGCGTGACGTTCGGCGCGGGCGGCTCCACGCGCGCCGGCACTGCCGACGCCGTGCGCACGCTGCGCAATCTGGGTTGCGACGCCGCGCCGCACCTGTCGTGCGTGGGCGCCTCGCGCCAGGACCTGCGGGACATCCTGCAGGCCTACAAGGGCGAAGGCGTGCGGCGCGTGGTGGCCCTGCGCGGCGACCTGCCGTCGGGCATGGGCGGCGACGCGGGCGAGCTGCGCTACGCCAACGAACTGGTGTCGTTCATCCGCGAGGAAACCGGCGACTGGTTCCACATCGAAGTGGCCGCCTATCCCGAAATGCACCCCCAGGCCACCAATCCCTCGGCCGACCTGGCCCATTTCGTGAGCAAGGTGAAGGCGGGCGCCGATGCCGCCATCACGCAGTATTTCTTCAACGCCGACGCCTATTTCGACTTCGTCGACCGGGCCCGCGCCAAGGGCGTGAGCGTGCCGATCGTGCCGGGCATCATGCCCATCACGAACCACACGCAGCTGCTGCGGTTCTCGGAAATGTGCGGGGCTGAAGTCCCGCGCTGGATCCGCCTGCGCCTGGCCGAATTCGGCGACGACAAGGCCTCCATCCGCGCCTTCGGCGTGGACGTCGTGACCGAGCTGTGCCAGACGCTGCTGGACAACGGCGCGCCCGGCCTGCATTTCTACACGCTGAACCATTCCGAAGCGCCGCTGGCGATCTGGAAGGAACTGACGGTGTAAGCGGTCGGCGGCGCGGCGGCGGAAATGCCGCTGACGGTTATGGCAAAGGGCTGGCGTCTTCGCCGGTCTTAATAAGGTAGTCAGATCGATCCCCACGAAGCGTTACGCTGCGTGGGGATTTTTCTTTCTGATAACTCGGACCCGCTCCTCAGCAGTTTCGAAGTATTCATATGTCCAAGGGGGCGGCCCCGCCTTAGATTGAACGACTTTTCGTTCAATCAACGAGTGAAACTCACATGGCGGGAGCGGCGACTGATTTGACGGCCGAGGCGTCCAGATGGACGCGTCGGGTGGTAAGTACATTGGCATGTCCGGATTGGACCTCGCTGGAACACGGTATCCGCCCCTGGCTTTTTCTGGACGGCGCCCGCAGCGACACACTCGAAAGCGACGTTCTGCGAATCACAAGGGGATTCGAGCACCGGTGGGTGTGGCGCGACACGCCTCGGGAGTACCGCAACCCAGGCTATCGTCATGGTCCCCTGCTCGTGCCCCTCGACGAGGCCTTGTTCACTCACGCCCTTGACCATTGGTTCCGTCAGCAAACGGGGATCATCCTGCTCGCCTCTGACGATCACGACACCCTGGTCGCCCATCTGCAACAGTTGCATCAACTGACGGGTTCAGACGGACTTCCGATCAGCTTCAGCCTTAACGGCGCGCGGGCGCTTGAAGAGTTCTGTGAAGGCTTGAACGCGCACGCCCTGGCCAGGCTGTTCGGCCCCATTCAACGTTTCATCTGGTACGCGGGCAACCCGCATCAGGGCGAATGGCTGGTTGCGGACTCTCCCTTCCCGGGGCAAGCCACAACCGCGCTGGACGAGCCCATCGCCTTGACGAAAGCCGATGAGATCTCACTCGACGAGGCCAGCCTCGCGTGGTTCATGCGTGACTGCGCGCGCAGTGTTCGCCAGCGAACGCCGGCCTACGACGATCCAAAGAATGAACCAGTCCTGTGGCGTTGCATCGACCTCTTCATGCACGAGGCGGCCGATCAACTCGCACTCACCTTGGAACGCGACGTTCGCCGCTACGTCGATCTGCGCTTTCGCTACCCGCAAGCGTTTTTCTCCACAGACAACGCGCTTCGCGAAATGCTGACCAGCCGGCACATTCCGGGAAAACAGCGGTTGGTGGACGCCGAAGCGCGGCTCTCGACCCTCGTGGCGCGGTAAAGGAGCCTCATCAGGTGAACGACAAAGCGGTGAACTACAAAAAGGCACTGGGCTCCATTCGCCCGAATGAAAAGCGCCTGGGCAAAGCCATCTCCCCGCCGCCCTGCGAACGCGGTGTGCCCCTGTATCCGCTGCGCTATGGCATTGCCGATTACGCGTGGGACAGGGAGGTGTTTCCCCGCCTGAACACCGAGGGCTATCCCGCACTC
>NZ_CADIJP010000021.1 GCF_902859725.1 Achromobacter mucicolens | reverse complement strand
CAGACCGTCCTGTCGCGCAAGCCCGCCCGGCGCGCGCGCGGCCTGGGCGCGTTGCTGAACCGCTGGCCGCTGAAAGCCATCGTTGCCAACCGCGCCCGCAAGCAGATTGCCGCCAAGGATCCGCTGGGCCATTACCCGGCCGCGCCCGCCATCGTGGAAATCTGGGAAAAGCATGGCGGCAATGCGCTCAAGGCGCCCGACCTCATCGAACGCATCATTTCGTCCGGCACGGCGCGCAACCTGCTGCGCGTGTTCCGCCTGCAAGAGCGTCTGAAGGCCAACGGCAAGCAGCCCGGCGTTGCGCCCGCGCGCCACGTGCACGTGGTGGGCGCGGGCGTAATGGGCGGCGACATCGCCGCCTGGTGCGCATACAAGGGCATGACCGTGACTCTGCAGGACCAGGAGATGTCCCGCATCGCGCCGGCCATCAAGCGCGCCGCGGAGCTTTATACGCGCCGCCTGAAAGACCCGCGCCTGGCGCGCGCCGCGTTCGACCGGCTGATGCCGGACCCGGAAGGCAACGGCGTGCCGCTGGCAGACGTCATCATCGAGGCCATCAGCGAGCAGCCCGACGCCAAACGCGCGCTGTACAGTTCGCTGGAACCGCGCATGAAGCCGGATGCGCTGCTGGCGACCAACACGTCCAGCCTGTCGCTCGAAACGCTGCGCGAAGGCCTGGCGCGGCCGGAGCGCCTGGTGGGCATTCATTTCTTCAATCCCGTGGCCAAGATGCCGCTCGTGGAAGTCGTGCACGCGCAAGGCGGCGACCCCGACGCCCAGACCCGCGCCTGCGCCTTCGTGGGCCAGATCGACAAGCTGGCGCTGCCGGTCAAGAGCGCGCCCGGCTTCCTGGTGAACGCGGTGCTTGCGCCCTACATGCTGCAGGCCATGCGTAGCGTGGACGACGGCGTCGCGCCGGAAACCGTGGACGCCGCGATGGTGGCCTTCGGCATGCCGATGGGGCCGCTGGAGCTGGCCGACACCGTGGGCCTGGACATTGCACGCGACGCAGGCGCGCAACTGGCCGGCGGCGCCGAGCCGCCGCGTTGCCTGGCCGAGCGCCTGGCGCGCAACGAGCTTGGCAAAAAGAGCGGCAAGGGCTTTTACACCTGGCGCGATGGCAAGCCGGTCAAGCAGCGCGGCGCGGATCCCGCCGCCGCGCCCGCCGGCCTGGCTCAGCGCCTGATCCAGCCGCTTATCGACGCCACGCGGGAACGGGTCGCGGGCGGCATCGTGGCCGACGCCGATCTGGCCGACGCCGGCGTGATTTTTGGGACGGGCTTCGCGCCATTCACGGGAGGCCCCTTGCATTACGAAGCAGGCAGCACCAAGCAGGACCGCAGCACAGCGGCTCGCGCCGATTAGACCGGCAAAACCAGGCCGGCAGTGGAAGAGAGACACACATCCAACTCGAGGAGGCAGTACCATGCGCAGACGTCCATTGTCCCTGAGCACCCTGTCGGCCATCCTGGTCGGCCTGGGCGCATCCGCAACGTCCTACGGCGCCGGTTTTCAGCTCTTGGAGCAGAACGCCAGCGGCCTGGGCAACGCGTATGCGGGCTCGGCGGCAAACCCGGAGAATGCCAGCATCATGTATTTCAACCCGGCAGGCCTGACCTATCTGCCGGGCCTTAATTTCTCCGGCGGGGTAAACCTGATCAAGCCGTCGTTCAAGTTTTCGGACAACGGCAACAGCCGCAACCCCAGCGCGCCGGGCATACCCGGATCGGGCTTGAACGGTTCGGTTCCCACCGGCGGCAATGGCGGGGACGCCGGCCATCTGGGCGTCGTGCCCAACCTCTACGCCTCCTGGCAGCTGAACGAGCAGTGGTACATCGGTCTGGGCGTCGGCGCCCCGTTCGGCCTGATGACCGAATACGACGACGGCTGGGTCGGCCAATACCACTCGAACAAGTTCGACATCAAGACCATCAACGTCAACCCGTCCATCGCCTACAAGGTCAACGAGAAATTCTCGATGGGCTTCGGCGTGAACTGGCAACACATCGACGCCACCTACAAGAAAAAGACCGTGGTGCCCATTGCCGGGTTGCCGCTGGCCACCAATGGAGACGCCGACCTGAACCTGAAGGGCGACGCGTGGGGCTGGAACGTCGGCTTCATGCTGCAACCCACCGAAGACACGCGCATCGGCCTGTCGTACCGCTCGAAGATCAAGCACTCGGCCAAGGGCGACACGGATATCGACAACATCGGCCCGGCCCGCCAGTCGGTGTCGTTCGATGCCAAAGCGAACGTCGACCTGCCCGATACGTTGATTCTTAGCGCCACGCACCAGCTCAACGAAAAATGGGAACTGCTGGGCGACGTGTCCTGGACGGGATGGAGCAGCATTCCCCAGTTGAAGATCAAGAACTCGGGTCCGGGCGCGCGCGACGATGTGCTGCCGCTCAACTTCCGCGATACCTGGCGCGTTGCCGTGGGCACCAACTACAAGTTCGCCCCCGCCTGGAAGTGGAAGTTCGGCCTGGCCTTCGATCAGTCGCCGGTGCATGACGCCGCCGACCGTCCCACGTCCCTGCCCGACAACGACCGCTACTGGTTCTCGACCGGCGTGCAATGGGCCGCCACGAAGGACACCACGATCGACGTGGGCTACACCTATCTGTACCTGCGCAAGACGGACATCGACACCACGTCCGGCAGCGCGGCCACCAAGGGCCGCGTCGCGGGCACCTACGACAGCAGCGGCCACATCCTCGGCCTGCAACTCTCGTCCCGCTTCTAGCCGTGAACGGGGGACGGCCGCGTGCCGCCCCCCGCTTTTTCAGGAGACTCCCTTGAGCAAGTTCGTCGTCAAACACGTCGCCGTGCTGGGTGCCGGCGTCATGGGCGCGCAGATCGCCGCCCACCTGGCCAATGCCGGCGTGCCGGTCACGCTGTTCGACCTGGCCGCCCGCGAAGGCGACCGCAACGGCACCGTCAAGAAGGCGCTGGCCGGCCTGAAAAAACTGGAACCCGCGCCGCTGGCCGGCGCCTCGCGCCTGGCGCTCATCACGCCCGCCAATTACGATGACGACCTCGCGCGCCTGAGCGGCTGCGATCTCGTCATCGAAGCCATCGCCGAGCGCATGGATTGGAAGACGGCACTGTACGAGCGCATCGCGCCGCACGTAGCGCCCGGCGCCATCGTGGCCTCGAATACGTCCGGCCTGTCCATCGACGCGCTGGCCAACCCGCTGCCCGCCGGGCTGCGCGACCGCTTCTGCGGCATCCATTTCTTCAATCCGCCGCGCTACATGCGCCTGGTGGAGATCATTGCCACCTCGCACACGCAACCGGACGTGCTGGACCAGCTGGAAACCTGGCTGACCTCCGCGCTGGGCAAGGGCGTGATCCGCGCGCTGGACACCCCGAACTTCGTTGCCAACCGCATTGGCGTGTTTTCGATCCTGGCCGCCATGCACCATACCGCGCGGCTGGGCCTGGCCTTCGACGAAGTCGACGCGCTGACCGGTCCCAAGATCGGCCGCCCCAAGAGCGCCACGTACCGCACCGCCGACGTGGTCGGGCTGGACACGCTGGCCCACGTGGTGGGCACGATGGAAAAGAACCTGCCCGACGATCCCTGGCACCGGTACTTCGCGCTGCCGGAATGGCTGTCGGCGCTGATCTCCAAGGGCGCGCTGGGCCAGAAGAGCGGCGCGGGCGTATACCGCAAGCAGGGCCGCGAGATCCAGGTGCTGGACCTGAAAAAGCAGGATTACGCGCCGGGCACGGGCAAGCTGGCCGATGAAGTCGCCGCGCTGCTCAAGGAACGCGATCCGGCCAAGCGCTTTGCCGCCCTGCGCGCCAGCGAGCATCCGCAGGCGCAATTTCTGTGGAGCCTGTTCCGCGACATCTTCCATTACAGCGCCGTGCAGCTCGAACACGTGGCCGACAACGCGCGCGACCTGGACCTGGCCATGCGCTGGGGCTTCGGCTGGGCGCAAGGCCCGTTCGAAACCTGGCAGGCCGCGGGCTGGCAGGCCATCGCCGCCGCCGTGGCCGAGGACATCGCCGCCGGCCGAGCCATGAGCAACACACCCCTGCCCGCCTGGGTGCTGGAACCGGACCGCCAGGGCGTGCATGCGCCGCAAGGCTCGTATTCCGCCCGCACGGGCAAGCTGCACCCGCGCTCGACGTTGCCGGTGTACGCGCGCCAGCTGTTCCCGGAACGCGTCGTGGGCGAAGCCGCCGACGATCGCGGCGTCACGATCTGGGAAAACGAAGGCGTGCGCCTGTGGAATCTGCCGCAGGTCGACGCTGGCATCGCCATCCTGTCGGTCACGTCGCGCAACCACACGCTGGGCGCCGAGGTGCTGGAAGGCGTGCTGCATGCGGTGGCCAAGGCCGAACGTGAATTCGACGGCCTGGTCATCTGGCACGACGCGCCGTTTGCGGTGGGCGCCAACCTGCAGCAGGTGGTCGAAGCCTGCGCGGCGGGCCAGTGGGACATGCTGGAGGCCACGGTCGAAAAATTCCAGCGTGCCTCGCAATCGTTCAAGTACGCGCAGATCCCGACCGTCGCCGCGGTGCAGGGCATGGCGCTGGGCGGAGGCTGCGAATTCCTGATGCACGCCTCCCACCGCGTGCTGGCGCTGGAAAGCTACATCGGGCTGGTCGAGGCCGGCGTCGGCCTCATTCCGGCGGGCGGCGGCAGCAAGGAGTTCGCCGCGCGTGCGGCGGCGCTGGCGGCCAAGACGGCCACGCCCGGCGAAGTCTTCCCCTACCTGCAACCGGTCTTCCAGACCATTGCGATGGCCCAGGTCGCCAAGAGCGCACTGGAAGCCATCGAGGCCGGTTTTGCCCGCGAACACGACATCGTGCTGTTCCATCCCGGCGAACTGTTGTATGTGGCCATCGGCCAGGCACGCGCCGCGGCACAGGCAGGCTACACGCCGCCTGCCCGCCTGCAGAACGTGCCGGTGGCCGGCCGCAACGGCATCGCCAATTTCGAGATGGTGCTGGTCAACATGCGCGAAGGAGGCATGATCAGCGCGCACGACTACCGCGTGGCCCGCAGTGCTGCCGTCGCGCTGTGCGGCGGCGAGGTCGAGACCGGCACCAAGGTCGACGAAGAATGGCTGCTGGCCGTGGAGCGCAAGGAATTCGTGGCGCTGCTGCGCACGCCCGAGACCCAGGCGCGCATCCGCCACACCCTGGAAACCGGCAAGCCGCTACGGAATTGATCCCCCCCAGGCGCCTGCGGCGCTTCCCCCAGGGGCGCCGCAAGCGGACCGGCAGAGCCGGATCCGCGCGGCCCCGCTTGTGGGAGACCATTTTGCGCGGGGGTCCGATTGATATATCTCGCTATTGATAGTTGAGGAAATGGATATGAGCACGCAGATCCAAGACGCCTACATCGTTGCCGCCACGCGCCTGCCGGTGGGCAAGCGCAATGGCGCCTACATCACCACCCGACCCGACGACATGCTGGCCGCCGCGCTGAACGGCGCGCTGGCGCAGGCGCCCGGGCTGGACGCCGCCCGCATCGACGACGTAATCGCCGGATGCGCCATGCCCGAGGCCGAACAGGGCATGAACGTGGCCCGCATCAGCCTGCTGCTGGCCGGCCTGCCGCAAAGCGTGGCGGGCGTCACCGTCAACCGCTTCTGCGCGTCGGGACTGCAGGCCGTGGCGGACGCCGCCGCCCGCATTCGATTGGGCGAGGCCGACATCATGATCGGCGCGGGCACCGAATCCATGAGCGCCATGCCGCAGATCATGGGCAACAAGGTGTCCATGAACCCGGCCATCTTCGCGCACGAAGAAAACATCGGCATGGCATTTGGCATGGGCCTGACCGGCGAAAAGGTCGCCGAACGCTGGAAGGTGTCGCGCGAGGATCAGGACGCCTTTGCGCTGGCCTCGCACCAGAAGGCCTGCGCGGCGATTGCCGCCGGCCACTTCCGCGCCGAGACCACACCGTTCGAGGTGGTCACGCACCTGCCGGACGGCGCCAGCGGCGCGGTGCGCGTCGCGCGCCGCCTCGTCGAGGTCGACGAAGGCCCGCGCCCCGACAGCAGCCTGGAAGCGCTGGCGCGGCTCAAGCCGGTCTTCTCCACGCGCGGCAGCGTCACGGCGGGCAACAGCTCGCAGATGTCGGACGGCGCGGCGGCCGTGATCCTGGTGTCCGATCGCATCCTGCGCGAATTCAACCTGAGCCCGCTGGCCCGCTTCGTGGGCTTTGCCGTGGCCGGTGTGCCGCCCGAGGTCATGGGCATCGGTCCCGTCGCCGCCATCCCGAAGGTGCTGGACCGCGCCGGCATCAAGCAGGACGCGCTGGACTGGATCGAGCTCAACGAAGCGTTCGCGGCCCAGTCGCTGGCCGTGATCCGCGAGCTGAACCTGGATCCGGCCAAGGTCAATCCGCTGGGCGGCGCCATTGCGCTGGGCCACCCGCTGGGGGCCACGGGCGCGATCCGCACCGCGACCATCACGCACGGGCTGCGCCGCACCGGCGGCAAGTACGGGCTGGTCACGATGTGCATCGGCACCGGCATGGGCGCGGCCGGCCTGTTCGAAGCCATGTAGCCAGGCGGCGGCCAGCGTGAAGCCCTATTGGTTCAAGAACCTGTCGCCCGAGTGGCGCGCGCGGCTGATGCGGGTGGGCTTCAACCTGCATCCGGCCTTTCGCGCCACCGGCGGCCGCGTGCTGCACGTGTCGCCGGACTTCCAGCACATCCGCATCAAGCTGCCGCTCTTGCGCCGCACCCGCAACATCGTGGGGTCGATGTACGGCGGCTCGCTCTTTGCGGTGACCGACGGCGCCCACCCGACCATGCTGATGTCGGCGTTGGGCCCGGATCACATCGTCTGGGACAAGGCGGCCTCCATCCGCTTTCGCAAGCCCGCTTACACCACGCTGTATGTCGACTTCCGGCTGCCGCCGGGCGAGATCGCCGAAATCCGGCGCTTGCTCGCCACGCACCACGAAACGACCCGCACCTATACGGTCGAACTGAAAGACAAGGACGACGTCGTGTACGCCGTCGTGGAACGCACGATCTACATCGCAGACAAGAAGTTCTACAAGCAGAAGAACACTGGAGGTGACAAATGCGTTTCAACCCCGGAGGGCGCACCGCCGCCCTGAGCCTGATTCTCGCGGCCTGCCTGGCGGGCGCGCCCGCCTTTGCCGACGTGGACGTTGCCGGCGTGCGCGTGCCCGAACAGCTTGCCGAAGGCAGCCAGGCGCTGACGCTGAACGGCGCAGGCCTGCGCACCCGTTTCGTCGTGAAGGTCTACGTGGCCGCGCTGTACGTCACCACGAAAAGCCACGACGCCGCCGCACTCATTGACAGCACGCAGCCGCGCCGCATGCGGCTGCGGATGCTGCGCGACGTGGACAGCAAAAGCCTGGACGGCGCGCTTCAGGACGGATTGCGAGACAATACGACCTCGCAGGAACTTGCCGCGCTGAAGGCGCCCGCCGAGCGCCTGTCACGCTTGATGAACGACATCGGCGCCGCGCGCGAGGGCGATGTCATCGATCTGGACTTCGATGCCCGCGGCGTTGCCGTTACCAGCAACGGCAAGCCGCGCGGCCGCATCGACGATCCCGCGTTCGCCCGCGCCCTGCTTCGCGTCTGGCTGGGCGACAGCCCCGCGCAGGCCTCCCTGAAGAAAGCCCTGCTGGGCAACTAGGGCCTTGCGCCCCAACGGAACCGCAAGACATGGAACGAATCTGGCACAAGAGCTATCCCTACGGTGTGCCCGCCGAGATCGGGACCGACAGCGCGACCACCCTGGTGACGATCATCCAGGAAAGCTTCCGGCGCTTTCCCGACAAGACGGCCTACATCAGCATGGGCAAATCGATCACCTATGCCGAATTGGACGCGCTGACGCGACGCTTCGCCGCATGGCTGCACGCGAACGGCATTGGCCGCGGCGACCGCGTCGCGCTGATGATGCCCAATCTGCTGCAGTACCCCGTCTGCCTCTTCGGCGCCCTGCGCGCCGGTTGCATCGTGGTGAACTGCAACCCGCTCTACACCGCGCACGAGCTTGAACACCAGCTTGCCGATGCGGGCGCGCGCGCCATCGTGGTCGCGGACAACTTTGCGGCCACGCTGCAAAAGGCGTTGCCCGCCACGCGGATCGAACGCGTGCTGGTGACTTCCATCGGCGAGATGCTGGGTCCCATCAAGGGGCGTCTCGTGGACTTTGCCGTGCGGCGCGTCAAGCGCATGGTGCCGGCGTGGTCGCTGCCCGGATCGCAGAAACTGGGCGATGCGCTGCGCCAAGCCCGCGACCTGCCTTTCACCGACGTGCCGCTCACCGCTGCCGACCTGGCGTTCCTGCAGTACACGGGCGGCACGACCGGCGTCGCGAAAGCCGCCATGCTGTCGCACGGCAACCTGGTGGCCAACGTCAGCCAGGCCTACGCCTGGGTCAGGCCCCTGGTGAAAGACGGCGAGGAATGCATCGTCACGGCCCTGCCGCTGTATCACATCTTTGCGCTGACGGCGAACTGCCTGACGTTCATGAAACTGGGCGCAAGCAACCTGCTCATCATCAATCCGCGCGATATTCCGGGGCTGATAAAAGAGATGGGCAAGGTGCCGTTCTCGGCGTTCACAGGCGTAAACACGCTCTTTAACGCGCTTCTCAACCACCCGGATTTTGCCCACCTGGATTTCTCGCGGCTGCGGTTGACGATGGGCGGCGGCATGGCGGTGCAGCGCTCGGTGGCAGACCGCTGGCGCGCCGCGACGGGCGTGTCGATTGCGCAGGCTTACGGGCTCACGGAAACGTCGCCCGCCGTCACCATCAATCCCCTGGACACCAAGATCTTCAACGGCTCCATCGGCTTGCCCGTGCCTTCCACCGACCTGTCGATCCGCGACGACGCCGGCCGCGAACTGGGGGTCGGGGAAAACGGCGAGATCTGCGTGCGTGGCCCGCAGGTCACGCAGGGCTACTGGAACCGGCCGGACGAGACGGCGCTGGTCATGTACCCGGACGGCTTCCTGCGCACGGGCGACATCGGCTACGTCGACGAGACGGGCTATGTCTATCTGGTCGACCGCAAGAAGGACATGATCCTGGTGTCGGGCTTTAACGTGTACCCGAACGAAGTCGAGGACGTGGCCGCGCTGCACCCGGGCGTGCGCGAGGTGGCGGCAGTGGGCGTGCCCGACGAGCGCTCCGGCGAGGCCGTCAAGCTCTACGTCATCCGCAAGGATCCCACGCTGGACGCGGATACGTTGATCGCGCATTGCCGCACGCAGCTCACGGGGTACAAGGTGCCCCGGTACATCGAATTCCGCGACGACCTGCCGCGCACCACCGTGGGCAAGATCCTGCGGCGCGAACTGCGTCCGGACGCGCAAGGCGCGGCGCCGGCCAATGCGCCCCACGCGGCCACCGACGCCATCGACAACGCAACTGCCCCCGCTCCCGCCGTCACCCGCCAAGCGACCGGCCAGGACTGATCGCCGCAGGCGCCCCGCCTTTCCGCCCTCGCGGCACTGTCGCACGCGGGCAACAGCGCCCGCGTCGGCCCCGGGCGTGGAACTGCGCGTCAACCCGCTGAATTCGCAAGGCTTTTCTTCGGCAATTCCCAAAGCCCCGCGCTGCCGCAGGGCTTTTTTACATCTTCCCCGATGTCCGCTATTGGCTGCGTGCATCAACACAATTAATAATAGTTATCGTTGTTATTTCTATACGTAGCTGGCCGCATCCTTTTGCCGCGCCAGTGGGGAGATCCTTTTGAAACGCCATCACACTCCGGCCGCCCAGCGCGCGCGGCTGCGCCCCCGTGTTCCCGCCGCCGCAGCGCTGGCTGCCTGCCTGGGCGCGGGCGCCGCGCACGCGCAACCCGAGCAGCCCGCCACGCTGCCCGCCGTGCAGGTCCTCGGCACCGGCGAGACCGCCACCGGCCCCGTCGAAGGCTATGTGGCCCGGCGCAGCGCCACCGCCACCAAGACAGACACGCCGCTGTCCGAGACGCCGCAGGCCATCACCGTGATCCCGCGCGAGCAGATCATCGACCAGGGCGCGCAGAACGTGCAGGACACGATGAACTACGCGGCTGGCGTGCGTCCGAACGCCTACGGCGTGGACAACCGCGGCGATTACGTGCGCGTGCGCGGCGTGGAGCCCGTGCAGTACCTGGACGGCCTGCGCCAGTTCTTCAACTACAACAACCCGCGCACCGAGGTCTACGGCCTGGAACGCGTCGAGGTGCTGCGCGGCCCGGCGTCGATGCTGTACGGACAGGGCAGCACTGGCGGCATCGTCAATCTGGTCAGCAAGCGCCCGCAGGCCGAACAGCAGGGCGAAATCGGCGTGCAGCTGGGCAACTTCAACCGCCGCGAAATCCAGGCGGACATCACCGGCCCGCTGACCGAGGACGGCCAGTGGCTGTACCGCGTGGTCGCGCTGGGCCGCGACAGCGACACGCAGGTGCAGTACGCGCAGGACGACCGGATGTTCCTCGCCCCGTCGCTCACGTGGCAGCCCAGCGCGGCCACCTCGCTCACGCTGCAGGCCTCGTGGCAGAAGGACCGGTCCGGCACGACGCAATCGTTCCTGCCCTGGAGCGGCACCGTCGACCACAATCCGAACGGCCGCATCCCCACGCGCCGCTTCGCCAGCGAGCCGGGCTTTGACGCCTACGACACCGAGCAATTCAACGTGGGCTGGCTGTTCGAACACCAGTTCAACGACACCTGGAAGGTCCGCCAGAGCTTTCGCAACACGGTCAGCAGCGTCGACTACAAGTCGCTCTATCCGAACGTCTATGGCGACCGCCGCGGCGATTCGTACATCGACGCCGCGCAGACCACCGTCGACCGTTACTACTACATCAACAAGCCCCGCATGCGCACCTTGCTGGCCGACCAGAACCTGGAAGGCAAGCTGAACTGGGGCCGCACGCAGCACACCGTGATCGTGGGCATGGACTACACGCGCTACCGCGAAACCAGCCAGTCGGACAGCGGACTGGGATCGCCGCTGAACCTGTACCACCCGGTGTACGGCAACGCGCCGGATTACACGCTGACCGACACGCCCAAGCAGCGCCAGCAGCAATTGGGCTTCTACGCGCAGGACCAGATCACGTTCGACAAGAACTGGATCCTGCTGGCCGGCATCCGCCGCGATCGTGTCGAAAGCACGACTGACGGCCAGGACAAGGAAACCGACCAGGCCACCACCAAGCGCTTCGGCCTGATGTATGCGGCCGACAACGGCTGGTCGCCCTACGTGAGCTACAGCGAGTCCTTCACCCCCATCGCGGGCGCGGACTTCTACAACCAGCGCTGGAAGCCCATGCGCGGCAAGCAGTGGGAAGTGGGCCTGAAGTACATGCCGCCCGGCGCCGACCTGGAATTCACCGCGGCGGCGTACGACCTGCGCGAAAGCAACCGCCAGACCAACGATCCGGACAACCCCAACAACCAGATCCAGGCAGGCAAGACGCGCACGCGCGGCGTCGAACTGGAGATGCGCGGCCGCGTCACCCAGAACGTGGACGTGATCGCCAACTACATCTACACCGACATCGATCCGCAGCTTGAGGGCATGCCCAAGCACATGGCGTCGCTGTGGGGCAAATACCGTTTCACGCTCGCGGGCCAGCCCGGCTTCGCGGTCGGCGCCGGCACCCGCTTCCTGTCCAAGTTCCGCGACGGCGGCGCGCCGGAAACGCCGTCGGTGACGCTGTTCGATGCGATGGTCAGCTACACGAACGGACCGTGGCGCTACGCCCTGAACGTCAACAACATCGCGGACCGCACGTATGAAGTGGTGTGCCTGGACCGCGGAGACTGCTTCTACGGCGCGCGCCGCACGGTCATGTTGAGCGGCGCCTACCGCTTCTGACGTCCAAACCGTCCCCATATCCGGGACGGATACCTCGGGTCAACCTGTACGTACATGCTGTACGTACAGGTGTACACTACGATTTTTTCAACCGTCCGACAGACGCGCACATGAACGTCTGCAACCCAGAAAAATCGTCCTGGAGACCCCGATAGTGTCGACCGCAACTACCCGCTCGCCCTTTTTTGGCACGATGCAGAAAATCCCCGGTGGATTGATGCTGGTGCCGCTGATCCTGGGTTCCCTGATCGGCACCTTTGCCCCCGATGCGCTCGCCATCGGCGGCTTCACCACTGCGCTCTTCAAGAACAGCGCACTGCCGCTGATCGCGCTGCTGATCTTCGCAACCGGCACGCACGTCAACGCCCGCACGGGCGGTCCCATCCTGGCCACCGCCGGCACCATTCTGCTGATGAAGACGCTGGTGCCTGCCACCCTCATCATCATCCTGGGCAGCTACGTCGGTCTTGACGGCCTGTGGGGTGTGTCGATCCTGGCGATGCTCGCCGCCTTCGACAACAGCAACGGCGGCCTGTGGCTGGCCTACACCGGCCAGTACGGCGATGCCCGCGACCGCGGCGCCTACGTGGCCAGCGCGGTCAACGACGGCCCCTTCTTCAGCCTGCTGTTCCTGGGCGCGTCTGGCCTTGCCGACATTCCGATGATCGCCCTGGTGGCCGCGCTGGTGCCCTTCCTGCTGGGCGTGGTCGTGGGCAACCTGGACCCGAAGTGGCGCGACGTGCTCAAGCCCGTGCCGAATATCGTCATCCCGTTCTTCGCCTTTGCCCTGGGCACCGGCATCAATCTGGGCGCGGTCGTCAGCGGCGGCATCAGCGGTCTGATCCTGGGCCTGATCATCAGCCCCATCACCGGCGGTCTGGTCTACCTGGGCTATCGCCTGATCCTGCGCCGCGGCGGCAAGAGCGGCCTGGGCTTTGCGGCCGGCACCACCGCCGGCAACGCCATCGCCACGCCCGCCGTGGTCGCGGCCGCCGACCCCAACTTCCAGCAGTATGTGTCGGCCGCCACCGCGCAGGTCGCCGCGTGCGTGCTGATCAGTTCCATTCTGGCTCCGGTGCTGGCATCCTGGTTCCTCAAGCGCGCCGGTGAGCTCAAGTCCGAGGACGCCGATGCCACCGTTGCCCCACCCCTGACCGAAGCCCGCGGAGAGGCCTTGTGAAACCCGCCATCGCCATCGTCGCCGACGACCTGACCGGATCCGGCGACACCGCCGTGCAATTCGTGCGGGCTGGCTGGTGCACGCACCTGTCCATCGGCGGCGCGGACGAGGCCCTGGCAGGTCCCGCGCACGACGACGTCGAGGTGCTGGCCGTCACGACCAACAGCCGGGCGCTCAGCGCCGCCGATGCCGCCGACGTCATCGGCCGCAACGTGCGGCAATTGCGTGAAGCCGGCGTGTCGCGCCTGTACAAGAAGGTCGATTCGACCCTGCGCGGCGCCTTCAAGGCCGAGATCGACGCGGCGCGCGACGCCTGGCGCGACGACGCCATCGCGGTGGTCTGCCCCGCCTTTCCGGCCACGGGCCGCACCGTCGAGCAAGGCATTCTGTATGTAAACGGCAAGCCGGTCACCGAGACCTCGGCGGCCACCGACCCGGTCACGCCGGTAACCGAAAGCCATATTCCGACCTTGCTCGGCAGCGCCCACGTGGCGCCGCTGGCGGACGACACGCCGGAAACGCTGGCCGCGCGCATCGCGCAGGCCGGCGCCACCGTGGTGGTCGATGCCGCCACCGATGACGACCTGGAACGGCTGGCGCGCGCCGTCGGCCTGCTGGGCGAGCGCGCCCTGCCCGTGGGCGCGGGCGGACTGGCCGTGCCGCTTGCCCGCGTGTGGGCAGGCGCCGACCAGACCGCGCCTGTCGTGGTCGTGGTGACGTCGCAGCACAGCGCCGCGCGCGGCCAGGCCGCCGCGCTGCAGGCTGCGGGTGCCGACACCTGGCGCCCGTCGCTCGAGCAGTTGGCCGACGACGCGCAATGGCAGGCCTGGAGCCAGCCGCTGCTGCAGGCGCACGCGCAGGCCCCGCTGGAAGCCGGCACGATTCTGCTGCTGGCCCCAGAAGGCCAGCGCGCCGGCCTGGATTCCGACAAGGTCGCCGACCGCCTCGGCAGCCTGGCCGCGCAATTGATTGCCGCCTCGCGCGCGGCCGGCGTGGTCGCCACCGGCGGCGACGGCGCGCGCAGCGTGCTGTTGGCGCTGCAAGCCAACGGCATCGCGCTGGTGGACGAAGTGATGGGCGGCGTGCCTCTGGGCACGCTGACCGGAGGCACGGCCGCGGGCCTGCCCGTGGTGACCAAGGCCGGCGGCTTTGGCACCGAAGACGTACTGGTTCGCGCGGTGCGCGCGATCCGCGACAGGAGATTCAAGCGATGACACAAACCCTTCCCGCGAAGCTGCCCCTCTTGGCTGTGACCTTGGGCGACGTAGCGGGCATCGGGCCGGAAATCACGGCCAAGATGCTCATGGGCCACGACGAATTGCGCCAGAAGGCGCGCCTTTTCGTCGTTGGCGATGCTGACGTCATGGCCAATGCGGTGCGCAATCTGGGCGCCGACCCTGCCATCGTGCGCAAGATCGAGCGCCCGGCCGACGCGACCAACACCCCGGGCCTGATCGAAGTGCTGCAGGCCGGCCCGTCGCTGGCGCACGTGAAGCTGGGCGAGATCAGCGCGGACGCCGGCGACGGCTCGGTGCGCTTTGTCACCACGGCCTGCGCCCTGGCGCGCGCCGGCGAGATCGACGGCATCGTCACCGCTCCGCTGAACAAGGCCGCCATGCACGCCGCCGGCCACAAGTGGCCCGGCCACACCGAACTGCTGGCGCATGAGTTCGGCGTCAAGACGTTCTCGCTGGTGCTGTCGGCCGGCGACCTCTACATCTTCCACGCCACGACGCACGTGTCGCTGCGCCAGGCGATCGAAGACGTGAACCCTGCCCGCATGCGCGCCGTGCTGCGGCTGGCCGGCGCGTTCGCCACCGCGCTGGGCCGTGCCGACGAACCCGTGGCGGTCGCGGGCCTGAACCCGCACGCCGGTGAGAACGGCATCTTCGGCAGCGAAGACGCTGACATCCTGGCGCCCGCCGTGGCTGAAGCCAACGCCGCCGGCATCCTGGCCGCCGGTCCCATCCCGGCCGACGCGCTGTTCCCGCAGGCCGTGCGCGGCAAGTGGAAGTTCGTGATCGCCTGTTACCACGACCAGGGCCACGCGCCCTTCAAGTCCGTGTACGGCGACGACGGCGTCAACATCACCGTCGGCCTGCCGGTCGTGCGCGTCTCCGTGGACCACGGCACCGCGTTCGACATTGCCGGCAAGGGCATCGCGCGCGAAGACAGCCTGATCCTGGCCGCCGAGCGCGCCGCGCATCTGGCCCCGGGCTGGACGCATGTATGGGAAACTGCGCGGGCACAAACCGGAGGTTGATTCCCATGGCGCCCGCCACGCACGACGCATTGCCCGATCTTGACCGCGCGGGAGACATCCCGCTGCACGCCCAGGTGGCGTCGCGGTTGCGCGGATACATCCGCACGAACAAGCTCGCGGCAGGCGCCGTGCTGCCCAGCGAGGCGGCGCTGTGCGACCGCTTCGGCGTGGCCCGCAGCGTGGTGCGCCAGGCCCTGGCGGCGCTGGCCGCCGAGGGTCTCATTCAACGCGAGACCGGCCGCCCCGCCACCGTGGCGGCGCCGCAGGAACACCGCCGCCTGGTGCAGCGGTCCACCGGTCTTTACGAACAGTTCGCCCAATCGGGTGTTGCGCTGCGCACGCGCGTGCTGGCGCTGGGCCCGGCCGAGCCGCCCGCCGACGTGGCCGAGTTCTTCGGCACCACCCGCCTGTTATTGCTGGAACGCCTGCGCCACGTGGCCGAAGCGCCGCTGGCCTACGTGCGCACCTGGCTGCCCGCCGACGCGGTGCCGGGACTCGTCGCCGACCATCTGGCAGACGCCTCCCTGCACGGCGTGCTGACGCGGCAGTTCGGCCTGCGCCCCGGCGCGGGGCGCAACCAGATCCGCGCCGTCGCGGCCGACGACAAGCTCGCCACGCTGCTCGACACGCAGACCGGCACGCCGCTGCTGATGCTGCAAGGCCAGGGCATGGACCAGCACGGCAAGCCGTTGGAATGGTTTACCACCTGGCACCGCGCCGAACAACTGGTGTTCGACGTGGACGTCAGCATGGGACACGAAAGCGTGCAGCCGCGGCTGCATGACCCCGCCCCGGAACCGCAGGCGCCGGTCAACGGACATGATCCGCTGGCGCGCGCGCAGGCGCTGGTGGCGGAGCTATCGGCGGAACTGGAACGCTTGCGCGCGCAGTCCTGAACCCTGGCGCGATTCGCGCCAGCCGTGTTGCAGGCGGGTAGTCAAAGCAATCCTCGTCGCGGCGGTTTCCCGCGTTTTGAGTGCAGCAAGGCGCTTACGCCGCCTGCCCACCGTCCCGGCCCGCGCGCCACGCCGCCAACACCCGGTCGCAGATCGCAGGCGCCTCGCCAACATAATTCGCCGGATTGCCAAGACGATCCAGATCATCGTCGCTGAGCAGTCCGCGCGTCGCGGCATCGCTCTCCAACGCTTCGCGCAGCGCGTCCCTGAGTGGACGCTTCGTCACGACCGCATCCCGCGAGGCGCGCTCCACTAGCGCATGCGCAGGCAGTCGGCCCAGCCGGGCTCCCAACGCCAGCATGTAGGCTTCGCCCAGGATGAGGCCGTCGGTCAGCGCCAAATTCTGCAACATGCGATCCGGATACACCTCAAGCCCGTCCAGCACGCCGGCGAGATGGCGCAACGCGCCCCCCGTCAACGCGGCAATCTGGGGCAGCACATCCCACTCTGCCTGCCAGCCGCCCAGCGCGCGCTCATGTTCCTGGATCATCCCTGACAGCATCGTCGACACCAGCGGCGGCACGCGGATCGCGGCCGCCAGGATGGCCGCGCAAGCCACGGGATTGCGCTTGTGCGGCATGGTGCTCGATCCGCCGCGTCCCGGGCCTGCCGGCTCGCTTACCTCGCCGATCTCGGACTGTGCCAGCAGCGACACGTCCCGGGCAATCTTGCCCATCGTGCCGGCCAGCACCCCCAACGACGCGGTCAGACTGGCAAGACGGTCACGATGCGTGTGCCAGGGCATCGCAGGCGCGCCCAGTTCCAGCTCGGCGGCCAGCGCCCGCCTTACGTCAACGCCCGCCGAGCCAAGGCTCGCCAGCGTGCCCACGGCCCCGCCGAACTGCAGCAGTGCGATCTGCGATGCGTCCTCGCGCAAGCGGAGCCGGCTGCGCTCCAACGCCTCCAGCCAACCCGCGGTCTTGGCCCCGAAGGTGGTGGGCAGCGCATGCTGCAGCCACGTGCGCCCCACCATGATGGTGTCCCGATGCGCGCCGGTCAGCCGCGCACAAGCCAGCGTGGCACTCGACAGCCCGGCATCAAGCCTCGCGGCCAACTGCCGCAACTGCAGAACGAGCGCCGTATCCAGAATGTCCTGGCTGGTCGCGCCCCAATGCACATAGCGGGCGGCTTCGGCATCCACGCGCGCGATGGCCGCGGTCAATTGCTTGACGAACGGGATCGCGATGTTTCCCGCCGCAACCGCTGCCGTGGCGAGGCCGTCCATGTCCAGCATGTCGCTGATCTCGCCGCCCAGGCAGACCGCATCGATGACCGCCGCGGCGCTTGCGGGAATGACGCCGCATTGCCCTTGCACCTTGGCCAGGGCTGCCTCCACGGCAAGCATCTGGCCGACGGTCGCCGCGCCGGAAAACAGCGACAGGATCGCCTCGTCCGAATAGATGCATTCGGTCAACCCTGAAAGGTTGCTCATGGTGTGGGCCTCTGCCGCGCCGGATCAAATGTCGAAAAACACTGTTTCGTCCGATCCTTGCAGGATGATGTTCCAGCGCAGAACGCCCGCCTGCGCCGGTTGCGCCACCATCGTGCCGCGCCGGCTGGCAGGCACCTTGCCCAGGATCCAGTCCGCCTCGTTGGCGCCGGCCTCATCCGGGAAATACATCCGCGTCGACAGGTGCTTGAGCAGGCCGCGCATGAAGACGGATACCACCAGATGCGGCGCCTGCAGCTGTCCGTCCGGCCCGGGCACACGCCCCGGCTTGATCGTGGTGAAACGAAAACCGCCGTCCGGCTGCGTGGCCACACGGCCAAAGCCGCCGAAGCCCCCGCTGCCCTCGCCATGCCGGGGATCGTCCGGATGCCCGTACACGCCGCGCGCGTCGGCCTGCCATATCTCGACCATGCCGTCCGGCACGGGATTGCCTTCGCCATCGATCACGCGCCCTTCGATGACGACGGGCGGCACACCCAGGTCGCTGCGTCCTTCCGTCAGATCGTCGCGGTTCAACCCGGACAGCCCGATGTGCAGATAAGGGCCGACAGTCTGTGAACTGGTGGGATAGAGCATGCGTTACTCCATGGGCGTGGCGTTGCGGCCGCGCAAAACGATGTCGAAGCGATAGCCCAGCGCGTACTCGGGGGCAGTAGTCTCCCAATCCAGCGCGGCAATCAGCCGATTGCGCGCCTTGGCGTCCGGCACGCACTGGAAAATGGGATCAAACTCCAGTAGCGGATCGCCGGGAAAGTACATCTGAGTGACCAGCCGCGTGGCATACGCGCGGCCAAATAGCGAAAAGTGAATGTGCTGCGGACGCCATCCGTTGTAATGGTTGCCCCACGGATACGCGCCCGGCTTGATCGTCTTGAATTGATAGTGGCCTTGGGCGTCCGTAACGGTTCGCCCTTCGCCACTGAAGTTCGGATCCAGCGGCGCATCGTGCTGATCCCGCTTATGCAGATAGCGGCCCGCGGCATTGGCCTGCCAGATCTCGATCAACGCGTCCGGCACCGGCCGGCCGTTCTCGTCCAGCACCCGGCCGGACACGATGATGCGCTCGCCGATGGCTTCAGCTGTGGACACGCGGGTCAGGTCGTTATCGCCCTGCTTGACGAACGCCCCGCCGAACATCGGCCCCGTGACCTCCGATAGCGTCTGCGGCACGACGATCAGCGGTTCATTCGGCGAGCGCAAGCGGGTGGACCCATACGGATCGAAACGGTAACCCGGCTGGGTGTCCCAGAAGGGGCGCCGGTATTGAGCAAGATCGGACATTGCAGAAATCTCCCATTAATCAGGCTTCACGGTGCGCCGGCGGGAGGCGCGTGGGCGCCTACCCGCCAAACCAGCGCGCGGGAATGATCACCAGGGCCGGAAAGGCCACCATCAGGAACATGACAAGAAACTCGGCGGCCATGAACGGCAGGACACCGCGCGTCACGTCGTCCATCTTCATCTTCCCGACACCGGCCACCACATTGAGCACGGTGCCCACGGGCGGTGTAACCAACCCGATCGAGTTGTTGATGATGAACAGCACGCCGAAATAGACCGGGTCGATGCCCGCCGCGCGCACCACCGGCATCAGCACGGGCGTGAGGATCAGGATGGTCGGTGTCATGTCCATGGCGGTGCCCACTACCATCACCAGCACCATGATGGCGGCCATTAGCAGGATCTTGTTGCCCATGAACGGCTGCAGCATGTCCACCACCTTGGACGGCAGGTCGGCCACGGTGATCAGCCAGGCGCTGACCATGGCGGCGGCAATCAGGAACATGACGATGGCGCTGGTCTTGGCCGCCGACACGAACACCGCGTACAGCTGATTGAGCTTGAGTTCTCGGTACACGAGCGTCGACACCAGCAAGGCGTAGGTCGCGGCGACCACCGCGGCTTCGGTCGGCGTGAATACCCCCATCCGCAGCCCCACCAGGATGATCACCGGCAGCATGAGCGCCCAGATCGCCTTGCGGAATGCGGCGGCGATCTCCTGCGCGGATTTGCGCGGCGGCGGCACGATCTGTTCGCGCCTGACCAGCCACGCCCACGTCAGCCACAACGCGCCGCCGATCATCAGGCCGGGCGCAATCGCGGCCATGAACAGCTTGGAAATGGACACGTTGGCCGCCACGCCGAAGATGACCAGGCCGATGCTCGGTGGAATGACCGGACCGATCACGCCGGTCGCGGCAATCAGGCCGCCCGCGGTCCGCTTCTTGTGACCGGCGCTGACCATCATCGGCAGAAGCAGCGCCGTGAGCGCGGCGGCGTCCGCCACGGCCGATCCCGACAAGGCCGACAGCAGGCAGCCCGCCATGATCGTGACGTAGCCAAGCCCGCCCTTCACATGTCCGACCAGCGCAAGCGCAAGATCGACGATACGGCGCGACAGCCCGCCCACATTCATGATTTCGCCGGCCAGCATGAAGAACGGCACGGCCAGCAACGGAAAGCTGTCCGCCCCGCCAATCACGTTTTGCGCGAGGATCTGCGCGTCAAAGATGTCCAGATGCCACATGAGCGCCACGCCGCTGGCGAGCAGCGCGAATGCGATGGGCACGCCCAGCGCCATGACGCCCAGCAGCGATCCGATGAATACGGCGATGGTCATGCGCTTCTCCCTGGCGCGCCGTTGCCGGCATCCTCGAGAATCTGCTTGAGCTGCACCGCCTCCTCGGATTCCTGGACCATGATCAGATCCTGATCCTGCAGCTTGCCGGCGAGCACGCGGTACAAATCCATGGCGATGATCAGGCCCGCCATCACCGAGAACACCAATCCGGCCACATAGACAATGGCCATCGGCAGGCCGCTCACCGGCGCGCTGACGTCCGCATTGATCACCGCCTGATCCCAGCTTCCCTTGAACATGAGGCCCACGATGTAGAGCATCAGCACCTGCCCCGCGACGAGACAGATCTTCTTGCCCGCCGTGGGCAGCTTGGCCACGATCATGTCCATGCCCAGGTGGCCGCGCTCCTTCAAGGCAATGACCGCCCCCAGAAAGGTCAGCCAGATGAACATCCAGCGCGACAGCTCTTCCGACAGCGTGATGCCGGAGTTAAAGCCGTAGCGCGCGACGACATTGCCGAAGACCAGCACCACCATCGCCGCCAGCAGCAAGGCGATGGCGAACGCCAGCACGCGGCAGACCGCGCCGATGAATCTGTCTATGACGACCATGGCCAGCCTCCTTGCGGCGTCGAATGCACAGGCGCCGGGCTCATGCCTTGGCGTCCTGCAAAAGACCGACCAGACCGCGCAACGCCGTCAGGTAGGACTGGGGCCCCAATCCTTGCACCGTGCCGCGCACCGCCGGCGAAATGATCGAATGCGCGCGCCAGGTCTCGCGTGCGGCGATGTTCGACATGTGCACTTCCAACGTCGGAAACGGCATGGCCTTGATGGCATCATGCAGCGGCACGCCATGCTGGGTCAGCCCTGCGGGATTCACCAGGGCGCCCTGAGCGGAGTCGATGTTCTCGTGCAAAAAGTCGATCAACGCGCCCTCATGGTTCGACTGCAGCGTCGACAACTGGACGCCCAGTTCCGCGGCCAGCGCGGCCAGGCGATCGTTGATCTCCGAAAGCGTCGTGGTGCCATAGATGTGCGGCTCGCGGCGGCCAAACAGGTTGAGGTTGGGGCCGTGCAGGACAAGGATCTTCATGATGGGGAGCCGGTGCGGTTTACTTGCGGATGCGGGCGAGTTCTTCGTTGTAGAGCTTGACGATCGTCGGGTCGTAGCTGCTGGTGAAGTGCTCGATCACCGGCTTGACGACCTGCTGCATGCGGGCCTTTTCGCCCGGTTCGATCGTGTTGAACTGGATGCCCTTGGCCTGCAGTTCCGTGACGGCCTTCTGGGCGGCGGCCCGGCTCACCTTGCGCTGGTAGCCGCGCGCTTCATCGGCCGCCTCGTGCAGGATCTTCTGCTCGGCGGGCGACAGCTTGTCCCAGAACTTCTTGCTGACCAGCACGATGTTCGCGGCATACACGTGGTTGGTCGCGCTGACGTATTTCTGCACTTCGTAGAACTTGTTGGACAGGATCACCGAATAGGGATTTTCCTGGCCATCGACCGCCCGCGATTCCAGCGCCCCGTACAGCTCCGCAAAGGGCATCGGCACCGGATTGGCCTTGAACGCCTTGAACGTATCCAGGAAAACGGGGTTGGGAATCACGCGGATCTTCAGGCCCGCCAGGTCCTCCGGCTTGCCGATGGCGTGCTTGGAATTCGTCACGTTGCGAAAGCCCAGGTCCCAGAAACCCAGCGCGACCAGTCCCTTTTCGGGCAGCTTGGCGATCAGGGCCTGGCCCAGCGGGCCGTCCAGCAGCGCGTCGGCCTGGCCGAAGTCGGTGACCGAGAACGGCAGATCGATCAGCCCGAACTCCTTAACGATGCCAGCCAGCGACGTGGAAGCCGGCGCGGACATCTCCTGCACGCCGCCTTGCAGTCCGGACTGCTGCTGCATTTCATTGCCAAGCTGAGAAGCCGGAAACTCCTTCACCTTCAGCTTGCCGCCACTCTTGGCCGCCACCAGTTCCGTGAACTTCTGCACCCCAGCGCTGACGGGGTGATCGGTGTTGTTCAAATGGCCGAAGCGAATCGTGCGCTCCTGGATGTCTTGCGCGGCGGCCGTCGTGGCGCTTGCGCACAGTGCGGCCGCCAATGCAAAGCGGAAAAGGCTGGTCTTCATCGTTGTCTCCGGTGTTATTTGGAATTTTTTCGATGTCTGGCAAGACTCGGTAGTGGAATGTAATTCCGAGTGGAATAGTTTTCCACCTAGGGTTATCATCCATCATCCCACTACTTGTTGAGATGACATGGCCGGAGTTCTCGAACGCGCGCTCGCCGTCATGGAGTACCTGTCCTCCAGGCCCGAAGGCGTGCCCCTCGCTTCCCTCGCGCAGCAACTGGAGATTCCTCAAAGCGCCGCGCACCGTCTGCTGACAGACCTTTGCCGCTGCGGCTATGTGCGCCAGATCCGGGATCACGGCGACTACGCGCTGACGGCCCGGGTCGCGTCGATCGGGTTGAGCTATCTTGCGGCGACAGGCATCGTCGACATTGCCCAGCCGCTGGTGGACCGCTTGGCGGACATCTCCGGGGAGCTGGTGCGCCTGGCCATCGTGGATAACGAGGAACGGCTGACCTGGGTCGCGAAGGCGCAGGGCGCCCGGCATGGTCTGCGCTATGACCCCGAGATGGGATCCGAGGCCAGGCTGTCGTGCAGCGCTTCCGGTCACGCTTGGATGTTGACCATGTCCGACGAACGCGCGCTGGACCTGGTCTCGCGGCAAGGTTTCGGCTCGCCGGAGGAATACGGTCCCAACGCCCCCACCACCATCGCCGCGCTGACGAAGATGCTTCAGGCCGGGCGCAAGCGCGGCTACGCGATGATCAACGAAGTCTTCGCGCCTGGCATGACTGCCATGGCGGCGCCCGTGCAGCGCAAGGGCGAAGCGGCCATCGGCGTTTTAAGCATCGCCGGCCCGGCGATGCGACTGACCGAAGCGCGAATGGAAGCGCTGGGTCCCGACCTGCTGGCGGCCGCGCAGGAGCTGGCGCTGGCCAGCTTGGCGTCGCCGATGTTCAGGACGCGCTTTCCGATGCAGGGCCGCAATTCGGGAGAAGACGCGCCTGCGGGCTAATCCGCAGGCAGGTCTTCACCCTCCGCGGGGCCATTTCCCCAGGTGCCCACGCGAGCCGATCGCAGCAACGGCGAGGCATCCCCGGCCTGCGCCAGCTCGCTTGCCGCGCGCAGCAGCGCCGGCCCGAATTTCTCCATGGCTTTAACGGTCAAGCGTTGCGACGGCCCTGCCACCACCAGGATGCCGGTGCTTTGATGTCCGGGACGCCGGATGGGCGCCGCCATCGCGCTCATGCCGGCCGCGTAGACGTCCTGCAGAATGCTGTAGCCGCGCCGCCGATGCGCGTCCAGGCTGACGAGCAACGCGCGTATCGACGTCGGCGCATTCGGCCCGAAGTCCCGCGGCTTTCCCAGCCCCTGTTCGGTGACGTAAGCGATGGCTTGGTCTTCGGGCAGCGTCATCAGCCACGCGTGGCCGGCCGCACTGCACGACAGGCGCAGGTCGATGCCCATGTCCGGATCGTAGAGCAGCCCTGATTTCGCGCCTTGCGCCTTGGCCACCAGTGTCAGGCGCTTGCCGTCCACGATGGCCAGGCGCACAAGTTCACCCGTGGCCGATGCAAAACGGTCGATGACCGGCTGGGCGATGTCGATCACGCCGGACCGGCTCAGAAAGCTCAAACCCATCGACACCAGCTTGGTCGTCAACGCGTATTCGCCCCGCACCGATGTCTGCCGGACGTAGCCGAATTTCATCAGTTCGTGCAGGGTCCGGTGACATCCGCTGCGTAGCTGGTGCAGGTCGTCCGCAATGTCGGCGAGGTTGGCGCCGTCCGGGTGCGCAGCCAAGTATTCAAGCAATGCCAGTGTCTTTTCGATTGCCCCGCTCATTGCGCTCTCCGGGTGACCGCCCATGGAATCGTTCAATTTTTGAATTCAATCAAATTTTGAACGGCATTCAAAATTATGCCCTATGCTCGCAGCCGGGTATTCACACGATGGCCCGCTGCCGTAGCCGCATCAACCGGACCTTTGCCAACAACAACCGAAGAAGGTGCTTGTGATGAATTCAAAAAAAACGTGCTTGCGCATCGCCGTGAATGCGGCAGCGACCGTCCTGGCCTGCCTTGCCGTGGCGGGAACCGCAGCCGCGCAAGACATCAAGACGCGCACGATGAAGTTCGCATTCAGCCTGGCCGCGGACCATCCCCTGGGCCAGGGCGCGCAGAAATTTGCCGATCTGGTGGCTGAGAAAAGCGGCGGCAAGATGAAGGTGTCGATCTACGCCAATGCGGTGCTGGGCGGCGATCCCCAAAACCTGTCGGCGGTTCGCGGTGGCACGCTGGATTTCACCTCGATGGCGACGGGCCTCTTGGCCGGCATCGACAAGCGGTTCATGGTCTTTGACCTCCCGTTCCTGTTCAACGACGCACGCGAAGCCTACGCGGTCTCGGACGGGCCCGTTGCCCAGCGCCTGTTGAATGACCTGTCCGATCACGGCCTGATTGGCCTGGGCATCTGGGACCTGGGCTTTCGCAACATGACGAACAGCAAACGCCCGATCGCGCAGGCGCAGGATCTGCAAGGCCTGAAAATGCGCGTCATCGCCGCCCCCGTCTACATCGACATGTTCAAGACATTGGGCGCCAACCCCGTGCCGATGACGTTCGGCGAGGTGTACGGCGCGCTGGAGTCCAAGGCCATCGACGGTCAGGACAACCCGGTGGGCGTGATCCTGTCCGCCAAGTTTGCGGAAGTACAGAAGTATCTGTCGCTGACGCGCCATATCTACACGGGAATGCCGTTCCTGATGAGCCGCAAGACGTGGGACAGCATGTCGGAAGCCGAGCGCAAGATCATTCTGGAAGCAGCCGCCGAAGCCAAGGCGGAAGAACGCCGGATCTCTCAGGCCAAGGAGGCGGTGGCCATTGACGATCTGCGCAAGCTCATGCAGGTCAACACCTTGACGCCCGAAGCAGTCGAGCGCCTTCGCGGCGCTGTCCAACCGGTGGTGGACAAGTTCGCGGCTGAAATTGGGCCCGACGTCATGCAGCAGGTCACCGCGGAAATCACCGCGCTGCGGGCCAGGAACTGACCATGGCCATGCTTGGAAAGGCCGCAATCGCAATGTGGTGGGACATTGCGCCGGGCTGGCGCGCGGAGTTCGAAGACTGGCATACCCATGAGCACTTCCCGGAGCGAATGGGCGTTCCCGGTTTTCTGCGCGGCACGCGCTGGACAAGCGCCCGTGGCGGCGAAGGTTTCTTCGTGATGTATGAACTGGATGCCTACGAGACGCTGGTTTCTCCCGGCTACCTTGCGCGGCTCAACGCGCCCACGCCGTGGTCCACGAAGCTCATGCCGCAGCACCGCAACATGATCCGCAGCCAATGCCGAGTGATCGAGAGCGCTGGAGGCGGCCTGGCGAGATATGCGCTGACCATCCGCCTGTCCCCCCGGCCGGGCGCGGAGGAAGCGTTGCGAACTTACCTGAAGACGCATGCGGCGGCTGCGGCCGCGCAGCCCGGATTGACCGGCGCACATCTGATCGTGACGGACACCCCGGCGATGAACGCCACGACAGAACAAAAGATTCGCGGCGGGAAAGACCGCGCGGCCGACTGGATCTACATCGTCAATGGTTATGCGATCAACGCGGTGGCGGCTTGCGATGGCGACATTCTGAATTCGGGCCAGATGCACGCGTTGACGGGCGATGCACCGGCGTGGTCGGAAGTCTATTGCCTGTCCCACACGATGCAGGCTGCGGAAGCAAGGTAGACGCCTCGCTCCGCGCCTGTCGCGTCTCTGGCTCGGGGTCGGTCAGCGCACCATGCAAGGCCGCTTGTTGTCGAACTTCCAACCCGGCACCAGATACTGCATCGCCGTGGCATCGTCGCGCGCGCCCAGGCCGTGCTGCAGGTAAAGCTGATGGGCGCGCTCGATCGCGTCCATGTCCAGCTCGATGCCCAGGCCACCAGTCTGCGGCAGCTCGACGTAGCCGTTGCGGATCTGCAGCGGGTTGCGGGTCAGATGTTGGCCGTCCTGCCAGATCCAGTGCGTGTCGATCGCGGTGACGCGGCCCGGCGCGGCGGCGCCCACATGCGTGAACATCGCCAGCGACACATCGAAGTGATTGTTGGAATGCGAGCCCCACGTCAGGCCGAAGGCCTGGCAGGTCTGGGCCACGCGCACCGACCCCTGAAGCGTCCAGAAATGCGGATCGGCCAGCGGAATGTCGACCGACTGCAGCGACAGCGCATGCGCCATTTCGCGCCAGTCGGTGGCGACCATGTTGGTGGCGGTGGGCAGGCCCGTGGCGCGGCGGAACTCGGCCATGACTTCGCGGCCGGAAAACACGCCTTCAGCGCCGCACGGGTCTTCGGCATAGGCCATCACGCCGTGCAGGTCGCGGCACAGGCGCACGGCGTCCTTGAGCAGCCAGCCGCCGTTCGGGTCGAGCGTGACGCGCGCTTCAGGAAAGCGTTCGTGAAGGGCGCGGATGGCTTCGACCTCTTCCTCGCCGCGCAAAACGCCGCCCTTCAACTTGAAGTCCTGAAAGCCATAGCGGTCGTGAGCGGCTTCGGCCAAGCGGACGATGGCCTCGGGCGTCATGGCCTTTTCGTGCCGCACGCGCAGCCAGCCGTCGGCGTCGGGCGCCGTCTGGTAAGGCAGCGGCGTGAGCGACGAGTCGCCCACGTAGAACAGGTAACCCAGCATCTGCACGGAGGTGCGCTGCACGCCTTCTCCCAGCAGCGCGGCCACGGGAACGCCCAGGTGCTGGCCCAGCAGGTCCAGCAACGCCGACTCCACCGCCGTCACGGCATGGATCGCCACGCGCAGGTCGAAGGTCTGGGCGCCGCGGCCCGCGCTGTCCAGACCGGCGAAGGCCTGGTGCATCTGGTTCAGCGTGTGCTGGTAGTTGCCGATGGAGCTGCCCGCGATGAGGGCGCGCGCGTCTTCCAGCGTGGCGCGGATCTTTTCGCCGCCGGGCACTTCGCCCACGCCGGTATTGCCCGCGCTGTCGGTCAGGATGACCAGATTGCGCGTGAAATAAGGCGCGTGGGCGCCGCTCAGGTTGAGCAGCATGGAGTCCTGGCCGGCGACCGGCACGACGCGCATGCCGGTAATCGTGGGCGTCTGGGAGGCTTGCGATGCGTGATGAGTCATGATTGCTTCTTGAAAATGCCCGGCCGGCGGGGCCGGGCGCGTTGCGTCATTGCACGGAGATGCCGCCGGTCTCGATGACCTGCTTCCAGCGCGCGCTTTCCTGCTGCTGGAACTTGGTGAAGGCTTCGGGCGAGTTGGCGACGACCTCCAGGCCGATGTCGGTGAAGGGCTTGCTGAGCGCCGGATCCTTCAGCGCGGCGGTCAGGGCGGCGGACAGCTTGTCGCGCACGTCGGCGGGCAGGTTCTTCGGGGCCACGACGGCCTGCCAGGCGTAGACATCGACGCCGGGCACGGACGCCTCGGCAAACGTGGGCACGTCCGGCAGCACCGGCGAGCGCTTGGAACCGGTGACGGCGATGGCCTTGAGCTTACCGGACTTAATATGCGGCAGCACCGCGTTCACGTTCTGGAACGACATGTCCACCTGGTTGCCCAGCAGATCGGAAATGGCGGGCGCGCCGCCCTTATAAGGCACATGCAGGCCCTTGGTGCCGGTCTTCTGCCAGAAGAGTTCGGCGGTCAGGTGGTCGGACGAGCCCGCGCCGGAAGTCGCGAAACTGATCGCGCCCGGCTTTTCCTTCAGCAGCTTCAGCACGTCCTGCACGCTGTTGATCTGCGGCGCTAGCTTGGGGCTGACCACCAGCACATTCGGCGTCTGCACGGCCACGGTAAGGTACGTGAAGTCCTTGGCCGGATCGTAGGTGATGCCCTTCATCAGGTGCGGGGCCACGACCAGCGGGGCCAGCGACGTGACCATCAGGGTGTAGCCGTCCGGCGCGGCGCGGGCCACCTGCGACGCGCCGATGGTGCCGGTGGCGCCCGCCTTGTTTTCCACGACGAAGGATTGCTTGAGCTGTTCGCCCAGCTTGTTGGACAGCGCGCGCGCCACCGAATCGGTTGCGCCGCCGGGCGGGAATGGGACGACGACGGTGACGGCCTTGTCAGGCCACGCCTGCGCCGCACCTGCGGCGGCCATCAGGGTCAAACCAATCATCCAATTGCGCGCATTGATCTTCATTCGTGTCTCCGGATCGGGTTCTTTTATTTACGTTAACGTTAACATTTCTTTTGTTAACGTTAACATGACGGCTTTTTTAGAATATTTCGCGGCGCAGACGTTTCGCCATCCGGACAAACCCTGACACCATCCGGCCCGCAAGGCGCACGTCTGCGGTTAGGCTTGACGCCAGTTGCACCCCGCCGTTTTCGACTCCCTTTTTGATGCACCCGTCCCGCATGCCGTCCGCCGACTCCCCTTCCCGCTCCCCGGAGCGCGCCAACGTCACCGTGCGCGAGGTGGCGCAAGCGGCCGGGGTGTCGATGATTACCGTTTCGCGCGCCATCAACACACCGCAGCAGGTCTCGCCCGCCACGCTGGACAAGGTCAACGCCGCGATCCAGGCGCTGGGCTATGTGCCCAACCTGATGGCCGGCAGCCTGCGCCTGTCGCGCAGCAACCTGGTGATGGTGCTGGTGCCCTCGATCGCCGGGTCGCTCTTTGGCGGGATGCTGACCGCGCTGACGCAGTCGCTGGAGGCCAAAGGCTTTCAGCTTATGGTGGGCCAGAGCGGCTACGACTCGCCCCGCGAGGACGCGCTGCTGCGCGCCATCATCGGACGGCGCCCGGACGGCATCGTGCTGACGGGTGTGATGCACTCGCCGCAGGGCCGGCAGCTGCTCAAGGCATCGGGCATCCCCATCGTCGAAACGTGGGATGCCACGGACGCCCCCATCGACATGCTGCTCAGCCTGTCGCACGACGCCATCGGCGCGGCCGTCAGCCACTACCTGCGCGACGCGGGCAAGACGCGGCAGGCGGTGCTGAGCGGCGACGACCACCGCGCCCGGCTACGCGCCGAAAGCCTGGTTCGCGCGGCGCTGGAATCGGGCCTGCCCGAACCGTTGGTGCACTACATGCCCGCGCCGACGACGCACGCGCAAGGCCGCGAAGGCCTGCGCGCCCTGCAGCGTTCGGGCCAAGGCATCGACGCGGTGTTTTGCAGTTCCGACATGATGGCGGCCGGCGTGCTGACCGAGGCCGCGGCGCAAGGGCTGGACGTGCCTGGGCAACTGGCCGTGATGGGCTTTGGCGACATGGACATCGCCGCGTCGATGTCTCCGGCCATCACCTCCGTGCACGTGGACGGCGCCGCGATCGGCGCGCAAGCGGCCGAGATGATCGGCTTGCGCGCCAACGGCCAGCGTCCCGCGCAGTCGGTGGTGGAAATCGGTTTTCGCATCGTGACGCGCGAGAGCGCGTAGGGGGCGCGCGGCAACGCACGACGGCCACGGACACACAACCGCCGATCAGGTTTGCGCCGGCGCACCGGGCAGGACATGAGAGCCGCGTGCACGTCGCGCGCGCTTGTCGCAGCCAGGTCGCTACGGCAAAATGTTTGCCTTCCTTGCGCCTCGCCCCGGCGCTGGCCCTTTCCATGACCGACACCGCCCGCTTCGACCAGCACCGTTCCCGCCTTTATGGCATTGCCTATCGCATGCTGGGGGCCGTGGCGGAGGCCGAAGACGTCGTGCAGGAAGCGTGGCTGCGCTGGCACGAAGCTGACCGCGCGGTCATCCAGAACCCCGAAGCATGGCTCGTCACGGTGACCACGCGCCTGTCGATCGACCGCTTGCGAGCCGTGAAGGCTGAACGCGAACACTACGTTGGTGTCTGGCTGCCGGAACCCATGCTGATGGCGGCGCCCTCCACGCCGGAACAGATCCATGAGCAGGCGGACGATGTGTCGGTGGCGTTTCTATTCATGCTGGAACGCCTGTCGCCCGATGCCCGCGCGGCGTTTCTCATGCGCGACGTGTTCGATGCGGACTACGAAGACATCGCGCAAACGCTGGACAAGACCCCGGCTGCCGTGCGCCAGATGGTGCGGCGCGCGCGCCAGCAACTGCGCCAGGGCGCGCCGCGCGAGGCCGTGCCGCGCGCGACGCTGCAGCGCCTGTTGCAGGCGTTTGCCGACGCGATGCAGCGCAGCGATTTCAACGGACTGCTTGCGCTCCTGAGCGACAACGCCGAACTGATCGGCGACGGCGGCGACAAGGTCACCGCGTTTGCCAGTCTGGTGGGCGGCAAGCGGCTGGCGCAGCTCTTTTATGCGGGAAAGCGGCGCTATCGCGACGCGCTGGATGTCCGGGTGGTGCAGGTGAACGGGCAATGGACCCTCTTGCGCTTGATCGATGGCGAACTCGAATCCGTGCAGTCTTACGAGACCGATGGCGAACGGCTGACGCGGGTGCTGGTGCAGCGCAATCCCGACAAGCTCGCAGGCATCGCCGCGGCGCTCAAGGGCGCTTGAGGCGCGTGGATGGTGTGCCGTTGGAAGGGTATTGCGCTGCATTGGGTTTGGGACTGGTACGTTTGCATGGGATTCGGCTGGGTTCTTGAGACGCCCGGCGCGGCGTGGGCCTGGGGCGGGCGGGGCTCCGATTGCGGTCCGGAGCCTTCGCTCCGGACTAGCCTAGGCGGCCCCCCCCCGCGCACAACCTCGTCCGCCTTCGGCTCCCTTCGGTTTCCGCCGGGCGCATCTAAACGCCCCGCCCACCCCAGGCCCACGCCACACCGGGCTCTACGGTTGAATCTTTACGGGTGCCGGGGCGAGTCGGGTTCTTGAGGTTCTTGCACGCAGTCGTTTGGAAGAGAAGCGTCTTGCGGGGCCCGCCCCCGGGCGGCCGCGCGGGCGGCCTTCGTGGGCTTACGCAGCGTCTTGCGTCGTCGCGATGGCGCTTCGCGTGTGGCTGCTTTCGCTCCAGGTGTCTGACACCCTGGTGAGATCTGCTTCATACCAAGTTCATCTCCCAAGGGTGTCAGACACCGGCAGAGATTCGCTCAGCGGTCGCCCCCGGCTACGCGCCGCGGCTGGCGGCCTGATGCGTTGGTGCCTGGCAGGCAACACGGTGATCCCTTGTGCGTGCCTACCGCCTCGCGGGCCGCGCTTCTACGATGGACCTGTCATCACTCACACGCAAGGACAGGCCATGTCTAACACCACCAAGTTCGGATTGCCCTTCATCGCCGCGGCGGCGCTGATCGGCCAGCCCGTTTACGCCGCCTCCCATCACGCATCGTCCGGCGCCACGGCCGCCGATCCCATCGTCACCGAACTGATGACCAAGGCGCTGCCGGACATTCCCGGCAAGGACGCGTTGATGCTCATCGTCGACTATCCGCCCGGCGGGGCCGATCCCATTCACCGCCACGATGCTTATGGTTTTGTCTATGTGCTGGAAGGCAGCATCGTCATGCAGGTCAAGGGCGGCAAGGAAGTCACGCTGACGCCCGGGCAAACCTTCTATGAAGGGCCAGACGACGTTCACACGGTGGGACGCAATGCCAGCCAGACCCAGCCGGCCAAGTTCCTTGTCGTCCTCATCAAGAAGCAAGGCGCGCCCGCCCTGACCCCGGTCAAATAGGGACGCCCGGCACGCGGCAGGAGCCTAACGTCGGCCCGCCAGGCCTTCCCCTCGGGGCAAGGCCTTTTTTTTGCGCGTGATGTCACAAGATTGCGGGCTGCGCCGTCTTAGCTGTAGGATCAACCCACTTGCGGCGCCGCCACCATGTCGACACCCTACCCTGCCCCCTCGGATACCCCTGCTTCGGCCGGACCGGATTCCCTGGCCGACAGCTTTGCCACCAGCTATGCCGGTGTCATGGCCTTCATCGCCGTCGCCGCCGAAGGCAATTTCGCCAAGGCGGGCGACCGGCTTGGCATCGGCCGCTCGGCCGTCAGCCGCAGCGTGCAGAAGCTTGAAGATCAGCTCGGCACGCGCCTGTTCGTGCGCACCACGCGCAGCACGTCGCTCACGCCCGAGGGCCAGCGCTTCTACGAGCAATGCCACCCGGGCGTTGAACGCATCATCCAGGCGCTGGACGACATGCGCGACCTTCGCGAGGGCCCGCCGTCGGGCCAGTTGCGCGTGTGCGCCACCGTGGGCTTCGGCCGCAAGGTCGTCGCGCCGCTGTTGAAGGGATTTCGCGAGGCCAATCCGGGCATCTCGGTGGAGTTGCTGCTGGACGACGGCCCTACCGACTTCACCACCGACCGCGTGGACGTGTCCTTTCGCAACGGGCGCATGGAAGACAGCCAGGTGATCGCCAAGAAAGTGATCCCGATGCAGATGATGCTGTGCGCGTCGCCGGCCTATGTCGCGCACCACGGACTGCCCGCCAGCGTCGAGGACATCGCGGACCATGCCTGCGTGAATTTCAAGCTGGCGTCCGGCCGCGTGTTCGAATGGGAGTTCAAGGTGGGCGGACAGATGCGCAAGGTGGCGCCGCCCGGCATGCTGACCTTCAACGACGCGGACCTGGTGCTGCAATCCGTGCTGGACGGACACGGCATCGCGCAGATGGCGGCCTATCAGGTCTGCGACCACCTGCGGGCGGGCCGGCTGGTGGCCTGCCTGCCGCAATATGCGCCGGACGACCGCGGGCATTACCTGTGCTTTCTCAGCCGCCAGCACCTGCCGACGCGCATGCGCGTGTTTATCGATTACATGACGGAGAACATCCGCGCGATGGATCTGCAGATACTGGACAGCCTGCTGGTCAAGCCGGCGTGAAGCGCAAGGCGGCAAGGCTCGTAGAAAGGCGCTCCGGCAAGCGGCGCTACTGCGTCAGTGCGACGACGCTTTCGATGCCGCCCTGCGCCATTTTGGAATAAGGACAGAGGCGCTCGGTGTTGCGCACCAGTTCTTCGGCAATGGCCTTGTCCAGGCCGGGCAGGTGGATGTTGACATCCGCCTTCAGCGCGAACAGGCCATCGACGGGGTCGCGTCCGAACGCGATCGTGGCGGTGACCGAGGCGTCGGGAATGGACAGCCCGGACCGCTCGGCCAGCATGCTGAGCGCGCCGTGGAAACACGCCGCATAACCGGCGGCAAAGAGCTGCTCGGGGTTGGTTCCGCCGCCCGAGCCGCCCAGTTCGACCGGCAGCCGCAATTGCACGAGCAGTTCGCCGTCGTCTGAGATGGCGATGCCCGAGGCGCGTCCATGCGCGGCCTCCCCGCCGCGCACCGTCACGCTGGTGGTGTACAGGGGACGGAAGTCGCCGCCCCGGTACTTGTCCAGGAGGCTTGGGGGAGGAGGCCGCAGTTTGCTCATGTAGGTCCTTGTGACCGCCGCTACTTTCTCGCGTCCGAGTGGCTGAACCAGGTGTCAAAGTCGATATCGCCCAGGCGCGGGCTGGTTCCCGGCACCAGTGTGCTGTCGTCCAGCAGCGCGCCGAAATAGCGCACGCCGGCGTCCGCGTGCACGGTGCGGGTGTCCCCGATTCTACGCATGTAGCGTTGGGCCAGTTCGGACAACCTGACCTTCTCCGGACCGGCGATCTCGACAATGCCGTTCACGGGCGCGCCCAACGTGGCGTCGGCCATGGCCAGCGCGACGTCGTCCGAGGCGATGGGCTGCACGTAGGCGGAGGACAGCCGTACCTCGTCGCCCTGCGTGCCGGACTGCACGATGCCGCCCAGGAACTCGAAGAACTGGGTGCTGTGCACGATGGTGTACGGAATGCCGGCCGCTTCGATCAGGTCTTCCTGCGCGATCTTGCCGCGGAAATAACCGCTTTCAGCCAGGCGGTGGGTGCCCACCACCGACAGCGCGACATGATGGCGCACGCCCGCGCGCTTTTCGGCGGCCAGCAGGTTGCGGCCGGAGGTCTGGAAGAATTCCAGGACTGCCTTGTCTTCGAAGGACGGCGAGTTGGCCACGTCGACCACGACGTCGACCCCGGCCAGGGCCGCGTCCAGGCCTTCGCCGGTGATGGTGTTCACGCCGGTGGCGGGCGAGGCGGCGATGGCCTCATGGCCGCGTCCGGCAAGCAGTTTGACGAGCTTGGAGCCGATCAGGCCCGTGCCGCCGATGACGAGGATTTTCATGATCGATCCTTAGTTGAATTGGGCCTTGTCCAGCCCATACGCCTTGTCGGCCGAGCCGGGCACGGTCTGGAATCCCACGTTCAGCCGGTTCCAGCCATTGATGGCCATGACGGCAAAGCTGAGGTCCGAGATTTCCTTTTCGGACAGTTCGCCGCGCACGCGCTCGTACACCTCGGTCGGCACGCCATGCACGCCCAGCGTGGTCAGCGCTTCGGTCCAGGCTAGGCACGCGCGCTCGCGCGCCGAGAATTGATTGGATTCGCGCCAGATGGCGACATGGTGCAGGCGCAGTTCGCGCTCGCCGGCAAGCTTGGCCTGCTTGATGTGCATGTCCAGGCAGAAGCCGCAGCCGTTGATCTGCGAGGCGCGGATGTCGACCAGGTCAAGGATCGACTTTTCGATGGTGCCGGATTTGGCCAGCATGGTGAATTCGACAAACTTCTTGAACAGTTCCGGCGATTGGGCAAAGGCGTTGAGACGTTGGCTCATGATGGCTCCTGGGTGGGTTGGGCGCTTCCCGATCGGGTTGCCGGGCGCGGCGCTTGCTTGTTCGACGCCCAAATCGTAGGCCGGCCCGCCGGACCGCAGTAGCCCCGGCGCGGGGACCATGATGTTGCCGCAATGGCAACAATCGGCAGGCGCGGTCACGCCGACAATAGGCAGGCAATCAAGGCTCGCGCCCGGAACTCATCATGAACAGAAACGATATCTCGATGCAGGACATCCATTACTTCGTCGAAGTCGCCAAGCGTGGAAAGCTGTCCGCCACCGCCGCCGCGCTCGGCATCCCTGTCGCCACGTTGTCGCGGCGGCTCACGCAGCTGGAACAGGCGCTGGGTTACAAGCTCTTGAACCGCACGACGCGCAGCGTCAGCCTGACGGCCATCGGACAGCAGTACTTCGATCATTGCGCGGAACACGTCGAAGGCGCCCTGTCGGCGCATGAAATCATCAATTCACGCTTGAACCACCTGGCGGGTACGCTGCGCGTGTCAGTCATGCCCGGCCTGACGACGATCCTGCCGGCGGTGCTGAAAGAGCTGCGCGAAACCTATCCGCAGATCTCGTTTGAGGTGGAGCTTGGCTTGGCCGACACGGGGCGCAATGGCCAGCACTTCGACCTGATGCTGCGCTCGGGCGAGCTGGAGGATTCGGCGTTCATCCAGAAGCACGTCGCGCAGGTGCAGTGGGTGCTGGTGGCGGCCAGCAGCTACCTGGACCGATTCGGCCGGCCGACCTGCCCGGAAGACCTGGGCCTGCACGAGCGCATCATCACCGGCGACCTGCAGGACTGGACACTGGGGGAAGGCGAGAGCCTGCTGAACGTCCGCGGCCCCACCCACATCGGCACCAACAGCTCGGCGCTGGGCGTGCAGCTTGCCATCGCCGGTCTGGGCATTGCCTGGATGCCCAGCCACCTGGCGCTGTCGCAAACACTGCGGGAACTGGATCTGGAACAGATCCTGCCAGACTGGAAACTGCCCCCGGCGACCATCTACGCGCTCTCAGACAACCGCGTGACGCCGGCACGGGCGAAGGTGTTTCTGGATACGCTGCAACGGCATCTGCGCGTGAACTAGGCGTCCGCGCCCCAACCATGCCCTGCCTCAGCCCAACAAGTTCTCCCTGACGTGCACCAGATGCCGGCGCACCGCCGCCATCGCGCGGTCTGCGTCGCGGTCATGTAGCGCCTCGACGATTTCGCGGTGTTCGGCCTGGTAGGCCGCGCGCCGCTCGGGGGTGAGGCTCTTGCGCTTGAGCGCACCCCAGGTGGCCTGCGAACGCGCCGCGGTCATCAACGCGAAGACCTTTTCGATGAAGAGATTGTGCGTGGCCGTGGCCATCAGTTCGTGCAGCTTCGCGTCCCACACCTCGAACGCTTCAAAGCTGGCCGCGGCCTCCGCCTCGTCACACGCATGCTGCATGGCGGCGAAATCCGCCGGCGTGCCGTGCTGCACCACCAGTGCCGCAATAGCCGGTTCCAGCACCAGGCGCGCGGCCATCAGTTCGGCGGGGCTGGTTGACAGCACTTCGCCACGCAAAAACGCCTCAGTCTGCGCCAGCGTCGAAGGCGGGTTGGCGTAGGTGCCGCTGCCCACGCGCTGCGAGATCAGTCCGTCGTCCTTCAACTGCGCCAGCGTGCGGCGCACGGTAGACCGGCTGAGGCCGAATTCCTCGCTCAACGCGCGCTCGGTCGGCAGGCGATGTCCGGCGGGCCAGACGCCCGACTGCAGGTTTTCGATGATGACCGCCCGCATGGCGGAGGCTTTGTCCATGAGGACTCCCGGATGAATGCCGCGATGATACCAAATCAGTCCAATAAATTCCTGCTTATCCGGCAATAAACGGATTCGCCTGCCGAGAATTTTGGTTTATCCTGCCGAACAGCACCAATTGGGCCTGAATTATTCAAATTGGTATTTTTTGGTATTTCATCAACGGGCGGCGTAAGCCCCGCAGGAGCAAGCATGAAAATCGCGGTATTTCGAGTCAATGGTGAGCGGCGCGTGGGCGTGGTCTCGGACGACGGCAGCACGGTTACCGCGCTGGACTTCGCGCCCGAACTGGCCGCGGCCGGCGCCCTGACGGCGGTGCGGTGGATGGCCGAGGGCCGCGCCCTGCCCGCCCAGACTGGACCGTCCTATCGCTGGGATCAGGTCGAGCACGAAGCGCCCCTGCCGGCGCAGCCGCGCAACCTGTTCTGCGTGGGCCGCAACTATCACGCCCATGCCAAGGAACTGCGCGACTCCGTCTTCAAGGACAACGACGCCAACCCGGAGTCCTGGCCCATCGTCTTCACCAAGGTGCCGCAAACCGTGGTGGGTCCCTGGTCCGACGTGACGCTGCCCACCGGCATTTCCGACAAGATCGACTACGAGGCCGAACTGGCCGTGGTGATCGGCAAGGGCGGGCGCAACATCTCCCGCGCCGAAGCCATGAGCCACGTCGTCGCCTACACCGTGGTCAATGACGTCACCGCGCGCGACGTGCAGATGCGCCACCAGCAGTGGGACCTGGGCAAATCCTTCGACACCTTCTGCCCGATGGGTCCGTGGCTGGTCACTGCCGACGAACTGGACGGACGCAACACGCGCGTGCGCTGCTGGGTGAACGGCGAGTTGCGCCAGGATGGCAACACGGAAGACCTGATCTTCGACATCCCCACGCTCATCGAAACCTGCTCGCGCGGCATCACGCTGTATCCCGGCGACGTCATCGCCACGGGCACGCCCGCTGGCGTGGGTCAGGGCCTGAATCCGCCGCAATTCCTCAAGAGCGGGGACGTCGTCCGCATTGAAATCGACGGCATTGGAAGGATCGAGAACCGATTCGTCTGACGCCCGCGCCAACGAGCGCCGGTCAATGAAACCGGCGCCGCGCAGCACGAAAGCCCATAAGGAGTGAGACATGAAACTGCGCTGCAAACAGGTGGCCGCGGCTGCCTTGCTATGCCTGAGTGCGACGGCCACGATGACCGTGCTGGCCGCCGGCTATCCCGAACGCCCCGTCACGCTGGTGGTGCCCTTCCCGCCCGGCGGCGTGGCCGACACCATCGCCCGCCCGATTGCCCAGGCCTTGGGCGACAAGCTGGGCCAACCGATCGTCATCGAAAACAAGGGCGGCGCCGGCGGCGCGATCGGCATCGGCCAGGCGGGCCGTGCCAAGCCCGATGGCTACACGCTGCTGATGAGCCTGTCGTCGATTTCCATCCTGCCCGCGGCTGATCGGCTGCTGGAACGCAAACCCGCTTATCAACTGGACCAGTTTGTGCCGATCGCCCGCATCACGGCCGATCCCACCGTGCTGGTGGTGCGCGCGGACGCGCCCTACAAGACGCTGGACGAATTTCTTGAGGCGGCCAGGAAACAGGGCGGCAAGCTGAGCTACGGCAGCTCGGGCATCTACGGCACGATGCACGTGCCGATGGAAATGCTGCAGAACGCCGCCGGCATCAAGATGATGCATGTGCCCTTCACCGGCGCGGGTCCCGCGGTGCAGGCGCTGGTCGGCGGGCAGGTCGACGCCCTGGCCACCGGCCCATCCAGCGTCATGCAGCTCATCCAGGCCGGACGTGTGCGCCCACTGGCGCATTGGGGCGATGGCAAGCTGGAGAGCCTGCCGCAGGTGCCCTCGCTCAAGTCCAAGGGGTTTGACGCCAGCTTCGTGCAGTGGTCTGGCATCTTCGCGCTGGCCGGCACGCCGCCCGCCGTCATCGACAAGCTGCGCGATGCCGTCAAGCAGATCGCGGACGATCCCGCGGTGCAGGCGCGCATCGCCGGCACCGGCAGCCCGGTGCAGTACCTGGACGCGCCGGCGTTCGACGACTACTGGAAAAAGGACTCCGCTTCGCTGGAAGTGGCGGTCCAGCGGATCGGCAAGGTCGAATGACGACTGGAACGTAGAGTCAATCGGGGGGCTTCACGCCCCCCTTTTTTCATTGCACCGTTTCGCGCCCCGCCGCCTGCCGGGCCAGCGCCTTGCGGTCCACCTTGCCCACCGCGTTCTCCGGCAACCGGTCGACCCAGATCACGTCGCGCGGCACGTAGATCCGGCCCAGCCGCGCCAGCACCTCGGCCTGTATCGCGGCCGCGTCAGGCGGACAGTCGCCATTGCCCTGCACGAAGATCACCGGCGTCTCTCCCAGATCCTCGTCCGGCGCCCCCACCACGCAGCAGGCCGCCACGCCGGGCATCCCCGTCACCACGCCTTCGATGAGCGCGGGCGAAATGTTCTCGCCGCCGCGGATGATGACGTCCTTGATGCGGCCGGTGATCATCAGATAACCCTGTGCGTCGAAGCGGCCCAGGTCGCCCGTGCGCAACAGACGCGGCGCCCCCGCGTCCGCACTGTCCACGCCCAGATAGCCCAGCATCAGGCTGTCGCCCGCGATGCAGATCTCGCCTTCGGCGCCTGCCGGCGCCAGGCTGCCGTCGGACAGGTGCAGGCTCACGTCCTGCCCTTCAAGCACCGTGCCCACCGATCCCACGCGCCGCGCCGCGGGCGGATTCATGGTGGACGTGCACGTGGCCTCCGACAGGCCATAGGACACGACCAGCGGACACCCGAGGAAGGCTTCGATCCGGCGGTGCAAGGCCTCGGTGATGGGCGCCGAGCCGCAACGGGCAAAGCGCAGGCCGGCCAGGCTGTCCGGATCGAACGTCAATTCCAGCATCCGCGCATACATCGTCGGCACGCCGGTGATGATCGTGGGCCGGAAGGCGGCCAGCAGACCCGGCATGTCCTGCGCGCGGAACCGGCCGGCCAGCGCCACGCTCGCCCCCGCCAGCAGCGGCGTGAAGATCTGATTGTTGAGCGCGTTGGTGTGGTGCAGCGGCATGACGTGCAGCAGGCGATCGCCGGGCGTCAGACCCGTATGCGCCAGAACGCCGCGCGCGTTGTTCACGATCCCCCGGTGGCTGAGCAGCACGCCCTTCGGGTTGCCGGTGCTGCCGGACGTAAAGAGCAGCAGCCCCGGGGCCTCTGGCGCGACATCCGCGCCGGACCAGTCCTGCCCGCCCTGCGCGATCTTGGCCGCATCGAGCACGCGCGCCGCCGGCAGGCCGCAGCCGCGCGCGGTGGCGGCGTTGTCGTCATCGGCCAGCATCCATGTCAGCCCCACTGCCGCCACGCGCCGCGCGGTTTCCTCAACCGACAGCCGCGGCTCCAGCGGGCACGGGCATGCGCCCGCCGCCATGACACCCAGAATGGCCAGCACCTGCGCCAGCGAGCGCTCCATCGCCACGCCGACGTAGTCGCCGGGCGCAACGCCGGCAGCCCTCAGGCCGCCCGCGGCCTGCCCCACCCGACGGCGCAGGTCCGCGTAATTGACGGTTTCCTCGGCGGTCACGAGCGCGGGGCGCGCGGCCCATTCCGGCTGGTCCCACAAGCGTGCAAACGCCGCCACGACCGTGGCATCGGCAATCGACATGACTGATTCCCCCTGTACCGGGCTCGTTGTGATGGGTGGATGCGCGATCAGCGCAGCGCGACGGCGGCGTCGCGTTCGAACTGCCCGTCCGCGTCCAGTTCGCGCAAGGCAAGGGCTTCGCGCTCAGTCGGCGGTTCGGTCGGACCCGCGCCGGCGGCGTCGAACTCAAAGCCCGTGCGCTCGCGCACCTCGGACAGGCTGGACTCCGGATGCCAGGATTGCAGCGCCAGCCGGCCGTCGCGTTTGATGAACACGGCAATCGGCGTGACCACCCCATGAAAGCCGCCCCACGACGTCATGAAGTCCAGCTTGGGCACGAACGTGCGGCGCGAATGCTCGGTGCGCCAGGTGCAGGCGCGCCGCGCCGTGGGCAGCATGACCGCCCCGCCGCCGCCGCCGGGCAGGCGGACCTTGGGTTCATGCCAATCGCCAATGCACGAGTTGTTGGCGCAGCCCGCGCCGTCGATCTGCGCGGCGCCCAGAAACGTCAGGTCCATGCGGCCGCGCGTGCACAGGTCGTAGAAGTCTTCGTTCGAGAAGATCGACGCCGTGTGCTCGGCCAGCACCGGATCGGAGCTGGACAACGGAATGTGCGAGGGCCGCGGGTTCACGCCGCCGGCCACGTTGATGTAGACGAAGTCCCAGTCATACGCGCGCTTGGCCAGCAGGCAGGCCAGCATGGGCATCGTGGAGTTCACGCCGCTGAACGTGATTTCATCGGGGCGGATGAAGCGCGCCAGATTGGTGACGATGTACGAAAAGCCCGACCATTGCTCAGCCATGATTTCCCTCCCGCGCTTCGGGCGCCGCAGCCAGGTGCGCGCGCAGATCGCTGTTCTTGTCCATGTAGGTTTCCACCGCCGGATAGTCGATGGCGTAATCGGGCCAGCAGGATCCCGGCCACGCGCCCCGCGGCACGACCGCATAGGCCTGCACCATGAAATACGGCACCAGCGTGGATTCGGGCTGCGCTTCGAACACGGCGCTATCCACCTGCTTTTCAGCCACGACCAGCACACTGCCGGCGGCGCGCGACATGATCCGGTCCCAATGCGCGGTGCCATGCACGCGCACGTTGCCCTGCGCATCCACCTCCGACGCCTGGATCACCGCGAAGTCCGGCCGGATCGCGGGCACTACCCACGTCTTCTCGCCGCTGCCGTACGGGTCTTCCAGGCATTTCCAGCCGTTCAGTTCCGGCAGGCCGCTGCCATGCAGGCCGCCGCAGGGCTGAAACGGCACGCCGAAGGCCGCCGCGCGCAGGCACGCAGTCAGGCTGGCGCAGGCATGTTCCTCCAGCTCGATCTCGTGGCGTTCCACGGCGCGCCGGTACCAGGGCGCCAGACCGAAGTTGCCCTCCATCGCGACGATGCCCGCGCGCACGCGGCGCAGCACGCCCGCCCGGCACAGGATGTCCACGTCGTAGCCCGGCGACTGCTTGATGAGTTCGAGATCGCGCTTTTCCTGGCGGATCAGTTCACGCACGAACGCAAACGGTCCGCGATGCAGGAAGCTGCCGCCCAGCGCGATCGATGCCCCGTTGGGCACCAGCGCCGCCAGTTCCTGCAAGCTGCACTGCTTGTTCTTCTGATTGAATCCTGAAGCCATTGTCTTCCTCCCTGCTTGATGGGACGCGCCTAGCGCGCCTGCAGATATGCCGCCACGCGGTCCTTCAGCCCCGGCGCCGATGCCGAGCGCACCAGCCGTGCCAGGTCCGTGTCCGGGGTCTCCTGCGACAGCGCGGCGTAAAGCTGCACGCGGCTGTCGTCTGTGAGCGTGCTGGCGGTTTCCAGCGCCTCGTCGCCGATCCGCGTCCAGTCGGCCGGCGGCGCAAGCCGGCTGGCAAAGCCGTCGCGCAATGCGTCTTCGGCATTGAACGTGGCGGCCTGTTCAAGCACCGCGCGCGCGCGCTCGGCGCCCACCAGCGAGGCAAACCGCCGCGTGCCCAGCACCAGTCCAAACTTCAGACCGGGCATCCGAAACGTGGCGTCCGGCGCGCTGACGCGCCATTTGCAGGCCCCGAACACATCCACGCCCGCGCCGAAATTGCGCCCGTGCGCCAGCGCGACGGTCAGGCACGGCGAGGCCGCCAGCCGCTGCAGCAGAGTTTCGATCCGCACGAAGCGCAGCAACAGATCGCCTTCGCTCTGCGTCTGCCAGTCGCCGAAGTCAAAGCCCGCGCTGAAATTCTTGCCTTCGCCTTGCAGCACGATGACCTTGGCGCCCTGGCCTTCGGCCTCGTCAAGCGCCGCGATCAGCGCCTCGACCAGGTCGGCCGATAGCGCATTCATCTTTTCGGGACGCGCCAGCGTCAGCACGTGGCGCGGCCCTTGCCGGTCGATACGCAGGACACTCATGCCGCGCCCCCCTTGCCGCCCGCACGCAGCGGCCCCAACACTTCGTCGTTATGTTCGCCCAGCGCCGGGGGCCTGCGCCGCAGCGCCGTCGTCTCGCCGTCGAACCGCACCGGCAGGCCGAACGTGCGCGTCTGCACGCCGTTGGGCAGCTCAAGCGGCTGGACCCAGCCCATGTGCGCGACCTGCGGATCGTCCAGCACCTCGGAATACGTGTTGATGGGCGCGCACGGCACGCCGGCCGCGCGGAAACGCGCCAGCCATTCCTGCGCCTCGTGTTCCGCAAAGATCGCTTCCAGGATGTCGCGCAGCGCGGTCTGGTTGCGCGCGCGGGCGCTGGTGTCGGTAAAGCGCGGATCGGCCAGCAGGTCGTCGCGCCCCACCGTGGCGCACACGGCTTTCCACAGCGCCTGGTTGCCGGCGGCCATGCCGAAATACCCGTTCTTGCAGCGAAACGCCTGATACGGCGCGTTGCGCGGGTGCGCCGAGCCCAGCTTGACGGGATCCTTGCCGCTGCCGAAGAACTCGGACGTCTGCAAGGCAGCGATGCCCAGCGTCGCGCCCAGCATCGGCACGTCGATGTGCGTGCCCTGCCCGCTTGCCTGCGCCGCGCGCAGCGCAGACGCGATGGCGAACGCGCCATACAGCCCGGCCGAAAAATCGGCCAGCGGCACGCCGCATTTGACGGGTTCGCCGCCGGCCTCGCCCGTCACGCTCATGATCCCGCTCATGGCCTGGATGGTGAGGTCAAAGCCGCCTTCCTGCGAGCGCGGTCCGGACTGGCCGTAGGCGGAGATCGAGCAATAGACCAGGCGCGGATTGGCCTCGCGCAGCTGCAGGTATCCCAGGCCCAGCCGATCCATCACGCCCGGCCGGTTGTTTTCGATGAGCACGTCGGCGCGCAGCGCCAGCTCGCGCGCCAAGGCCACGTCGCCGGGATCCTTCAGGTTCAGCGTCACCGAGCGCTTGTTGCGATTGAGCGAAGCGAAGTTCTCGCTGTAGCCATCAGAGATGGGCGGCCAGCTGCGCAGCGTATCGCCGCCTTCGGGGTGCTCCACCTTGATGACGTCCGCGCCCATGTCCGCCAACAACATGCCGCAAAAGGGTCCCGCCGCGACGTTGCAAATCTCCAGCACTGTGATGCCGGTTAGCGCCGAACTGGGTGTCATGTCTGACCTCTCGTTATGAAAATTCAATATTTGGGATAAGAAAAACAGTATAAGACGCGGCCTTCAACGGTGGCATCATCCAGTCCGACCCAGACGGGAAGTCGTTGATTTCCTGGCGAAGCCTAGTGCAATCCCTAGGTGTCGCGGTTAATTGTTGACCAGCATAGCACCGTGTGGAATTCTACGTAAACCATTTATTGGAACGTCGATCCTATATTTTAGGATTTATTAAAAGAGGACTGCAGCGGTCAAGTCGCCGGCGATACGCACGGCGCCTGTCGCATGCTGGCCCATCCACCGAGGAGACTTGCATGAGACTGTTGTGGCGTATTGCCTTGGCCAGCACGGTGCTGGCGCTGTCGGCCAATCCCGCATCCGCGGACAACTGGCCAACGAAACCCGTGCGCATGGTGGTGCCGTTTCCGCCGGGCGGTGCAACGGACGCCGCCGCGCGCATCTATGCGCAGCATCTGGGAGACTTTCTCGGCCAGAGCGTGGTCGTGGAAAACAAGGCGGGAGCGGGTGGAGAAATCGGCGCCGAGTTCGTCGCCAAGTCCGCGGGCGACGGCTACACGCTGCTGATGGGCGCCGTGGGCAGCCATGCCATCCACGCGGCCATGCCCGACAAGCCGGGCTACGATTTCGGCACGGCCTTCGTCGGCGTGTCGATGGCCACCAGCATGCCAATGGCCGTGGCGGTCAACAGCAGCAAGATCTCCGCCAAGAACGTGCAGGAACTGATCGCGCTGGCAAAAAGCAAACCCGGCACGATCACGTTCGGATCGGCCGGCCCGGGCACCTCGCAGCACATGGCGGGCGAACTCTTCCAGGCGGTGACCGGCACGCGGCTGATGCACGTGCCTTACCGCGGCAGCGGACCGGCCATCACGGATCTGTTGGGCGGCCAGATCGACATGGTCATCGAAACCTTGCCCGCCCTCTTGCCGCAAGTTGCCAGCGGCAAGATCCGCCTCTTGGGCGTCACGACCGCCAAGCGCGCCACGGCGCTGCCCGACCTGCCGACGCTGATGGAGCAAGGGGTGAAGGACTACGCGGTCGCCACCACGTACGCCCTGCTCGCGCCGGCGGGCACGCCGCCCGCGGTCGTCGAGAAGCTGTCGGACGGCATGCGCCGCGCCGCCGCGATGCCCTCCGTGCAGCAGGCTGCCTTGAAGCTCGGCGCCGACGCCATCGCAACCACACCCGCCGACACCAGCCGGATGCTCAAGCAGGAAACCTCGCGCTGGGCCGACGTGGTGCGCCTGTCGGCGGCGAAATGACGCGCGCCCCCGCATCGGGCCGGCCGGCCGCAATCGACCTGGCCATCGTCGGCGGCGGCTCGGTCGGCGTCAGCTTCCTGTATCAGTTCCTGCTGGCGCTGCAGGCCGCGCCAGCCGCACGGGACACGCGGCCGCCGGTGATCCATCTGTTCGAACCGCAGGCTGTGCCTGGCCCGGGCGGCGCATACCAGGACGACCTGCGCAGCAACCTGCTCAACATCCCCGCCGGCAACATGTCGGCGCGCGCCGACCATCGGCTGGACTTCGTCGACTGGCTGCGCGCGCAGGATGCCGGCTGGCTCGGCGGCTACGGCGTCACCGCGATCGATCCCGCCGACTTTCTGCCGCGTCCGCTCTTCGGCGCCTACATGGGCGCGGTCTACGAACGCTGCCGCCAGCTCGCCCGGTCCCTGGGCGTGACGCTGGAACACGTGCGCAGCCGCGTGCACCGCGTGGCGCCGCAACCGGACGGCGGCGCGATCATCCAGCCCGAAAACGGCGCGCCGCGCCACGCGCGTCACGCCGTGCTGTGCAACGGCAACCTGCCCTCGCAGGCGTTTCCCTCGCTGGAAGGCGTGGCCGGTTACTTCAACAGCCCGTATCCGGTGTCGGCGCTGGCGCAGGACATCGCACCTGATGCGTCCGTGTGCATCGTCGGCACCAGCCTGAGCGCGGTGGACGCCGTGGCCGCACTACAACAGGCCGGACACCAGGGCCCGATCCTGTGCGTGTCGCGCAACGGCCGCTTGCCGTCCGTGCGCAGCCCGCACAACCGTCCGCCGGACACGCTGCAACGTCTGAGCCGAGACGGCGTCCTGGCCCTGGCCGCTCAGCACGGCGGCACGCTGACGCTGGACATCATCTGGCAAGCCCTGCGCGACGAAGTGCTGGCGTTGCAGGGATCTCTGGACCTCGACGAGGTGCTGGGCATGGACGGCGACGCGCGATCCGCGCTGGAAGACGAGATCCGCCGGTCTTCCGCCGCCCCGCGTCCGTGGCAGGCGGTGGCCGCGGCCACCAACGCGGCGGTGGACCAGATCTGGCACTTGCTGCCCGACACCGAACGGCGCCGCTTCCAGTCGCAATGGCGATCGCTATGGATGGCCCGGCGCGCAACCTTTCCCATGCGCAACGCCTTGAAGCTGCAGGCACTGTTCGGGGCGAATCAACTCAGCGTTGCGGCGGGCTTTGCCGGCTGCGAACACGATCCGGCCAGTGGCCTGTTCCGCACGCAGCTGCGCACGGCGGGCGGCCAGATCGAGCACCTGAGCCATCATCTGATCAACGCCACGAGCTTCTCGGTGGACGCAGAGCGCACGGACGATCCGCTGGTGTCTGAACTGCTGCGCGAGGGCCATGCGCAGGCCGATCCGCACGGCGGACTGACGCTGGACTACGACACGGGCTGCCTGATAAATGCCGACGGCCAGCACGTGGCTGGCGTCTCGGTGCTGGGCAGTCTGGCCGGAGGCACCTACTTCTGGACCACGTCCATGGACGTCAACGCCCGCCTGGCGCGGGATCAGGCCGAGCGGATTGCGGCCACCCTGCGCGCCACGCCCCTCACTGATCCAGAAATCCGCGGCGATAGCCCATTCCCTGAGAGATGGACTGCGCACAGGCCGCCACATCCGGCGCAAGCTGCTTCATCCTGGCGGCGCTAAGGCGGTCCAGCGGCCCGGAGATCCCGACCGCGGCCACGGGCTGGTCCAGGCTGTTGAACACCGTCACAGCCAGCCCGCCCACCCCTTCGCGCCACTCTCCGCGGTTCACCGCGTAACCGGCGCGCGCGATCTTGCGCAGCTCGTCTTTCAAAAGCGGCATGGACACGATGGTGGACGGCGTGTGCCGCACCATCTGCTCCGCGTAGCGTTCGACGTACCCCTCGGGCTGATAGGCAAGCAGCGCCTTGCCGGTCGCCACCGCATAGGCGGGCGCGCGGCCGCCCACCATCGAGTACGCGCGGATGGGCTGCGGGCTGTCGATCTTGTCCACGTACACCACGTCAAAGCCATCCAGCACCGACAGGTGCACGGTCTCGCCCGTCTGGTCCGCCAGCGTGCGCATGTGGGGCGCGGCCAGTTTGCGCACATCCAGTTGCGCCAGTTGCCGCGCCGCCAGTTCGAAAAGGCGCACGGCCCCGCGGTAACCGCCGCCGTCGTCGTCCTTGATCACGTAGCCGGCGTGTATCAGCGTCTGCAAGGTGCGATGCGTATTGCTGCGGGTCAGACCCACGCGGGCCGCCAGCGCGTCGATGGTGCGCGGCGGATTGTCCACATCGGTCACGGCTTCCAGCACCATCAGCCCTTTGAGCAGCGTCTTGTCCATTCGTGATTTTTCCTAATATTTAGGACGGGAACATAGCACGGGACGCGGTGCGGGAACAGCAAATTCCGCCCGGCGGAGACGCTAGCCCAGCGTGGCGCGCACGGCGGCGGACCGATCCCACAGATTGGGCAGGCTGGGCGACGAATAGCCCGATACGAACGGCTTGGCCTGGCCGGTATCGGGGTCATACACGTGACGCGACACCGCGCCGATATTGCCGCCATACAGGTGCACGCTGATGGACACCCTATCGGGATAGGCATTGGACACGCGATGGATGTCGCCCTCGGCCGGCGACAGGCGCTCGACGTCGCCCGGGCGAAGCGTCGTAGGTTCGCCCGCCAACGCCAACCGGCCGTCCGCATCACGCGTGAACCGCTGATTGATCTCGGCGCCGCGCAGCATGCCCACATAGCCCCAGACCTCGTGATCGTGCACGGGCGTGGACTGCCCCGGCCCCCAGACAAAGCTCACCAGCGAGAAACGCTCCAGCGGATCGCAATGCAGCAGGTACTGCTGGTAGAACTGCGGATGTGGGGCGGTACAGGCGTCGGGCAGCCAATCGTCGTGACCCACCAGGTCCGCGAACACGGCCGCCAGCTCGGGGCCCTGGTCCAGCGCCTGCGGCGAAGCCAGCCGCGTCGCAGTGGCAATAAAACGGCGCAGCCGTTCCAGGCCGGTGTTCGATTCAGGCATTCTCAGCTCTCCAACGCGGGATGAAATCCCAGATTGAAAAAACAGTATCCACGATTCGGGACGCCGACGCACGCGCGTACCGCTTGCTGGCCCGCGCGGCGCCGTGTTCCCGCCCTTGACAGCGCCTTGCCAGCGCGTGCAGCGTATCGAACTGTCTGCAAGGTTGGAAATGAAAAACACGCATCACGATATTCCGCCCGCGCTCGCGCAGGCCCTGCGCAGCGCGCGCCGCGTCGTCGTATTCACGGGCGCAGGGGTGTCCGCCGAAAGCGGCATCGCCACGTTCCGCGATGCCCTGACCGGGCTCTGGTCGCGGTTTGACGCCCAGACGCTGGCCACGCCCGAAGCATTCCGCGAACATCCCGACCTAGTGTGGGGCTGGTACGAATGGCGGCGCGCGCAGGTCCTGCGCGCCGCACCCAACGCCGCACACCACGCCATCGCAGCCCTGGCGCGCCATGTCCCGGAGTTGGCCGTCATCACGCAGAACGTGGACGACCTGCACGAGCGCGCGGGCAGCCGCGCGGTCACGCATCTGCACGGCAGCCTGCATGCGCCGCGTTGTTCGCACTGCGGCGCTCCACAAGCGTTTGCCACCGACCTGCCGCAAGAGTCCGACACCGGCCGGCGCCTGGCGCCGCCCGCGTGCACGGAGTGCGGCGCACCGGTACGGCCCGGCGTCGTCTGGTTCGGCGAAAGCCTGCCCGCGCAGGCCTGGCGTGACGCCACCCTTGCCGTGCAGCAGTGCGACCTGCTTTTCAGCATCGGCACCTCGTCCCTCGTGTATCCCGCGGCCGAACTGCCGCGGCTGGCCGTCGCGGGCGGCGCCACGGTCGTGCAGGTCAACCCGGCCGCAACGCCGCTGGACGCGATCGCCCATCACAACCTGCGCGGCGCCGCGGCCCAGATCATGCCCGCCGTGCTGGCGGCGGCGCAATTCACGCTTGGCCTTCCGGCCACGCCGGCAACACCGGGCGGCCGCGAGGTTTTGTGAGCATCCGTGGCGTCCAACCACACGCCTATGACACTTGCGCGACACTTCCAGGAAAACCCTCAAATTCACCATTACATCCGCGCTATACAGTGGTGTAATGGGTTTCGCTTGTGGAGATGATCATTCCGTTTTCCTGGAGACTTCCTGACGTCTTCGTACGTTCGCCGGACGGTGTGCTGCACCGTGTGGTGCGCCACGCCACGACCACGGAAACCATCGCCAAGCTCGAAGGCATGCCCAGCAATACCCACCTGGATTGCGAATGCAAGCTCGACAACGGCGAAACGCTTTGCTGGATGGGCAACGACAAGTACCGCCAACTGAACGGCGGCGCCATCTTTCTTGCCGTCACGGCACACACCACACCCCGGGGCGAGTCGCAGCGCAGCGGCGCGGTCCCGGGCGATGAAAAGGCGGCATCCGCGCCGCACGCCTCAGGCAAGAAGATTGCTGGGGCCAAGGCGCGCCTGCCGCCAGCTGTAGTCAATCTAAAAACCGGCAACGATTGGAGCTTGATACGCGCCTGGCGCGAGCATCTGAACATCAGCACTGCTGACATGGCTGCCCGGCTTGGCGTCGATCACTCCATCTATATCGAGTTGGAACGGCCGCGCCCGCGGCCCCGGCAGGTCATTCTTGACCGCGTGTCGCAGGCCCTGGGCGTATCGCCAGACCAACTGGATGATTCATTGTTAGGAGGACAGTTTCATTAGCGTCGCGCGCAAGGCATTGCCTCGCGCTCCCGCCGTGAATTGTTCAGACGACTTTGGCGCCGACACCTGACGGCCCGCGCATGGAGGTATTGAATATGCTCGGCACCGCAAGACGATTGACCGATGTGCTCGCCACATCGCCGGATGGCACGTTGTATCGCATCGAACGTTTCGTTTCCGATCCCGATGCGTATTCCGCGCTGGGCACGCCACGCTTTGACCCGAAGACGCACTGCGTCTGCCGCACCAGCTCCGGTGAAAAGGTCGCGTGGCTGGGCGGCCAGACCTATCAGCTTCTCAAGAGCGGCACATCCCTGACGGCGGTGGACCGACGACGCGCCTGATGCCCTACCGCTACTGTGCCAACCGCGTCACCACGAAATCCACGAATGTCGTGAGTTTGGGCGGCGCCTGGCGATCCTTTGCATACAGCAACGTGATGGGCCGGGCGACCGGCCAATAAGGCTGCAGGATCGGCACCAGGCGGCCGGCGCGCACGTCGTCGGTCAGCAGCAGTTCGGGCTGCAGGACGATGCCAAAGCCGGCCAGCGCCGCCTGCCGCAGCGCCTGCCCGTTGTTCGACACGAACCGCCCCGTGGGATACCCCATTTCCCCGCCCTCGTCCGTGCCCAGCCGCCAGCCCGTGCGCCGGCTCCAATGCGAAAAATCCAGGCACTGATGCCGTGCCAGATCGCCAGGCGTGGCGGGCGTGCCATAGCGCGCCAGATACGCCGGCGCGGCGCAGACGATCATCTGATAAAGCCCGATGCGCCGCGCCACGAGCCCCGAATCCGCGGGCTCGCCAATACGCAGCGCCACGTCAAATCGTGACGCCACCACGTCTTCCACGCTATCGCTCAACGACAGTTCCACGCTCACGTCCGGATAGATCGACAGGTAATCGGCGATCACCGGCGCCAGCGCGAATGACCCGAACGACACTGACGAAGTGATCCGCAGATGGCCGCGCGGGGCCGATCGCAGCGCCTCGGCGCCTTGCTCCGCATCGCGAATGTCCGCCAGGATGGCTTTGCAGCGCGCGAAGTAGGCCTGGCCCGCCTCGGTCAGGCTCTGGCGGCGCGTCGTGCGGTTCATCAGCCGCAGTCCCAGCCGGTCTTCCAGCCCCTTGACGTGCTTGGCGGCCATCGCGGGCGACATGTCCAGCCGCGCCGCGGCAGCCGTCAGGCTGCCCAGCTCGACCACCGCCACGAAGACTTCCATGCTAAGCAGGCGATCCATGGATTCCGTACCCTGAGTGTTGACTGATCCGACAATTCTAGGATTTTTCTTGCGGAATGAGACGCGCAGAATGCGTTCATGCGCTGGCGGCCCCGCCGGCGCCCCCCAACGGCATTCCACGGAGAACCTCATGAAGATCATCCTCATCGGCGCAAGCGGCACGCTCGGCAGCGCAGTCGCGCGCGAACTGGGCCAACGTCACGACATCATCGCGGTGGGCAAGCGCCGCGGCCAATATCAGGTCGACATGACCCGCAGCGACAGCATTCGCGACCTCTTCGAACGGGTCGGCAAGGTCGACGCCATCGTGTCCGCCGCCGGCAGCCTGCACTTCGGCCCGCTTGCCGACATGACGGCGGATCAGTTCAAGATCGGGCTGCATGACAAATTGCTGGGCCAGGTCGACCTGGCCCTCATCGGCCAGCACTACGTCAACGCGGGCGGCTCGATCACCCTGACCAGCGGCATTCTGAGCGACGAGCCCATCCGCTATGGCGCCAACGCCGCCGCCGTGAACAGCGCCATCGACGGCTTCGTGCGCGGCGCGGCAGTGGAACTGCAAGGGATCCGCATCAACGCCGTCAGCCCCACCGTGTTGCAGGAATCGCTGGACAGCTACGGCCCCTACTTCCAGGGTTTCGAGGCGGCCCCGGCCAGCCGCGTGGCGCTGGCCTTCAGCCGCAGCGTCGAAGGCGCGCAGACGGGACGCGTGTACCGCGTGTGGTGATCCGCGCCAGTGATCCGCGCCACGAAAAAAAGCGGCTTGATGAATTCATCAAGCCGCTTTTCGCGTCCGCATTGCTGCGGTTTTCCTGCGGAAACCACGCTGTGCAGCATGATCTCGAATAAGTTGGCGCGCCCGGCAGGATTCGAACCTACGACCCCCTGGTTCGTAGCCAGGTACTCTATCCAGCTGAGCTACGGGCGCCCCGAAAGAGGCGTGTTTATAACACGAAAGAATCGCACCATGCAAATCGACCGCGTTTAAATCGGGAGGCGGCACAGGTGGCGACCCCGCATTTGCGCGATGTCAATGAATCGCAGGCCCCGACAGCAGTACGCTGAGTTCAACAAGAACAACAGGCAGACAGCATGGCCAAGAAGTTTCCCCTACACCCCAAACACCCCGAACGCATCTGCTGGGGCTGCGACCGCTACTGTTCCACCGACTCCATGGCCTGCGGCAACGGCTCTGGCCGCACCATGCACCCGGCGGAATCGCTGGGCGAAGATTGGTATCTGTTCGGAGACTGGGGGTTGGACGACGCGGACGAAAAATCGAAGGATACAGAGAAGGAAAGCGCGGAAGAAAGCGCCGCGCATTGATCGGCATTGATTGGGCAGGAAGCCCGGCACTGCCGCCCTGCACATTTACGACGTTGCCGTGCGGCGCAAGCCAAGCACAAGCACAAGTATTAACGGCAACCGGCACTACAGAACCACGCATAAAAAAAAACCGCGCGCCAAAACAAAAAGGCCTTCGATGCAAGATCAAAGGCCTTTCCATTTTTACTGCAGTTTTCTTTGCCGCATTCACATCGCGATGTTTAAACCGTGATGGTTTGGCGCGCCCGGCAGGATTCGAACCTACGACCCCCTGGTTCGTAGCCAGGTACTCTATCCAGCTGAGCTACGGGCGCTCCGGCAAAGAGGCAAAATTATATCAGAATAATCGTGCCATGTTTGTAGTGATACATAACTTCTCTTCACTACAAACTCTGCTTTTTCATCCGTTTCGCAGACATCTGCGCATACCGCAAACAACCGCGAAATAACTTGGCGCGCCCGGCAGGATTCGAACCTACGACCCCCTGGTTCGTAGCCAGGTACTCTATCCAGCTGAGCTACGGGCGCTTGAAAAAGCAAGCCTTGAATAATAGCGTTGTTTCGAAGGTTGCGCAAGTCGGATGGCACGCGGGGCCCGTCTACCCCGGGCCCGTCTGTCCATGCATCAGCAGCGCGTCGATCTGCGCGACACGGCCTGTCGTGATCCCCTCCCGCTGCTCAACAGCCAAGGGATGGCTCGTCGCCTCCCGTTCGATGTACGGCCGGATGCCATCGTCACCGAGATGCACGTGCGTCTTCAATCCAATTGCGTCCGGATACGGATCAAGCCGCGTCGCGAGCCAGCCGAACAAGGGCGGCGTGTGCGACCGCATCAGTTGCCCTCCAACCCGTCGCCCCCGCACCGCATGCGAAAATCTTCCGATTCTTCCACCGAGGCGGTCTTCGTGAAACACCTGCTTGTCAGCCTGGAAAGGCTGCATGATTTCGACGAAATCATCGATGTGCGCACGCCGCTTGAATACGCCGACGACCACATTCCTGGCGCCTGCAACGCACCGGTGCTCAACAACGAAGAACGCGCGCTGATCGGCACGATGTACAAGCAGGTCTCGCCGTTCGAAGCGTCCCGCGCAGGCGCGGCCCTCGTCGCGCGCAACATCGCCCGCCATCTTGAGACCACCTTCGCGGACCGCCCGCAAGGGTGGCGTCCGCTTGTGTATTGCTGGCGCGGCGGCAAGCGTTCGGGATCGATGACGCTGATGTTCAATATGATCGGCTGGCGCGCCCGGCAGCTCGACGGCGGCTACAAGACCTACCGGCGCGCCACGCTGGACGACCTGCAAACGCTGCCGCAGCCACTGCGCTTCGTCGTGCTGACCGGCCCCACCGGCAGCGGCAAGACGCGGCTATTGCACGCCTTGCGCGAAGCGGGTGCGCAGACCTTGGATCTGGAAGCGCTTGCCTCGCATCGCGGCTCGCTGCTGGGCGCATTGCAGCACGCTGAGCAGCCCACGCAAAAGCGCTTCGACACGATGCTGGCGGTGCGACTGCGCGAATTCGATGCCAGCCAGCCGGTGTTCATCGAAGCCGAAAGCCGCAAGATTGGCGCGGTGGAAATTCCCGCATCGCTGCTGCGCGCCATGCATCACGGCCAATGCATTGACGTTCGCGCCAGCCGCGAAGACCGCGCGCGCTTCCTGCAACAGGATTATGCGCAGCTCTTTGACACGCCGGATTGGCTAAAGGCGCAGTTGCAGCGCATGGTCGGGCTGCACAGCCGAGACACCATCAAGGGCTGGATGACATTGGTGGACGAAGGCCGCCGCGAAGACCTCGCGCGCGAACTCATCGACCGACATTACGACCCGGCGTACGCGCGCAGCTCGCAGTCGCACTTTGTGAATCTGCCACGCGCCGAGCGGCTGGATTTCCGCCCGAATGACGCCGATGTAGTCGAGCAGGCGCAAACGCTGATCGACAGGCTGGGGTGAATCGCAGCGCGCCTTGCTTTAAGCCGGCACAACTGCGGCCCGCAGTGGACCGCACAAAACAAAAAACCCGCAGAGCAATAAGCTATGCGGGTCTTGAGGCAACCTTGTGTCACTGGTGCAAGTGTCTTTGGCGGAGACGGTGGGATTCGAACCCACGATGCAGTTTTTAGCCACATACTCCCTTAGCAGGGGAGCCCCTTCAGCCTCTCGGGCACGTCTCCGAAAAGAGAACGAGATTCTAGCACGATTTTTTTGGCTCTCGCCCGCGTTTCGGGCATTCACGCAAAAAAATCGTGCCGGACCTGATTCGTCAGACCTTGGTGGCGGGCGCCTGGTCCAGACCGAAGGCCTTGTGCAGCGCGCGCACGCCCAGTTCCATGTACTTGTCGTCGATGATGACCGAGGTCTTGATTTCGCTGGTGCTGATCATCTGGATGTTGATGCCCTCTTGCGAGAGCGTCTGGAACATCAGGCTGGCAACGCCGACGTGCGAGCGCATGCCGATGCCGACGATGGAGACCTTGGCGACCTTTTCGTCGGTGGACAGTTCACGCGCGCCCACGGCGGGGATGACTTCGCGCTTGAGCAAGTCCACGGCGCGCGCGAATTCGTTGCGGTTCACGGTGAACGAGAAGTCGGTCGTGCCGGCCACGGACTGGTTCTGCACGATCATGTCGACGTCGATGTTGGCGGCGGCGACGGGGCCCAGGATGGAGAATGCGATGCCGGGTTTGTCGGGAACGCCCAGCAGGGTGATTTTGGCTTCGTCGCGGCTGAAGGCGATGCCGGAGACAACGGCGGCTTCCATTTTTTCGTCTTCCTCAAAAGTAATCAGCGTGCCCGAGACCATTTCTTCCTCGAGCGGGATAAGGGGGTCGGTCAGCGAGGACAGGACCCGGACCGGAACACGATACTTGCCGGCGAATTCGACCGAGCGGATCTGCAGGACCTTGGAGCCCAGCGAAGCCATTTCCAGCATTTCCTCGAAGGAAACGACGGCCATGCGGCGCGCTTCGGGCACCACGCGCGGATCGGTCGTGTAGACGCCGTCCACGTCGGTGTAGATTAGGCATTCGTCGGCCTTGATGGCAGCCGCCACGGCCACGGCCGAGGTATCGGAGCCGCCGCGGCCCAGCGTGGTGATGTGGCCGTCGGGGTCGATACCCTGAAAGCCCGTCACGATGACCACGCGGCCGGCGTCCAGGTCGGCGCGCACGCGGGCGTCGTCGATGGACGTGATGCGGGCTTTCGTGAACGACGAATCGGTGCGCACGGGCACTTGCCAACCGGCATAGCTGCGCGCGGGCACGCCTTCGGCCTGCAAGGCAATGGCCAGAAGGCCGCTGCTGGCTTGCTCGCCGGTGGCGGCGATCATGTCGAGCTCGCGGCCGTCGGGCTGGGGCGAAATCTCGCGCGCCAGACCCAGCAGACGATTCGTCTCACCCGCCATGGCGGACGGGACAACAACAACTTGGTGGCCGGCGGCGTGCCACTTTGCGACGCGACGCGCCACGTTTCTGATGCGCTCGACCGAGCCCATCGAAGTACCGCCATATTTGTGAACGATCAGGGACATCTCGTACTCTGGCTGGACACCCGCCGCAAGTGTTGACGGGCAAAACCATATATTCTAGCGCGACGGTAAAAATTTGCGCAGATTGCGCAAATTTATGTCCATTCCGCGCGCAAAATCGCTGGCAACTACGTTGAAACCGGCGATCCCGCATCGCCGCGCGCCAATTACGAATCCGAACCTTCCCGGGGCTCGACCCACACGCGGCCGCGATGGCACCGGACCACGTGGCCGGCCTGCTCCACCCGCAGCTGCCGGTCGTGGCCCAGGCTGTGCAGCCCCCGCAACTGCCGCAACAGATCGGCCATGCGCGCATCGGTCGGCATGCGGGCGCCGTTGCGCGCCAGCCAATGGCGCAGCACATGCGCCTGCCGGGCGGGCGACAGACCGCGCCACGCCTGTAGCGAAAAGCTCACGCCGTCAGGGCTGGGGTCCAGCCGCGCAAAATCCTCGGCCGCCACTTCGTCCAGGATCTCGGCCGCCTCGGCCATGTGCCGCGCATGGCGCGCGACGATGGCGCGCCAGCCGGGCCAACGCGCATCCAGAACAGGCGCCAGCAATTCGCGCAGCGCGGCGCGGGTGTAACGCGGATCGGCGTTGGTGGGGTCCTGCACGGCGCGCCAGCCGATGGCGGCTTCAAGGTCGTTCGCCGCGCGCAGGATCTCGCTGCGATCCCGCTCCAGCCACGGCCGTAAATAAGTCACGCCATCGCGCTGCGCCACCGGCGCCATGGCGGCCATGCCGGCCAGCCCGGTGCCGCGCAACAGGCGCAGCAGCACGGTTTCGGCCTGGTCGTTGCGGTGGTGGGCAAGCAGGATGTGACGGACGTCGTGCTGACGCGCCAACCCGGCCAGTGCGGCATAGCGCGCGTCGCGCGCGGCGGCTTCGATGCCCTTGCCGGCGGCCGGCTCCACCTGGACGCGCGCTTCATGCAGCGGCAGCGCAAGCCGTGCGGCCAGGTCCTGGCCATGCCGCGCCCAGGCGTCCGCCTGCGCCTGCAGGCCGTGATGCACATGGAAAAGCAGCACCTCGATGCCAAGCGCAGGCGCAACCGCGGCTGCATGCACAGCCAGCATGGCCGAGTCCGCCCCGCCACTGAAGGCGACGGCGATGAGGCGCGGGCGCTCGGGCAAGGCCGTGAGCGCCTGACGCAACGCCGCGGCAAGCGCGGCGCAAAGAGGCAAGGAGAAACTGCCGCCCGCGTCGGCCCGAGGGGAGATGCCGGGCGGCGGGACGTCGGTCATGGCAGAGGGCGCGGGGGCCGCGGCGCCGGCAATGAGGGCCGGCGCCCTGCCCGCTTTACGCGCGCACTTCCTGGAAGGCGCCGTACGAGAGCACGCGCTGCACGCGCTGCTCGACGAGCTGTTCGGGCGTCAGGCCCTGAAGCTGGCGCAGGGCGTCGCCGAGCGCGCGGCGCAAGAGGCGCGCCATGACGCGGGGGTCGCGGTGGGCGCCGCCCACGGGTTCGTTGACGACGCGATCCACCAGGCCCAGGTCCTTGAGGCGCGGCGCGATGATGGCCAGCGCATCGGCGGCCTCGGGAGCCTTGTCGGCGCTGCGCCAGAGGATCGAGGCGCAGCCTTCGGGCGAAATCACGGCATAGGTGGCGTATTGCAGCATCAGCACGGCATTGCCCACGGCAATGGCCAGCGCGCCGCCCGATCCGCCTTCGCCGATGATCGTGCAGATCACCGGCACCTTGAGTTCAGCCATGGCGTACAGGTTGTGGCCGATGGCTTCGGACTGGCCGCGCTCTTCGGCGCCGATGCCGGGGTAGGCGCCGGGGGTGTCCACGAACGTGAAGACGGGAATGCCGAATTTTTCGGCCAGGCGCATCAGGCGCAGGGCCTTGCGATAGCCCTCGGGACGCGGCATGCCGAAGTTGCGCGCGGCGCGCTCTTTGGTGTCGCGGCCCTTCTGGTGGCCGATGACCATGCACGGCGTGCCGTTAAAGCGCGCCAGGCCGCCCACGATGGACTGGTCGTCGGCGTACATGCGATCGCCATGCAGTTCATGGAAGTCGGTGAACATTTCGCGCACATAGTCCAGCGTGTAGGGACGCTGGGGGTGACGCGCGACCAGCGCCGTCTGCCAGGGCGTGAGCTTGGCGTAGATCTCCTTGGCGAGCGTCTGGCTCTTCTGCTGCAGACGTCCGATTTCATCGGAGATGTCTACTGCCGAATCGGCCTGCACATAGCGCAGCTGCTCGATCTTGTTCTCAAGCTCGGCGAGCGGCTGTTCAAATTCCAGAAATGTATTGCGCATGTAGTGTGGTTCCGTAGATGGGCTGCCTGGTTTGCGTCAGTATTGGACCGGCGTCGGTTCCAGACTGCGCCACAGATACCAGGTTGCCACGGTACGCCAGGGTTGCCACGCCAACGAGACTTCGCGAGCCTCGAAGCGAGAGACAGGCTCGCCGCTGAAATAGTGTAGCGAGATTGCCTTGAGCAACCCAGGATCATCCAGCGGCAGGACATCAGGCCGCTGTAGATTGAAAATCAAAAACATCTCCGCCGTCCAGCGTCCGATGCCGCGGATGGCGACCAGTTCAGAAATGACGGCCTCGTCGTCCATGGCCGCCCATTTCTCGGGGTGGACCCGGCGTTCGCCGAAATGCACGGCCAGGTCGAGCACGTATTCGGCCTTGCGTTGGGACAGTCCGGCCTTGCGCAGGCCGTCCACGCCCACGCGCAGCACGGCGACGGGCGTGGGGCGCTTGCCCACGGCGTCGATGAACTTGGTCCAGACGGCATCGGCCGCCTTGGGGGAAATCTGCTGCCCGATGATCGCCCGCGCCAGCGTGATGAACGGCGTGCCCCGCGAGGTCAGCCAGACCTCGGGGTGCTGGGGGATGATCTTTTTCAGGATGCGGTCGCGGCGCATCAAGTGCGCGACGGCGGCTTCCCAATATTCAGGCTTGGGAATGTCGAGATCTGCGGTGGACATGGCCGGCGTATCCTGCTTGGTCACGCGCGGCGCCATTGCGTGAGGCCACCCGGTTTGTCGTCGAGCTCGATGCCGGCGTCGCGCAGTTCGGCGCGGATGCGGTCGGCCTCGGCGAAGTTGCGGGCGGCCTTGGCGGCCGCGCGCGCGTCGATCAGGGCCTGGATGGCGTCGGCGTCGAGCGTGCTGCGCGCGCCCTGCTCCATGGCGGCCGCCGAGTAGCGGGTGGCGGACTGGAAGTAGGCGGCCGGGGCTTGCTGCAGCAGACCCAGCAGCGAGGCAAGCGCCTTCATCTGCCCGGCGCTGCGCGCGCTCTTGGTACGGTTGGCCTCGGAGGCCAGTTCGAACAGCGCGGCCACGGCGCCCGAGCTGTTGAAGTCGTCGTCCATGGCGGCCTTGAAGGCTTGCGCCTGCGGCTCGTCCCAGTCGATGCCCTGGTCGTCGGCCGGCACGTTCTGCAAGGCCTGGTACAGGCGATCCAGCGCGTTCTGCGCGTCGACGAGGTTATCCGGCGTGTAGTTCTGCGGGCTGCGGTAGTGGTTGCGCACGATGAAGAAGCGCACCATTTCGGCTTCGCGCGGGTTCACCGCGTAATCGGACTGGTCGGCTGCCGGATCGCTTTGAGCAATGGTCTGGCGGATGGTCCGGAAGTTGCCGAGCGACTTGGACATCTTGTCCGAATCGACCATGAGCGGGCCGCAATGCATCCAGATGTTGGCCAGCGTGCCGCCGAACGCGCCTTCGGTCTGCGCGATCTCGTTTTCATGGTGCGGGAATTTCAGGTCCGGACCGCCGCCGTGGATATCCAGGGGCAGGCCCAGCAGCGACTTGCTCATGGCCGAGCACTCGATGTGCCAGCCCGGGCGGCCCAGGCCGTAGGGCGATTCCCACTTGGTGTCGGCCGGTTCCTCGGCCTTGGCGGACTTCCAGAGAACAAAATCCAGCGGGTCACGCTTGCCGGAGCCGACGGCCACGCGCTCGCCGGCGCGCAGGTCATCCAGCGTCTTGCCGGACAGCTTGCCGTAGCCGGCAAACCCGCGCACGGCGTAGTTCACATCGCCGTCTTCGGCTTGATAGGCCAGGCCGTTTTGTTCGAGCTTGCCGATGATGTCGAGCATCTCGCCCACATATTGCGTGGCGCGCGGCTCGCGGTCGGGGGATTCGACGCCCAGCGCGCGCTCGTCGGCGTGCATGGCGTCGATATAGAACTCGGTGACTTCGCCAATGCGGCGGCCGGTCTCGACCGCGCGGCGGATGATCTTGTCGTCGATGTCCGTGATGTTGCGCACGTAGTCGACAGCCAGGCCGCTGGCGCGCAGCCAGCGCTGCACGACGTCGAACGACACCAGCATGCGGGCGTGGCCCAGATGGCAGAAGTCATAGACGGTCATGCCACACACATACATGCGCACCTGGCCGGCCTGGGCCGGTTTGAACGGTTCTTTGGTACGCGATAACGTGTTGTAGATTTGCAGCATGGCGCGATAGGCTTCGTTTAGTGTTCCGTGGCGGTTCGGAAAATTGCAGTCAGCGGAAGATACCGCCGACACGTGCCGCCCCATTTACAGTGCCGACCCGTTTGCAGGGGTGCTTCCCTTGTACAGGGTCGTCCCATTGCACTTTGGCAGGAGGGTTCGCGTAGAAAAGATGAGTTCGCGACCCTCTTTTCCTTACTGCCCTGAACGCGATGGTCGAGCCAAAACCCAACCGGGGCTAAAATGGCGGTCGTCAAGTATAGCAAGCGGCCCGGTCGAGCGCGTAAGCGCCGGCCGGCCAAGACTTTTAACGGAACCCACACGTGACTATCAAGCCGCGTTTTTGCGTTGCCCTGCTCGCCCTGGCCCTGGCCAGCTCGCCCGCGGGCGTCGCCATCGCCCAGTCGATGAGCGGTGGCGCGGGAGAAAACCCCAACGCCACTCGCACCACCCTGGATCCCATCCCGCCCGAAGGCGGCTGGGACGCCCTGGCCAAGCTGCTGGAGGCCGCCAAGCCCAGTGTGGATACGCGCCTGACCCCGTCCGCCTCCCAGATCACGACGCACATCGAGCTTCTCTTGAACCGCGGCGATAACGAGAAGGCGCTGGCGATGATCGAAAAGCGCGAGGCCGAGATCAAGGATCAGCGCGGCACCGATGTCCAGCTCATGTTCCAGCATGCGCGCGCCCTGGCGGCGCTCAACCGCACGAACGAAGCCATCGACATCTACAACGACATGACGACGCGGTTCCCCGAATTGCCGGAACCCTGGAACAATTTGGCGGCTCTATATGCAAGCCGCGGTGAACTCGACCGGGCGCAGGATGCCTTGCAGATGGCCCTGCGCGCCGACCCGAACTACGCGGCTGCCCGCGCCAACCTGGGCGACCTGCAGTTGCTGCAGGCCCTGCGCACCTACAAGGAAGCCGCCGGCGACGGCGTGCCCGGCATGCGCGAAAAGGTCCGCGAAGTTGAAACAATGTTGAAGGATAAACAAGGCAAATGATGTCCCGTTACTCCCCTCTACACCTGCTGCGCCTGACGGCGTGCTCGTTCGCACTGGCTGCATTCGCACCGGCGCTGGTCAGCGCCGCCCCGGCAGCCTCTTCTTCCCCCTCCACCTCCGAAGGCACCAAAACCATGAGCACCAATCCCCGCGTCAAGCTTCAAACGAACCAAGGCGACATGGTCATCACCCTGGACGCCGCCAAGGCGCCCAAGTCCGTCGAAAACTTCCTGACCTACGTCAAGGAAGGCTTCTACAACGGCACGGTGTTCCATCGCGTGATCGACGGCTTCATGATCCAGGGCGGCGGCTTCGAGCCCGGCATGAAGCAAAAGCAAACCCACGCCCCGATCGAAAACGAGGCCAACAACGGCCTGAAGAACGACAAGTACACCCTGGCCATGGCCCGCACCAGCGACCCGCACTCGGCCACCGCCCAGTTCTTCATCAACGTGTCCAACAACGACTTCCTGAACTTCACGTCGCCCACGCCGAACGGCTGGGGCTATGCCGTGTTTGGCGCCGTCACCGAAGGCCAGGACGTGGTCGACAAGATCAAGGGCGTGAAGACCGGCAACAAGGGCTTCCACCAGAACGTGCCGAACGAAGACGTCATCATCGAGAAGGCCGAAGTTCTTGAATAAGATCACGCTGCCCGGCCCGGTCTGGCTGGCATCGGACCTGCACCTGGGGCCGGCCACGCCGGCCACCTCGGAGGCCTTCCTGGCCTTTCTGCAGGTTGCGCAAGAAGAGGCGGCAGCCCTGCTGCTGCCCGGCGACATCTTCGACGCCTGGATCGGCGACGACGTGATCCGCGCTGCCCCGCCGTGGCTTGCCACGGTGCTGACGGCGTTAAAGACCACGGCAGCCCGCATCCCGGTCTGGCTGGGACGCGGCAACCGCGATTTCCTCATCGGCGAGGAACTGGCAAAGGCCGTGGGCGCGCAACTGCTGCCCGAGCCGGCGCTGCTCGAAACCGATTTCGGCTCGATCCTGCTGACGCACGGCGACGAATTCTGTACGGACGATGCCGCCTATCAGCAGTTCCGCCAGATGGTCCGCAATCCGCAATGGCAGGCCGAATTTTTGGCCAAGACCATCCCCGAGCGGCTGGCCATGGCGCAGCAGGCGCGCGGCGAAAGCCAGGCGGCCAACCAGACGAAGTCCATGGAGATCATGGACGTCAACGCGGGCGCCATCGAATCGATCTTCCGCGAATCGGGCGTGCGCGTGCTGGTGCATGGCCACACGCATCGCCCCGCGCGCCACGTGCTGCAGGTCGACGGCGAAAAACGCGAACGCTGGGTGCTGCCCGACTGGGACTGCGACCACGTGTCGCCTCCGCGCGGCGGCTGGCTGGTCATCGACCGCGACGGACTGCAGTTCTACGATCTGGAAACGGAAGCGTAGACGCCGCCGTACCGCGCAAGTCAAACACAAGGGCCGCTTGAAAAAGCGGCCCTTGTGTTTTCTGCGCCCCGCCGTGGCGGGAAGGCATCAGCGTGTGAAGATCCACGCGGCCACGACGCCGCCGAAGATGATCCGGTACCACGCAAAGACACGGTACGTGTGGTTGGCCACGAAGCGCAGCACAGCGCGCACCACCACCATGGCGCTCAGGAATGCGGCGATAAAGCCCACGGCGATGCCGGACAGGTCATGCTGGGTCAGGAGGCCAAAGTTCTTGTACATGTCGTAGGCCGCCGCGCCCAGCATGGTCGGCATGGCCAGGAAGAACGAGAACTCGGTGGCCGTCTTGCGCTGGATGCCTGCGATCATGCCGCCGATGATGGTGGCGCCCGAGCGCGAGGTGCCGGGAATCATGGCAAAGCACTGGGCCACGCCCACGCCCAGCGCCTGCTTCCAGGTGATCTGCTCCAGCGTGTGGGCCGATGCGCGTTCGTCGGACGCGGTGTCGTCCGCCGCGCCCGGCGCGTCGCCCGGCGTGTGGCGCGTGCGGCGTTCGACGTACAGCATGATCAGCCCGCCCAGCACCAGCGTCACCACCACCACTGCCGGGTGGTAGAACACCGATTTGATGGTCTTGATGAAGATCGCGCCGATCACCGCCGCGGGCAGGAAGGCCAGGATCAGGTTGCGGGTGAAGGCGACCTCGCTGGGCACGCCGGTCAGCGTGCCGCGAATGAGCTGGAGCAGTCGGGCCCGGAAGACCCACATCACGGCCAGGATGGATCCCAGCTGGATGACCACCTCGAACACCTTGCCGTCGCCCGAATCGAAATTCAGCCAGTCGCCGACCAGGATGAGGTGGCCCGTGCTGGACACGGGAATGAATTCCGTCAGGCCTTCCAGGATGCCCAGGATGAATGCTTTGATCAGATAGAGCGCGTTCTCGGTCACGGGCTGGGGTCTCTTTCTGTTAGTCGTTGGCTAGGGAGGATTCGTCAGGGAAATGCTCTTGCGGGCGCTTTTCGACGCGCACGAGCGCGATGCGGCGGCCGTCCATTTCCAGGACTTCGAAACGGAAATGCTGGTGGTGGATCTGGTATTCGCAGACGTCGCCCGGCTTGGGCAGATGTCCGAAGCGTGAGAGCAGATAGCCCGCAAGTGTGGAGAAGTCCTGGGCGTCGTCGACCAGGCCTTCGGTTTCCAGCACCTGTTCGACGTGGTGCAGGTCGGCCGCCCCATCGATCTTCCAGGTGTTTTCGCCGTCCGCCACGATGTCGGGTAGTTCGTCCTCGTCGGGGAATTCGCCGGCGATGGCCTCGAAGACGTCGATGGGCGTCACCAGGCCTTCGATGGCGCCGAACTCGTCGGCCACCAGCACGAGCTGGCCGCGCGAGCGCTTGAGGGTGTCCATGAGACGCAGGATGCCGATCGACTCGTGCACGATGATGGGATCGCGCAGGCGGTTGCGGCGCACCCTGCCCTCGGTGATCAGGTCGGCGATCAGGTCCTTGGCGCGGCCGATGCCCAGCACTTCGTCGAACGAGCCGCGGCACACCGGGAAAAAGCTGTGGGGCGCCTCGGTGAGCTGGCGGCGGATGTTCTCGGGATCGTCGTCGATGTTGATCCAGGACACGTCGGTGCGCGGCGTCATGATGGACCGGATGGAGCGCTCGGCCAGGGTCAGGACCCCGCTGACCATGTTGCGTTCCTCGACCCCGAAGGCCTGGACGGACGGGCCGTCGGCGTGCGGCAGATCGGGTTCGTCGCTGGCGGGCGGCCGCTTGCCCAGCATGCGCAGCACGGCCGACGCCGTGCGTTCGCGCATCGGACGGCGCGCGTCCAGCTTGAGCAGGTTGCGGCGGGCCACCTGGTTAAGCGCTTCGATGGCGACCGAAAAACCGATGGCAGCGTACAGGTAGCCTTTGGGCACCTTGAAGCCGAAGGCTTCGGCCAGGAGCGAAAAGCCGATCATCAGCAAGAAGCCCAGACACAGCACCACCACCGTGGGGTGGGCGTTGACAAAGCGCGTCAGCGGCTTGGAGGCGATCAGCATGATGCCGATGGCGATGATGACCGCGATCATCATGATGGCCAGGTGATCCACCATGCCGACGGCGGTAATGACCGAGTCCAGCGAGAACACCGCATCCAGCACCACGATCTGCGTGACGATCACCCAGAAGCTGGCATAGACGCGCGGGCCGGAAGCGCCAGCGTGCCCGCTGCCTTCCAGGCGCTCGTGCAGTTCCATGGTGCCTTTGAACAACAGGAACAGGCCGCCCACCATCAGGATCAGGTCGCGCCCCGAGGGCGACAGGGGACCGATATTGAACAAGGGGGTGGTCAGGGTGACCAGCCAGGACATGACGGACAGCAGGCCCAGGCGCATGATCAGCGCGAGGCTCAGGCCCATGATGCGTGCGCGATCGCGCTGCGCGGGCGGCAGCTTGTCCGCCAGGATGGCGATAAAAATCAGGTTATCAATGCCCAGGACGATCTCTAGGACGACCAGGGTAAGCAAGCCGACCCACGCAGCGGGGTCCAGCAGCCACTCCATCAGGAGCTCCAGAAGTTACACGACCGGTAATCGTACATGGAAAATCCGTGACATGCCGGTGACGTATCCCCTCCGTAAGCCTGATGGACAGAGGCTTTGGCCCGAAAGGACTAAGGCTTGCAAGCGCCTGAACGGGGCGGCAAGCAGGCTTGCGCAACCGGTGCGGCGGCGCTGCCCCCCGAGGGGGCGTTTTTCATTTTGGGGCGGCCCGGCAATGAAAAAGCCGGCCCCCCGGCCGGCTCTTGCTTGTCTCAACAGACCCGTCGGCGTATCAGCCGCCGACTTTCAGCGTGCCCTTCATCATGGCCCAGTGGCCGGGGAAGGAGCAGAAGAATGCGTAGTTTTCGCCCGCGGCGAGCTTGGAGACATCGATCTTGACGGAGTCGGATTCGCCGCCGCCGATGACCTTGGTGTGGGCGATGACACGGGAATCGCCCGCCTTGACGTAATCCTGTGCGAGGCCGGCGCCCATGCCGTCGGTGGCGACGCCCTGCTTGTCGGCTTCCTTGGTGAGCACCCAGTTGTGGCCCATGGCGACCTTGGCCATCTTGCCGACGTGCTTGAGGGTGACCGTGAATTCCTTGCAGCTCTTGTCGACGACGATTTCCTTGACGTTGAACTGCATGGCGTCGTTGCTTTCGACGGTGGCTTCACATTGCGCGGCCAGCACGGGCAGGCTGGTGGCAGAAAGAAGGATGGCGAGGGTGGCTTTTGCCAGCATGAAATTCTCCGATGACACAGCGGTCGATGCACGTACGCCAGCCATATGCAGACGCCGTTGCCGCCGCGGACCAGTGTAGGACCGCCTTCCCATCGATCGCTTGACATCCATCAAGCCCTACCCCGCATACCCCTCAAAACTAAGGAACTTCCCCTACATTTCGTAGGGCTATTAAGCATTCAAAAGGCCAAATTGACAAACCGCAATCCGCCGCCGGGTGCATGTTCGTAGGATGCCTGTAAGCAAACACGACGAATAGAGTTCAGCATGCGCGGCAGTACCGAAGTACACCACCGGGTCGCACGATACGTTCAAGCCGCGTTGATTGCATTTTGGCTTTCCTGTCTGTTCCTGGCGCAAGCGGCGCAGGCGCAACGCCTGCCTGAATTCCTGGCCGCCACGCCCATCACCGAGGTCTTTCCCGGCGCCGACCGCACCGGGCCCGTCGAAGGCAAGCCCGCCGCCGCTCGCGTCTATGCGGGCGGCAAACAACTGGGCCTGGTCTATCTCACCACCGACGTGGTCAACACCCGCGGGTACTCCAGCAAGCCGATCGACGTGCTGGTGGGGCTTTCAGACAACGGCCGCATCATGGGCGCAAAGCTCGTCGAGCACCACGAGCCCATCGTGCTGATCGGCATTCCCCAGTCCAAGGTCGATCACTTCATCCAGGGCTACGTCGGCCTGAACTTCGTCGAGTCCCCGCCCCGCCACGGCGCGCCGCCGCCCGTGGACATCGTCAGCGGCGCCACCGTCACGCTGATGGTGATCGGCGACACGATCACCCGATCGGCCATCGCGGTGGCGCGCGCGCACGGCATCGACAAGTCCGGCGCGGCGCGCCCGGCGGCGCAACCGGCCGCCACGCGCGTCGTGGACGAGGACAAGGACACGGTGCAGAGCTGGCAGGAGCTGCTCGACGCGGGCGCCGTGAAGAACCTGCGCCTGACGCCCGACGACGTCAATCAGGCGTTCCTGCGATCCGGCCGCAAAGACGCCGCCGAACACGGCGAAGGCGGCCTCGACGACACCTTCATCGATCTGTATGCGGCGCTGGTCAGCGCACCGTCCATCGGCCGCAGCCTGCTGGGCGACATCGGCTGGCAGCGCCTGAAAGAACGCCTCAAACCCGGCCAGCAGGCCGTCCTGGTAGCGGGCAACGGTCTGTATTCCTTCAAGGGATCGGGCTACGTGCGCGGGGGCATCTTCGACCGCATCGAGGTCATCCAGGACGAAAGCGCCTTCCGCTTTCGCGACCGCAACCACCAGCGTCTGGCCGACGTCAACGCCAAGGGCGCGCCGGCGCTGCGCGAAGTCGCCCTCTTTGTGGTGCCCGAAGACGCGTCCCTCGACCCGGTCAAACCCTGGCGCCTGCAACTGATGGTGCAGCGCGTGCTCAGCGTGTCGGACAAGGCGTTCGTCACGTTTGATCTGCCCTACGAACTGCCCCAGGCCTATACCCGCTCCATCGCCCCCCCGGCCGCCTCCGCGCCCAGCCCGGCGCAAGCCTCGCCCGCGTCCGCGCCCGAGGCCGATTCCGCGCCCGCGCTATGGAAACAGATCTGGCACGGCAAGGCCGGCCAGATCGCCATCCTGACCGTCGCCCTGACGGTGCTCGTCGGCATCTTCTTCTTCCAGGACCAGCTCACGTCGCGCCCGCTGCTGCACGACCGCCTGCGCCTGGCGTTCCTTGCCTTCGCGCTGTTCTGGATCGGCTGGTACGGCCAGGCGCAGTTGTCCATCGTGAACGTGCTGACGTTCTTCTCTGCCCTGCGCACCGACTTTCGCTGGGAATACTTCCTGATGGACCCGCTGGTGTTCATCCTGTGGTGCGCCACCGCCATCTCCATGGTGTTCTGGAACCGCGGCGCGTTCTGCGGCTGGCTGTGCCCGTTCGGCGCGCTGCAGGAACTGACCCACCGCCTCGCCCGGCGGCTGGGCGTGCGCCAGCTGAAGATCCGCCACGGTGTGGCGCAGCGGCTGTCCACGTTCAAGTATGTGATCTTCCTGCTGCTCTTCGGCTTCTCGCTGTATGACCTGGCGGTCGCCGAGCAGCTCGCCGAAGTCGAGCCCTTCAAGACCGCGATCATCCTGCACTTCGTGCGTCACTGGCCCTTCGTGCTGTTCGCCGTGGCGCTGCTTGTCGCGGGCCTGTTCATCGAGCGCTTCTTCTGCCGTTACCTGTGCCCGCTGGGCGCTGCCCTGGCCATCCCCGCCCGGCTGCGCATCTTCAACTGGCTCAAGCGCTACCGCGACTGCGGCAACCCCTGTCAGCGCTGCAACATCGAATGCCCCGTCCAGGCCATCGACCCATCCGGCGAAATCAACCCGAACGAGTGCATTCAGTGCCTGCATTGCCAGCTGCTGTACCACCACAAGCAGAAGTGCCCTCACCTGATCCAGAAGCAGGCCAAGCGCGAACGGCGCCCGACGCCGCCCCCGGAGCCGGCGGTGCACGAAGTCGTTCTGCACCGCATGCCCAGCCCTAACACGGCGAATCGCCCCAACCCGGAATCGTGAAACACGATTTTCGTACCGCGGCGCACCGCGCCGCCACTACCTAGGAGTTATCCATGTCCGACAAGACCCCCGAAAAAGCCGGCCTTACCCGCCGCAGCTTCCTGGGCACCGCAGCCATCACCGGCGCGGCCGGCCTCGTTGCCGGGGCGCAGATGTCCACCGCGCACGGCAAGGACGCCAAGTCCGGCAACGGCGGCGTGCTCGGCCACGTCGCGCCGGGTGAACTGGACGAATACTACGCGTTCAACTCCAGCGGCCAGTCGGGCGAGGTCCGCGTGCTGGGCCTGCCGTCCATGCGCGAACTGGTGCGCATCCCCGTCTTCAATCAATGCAGCGCCACGGGCTGGGGCCGCACCAACGAAAGCCGCAAGATCCTGACCGACGGCCTCACGCCCGAAACCCGCGAATTCCTGAAGGACAAGGGCGGCGTATTTCCCAACGGCGACGCCCACCACCCCCACCTGTCGTTCACCGACCAGACCTACGACGGCCGCTACCTCTTCATCAACGACAAGGCCAACAACCGCGTCGCGCGCATCCGCCTTGACGTGATGAAGACCGACAAGATCACCGAGCTGCCCAACGTGTCGGGCGTGCACGGCCTGCGTCCGCAACGCTATCCGCGCACCGGCTACGTGTTTGCAAATGGCGAGCACATCATTCCCCTGCCCAACGACGGCAAGGTGCTGGACGACCCGAAGAAGAACTTCTTCTCCGTCTACACGGCGCTGGACGGCGACACGATGAAGGTGGCGTGGCAGGTGCTGGTCGACGGCAACCTGGACAACGGCGATGCCGACTACCAGGGCAAGTATTCGTTTGCCACCTGCTACAACTCCGAGAAAGGCGTCACCGTTGAAGAGATGTCGGCCAACGAGCAGGACTGGGTCGTGGTCTTCAACATCAAGCGCATCGAGCAGGCCGTCAAGGACGGCGACTTCAAGACGATGGGCGGCGTGCCGGTCGTCGATGGCCGCCACGGTTCCAAGTACACGCGCTACATCCCGGTGCCCAACTCGCCCCACGGCTGCAACGCCGCGCCCGACGGCATCCACCTCATGCTGAACGGCAAGCTGTCGCCCACCGTGACCGTGATCGACGTGCGCAAGCTGGACGATCTGTTCGCCGACAAGATCAAGCCGCGCGACTGCGTCGTGGCCGAACCGCAGCTTGGCCTGGGCCCGCTGCACACCGCGTTCGACGGACGCGGCAATGCCTACACCACGCTGTTCATCGACAGCCAGATGGTCAAGTGGAACATCGACAAGGCCAAGCGCGCCTACAAGGGCGAAAAGGTCGACCCGATCATCCAGAAGCTGGACGTGCACTACCAGCCCGGCCACAACCACTCCACCATGGGCGAAACCAAGGAAGCCGACGGCAAGTGGCTGGTGTCGCTGAACAAGTTCTCCAAGGACCGGTTCCTGAACGTGGGCCCGCTCAAGCCCGAGAACGACCAGCTCATCGACATTTCCGGCGATGAAATGAAGCTTGTGCATGACGGCCCCAGCTTTGCCGAGCCGCACGACATGTGCCTGGTGCACCGCTCCAAGATCAACCCGATCAGCGTCTGGAAGCGCGACGACCCCATGTGGGAAGACGCCCGCCAGATCGCCAAGAAGGACGGCGTGTCGCTGGAAGACGCCGCCAAGGTCGTGCGCGACGGCAACAAGGTCCGCGTGTACATGATGGCGGTCGCGCCCATGTTCAGCCTGAAGCAGTTCGAGGTCAACCAGGGCGACGAAGTCACGGTGTTCGTGACCAACATGGAAGTGATCGAAGATCTGACGCACGGCTTCACGCTGGAAGGCCATGGCATCGCAATGGAAATCGGACCCCAGGCCACGTCGTCCGTGACGTTCAAAGCCGACCGCCCGGGCATCTACTGGTACTACTGCCAGTGGTTCTGCCACGCGCTGCACATGGAAATGTCCGGCCAGATGATCGTGCACCCCAAGAAGTCTGCGTAACGATCCATGGCTGCCATCGCAACCTTGCGACTCGCGGCATGGGCCGCGGCCGGCTTCGTGCTGGCCGGCTTCGGCCCGGCCCTGCACGGGGCCGCCGCGGCCGCCACGCTGGACGTGGCGGCGGGCGCGGACCTGGCGCAGGCCGTCGCCGCGGCGCAGCCAGGCGACACGCTGCGTCTGGCGCCGGGGTCTTACGCGGGCGCCGTCGTCATCGACAAGCCGCTCACCCTTGAAGGACCGCAGGACCGTTCCGCGATCATCGCCGGCACGCGCCAAGGACGCACGCTGTGGGTCAAGGCCGCGGACGTATCGCTGCGCCATCTGACCGTCACGCGCTCGGGGCTGGATCTGCCCGCCATGGACGCGGGCGTTTTCCTGGACCGCACCGCGCATCGCGCCGTGGTGGAACACAACGACATCCTGGACAACCTGTTCGGCGTGTATGTGTGGGGTCCGCAAGATGCGATGGTGCGGGGCAACCGCATCGTGGGCAATCAGGAACTGCGCGTGGCCGAGCGCGGCAATGGGGTGTCCCTGTGGAACACGCCCGGCAGCGCGGTGGTGGACAACGACATTTCCGCCGGCCGCGACGGCATCTTCGTGAACACCAGCAAGCAGAACCGCTTCACTGGCAACCGCTTCCACGACCTGCGCTACGGCGTGCACTACATGTACACGAACGACAGCGAGATCAGCGGCAACGTATCCACCGGCAACGACATCGGCTTTGCCATCATGTATTCGCACCGCTTGGTCGTCACCGGCAACGAGGCGGTGAACAACGTCGAGCAGGGCCTGATGATGAACTACGCCAACGACTCGGACATCTCGGGTAACACCGTCGATGGCGCGGCCAAATGCGTGTTCATCTACAACGCCAACAAGAACCGCTTTGCGGACAACCATTTTTCCAACTGCGACATCGGCATCCACTTCACCGCGGGCTCCGAAGGCAACCGCATCTCGGGCAACGCCTTCATCAACAACCGCAACCAGGTCAAGTACGTGGGCACGCGGGTGATGGAATGGTCGGACGGCGGCCGCGGCAACTACTGGAGCGACAACACTGCCTTCGATCTGGACGGCGATGGCATCGCCGACACGGCCTACCGTCCGAACGACGTGGTGGACCAGCTGCTGTGGCGCGCCCCGGCCGCGCGCATCCTGCTCAACAGCCCCGCCATCTCGGTGGTGCGCTGGGCGCAATCGCAGTTCCCCGCGATCCTGCCGGGCGGCGTGATCGACAGCGCTCCGCTGATGAAGCCCGCCAGGCCGCGCGGCGCAAAAACCGGCGCGACGCGCGCCGAGGACATCCAATGAGCAATCCACTGGTGACGCTTTCGGGCGTCAGCAAACACTATGGCGACCACCGGGCCATCAGCGTCCTGGACCTGGACCTGCGCGAAGGCGAATGCGTGGCCCTGGCCGGTCACAACGGCGCAGGCAAAAGCACGCTGATCAAGCTGATCCTGGGACTGATCCGCCCCACGCACGGGCGCGTCACGCTGTTTGGCCAGGACGCGCACAGCCCGGCTGCCGCGCGCCTGAGAGACCGGATCGGCTACCTGCCTGAAACCGTGGCGCTGCATCCCGCGATGACGGGCGCCGAAACCCTGGCGTTCTATGCGCGTCTGAAGCGCCAGCCCTTGAAGCGCAACGCGGAACTGCTTGAAAAAGTGGGCATTTCCGGCGCGGCGCATCGCCGCGTGGGCGGGTATTCCAAAGGCATGCGCCAACGGCTGGCGCTGGCGCAGGCGCTGCTGGGCGCACCGCGCGTCCTGCTGTTCGACGAGCCCACCACCGGCCTGGACCCCGCGTCGCGGCTCAAGTTCTACGAGATCGTGCATGAATTGCGCGCCAGCGGCGCAACCATCCTGCTCAGCACGCACGCCTTGTCGGAACTGGCTGGACATGCCGACCGCATCGTCGTCATGAAGGCGGGCGTGAAGATCGCCGACGGCGGCATGTCCGCGTTGCGCCGCGATACCGGCCTGCCGATCCGCATCAGCGTGACGCTCGGGCCGGACGATGCGTCCGCCCCGCCCTCCTCGGCCTGGCGGCAGGTCGAGGCCGGCCGCTATGAGCGGCTGTGCCACGAATCGGACAAGGTCGAGGCCATCCGCAGCATCGGCGCCATCCGGGTGCCCATCGGCGACCTGGACATCCAGGTTCCCGGGCTGGACGACATCTACGCCCACCTGCTTGAACGGGAAGACGCATGAACGCCGTAAGCACAATCATCGGCAAGGAAATCCGCGACGGCCTGCGCAACCGCTGGGTCCTTGCCACCTCTGTCCTCCTGGCCGCGCTGGCGCTGGCGCTGGGCCTCTTGGGAAGCGCCCCCACCGGCGCAGTCAAGGTCGATCCCTTGACCGTCACGGTGGTCAGCCTGTCCAGTCTTTCCATCTTCCTGGTGCCGCTCATCGCCATGCTGCTGGCCTATGACGCGATCGTCGGCGAGGTCGACCGCGGCACCATGGCCCTGTTGCTCAGCTACCCGGTGTCGCGATGGCAGGTCATCATGGGCAAGTTCATCGGCCACCTGGCCATCCTGGCCATTGCCACCGGCGCGGGCTACGGGTCTGCGGGGCTGGCGCTGCAATGGGTCTATGGCGGCATGGATGCCGGCGCGTGGCGGCCCTTCGCCATGCTGATCGGGGCCAGCGTGCTGCTAGGCGCGAGCTTTCTGGCGATGGGCTACCTCATCAGCACGCTGGTGCGCGAACGCGCGACGGCCGCGGGCATCGCGCTGGGCGTGTGGCTGTTCTTTGTCGTCATCTACGACATGGGCCTGCTGGGCGTGCTGGCGGCGGACCAAGGCCGTCACGTCACGCCGGGCATGCTCAACGCGCTGCTGCTGGCCAACCCGTCCGACGTGTACCGCCTGCTGAACCTGACGGGCTTCGAGAACATCTCCATGTACGCGGGCATGGCTGGCGTCAGCGACCAGGCCCAGATGCCCGTGCCGCTGCTGGTGGCGGCGCAATTGCTGTGGATCGCGGTGCCGTTCCTTCTGGCCGCCTTCTGCTTCCGGAGGAAACAGCTATGACGCTGCAACGTTGGGCCGCCATCGGGGCCATCATGCTGGCGCTTTCGGCCTGCGGCGGCGACGAACCCGCCGCGCCGCCGCCCGCGCCTCAGGCAGTGTCCGCCGATGCCGTCGGCCACTACTGCGGGATGATGCTCAAGGACCATGCGGGGCCGAAGGGCCAGATATTCGTCAAGGGCCGCGGGGCGCCGGTGTGGTTCTCGTCGATCAAACAAGTCTTTGCCTACACCCGGCTGCCCGAGGAACCCAAGGGGCTTGCCGCTATCTACGTCAACGACATGGCGGCCGCGGGGCCTGATGGCGCCGCCGACCCGAAAGCCTGGGTGGACGCCCGCCAGGCGTTCTATGTCATCGGTTCCAGCTTCCTTGGCGGCATGGGCGCCGAAGACGCCATGCCGTTCTCGGATCAAGCCCGGGCGCTTGCCTTCGCCCAGACTCACGGCGGCCGCGTCGTGCGCTTTGCCGACGTGCCCGAGGACTACGTGTTTGCCCAATAGCGATCGGCCGCCGCCCTGCCTCGAAGCGTCCCAGCCCCTCGCGCCCTTTCAGTAGATAACGCCATGAACCGTCCCACCCGCCGCCGCTTCCTCGGTATCGTCGCCGCGTCTTCCGCGCTGACCCTCGCCCCCAGCTTTTGGCGCCGCGCGCAAGCGGCCATCGCCCCCACGCGCTGGCACGGCGTGGCGCTGGGCGCCGATGCGGAACTGCGGCTGTACCATCCCGACCGCCAGGCGGCCGAACGGCTCATCGAGCGGGCGCTGCAAGAGCTTCGGCGGCTGGAAGGGGTATTCAGCCTGTATCGCGACGACAGTGCGCTGTCGGTCCTGAATCGCCAGGGGTATCTGGCCGATCCGCCGTCTGATCTTGTCCGGCTGCTGAGCGAAAGCCGGCACTACGCCGATCTGACCGGGGGCCTCTTCGATCCCTCCGTGCAGCCCCTGTGGCGTGTGTACGCCGATCACTTCGCGCAGCCGGGGGCATCGGCGGCCGGGCCGACGCAGGCCGACATCGCAGCGGCCCAGCAGCGCGTGGCTTACCAAGGCATCGAGATCGACCCGCAACGCATCCGCCTGAAGCCGGGCATGGCGCTTACGCTGAACGGCATCGCCCAGGGCTACATCACGGACCGCGTGACGGACCTGCTTCGCAATGCCGGGCTGGAGCGCGCGCTGGTCGATATGGGCGAAATCCGCGGCCTGGATGAATCTGCCGGCGCAGCGGGCTGGCGCGTCGGGCTGGCGGACCCGTTGTCCCCGGAACAGATCCTGACGCAGGTGCCCATCAGCAACCAGGCGCTTGCCACGTCCGGCGGCTACGGCACGCCGTTCGATGCCGAGGGGAGGTATTCGCATATCTTCGATCCGCACAGCGGCCGGGCGCGGCCGCTGTACCGCAGCGTGTCGGTCATGGCGTCCACGGCAACCGCGGCCGATGCGTTGTCGACCGCGTTCTCGAACATGCCGCTGGACCGCACCGCGCAGCTGGTGCGCCGCCTGGGCCTGCAAGCGTGGATGGTGCTGCCCGACGGGCAATTGATTACGCAGACCGGCGACGCCTGATCGCCCCGTCCGATAAAAAGAAAACCGGCCACGAGGGCCGGTTTTTCATTGCGCCGCGCCGATCAGGCGGCGGACGGCGGGTTCAGCGTGGCAAGCATCTGCGTGAAGATCTTGGGGCTGGCGGCCAGCACGTTGCCGCTGTCCATCCAGCCTTGTTCGCCGTCGAAATCGGCGACCAGGCCACCGGCTTCCAGGACCATCAGGCTGCCCGCGGCCAGATCCCAGGGCTTGAGCCCGACGCCGCAGAAGCCGTCCAGGCGGCCGGTGGCCACGTAGGCCAGATCCAGCACGGTGGAACCCAGGCGGCGCACGCCCGTGGCGCCTTCGGCCATCTGGCGGAAACGCTGCGAACCCTGTTCGGGGTCGCCGGCGTTGGGCCAGTGCGCGCCCAAGAGCGCGTCGTGGTAGCGGGTACGGCCCGAAACGCGCACGCGGCGGTCGTTCAGGAACGTGCCGCTGCCGCGGCTGGCCGTGAAGAGTTCGTTGCGCGAGGGATCATAGATGACCGCTTGCGTGACCTGGCCGCGCTGCGTCAGCGCGATCGACACGGCGTAGTTGGGCAGGCCGTGGATGAAGTTCGTGGTGCCGTCCAGCGGATCGATGATCCATTGGAATTCCGCCTGGTCAGGACCCTGCAGGCCGAACTCCTCGCCCAGCACGGCGTGGTCCGGATAGGCCGCGTGCAGCGTTTCGACGATGGACTCTTCGGCGGCCCGATCGACTTCCGTGACATAATCGCGCGGACCCTTGCGAGCCACGCTGAGTCGTTCCAAATCCATGCTGGCACGGTTGATAATGGTGCCGGCACGCCGGGCCGCCTTGATGGCGATGTTGAGCATCGGGTGCATAAAATTCCGTACGTATGCGATGAGTTGGCTTGATGATAGGCCGCTTGCCGCCCCCCGCCGCGCCGTCGCCCCCACGGGGAAATCGACCCAAAAAACCAGGAAGGCACGAAGCCAAACGTGCCATTTTAAATGACTCAAGCATTTTCACGTGTTCGCTTCGTAATGGTGAACCCCAGCCACCCCGGAAACGTCGGTTCCGCGGCCCGCGCAATCAAGACAATGGGCTTCTCGGAACTGGTCCTGGTGGACCCCAAATTCCCGGATGTAACAAGCCAGCCCGAGGCCGTGGCGCTGGCCAGCGGCGCGCTGGACGTGCTTGAAAACGCGCGCATCTATCCGACGCTGGAGGAAGCCCTGGCGCCCGTCACGCTGGCGTTTGCGCTGACGGCCCGGGTCCGGGACCTGGGTCCTCCACCTTGCGACATCCGGCAGGCGGCCGAACTGGCCTGCGCACATCTGGCGGACACGGCCGAGGGCGTGGCCGCCGTGGTGCTGGGCACCGAGCGCGCCGGCCTGACGAACGCGCAGATCGCGCTGTGCCACCGTATCTGCCATATCCCGGCCAATCCCGAGTACAGCTCGCTGAACGTCGCCCAGGCGCTGCAATTGGCCGCCTGGGAGCTGCGTTACGCCCTGCTGGTGGACCAGGGGGCCGAGCTGCTGCCCCGTTCCACCGCCCAGGAGCCCGCGCGCGGCGCGGCCCCGGCCTCCAGCGAGGCGGTCCAGGCCTTTCTGGCCCACTGGGAAGAAGCGCTGGTCGGCGTGCAATTCCTGGACCCCGCCCATCCCAAGAAGCTGATGCCGCGCATGCGCCATATGTACTCGCGCCTGTCGCTCACCCGCGACGAGGTGGACATGATGCGCGGCGTCTGCACGGCGATGCTGAACGCGGTCAAAAAGAAATAACGCGTCGGGCGCGGCACTGCCGGCAGCAGAACCCGCCACAAAACATCGGTCACGCAAACAAAAAAAGGGACAGGCATTGCCTGTCCCTTTTTATCTGGCCCGTCCGCCGGCAGATCGCCGGCGGCCATGCCGATCAGTCCACCTTGGCGCCCGAGGCCTTGACCACGGGGGCCCACCCGTCGACTTCCGACTTGATGAACTGGCCGAATTCGGCCGGCGTGGTCTTCACACCCACGGCGCCCAGCTTTTCAAAGCTGGTCTGCACAGAGGGCTTGTCCAGCGCCTGCTGCATGGCGGCGTTGAGCTTGTTGATCACTTCCGGCGGCGTGCCGGCCGGGGCCAGCAGGCCGAACCAGGACGACACGTCGAAGTCCGCAAAGCCCGATTCCTGCATGGTCGGCAGGTCCGGCGCGCTCTTGGAGCGCTCACGCGTGGTCACGGCCAGCGCGTTCAGCTTGCCCGACTGGGCGTGCGGCCAGGCCGACGGCATGTTGTCGAACATGAACTGCACCTGGCCGCCGATCAGGTCGGTCATGGCCGGGGCGCTGCCCTTGTACGGCACGTGCAGGACGTCGATGCCCGCCTTCATCTTGAACAGCTCGCCCGCCATGTGGATGGAGGTGCCGCTGCCGGACGAGGCGAAAGCCAGCTTGCCCGGATTCTTCTTGGCGTAGTCGACCAATTCCTTCACGGACTTGACCGGCACCTGGGGATTGACCACCAGGATGTTCGGCACCTTGGCGCCCAGGGCGACCGGTGCGAAGTCCTTCGTCAGGTCGAACGAGACGTTCTTGTACAGGGTCTGGTTGATCGCGCTGGTCACCGCCACGAACAGCAGCGTGTAGCCGTCGGGCGTGGCGCGCATGACCTGGTCGGTGGCGATATTGCTGCCGGCGCCCGGCTTGTTTTCAACCACGAACGACTGGCCGAGCGACTCGGTCAGTTCTTTGGCCATGATCCGGGCGATCACGTCGGTGGTGCCGCCAGCCGAGAAACCGACCACGATACGGACGGGCTTGTCGGGATAGGCAGCGTGGGCGGAACCCATTGCAAATGCGCTTGCGGCGGTGGCCAGAAGGGTGGCGGCCAGACGCCGCATGCCAGGCTTGTGACCTGTAGTCATAGTGTCTCCGTGCAGGTACTGTCCATTAGATGGACGATTCGAATTATTGGATGAACGCATTCTGCGCTATACATGCGGATGGCATCAAGGTAGAGTCCACCCTACGGACAATGGTTTTCCCTCGTCCGTTCGTTGATAACCCTTAGTTTTCAGAGATTTGCATGCAAGACAGCGATGCCGCGTCCGCCGGCCCACGCACGCTACGCCGTGGTTTGGCCGTACTGGCCGCCCTGCGTGACCAAGGCCCGGACGGCCTGAGCGTGACCGACATTGCCCGGTTGACCGGCATTCAGCGTCCCACCATCTATCGGTTGCTGGCAGCGCTGCTGGACGCCGGCCTGGTTTTGCCGGTCACGGGCACCAAGAAGTACCGCGCCCAGCTCGCCGTCGACCCGGACACGCGTTCGCGCGACCCGCGCGTGCGCCAGCTGCTGCCTGTGCTGCGACGCCTGGCCGACCGCACCGGCGACGCCGTGTTCCTGGTGGTGCGCGAAGAAGACGATTCGATCAGCCTGCATCGCGAGATCGGCAGCTATCCCGTGCAGATCCTGGCCACGTACGCAGGCAAGCGCCAGCCGCTGGGCGTGGGATCGGGCGGCATGGCGCTGCTGGCCGCGCTGCCCGACGACGTGGCGCGCGGCATCGTCGAGCGCAACTCAGGCAGGCTGGACGAGTACGGCGGCATGACGCCGCAAGAGATGTTCCGCCTTATCGAAAACACCCGTGCGCGCGGCTATTCCGTGGTGGGCAACCATGCGGTACGCGGCGCCCTGGGCGTGGGTTGCGCGCTGCTGGACGCGCAGGGCGCGCCCCTGTTGGCGGTCAGCGTCACGGCCATCATCGACCGCATGCCGGCGCAGCGTCAGCGCGAGATCGCGGGCTGGATCAAGACGGAACTGGCGCGGCTGGCGATGCCGGCCTGAACCGGGGATCGGCCGCGTCGCGTTCATGCACTGAAAAAAGCCACGAAGCCGCGACGAAAAAAAATGGGAGCCCCGCGAGGCTCCCATTTTCATGCCTGACGCCCTGCGTGTTCCGTTCAGGAAGCCGCGGCGCCGGTTTTGGGGTTCTGGATCTCGCGCAGCGGGATCGGAGCTTGGAAACCGGCCTCTTCGAGCGCGCGGCGGATTTCCTGGTACAGGCTCCAGCGCAATTCCCAGTACTTGCCCGACTCGGCCCACACGCGCACGTTCACGGTGACGCCGTTTTCCTTGTAGTCGAACACCTTGACCTGCGGCGCGGGATCCTTCAACGCATCGGGACGCGCGTCCACGATCTGCTGCAGTTTGGCGACCACAGCATCCAGATCGTCGCCATAACGCACCGGCACCGGGATATCCAGGCGGCGCGTCTTGTTGCGGCTGTAGTTGGTGATGGTGGCGTTCCATACCGTGCTGTTGGGCAGCGTGAGATGAATGCCATCGCCCTGCACGAGACGCGTGAGAAACAGGCCCACCTCCTCGACCGTGCCGTCAGCGCCAGAACTGAGGGCGATGTATTCGCCGGCGCGGATGGGGCGCAGGATCAGCAGCATGATGCCGGCCGCGATGTTCTGTAGCGTGCCCTGCAGGGCCAGACCGACGGCAAGACCGGCGGCGCCCAGCACCGCGATCAGGCTGGCCGTCTGCACGCCAAAGCGCGCCAGCACCGCAATCACCGTGAAGATGCGTACCGCCCAGATCACGGTCGTGGAGAACATGGGAACGATCGTGGGATCGATCTTGGGCGACCTCGTGGCGGCCCGGCGAACCCAACCGCCCAGTAACGACGACACCCACCAGCCGATGCCCAGAATAAGCAAGGCAACCAGCAGATTGATGCCCATATCCATCAGCCTGGGCGCCCACAGATAGAACTCTTTTACGGCCTCATCCATGGAGGAACCTCCTGCGAAAAAAAATCGACGGAAGAATGTATCAGAAGCGGCTTGCGCAAAACGGCGCGGCGCCTGGCGGGAGTGTCAGGCTTTGTAAAGAGAACCGACCTGCAGCATAGGTCTTCCGCCGCCAGCAGGCAAAGCCGCGTTACGCAGGCACGATGCGAAAGTGGTTGTCCCAGGAGACATCGCGCGTCGGCGGCAGGACTGGTTTCTCCTTGCCTTGGGCGTCGGTGCGGATCATCGCGCCCAAACCGCTCGTGACCAGAAAGCCCGCTTGCGCGGCGGGCGCGACGCCGCAGCCGTCGGCAAGCGCCGTGGTCCCCAGGCATTTGCCGCTGGCGGCATCCCAGTAGATCACCTGCCCGCCGACCGGGCTGGACGTGGCCACGATGCCGCCTGCGGCATCGACCGCGACGGAGCCGACGTAGTTGCGCATGTTGCGCAGCGTCTCGGGAGGCCCTTCGAAGAGTTCAAGCGCCGCGCCGCGGCGGTGCCGTCCGACCAGCGCGGGCCGGTCGGCGGCCGGCCCCATGTATTGGCAACCGAACCACACCGCGCCATCGGCCGCCAGCGCCAGATGCCGGATCGACAGCCGATGCAGCGAAGGCGCGAGCTCCACCTTTTCCAGCAGTAGGCCGGTGGCCGCGTCGATATACGCGAGCGACGGCCGCATGGTGTCCAGGTTCAATTCCAGCTTGCCGTAGTCCGGATGCGTCAGGATGCCGCCATTGGCCACGCATAGCGTCTTGCCGTCCGGCAGCAGCACGACTTCGTGCGGACCGATGCCGCCGGAATCGAACTCGCCCACGCGCCGGTAATTACCACCCGGCGTGGCGTCGTACAGACCCAGCACGCCGCGCCCAGCCTCGAAGTCGTTTTCCGTGGCGGCCAGAAGCCGCCCGCCTTGCACGAACGCGCCGTGGCCAAAGAAGTGGCGGTCATCAGGCAGCGCCAACGCCACCGGCTCGCCCCCGGCCAGCGAAAACCCCAGCGCGAAGAAACCCGGCTGGCGGCCGAATACGACCGCGCGGCCTGCGGCGCCATCGATCGCGAAACTGTGCCCGCGGGCGGGCATCGGGATGGCCAGGCGGTCGCGGCCGGTCTCGTCCAGCACCACGGCCTCGTCGCGCCCGCCGCGCTTGCGCGCGGTCAGGTACAGCGGCCCGCCATCGGCTGGCATTGCGGCGCGCGCGGCGGCGGGCGGCAATCCAAGCGCGGCAGCCAGCGCCAGGAACCGGCGCCGGTCAATCACCATCGAGCGCATTGAATCCAATGGTCACGCCCAGCGCAGGCGCCAGGTTCTCGTCAACGATGGCCTTGGCGTTCTTGAGCGTCAGCGATGCCAGCCCCAGCAGACGGCGTCCCTCTTCACTGGCCAGCGCCGCATCCAGCGGAACCGGCACATCGCGCAGCGTCTGCGCCGCGCTGGACAACTCGCCCCGCACCGACGCATCCATCCAGCCCTCGCCCGCCGGCAACGGGTATGCGCCCGCCGCATAGAACGCCTTGAGCGCATCCACGTTGGCGGCCAAGAGGCTGGTCGACAGATTGCTGCGCCAGAACGCAGCCCGCTTGGGCCGCGCGGCCTGCGGCGAATCGCCCAGAACGGGTTCGATCTTGACGTCGCGCGCGAACTGCAGTCCGGTCGACAAGGCCTTCATGGCCTCGGCCGCCACCTCCTGCGAACTGCGGTACAGGTCATTGCCTGGCTTGGGCGCGGCGAACTGACGGCCGAACGCGCCCTGCGGGCTCCAGGCCTCGCCCACATCGCGCGAGATGCTCGCCACGTTGGATGCGATGGCCGTGGCATAGCCGCAAGCGTAGGCAAAACCGGGCGCGCCGGTCTGCTTGAGCAGATCCGGTTCGCCATAGAGCACATATTCCAGCGCGGGCAGCCCTTGCACCGCCACGCTGCGTCCGGCCAGCGCGCCGGGCTGGAGCAGCGCGTCGTCCTTGGCCGCGATCAGCGCCTGCACCTGGCGGGGCATCACGCCACGCGTATCGGGCCAGAACGCCAGCCGCTCGAAGCGGTTGGCCTGCACCAGCGGGCCGAAGCGCAGGATCTCGACCCCCGACCACGCGTGCGCCAGCGTGCCGAAGGCATCGCCGACGCGCTTGGCGCCCACCGCGTCAGGCTTGGCGCACCAGGCGCCCAGCGCCCCTTCCAGGGCCACGGCGGCGTCCGTCATCTTGGCCACCGCGGGCCGCGCGTAATCGCGCGCCAGGCGTTCACCCAGGTCGGCGGGCAATGCGGCCTGCGCGGAAACCGGCGCAGACAGCGGTGCCGCCAGCATCAGCGCCACGGCCGCGGCGCGCTTGAACTGAAGGCGGACAGAACGGGCCATCACAGCGACTCCAGGAAGCGGATCAGGTCCGCGCGTTCGTCGGGCGTCATGTTCACGACGCGGTCGCGCGCGGGCTTGGCCGCGCCGCCATGCCACAGCACGGCTTCCAGCAGCGTGCGGGCGCGCCCGTCATGCAGCCAGGTGGCGTTGGGATTGACGGTCTTGGTCAGGCCGATGCCCCACAGCGGCGGCGTGCGCCATTCGCGGCCGGTGGCCATGCCGTCGCTCACGCCGTCGGCAAGGTCGTCGCCCATGTCGTGCACCAGCATGTCGGTGTACGGCCAGATGAGCTGGAAGCGGTGTTCCGGCTGCTTGGCATTGCGGCTGGTCACGTACTTGGGCACGTGGCAGGCCACGCAATTGGCCTCGTAGAAGAGCTTCTTGCCGGCCAGCACGCGCGCGTCGTCCGCATCGCGCCGCTGCGGCACCGCCAGGTTCGTCGAATAGGTGGTGATGAAGTCCATCAGCTTGGCCGGCACTTCCTCCGGGCCGAAGCGCGGCTGCGCGCCATGCGGCATGTCCAGGCATTGCGGCTGCGCGGCGGTGCAGTCGCCGGAATGCTTGGGGAACATCGGCGTGGACAGGCCCATGTCATTGGAGAACGCCGCGGCGCTTTGCTGCTCGACCGTCGGCTGTCCGGCTTTCAGGTTGAAGCGGCCCAGCGCCCGCTCGCCGGTGCGCGCGTCGGTGACCCAATTGGCTTTGCCGACGATGCCGTCGCGCTTGTCCGCGCCGATGTTCGCCAGGATGTCGGCCTCGTGGATCGATTCCAGCAGGCCCAGGCCGATCATCGGCGGCGCCAGCCGCGGCGAGATCTGCGTGTCCGCGCGCATGGGCCCGTAGCCCAGGTTCTCGATGCGGTAGGTGGGCTTCATCAGCGTGGCGGTCTCGCCGCCGCGCAGCGCGACCGGCACGGGTTCGTACTCGATCTCCATGCGGCCCTCGGCGGGCAGGCCCGCGACCGCGAAATTCTGAAGCTGCACGCCGTAGACGGGTTCCGGCAAGGCTGCGATCTCGCCGGCACCCAGTTTGGGATGCCCCCGGTCCGCGCCTTGAGGCACGGCCAGGCGCAGCAGCAAGGCGACGGCGTCGGTGCGTTCCAGCGGATCGAAGCCCGGCACCGTGCCGCGGCCGTCCTTGGTGTGACAGGCCTGACAGGAGCGTGCATTGAAGAGCGGTCCCAGGCCGTCGGACGCCTGCGTGGAGGCTGGCGCGGACACCCAGTCCTTGCGGAACAGGCCGTTGCCGACCTGGAATTCCTGGCGGCCTTCGAAGCTCATGTTGGCCGACGGCTGGGAAAAGATGTCGGCGTTGATGAGCTTGTTGGTCGTGGCGGCGCCGGCCTGCATGGTCTCGAACGATTCGATCTTCGAGAAATCCTGCGTGGGCGCCGTAATGGCGGTGACGCGCTTCTGGTCTTCGGGCGTCAGGTCGTCACGCCCGCCGGAAGCGGCGGGCGCGGCGGCGGCGCCGGCATGGGCCGACGCCGCCAGTACGGCGGCTAATACGAGTTTCACTTGAATACGGCGTCAGGTTTGTCCAGGCTGTCGGAACCTTCGATGGCGACCTTGCCCAGGTCCAGCAGCGTAATCACGCGCTCCAGGCTGCGCGTCTGCGCCACCAGGCTGTCGATGGCTGCCTGCACCACCGCGTTGCCCTCCTTGTTGCCGTCCGCGATCATCTGGTCATAGGTCTCGACCGTCTCGGCGCGGGTCTTCATGGCCTGCATGGCCGCGACCGTGGCGTCCAGCTTGGCGCGCACCTCGGCGTCCAGCTTGGGATCCTTGGCCTTGACCAGTTCCGACAGGCTCGCGCCCGACACGGTCTTGCCGTCGATGCGGGTGTACGAACCCAGATAGACATTGCGGATGCCGATCTGGTCGTAATAGTGCGAGTTGTGCGTGTTGTCCGAGAAGCAATCGTGCTCTTCCTCGGGATCGTGCAGCATCAGGCCCAGCTTCATGCGCTCGCCCGCCAGTTCGCCGTACGACAGGCTGCCCAGCCCGGTCAGCATGGCGATCAGGCCCGCCTTCGGATCCTCTTCTACGGCCTTGCGCGCGGCGCCGTCCTTCTTCCAGTTGCCCACCATTTCTTCCAGGTCGGTCACCAGCAGGTCCGTCACGGCCTTCAGGAATTCGATGCGGCGTTCGCAGTGGCCGCCGGTGCACTGCTTGGGATCGAAGTCGGTGTGCGGGCGGTTGCCCGAATGCCGCTCCTGCGGCGTGCCCTTGCGGTCCTTGGGCGCGGCGCCGGTGCCGTTCAGGTCCTGGCCCCACAGCAGGAATTCGATCGCGTGATAACCCGTGGCCACGTTGGCTTCGTTGCCGTCGGCCTCGTGCAGCACTTCGGACAGCAGCTCGGGCGTGATCTTGCTGACGTCGACCGTCTTGCCGCCCACCGAGATCTTGGAATTGGCGATGACGTTGACGGCGTAGAACGCGTTCTCGTCGTTCTCGGTGCCGTAGGACGCGTCGACATAGTCGATCAGGCCTTCATCCAGCGGCCAAGCGTTCACGCGGCCTTCCCAGTCGTCGACGATGGGGTTGCCGAAACGGTAGGCCTCGGTCTGCTGGTAGGGCACGCGCGCCACGATCCACGCTTCGCGCGCGGCCTTCAGGGTGTCGGCGCTGGGCTTGGCGACCAGCGCATTGATGGCCTCGCGCAGCTTCTTGGCTGCCGTCAGCGAATCCTCGTAGCCGGCCAGCGCCAGATCGGAATACGTGGCGACCACGGCCTTGGGCTCGACGGCGGCCAGCGCCGTTCCGCCATACACCGCAGCAGCCAGCACCGCCCCCAAAAGCAACTTGCGCATCGAATCTCTCCCGTAATCCGGACGGCTCGCCCCCGCGGCGGACCGTTCCGGCTTGAATTTTGTAGATGCGAGTGTAAACAATTTTCGTTTGTTATTCAGGCCCTGTTCAGATAGCTGACAACTTTTTGAACAAAAAAAGTATGCTGCGGCAGGCCGCAAATGGTCTTGCCGGCCCCGTTTTCAATCTGGAATTCGCCCTATGGAATTGCGCCAACTCCGTTACTTCGTCCGCGTCGCCGAACTGGGCAGCATTGGCCGGGCCGCGAGAGACCTGGGCGTGGTCGCCTCGGCGCTCAGCCAGCAGATCAGCCGGCTGGAAAGCGAGCTGGCCACGCGGTTGCTCACGCGCAGCACCACGGGCGTGACCACCACGCCCGCCGGCGCGGCCTTCCTGCGGCAGGCGCAGTTGACGCTGCGGCACGCGGAAAGCGCCGTCGCGGCCGCGCGCGAGGCGCGGTTGGCCGGTACGGTCAGCATCGGTTTCGCGCCCACCACCGCGTCGCTGCTGGCGCGTCCGTTCTATGCCGCCATGACCGAGCGCTATCCCAATGTGCGCCTGCATCTGGTCGAGGGCCTGTCGGGCAACCTGGGCGACCTGCTCAACGCCCGCCGGCTGGATCTGGCCGTCCTATTTCAGAACGACAGCGCGCAAGGCCGCAGCGTGGTGCCGGTGCTGGACGAACGCCTGTTCCTGCTGGCCCCGCGCGGCATGATGGAGCGTCCCGATGGCGAACCCGTCCGCATGGCCGATCTGGCGGGGCTGCCGCTTGCCGTCACCAGCAAGGCGCATGGGCTGCGCGCGTGGGTCGAGGCGGCTTTCGAGCGGGCCGGCATCGAGCCCTGGATCGGCGTCGAGGTCGACGGCCTGACGACGCTGATGGACCTGGTTCAGGCCCATCCGATCGCGACGATCCAGCCCGGCGCTGCCGTGGCCCGCGTCGAAACCGGGCTGCTCAGCATGCACCCCATCGACGACCCGTATCTCTTTCGCCGCAACCAGATCTACTGCATCAGCGACGACGAGCTCTCGCCCGCCGCGCTGGCCGCGCGCGTTGTGCTGCTGGACGCCATGCGCGCGCTGGTCCGGCACGGCGGCTGGCCAGGCGCCACCCTTCTCGATTCGTGATGCCCCCATACGCTTAGGATCCCTAGGCGGTCGGTTTTCTAGAAGATAAATTGATCCACATCAAGTCGCGACAGCGTGTCGCGGCGATTTACCTTCACGAAATCCGATGACCACTACTCCGAATCGTCCCGGCCAGCTGGGCATTTCCTCCATGCGCCCCCACTGCTCCGACGCCGAGTGGCAAGCCCGCGTGGATCTGGCGGCCTGTTACCGGCTGGTCGAGCTCTACGGCATGGCCGACATGATGGCCAACCACATCTCGGCCCGTGTGCCCGGCGAGGACAACGCGTTCCTCATCAACCCCTACGGCATGATGTACGAGGAGATCACGGCCTCCAGCCTCATCAAGGTGGACCTGGACGGCACCATCCTGTCCAAGCCCGACTTCGGCGATCTGAACTACGGCATCAACAAGGCCGGTTATGTGATCCACAGCGCGGTGCATGCCCACCGCCACGAAGTGGACTGCGTCATCCACACCCACAGTTGGGCGTCGATGGCCGTGTCGTCGCTGGAATGCGGCCTGTTGCCGCTGACGCAGACCGCCATGCGCTTTCTGAAGATCGGCTACCACGATTACCAGGGCGTGGTGCTGGGCACCGACGAACAGGCCTCGCTTCTGGCCGATCTGGGCCAGGGCGAGGCGCTGATCCTGCGCAATCACGGCGCGCTGACCGTGGGCCGCACCGTGGGCGAGGCCTTCAACTGGATGCACCGCCTGGAACTGGCCTGCCGTTCGCAACTGGCGGCCATGGCAACGGGCGCCCGGCTTCAGCCCGTGCCGCAACCGGTGCTGGAAGAAACCTGGAACAACTACCAGCCTGGCACCCGCCGCCCCTACGGCGTCATGGAGTGGCCCGCGCTCTTGCGCAAGCTGGACCGGATCGATCCCGGCTACCGCGACTGACCTTCCGATTTTTCAGCGTCCCGGCCGGCGTGGCGGCACGGGGCCCTCATCACACGACAACGACCACGCGAGGAGACATCATGAAAACTGCCCAAGCCCTGCTCGCTTGCGCGGCGCTGGCGGGCGCCTGTACCGCGCCCGCCGCCATCGCCGCAGGCTATCCCGACCGGCCGGTCAAGGTCATCGTGGCCTTCTCGCCCGGCGGCACCACCGACACGCTCACTCGCAGCGTCACGAACACGCTCACGCAGAAGCTGGGCCAGCCCTTCGTCGTGGAAAACAAACCCGGCGCGGGCGGCAACATCGGCACCGAGTACGTGGTGCGCGCCGCGCCCGACGGCCACACGCTGATCGTGAACTCGGTCGGCCCCATCGCCGTCAACCCGTCGCTGAACAAGCTGTCCTACGATCCGCTCACCGACCTGGTGCCGATGGTGCAGATCGCGACCGTGCCCAACGTGTTGGTCGTGCCGCCCTCCTCGCCCGCCAAGGACATCCAGGGCTTTCTGAAATACGTGAAGTCGGCGCGCGAGCTCAACTACAGCTCCACCGGCGTGGGCACCTCGTCGCACCTGTCCAGCTACATGCTGATGGACGAACTGAAGGTGAACGCCACCCACGTGCCGTACAAGGGCGCGGACGCCGTGAACGACCTGCTGGCCGGCCGCATCGACTTCATGTTCGCCACCATTCCGTCGGTGATCGGGCACATTCGCGCCGGCAAGCTGCGCGCGCTGGCGGTCAGTACGCAGCAACGGTCCGCCACCCTGCCCGAACTGCCGACCATCGCCGAATCCGGCTATCCGGGTTTTGACGCGGGTTCGTGGTTTGGCTTCTTCGCCCCCAAGGGCACGCCGCAGCAGGTGGTTGATCTGGTAAACCGCGAAGTCAACGCGACGCTGCCCGCCTTGAACGAGCAGATGCTGCGTGAAGGCGCCGAGCCGGTGGGCGGCACGCCGGCGCAGTTCGCCACCTTCATCAAGAGCGAACACGACAAGTGGGCCGTGCTGGTCAAGAAGTTCGATCCGCAGGCGCATTGACGCGCTGGGCCGCAAGCGGCAAGCCGCTAGGCGAGGTCCGCCGCCTCCAGCTTCCACCCCAGCGCGTACAACCACGCCGCGGCGGGATCGGCATCAAAGGCCGCTGCGGCCCCATCGCGCAAGGTTCGCGCCGCGGCTGGCGTGCTGGCCTCGACGACAAACAGGGGCGACAGCACGCGGCCGCTGGCGGACTCTCGCGGCAGCGGCGTGCTGAGCGCCGCGTCGGGCACCAGCAGACAAGACCGCACGAAGCCGTCGACCTCACGCAATTCCGCGCCGGCGTTGCGCGCCCGCCCCACCGGCGCACCCGCGCAGCCCACCGGCAAGGGCAGCACCACAAGCTCGCTGCCGCTGCCCGCGCCGGTCACCGCTTCCACCGCGCACACGCGGCGCATCGGATCGCGCATGCGGTCCAGGTTGGCCACCGACCAGGCGGTCTGGCGCTCGAACGCGGCGCGGTAAGCCGCCGTGGTGAACGCACCCAACGACTGCGTGCGGTACAGGCCCAGATACTTGCGCCCGCCCTGCACGGACACATAGCGCGCGCCCGACAGGAAGCCAGGAATCCGCACGCGTTCCTCGACATGCTCTCGGTCGTACCAGCGGTTGAAATCGGGTTCATCGGCGGGATCGACGTCGGTCGCGACGAAAAGCAGCCCGTTGGGCACAAGCGGGAATTCGGAATCAGGCGTCATGGCGGCAGGGGGTCGGGATGAGCAAGGCCTCATCTTCGGGCGCAGGCCGCCGCGCGGCAAACCAATAAATCTTTCGCCCGACAACAGAATTACTGAAAGCGATCCGGGGTTTTCACCCTTGCCAACGGGCGGATTCCGCCTGCGGGGCCACCACCGCGGCCGTGAACTGATCCGACGCGCGACAGGCCAGCTCGGCGACCAGCCGGATGGCGTCGGACCCGCCGCTTTCCAGGTAGCTCACCACCAGCAGTTGCGGCGGCGCCGGCAGATCGGTGCGGATCACCTGGATCTCGCCGCGAGCCACGTATTCGTAGATGGGGGGCAACGGCACAAGCGCGCGGCCGAACCCGCTGCGCACCAGCCGCGCCAGCGCCGAGATCGAGCTGACGAAATGCACCTTGCCTTGCGGCATGCCCACCTCTCGGTACAGCGCCTTGAGCGCCTCGTGCGGCTGCGAGCCCGGGCTCATCGTCAGCACCGGCTCGCCGAGCAGGTCATGCACCGTCATGGCGTCTTCACCCCCCGCCGGCCCGACCCAGCCCATTTCCATTGGCAGGCACGGCATGCTGATGATGCCCGTGTCGTTCAGCACATCCGTCTGAAACGCGATGTCCAGCGTGCCTTCGCGCAGGCCGCGATGCAGGGCACGCGTGGTTTCCGACGTGAGCTGCACCTCGATGCCCGGATACGTCGACCGCAGGTTCGTCAGAAAGCCGATCAGCCACGTATGCACGACGGTTTCGATCGCGCCGATGCGCACCAGGCCGGCTACCTCGTCGCCCCGCTTGCCCAGCGACAGGATCTGCTGGCGGATCTCGAGCAGGCGCTCGCCGTAGTCCAGCAGCCGTGTGCCGACCGCCGTGAGCTTCAGCTCCTTGGCGTCGCGTTCGAACAGGCGCGCGCCGATGTCTTCTTCCAGCGACGCGACGCGGTTTGCCACCGCCGCCTGCGTGATGTGCAGGCGGTCGCTGGCGGCGCGGAAACTGCCCAGCCGGGCTGACCACAGAAAGGCTTCGACAAAACGCGTGTTCATGGGCCAGATGCTACTGCCATCCCGGCGGACGCGCGCATGCCGACCCCACGGCAAGCCGCTATGTCCCCTTATGTGGTGCGCCTTGCACCATTTTGGTTCACGGCGGGCACCAGCCTGAAGCGGCAAGCGGGCGTGCCACGGGGCAAACCCTCCCGCGCGCAACCTGGCACGGGTATTGCTTGATGACTGGTATGCAAGCTTGTCTACAAGCGCCCCCACTCAAGCAGCCCAGGAGCCCCACATGATCGATCGCAACGCACCCTACGCCTTCAACGCCACCCGCCGCCGCCTGATCCAGGGGGCCGCCATGGGCGCCGCGGCGCTCGCCGCCCCGGCGCTGGTGCGCGCGCAGTCGGGTCCGGTCATCCGCATCGGCTTCTGGCCCGTGGCCGCGGGCCTGCCGTTCTACGCCGCCATCGAGAAAGGCTACTTCAAGGAAGCGGGCCTGAACGTCGAGGCGCTGAAGTTCGCCGGCGCGCAGCAGGTCATGGAAGCCATGCTCGCGGGCCGTGCCGACGGCAGCGCCAACGGCACGGGCTCGGCCAACCTGGCCATCGGCGAGATCGCCTCGCCCGGCCTGTTCAAGATTTTTGCGTCCAACCCCAGCAACGTAAAGAACGTGCTGGACGAGTTCATCGTCGCGAAAGACAGTCCCATCAAATCCATCGCAGACCTCAAGGGGAAAAAGGTCGGTTCTGGTCCCGGCATCCAGAATTCCACGCTGGCCAAGGCAGTACTGGAGCGCGCCGGCGCAACCGGAGCAACCGTGGTCGAGTTGGCGATCAGCCAGCACGTCGCCGCGGTTGCCGCCGGCCAGTTGGATGCGTGCTACACGCTTGAACCCACGGGCACGGTGGGCCGCCTGAACGGCACGACCCGCGTGCTGGAAACGGGCGTGATCGCCAAATACGTGCTGGGCGACCCCATGGCGCCGTGGTTCGGCGGCTCGGCCTCGCTCACCACCGCCTTCCTGAAAAAGCATCCCGAGGAAAGCAAGAAATTCATCGCCGCGTACGCGCGCGGCATCGAACTGATCCGCACCAAGCCTGCCGAGGCGCGCCCGTTCCTGAAGGGCTACACCGCCATCGAAGGCCCGATGACCGAGGAAGTGCCACTGGCCGCCTACACGATGCACAACGAGTTCACGCCGAGCGACGTGCAGTACTTCCAGAAGTTCTTCGACCTCTTCACCGACAAGGGCATCTTCGCGCAGAAGGTCGACGTCTCGACCATGCTTTACAAGGGCTGATCCATGACCGCGACCACGGCTACGGGCGCCACGCCCGCCCCTTCTGCGGCCTCCACCGCCGCGCCGCCCAAGGCGCAGCCGGCCATGTCCAAACCGCCGCGCAAGTTCAACAGCGCACGCCTGCTTCCCCTGATCGGCCCGCTGGCGCTGTTCATCGTGTGGGACCTGGTGTTACGGCTGCAGCTGGTCAGCCCCGTGCTGCTGCCCACGCCCAGCGCCACCATTGTGGCGCTCGTCAAGGGCATGGCGGGCGGACCGCTGCTGGCCGACTTCCTGTCCTCGCTGAACCGCACGGTGCAGGCCTTTCTGATCGCCGGCGTGATCGGCGTGCCGCTGGGCGTGCTGTTGGGCAGCAATGAAAAGGCCTACCGCAGCGTCGAGTTCCTGGTGGACTTCTTCCGCTCCACGCCGTCCTCCGCGCTGATCCCGCTGTTCCTGATGATCTTCGGCGTGACCGACATGAACAAGATTGCCATCGCCGCCTTCGCGGCCGTGCTGGTGATCCTGTTCAACAGCGCCTACGGCGTCATCAACGCCCGCAAGCAGCGGGTGATGGCGGCGCGCGTGATGGGCGCCTCACGCTGGCAGATCTTCAAGGACGTGCTGATCTGGGAAAGCCTGCAGCCCACCTTCGTCGGCCTGCGCAGCGGCGTGTCGATGGCGCTGGTCATCGTGATCGTCGCGGAGATGTTCATCGGCTCGGACAGCGGCCTGGGCAACCGGATCATCAATGCGCAGCAGGTGCTGAACGTGCGCGAGATGTACGCCGCGATCCTGGCGGCCGGCGCGCTGGGCTATGTGCTCAACATTCTCTTTCTCGTGCTGGAAAAGCGCGTGGTTCACTGGAGCGGCCGATAATGTCCACCGTCATCAATCCCGCCATCGCGCCCGGACCGGCCGCCGCGCCCTTTCAACCGGGCCCGCTGGGCACGCACATCACCATCCGCGGCCTGACCAAGTATTTCGCCGGCTGGCCGCTGTATGAAGACTTCAACCTGGACATTCCCAAGGGCAAGATCGTATCGGTCTTCGGTCCCAACGGCTGCGGCAAGTCCACGCTGATCAACATGATCGCGGGCCTCATCCCCATCGATTCCGGCGAGATCCTGTTCGACGGCAAATCGCTGGCGCAGACCAAGATCGGCTACGTGTTCCAGAACTACCGCGAAGCCATGTTCCCGTGGCTGCGCACCATCGACAACATCGCCTATCCGCTGCGGCTGGAAGGCCGCAGCAAAGCTCAGGTCGACGCGCGCGTCGAGGAACTGGTGGCCTCGTTCGACGTGAAGTTCGATCTGAACCGCTATCCCTACGAACTGTCCGGCGGCCAGCAGCAGACCGCCTCGATCATGCGCGCGCTGGCGCCAGGACCCGAGGTGCTGTTCCTGGACGAACCGTTTTCGGCGCTCGACTTCGAGATGACGCTCTTCATCCGCGAGAAGCTGCAGGAAGTCTTCCTGCAGACTGGCACCACCATGCTGCTGGTCTCTCATGACCTGGAGGAAGCCGTCTACCTGGCCGACCAGGTGCTGCTCCTGACCAAGCGCCCCACGCGCGTCGCCGAGATCCTGGACTACACGGATCCGCGCCCTCGCACGGTCGAGACGCTGTCCGAGCCCAGCTTCATCCAGATGAAGAAGCTGAGTCTGGAGATCTTCCAGCGCGAAGTGCGCAAATAACCCACGCCATCACCGGGAGCATCCGCCATGACACAGGAAACCATCGACCAATACGTGCGCAGCGCGCTGGCGCTGTCGGGGTATGCACTGCGCGAGTCCGCCACCGAGCAGGTCGCGCAGCAGTTCGCCCGCATCCACGACATCGCCGCCGCGTTTGCGGACGAGCCGCTGCCGGTGGAACTGGAATCGGCTTCGGTGTTCCGCCCGTGACCGGCCCCGCTCACGATATCGCCCGCCAGGTGCGCAGCGGCGAACGCAGCGCCGTGGCGGTGCTGGACGCCACCCTCGCCCGCGTGCGCGAGCGCGATCCCCGCTACAACTGCTTCACGGCTCTGACGGAAAGCCGAGCGCGGCAGGAAGCGCTGGCCATCGATGCGCGCCGGGCGCGCGGCGACACGCTGCCGCCGCTGGCCGGGGTGCCTTACGCCGTGAAGAACCTCTTTGATGTCGCCGACGAAGTCACGCTGGCCGGCGGACGCGTCAACGCGTCCAATCCGCCCGCCAGCCGCGATGCGCTGCTGGTGGCGCGGATGCGCGAGGCGGGCGCCGTGCTGATCGGCGCGCTCAACATGGACGAGCACGCCTACGGCTTCACCACGGAAAACACGCATTACGGCGCGTGCCGCAACCCGCACGACACGGCCCGCATCGCGGGCGGCTCGTCCGGCGGCAGCGCCGCCGCCGTGGCCGGCGGTCTGGTGCCGCTGACCCTGGGGTCGGACACCAACGGCTCGATCCGCGTGCCGGCCTCGCTATGCGGCGTCTTCGGCCTGAAGCCCACCTTCGGCCGCCTGCCGCGCACGGGCTCCTTCCCCTTTGTCGGCAGCCTGGATCACCTGGGGCCCTTCGCGGGCACCGCCGGCGATCTGGCCGCAGCCTACGACGCGTTGCAAGGCCCGGACGAGGCCGACATCGCCTGCGCGCAGCGCCCCGCCACGCCCACGTTGCCGGCCCTTGCCGAGGGCGCGGGCGCGCTGCGCGTCGGGGTTCTGGGCGGCCACTTTTCGGAATGGGCCGGACCGCAAGCGCGCCGCGCCGTTGAGATTGCCGCGCGCGCGCTGGGCGCCACCGATGTGGTCGACTTTGCCGCCGCGGCGCAGGCCCGCGCCGCCGCCTTCGTCATCACCGCGGCCGAAGGCGGCGCGTTGCACCGCCGCCGGCTCGTCACGCACTACGACTACTACGAACCGCACTCGCGCGACCGCCTGGTGGCCGGCAGCCTCGTCCCCGCGGCCTGGGTGCAGCAGGCGCAGCGCGTTCGCCACCGCGCCTATCTCGAAGCGCTCGCCCTCTTCGAACACTACGACGTCCTCATCGCCCCGGCCACGCCCGTCAGCGCCACGCCCATCGGCGCGGACTGGCTGACGCTGGCGGGCAACCAACTGCCGGCCCGCGCCAGCATGGGCCTGCTGACGCAACCGATTTCCGCCATCGGCCTGCCGGTCTGCACCGCGCCCACGTGGCCGGAACTGGACGAGGACGGCCATCTGCCGCTGGGTGTGCAGCTTATCGCCGCCCCGTGGCGCGAGATCGACTGCCTGCGCGCGGCGCACGCACTGGAACAGGCCGGCGCAGCCCGCGTCCGGCCAGTCTGACCGACCACCCTGCCCCACCACCCGCAACGCCTGGAGCCTCGACATGGACACCGCCTTCGCCGCCATCGACATGCCGCGCACGCTGGCCGACTCCGCGTACACCACGCTCAAGCGCGACATCCTGGATTTCCGCCTGGCCCCGGGCGACCGCTTCACCGAGACCGAGATCGCGGATCGCCTGCACATCAGCCGCACGCCCGTGCGTGAGGCGTTGTTCCGGCTGGAGCGGGAAGGCTACCTGGAGGTGCGGCAGCGCAATGGATGGCTGGTCAAGCCGCTGGATTTCGAAACGCTGGATCATTTCTATGAGCTGCGCAGCGTGCTGGAAGCGGCCGCGGTGCATGCGCTTTGCGCGCCGGGCCAGTCGCCCGATCCGCTGCTTGCGCTGCGCCCGCTTGCCGAGACGTGGCTGGTGGACGAAAGCGAGCGTTCCAGCGATTGCGAATGGCTGGCGGATCTGGACGAACGCTTTCACGTCGAGCTGGTGGCGGCCGCCGGCAACCCGGAGATCGCGCGCGTGCACCGCGCCGCCACCGAGCGGATCCGCATCGTGCGGCGGCTGGATTTCACCCAGCCCGACCGCATCGGCACCACGTACCGGGAACACGCCGCGATCCTGTCTGCCGTCCTGGCGCGCGATGCCGCAGGCGCGGCCGAGCTGTTGCGCGCGCATATCCAGGACAGCCAGAACGCCGTGCGCAAGATCACGCTGCACCGGCTGTACTCGACCCGCCGCGCCAAGGCCGCGTGAAGGTGAAGAACGCCGCCGCGCCCGGCGCGCGGCTCAGCGCCCTCGCGGCCTCAGCCGGCGCGCAGCCAGCGATGCAGCACGCGCGAGATGAATGGAATGCAGAAAAACACCATGATGGGCGTCAGTATCACGCTCGTGATTAGCACGCGCCAGAACACCGGCAGGATATTCAAGTGTTCGCTCACCAGCATCGAGAACACCAGCAGCACCGGAAAGTAGGCCAGCCAGATGCTGACCGCCTGCTTCCAGCGCGGCGGCGTGCTGGCCTTGGGCGCAAACCAGCCTTCCGTGCCCTTCACGCGATGCTCGTGGCTCGCCCGCACCAGGCTGGCGCCGCGCTCCAGCCACATGCGGCGCGGCAGGGATTTCTCCCACCGGTTCAGGCTCGCCTCGTCCGTGAAGCGCAGCAAGATCTGATATTCGTCGCCGCCTTCGGGCGGCTGCAGCACGCCAGATCCCAGAAACCCCGGAAAGCCCGCCGCCAGGATTTCGCCCTGGCGCATCCAGGACAGGAAATCGCTATAGCGTTCGGGCGCGATGTGCCGCGTCACCATCATGGTGACCGGAACGGAAACGGCGGATGCGGACATGGTGATACTCCTGGGGCAGCGTGCAGCGTGTTATGCACGTTAACCCTAGCAAACGGCGTGCCAGCCTTGCAGTGCAGCAATCCCGCCTTGCGAGGGCATCCGTGGTCCGGCGCGTGGATATTTGCGCACCGCAACACACCCCATATTGGTGATTACCCCTACCTCACGCACCAAGCTGGTGCATATCGGAGATACGCAGCAATGGACATCAACCTGCCCGACGTCGTGGCCGAGGTCACCGCGGTTGTCGAACGCTATGAAGCGGCGCTGGTTTCCAACGACGTGGAAGTGCTGGACACCTTGTTTTGGAACAGCCCTCATACCCTGCGTTACGGCGCCGGCGAAAACCTCTACGGTTACGACGAGATTCGCGCCTTCCGCGCTCAGCGTTCGCCGCAAGGCCTGGCAAGACAGGTCCTGCGCACCGCCATCACCACCTATGGCCGGGGCTTCGCCACCGCCAACCTGGAATTCCAGCGCGACGGCAGCGCCCGCACCGGCCGCCAGAGCCAGACGTGGATGCGCACCGCCGACGGGTGGCGCGTCGTTGCCGCCCATGTCAGCCTGATGACGTGACATCGTCAATCGCCCGCGTACCGTCAAGGCGCTTGGGAGCCTGCGGGTAAGGCCAACATTGCCAAACGCCATGTGAATATTCGCAAACGGCATTGAGCCCGGACTTCTGCAGGTCTACACTGGCCGTTCCCTTTTCCTTGTTGGAGCCCCTGCTCATGAGCACATACAAGATTGCGGTTTTCGTCGGAAGCCTGCGCGCCGCCTCGATCAATCTGCGCGTGGCGCGTGCGCTCGAAAAGCTGGTTCCGGCCGACTTCAAGTTCGAGTATGTGAGCCTTGGCGACATCCCGCTGTACAACCAGGACAACGAAAACAACCTGCCCGCCCCCGCCGCCAAGCTCAAGCAGCAGATCGCCGACGCGCAGGGCATCCTGTTCGTATCGCCCGAGCACAACCGCTCGGTCCCGGCCGCCATCAAGAACGCCATCGACTGGGGTTCGCGTCCGTGGGGCCAGAACTCCTGGACCGGCAAGGCCGTCGGTATCCTGGGCGCATCGCCCAGCGCCGCGGGCACGGCCATGATGCAGCAGCACCTGCGCAACATCCTGGCCGCCGAAGGCGCCAACGCGCTCACCACGCCGGAAGCCTTTCTCCAGTATTCCGAAGGCCTCGTCGACGACCAGTTCACCATCACCAACGAAGGCACCCGCAAATTCCTGCAGGGCTGGGTGGACCGCTACGTCGACTGGATCAAGAAAATGAACGCCTGATCTGCCGCCGACGCCGGCCACGCCCCGCGCGTGCCGGCGCCGATCGCCCGATCTACCTCCGGGCGATCAAGCCCCTCGATGCGTCGAGGGGCTTTTTTTATGGTTGGGTGTCAGACACCATCGCATTTTCCAGCTCGCCCCCACTTATCCCCTCCAACTGTGGAGAAAGGTGAGGACAGCCTTGGGGCAGATCCAAAATTCCCTGTCTCGCCAAGCACTTGCGATGCGCGGTCAATAAATGCGCAATCATCCATATGGACGATTTCTGGCGGAGTTATCCCCGCTTTTCGGTGCTGTGGGGACCCTCAGGGCGACGGCGCACGCCCAAGTGTGGATTGTCCCCGCGTTCTGTGGACAAGGATGAGGACAGTATGAGGGCAGGTGGAAAATCCTGTTTCATATCAATGCCCTGCAGAGCGTGGTCAAGAAAGGCCCAAACGCGGTTTAACCGTGCTGGGGTTGTCCCCGCCAAATGTGGATAAGCCTGAGGACAGTCTGCGGGTACTCTGCCAAAAGCCTTGTAGATCATCGACTTGCAGGGTGCGGGCAAGAATCGCTCACCGCGCCGCCGCCGCAGAGCGCGGGATGAGGATGAGATGGGACGGTGGACAAGCGGACAGGCTTGTCCCCATGGAATGTGGACAAGCCTATGAACAGTCGCACAACAAGTGCAGAAACTCGTTATGCGACAGTCACTTGCGAGGCGTGGTCAAGCAATGACCAGCGGCGGGATCAGGAATCGCCTTCCAGGCGCATGCCGATCTTCAACCCTACCTGCCAGTGCGCCACCTTGCCGTCCTTGATGTGGCCGCGCACTTCGGTCACCTCGAACCAATCCAGGTTGCGCAAGGTTTCGGACGCGCGCTCGATGGCTTTCGCGATCGCATCGTCGGTGGACTTGGTGGAAGAGCCCACCAACTCGATCTGCTTGTAGACATGATTCGACATAGCTCGTCTCCGCATATGGGGGTGAGTCGTGAATCGTCGGTGCTTTCGCCGTGTTCCGGCGCTTACGACCGGCAATCCATTCGAACATACAGGATACCTGCGCAGCGATAAGGTGGTGTTACGAGTTCCGTCGCGCGGTCTCGACCGGCGACGGAATCGCTTTTGCAATGCGAAGCAAAGGAGATCACCCCTGACCGAAAGACCATCGAGCGCGCGAAGCGGGACAAGCGCGAAGGCAAATCAGCATCCACGCAAGCCGGCGAAAAAGCAGGCAGCAGGCGGGCATCATGCGGCGCATTGATATGGCGGACTGACAAGGCGAACGGATGCGGCGTGGATATACCGCTGCCATTCTTGAACGTGCGGCTAGCCCGCCTCGAATGCCTTGAACCGTTCCTGCAGAAATTCCCGCAAGCGCCGCACCGCGGGCGATAGCAGCATGCGATGCACGCACAGCAGATAGAGCGGCGACGGCTCGCTGCCATACCCGGCCAGCAATTCGACCAACCGGCCCGCGCGCAAGTCGCTCAGCACGTCGTAGCGCGATTTGTACGCGATGCCGTGCCCAGCCAGCGCCCAACGCCGCACCAGGTCACCGTCGTCGCCCACGCGATCGCCTTTGACCGGAATGGTGAGGCTGGTCCCCTCATGCTCGAAGGTCCAGCGATCGTGCAGCGTTTCGCCCAATACGAACGACAGGCAGTTGTGGCGGCGCAAGTCGGCCGGCGTTTGCGGCACGCCGTGCCGCGCAAGGTACGCGGGCGCCGCGCATACGACACGCCGGTTGTGTTCGGATAGCGGCAGTGCGACCAGACTGGAATCGTTCGGCGTGCCGTACCGCACGGCGATGTCGACCGGTTGCCGGTACAGGTCCGCCAGCCGGTCGCTGATGCGTAGCTGGAAGTTGACGCGCGGGTGCTGGCGCTGGAATTCGTCCAGCCACGGCAGCAGCACGTGGCGGCCCAGGTCGGACGGGATCGATACCGACAAGGTGCCGGCAATGTCCGTCTTGTCGCGCGCCATTGCGTTCTTGCCGGCTTCCAGAGTGGATATCGCCGAGCGCGCATACTCCAGATAGCGTTCGCCATCGCTGGTCAACCGCAGGCTGCGCGTGGAGCGCACGAAGAGCCGCGTTTCCAACTCTTCTTCCAGCCGCTTGAGGGCGGCGCTGGCCACGGCTGGCGTCAGGTCGAGCTCGCGCGCGGCGGCGGAAAAGCTGCCCAGATCCGACGCGGCAACAAAGATCTTCAAATCCTCGAATCGGACCACTTCGCCCTCATTTTCAAAAATTTATTGAAACTGCCTGCGATGCTAGCCCGTTTTTCATCGGTTCGGAGTGGGTAATCATGCATTCATTCCCCAACACGCAAGGAGTTCCCGCATGAAAATCGAACTGAACGGCAAGAAGGCGCTTGTCACCGGATCGTCCGGTGGCATTGGGCTGGCGATTGCCATTGGACTGGCCGAGGCCGGCGCGCAGGTCGTCCTGCACGGCCGCAATGCAACCAAGCTGGCGCAAGCCGCTGAGACCGTCACGCAGCAAGTTGCAGACGCCCAGGTCACGACCGTGCAGGCGGACCTGGCCACCGCGGACGGCGCCGCCTCGGTATGCGCCGCGCATCCCGACGTGGACATCCTGGTCAACAATGCCGGCACCTTCACGCCCAAGTCCTTCACCGAAATCACCGACGACGACTGGCAGTCCATGATGGACACCAACGTCATGAGCGGCATCCGGCTGTCGCGCTACTACCTGCCGCGCATGCTGGCCGCCAACTGGGGCCGAATCGTGTTCATTTCCAGCGAATCCGCCGTGCAGATTCCCGCCGAGATGATCCACTACGGCGTCAGCAAGACCGCCCAGCTCGCGGTCTCGCGCGGCCTGGCCGAGCTGACCGCCGGCACCAACGTCACCGTCAACGCCGTGCTGCCCGGCCCCACCCGGTCCGACGGGGTCGCCGACTTCTTCGCGGAAATGGCCAAGGAGCAAGGCGTCTCGCAAGCGCAGATGGAGCGGGACTTCATCGCCCAGCATCGTCCCACCTCGCTGCTGCGCCGGCTGGCCACCGTGCAAGAAGTGGCCAACATGGTCGTCTACACCTGCTCGACCCAAGCGTCGGCCACCAACGGCGCGGCCCTGCGCGTGGACGGCGGCGTAGTCCGCTCCATCATCTGAATCCCTGAACCGCCGGACGCTCCCGCCATGAAAGCCATTGCCTACTTCAAGAACCTGCCCGCCGACAACGCCGACGCCCTGCAGGACATCACCGCCCCCGAACCCGTGCCGGGCGACCACGACCTGCTGGTGGACGTGCACGCCATCTCGGTCAACCCCGTGGATGTCAAGATCCGCGCCAACCGCAAGCCCAAGGACGGCCAGCCCGAAATCATCGGCTGGGACGCCGCCGGCATCGTGCGCGCGGTCGGCGCGCGCACCAGCCTCTTCAAGCCGGGCGACCGCGTCTGGTATGCCGGCGCCCTGACCCGTCCGGGCGCCAACAGCGAACGCCATGTCGTGGACGAGCGCATCGTCGGCCACATGCCCAAGAGCCTGGATTTTGCGCAGGCGGCCGCCCTGCCCCTGACCACGATCACCGCTTGGGAACTGCTATTCGACCGCTTGCGGGTCCTGGACAACGCCGCGCCCAGCCAGCGCAGCCTGCTCGTCATCGGGGCGGCCGGCGGGGTTGGCTCGATCCTGGTGCAGCTGGCGCGACAGCTCACCGGCCTGACCGTGATCTGCACGGCCTCGCGTCCCGAGACCCAGGCCTGGGTGCGCGACCTGGGCGCGCATCACGTCATCGATCACACCCAACCGCTGGCCGGCGAACTCAAGCGCATCGGCTTTGACAATGTGAGCTACATCGCCGGCCTGACGCACACGGACGCGCATTTCCCGCAGATGGCCGAAGGGATTGCGCCGCAGGGCAAGATTGCGCTGATCGACGACCCGGCCGCGATCGATGTGCGGCTGCTCAAGGGAAAGTCAGCCTCGCTGCATTGGGAATTCATGTTTGCCCGGCCGCTGCACAACACGCCCGACCTCATCGCGCAGCACGAACTGTTGAATCAAGCTGCCCGCCTGATCGACAACGGCACGCTGCGCACCACGCTGGGCGAGCACTACGGCAAGATCAACGCGGAAAACCTGCGCCGCGCCCACGCCTTCATCGAAAGCGGCAAGGCGCGCGGCAAGATCGTGCTGGAAGGGTTCTAGAAACGCGGCGATCCCGAGCGGGATCGCGTGCGCCGGCGCCCCGCGCCGGGCGCGATCAGGCCAGTCAGCCTCGGCCTTCGCGCTTGGCGCGCGCGTGCGGGTCGTTGATTTCGGCTTCCAGTTCGGCGATCAGCCACTGGAACCAGCCGTTTTCCGTGCGGGCATAGACGGCGGCCGCCGGCGTCTTGCCTTCGCGCCAGCCCGGCTGGTGCGTGTCCATCCAGGCCGACAGGCTCTTGTGCGGCGCCAGCAGACCGGACAGCCAGGACCACACATAATCGGGCACGTTGCGGCGAAAACCCTTGGCGCTGGCGTAGATGGTGGGCTCAAGCGGCAGGTTGCCCGCGCGAGCCAGCTTGGCCTGTGTCCGGCGAAGCGTCTCGACCGCAGCCTGCAATTGTTCGGTGCTGAGCTTTTTCACGTAACGACTCCTGATTCTGGTTTGAGCGGATTATCGCCGCAGGGTGCGGCGGTTACCAAGCTGCCATTCACTTTTTCCGCGCTGGCGCAAGCCCCAGCAGAAGCGTGGCGGCAAAACGCTCTCCAGGTTCCAGCACCTGCATGCCGGTCCGGGTATCGCCGGCCGCCGCCAGATTGAAGGCATCGGCCACGTTGCTGACCGGTTCCACACAAAGAAAATCCGAGCCCGGCGCCGTGTACACAACCAGATGCGCGAACGCCGGGTCGGCATGCAGCGCCAGTTCGTGGCCGTCGGGCCAGTGCAGCGTCGCGCGGCCCTGCCATTGCGACAGGTACGTGTCGCAGCCCTCGGCGGACTGGCGCAGCTCTCGCACCGTCGTCGTCTTGCTGCCCGTGGGCAAGCCATTCTCGTCCGACGGCCAGATGCGCCGGGCGTGCAGCGTGACGCGCTGCGCCGTGAAATACGGATGGATGCCCATCCCGCACGGCATCGGCGTGTCGCCTCGATTGGTAATGGCCATCTTCAGGCTCAGCCCGCGGCTGTCCAGCCGCCAGCGCTGCACGCATTCAAACGGCCAGGGCCACCCCAGCACGCCGGCCGGCTGCTCCAGCACCAGATCGACACTGTCGGGCGTCAGATTGCGAACCTGCCAGGACTGGAACAGCCCCGAGCCATGAATCGCCTGCGGCCGGTTGGGCACGGACTGCAATGCGTAGCGGGCGCCATTGAACGTGAAAACGCCATCGCGGATCCGGTTGGAATACGGCGCCAGCGGGTAGGATCCGGCGCGCGGCCATCGGCCCGCCGGCCATTCGGTGGCGGTCAGCGGCACGATCCAGTCGTGTCCGCCGGTGGACAGCCGCGTCAGCCGCCCGCCGCCGCCGGGCGCGAACTCGGCCTGGTGGTCGCCGCTGGAAATGGAAACGCGCTCGCTGGCATCCAGCACGTCAGGAACGGCAATATCGGGCATGGCGTTGAAACTCCCGCGGCGTCCACACGCGCCACGCCGTGCAGATTGTGCCCGGCGGCGCGTTGGGGCTGCAAGTTGGCGTAGCCGGGGCGCCGCTCACGCGCCTCGGGCATCCCACCCATAAGTCCCACCCCAAACAGCAATGCCGACCGTGATCCAAAGTCAAAGGGCCGAATCCCTTGCTTCAAAGGATTCGGCCCCACTTGCTAGGTGCCAGCCCGCTTGCCTTAAGGCAAGCCAGCCAGTTCTTAAATCGGTTTGATCATTGTCGCCTGAGGACCTTTCTGTCCTTGGCCGGCGACGAACGTCACGCGCTGGTTCTCTTCAAGAGATTTGTGCCCGCTGCCCTGAATCTCAGAGTAGTGAGCGAAGAGGTCCTTACCGCCCAGCTCCGGCATGATAAAGCCGAAGCCCTTGTCGTTGTTGAACCACTTCACAATACCAGTTTCAATCTTCAATGTAAGTCCTAGATTTTCCAGGGAAAAGTATCCCTGTACGCACTATGGGTCATTAACGGCCACAAAGATACGACCGTTACTAAATGACGCATGTGCCTGCGATGCCACTAAACGCAATCTTGGAAGCCCTGGGCGCTACGCTTCTTGCTCCCGCAGGCCCGGGCGACCGTCGCCGTGTCAGCCACCGACATCAATCAGCGGCCGCCAACCGGCCGGCGCGTATCGGCCTTGCCGTCCTTGCTGCGCCGGAAATTCGTGTCCAGCGCGCCGTTGTAGTTTTTCCGGCTGGAAGACGATGAGCCATCGCTATAGCGGGTGTCGTAACCGCCCGTGTAATTCTTCCGGCTTGAAGAGGAAGAGCCGTCGCTGTAACGGGTATCGTAGCCGCCGGTGTAGTTTGACCGGCTGGTGGAGTTGCTGCCATCGTTATAGCGGGTGTCAAAACCGCCAGTGTAGTTTTTCCGGCTGGTGGAGGTCCTGCCATCGCTGTAGGTCGTATCGAAGCCGCCTTGGTAGTTGGAGCGGCTCGACGACGTGGTGCCATCGTCGTATCTGCAATCTTCCCCGCCTTGGTAATTGGCTCGGCAGCTGTCTGCCTGCGCGCCCGCGGCGGCGAGCAAGGAAAGCACGACGAAAGACAGCAGGGATTTGACTTTCATTTTGTTCCCGATGGCGTGGAGGTCAATGTCATCGCACCGCGTTGTTGTGCGGCCAGGCGACCAACATAGCGACATTTGCCGCGAGCAACTGCGCATCCATTTCCAAATGCGATTTCAGCCGGTTTCGGGGCGATTCAGCCTATTTCGTGTGCGCATCATTCGTCCATGTGCCCCGTCATGCGAAAAATCGCAACCCGCCGCCAAATCGCCACCCGACGGCTCGGCGGGGACTTGCCCGCCCCGATACAATCACGGGCATGAATTCTGCACTGCAAAATACCGCCGCCGACGCCCACGCGGGCCACACCCCCATGATGCAACAGTACCTGCGCCTCAAAGCCGAGGCCGGGCCGTTGCTGTTGTTCTATCGCATGGGCGACTTCTATGAAATGTTCTACGAAGATGCCGAGCGTGGCGCGCGGCTGCTCAATCTGACACTGACCAAGCGGGGCTCGTCCAACGGCGTGCCCATCCCCATGGCTGGCCTGCCGGTGCATGCCATGGAGCAATACCTGGCCCGGCTGGTGGCCATGGGCGAGTCCGTCGCCATCTGCGAGCAGATCGGCGATCCGGCCGCGTCGAAGGGGCCGGTCGAGCGCCGCATCGTACGCATCGTGACGCCCGGCACCTTGACCGACGACGCCCTTCTGCCGGCCAAGGCGGATCGCGCGCTGGCGGCCATCTGCGTCAGCGGCAGCGCTCGCGCGCCGCGCGCGGGGCTGGCGTGGCTGAATCTGGCCAGCGGCGAATTCCGGGTGACCGAATGCGCGCCCGCGCAGCTGGAATCCGAATTGCACCGCATTGCGCCGGCGGAGATCGTTTGCGCCGACACCGCGGAGTTCGACTTTCCGTTCGAGGGCGCCCGCTCCCGCGTGCCGGACTGGCACTTCGAAAGCGACGGTGCGCGCGCACACCTGCTGGCGCATTTCAAGACGGACACGCTGGCGGGCTTTGACATCGAAGACATGCCGGCCGGCATCTGCGCGGCCGGCGCCTTGCTGCGCTATGCCGCGCGCACGCAGTCGCAGGCACTGGCGCACGTGCAAAGCCTGTCGGCCGAGCGGCCCGGGCAGTTCGTGCTGCTGGACCCGGTCACGCGGCGCAACCTGGAACTGACGCAGACGCTGTCGGGCGAAGACTCGCCCACGCTGTTTTCGCTGCTGGACGGCTGCCGCACGCCGATGGGCAGCCGCCTGCTGCGCCGCTGGCTGCATCACCCCTTGCGCGAAAACGACCAGGCGCTGGCGCGCCAGCAGGCCATTTCGGCGCTGCTGGCCGGGCGCATGGACGTGGAGCAGACCTTTGGCTCGGCCGGTCTGCTGGAAGCGCTGCGCGCCGCCCTGAATGCCTTTCCCGACATCGAGCGCATTGCCGCGCGCCTGGCGCTGCGGTCGGTGCGCCCGCGCGAACTCGCCAGCCTGCGCGACGCGCTGCAGGCCTTGCCCGCGCTTGCCGACCTGGTCGAACCGATGTCCGCCTCGCCGCGCATCGGCGAACTGATCTCGCATCTGTCCGTGGACCCTGCCCTGGCCGCCCTGCTGGTGCGCGCCATCGCGCCTGAGCCTGCCGTGGCGATTCGCGATGGCGGCGTACTGGCCGCCGGCTTTGACGCCGAACTCGACGAGCTGCGCGCATTGGCCGCGGACGGCGGAGACTTTCTCGTCCAGCTCGAAGCGCGCGAGCGCGAGCGCACCGGCATCAGCAACCTGCGCGTGGAGTTCAACCGCGTGCATGGCTTCTATATCGAGGTCACCAAGGGCCAGACGGCGAAGGTGCCTGAAGACTACCGCCGCCGCCAGACGCTCAAGAATGCCGAGCGCTACATCACGCCCGAGCTCAAGACCTGGGAGGACAAGGTGCTGTCCGCACAGGACCGCTCGCTGGCCCGCGAAAAATGGTTGTTCGAGCAATTGCTCGACGTGCTGGCCGAGCACGTGCGTCCGCTGTCTGACTGCGCCGCGGCGCTGGCCGAGCTGGATACGCTGGCCGCGCTGGCCGAACACGCGCAGCGCCACGACTGGATCGCGCCCGAGCTGTCCGAGCAGGCCGACATCGACATCGAGGCCGGCCGCCATCCGGTGGTGGAACGCGCCATCGAACGCTTCACCCCCAACGGCTGCCGTCTGGATCCCGCGCGGCGCATGCTGCTCATCACCGGCCCGAACATGGGCGGTAAGTCGACGTACATGCGGCAGGTGGCGCTGATCGTGCTGCTGGCGCGCATTGGCAGCTTCGTGCCGGCCTCGCGCGCCCGGATCGGCAAGATCGACCGCATCTTCACCCGCATCGGCGCCGCCGACGACCTGGCGGGCGGACGCTCGACCTTCATGATGGAAATGACGGAGGCCGCGGCCATCCTGTCGGCCAGCACGCCCAACAGCCTGGTGCTGATGGACGAAATCGGACGCGGCACGTCCACGTACGACGGCCTGGCGCTTGCGTGGGCCATTGCGTGCCGTCTGCTGTCGCACAATCGCGCGCTGACGCTGTTTGCCACGCACTACTTTGAACTGACCCGCCTGCCCGCCGAGCAGCCCACGGCCGCCAACGTCCACCTGGCCGCGGCCGAGTCGGCGGGCGGCATCGTCTTCCTGCACGAAGTGCGCGAAGGCCCCGCCAGCCGCAGCTACGGGATTCAGGTGGCCCAGCGCGCGGGCGTGCCCGCCGCCGTCATCCGGCAGGCGACGCGCGAGCTCGAACGCCTGGAAGCGCAAGGCGCCCCCACGCCGCAGCTGGGGTTGTTCTCGGCTGCGGCCGAGGCCGACGCCCAGGCGTATGCGCAGGCCGAACGTGCAGACACCATCGAGGCGCTCGACTCCCTGCGCGAGGAGCTTTCCGCCATCGATCCCGACAGCCTCACCCCGCGCGAAGCGCTGGATGCCCTTTACCGCTTGAAGAAGCACCTCCAATGAACCTCGACCATCCGCTTGCGCTCCTGGGCAATCAAAGCCCCAACGACTTCATGCGCCGTTACTGGCAGAAGAAGCCGCTGCTGATCCGCCAGGCCATTCCGGCGTTCAAGCCGCCCGTCACCATCGCGGCTATCAAGAAACTCGCGCGCCGCGACGACGTGGAGTCGCGCCTCATCTGGCGCGAGAACGGCGAATGGCAGATGGAAAACGGCCCCTTTGCGCGTCTGCCCAAGGACAACGAGGGCGACTGGACGCTGCTGGTGCAGAGCGTGGACTTGCATAGCGATGCGGCCGCCGAGCTGATGGCCCAGTTCCGGTTCATTCCGGACGCCCGCCTGGACGACGTGATGATCAGCATCGCCAGCCACGGCGGCGGCGTCGGCCCGCATTTCGACAGCTACGACGTGTTCCTGCTGCAGGCGGCGGGCGAGCGCGAATGGCGCTATGGCCGCCAGAAGGACCTGTCGCTGGAACCGGACTTGCCGCTCAAGATCCTGAGCAACTTCCAGCCCGAGGAAAAGGCGGTGCTGGCGCCCGGCGACATGCTGTACCTGCCGCCGCAGGCCGCCCACGACGGCATTGCCATGGGCGATGGCTGCATGACGATCTCCATCGGTTTCCGGGCGCCGACGCAGGCGACGCTGGCGCGCGGCCTCCTGGAAGCGGCCGCGGACCAGGTCATGGCCCGCGTGGGCCTTCTGGGTGGTCCCTACGGCGAACCCGCCCTGCCCGGCCCGAAGCTGTCGGCCGTGTACCGCGATCCGGCCCAGCCGGCCGTGGATACGCCCGCGGCGCTACCCGACGCACTGGTGGCCGCCACGCTGGAAACGGTGGAAAAGCTGCGCTTTGACGACGCGCTGGCGTCGCGCTTTCTGGGGTGCTGGCTGACCGAGCCCAGCAACCTCAGCGTGTTCGACGCGCCCGAGGGGATGGACGTCGATCTGGAGGACGACTGGCCCGCTTCGGGACGTCTGGTGCTGGACCGCCGCAGCCGCATGCTCTATCGCGGCAAACAGCTGTTCATCAACGGAGAAACCGCAATGACGCCCGCGGATGCGGCGTTGCGCCTGCTGGCCGATTCACGTAGCCTGGATTGTGCGCATCCCGCCTGCGCCCGACTTTCCGACGAAGCACGGGCATGCTTGGCCGATTGGCTGGACTCGGGCTGGATTCATTACCGAGCCGAGTAGTATCTGGAAACGTTCGCGTATCCGTGTCACACAGAAAGAAATCAGGTCTGTGAACCGGGTCACATCAAGAAAGACATAACACCAAGCTGAAAGGTTTGTTGCCGTTGGGATGCGAACGATTTAACTTTCCTACGCGATCGGCCTGAACCTTCCTGTAGCCTGAGTTCTGGTTTCCCCTAACGGGGTTTCAAGAGTCGTCATCTACAGGAGTTCAAATAATGATGAGCAAAACCTTGATTATTGCCTCGGTGCTGGCCGTCGCGCTCAGCGCTTGCAACAAGAAGGAAGATGCCCCGGCGCCGGCGACCAGCCCGACTCCCGGCGCCACCACGCCCGCGCCTGGCGGCACGCCGCCGGCCTCGCCCGCACCGGCGACCCCGGGCACGACGCCTGGCTCCGGTTCGACCACCCCGGGCGGCTCGACCACCCCCGCGTCGTAATCCTTCAGGCACGAACCCCCGCACTGAAGACGCAAAAAAACCCTGGCATGTGATGCCAGGGTTTTTTTGTGCCTTGCCGGAACGTAAGCGACGGCGAAGTCCGCGCTTGCCGCCGGCCGGGCATGGGCACCCGACCCGGGGGCCCTGCCGGCGGCCGCTGCGCGTGAGCGCGCGGCCCGGCGATTCAATTACATCTTGTCCTTCAGGACGCTCAGCAGGCGCTGCGCGGTCGGGCTGCTGTCAGGCGTACCGTTGGCGTCCAGGACCGAGACGGTCGTCTGTTCGCCGTTGCCCACCAGGTGGATGCGGTACTGAGCTGCCTGCGCCTTCTTGTCGCCAGAGAACATGCGGCTGAAGAAGCCGGGCTGTTCCATCTTTTCGCCGGTGTCGGTGTCGACATAGCGGACGAAGTAGTCGCCGGAGGAACGATCGCGGTCATCGACTGCGAAGCCGCCGCCATCGAGCGCCACGCCGACACGACGCCAGGCGCGGTCGAAGGATTCGCTGACGATGAGCGACGCGCCCTGGGCACGGACGTCCTGCTGCACGGCGGGACGCTGCGGCGAGGCCTCGGCCTGCTGCACCAGCTTGCGGGCATTGTCGACGTCGGTACCCAGGAAGACCATCATGCGCGCCAGCATCGCGGCGTTCAGGCCCGGGTCTTCCTTGCCGTTCTGCCACTGCACCTGGCCGCCGTCGGAGCCGACACGCTTTTCGAGCATCTGGCGGTGGCTGACGTAAATTTCGGTGTGACCGTTGACGCGTTCGACGCGGGTGCGGAATTTCTCGCGCTCGCCGCTATCCCACGCCGATTCCAGCACCGCCCCCAGCGCCTGGCGCAGCCAGCTTTCGGGGATCTTGGCGCGGTTCTCGGCCCAGTCGGTTTCGATCAGGCCGGCACCGGGATTGTTGGTGGCGACGGTAAAGCCGCTTTCGGTCCAGAAGTCGATCAGGCGGGGGAAAACCTGCTCGGGCGGACGGTCCACGACGAGCCAGCGCAGATCGCCGTCGCGTTCGACGCGCATGTCCGAACGGTTGGGAAGCACGTTGCTGGTCTTCGGGGCGCTGGCCTGGGCCACACCCTGTTGCTGGAATTCAGAGAAGGTGGTGGAACCCGAGGCCGGCGCGCGGTAGCGGGGATCGCTATTGGCCTGCGTTAGGTCGGGCGGGATGCTGAGAGGCTCTCCACGCTGGTTTACCGCGCTCTTGTAGTCGACCGATTCTTCATTGCCCAGGAATTGGTTGACCTCGGAGCACCCGGCCAGCAACACCAGAGACATCAATGCCGACAAACCGGCATGACGTTTGTTCATACGTTTCCTCACGATATTTAGAGCAGTCCCGTTTCCTGGAGCGCATTGCGCACCGTTGCGTGATGCTGCGCGCTCAGTTCGACCAGCGGCAGCCGGTAGCCCAGCGCGCTGCGGCCCATTTGGGCCAACGCCCATTTGACGGGGATGGGGTTGGCTTCGACGAACAAAACCTTGTTCAGACGCGCCAGGAACGCGTTAAGTTCACGGACCTTGGGCACATCGCCCGCGAGGGCGGCGGCACAGAGGTCGCGCATGAGCTTGGGCGCCACGTTGGCCGTGACGGAAATGTTGCCGCGCGCGCCCAGCAGGATCAGGGCCGCAGCGGTGGGATCGTCGCCGCTGAAGACTTGGAAGCTGGCAGGCGCTTCGCGCAGCAAGAGGCCGCCGCGGGCGATGTCGCCGGTGGCGTCCTTGATGCCGATGATGCCCGGCACCTGCGCCAGGCGCAGGATCGTCTCGTTGCTCATGTCGGCAACGGTGCGGCCCGGCACGTTGTAAAGAATGGTAGGCAGGTCGACGGCTTCGGCGATGGTGCGGAAGTGGCGGTACAGGCCTTCCTGCGACGGCTTGTTGTAGTACGGAACGACCGACAGGCCGGCCTGCGCGCCCACTGCCTTGGCGTGGCGGGTCAGGTGGATGGCTTCGTCGGTGGAGTTGGCGCCCACGCCGGCAATGACCGGGATGCGGCCGGCGGCATGTTCGACGGCAACGCGGATGAGTTCCGCGTGTTCTTCCATGGAGACCGTGGGCGACTCCCCGGTGGTGCCCACCACCACCAGCGCGTCGGTGCCTTCCTGGACATGCCAGTCGATCAGCGACCGGTAGGCAGCGTAGTCCAGGCTGCCATCGGGTTGCATTGGGGTGACCAAGGCCACCATGCTGCCCTGGAAATTAACGCCTGCGGCGGTAGCAGGGGATGCCATAGATGTCGGGCTCCAAAACCCCACGGCGGGATTGCCACAGGGCCTGATTCAGTGAAACCGCTGAGTTTAACGGATATTGGGTGGAATCTTACAGAAACCACTGAACGATCGTCGTTCCCAGCCCGAGCACCGGTTGCATCAATAACCAGAGCACATCGGTGACCAGCAGGACAATGACGATGATCAATCCATAGGGCTCGATTTTCGAGTATTGCCAGGCCAGGCGATTGGGCAGGAGGCTGAAGAGAACGCGTCCGCCGTCCAGCGGCAGGATGGGCAGCAGGTTCAGCGCCATCAGCACCAGGTTGACGTTGACGCCCGCCACGGCCATTTCGAACCAGAAGCTTTCGTGCAGGCCGCTTTCCATGAAGAGCCGCAGCGACAGGGCCCACAAAATGGCCATGAACAGGTTGGCGGCCGGTCCAGCCAGCGCGACCCAGGCCATGTCCTTTTTGGGACGGCGCAGGCGGCCGAAGTCTACCGGCACCGGCTTGGCCCAACCGAAGAGCAGGCCGGGGCTGCCCATGAGCTTGGAGGCCAGCAGGATGGCGACCGGCACCAGCAGCGTGCCGACGGGGTCGATGTGGCGGGCGGGATTCAGGCTGACCCGTCCGGCCTGGTAGGCGGTCGGATCGCCCAGCATGCGCGCCACGTAGCCGTGCGCCGCCTCATGCAGGGTGATGGCGAAGATAACCGGTATCGCGTAGACCGCAATGGTTTGGATGATGTCATTCATGGCGAACCGGATTGTAGATGAGCCGCGCGCCAGCGCGGCGCGTCTCGTGCATCGTGGCGAGGGGGAATATCAGACAAGTCCGAGGGTAGCGGGATCGCCGCGGCCCAGGCGCACGACGACCGGCTCGTCGCCGGTCAGGTCGATCACGGTGGTGGGCGCTTGCGGGCAGGCGCCCGCATCGATGATGGCGGCCAGATCGTGGTCGTAGCGCTCGCGGATTTCCTCGGCGTCGTTCAGCGCCTCGGTTTCATCCTTGGGGATGAGCGTGGTGGACAGCAGCGGCGAACCCGCCTGTTCCAGCAAGCCCAACAGGACGGCGTGATCCGGCACGCGGATGCCGATGGTCTTGCGCGAGGGGTGCGACACGCGCCGCGGCACTTCCTTGGTGGCTTCGAGGATGAAGGTCCAGGGGCCGGGCGTCGCGGCTTTCAGCAGCCGGTATTGCTTGTTGTCGACGCGGGCGAAGTGGCCGATTTCGGCCAGATCGCGGCACAGGAGGGTGAGGTGATGACGTTCGTCCAGACCCCGAAGGCGGCGCAGCCCGTCGGCGGCGCTTTTGTCGTCCAGGCGGGCGACGACGGCATAACTGGAGTCGGTGGGCACAGCCACCAGGCCCCCGTCATTGAGCCATTGCGCGGCTTGCTTGAGCAGCCGCGGCTGGGGATTTGCGGGGTGGACAGAGAAATACAAAGCCATGGGTTTATCCTAACATCCTTGAAGGCCGCCCAATAGCGCGGCGATGCAAAATGGCGGTAATGACGATCCGCCCGGAGAACCAGTATGCGCCTCGATAATTCGCGCCAGAGCGACAATGTGGAAGACCGCCGTTCCAGCGGCCCACGAATCGGCGGCCGCGGGACCATTGGCATAGGCACGATAGTACTTGCCTTGGTGGCGATGTACTTCGGCGTGGATCCGCGCGTGGTCCTGGACATGGCGGAAGGCCCGGCCGTGCAGGAGCAGGCGCCCGCCTCGGCCCCGCCAGCCAACGATCCCCAGGCCGTTTTCGTGTCCAAGGTCCTGGGCGAAACCGAAGACGTGTGGACCGGCATCTTCCAGAAGGAATTGAACCGCCAGTACGTCGAGCCCAAGCTGGTGCTCTTTCGCGGCGCCACGCCCACCGCCTGCGGCACCGGCCAATCCGCCATGGGCCCCTTCTACTGCCCAGGCGACAGCAAGGTCTATATAGACCTGTCGTTCTTCGACGAACTGCAGAACCGGTTCAAGGCCCCCGGCGATTTCGCGCAAGCGTACGTGATTGCGCATGAAGTCGGCCATCATGTGCAGCACCTGCTGGGCATCTCGGACCAGGTGGACCAACTGCGCCGGCGCAACCCCTCGCAGGCCAATGCGTTGTCGGTTCGGCTGGAACTGCAGGCGGATTGCTTTGCCGGCCTCTGGGCGCAGCGCGCGGATGCCGCGCGCAACATTCTGGAAGGCGGCGACGTCGAAGAAGCGCTGGCGGCCGCCACCGCGATCGGCGATGACCGCCTGCAAAAGCAGAGCCAGGGATACGTCGTGCCCGATGCCTTCACGCACGGCAGCTCCGCGCAGCGCGTGCGCTGGTTCAAGCGCGGCCTGGAAAGCGGCAGCATCAAACAGTGCGACACATTTGGCGCAACGTCTCTGTGACGCCCGGCGCTGCGCGGCCCTCGCCCGCTCCGGGCCGCACAGCGCCAACACCTGTATATCCATCCAGGCCGCAGACCCCGGCCGTCTTCATCTTGTAAGATTACGCCCCCTCGCAATGCTGCGCGCGCGTGTCTTCACCGCGGCGCGGCGGGGCGCAGCGCATGCCGCATGCACGTTTTGCCTCGCGCGCCCCCAGACCCTAGATTCGTTTCCATGGCCAACAAGTTCGAACCGCTAATCACCGTTGATGAGGTGCAAGAGATTCTTGCCGAACCCAAGGAAACCGCCAAGCCGATCCTCTGGCTGCCGAAACCCGCCGCGGGCAATGCCCAGTGGATGGAGTTCAGCTGTCCATGCAAGATCAAGGGCGAGGTGCGCGAAGACGTGATCTTCCGCGTCATGTACCGGGGCGCCCGCACGGCGGTGCATGGGCAGGCCACCATCTTCCTGACCGAGGCGTTCTGCGCCAGTCTCTTCGTGGGCCCGCACCGGGTATATGGCGTCGATACCGACGACTCGTTCCACACCAGCCTGGTGGGCGCGGACCGGCCGCAATATCGCAAGCCGCTTGCCGACCGCAGCCATGAACACATCTGGGTCGAGGAAGGCGAAGGCTATGCCGAGCCCATCGTGCCCGCGCTGGACACCATCGGCGCGCTGATGCAGTATTTCCTGCCGCGAGCGAACCTGACGCTGGCCGGCGGCTTTGCGCATCCCCTCAAAGGCCGCCAAATCGAACTGATCCTATGAGCAATTTTCTGGAAGCCTCCGGCTGGACCGTCCTGCCGGCGGGCGTACACGCCATTCGCGCCGTCTCTCCCATGACGTTGGGCCTGGACGGCCAGCACGCCGCCTTTTTCATCGCGCATCCCGATGAGTCGTCGTTCTACCTGACCGACGCCTGTGAGACCGCCATGCATGCCTCCACCTTTGGCATCGACGTGGCGGCCAAGCGCATCGACATCCTGAACGAGACGCCGGGCGTCACGCTCGCCCATTTCGACCGGTCCGGCGCCATCGTGGCCGAAGGTCCGATCGAGCAGTTGCAGGAAGCGCTGTGGGACGCGGTAAAGCTGGCGATGGCCTTGTCGTTCAATTGCGCGAAATGGATGCCGCGGTTCAGCCAGCTGCGATTCCGCGCGCAGGTGGGCCGCGCGCTGGCCGAAGGCGTGGGCGTGAACCGCATGGTCAAGGGCGCGCGCGCCAAGGGCAGCAGCGGTCACACGGCGGACTTCGCGTACGCAGTGCGCGCGGCAGGCAGCACCGCCCTCACCTACATCGAGCCGATCGCCCTGAAGGCGGGCAAGAAGATGGACTGGACGCAGGTCTACCAGACCCACGGCAAGATGTCGGATGTGAAGATGGCTGATGCGCGCAACTCGCGCATGGTGATTCTGGAAGACGGCGCATCGGCCGAGGAATTCAAGAAGGCCGTGACGATCCTGGAGCAGTCCGCCACCGTGCAGACGCTGGCCAAGACCCGTGACTGGCGAGAGGTGTTTTCCGCCTAGCCGTCTCAGGACGGCGTGTTGGTCAGGCCGTCGACGATTTCGCGGCCGTGCACGATGGCCGCATGCACGGCCTCGCGCGGACTGTAGACGAAGCCGCCGCCGGCAAACTGGGGCACGGGGTACTCGTCGCCGCCTTCGAGTATGGCGCCTGCCTGGACAACCATCACCGAGGCAGTGAAGACAGGGCCGCTGGCTTCGGCCGGGGGCTCGATAGCGCCGCCGCCGCGGGACACCTTGGCCGTGAGGCGGTATCCCTTGTAGATCAAGTTGTTCTGATGCACTTCGGTAGTCCTCTATCTGCCGTCGAGCATACTCCGTGATTTCATGACAATCCGGATAAGTTTTGTAACTCAAGCAGAAAATAGAAACACTGTTGCGCCAACGCAGGCGTGTCCCCGTTTCTCAAATGTTGAGAAGCAAATCCGCTTTCAAGCCTGAAAGGTAGCGCCGGCGCGGCTTGCGAGCCGGCGCCGGCGCTGCACGCATCGGCGCCCGCCGCCAATTCCAGGGGATTACCCTAGGGTCTGTTGCGAAAGCGCATCCTCGGACATATTCATCCCTGTCGCGCGCATGTAGTCGTCCAACCGCCAGCCCTTGCCGAGCAGGATCATGCGGGTATGCAGGTCATCGCGCACGCGGGGCGCCACGTCGCGCCCCAGGTAGGTGAGCTGTTTGCAGCGCAGGTCCACGTAGCCCAGCGCATAGTGGCGCGACAGTCCCATCCACAGGCGGTGCGCGCCGACAGACTGGCGGGCGCCGCTGAGGATGCACAGGCCCGCGTCCAGCGCCCACCGGTACACCGCGGTGGCCAGGCCCATGCCTTGGTAGGGCGCGGCGTACTTCGAATGCGGCGCGCGCACGTAGGGATCGGCGCGCCGGCCCACTTCGATCAGCCGGTTGAACACCGTATAGCCCGCCAGCCGGTCCCGCCGCACGTCCACCACATACACGTAATACTCGCCGTCGGCCTCGCGATAGCGAAGCACGATGCCAGGAATGTCGGTCTTGACCTCCGGCAATCCATGCAGGCGGTCCATCGGACGATTCATGCGGTTGTGGATGGCATCGAGCTCCTTGTCCACTTCTTGGGGACTATGGTTAACGTCGATGCGCAGTTCCGTCACGATCGACATGACGTGACGGAACGCGTGCAAGGCCAGCGTAGGCAAGGCCACCTCCTATACAGGGTTGAAGAACGGTCCGTGAGGGACGGGAGACGTAAAAAAAGCCGCATCCGCGGCTTGAAAAGTTGTGTGCGGGTGCACCGCCGGTCAGGGCGGTGAATGGGGCCAGGCGAGGAATCGATCACGCTGCTGCATGCGCGTCCCTTTGGGCTGCGGGCTGGTCGCCCGCCAAGCCAAAAAATGCCGGGAATTGCCGTTCGCCCTTGGCCGTGATGCGCAATGCGCGCGAGTCCAGGTCCTTTGCGACCCAGCCGCGCGCGAGCAGCGCATCGAGCAGCGCCGCGCCCAAGGCGCCGCCCAGATGGGAACGCCGTTCGCTCCAGTCCAGGCACGCACAAGCGAAGCGGCGGCGGCGCTGGCGCGCCAGGGCCACGTCGACGCCCACTTGCGCGAGCGACGCTTCGCCTAGCGGCGTGAGCACATAGTCGCGTCCGTCCGGCGTCAGCCAATGCCGGCCCAGCATCGCGTCGTGGATGCGCACGGCCAGCGTGCCGGCCATGTGGTCGTAGCAGGTGCGGCTATCGCGCAGCGCGGATGGCGTGGTCGGCTTGAACGGCGCGCGCTCGGCGCCCGCCACCACCAGCAGCGCTTCCAGCGCGTGGCCGACATCGCCGCTGGCCAGGCGGTAGTAGCGGTGCTTGCCCTGCACGGCCATTTCCACCAGGCCCTGATCGCGCAGGCGCTGGAAATGGCTGCTGGCCGTGGACGCGCCGATGTCGGCGGCCGCGGCCAGTTCCGTGGCGGTGCGCGCGCGGCCGTCCAGCAACAGGCACAGCATGCGTGCGCGCGCGGGATCGGCGATGGCGCCGGCCACGGCGGACAGGTTGATGTCGGCGAACTCGGAATCCATGATTCGATATCGGCCAAAGTGTTGTGTGTAGGGCGTAAGCATACTTCGCCGCATCGAAACTCGCATCACTCGCCCAGACCATGTCCGCCTCCCCTCCCTTTTTTGGCTGGAAAGTCCTTTGCGCCACCTTCGTGCTCGCCGTCTTCGGTTGGGGCGTGGGTTTTTACGGTCCGCCGGTATTCCTGCACGCCGTCGTCCAGCGCACCGGCTGGAGCGTCGCGCTGGTATCGGGCGCGGTCACGCTGCACTTCCTGGCCGGCACGGTGGTGGTGGCCAACCTGCCACGTCTTTACCGCCGCGTCGGCGTCGCCCGCACGACCGCCGGCGGCGCGGCGCTGCTGGCCGTGGGCGTGGCCGGATGGGCGGTGGCGCAGACTCCCGCGCAGCTGTATGCCGCCGCCGCGTGCAGCGGGATGGGCTGGGTGACGTTGGGCGCCGCCGCCGTCAACGCCCTGATCGCCCCCTGGTTCGTGCGGCGGCGTCCGGCCGCCCTGGGCATGGCCTACAACGGCGCCAGCGTCGGCGGCGTCGTCTTTTCGCCGCTATGGGTGTTCCTGATCGCGCACGCCGGCTTTGCGCAGGCGGCGTTGTGGGTCGGGCTGGCGATGGTCATTGTCATCGGCGTGCTGTCGCACAAGGTGTTTTCGGTGACGCCTCGACAGCTTGGCCAGGCCCCGGACGGCGACGCGGGGGGCAAGCCGCCCACAGCCACGCAGACCGCG
>NZ_CADIJP010000020.1 GCF_902859725.1 Achromobacter mucicolens | reverse complement strand
CAGCTGCCGGGGCCGGGACCACCGGCTCGACGGCGGGCGCTTCCACCGGCGCCTGCACCGGCGCGGCGGGGACCGAAGCCTCGCTTGCGGGTTGCACGGCGACGGGCGGGGTCGCTTCGGGAGCCGTCTGGACCGGTTGCGCGACGGGTTCAGCCGCGGCTTGGGTCAGGGGCTCGATCGCGGGCTCAGCGGCGGCCTGGACGGGTTCAGCCTTAGGTGCTTGAAACGGTTCGGCCGGGGCTTGCTCGAGCTGCGCGGCGGTCTGCACGGGCTGGGCCGGCGCTTGAACCTGCTGGGCCGGGGCGGGCGCTGCCTCGGCGGCTGCGGTTTGAACCGGCTCGGCGGCTTGGGCGTCGACGCCTTCGGCCTGCTGCTCGCCAGCGTCTTCGGCGCCGTCTTCCTGCTGCTCGTCGCTGCCGGCCAAGCCAGCTTCGTCCTGGCTGCGGCGGCCACGGCGGCTGCGGCGGCGGCGGCGCTTGCGCTCGGGATCGGCCGCGCCTTCGGCGCCTTCAACGCCCGGGATCGCTTCGGCGGACAGATCGTCGGCGTCAGCGGTGTCCAAGGCAGCTTCGGCGGCAGACTTGGCATCCGACTTGGTGTCGGGCAGTGCGGTGGCGACCGTCTGGGCCAGCGCGGCCACCATGCTTTCCTGTTCGCTCATCGGCGCGTCGGCCTGGCCTTCTTCGCGGCGGTTGCGGCCACGGCCACGACGGCGGTTGCGGCCTGCGCCGGTGTCCTCGCCATTGAGCTCAGGGGCTTGTTCAGGACGGGCGGACGCCAATGCTGCCTGGGTGGCGGCCGGCGTGTCGCGCTCGCCGCGGCCTTCGCCACGGTTGTTGCGTTCGCCGCGTTCGGCGTCCGAGCGGCGGTTGCCACGCACGTGGTGACGGCCGCCTTCGGTGGCCTCGGCGCCTTCGCCACGGCCTTCACCGCGGCGATTGCGGTTGCGGTCGGAACCGTGGCGTTCACCGCGGCGATCCTGGCCGTCATGGCCGTTACGGCCCTTGCCACGGGCCGGGGCGGCGCGCTTGGCGGTTTCCTCGGCGGCGGCAGGCGCGGGCTTGGCGGGCTCGGAGCCGCCGGTCAGCCAGCCGACCAGCCGCTTGAACAGACCGCCCAGACCGGCGCCTGCTGCGGGCGCGGCAGGTGCCGCGGCCGGGGCTGCGGGCGTGGAGACGGGAGCGGGCTGCGAGGGCGTGATGCCCTTGACCAGGGCTTCCGGGCGCGACTTGATTTCGCTTTCGCGGGGCTGCCAGGGCGCGTCCGTGGCAGGCGCTTCCACCAGTTCGAAGCTGGTCTTCACTTCTTCCAGGCGGGGGTCGTCGTGGCGCAGGCGCTCGATGTGGTGGTGCGGCGTTTCCAGATGCTTGTTGGGGATCAGCATCAGGTTGACCTTCAGGCGGGCTTCCATCTTGGTGATGTCGGCGCGCTTTTCGTTCAGCAGGTAGGTCGCCACGTCGACGGGCACCTGGGCGTGGACCGCCGCGGTGTTCTCCTTCATGGCTTCTTCCTGCAGCAGGCGCAGCACGTGCAGGGCGCTGGACTCGGCATCGCGGATCACGCCGGTGCCGTTGCAGCGCGGGCAGGTGATGTGCGAGCCTTCGTTCAGGGCGGGGCGCAGGCGCTGGCGAGACAGTTCCATCAGGCCAAAGCGCGAGATCTTGCCCATCTGTACGCGGGCACGGTCGAAATGGAGGGCATCTCGCAGGCGCTGTTCGACGGCGCGCTGGTTCTTGCTGTCTTCCATGTCGATGAAGTCGATGACGATCAGGCCGCCCAGGTCGCGCAGGCGCAACTGGCGGGCCACTTCGTCAGCCGCTTCCGAGTTGGTGCGCAGCGCGGTTTCCTCGATGTCGGCGCCGCGGGTCGAGCGGGCCGAGTTCACGTCGACGGACACCAGCGCTTCGGTGTGGTCGATGACGATGGCGCCGCCCGAGGGCAGTTGCACGGTGCGCGAGTAGGCCGTCTCGATCTGGTGTTCGATCTGGAAGCGCGAGAAGAGGGGGATGTCGTCACGGTAGCGTTTGACGCGCTGGACGTTGTCCGGCATCACCACGCTCATGAAGGCGGTGGCCTGGTCGGCGATCTCGTCGGTATCGATCAGGATCTCGCCGATTTCCGGCGAGAAGTAATCGCGGATCGCGCGGATGACCAGACTGGATTCGAGGTAGATCAGGATGGGCGCGGAGTTGTCGCGCGCGGCGCCGTCGATGGCGGTCCAGAGCTGCAGCAGATAGGACAGGTCCCATTGCAGCTCCTCGACGTTGCGGCCGATGCCTGCGGTGCGGGCGATGATGCTCATGCCCTGGGGCAGGTCAAGCTGCTCCATCGTGTCGCGCAGTTCCTGGCGGTCCTCGCCCTCGACGCGGCGCGAAACACCACCGCCGCGGGGGTTGTTGGGCATCAGGACCAGGTAGCGGCCGGCCAGCGAGATGAACGTGGTCAGGGCAGCGCCCTTGTTGCCGCGTTCTTCCTTTTCGACCTGGACGATCAGTTCCTGGCCTTCGCGCAGGGCGTCCTGGATACGGGCGGTGCGGACATCGACGCCTTCCTTGAAGAAGCTGCGGGCAACTTCCTTGAAGGGCAGAAAGCCGTGGCGGTCCTCGCCGTAGTTGACGAAGCAAGCTTCGAGGCCGGGTTCGATCCGGGTGATGACACCTTTGTAGATGTTGCCTTTGCGCTGTTCGCGGCCGGCAGTCTCGATGTCAAGGTCGATGAGTTTTTGCCCATCGACGATAGCGACGCGTAATTCTTCCTGATGCGTCGCATTAAACAGCATGCGCTTCATGAGAGGGTTTCTCCGTTGTCATGACGCGCCGATATCGGCGCGTGACCTCGGGCCACTCGGGCTGCGGCTGAAGCGGGCAAGAAGATGCGGACCGTACCTGGGCGGCGCCCAGGCGTATCCGCCGCGGGTCAGGCGGGCACGTCGTGCCGTGGGGCACGGGGTTCTTTCAGCAGGAGGGTCAGCTTCACTGAATGTGGTTTGACGGAGTTGTGCTGGGAACGGCAGCTGCGGTCGGATTGGTTGCCTACACGCAGCTGGTGCTTTAAATATGCGACGATTCTTGCAGTGCTTCAGAGCCGCTTGCGGCATGCAACGGACCTGCCGGAAAAGCGGGCAAGATGAATGCCACACCACTATTCCACAGGGCTCGGTTGCGCCGGCGACCAAGAGACCCAGGGGTTGAATGAGCAGGCAGTACAATGGCGGCCCGCGCGCTCGACGGAGTTGCGTGTTGGTTGCATCTCTACGCCAGGCGGCTTGTTCAGCCCCTTTAGGCTGTCCCGATTATATGTCGCTTTCCGCAATGCGCAAAGAAACTTCCTCCCCTGTATCCGCCTCTAAAGCAGCCCCCGCCGTCCGCATGGTCGAAGTGGGCGCCGAGCACGCCGGCCAGCGCCTGGACAACTTCCTCATGCGGCTGTGCAAGGGGGTGCCCAAGACGCATATCTACAAGGCCATCCGTGGCGGCGAAGTGCGCGTCAACAAGGGACGCATCCAGGTCGATTACCGGGTGCAAGAGGGCGATATGGTCCGCATTCCGCCCTTGCGCCTGCCCGACCCCGGCAAGCCCCGGCCCGTGCCCGCGGCCGAATTCCCCATTGTGTTTGAAGACGATGCGATGCTGGTGGTGGACAAGCCCGCCGGCGTGGCGGTCCACGGGGGCAGCGGTGTGTCGTTCGGCGTGATCGAGCAATTGCGCGCGGCCCGTCCCCAGGCAAAGTTCCTGGAATTGGTGCACCGGCTGGACCGCGAGACCTCCGGGCTGCTGATGGTCGCCAAGAAGCGCAGCGCGCTGCTGGCCCTGCACGCCATGCTGCGCGAGGGCCGGAGCGACAAGCATTACTTTGCGCTGGTCGAGGGCGACTGGGTGAACGATCGCCAGCACATCAAGCTGTCGTTGTCCAAATGGACCACGCAGTCTGGCGAGCGCCGCGTCAAGGTGGACCCGGACGGGCAGACGGCGCACACCATCGTCACGCTCAAGCAACGTTTTGGCGGTTACAGTCTGGTCGACGCCGAGCTGCGCACCGGGCGCACGCACCAGATCCGCGTGCATCTGGCCGCAAGCGGCTTCCCCATCGTCGGCGACGACAAATACGGCAGTGACGACGTGCGGGCGCAATTTGCGCGCCAAGGCTTCAACCGCATGTTCCTGCATGCCCACAGCCTCACCCTTCCTCACCCCCTGACGGGCGAGGTCATGACACTGACCGCCGAGCTGCCGCCTGCTTGCCGGAACATACTGAAATCACTGGAGTCTGCCTGATATGTCGTATTCGCTGGTCGTCTTTGACTGGGATGGCACCCTGATGGATTCCACGCACAGCATCGTGGCCGCCATCCAGGGCGCGTGCCGCGACCTTGAGCTTGCGGTGCCGTCCGCCTCCGAGGCCAGCTGGGTCATCGGCCTCTCCCTCGAAAGCGCATTGCGACGTGCCGTCCCCGAATTGACGCAGGCCATGTTGCCGCGCTTTCTTGAGCGCTATCGCACCCATTACCTGCTGCGCGATCCCGAACTGCGACTGTTCGAGGGCATCAACGAGTTGCTGACCGACCTGGCCAACCAGAACGTGCGGCTGGCGGTCGCGACGGGCAAAAGCCGCGTCGGTCTCACGCGCGCGCTGGCCGCCACTGGCCTGGGCCCGCTTTTTGACGCCACCCGCACCGCCGACGAGACCTTCAGCAAGCCGCATCCGGCCATGTTGCACGAATTGATGCAGGAGCTGGACGTGGATCCGTCGGGGGTCATCATGGTGGGCGATACTTCGCACGATCTGCAGATGGCCTGCAACGCTGGCGTGCACGGTCTGGGCGTGACCTATGGCGCGCATACGTTGAAAGAGCTTCAGGGGTGTGACCCGCAAGCCGTGCTCGACTCGGTGCCGCTGATGCGTGAATGGCTGATGCCGCGCGTCGTCGCAGGCGGCTAGCCGGCTGCAAGCAAGGGGGCGGCAGGAACGTCCGCCCGGCAGGCAGGTCTATCCGGAAGGTGCGCCGCGTGTATCGCGTGGGTGTTTCATGTTGCAGGCCGGCGCCGTGGAATAACTTGGTCCCGTCCTTCGTCCATGATTGATGCGGGGCGCGCGCAAGGCGCGCTGCCATACCGGAGATTACGATGCTGATACGCAAACCCGACGACGTTCTCCCTTCCGAGGTCACCTCCGAGGCGGTGTGGCGATCCCGCCGCGACCTGATGCTGCGGGCCGGCGCCGCCGCGGCGGCTGTCGGGTTATCCGGCTGGGCAACGCGCGCCGCGCACGCCCAGGAGGCCGGTGCGCTGCCCGGCAAGCCCAGCCCCGCGTTCAGCGTCATGGACAAGCAGACATCGCTGTCGGATGTCACCTCCTACAACAATTACTACGAGTTCGGCGTAGATAAGGGTGATCCGGCCAAAAATGCCGGCAAGTTGCAGACGCAGCCGTGGACCGTCAGCGTCGAGGGCGAGGTCAGCAAGCCCCGCACCTTCACCATCGAAGATCTGCGCAAGCTCGCGCCAATGGAAGACCGTGTCTATCGCCTGCGCTGCGTCGAAGGCTGGTCGATGGTGATTCCGTGGGTGGGTTATTCCCTGTCCGAAGTGCTCAAGCAGGTGGAGCCGACCGGCAACGCCAAGTATGTCGAGTTCGTCACTGCCGTGCAGCGGGAAAACATGCCCGGCGTGCGTACGGCCATCCTGGACTGGCCCTACGTGGAGGGGCTGCGTCTCGATGAGGCCATGCACCCGCTGGCGATGCTGGTCTTCGGGGTCTATGGACGCGTGCTGCCCAACCAGAATGGTGCACCGCTGCGGTTGGCCGTGCCCTGGAAGTACGGTTTCAAGTCCGGCAAATCGCTCGTGAAGATCCGGTTGGTGGAAAAGCCGCCGGTGACATCGTGGGTGAAGTCCGCGCCCCAAGAATACGGCTTCTACGCCAATGTGAACCCCAACGTCGCGCATCCGCGCTGGAGCCAGGCCACCGAGCGGCGGATCGGCGAGGACGGCCTGTTCAGTCCCAAGCGCAAGACCTTGATGTTCAACGGCTACGGCGACCAGGTGGCTTCGCTCTATCAGGGCATGGACCTGAAGGCCAATTATTGAAGGCGCCTCCATGTCTGTGACGCCCCGCGCGGCCCCGGCCGCGGCTTACCCGAAGGCGCAGCTTTCGGCCCGCACCGTCGGGCGCTTCAAGCCGCTGCTGTTTCTGCTGGGCATCGCGCCCTTCGCCCGCTGGATATGGCTGGGCGTGAGCAATGGGCTCACTGCCAATCCGGTGGAATTCCTGACCCGGTCCTCGGGGACCTGGGCGCTGGTATGCCTGCTGGTCACGCTGGCGATCACGCCGCTGCGGCGATTGACGGGCCAGCCCGCGCTGGTGCGCGTGCGGCGCATGTGCGGGCTGTTCGCGTTCTTCTACGCTGCGCTGCATTTCATGGCCTGGGTGTGGTGGGATCGTGGCTTCGATCCGGCCGCAATGGTGCGTGACATCGCCGAACGTCCCTTCATCATGGTGGGATTTTCGGCCTTCGTGTTGATGGCGGCCCTGGCTGCAACGTCGACGCAGTGGGCGATGCGCCAACTGGGAAAACGCTGGCAGACGCTGCATCGGGCCGTCTACGCGATCGGCCTGCTGGCCATCTTGCACTACTGGTGGCACAAGGCCGGCAAGAATGACCTGACCGAGCCGGCGATCTACGCCGCCGTGTTGGCGGTGCTGCTGGGGTGGCGCCTCGCCGCCTGGTGGCGGCGGCGGGCGTAGGGCGGCTGCGAGGCTACAGGATGGCCAGCATGATGGCTGCGGTTTCGGCGTCGGGCTGGCCGTCGTGCAGGGCAGGGCGGTAGTGCATCTGGAAGGCGGCCAACGTGTTGATCGTTGCGCGGTCCAGCACGCCGTCCTGGGGGCAGGCGTAACCCAGTCGCTGAAGCTGCTTCTGAAACCACGCGATATCCGGAACGCCTTGAGTCCGCAGGCGCGCCAGGTGCTCGGCCGCGCCGGCCTCGTTATACCAGCGTCCTATCCCCGCATCCGCCAGTGACTTCCAGGGAAAGAGGGGGCCGGGGTCCACCTTGCGTTGCGGCGCGATGTCGCTGTGGCCCACCACGTTTTCCGGGGCGATGTTGTGCCGTTGGACGATGTCGCGCAACAGGATGGTCAGCGCCCGGACCTGGCGGCTGTCATAGGGATGCCAGACGCGCTCGCCGTTGCTGCCCTCGGTCCAGCCGGGATTGACGATCTCGATGCCAATGGATGTGCTGTTCATCGCGATGTTGCCGTACCAGGAGCTGGCCCCGGCGTGCCACGCGGCGCGGTTTTCGTCGACCAGCCGGTACGCGCGACCGTCCAGGTCGATCAGGTAGTGGGCGCTGACTTTGCCTTTGGACAGCAGGCGCAGCGACTCGGCGTCGTCGACCGTGGTGTAGTGCACGACAACGGACCGCACCCGGCTGCTCTGGCTGGCGGCGGTGATGGAGGTGTCCAGATCAAGGCCGGCGGGGCCGCGCGCGGCGCAGCCCGCCAGGAGCGCCGCGGCAAGCAGCGTGCAGGAAAGGCGGATCATGGTCAGCGGGCCAGGTACAGGAACAGCGTGGGCAGCTTGTCCAGCTGGGGCGCGGGCAGCTTCTTCCAGTCGGCCACCGTGTGCGTGACCACCCATTCGTCCGCCGTCGTCATCGAGCGTGCCACGCAGAGCTTGGTGTCGCCCTTCAGGGTGGCGATCAGCGTGGCGAACATCGCGGCGTTGCGGTACGGCGTTTCGATCAGGAGCTGCGTCTGGTTGTGGCGGGCAGAGTGCTGCTCCCAGGCGCGCAACTGCTTGGCGCGCTCGCCGGGGTCCACGGGCGCGTAGCCATGAAAGGCGAAGCGCTGCCCGTCCAGGCCGCTGGCCATGAGGCCCAGCAGGATGGAAGAGGGTCCCACCCAAGGCTTGACGGGAATCCCCAGGCGATGGGCCGCGTCCACGACCTTGGCGCCGGGGTCGGCCACGGCCGGGCAGCCTGCCTCGGAAACCAGCCCGATTTCCGCTCCGCGCCTGGCCGGTTCGAGCCATGCCTTGATCTGCTCGGCATCGGCCTTGTCGGTCAGCGTGTGGATGGTGATTTCCTGCAGCGGCCGGGTGGTTCCGACAAGCTTTAGAAAGGCCCGAGCCGTCTTGGCGTTCTCGGCGATATACGTGTCCAGCCGGCCGGCCAGTGCGCGCACGTCGGCGGGCAGCCAGCGCTCGGGCGGGGCTTCGCCCAGGCTGACGGGAATCAGGTGCAGGGCGCCGGTCATGCGGGCGCTCCCGGGGTGTCGAGCGGATCCAGTCCGAAAGTGGCTAGCATGCGCGTCAGTTCGATCAGCGGCAGGCCTATGATGGCGGTGGGATCGTCGCTCTGGATGCTTTCCATCAGGGCAATGCCCAGGCTTTCCGCCTTGGCGCTGCCTGCGGTATCGTAAGGTTCCTCGGCCCGCAGATAGGCGTCGATGGCATGATCAGGCAACTGGCGGAACCGGCAGCGGGTAATGATGTCGGCCTTTTCCACCCGGTGGCCATCGGTCACGGCAAGCGCACTGTGAAATTCGACCATTCGGCCCGAGAGGGAGCGCAGTTGCGCCTGTGCCCGCGTGAAGTCGCCCGGTTTGCCGATGGGGGTTCCATCCACGGTCGCCACCTGGTCAGAGCCGATCACGATGCTGCCCGGGTTAGTGGAGACCACCGCCATCGCCTTGGCAACGGACAGACGCAGCGCCAGCGCCTCGGGGGTTTCGCCGGATTGTGGCGTTTCGTCTACATCGGGGGAAATCGCGGTGAAGGGCAGGCGCAGGCGCGACAACAGTTCTTTGCGGTATCGCGAGCTGGACGCGAGGATCAGGCTAGGCTTTGAGGGCATGCGGCATTTGACGGTAATACGTAAGTCACAGTATTATCTAACGTTTTGCGGCATTTTTGCAGGAACATCAACATGACACCGAAGGGAAAGCCTGGCGACTTGGGTCGCCGCGCGGACGGATCGGCCGGTGCTGGTGTGAATGCAGCGCCGGTGAATGCAGCGCTGGACGACAAAGCCCTGGCCAACAAATCGCTGGCCAACAAATCGCTGGCCGACAACGGACCGGAAGCCGCGCCGGTGGAAACCGGTGTGAAGCGCATCGACGCCTTTGCCTTTGCTCGAATGGGCAAAAGCGCGCAGGGCGCCATCGCCTTGGTGCGGCTTGGCCGCGTGGTTGACGGCTTGCCCGATCAACCGCTGGGCGAGGCCGGGCTTGTGACCTGGTCCGTGCAAGGCGAAGAAGGCAAGACCGGCTTGCTGTTGGGCCAGCCGATTTTGCGCCTGCATGTGCGGGCCAATCCGGTGGTGATGTGCCAGCGGTGCAATGTGCCGTTTGCCTATCCGGTGGACAGCGAAGTCGTGCTGCAACTGGTCAAATCCGAAGACGACCTCGACGACGATCATTCCTTTGCCGATCACGGCGACGATGACGACGACGAGGGCGACGAAGGCGTAGGAAGGGATTCTGTGGCCCACCTGCCTGAAAAGGTGGTGGGTTCGCATCATTTTGATCTGTTGGCCCAGATCGAAGATGAGCTCATTCTGAGCATTCCGTATGTGCCCAAGCATGATGTATGCCCGGGCGCGCAGGCCAAGGCCAGCGAAGCTCCTGAAGAGGAGCCCGCTGTCAAGCGTCCGTCGCCGTTTGCGGTGCTGGAACAACTGAAGCACAAAGATTGAGATCAACATCGGGCCGCATCGCGTACAATGCGCCCCGTTTCTAGGAGTCATCATGGCCGTTCAACAAAACAAGAAGTCCCCCTCCAAGCGCGGTATGCACCGTTCGCACGATTTTCTGGTGGCCCCGTCGACCGCCATCGAACCCAACACCGGTGAAACGCACCTGCGTCACCACATCAGCCCCAACGGCTTCTATCGTGGCCGCAAGGTCCTGAAGACCAAGGCCGACGAATAAGGCCCCCGGGCCGAACTCGTACTCGGACCATTTCGGCTGAGCGCTGATACCTGGCACCCGTGATACGCATCGCCATAGACTGTATGGGCGGAGACTTCGGTCTGCCCGTCACGATTCCGGCTGCGATCGAGTTCGCCCGGCAATTTCCGGACACCCGGCTATTGTTGGTCGGGCTTCCAGACGCCATCGAAGCGGCGCTCGCCGAGCACCGCAACGTGGCGCGCGATCGCATTGAGATCGTGGCGGCTTCCGAAGTCGTCACCATGGACGACCCGGTCGAGGTCGCCCTGCGCCGCAAAAAAGACTCCTCCATGCGCCTCGCTGCCCAGTCCGTCAAGGATGGGCGGGCGGACGCCTGCGTTTCCGCGGGCAACACCGGCGCCTGGATGGCCATTTCCCGTTATGTGCTCAAGACGTTGGACGGCATCGACCGCCCGGCGATCGCCACGTCCATTCCGAACCAGACGGGCCGCGCCACCACGGTGCTGGACCTTGGCGCGAACGTGGACTGCACGGCTGAGCACCTGCTGCAATTCGCCATCATGGGCGCCGCGCTGTCGCAGGCGGTGGACCATCGCGACAACCCCACCGTGGGTTTGCTGAACATTGGCGAAGAAGTCATCAAGGGCAACGAAGTCGTCAAGGAAGCCGCCGAGCTTCTGCGCGGCAGCCCGCTGAACTTCTACGGCAACGTCGAAGGCAATGACATCTTCAAGGGCACGGTCGACGTCGTCGTCTGCGACGGCTTTGTCGGCAACGTCGTGCTCAAGTCCGTCGAAGGACTGGCGAAGATGCTGTCCAGCATCATTCGTGAAGAGTTCAAGCGCAATCTGATCACGCTGATCGCCGGTGCGGTGGCCAAGCCTGTGCTGAACCGCCTGCGCAGCCGCGTGGACAACCGCCGGTACAACGGCGCAGCCTTGCTGGGCTTGCGCGGCGTGGTCATCAAGAGCCACGGTTCCGCGGACGTTTACGCCTTCGGTTTTGCCTTGCAACGCGCCCGCGAAGCCGTAGTGAGTAAACTGCTTGAGCGCACCGCGCAGACGGTCGCTCAAATTACCAAGCGCGTTCAATCCGGCGATCGCCCCTCGGCGGCGTCGCCCAACGTGGCTGGGGATACCGCTTGATGGATACCGCAATGAAATACTCCGTGATCGCGGGCACCGGCAGCTTCCTGCCGGAACGCGTGGTTTCGAATGACGAACTGGCTGCGGAACTGGCGACGCGCGATATCGCCACCTCGGACGAATGGATTGTCGAGCGCACGGGCATCCGCCAGCGCCATCTGGCCGAGCGTGGGGTGACCACCAGCCAGCTGGCCACCGAGGCCTCGCGCCGCGCGCTGGCCGATTCGGGCGTTGACGCCTCCGAAATCGACCTCGTCATCGTGGCCACGTCCACCCCCGATTTCGTGTTCCCCAGCACGGCTTGCCTGGTGCAGGCAAACCTAGGCGCCAAGGGCTCGGCCGCGTTCGACGTGCAGGCCGTGTGCAGCGGCTTCGTCTACGCGATCACCACCGCCGACAGCTTCATCCGCGCGGGCCGCGCGCGCTGCGCGCTGGTGATCGGCGCCGAAGTGTTCTCGCGCATCCTCGACTGGAACGATCGCAGCACCTGCGTGCTGTTTGGCGACGGCGCGGGCGCCGTGGTGCTCAAGGCGTCCGACAAGCCCGGCATCATGGCCGCGCAACTGCACGCCGACGGCAGCCAGATGAAGATCCTGAGCGCGGCCGGCAACGTGGCCTATGGCGACGTCACGGGCGATCCGTTCCTGCGCATGGACGGCCAGGCCGTCTTCAAGCAGGCCGTCACCGTCCTGGACCGCTCCGCGCGCGACACCTGCGCCGAGGCCGGCGTCACCGTTGCCGACGTCGATTGGCTGATCCCGCATCAGGCCAACGTGCGCATCCTGAATTTCCTTGCCCGCAAGCTGGACGTGCCGGTCGAGAAGGTCGTCATCACCGTCGACAGTCATGCCAACACGTCCGCGGCCAGCGTGCCGCTCGCGCTCGATGCCGCGCGCCGCGACGGCCGCGTCAAGCCGGGCCAGCTCATCCTGATGCAAGGCGTCGGCGGCGGATTCACCTGGGGCTCGGTACTGGCCCGCATGTAAGGGCGTGCCCGGGCTGCGGCGGCACGTGTGCCGCCGTCGGCCTGAGAGCGCGCCTGGCATCCCACACAGACACTGAATCAATCCACACGCTCAATCATGAAAATCGCTTTTGTCTTTCCTGGCCAGGGTTCGCAAGCTGTCGGCATGCTGGACGCCTGGTCCGGCGTGGCGGCGGTCACCGACACCGTGGCGCGTGCCTCCGAGGCCCTGGGGCAGGACCTGGGCGCGCTGATCGCGCAGGGTCCCGCGGAACAACTGAACCTGACCACCAACACCCAGCCGGCCATGCTGACGGCTGGCGTGGCGTTCTATAACGCATGGGTTGCCGCGGGCGGCCGCAAGCCTGATGTCGTGGCCGGCCACAGCCTGGGCGAATACGCCGCGCTGACCGCAGCTGGCTCGCTGACGCTGGAAGACGCCGTGCGTCTGGTGCGCGTGCGCGCCGATGCCATGCAGGCCGCCGTGCCGGTCGGCACCGGCGCCATGGCCGCAATCCTCGGTCTGGACGACGATGCCGTGCGCGCCGCGTGTGCGCAAGCCGCGCAAGGCGAAGTCGTCGAAGCCGTCAACTTCAATGCGCCGGCGCAAGTCGTGATCGCCGGCCACAAGGCCGCCGTCGAGCGCGCCTGCGAACTGGCCAAGGCGGCTGGCGCCAAGCGTGCCTTGCTGCTGCCCGTTTCCGCACCGTTCCATTCCAGCCTGCTCAAGCCGGCCGCCGACGTGCTGGCTGGCGCGCTTGCCAGCGCCGCCGTGTCCGCGCCGCAGGTGCAGGTCATCAACAACGTCGATGTGGCCTCGCCCACGGAACCCGGGGCAATCCGCGATGCGCTGGTGCGCCAGGCGTGGCATCCTGTGCGCTGGGTCGAAACCCTGCGCGCCATGAAGGCGCAAGGCGTCACGCACGTCATCGAGTGCGGTCCCGGCAAGGTGCTCGCCGGCCTGACCAAACGCATCGACCCCGAACTCACCGGCCTGGCCATCACCGATCCCGCTTCGCTGGAAGCGGCTTTGGCTGCCGTCAACGGAAACTGATCAATGGACAACACCTCGACCGAACTGCAGGGCAAGATCGCGCTCGTCACGGGCGCCACGCGCGGCATTGGCCGGGCGATCGCCCTGGAACTGGCCGCTCGCGGCGCAACCGTCGTCGGCACTGCGACGTCCGAATCGGGCGCGGCCGGCATCACCGAAGCGCTGGCGCCGTTTGGCGGCCGCGGCGTGGTGCTCGACGTGACCGACGCTGCCGCTTGCGATGCGCTGATCGACGCGCTGGGCAAGGAAGGCGGCGGTCCGCACATCCTCGTCAATAACGCTGGCATCACCCGTGATACGCTGGCGATGCGCATGAAAGACGACGACTGGTCGGCGGTCATTGACACCAACCTCGCGTCGGTCTTCCGCCTGTCGCGCGCCGTGCTGCGCAGCATGATGAAGGCTCGTTGGGGACGCATCATCAATGTGACTTCCGTGGTGGGTTCCAGCGGCAACGCGGGCCAAGCCAACTACGCGGCCGCGAAGGCCGGCGTGGCGGGCATGTCGCGTGCGCTGGCGCGTGAACTGGGCAGCCGCAACATCACCGTGAACTGCGTGGCCCCTGGCTTCATCGATACCGACATGACGCGTGCGCTGGGCGAAAACCAGACCGCGGCGCTGCTGCAGCAGATTCCGCTGGGCCGTCTGGGCTCTCCGACTGACATTGCGCATGCCGTGGCCTTTTTGTCCGGGCCTCAGGCGGGTTACATTACCGGCACCACCCTGCACGTCAACGGCGGGATGTACATGCAATAAATCACGAATCGCGCGTCGCCGCCGGGCAACCGGCAAGGCGGGGCGCGATTCTCCGGAAACGCCGCACATGGTCTTCCTGCGCCGCTCTCGGCGACAGAACAAATGCGCGGTGTTATTTTTGTCACGGTCAGGCGTTGCATCACTCCGCGCTTGGCTATAATTCGCGGGATTTTTCCCAATTGGAGATCTGCATGGAAAGCATCGAACAGCGCGTCAAGAAGATCGTCGCTGAACAACTTGGCGTCAACGAAGCCGAGATCAAGAACGAGTCCTCCTTCCTTGACGACCTCGGTGCCGATTCGCTCGACATGGTCGAACTGGTCATGGCCCTCGAAGACGAATTCGAGACCGAGATCCCCGACGAAGAGGCCGAAAAGATCACGACCGTGCAACAAGCGATTGACTACATCAATTCGCACGGTAAGCAGTAAGCTCAGCCTATATCGTCCTGGTTGCCCGATATCGTCGGCCAACCTGGAATCAGGGCGGTTTCAGGAGTGCCGTGTGGTCCACCGGCGGGCAAGGCGTTATAACGCCTCGCCTGCCTTCATGTGGTCCACACGCGCAGCGCATCCCGAAAACCGCCTTTCTTTTGTCTGTTTGAGGAGTCATCCGTGAAGCGACGTGTCGTCATCACCGGCCTGGGTATCGTTTCCCCTGTAGGAAATGATCTGACCACCGCTTGGGACAATATCGTCAACGGACGTTCTGGCATCAGCCGCATCACCCGTTTCGATCCCTCGGCCATCACCACCCACATTGCTGGCGAAGTCAAAGACTTCGACATCAGTACCTATATTTCGGCCAAGGAAGCCCGCCAGATGGATACGTTCATCCATTACGGCCTGGCTGCCGGAATGCAGGCCTGGCGCGATTGCGGCCTGGAAGTCACCGAAGAAAACGCCGAGCGTATCGGCGTGATCGTGGGGTCCGGCATCGGCGGTCTGCCGCGCATCGAGGAAACCCAGGTCGAGTACCTTGCCAAGGGCCCGCGGCGCATTTCGCCGTTCTTCGTGCCGGGTTCGCTGATCAACCTGATTTCCGGGCATCTGTCGATCGCCTATGGCATGAAGGGCCCCAGCTACGCCGTGGTGTCGGCCTGCACGACCGGCCTGCACTGCATCGGCGATGCAGCCCGCCTGATTGAATACGGCGATGCCGACGTCATGGTGGCCGGCGGCGCCGAGTCGACCGTGTCGCCGCTGGGCATCGGCGGCTTTGCCGCCATGCGCGCGCTGTCGACCCGCAACGATGACCCTCAGACCGCTTCGCGTCCCTGGGACCGCGACCGCGACGGCTTTGTGCTGGGCGAGGGCGCAGGCGTCCTGGTTCTGGAAGAGTACGAGCACGCCAAGAAGCGCGGCGCGCGCATCTACGGTGAACTGGCTGGCTACGGCATGAGCTCCGACGCTCACCACATCACCGCGCCGGACAAGGACGGCCCGCGCCGCGGCGTGATCAACGCGCTGCGCAACGGCGGCCTGAATCCCGAAGACGTCCAGTACGTCAACGCGCACGGCACTTCCACGCCGCTGGGCGACAAGAACGAAACCGATGCGCTCAAGCTGGCGTTCGGCGACCATGCCAAGAAGCTGGTGGTCAACTCGACCAAGTCCATGACGGGCCACCTGCTGGGCGCGGCCGGCGGCATCGAAGCCGTGTTCACGACCTTGGCCGTCTACAACCAGGTCTCGCCTCCGACGATCAACATCTTCAATCAGGATCCGGAATGCGATCTGGATTACTGCGCCAACGAGGCGCGGCCGATGAAGATCGACGTGGGCCTGTCCAATTCGTTCGGCTTTGGCGGCACCAACGGCTCGATGGCCGTTCGCCGGGTCTGATTTGGAAGGCTCGGTCGGGGGGCGCTGGTCATTCCGCGTGCCAGTCTCGCCGCCCAGAAGCGCCGTCGCGCTCTTCGGGCTGGCTCTGGCCGCGGCCGTGGCCTGCGTGCTGACGGCGGCATCCTGGCAGGGTCATGCCTGGATGGCCGCCGCGTTGCTTGCGCTTCTGTTTCTGTTGGCCGGGCTGTTACACTCGGCACGGAGCACCCCGTCCCCGGTAACGGCGCTACGCACTGCGACCGGGGCTGACCATTGGCAGCTACGCCGGCCGCAAGGCTGGCAGGATGCGCTGCTGCTGGATCAGCAACGGGGGCCAGCGTGGCTGACGCTTGTCTTGCAGCCCTTGCCCACCGGGAGTACGGCCTTTACCACCAGCAAAATCACCCTCACCGTCTGGAAGCACACGTTGCGACCCGAATCCTGGCGCCGTCTGCGCCTCGTCGCGGGCACGGCGCGGCAGGCACAACCTGCGCGTCGTTTGCGGGAGGCCTCATGAGCGAACGCGAAGTTGACGCGCAGCTCGTAGCGCGCGTGCAGCGGGGCGACAAGAAGGCCTTCGATCTCCTGGTGCTGAAATACCAGCGCAAGATCCTCCGCCTGCTCGCCCGCATGATCCGCGATCCGGCCGAAATCGAGGATGTGGCGCAGGAAGCCTTCATCAAGGCCTACCGCGCCTTGCCCCAATTCCGTGGCGAAAGCGCCTTCTACACCTGGCTTTACCGCATCGCCATCAACACCGCGCGCAACTGGCTGGCCTCGCAGGGGCGCCGCCCCAGCGCGCCCAATGCGATTGAAACGGAAGACGGTGAAACTTTTAACGAAACCGACAACCTAACGGATATAAGCACGCCGGAATCCATGGTTGCCAGCCGCGAAATCGCCGAGACGGTGAACGCGGCCATTGAGGAATTGCCTGAAGAATTGCGCACCGCAATTGTCCTGCGTGAAATCGAAGGTATGAGTTACGAAGACATCGCCCAGAGCATGGACTGCCCGATCGGTACGGTGCGCTCCCGCATTTTTCGTGCGCGTGAAGCCATTGCCACCAAGTTGCGTCCATTGCTCGACACCGATGTCGAGCGTCGCTGGTAAGGAGTGGCAGTCATGCAAATAGCAGCCAAATCCGTTGAAATCACCGAGTCTTCCTGGGAAGAATCGGTTTCCGCCTGGATGGACGGAGAGGATTCCGACGATATTCTTCCCAGTCTGTTGTCCAAAGAGGGACGTCAGACTTGGGACACCTATCATCTGATTGGTGATTCCCTGCGCAACGCCGATCTGGCGCTGACGCCCAGCGCGGCCTTTTCGGCCCGGCTGGCGCGCGCGCTGGACGCGGAATTGCCCATCGTAGCGGCGCCTCGGCGCCGCTCTCCTTTGCGCATGGGCCTGTCGGGCCTGGCGGTCGCCGCCGCCGTGGCCACGGTCGCATGGGTGGCGCAGCCGTACGTCACCGGCTCGCCTTCGACGGACGTCCGCGTGCTGGCCGACGCCAGTTCGTCGGGCTCGGCCTCGGCGTCCGACGACTCGGGCCTGCGTGATTACCTGGAGGCCCATCGCCAGATGGCCGGCCCCAGCGCGGTCCGCCAGGTGTCGTTCGATGTCGGAGCGGGACGCTGATGGCGCTTGTGCTTGCATCACGCTGGCCGGTATTGGGACGCGCTGCCTCGTGGCACGCTCACCGCGCCGGCTGGTTCGCCGCCACGCTCCTGACTGCTTTGCTTGCCGCGCACGGTCCCGCGGCCGCCGCCGGCGCCACGCCAGCCGGCCAGACCGAAGACGTGGTGCAACTGCTCACGCGCATCCAGCAGGCGGCCCGCAAGCAGGATTACGCCGGCGTCTTCATGTATCAGCAGGGCGATGTGATCCAGTCCTCGCGCCTGGTGCATGTCCTTGACGGCACCGGTGAGCGCGAACGCCTCGAGATCCTTGACGGCCAGCCGCGCGAATACCTGCGTCACAACGACGATGTGCAGTGCCTGATCCCCGAGCGCAAGACGGTGCTGATCGAGCGCCGCCGCGGCGATCGCTTTCCCGGCCTGCTGCTGGGCGACGCCGCCAATCTGTCCGAACACTACAAGATCCGCACCGAGCCCACGCCGCATCGCGTCGCGGGCCGCGAATGCCGGCTCATCACGATCGAACCGCTGGACAAGCTGCGCTATGGCTATCGCCTGTGCGCGGACGTCGAAACCAATTTGCTGCTGAAGGCCCAGACGCTGAACGCCGCGCGCGGCGTGGTCGAGCAGGTTTCGTTCACTTCGCTGCGATTGGGTTCCGAAGTGGATCCGCAGTCGCTGTCTTCGCGCTGGAACACGCGTGACTGGAAGGTGCTCGAGGCCAACATGAAGCCCGTGGACCTTGCGGCCCAGGGGTGGCGCATTCCGGCGCCTGATGGCTTCAAGACGATCATGCAGGTGTCGCGCGCCATGAAGCGCGGATCGCCCGTCAGCCAGATGGTGCTGTCCGACGGCCTGGCGGCGATTTCGGTCTTCATCGAGCCCTACGACAGCCAGCGCAACCACCAGCCGTTGCATGGCGCGTCGCAGCGCGGCGCGATCAACGTCTATGGCGCGCGCATCGCGGACTTCTGGTTGACGGCGGTTGGCGAAGTGCCCGCCGCCACGCTGGAACAACTTGCGCAAGCCACTGAGTACGTGCCGCCCGCACCCGCGGCAGCCGCACCCGCGGAGGGCGGGGCCAAATGATTCCCGCCGTTCCGCAAGCAGCAATTTCGGAGTGACATATGAAAGCAATGACGGTCTCGAACGCTTTTTTCCGGCGCTTTCTGGCGGCTGTCGCGGCGGGGACCATGCTGTCCACCGCCTACGTGCCCGTGACGGTGGCGCAGACGACGGCGCCCGCCGCGGTCGGTTTGCCCGATTTCACGGCCATCGTTGAAAAGGCCGATCCGGCCGTCGTCAACATCCGCACCACGGCCACCGTGCCCGTGCGCGGGGGCAATGGCCCCGGCGGCAGCGATCCCTACGAGCTGTTCCGCTGGTTCTTCGGTCCCGAATTCCAGCCGCCCGGCCAATCGCCCAATCCGCGCCAGCGTCCGCAGCCGACGCCGCCTGAAGAGCGTACGGTTCCGCGCGGCGTGGGGTCGGGCTTCTTCATCTCAGCCGACGGCTATATTCTGACCAACAACCACGTCGTGGTCGACGCGACGGACATCTATGTCACGCTGACCGACGGACGCGAGTTCAAGGCCAAGGTCATCGGTACGGACGAGCGCACTGACGTGGCGCTCATCAAGATCGAAGCCAAGGACATGACGCCGCTGGTTATCGGCAACCCGAAGACGCTGAAGAAGGGGCAGTGGGTGCTGGCCATCGGCTCGCCGTTCGGCCTGGACTCCACCGTGACCTCCGGCATCGTCAGCGCCATCGGCCGCGATACCGGCGAATACCTGCCGTTCATCCAGACCGACGTTGCGGTCAATCCCGGCAATTCGGGAGGCCCGCTCATCAACCTGGACGGCGAGGTCGTGGGCATCAACTCCCAGATCATCTCGCGCAGCGGCGGCTTCATGGGCATCTCGCTGGCCATTCCGATCGACGAAGCCATGCGCGTCGTGGAGCAACTGCGCACGACGGGCAAGGTCACGCGCGGCCGCGTCGGCGTGCAGATCGGCGAAGTCGGCAAGGATGTGGCCGAGGCCATCGGCCTGCCCAAGGCCGAAGGCGCGCTGGTCAGCAGCGTCGAAGCTGAAGGCCCTGCCGAGCAGGCGGGCGTGCAGCCGGGCGACGTGATCCTGAAGTTCAACAAGGAACCCATCAAGCGCTGGTCCGATCTGCCGCGCATTGTCGGTGAGACCAAGCCGGGCACGCGCGCCGACATGGAAATCTGGCGCAAGGGCAAGAGCATGACGCTGTCGGTCAAGGTCGGTGAGATCCCGGCCGAGAAGGCGGCAGGCGCCGGCAAGAAGCCCGCGCCCGAGCCCGAAGTCACCAACGCGCTGGGCCTGAGCGTCATCGACGTGCCGGCCGATGTCCAGAAGAAGCTGCGCATCAAGGGCGGCGTCCAGGTGAAGGTTGCCGATGGCGCGGCCGGGAAGGCGGGCCTGCAGGAAGGCGACATCGTGTTGGCCCTGAACGACACCGACGTGACCGGCGCCAAGCAGTTCGGCGAACTGGTTGCCAAGCTGGACAAGAGCCGCGCGACGGGTCTGCTGGTGCGCCGCGGCGACCAGACGCAATGGGTGGCGGTGCCTGCCGGCAAGTGATGTGACAGCCCTGCCGGCCGGTGCCCGTGGGCGCCAGGTCCGGCCGGCGGCTCGGTCGAAACAGCCGGGCGCTGGCATCTCAGGGCGCTTTTTGTCCCGGGGCGCAGCCGTGACAAATAAAATGGCTCAAGACCGGCTAAAATGGCTGGTTGCCGCAAGAGGGGGCGCCAGGCGCCCCCTCAGTTTTGTCCGGGCCTAGCCCGTCAGCGCCTCACACGTCGGCCGTGCACACTCCGGCGGCGGTGTCTCCCGGCAATATGCCGTCTGTTCCGTCCCTTATAAATTCAAGCATGCAGCATATCCGCAACTTTTCCATCATTGCCCACATCGATCATGGCAAGTCGACCCTGGCCGATCGCCTGATCCAGCGCTGCGGCGGACTGGCGGATCGCGAGATGTCGGCGCAGGTTCTCGATTCCATGGAAATCGAGCGCGAGCGCGGCATCACCATCAAGGCCCAGACGGCTGCCCTGCATTACAAGGCGCAGGACGGCAAGATTTACAACCTGAACCTGATCGACACCCCGGGGCACGTGGACTTCTCGTACGAAGTCAGCCGTTCCCTGTCCGCCTGCGAAGGCGCGCTGCTGGTGGTGGACGCGTCGCAGGGCGTGGAAGCGCAGACCGTGGCCAACTGCTACACCGCGATCGAGCTGGGCGTGGAAGTCGTGCCGGTCCTGAACAAGATGGACCTGCCACAGGCCGATCCCGAAGGCGCGCGCCAGGAAGTCGAGGACGTGATCGGCATTGATGCCTCGGACGCGGTGCTGGCCAGCGCCAAGACCGGCATGGGCATCGACGAGATCCTGGAAACCATCGTTGCCCGCGTTCCCGCGCCCAAAGGCGATCCCGATGCGCCGCTGCAGGCGCTGATCATCGATTCGTGGTTCGACAACTACGTCGGCGTGGTCATGCTGGTGCGCATCATCAACGGCGTGCTCAAGCCCAAGGACAAGATCCTGCTGATGGCTTCCGGCGCCACCCACCTGTGCGAGCAGACGGGCGTGTTCACGCCCAAGTCGCAGCAGCGTCCGCATCTGTCGGCGGGCGAGGTGGGCTTTATCATTGCCGGCATCAAGCAACTGGAAGACGCGAAGGTCGGCGACACGGTGACGCTGGCCAACAAGCCGGCCGCCAACCCGCTGCCGGGCTTCAAGGAAGTCAAGCCGCAGGTGTTCGCCGGCCTGTATCCGGTCGAAAGCTCCGAATACGACCAACTGCGCGATTCGCTCGAAAAGCTCAAGCTCAATGACGCCGCGCTGATGTTCGAGCCCGAGGTGTCGCAAGCGCTGGGCTTCGGGTTCCGCTGCGGCTTCCTGGGCCTCTTGCACATGGAAATCGTGCAGGAGCGCCTGGAGCGCGAATTCGACATGGACATCATCACCACCGCGCCGTCGGTGGTGTACGAGGTCGAGCAGCGCGACGGGTCCGTGATCACCGTGGAAAGCCCCTCGCGCATGCCCGAGATCGGCAAGATCCAGGACATCCGCGAGCCCATCGTGAAGGTCACGCTGTTCATGCCGCAGGACTATGTGGGCCCGGTCATGACGCTGTGCAACAACAAGCGCGGCGTGCAGGTCAACATGAGCTACCACGGCCGCCAGGTCCATTTGGTGTATGAGATCCCGCTGGCCGAAATCGTGCTCGACTTTTTCGACAAGCTGAAGTCGGTATCGCGCGGCTATGCGTCGATGGACTACGAATTCCTGGAGTATCGCTCCGCGGACGTGGTGCGCGTCGACCTGCTGATCAACAACGACCGCGTCGACGCGCTGGCCGTCATCGTCCACCGCAGCAATGCGCGCCACCGCGCGCGCGATGTGGTCACGCGCATGCGCGGCCTGATCCCGCGCCAGATGTTCGACGTGGTCATCCAGGCCGCCATTGGCGCGGAAATCATTGCGCGCGAGAACGTGAAGGCGCTGCGCAAGAACGTGTTGGCCAAGTGCTACGGCGGCGATATCTCGCGCAAGAAGAAGCTGCTTGAAAAGCAGAAGGCGGGCAAGAAGCGCATGAAGCAGGTGGGCAGCGTGGAAATTCCGCAGGAGGCGTTCCTTGCCATCCTGCAAGTGGAAGACAAATAGAACCCCAGAAGGCGATTAGCTGATGAGTTGGAACTTTGCCCTGATCCTTTTTATTCTGCTGGTGGTTACCGGCGTCATCTGGGCGCTCGATCTGGCCGTGCTGCGCAAGGGGCGAGAGCGCCGGGCGCAGGCCGCGATGGCGCAGTACGACACGGCGTTGGTGGGTGACGCGCAAGAGGCCGAGCGCCTGCGGCGCGAAGCTGGCGACACCGCCCGGCGCGTGCCCTGGTGGGTCGAGTACGCGGTCAGCTTTTTCCCCGTCATTCTGTTCGTGTTCATGCTGCGCTCGTTCGTCGTCGAGCCGTTTCGCATTCCGTCCGGATCGATGCTGCCCACGCTGCAATCGGGCGATTTGATTCTGGTGAACAAATTCAGCTATGGCCTTCGCCTGCCGGTGATCGACAAGAAGATCGTCCCCATCGGCTCGCCGCAGCGCGGCGACGTGTTCGTGTTCCGGTATCCGGTGGATCCGGACGTCGATTACATCAAGCGCGTGGTGGGCTTGCCCGGCGACGAGGTCGCATACATCGACAAGAAGCTGTATGTCAATGGTGAGCTGGTGCCGCATGTGCGCGATGGCGACTATTTTGAACCGGATCGTGTGTCTTATATTGCGCAATATAAAGAGAAGTTGGGCGACGTTGAGCACAAGATCCTGCTCGATGAGAACGTTCCTCAGCGCTATACCCCGCAGGAGTGGCGTTTTCCCTACCGCGAAAACTGCCAATACAGCCACAATGGGGTACGCTGCAAAGTACCCGAAGGGAATTATTTCGCCATGGGCGATAATCGGGACAACAGCGCGGATAGCCGGTATTGGGGGTTTGTCCCGGAAGCCAACATCGTCGGCCGCGCCTTCTTCATCTGGATGAACTTCAGCGATCTGAGCCGCATCGGCCGATTCAACTGATTATGTCGCTAGCCACGCTAGAAAACCGCCTGGATCACCACTTCGGTGATCCAGCCTTGCTTGAACAGGCGCTGACGCACCGCAGTCACGGGGCGCGCCATAACGAGCGATTGGAATTCCTTGGGGATTCCGTGCTGAACTTCGTCGTGGCGGCGATGCTGTTCGAACGCTACTCGAAGATCGACGAAGGCGATCTGTCGCGCCTGCGCGCCAACCTGGTCAAACAGGCATCGCTGGCCGACATCGCCCAGCGGCTGGAGTTGTCCCAGTACCTGCGCCTTGGCGAGGGCGAGCTCAAGAGCGGCGGATTCCGCCGGCCTTCCATCCTGGCCGACACGGTCGAGGCCATCTTCGGCGCCGTCTTCCTGGATGCGGGCTTTGACGCGGCGCGCCGCGTGATCGTGCGCCAGTATCAGCCGGTTCTGGCGTCGGTGGATCCCAAGACGCTTGGCAAGGACGCCAAGACCTTGCTCCAGGAATTCCTGCAGGGCCGCAAGATGGCCCTGCCGCTGTATACGGTGGTGGCCACGCACGGCGCGGCTCACAGCCAACAGTTCGAAGTCGAATGCGCCATTCCGGCGCTCGATATCAAGGTGATGGCGCCTGGCGCCAGCCGTCGCGCCGCCGAGCAATCTGCGGCCAAGCTGGCGCTCGAGGCCGCGCTGGCCGTCAGCCCGGCCGCCAAGGCTGCCCGCAAATCGGGCAAGGCGCGCAAAACCGCGCAATTGTCGCTGCCCGTGGCAGTGGCTCAAGAGACTAAATGAGCGATACCCCTTTTCGTACCGGCTTCGTTGCCATCGTTGGCCGCCCCAATGTGGGCAAATCCACGCTGACGAACGCCCTGATCGGTTCCAAGATCTCCATCGTGTCGCGCAAGGCGCAGACCACCCGCCACCGCATCCACGGTGTGCTCACGCGCGAGCACGAACAGTTCGTGTTCGTCGATACTCCGGGTTTCCAGACCCGCCACGGGGGGGCGATGAACCGCATGATGAACCGCGTCGTGACGCAGGCGCTGGCCGACGTCGACGTGGTGGTGCATGTGGTGGAAGCCGGCAAGTGGTCTGAGGGCGACGCCAAGCTGCTGCCGCTCCTGCCCAATCCCGAGCGCACGATTCTGGTGGTGTCCAAGATCGACGCCCTGAAGAACCGCGACGACCTGTTCGCGTTCGTCTCCAAGATCATGGCGCAGCATCCGTTCGGCGCGGTGGTGCCTGTCAGCGCCACCAAGAACCAGCAACTGGATCAACTGCTCGACGAAATCGCATCGCGCCTGCCGGAAGGCGAGCCGATGTTCGAGGAAGATACGCTCACCGATCGTCCCATGCGCTTCATCGCGGCCGAACTCGTGCGCGAGAAGATCTTCCGCCTGGTGGGCGACGAACTGCCGTATGGCTGCACGGTCGTCATCGAGCAATGGGAAGAGACTGCCAAGGGCGCCACCATCAATGCCTGTGTCGTCGTCGAACGCGACAGCCACAAGCCGATCCTGCTGGGCACCGGCGGCATGCACATGAAGCGGATCGCCACGGAGGCGCGGCAGGACATCGCCAAGCTGCTGGACAAACCCGTGCATCTGGAGGTCTACATCAAGGTGCGCAAGGGCTGGTCCGACCGCGAGGGTGCGCTGCGCGATCTGGGTTATGAGTAGACGGGCGCCACGCGTCCAGGATCGCCCGGGGTTCATGCTCCACGCCACGGCGTGGCGTGAAACCTCCCTGATTGTTCAGACCTTCTCTCGCGATCATGGCTGCGTCGCCATGGTCGCCAAGGGCGCCAAGCGCCCTTATTCCGTTTTGCGCCCCGTCCTGTCAGCCTTTCAGCCGCTGCTGCTGTCATGGACCGGCAACGGCGAGGTCAAGACGCTGACCCGCGCCGAGATCGCCGGCATCCGGCCGCTGGCTGGCGCCGCGCTGATGTCGGCGTGGTACATGAACGAACTGCTGCTGCGCCTTCTGCCCCGCGAGGACGCCCACCCGCTGCTGTTCGATGCGTATGACATGGCCCTGCAGCAATTGTCCGCCGGCACCCGCGCGGCCGGTGCGCTGCGCCGCTTTGAGTGGACTCTGCTGCGCGAGACGGGCTACGGCGTGGACGAAGCGCCTCCCGATTTCGACGATCCGGTGATCGAGCCCGCGCTGCGCAGCGATCTGCGCGCGCGCCTGGCCGAAATTCTGGCGGGCCGTCCGCTTTCCACGCGGCGCGTGCTGCTGGACCTGCAGCGCATCTGATTGCGGCCCGGCCTCATGACGTTCACGCTCAAGCAGGTCGAAACCTTCCGCACGGTCTACGAAACCGAAAGCGTGACCGCTGCCGCTCGGCGTCTGGACGTGTCGCCCGCAACCGTCAGCGCGACGCTGGCCGCGCTGGAAGCCAGCATCGAGCTGCGCCTTTTCGAGCGCGTGCGCCAGCGAATGCAACGCACGCCCGAGGCTACCCTTCTGTACGAAGAGATCCGCCGCCTGAATGTTGGACTGGAAAGCCTGGGACGCAAGATCCGGGCGATCCGCGGCGCCGCGCAGCCGCGGCTGCGGATCGGCTGCATCCACGCCTACAGCGGCGCCATCGTCACCGATGCCATCTCGCGCTTTCGCGTGCGCTACCCCGATACGCCGCTTTACTTGCAGATACGCGATTCCAATACCTTGCGCGACATGGTGGTGTCTGGCGAGCTGGATCTGGCGGCAGTGGCCGACGAGTCCGAACTGGAAGGGCTGCGCGGGCATCGTCTAGCAAGCTTGCGGGCGGTGGCGGTGTTTCCGGCCGGACACGCGCTGGCGCGTCTGGAATCGGTGAATTTCTCGCAACTGGCCGAAGTCGATGTGATTGCGCTGAACGCCGAGGACGGGTCGCGCAAGCGGCTGGATGCGCTGTTGCGTCAGGCCGGCCAAAGCTTGCGTGTCGCGATCGAGACGCCGTATTCCAGCACGGTCTGTCAGCTTGCGCTGGCGGGGCATGGCGTGGGCATCGCCAATCCGGCGACGGCGCTAGGCATGGAGGCCGCGGGACTCAGCTTCCGGCCGCTTCAAGCCTCCGTGCATTTCGAATGCCACATGATCGTGCATGGCAGCCGCCCCTTGTCCGAAGCCGGCAAGTTCTGGGCGACGTGCCTGCGCGCCGCCCTGGCCCCGCTGATCGATCGATTCGGCGTGTAGCGGTGGCGGTCAGCCCCGGCGCCCGTCCGAGGTCAGCATCAACACCACCGCCGACTCCGCATCGAGCTTGCCGGCGCGCCTGAGCCGCGCCACGGCCGCCAATGCGGCGGCCGACGATAGTTCCGCACCCAGGCCCATGCGTTCAAGGCGCAGGCGCGCGTCGCCGGCTTGCGCATCGGACGTCTCCACCGGCATGCCGCCCGAGCGCGACAGCGCCTCCAGGGCCTGCAGCGTGCAGGTGCCGCCCGCAATGGAGTACTGCTGTGTCGCGCTTTCCCACTGGCCTCGGGCATCGCCGGTCGTGAGTGCGCGCGACAGACGAGCGTAGGGTTCCACGGCGTGCAGCCGGGGCAGGCGCGTAATGCGGCCGGCCGCCAAGAGATGCTGCCAGCCCAGGTAGATGCCCCACAGCAGGTCGCCGCGCGCCGTCGGCACGATGATGTCCGTGGGCACGCCGCAGTCGTCCAGGATCTCCTGGGCGATGGGCTTGTAGCCTTCAACGCCGTAGGGATGCGTGCCCACCGGCGGATTCAGGTAGTTCGTGCCCGCGAACGCGCCGTGGTTGCGGCACAGGTCGGCCACGTAGGGCCAGCGGCCCAGGCTGTCTTCGAACGCCCGCAGCCGCGCGCCGAAGCGCTCCATGGCTTCGCGTTGCAGTGGCGGGCAGTTGCGGGTGATGGCGATGTCGGCCTCTAAGCCTGCCGCGGCGCAGTAGGCGGCCAGCGACACGCCCGCGTTGCCGCTGGAAGCCGCCGCCACGCGGGTGGCGCCGGCCAGCCGCGCGCGCGATACCAGCTGCGCCGACATGCGGTCCTTGTGGCTGCCTGTGGGATTGGCGCTTTCGCACTTGAGCCACAACGCGCCCAGGCCTTCATCACGCGCCAGGTCGGGCGCGGCAAGGCAAGGTGTGCCGCCTTCGCCCAACGTCACGGGCGACAGGATGGGCAGGGGCATGGCCTCGTCCACCGCGTGCGCGTCATACTGGCACTCCAGCGTGGCGGGGTGGCCGGCCGCCAGGCAAGCGGGGCAGCCTTCGGGGTAGTCGCCCGCTGGCCAAAGGGTTGCGCAGCGGATGCAGCGCAGGCCGGTCAATCTGGGGTTCATCTGCATGAGTCAGTATCTTGTTGCAAGAGCGTCCAAGGGGAGGGCGGGGGCGACCTGCAGCAGGCAATCGCCGTCGTCGCTGCGCGCGATGGGTCGAAGGCATACCACCGTGCCGGCTTGCGGGCTGAGCAGGGCGCGCGGCGGGGAGTCGGGCCGTGCCGGTTCGATCAGGCGGCCGATGCGCTGGTGCGCGGCCACGGCTTGTCCCAGTTCCACGGCGGGGACGAAGACGCCGGACTCACGTGACCGCAGCGTCGCGGCGGGCGTGTCGAGGTCGTAGAGGCGGACTTGCGCGGCAGAGGCGGGCGCCCGGTCATGCAGCAGTCCCAGTTCGGCCAGGCAGCCCAGCAATCCGTCTCGGCAACGGTCCGCCAGCAACTGGCTGGTCTCTCGGCCGCCGCCGATCTCGGCAGACAGGCGCAGCACGCCGTGCCGGCTGGCTGCGGCGGGCATGGAACCGGCTTCGCCGCCACGAAAGAACACGCAGTCGGGCAGCCCGAACGCGCGCGCGAGCGCGGGCAGGCGTTCGTCGTAGGGATCGTTGCCGTAGCGGGTGATGACCGACGACGGCAGGTAGCGCAGCGACGCGCCGCCGCTGTGCACGTCCACCAGGGCCTGCACGCGAGGCAACAGCCGCGCTTCCAGGGCGGCTGCCACGCTTTCGGTGTAGCCGCGCGCCGGCTCGCCGAGGAAGGCGCGGTTCAGGTTGCCGCCGTCGGAGGGGGACAGCCGGGTGCCGGCAAGCGATGCTTCCGCGTTGACCGCGGGCAGCAGATAGACGGTGCCGCGCTGCAGGATGTCGGGCAACTGATGCCACAAATCCAGGATGGCTGCCTGGCCTTCCCATTCGTCGCCGTGCACGCCGGCGATCAGCGCGACGGCGGGTCCCGGGCCTGCCTCGATCCGCAGGACGGGAATCGTGATGCGCCGGTAAGCCGACGCGTTGGTGGCGGCGGCAACGGAAAAATCCTCGCGGGTTACGCTGGCCATGCGGCGGCTCCGGGGGAAGGCGTCGGGCGCACGGGGGCGCGGGTCAATCCAGCGTGGCGGCCTTGATGATGCTTTCCCACTTGGGCAGCTCCTTATTGATCTGGGCCTGAACATCCTGCGGCGTGCCGCCCAGGGGCTCCTGGGACCGGCTGCGCAATTCCCGGCTCACGGCGTCGGAGCGCAGCGCCTGATTCAGCGCGGCGTTCAGCCGCGAGATCGCGGCGGCCGGGGTGCCTGCCGGCGCCACCAGCGCGCTCCACGCCGACTGCTCGTAATCGGGATAGCCTTGTTCGGCCACCGTCGGCACGTCAGGGTTGGAGGCGGCGCGCTTGCGGGTCGTGACGGCCAGCGCGCGCAGGCGCCCGTCCTTCAGATTGCCGATCAACGGCGGCAGGTTTTCCATCATGGAATCCACATGGCCGCCAAGCAGGTCCGAGAGCTGCGCGGCGGTGGCCTTGTACGGAATCTGGCGCACGGCGGCGCCGGTCTGGGCAATGAAGAGCTTGACGCCCACTTCGCTGGTCGTGCCCGGGTCCGCCGAGGTCATGGTCAGGCGGTCCGGCTGGGCGCGGCTGGCTTGGATGAAGCCTTTCAGGTCCCGATACGGCGAGGCGGCGTTCACGACGATCACGTTGGGCGTCTCGGCGACCAGGCCAATCGGCTTGAGGTCACGGTCCAGGTCGTACATCTGCTGCTTGAAGAGATAACGGTGCAGCACCAGCGTGCCTACGTGGGCATAGCCGATGGTGTAACCGTCCGCGGGGGCCCGGACCACGGCTTGCGTGCCGATGCGGCCGCCGGCGCCCACGCGGTTTTCAACGACGACCGGCTGTCCAAGCAGGCGGCTCATTTCCTGGCCGATGAGGCGGGCCGTGATGTCGGCATTGCCGCCCGCGGCGGCCGGCACGATCAGCGTGATGGCGCGTTCGGGGTAATCGGCGTGCGCAAGAGGGGCGGCGAGGCAAAGCAACAGGGCGGCAAGGCAGGCAGAGCGTTTCATGACGATTCCCGAGGCGTTGAGGGCTGCGCCATTGTGCGACCGCACGCCGCGGCTGCCGTTTGGTTGAATCACATGGTTGTTTATTTAAATCTAATGAAGGTCGCTGTTTCGCCTATCGGCCTGCTTGCCCAAACCATGACCCACCGCAGCCGCGCACAGCGCCACGACTGCGCCCAATAGGGCGATCAGTGCCGCGCCGTAACCCAGCGTGTCGATGCCGGCCTTGACCCAGCCGCTGGCGGCGTCGCCGCCGCGATAGACCACGGTGTCGATGACGTTCTTCGTCTTGTACTTGTCCTCGGGCGAGACTGCGGTGAACAGCATCTCGCGCCCTGGCCGGATCAGCGCATACTCGCCGGCGCGGCGCAGGATCATGGCGGCTGCCAGCACGGCGAACACGGGGAAGGCCGCCAGCGCCAGAAAGGCGACCGCCACCGCCAGCGGGACGGCAGTCAGCAGGAACCGCAATCCCAGGCGGGCGGCCACGCGCCCGGTGATGAAGATCTGCGACAGCAGCGCGAGCGTCTGCACGGTGAAATCCAGCGCGCTGAAGACCCGGATGCGCTGGGCGGTGTCGGGGAACGCGTCGGCGACCAGCCGCGCCTGTTCCATGTAGAGAAAGGTGTTCAGGGTGGCCAGCAGCACGACAAGCAGGGAAATGCCCAGCAGGTAACGGGACTGGAAGATGCGCGACAGCCCGGCCAGGATGCCGCCTTCGATGGGACGCTGCATGTCTGCAAGGCCGACGCCGGGCCGGGATGCGGCGCGCCAGGCCAGCAGCCATTGCTTGAGCGGCAGCGTGGCGGTCAGCAGCAGGGCCGACAGCACCAGCAAGCCCGGCGGGCCCAGCACGCCTGCCAGCAGGGCGCCAAGCAGCGGGCCGCAAAGGCCGCCCGCGCTGGCGCCCGCGGCGATCAGCGCGAACAGCCGCTTGGCCGATTCCATGCGGAACACGTCGGCCATGAGGCTCCAGGCGATGGAGACGACGAACAGGTTGAACACCGATAGCCAGACGTAGAACGCGCGCGCGGCCCAGACGCTGCCGGGTTGCAGGTGGAGCAGGGCGGCAAAGCCCACCATCGTCAGCGCGAAGATGGCGTAGACCCAGGTCACCAGCGTGGCACGCGGCACGCGGTTGGATATCCAGCCAAACAGCGGCACGACGGCCAGCGTGGCTAGGAAGGTGGCGGTGAACAGCCATTGCAGCTGGTTCACGCCCGCCTGGATCCCCATCGTTTCTCGAATGGGGCGCAGCATGAAATAACCGCAGAAAAGGAAAAAGAAGAACGCGAAGCCGCACGCGGCAGGCGCGAGCTCGGTTTCCTGGATGCTCAGCGCCCGTGCGGCACGGGCACGCCAGGACAGAGGAGCGGCCGCCATCGCGTCAGGCGAGCAGTGCGGCGATGCGGTCGCGCAGGGCGGCGTCGGGCTGGCGGCCAAAGCCGGCGCGTGCATTGTCCGCCATGTTGGCGGGCTTGGACGTGGCGGGGATGACAGCCGTGACGGCGGGATGGCCAATGATGAACTTCAGGAAGATCTGCGCCCAGGAGGTGCAATCGATCTCGGCGGCCAGCTTGGGCAGCGCCACGCCCTTGACCTGGCGGAACAGCGCGCCGTCTTCGAACGGCCGGTTGATCAACACCGCGACGCCGTTGGCCTGGCACGCGGGCAGCAGGCGTTTTTCGGCGCTGCGCGAGGCGATCGACAGGTTCACCTGCAGGAAATCGGGCTTTTCCTTTTCGACCAGCTCGGTCAGGTCGTCGTGCGCATGGTCCGTGTAATGCGTGATGCCGATGTAGCGCGTCACCCCCTGCTGTTTCAGATCGCGCAGCAAGGCGAGCTGGTTGCGGGTGTCGATCAGATTATGGACCTGGATCAGGTCCAGCTTGTCGCTGCGCAGTGCCTGTTGCGATTCCCGGACCTGGCGCATCGCGGATTCGTGGCCGCGCGTGCTGATCTTGGTCGCCAGGAACACGCGCTCGCGCAGGCCGCCTTCGCGGGCCACGAGGGCGCCGGTGACGGCTTCGGCCTCGCCATAGCTGGGCGCCGTGTCGATCAGGCTGCCGCCCGCCTTCATGAGCGTTTCAAGCACCTGGGCCAGCGGCGTCATGGCCGCGGCGTCGCCGGGCGACACGTTGAACGTGTCCGCGGTGCCCAGGCCCACCACGGGCAGGGTCTCGCCCGACGACGGAATCGGGCGCTTGAGCATGGCCTGCCCCGGTGTGGCTGCCCATGCCGGCCACGCGGCCCCGAATAGGGCTGCGCTGGCGGTGGTCTGCAGGAAGCGGCGGCGGTCAGGCATGGCAAGGCTCCGGCTATTCAAGAGGAAAGGGGGCGGCCCAATGAAAAAGGGCCTACATGTGCATGCAGGCCCTTTCAGTGCTGGTCTGACGACGGCGCGTTACTCGCGGTTGCCGCCGAAGATGCCCAGCAGCATCAGCAGGTTCGAGAAGACGTTGTAGACGTCCAGGTAGATGGCCAGGGTGGCCGAGACGTAGTTGGTCTCACCGCCGTTGACCACGCGCTGCAGGTCCACCAGCATGAACGCCGAGAAGATCACGATGGCGAGCACCGAGATGGTCAGCATCAGGGCCGGCAATTGCAGGAAGATGTTGGCCAGTGCCGCGACCAGGATCACGACCGCGCCGATGAACAGGAATTTCTGCAGTCCCGACAGATCGCGCTTGATGGTCGTGGCCAGGGTGGCCATGGTGCCGAACACGATCGCGGTGCCGCCGAACGCCGTCATGACGAGCTGCGAACCGTTGCTCATGCCCATCACGAAGCCAAGCAGACGCGAAAGCATGACGCCCATGAAGAACGTGAACGCCAGAAGCAGAACCACGCCCAGCGAGCTGTTCTTGTTCTTCTCGATGGCGAACATCAGGCCGAAGGCGCCGACCAGGAAGACGATGGCCGACAGGCCGGGGCTGGCGCCCATGACGCGGTTGATGCCGGTGTAGAGGCCGACGGCCGCGCCCAGCACCGTCGGGATCAGCGACAGGGCAAGGAGCCAGTACGTATTGCGCAGGACCTGGTTGCGAGCGACCTCGCCCGGCGCGCCGGCGACACCGCCGGAACGGTTAAAAGGGGACGGACGATATTCGTTCATGGAGAACTCCTGTATACGGCAAGTATGGTGATTGCCTAGAAGGCTTAGATGCGAAGGATACCTTACAGTTCCCTGAAGAATCCAGTCAGCCTTGCCTGACCTCATTGAGCACACGGGAAACAATAGCAGGCAATTCCGCATCCATGCGCGCCTGTAATTGCGTCACGGCGTCGGCAAGCGCCTGTCGCATGACCTGTTCCACCTCGGCCTGCAAGCGGGCGGCAAGCACGGTGGCGTCCGGCAGGGCGCGCAGTGCAGGGGCGGCGGCTGGCTCCGGCGGCCCGTCGTCGTCGGCCACGTCCGTCAGCACGGGGAACGGGTCGTGCTCGTAAACCGGGCCGGCCTCGTCGGCCAGTTCGGTCAAGAGCGGCGCATCGGCGTCGTCGTCCGCCGGGTCGTGGAACGAGGGCTCGGCGCGATGAGTCAGGGTGGGGATGCCGGGGTCGGGTGTGCGAGCGGGCATGGAAACTCCCGAGATTCTGGTGGACGCGGCGCGCGGGCGCGCGTGGGGGGACGGTTCAGCCGCCTTGGGCCTTGCGGCTCAGGTCGTGGCTTTGCGGCACATGACCGGCCGTCTGGTAGGTACGCCAGCGCTGCCTGGCCGCCTGCTTGTCGTCCGGATCGTCCGAGACGATTTCAAGGAGGCGTTCGAAAGCGTCGAAGCCGGGTGGGCAATCGTCGTCCAGATTCAGCAGCCAGGGCTGCGGCTGATCGGGCTGCCCTGCCGCCTGCAAGGCCTGCAGCGGTTCTCCGGCGGTAAGCACGACCGGCGTTTCAGGGGCCAGCGGATCGTTTGCCAATACGTGCGGCACGAACGCCGTGTCGTCGAACGCCCACAGCATCCGGTCGAACGCCGCCAGGCGCGAACCGTCTTTACAGTACACCACCAGCCGCTGGCCTGCCAGGACGCGCTTGCGCACGACCTGGCAGGCCATGCGCAGGCGGTCGGGCGCGCCGAATGCGAAATCGATGCGCGTCATGGGGCTTTCGGCGTCAGTCGCTTCAAACCTGGTCCAGCAGGTATTGCATCAGGAGCGGCACCGGACGGCCGGTTGCGCCCTTGTCCTTGCCGCCGCGCCAGGCCGTGCCGGCGATGTCCAGGTGCGCCCAGGGGTAAGCCTTGGCAAAGCGGGACAGGAAGCAGGCCGCGGTGACGGCGCCGGCCGGAGGACCGCCGATGTTGGCGAGGTCGGCGAAATTGGACTTGAGCTGTTCCTGGTAGGCGTCGTCCATGGGCATGCGCCAGGCGGTATCCAGCGCACGGCGGCCCGCGGACGCCAGGGCGTCGGCCAGCGCGTCGTCCTTCGAGAACAGGCCTGTGTTGACGTTGCCCAGCGCGACGACGCAGGCGCCGGTCAGCGTGGCGATGTCGATCACGGCAGACGGCTTGAAGCGTTCGGCGTAGGTGAGGGCGTCGCACAGGACCAGGCGGCCCTCGGCGTCGGTGTTCAGGATCTCGATGGTGAGGCCGGCCATGCTGGTGACGACGTCGCCAGGCTTGTTGGCCTTGCCGCTGGGCAGGTTCTCGCAAGCGGGAATCAGGCCGACGACGTCCAGCGGCAGTTCCAGTTCGGCCAGGGCGCGGAACGAGCCCAGCACGCTGGCGGCGCCGCACATGTCGTACTTCATTTCGTCCATGGTGGCCGCGGGCTTGAGCGAGATGCCGCCGGCGTCGAACGTGATGCCCTTGCCGACCAGCACGATCGGGCCCTGCGCGGACTTGGCGCCCTTCTTGGCGGTCTTGGCGCCGGCGTGGCGCAGGACGATGAAGCGCAGCGCTTCCTCGGAGCCGCGGGCGACGGACAGGAACGAGCCCATGCCCAGCGCTTCGACCTGCTTGCGGTCCATGACCTCGACCTTCAGCGACTTGAATTCGCGCGCCAGGCGTTTGGCGGTGTCGCCCAGATAGGTAGGGGTGCAGATGTTGCCCGGCAGGTTGCCCAGCGTGCGGGTCAGTTCCATGCCGTTGGCGATGGCGCTGCCTTCGCGCAGGCCTTTCTGGGCTTGCGTGGCATCGGCGCGCTCGACGACCTGCACGATCTTCTTGAGCTTGGGGCGCGCGTCGCGGTCGGGCTTGCCGAAGCTTGCGTCGTAGTAGTAGGCCGCGCCGCCGGCCGCGATCGCGGCGCTGCGGGCGCGCGTAATGACGTCGATGCCGGCGATGGGATTGGCGACCAGCGTGGACACGCCTTCGGTGAGTTGGGCCGAGACGCAGGCCGAGGCAAATGCCTGTTCGGCCGACGCGTGAGTGCGGGCGGAATATTCATCCTGCTTGCCCAGGCCAACCAGGACGACGCGCTGCGCGGAGACGCCCGGCAGCGTGCGCAGCGTCAGGGTCGAGCCAGCGCGACCGCGGAATTCACTTTTGACTACCGCACGGACGGCGCCATTCGAGGCGCGGTCGATGATGTCGGCGGCGGGGCTCAACACGCCGTCCGCGTACACGCCGACGGCGAGGGCGGCGGTTTTGACCTGGTGCAGGGAAGCAGTGGTCTGTGTGCTAAATTCCATGAGGGTTTCCCGTGTGCGTCTGTGTATGATGCGGTCGATTATCCCGCATATTCTCCCATGTCTCTATTCAAACGCTCTGTCGTCAGCGAGATCACCAGTCACGCTGGCGTTGTCTTTTCCACGTTGCTCGTCGTGTGGCTCAGCGTGCTTCTCGTGCGCCTGCTCGGCGAGGCCGCGGGAGGCAACATCGGAGCGGACGTGGTGGTGGTGCTTGCCGCGCTCTCTACCATCACCGCGCTGCCGACCATTCTGGCTGTATCGATCTTCATTGCCGTGCTGACCACGGTCACGCGCAACTACCGCGAATCCGAAATGGTGGTGTGGTTTGCCAGCGGCCTGTCGCTGGCCGACTGGCTCAAGCCCGTGCTGCGCGTGGCGGTCCCTGTCGCGATCGCCGTGGCGGGTCTTACGCTGGTGGCCTCGCCCTGGGCCTACCGCCAGATCGGCGAGTACCACGAACGCTTCGAGCAGCGCTCGGACCTGTCCAAGGTCACTGCTGGCCAATTCGCCGAGTCCTCGGGCGGCAACCGCGTGTTCTTTGCCGAAGACCCGGTCAATCCCACGGACGAACTTGGCAATGTGTTCGCGCGCGAGATCGGTCCCGAATGGCTGAGCGTGCTGACCGCGAGCAGCGCGCATATCGAAACCTTGCCTAACGGCGACCGCTTCCTGGTGCTGGGCGAAGGGCATCGCTACGACCTGAAGCCTGGCACGCCGGAGCTGCGCCTCGTGCACTTCGAAAAATACGGTCTGCGCCTGGAAAGCAAGGGGGGCGGCGACCCGGTGGCCGAGGCCCGCGCGGCGGCAGAGCGTTCCTCCAAGGCGCGCAGCACGCCGCAACTGATCGAGGACAACACCAACAGCAGCTGGTCGCAGGTGATGTGGCGGATTTCGCTGCCGCTCGCGGCGCTGAATCTTGCGCTGCTGGCCATTCCGCTTGGCGCGGTGAATCCGCGGCTGGGGCGTTCGGGCGACCTGCTCATCGCCGGTCTGGTCGGCCTGCTCTATATGAACCTGATCAACCTGTCGCGCGCCTGGATCTCCAACGGCAAGCTCAGTTTTGGTCTGGGGGTATGGGCCATCCACGGCGCCGTCGCGCTGTTGACCGTCTTCCTGCTGATGCGCCGCCTGCGCGTCAAGGCGCCCAAGAACAACACCTAGCAAGACAGGCGCTGTCAGGGCGCGTCTGTCAGGGCAGATACTTCATCGTCCCGCGCCGGCCTGCCAGCAGGTCGGCGTTTCTCAAGACCGATTTGCGGATGAACTCCCACAGCGCGGTCACGCGCTTGAGCTTGCGCAGGTCTTCATGGCAATACATCCAGAACGAGCGCGTGATGGCGATCTCGTCTTCCAGCACCGGCTTTAGCCGCGGATCCTGAGCCGCGATGAAGCACGGCAGGATGGCGAGCGACTGGCCCTGCAGCGCCGCGTGATATTGGGCCACGACGCTCGTGCTGCGCAACACCACCTTGCTTGCCGGCAGCAGGTCTTCCAGATAGCGCAGGCGCTCGCTGAACAACAGCTCGTCCACATACCCAATGAATGTGTGATCCGCCAGGTCTTCGCGGCGAGTGATGGGCGCATGGTTGGCCAGATAACCCGGCGTGCCGTACAGCCGCAACGTGTAGTCGCACAGCTTGCTGCACACGTACGGGCCGCGCTGCGGCCGTTCGATGGTGATGGCCAGGTCGGCTTCGCGCTTGGACAGGCTGACAAAGCGCGGCACGGGCAGGATGTCCAGCGTGATGTGCGGATAACGCCGCTGGAAGTCGGCCGCAAGCGGGGTCAACACGTAGCTGCCGAAGCCTTCGGTGGCGCCGATGCGCACGTGCCCTGACAACGCCTGTCCGATGCCGGACAGGTTTTCGCGCGCGGTGTGCACCACGCTTTCCATTTGCTCGGCGTGGACGAAGAGGCGCTGGCCGTCGTCCGTCAGCACGAACCCCGCGCTGCGCGACTTCTCGAATAGCAGCGTATCCAGCTCGGTTTCCAGCGCCCGGATCCGGCGCGATACGGTGGTGTGCTCCACGCCCAGCTTGCGCGCCGCGGCGCTGACGCGCTGGGTGCGGGCCACTTCCAGGAAATACCGCAGGCTGTCCCAATCAAGCAAGATCCGTCGCTCCAGGCCCCCGGCGGCACGTTGCGCCAGCGACATTTTTGTATGTGCATGAATGCACAAGGAATGTGCATTTCTGGTGTTGCTTGTTGATTTTCACACATCTACACTGGTTCGGCTGGCCTTGGGCTATGCCCTGGGACCGCAAGCCGCGAAGACGGCGCCACAACGCTACTACTCAGCGCATAAAAACTCAGGAGACAAATCCATGAAATTGCACGCACGCGGGCTCGCCGCAGGCTTGTGTCTGGGCGCCGGTTTGCTTGGGCAGGCCCATGCGGCGGACAAGCCGCCAGTGAAGATCGGCATTCTGACGGATATGTCCGGCACCTACGCCGGCATGGGGGGCGCAGGCTCGGTCGCCGCGGCGCAGTTGGCCATCGACGACTGCCTTGCCGCGGAGTGCAAGGGCATGAAGATCGATCTGGTGTCCGCGGACAACCAGAACAAGGCCGACGTGGGCGCCGCCCGGGCGCGCGAATGGTTCGACCGCGACGGCGTCACCGCCATTGCCGACCTAACCAATTCCGCGGTCGCGCTCGCCGTGCAGGGCATTGCCCGCGAAAAGAACAAGGTCGTGATGTTCTCCGGCCCGGCCACCACGGCGTTGACCAACAAGGACTGCTCGCCGGTCGGCTTTCACTGGATGTTCGACACCTACTCGCAGTCCGCGGGCGGCGCCAAGGCCACCGTGCGCGAGGGCGGCAAGTCCTGGTTCTTCATCACCGTCGACTACGCGTTCGGCCACTCGCTGGAGGCCGACACGGCCAAGGCGGTGAAGGCGCTGGGCGGCACGGTGGCCGGCAATGTGCGCCACCCGCTGAACGCGCCCGACTTCGCGTCCTATCTGCTGCAGGCGCAGAGCTCCAAGGCGCAGGTAGTGGCGCTGGCCAATGGCGGCCAGGACACGGTCAATGCGGTCAAGCAGGCGCGCGAGTTCGGCATCGTGGCCGGCGGGCAGCGGCTGGTTTCCCTGTTGATCTTCCTGTCGGACCTGCGTGCGCTCGGCCTGGAGAACGCCCAGGGACTGTCCTACGTGGACGGCTTTTACTGGGATCACGACGACGCGACGCGCGAGTGGTCGGGCCGTTTCGAGAAGGCGTTCCGCGGGCTCAAGCCCACCATGACGCAGGCGGGCGTGTATTCCAGCGTGTTGCATTACCTGCGCGCGGTGGCCGCCGCCAACAGCACCGACGGCAAGGTCGTCGCTGACAAGATGCGCGAGATTCCCATCAAGGATCCCATCATGCGCAATGCGTCGATTCGCCCTGACGGCCGCGTGATCCACGATATGTACCTGTACGAAGTCAAGAAGCCCGCGGACTCCAAGGGTGGCTGGGACTATTCCAAGCTTGTGGCCACCATTCCGGCGGCCGAAGCCTTCCAGCCCCTGGCCGATTCGACCTGCCCGCTGGTGAAGAAATAGCGCCAAGCCCGCGGGCGCTGTCCCGCGGGTGCGGCTCGATCCAAGAACGCGGATTTCCATCCGCATCGACTACGCAGTGTGAGGAGCAACAAAATGAGTGAAGTCCCGCGCGTTCCGCTACTGATCGGCGGCAAGCTTGTGCAGTCCAAAACCACCGAATGGCGAGACGTGATCAACCCCGCCACCCAGGAGGTCGTTGCCAAGGTGCCCTTCGCCACGCGCGAGGAACTGGACCTGGCCGTCTCCAACGCCAAGGAGGCCTTCAAGACCTGGCGCAACGCCGGGCAGGGCACGCGCATGCGCGTCATGCTCAAGTTCCAGGAACTGCTGCGCGCCAATACCGGCAAGCTGGCCGAGATGATCACCCGAGAACACGGCAAGACGCTGCCGGACGCAGAGGGTGAAGTCGGTCGCGGCCTGGAAGTGGTCGAGCACGCCTGCTCGATCGCCAACCTGCAACTGGGCGAGTACGCGGAAAACGCGGCGTCCGGCATCGATGTCTATACCCTGATCCAGCCGCTGGGCGTGTGCGCGGGCATCACCGCGTTCAACTTCCCGGTCATGCTGCCTTGCTTCATGTTCCCCATTGCCGTGGCGTGCGGCAACACGTTCGTGTTGAAGCCTTCCGAGCAGGATCCGACGTCGTCGCTGTTCCTGGCGGAATTGGCGCTGGAAGCCGGCCTGCCGCCGGGCGTGCTGAACGTGGTGCACGGCGGTCCCGAAACGGCCAACGGCCTGTGCGAGCACCCCGACATCAAGGCGGTGTCGTTCATCGGCTCGACCCGCGTGGGCACCGAGATCTACAACCGCGCGTCGGCCGCCGGTAAGCGCTGCCAGTCCATGATGGGCGCAAAGAACCACTGCGTGGTCCTGCCGGATGCCGATCCCGAAGTGGCCCTGAACCAGCTGCTGGGCGCCGCCTTTGGCGCGGCCGGCCAGCGCTGCATGGCCTCGTCCGTGGCGGTGCTGGTGGGCGAGGCCCGCAACTGGCTGCCCGACTTTGTCGAGCGCGCCAAGAAGCTCAAGGTCAACGCGGGCACGGATCGCGAAGCCGACCTGGGTCCGCTGGTGTCGCCCAACGCCAAGAAGCGCGTCGAAAGCCTGATCCAGAAGGGCGTGGACGAAGGCGCCAAGCTGTTGCTGGACGGCCGCAACCTGAAGGTGGCTGGCTTCGAGGAAGGCAACTTCGTCGGCCCGACCGTGTTCGACGGCGTCGCCGAGAACATGACCATCTACACGGAAGAGATTTTCGGGCCGGTCCTGTGCTGCGTCGGTGTCGATACCCTGGAAGACGCGGTGGCCTTCATCAACCGCAACCCCAACGGCAATGGCGTCGCGCTATTCACGCAGGACGGGGGCGCGGCGCGCTACTTCCAGAACAACATCGACGTGGGGCAGGTGGGCATCAACGTGCCGATCCCCGTGCCGGTGGCGTGGTTCAGCTTCACGGGTTCGCGCGGCTCCAAGCTGGGCGACCTGGGTCCCAACGGCAAGCAGGCGGTGCAGTTCTGGACGCAGACCAAGACGGTGACCGCGCGCTGGTCGGCACACGCCAAGACTGTGAACACCACGATCTCAATGCGCTGAAAAAGGGACGCCTTGCTCCTAAGCTTATATCGATAATTCATATAGCAAGGCGTTCTTATTACTTATAATTGGCCCGTCTATCAGGGGCCAATTAATGAACCTCCAGCAATTTCGTTTCGTGCGTGAAACCATCCGGCGCGACTTCAACCTGACTGAAGCCGCCCGGATGCTCTACACGTCGCAGCCCGGCGTTTCGAAGGCTATCATCGAGTTCGAGGACGAGCTGGGCATCAAGATCTTCGAACGTCATGGCAAGCGCATCAAGGGGCTGACCAAGCCCGGCCTGGCCGTGTCGCAGGTGATCGACCGCATCATGCGCGAGGTCGACAACCTGAAAAAAGTCAGCGACGAATTCGCACGCCGCGACGAGGGCGGCCTGGTCATTGCCTGCACCCACACGCAGGCGCGCTATCTGCTGCCCCGCGTGATCCCCGCGTTTCGCAAGCAGTTCCCCAAGGTTCACCTGTCGCTGGCCGAGGGCAGCCCCGCCCAGCTGGCCGAGATGGTGCTGCATGAACAGGCGGATCTGGCGCTGGCGACCGAGTCGCTGGCGCTGACGCCGGGCCTGGCCACGCTGCCGGTCTACGCGTGGGAGCACACGGTGGTGGTGCGGCCCGATCATCCGCTGGCCGAGCTGACCTCCAGCGCCGCCAAGCGCCTGTCGCTGGCGCAACTGGCCGAATACCCCATCGTGACCTACGACCGGGCCTTTACCGGCCGCAGCACGATCGACGAGATCTTCGCCAACCAGGGCATTCATCCGGACATCGTGCTCGAAGCGATCGACGCCGATGTGATCAAGACCTATGTGGACGTGGGCCTGGGCATCGGCATCATCGCGGGCGTTGCCTATGATCCGCGCCGCGACTCGAATCTGGTCGGCCTGCCCGTGGGACACCTGTTTGGCACGCATACCACGCGCGTGGGCGTGAAGGCGGGCGTGTTCCTGCGCGACTACGTCTACACCTTCCTGGAGATGCTGGCGCCGTCGCTGACCCGGGCCGTCGTCACCGACGCGGTGCAGGGCACGCCGAAGTAGCCCGCATCCCCGCAGCATGCGTGAAAAAGCGCGACGTCCTTACGACGTCGCGTTTTTTTTGCCTGCGATTCAGGCGGGAAGGGTGAGACGGCTATCCCTTTCGACAAGCTCATAAAAATAATTAAATAAGAACTGATCTCATTTAAGTTGACGAAAAAATAGGAATCATTATCATTACATCCAGGCTCAACGACCCAGTGAGGTAAATCATGACGGCAGGACTTAGTGCAGTGGTAGTGGGCGCCGACCGCCTCGGCAATATTCCCGATCTGCTCAAAGGACACAACATCTCGATCACGCACCACATCAGCGGGCGCGATCCCTCGCATCAAAAGAAGACGTTGCAACTGCCTTCCGGCACGCAACTGGTCATTCTGCTGACCGATTTTCTTGGCCACAACGTCATGAAGACTTTCCGCAACGCGGCGCAGCGCGGCGGCATCCGGGTCGTGGCTTGTCGCCGTTCCGTGTGCAGCATGCAACAAGCCCTGCAGCAATGCGGCTTGTGCCCGCGCGCCGGCACCGTTCATTGACGGGACGCGTCTTGCCGCGCATCCAAGACAAACTGGGGAGGCCGATACGGCCTGCGGCCTGATCGCCGCGAAGAGAAAAAACGAAAACGCCGCCGGACGGAAAGTCGGGCGGCGTTTTGCATTTGGACGATGGCGGCGGGTTGGCCTGCGTGCGAAGATGTTGCCCAGAAGACGGGTGGTGATCTGGAAGGGCGGTCAGTTGGCCGCGCGGGCCGACGCCATGAGGGTGTTGTCCAGGCGGCGGGCGCCGTTGTAGCGCTTGGACCAGTAGGCCATGGTCATGCTTTCGACGCGCACCACGCCACCGGCGCTGGGCGAATGCACGAAGCGGTCGTCGCCCAGGTAGATGCCGACGTGGGAATAGCGGCGGCCCATGGTGTTGAAGAAGACGAGGTCGCCGACCTGCAGTTCGTTCTTGGCGACCGACACGCCTTGCTGGGCGATTTCGGCGGCGTTGCGGGGCAGCTTCAGGCCCAGACCGCGTTCGGCCGAGTAAGCGACCAGGCCGCTGCAGTCAAAGCCGGTTTCGGGGGTGCTGCCGCCGAAGCGGTAGCGGATGCCCAGGTGGTTCAGGGCTTCGCTGACCATGGCGTTGTCGCTGCCGACACCCGAATGGGTGCGTTGGCGTTCACGCTTGAATTTCTGGACCACCAGCATGCCGATCGGGTCATCGGCGGTGGCAACCCATTCCATCTCGTAGGGATCGATCTCGGACGTATGGGCGGTTGACTTTTGACTAGTGCTTGCACATCCGGCCAGACCCGCAAAGCAAGCAACCAACGCGAGCATGCGCAGACCGCGCTTTGCATGGCCAGTGGTTGAATTGAATCGCGCGGGGTTGGAGTGTCGATGCATTCGCCTGGGGATGATTTACTGAATGACAGCAAAAACCCGCGCATTAGCCGCGGATGAGGCCGAAATGTCAGCAAATTCAACAATTATGTGCAACTTCGCGGGGATTCTACCAAACTTTTAAGGCCGATTCGTGACGTAGCGGCCCTAAATATCCATGCAGCGTGGACATCTGGAAGAATTTTTTGACTTGCGGCAAGCCTCGTGCAAGGTTTGCCTACCAGAATGACTGAAAAGATTAGACAAAAAATCAATCAGCCTTAAGGCCTATGAACAATACCAGGAGACAAACATGCAAAGAACCCGGGATTTCCACTATCGCTCGGTTCATGACCGCGACGCGTTCTGGCGCGAAGAGGCCACCCGCATTCACTGGGAAACGCCATTTGACAGTGTGCTGGACTTCTCGCGTCCGCCCTTCGCCAGGTGGTTCGTTGGCGGGCGCACCAACCTGTGCCACAACGCGGTAGACCGCTGGCTGCCCACGCAGGCGGACAAGCCGGCCCTCATCTGGGTGTCCACGGAAGTGGATCGCGAACGGGTCTATACGCGGCAGGACGTCTTTGAAGAAGTGAACGCCGCCGCCGCCATGCTGCGCGAACTGGGGGTGGGACGCGGCGACCGGGTCCTGCTTTACATGCCCATGGTGCCCGAAGCGGTGTTCACGATGCTGGCGTGCGCCCGGATCGGCGCGGTCCACTCGGTGGTGTTCGGCGGGTTTGCATCCGTTAACCTCGCGCAGCGCATCGACGACGCCGCGCCCAAGGTGGTGGTGTGCACGGACGGCGGCTCGCGCGCCGGCAAGGTCGTGCCGTACAAGCCGCTGCTGGACCGTGCGTTGGGCCTGGCCAAGTCGCCGCCCGCGTCGGTGGTGGTGTTCGATCGCGGCCTGGCGCCGTTCGAGCCGGTGGCCGGGCGCGACCTGGACTACGCGACGCTGCGCGAACGCCACCGCGGCGCCCGGGTGCCTGTCGCATGGCTGGAATCCTCCGAGCCCAGCTACATCCTCTACACCTCCGGCACCACCGGCCGTCCCAAGGGCGTGCAGCGCGACACAGGCGGCTATGCCGTCGCGCTGGCCTCGTCGATGGAGTACCTGTTCGACGGCCGCCCCGGCGACACCTATTTCTGCACCAGCGACATCGGCTGGGTAGTGGGGCATTCCTACATTGTCTACGGGCCGCTCATCGGCGGACAGTCGACCATCCTGTACGAAGGGACGCCCGTCCGCCCGGATGGCGCGATCCTCTGGAAGCTGGTCGAGCAGTACGGCGTGAATACGCTCTTCTCGGCGCCCACGGCCGTGCGCGTGCTCAAACGCCAGGATCCCGCGCTGCTCAAGCGGCACGACCTGTCCACCCTGCGCGCTGTCTACCTGGCCGGGGAGCCGCTTGACGAGCCGACCGCGCAATGGATCTCCGAAGGGCTGGGCAAGCCCATCATCGACAACTACTGGCAGACGGAATCGGGCTGGCCAATCCTGTCGGCGCAACCCGGCATCGAAAAAGTCCCCACCCGGTTCGGCAGCCCCTCGTTCCCCGTCTACGGCTTTGACGCGCGCATCGTCAGCGAGTCCACCGGCGAAGACCTGGGCCCCGAGCAGAAGGGCGTGGTGGCCATCGTGCCGCCGCTGCCGCCCGGCGCCATGTCCACCATCTGGGGCGACGACGCGCGCTTCGTCGAGACCTATTTCACGTCGATTCCGGGCCGGCAGGTGTATTCGACCTTCGACTGGGGGCGGGTGGATGCCGACGGCTACTGGTTCATCCTGGGCCGCACGGACGACGTGATCAACGTGGCGGGACACCGGTTGGGCACGCGCGAAATCGAGGAATCCGTCAACAGCCACAGCGGCATTGCCGAATGCGCGGTGGTGGGGGTGTCCGATCCGCTGAAGGGGCAGGTCGCCATGGCATTTGCCGTGCTGAAGAATCCCGCCGGCGCCGACACGCCGGAAGCGGCAAAGCAGCTGGAAGGCGATATCATGCGCCTGGTGGAAGAACAGCTTGGGGCGGTGGCAAGGCCGGCCAGGATCCGGTTCGTGGGCGCGCTGCCCAAGACCCGTTCCGGCAAGGTGCTGCGCCGCGCGATCGTCGCGGTATGCGAGTCGCGCGATCCCGGCGACCTGACCACCATGGAAGACCCTAACGCCCTCGAACAGATCAAGGAGTCACTGCAATGAAAACCAAACCCGTGCTGAGCGCCGACGACGTCAAAAAGATCCTGGCCGCGGCCGAAGCACACGCCTTGCAGAACAAGTGGGCCGTCACCATCGCCGTGACCGACGATGGCGGCCATCTGCTGGGCATGCTGCGGCTGGACGATGCGGCTCCCATCTCGTCGCACATCGCGCCGGCCAAGGCCAAGACGGCCGCGCTGGGCCGCCGCGAATCGCGCATCTACGAAGAACTCATCAACAACGGCCGCTACTCGTTCCTGTCGGCGCCCCTGATCGAAGGCATGCTCGAGGGCGGCGTTCCTGTCAGCGCCGACGGCCAGGTCATCGGCGCGGTGGGCGTCTCGGGCGTGAAGTCGACCGAAGACGTGCAGATTGCACAAGCAGGCATCGCCGCGCTGGGCCTATGAGCCAGGCGCAGCCGCCGGAAACGCCGGCCGGCGTTTCCGCGCAGGAACCCCGGGGGGCGGGCGACGGTCCGCTCAACCCGGGCGTCACCCGGCGCGAAGTCCTGGCCTGGGCCATGTACGACTTCGCGAACTCCGGCTACACCACCGTGATCCTCACGGCGGTATTCAGCACCTATTTCGTCGGCGTGGTGGGCGGCCGCGCCTCGTGGGCCACGCTGGCCTGGACGGCGGCGCTGTCGCTGTCGTACCTGCTCATCATGCTGACCATGCCCACGCTGGGCGCGCGCGCCGATGCGCGGGCCAGCAAGCGGCGGCTGCTCTACACCAGCACGATCGGCTGCGTGGCCGCCACGCTGGTGCTCACGCAGGCTGGGCCGGGAGACGTATGGCTCGCGCTGGCCGCCATTGTCGTGTCCAACTACTGCTATTGCGTCGGCGAGTCCGTGGTCGCCGCCTTCCTGCCCGAACTCGCCCGGCCGCAGGCGCTGGGCCGCGTGTCGGGCTGGGGCTGGAGCTTCGGCTATTGCGGCGGCATGCTGACGCTGGGCCTGTCGCTCGTCGTGGTGACGCTGGCCGAGGCCCGCGGCGCCACCGCCGAAGAATTCGTGCCGTGGGTGATCGTGGTCACGGCGTCTGTCTTTGCGCTGGCTGCGCTGCCGTCGTTCTTCCTGCTGCGCGAGCGCGCGCGGCCACAGCCGGGCAATCCGGCCGCGCTGCACATGCTCAGGCGGCTGGCGTACGCGTGGCGTGAAACGGGCCTGCACTTTCCGGAATTCCGCCGCCTCTTGATGTGCATTGCCTGCTACCAGGCCGGGATCTCCGTGGTGATCACGCTGGCGGCCGTGTATGCGTCCGAAGTTATGGGCTTCACCACGCCGCAGATCATGCTGCTGGTGTTCACGGTGAACATCGGCGCGGCGGCGGGGGCGTTTTCGTTCGGCTACGTGCAGGACCGCATCGGCCACAAACCGGCGCTGGCCATCACGCTGGCCGGGTGGATCGTGATGGTGCTGGTGGCCTACTCGGCCGTGACCGCACCCGTGTTCTGGGTGGCGGCCGCGCTGGCCGGACTGTGCATGGGCACCACGCAAAGCGCGGGCCGCGCCATGACCGGCGCCTTGGCGCCTGCAGGCCGGCTGGCCGAGTTCTATTCGCTGTGGACCTTTGCGGTGCAGCTTGCCGCCGTGATCGGTCCGCTGACGTACGGGCTGGTGACGTGGGGCACGGACGGCAATCACCGCCTGGCCATCCTCGTCACAGGATTGTTCTTCGTCGGAGGACTGGCCCTGTTGTCGCGGGTGGACATGAAACGCGGCCTCGCCCGGCAGACCGGCTGAATGCCGTATTCGTCAAGCCTGATGCGGCTGCTATCCTTATGGACTGCCTTGCGCCGGCGCGTTTCGATGCGGCGGCGCATGCTGATTGCTTGGCATTGTTGGCGCGCCGCGTGACGGCGCGTCGTTGGCTTGTGGATGCTGCCCGGTTGGCGCCTTGGGGCGTCTTCCTGCCCAGATCCGGCGCAGACGCATCGCCTTGGGCCTCGTCAATCTGCGGGCTCTGGCCCGCATTTTGCGTAAGGTGCCCGTAAGAGCGCGGCGATACGGTTGCAGGTGGGTAATAAAAAAGCAGCATAAACAACAGAATCACCGTTTGGAGACAAGATCATGTCGAACGCTATTCAGTCCGTCCTGGTGGAAAACCGCGTGTTTCCGCCGCCCGAGCGCGCCGCGCAGGGCGCCGCGATTCCCAGCATGGACGCCTACAACGCGCTGTGCGCGCAGGTCGAGAACGACTTCGACGGATTCTGGGCCGGCCAGGCCCGCGACAATCTGCAATGGACCAAGCCGTTCACGCAGGTCCTGGACGAATCCGACGCGCCTTTCTACCGCTGGTTCGGCGATGGCGAACTGAACGTCTCGGCCAACTGCCTGGACGTCCACCTGACCAACGGCAACGCCGACAAGACCGCCATCATCTTCGAATCCGACGACGGCAAGGTCAACAAGGTGACCTACCGTGAACTGCTGGCGCGCGTGTGCCGCTTCGCCAACGGGCTGGCGGCGCTGGGCTACAAGAAGGGCGACCGCGCCATCATCTACATGCCCATGTCCATCGAAGCCGTGGTGGCCATGCAGGCCTGCGCGCGCCTGGGGGTGACGCACTCGGTGGTGTTCGGCGGCTTCTCGGCCAAGAGCCTGCAGGAGCGCATCGTCGACGTGGGCGCCTCGCTCATCATCACCGCCGACGAGCAGGTGCGCGGCGGCAAGACCATCCCGCTCAAGCCCGCCGTCGAAGAGGCCATCGCCATGGGCGGCTGCGAGGCCGTCAAGAAGGTCGTCGTGTACCGCCGCACGGGCGGCAAGGTGCAATGGAACGACAGCCGCGACCTCTGGATGCACGAGGTCGAGGACGGCCAGCCCGACACCTGCGAGCCGGTTCCGGTCAATGCCGAGCACCCGCTCTTCATCCTGTACACCTCCGGTTCGACCGGCAAGCCCAAGGGCGTGCAGCATTCGTCCGCCGGCTACCTGTTGTGGGCGCTGCTGACGGTCAAATGGACCTTCGACGCGCGCAAGGACGACGTCTACTGGTGCACCGCGGACGTGGGTTGGGTCACCGGCCACACGTACATCACGTACGGTCCGCTGGCCGCCGGCCTGACGCAGATCGTCTTTGAAGGCGTGCCCACCTATCCGAACGCCGGTCGCTTCTGGGACATGATCGCGCGCCACAAGGTCACCACGTTCTACACCGCGCCCACCGCGATCCGTTCGCTGATCAAGGCTGCCGAGGCCACGCCGGAAGCGCACCCCAAGAACTTCGACCTGGACTCGTTGCGCATCATCGGCACGGTGGGTGAGCCCATCAATCCCGAGGCGTGGATCTGGTATCACAAGAACGTGGGCCGCGAACGCTGCCCCATCGTGGACACCTGGTGGCAGACCGAGACCGGCGGCCACATGATCACGCCGCTGCCGGGCGCCACGCCCACCAAGCCGGGCTCGTGCACGCTGCCCCTGCCGGGCATTGCCGCGGCCATCGTCGATGAAACCGGCGGCGACGTCGAAAAGGGCAATGGCGGATTCCTGGTCATCAAGCGTCCGTGGCCCGCCATGATCCGCAACATCTGGGGCGACCCGGAGCGCTTCAAGAAAAGCTACTTCCCGCCTGAACTGCGCGGCTATTACCTGGCGGGCGATGGCGCGCAGCGCGATGCGGACGGCTACTTCTGGATCATGGGCCGCATCGACGACGTGCTGAACGTGTCGGGCCACCGCCTGGGCACGATGGAAGTCGAATCGGCGCTCGTGGCGCACGAAATGGTGGCCGAGGCCGCCGTCGTGGGCCGTCCCGACGACACGACCGGCGAGGCCGTGGTGGCCTTCGTGGTGCTCAAGCGTTCGCGTCCGGAGGGCGAGGAGGCTCAGGCCATCGCCAAGCAATTGCGCGACTGGGTGGCCCGCGAGATCGGCCCCATCGCCAAGCCCAAGGACATCCGCTTTGGCGACAACCTGCCCAAGACGCGTTCGGGCAAGATCATGCGCCGCCTCTTGCGCGTGGTAGCCAAGGGCGAGGAAGTGACGCAGGACGTCTCGACGCTGGAGAACCCCGCCATCCTGGAGCAGCTCTCCAAGCCGCTCTAAACGCATCGGGCCGGATCCCACCGGCCATTAGCATCGCGACAGGCGCATAATGAAGACGCCCGTGCCGGCATGTTGCGGCACGGGCGTCTTCATTCCTGATCGCCAGATCCCCACGCATGGAGCCACACCCGTGAGCAGCAGTTTCGATCGCGCAGGGCTTGCCCTGATGTTCAGCACCATCCTGGTCTGGGCCGGTAGCTGGATCGCGATGAAGCTGATCGTCCCCTACATCGGCCCCTTCGACTTCGTGGCGCTGCGCTACGTGGTGGGCAGCCTGGTGCTCTTCGCGCTGGCGATCGCAACGCGCCGGCCGCTGTCGATGCCGCCGTGGAAACTGACCCTCTTGATCGGCCTGACGCAGACCGCGGGATTCCAGGGCTTCGTGCAGACCGCGCTGGTGGACGGCGGGGTGGGCAAGGTGTCGCTCATGGCCTACACCATGCCGTTCTGGGTGGTGCTGTTTGCCTGGTGGCTGCTGGGCGAGCGGCCCACTGCCCGGCACGCGGCCGGCATCGCGCTGGCTGCTGTCGGCCTGGTCTGTTTCGTCGAGCCCTGGAACGGCCTGGGCGACATCCGGCCCGTGCTGCTGGGCCTGGGCAGCGGCCTGTGCTGGGGCGTGGGCACGGTGTTGTCCAAGCGCATGTTCGACCGCCATGCGCCGGATGTGATGACGTTCACCGCCTGGCAGATGCTGTTCGGCGGCCTGGTCATGACACCAGTGGCCTGGCTGGTGCCGCAGATGACCGCCCAATGGGGTTGGCAGCTTTGGGCCGGCATGACATACATTGTGCTGATCGCCACCGCGGCAGGCTGGCTGCTGTGGCTGCAGGTCGTGCGCCGCGTGCCCGCGTCGATCGCCGGCCTGTCCAGCCTCGGTGTGCCGGTTGTGGCCATGCTGCTGGCCTGGGCGTTCCTGTCCGAGCGGCCCACGCCGGTCGAGCTGGGCGGCATGGTGCTGATCCTGGCGGGCATTTTTGTCGTCAGCCGCGCGGCGCCGGCAGCGAAAGCCGATTGACCCTTCCGAATTCCCGTTTCCCTGTTTTCCTGGAACCTTCATGATTGATCTGCGTAGCGATACCGTCACCCGCCCCGGCGCCGCCATGTTGCAGGCGATGGCCACTGCCCCCGTGGGCGACGACGTGATGGGCGACGACCCCACCGTGATCCGCCTGCAAAAAACCCTGGCCGAGCGCACCGGCAAGGCTGCCGGCCTGTTCTTTCCGTCGGGCACGCAAAGCAACCTGGCCGCGCTCATGGCGCATTGCGAGCGGGGCGACGAGTATCTGGTCGGCCAACTGGCGCACACCTACAAATACGAAGGCGGCGGCGCGGCGGTGCTGGGCAGCATCCAGCCGCAACCCATCGAGCACGCGCCCGACGGATCGCTGCCGCTGGAAAAGCTGGCCGCGGCCGTCAAGCCCAAAGGCGATCCGCACTTTGCGCGCACGCGTCTGCTGGCGCTGGAGAACACCTTTCACGGCAAGCTGATCCCGGCCGCCTACATCCAGGCCGCCACGTCGTGGGCGCGCGAGCAAGGGCTTGGCACGCACCTGGACGGCGCGCGCGTGTTCAATGCGGCGGTCGCAAGCGGCAAGCCCGTGGCTGAGCTTTGCGCGCCCTTCGATACGGTGTCCATCTGCTTTTCCAAGGGATTGGGCGCGCCGATCGGGTCTGTGCTGGTCGGCAGCAAGGAACTGATCGAACGCGCCCATCGCTGGCGCAAGATGCTGGGCGGCGGGCTGCGCCAGGCGGGCGTGCTGGCTGCCGCGTGCCTGTACGCGCTGGAGCACAACGTGCAACGGCTGGCCCAGGATCACGACAATGCGCGCCTGTTGGCCGAAGGCCTGCGCGCCATCCCGGGCGTGGACGTGCTGAGCCAGGACACCAACATGGTGTTCGCGCGGTTCGAGCCGTCGCGCTGCGACGCGCTGACCGAAGCGCTGGGCAAGGAAGGCATCCTGATGCGCGCCGTCTACGGCGGTCCGACCCGCCTGGTGACGCACCTGGACGTGTCGGCCGAGGACGTGCGGCGCGTGGTCGAGACGGTGGGCCGTCTGCTGCGGTAGGCGGTCGGGGGCAAAGGGATGGCGTCCCGGCAGTATTTAGCCGTGGCGCTGGCGGCTGTCGGCGGGCGCCTCGTCCCGCTCCTGCATGCCGTAGTCGCGCAGCACCTGCGCAACGCGCAGGCGGTAGTTCTGAAACACCCCGCCGCGCCCGGCCTGCTGGGCGCGACGGTGCGATTCCAGCGAGCGCCAGCGCTTGACTGCCGCCTCGTCGCGCCAGAATGACAGCGACAGCAGCTTGCCTGGCGTGGACAGGCTCTGAAAGCGTTCGACGGAAATGAATCCGTCCACGGTGCGCAGTTCATCGATCAGGCCGGCGGCGATGTCCAGGTATGGGACGGGGTCGCCATGGGCGGGCTCGACTTCGAATATCACGGCAATCATCGGTTGTGGTCCTCGGGAAAATCAAATTGGGGCACGCGGGCGTTGGGCCGCGGACGATAGCGAAAGCGCGCCGCCAGCGCGGCAGTGTCCATGCCCTGCCGCAACACGTGCAGCAGCGCATCGGCTGCATGGCGTCGCGCCAGCGACGCGCCCGGGCAGGCATGGCGGTGCGCGCCAAAGATCCATCCCGCCTCGGGTTCGATCATGGCGGCGGCGGCGAGCACCAGCAGGACGGTCTGGCCGGCTTCGATGCGCTGTCCGCCAACATCAAGCGGCGCGGCCATGAACCGCCGCGTGTTGTGCACGGGCGGATCGCGGCGCACGGTGTCGTCGATCAGGCACAGGGCATCCTCGCGTGTCTGCACGCACGCCGCGCCGCGCCGGCCGGCCATGATGAGCGCATTGCCCAGCAGTCCCGCGCCCGCTTCGCAAGATTGGAACAGCAGGCCCGCCAGGTTGGCGGCCAGCTGTTCGGGCGCGATGCCCGCTTGCAGCGCGTCTGCATGCAATGCGCTTAGCGCCGGTGAGGCCTCGGGTCCCGCCAGATGTGCCTGCATGCGGGCTTGCAGGCGCGCGGCGGCGGCGTGGCCCGCCGAGGTCCGGTCTGCGCCCGCATCGGCGGGCAGGGCGGAAAGGAAAGCGGCGATATCGGCCGCGCAATCCGCATGGACGGCTTTGGATAGTCCCAGGAACGCCGCCTGCGCGTGCACGGGGGCCGTGTACAGATAGCGGTCGACGGCGGCGGGGTCGCGCGGCGCGGCGGCCAGCCAATCCTGCGAGGCCAGGACGGCTGGTTGCTGCGGCAGGCGGGGCGATGGTCCGTCGTGATGCGCTTTCAACTGTTCCGACGCCCGGCGCGCGATGAACGCCGTCAGCAACGGCTTCAGGCGCGCATGCGCCGCGCCGTCGTTCATGCGCACGAACCGGCCGAACAGGTCTCCTGCAGGACCTGGGCACAAGCCGCGCGGCACGGGCTCATCCGCGGGACGCACCTGTGCGCCGGGATGCCGCAGGATGGTCGCGATGGTGTCGGGATGCGAGGCGATCCACATGCCCAGTGCCGTATCCCGGTACAGCGGACGCTTGCGCGTCAGCTCGGCATAGTAGGGATACGGATCGGGGTGTGTGATGGCGGCCAGGGGGTGGGCGGGCGGCATGGTGACGGCGGGCAGTGGAGACGGCCACCAGTATCCGCCCGCGCCGTCGGCAACGATTCGGCGAGGGCCGAACTATGCCTGCGAAGCGCCGTCCTCAGCCAGCAGGGCGGCGTAGCCTTGACGCGAGTCCGGCCATTGCAGCGACAGGCCGCTGGCGCGCAACCGGGCATTGCTGAGCTTCTTGCTGCCCACGTTGGCCGGCGCGGGCGCCTCGCGCGGCGCGGGGGCGCCAATCAGCGCGGCCAGTTCGGCATACAGCGTGTGCAGCGGCAGGGGCGTGTCGTCGCAGCCCACGTACACCGGCGCGACCTGCGGCAGCAGCGCCAGATGCACCACCGCGGCTGCCGCGTCGTCGATGTGGATGCGGTTGGCCCAATGTTCGGGCTGGACCGGCGCGCCGGCCGCGCCGCTGCGCAGCCGCTCGATGAGCTGCATGCGGCCGGGCCCATACAGGCCCGCCAGCCGCAATGCCGTTGACGAGACCGGCTGCGCCGCCAGCGCAGCTTCGGCTTCGAGCAGCACGCGGCCGTTGAAGCCTTGCGGAGCGGGCGGCGTGTCCTCGTCCACCCAGGCGCCATGATGCTCGCCATACACCGCGCTGGACGAGACGAACACGATGCGCTTGAGCTGCGATCGATCCAGCGCGTTCAGCACGTTAGCCAGCCCATCGACGAACACGCCGCGGTAGGCTTGCGGATCGCGCGCGCCGGGCGAGGGCAGGTGGATGAGCCGGGTCACGCCTTGCGGCAGCGCGTTCAGCGTGTCGGGGCGGGTGATGTCGCCCTGCAGCCACTGGATGCCGCTTGTGTCGCCGGCGGGGGGATGGCGGCGCAGGGCATGGACCTCGTCGCCGCGCGCCAGAAAGCGTTGCGCCGCGCGCTGGCCCAGGTCGCCGCAGCCGATGAGAAGTACGCGTTCGCGCATGGTGTCGCTCCAGGCAGTCGGAAAAAAGGCGCCCCGCGGGGCGCCTTTCGGGTGGGCGCAATGCGCCCGGGGTATCACATGCCGCTGTAGACCGGCCCTTCGCCGCCTTGCGGCGCCACCCAGACGATGTTCTGCGTGGGGTCCTTGATGTCGCAGGTCTTGCAATGCACACAGTTCTGCGCGTTGATCTGCAGACGGTCGTCGCCGTGGTCGTCCTTGACGAACTCGTACACGCCGGCCGGACAATAGCGCGACTCGGGACCGCCGTACTTGGCCAGGTTCACCTTCACCGGCACGGACGGATCCTTGAGGGTCAGGTGGACGGGTTCGTTCTCGTCGTGGTTGGTGTTGGAGATGAACACCGAACTCAGCTTGTCGAACGTGAGCTTGCCGTCGGGCTTGGGATAGTCGATACGCGCGCATTGCGACGCGGGCTGCAGACAGGCGTGGTCGGGCTTGTTATGGCGCAGCGTCCAGGGCATCTTGCCCTTGAGCAGCAGTTGCTCGATGCCGGTCATCAGCGTGGCGACCGTGCGGCCCTTCTTGAACCACTGCTTGAAATTGCGCGCCTTGTTCAATTCCGCGTGCAGCCACGAGGCCTCGAAGGCCTTGGGGTATGCGGTCAGTTCGTCCTGGCGGCGGTCCGCAACCAGGGCGTCGAACGCGGCCTCGGCGGCCAGCTTGCCCGACTTGATGGCGGCGTGGCTGCCCTTGATGCGCGAGGCATTCAGGAAACCAGCTTCGCAGCCGACCAGCACGCCGCCCGGGAACGTGAGCTTGGGCAGCGCCAGCAGGCCGCCCGCCGTGATGGCGCGGGCGCCGTAGGCGATGCGCTTGCCGCCTTCGAACGTGCCGCGGATGGCGGGGTGCGTCTTGTAGCGCTGGAACTCATCGAAGGGCGACAGCCACGGATTGGCGTAATCCAGGCCGACGATCATGCCCACGGCGACGAGGTTGTTGTCCAGGTGATAGAGGAAAGAGCCGCCGTACGTGTCCGAATCCAGCGGCCAGCCGGCAGTGTGGATCACCAGGCCGGGCTTGGACTGGGCCGGATCGACTTCCCACATTTCCTTGATGCCGATGCCGTACGACTGCGGATTGCGGCCGTCATCCAGCTTGAAGCGCTCGATGAGCTGGCGGCCGAGCTGGCCGCGCGAGCCTTCGCTGAACACGGTGTAGCGGGCGTGCAATTCCATGCCCGGCTGATAGTGGTCGGTGTGGCTGCCGTCGCGTGCCACGCCCATGTCGCCCGTGGCCACGCCGCGGACGGCGCCGTTCTCGTCGTACAGCACTTCGACGGCCGCAAAGCCGGGGAAGATGTCCACGCCCAGCGCTTCGGCCTGCTCGCCCATCCACTTGACGACGTCGCCCAGTCGGACGATGTAGTTGCCTTCGTTGTGAAAGCAGGGGGGCAGCAGCCAGTTGGGCGTGGCGCGCGCGCCGGTCTCGGACAGGAACAGGAACTTGTCCTGCGTGACGGCCACGTTCAGCGGCGCGCCCTTTTCCTTCCAGTCGGGAATGAGCTCGGTCAGCGCCAGCGGGTCCATCACGGCGCCGGACAGGATGTGCGCGCCCAGTTCCGCACCCTTCTCAAGTACGCAGACGCCAATCTCCTGATTCTTCTCAGCGGCCAGCTGCTTCAGACGGATTGCTGTGGCCAGGCCGGCGGGACCACCGCCAACCACGACCACGTCATATTCCATCGACTCGCGTTCAGACATTTGCAAAGCTCCCCGTATGTATTCCATATATGGCTGGAAGTATTATCGGCGATTGTATTGCAGGCGAGGGTCCTGTATGCCTTCGCATTTCTTTCAGCCTTCAGGAGTTATTGGTGAACCCGGACAATCTGTCTGCGCGGCTGCTATCGGTGGGCGACACCCATCAGCTCGAATTGCCTTTGCGCTGGGGCGATTCAGACGCCTTGAACCATCTGAACAACACGCTGTATTTCCGCCTCATGGAAGAGGCCCGCATGCAGATTCTGTATAACGCGGGCTTCAAGCTGCCGGCCGACGATGGCGCGATCCTGGCGCATGCGTCGTGCGATTTCCTGCGTCCGCTGACCTATCCTGCCACCGTGCGCGTGACGCACAAGGTAACGCGCATCGGCCGCTCCAGCGCCGAATTCGAACTGCTGCTCGAGAAGGTCGGCGACGACGCAGGCCCCTATGCGCGCGGCCGCAATGTGCTGGTCTGGATGGATTACGTGGCCAATGCGTCCGCACCGTGGCCGCCCGAAGTCCTGGCGCAGATGGCCACGCAGTTCACGCCGGCTGAGTAAGCGCGCGCGGCCGCGGGCCGCGCACCGGCCAAAATAGCGCGTGCTTTGGCCGGTCATGCCGGTAAAATCTAGCGCAAAATCAGAAAAGCAATGAGGGCGCGCCACCCTCGGCGCCGCCGCTTCACGGAAATCGGGCCTCGCCGCGATGCCCGGGTAGCGGGCGCCAACAGCCGCGCCCCAAGGAACGACTGGGCTTGTCCCGATTCCCCAATTTTTCCGGGACCCGTGCGCGGGTAGCGGCGGGGCGGGCTCACTTTGGTTAGACCTTAACTAGGAGTTGGAGCGATGGACAAGGTTTATGCAAGCGCCCAGGAGGCGCTGGCAGGCATCGTCAAGGACGGTCAGATGATCGCCGTGGGCGGTTTCGGCCTGTGCGGTATTCCCGAGGCGCTGATCGCCGCGCTGCGCGATTCGGGCGTCAAGGATCTCACCTGCATCAGCAACAACGCGGGCGTCGATGGGTTTGGCCTGGGCCAGTTGCTCAACACGCGCCAGGTGCGCAAGATGATCGCGTCCTATGTGGGCGAGAACAAGGAATTCGAACGCCAATACCTGTCGGGCGAACTCGAGCTTGAATTCACGCCGCAGGGCACGCTGGCCGAAAAGCTGCGTGCCGGCGGCGCTGGCATTCCGGCGTTCTTCACCCGGACCGGCGTGGGCACCATCGTGGCCGAGGGCAAGGAAATCCGTGAGTTCGACGGCCAGCAGTACGTGATGGAACGCTCGCTGGTGCCGGACGTGTCGCTGGTCAAGGCGCACATCGCCGACCGCAGCGGCAACCTGGTGTTTCGCAAGACGGCCCGCAATTTCAATCCGAACGTCGCCATGGCGGGCAAGTTCACGGTGGTCGAAGTCGAGGAAATCGTCGACACCGGCAGCCTGGACCCGGATCAGATCCACCTGCCCGGCATCTATGTGCAACGGATCGTGCTGAACGCCACGCCCGAAAAGCGCATCGAACAACGCACCACTCGCCCGGCCTAAGGAGAAGACGACATGGCATGGTCCCGCGATGAAATGGCGGCGCGCGCCGCGCGCGAGCTGCAAGACGGCTTTTATGTGAACCTGGGCATCGGCCTGCCCACGCTGGTTGCCAACCACGTCCCCGCGGGCGTGGAAGTGTGGCTCCAATCCGAAAACGGCCTGCTGGGCATCGGCCCGTTCCCCACCGACGATCAGGTCGACGCAGACCTCATCAACGCCGGCAAGCAGACCGTCACGACGCTGCCCGGCTCCTCGATCTTCTCGTCGGCCGACTCGTTCGCGATGATCCGCGGCGGCAAGATCAACCTGGCGATCCTGGGCGCGATGCAGGTCTCCGAGAAGGGCGATCTGGCCAACTGGATGATCCCGGGCAAGATGGTCAAGGGCATGGGCGGCGCGATGGACCTGGTGGCCGGCGTCGGCCGCGTGGTCGTGCTGATGGAACACGTGGCCAAGAAAAAGGACGGCACCGAGGACATCAAGCTGCTGCCCGAGTGCAACCTGCCGCTGACCGGTGTGGGTGTGGTCGATCTCATCATCACCGACCTGGGGGTGATGGAAGTCACCGAAAACGGCCTGAAGCTGCTGGAAACGGCGCCCGGCGTGACGGTGGACGAGATCAAGTCCAAGACGGCGGCGAAGCTGGACGTGTCTGCGGTGCAGTAACGCTTGCTGAACGCCAGGCTGGTCAGGCCGGCTGATGATGCCGGCCGCCGGCAGCCAAAATCAAAGCGCCCGTTCAAGACGGGCGCTTTTTTTGTTCCTGCTTGACGCAGAGGAGGGCGCCGCGCGCTACGCCGTCTCCTGCAACAGCATCCCCACATGCGGGATGCCGTCTTCCATGTATTCCTCGGTGACCGGCACGAAGCCGTGGCCGCCGTAATAACCCTTCAATCGCGCCTGCGCGCCCAGGTACACCGGCTGATCCGGCCACAAACGCTGCACTTCTTCCTTGGCGCGGCGCATGAGTTCGTGGCCCAGGCCCGTGCCGCGGGCGGCGGGGGCGGTGATCACGCGGCCGATGACGGCGCGGCCGTCGTTCAGGGCCGGCTCCAGCAGGCGGCAATACGCCACCAGTTCGCCATCGTGCCAGGCCATCAGATGCTCGGTCTGCCCTTGCAGGTCCTTGCCGTCCATGTCGAGAAACACGCAGTTCTGTTCCACCACGAATACCTCCGAGCGCAGCCGCAGGATGGCGTAGAGCTCGTCAGGGGTCAGGTTTGCGTGGGGCTTGCAGGTCCAAACGGGCGTCATTCGGGTCATTCCAGATAGCGGGACAGAAATCAGGGCAACAAGCGTAACGCAAACCGGCCCCGATTTTCAGGCTCGATTGTTACATCTATTCACGGGTATACCCTTAGTATGAAAATCTATTTTCTTAACTAAAATTTGTGTGTAAACAGATTTACATAAACCCGCCGCCTGATTTCCACCACGCTGTTCGATGACCAAGTCCGCCATTACGATCGCTGATCGGATCGCCCGGGCCCAGCCCGCGCTGAGCCGGACCCAGCACAAGATGGCCGAGTACGTGCTGGCGCACCAGTTCCGCGTCGCCACCATGACCATCGATGAGTTCGCGGCGGCGGTGGGCGTGTCGGTCGCCACGGCCAACCGGTTTGCGCGCGCCCTGGACCTGCCGGGCTATCCGCAGTTCCGCGCCGAACTGGCCCGCGGCTTCGAAGCGGCGCTTGAGCCCGTCGAGAAGCTGCGCACCGAGCTGGCGCACTCGGCCAGCGCCGTCCAGATCTTTGCCGCAACCCTCGAAGAAGACATCCGCAACGCGCAGCGCAACCTGCAGGCGTTGGATTCCGCTGCCTGTGAACAGGCGGTCGACGCCATCCTGGCCGCCGAGCGCGTCTTCATCATCGGTTTCGGCGCCAGCGGGTTTCTCGCAGGCCTCTTGCAGCGCGGCCTGTGCATGCACCTGCATTCGGTCGAATCGCTGGCCGGTCCCGGCGGCGTGTCGCACGCGGCGCGTCAGATGTCGCGCATGACCAGCAACGATCTGGTGATCGCCATCGGTTTTCCGCGTTACCTGGCCGATACCGTGACGCTGGCCGGCGCGGCCAAGCAGGCCGGGGTGCCGGTGCTGGTGCTGACGGACAAGCCCACCTCGCCGCTGGCGCCCACGGCGTCCGTCGTGCTGTACGCCTTTTCGGCGCGCCAGCTCATTCCCAATTCCGAAACCGCCGCGTTGGGGCTCATTGAAGCCCTGTCCGCGGCGGTGGCCTATCGGGCCAAGAATTCCGTTGCGGCCGCCGCTGGGGTGACCCAGTCCGTGATGCCGTGGCTCATCCATGGAGTAGGTAAACGATGATTCAACCCGTGATTGCCATTCACGGTGGCGCCGGCGCGATGTCCCGCGCGGCCATGTCTGCCGAGAAAGAACAGGAATACCTCGCGGCGCTGGAGTCGATCCTGACCGCCGGCCAGGCCGTGCTGGCCAAGGGCGGCAGCGCCCTGGACGCCGTCACCGAGGCCGTGCGCCTGCTCGAAGATTGCCCCCTGTTCAACGCCGGCCACGGCGCTGTGTTCACCAGTGCCGGCACTCATGAACTGGACGCCGCCATCATGGACGGCGCCACGCTGCGTTCCGGCGCCATCGCCAACGTGAACCGCGTGCGCAATCCGATCTTTGCCGCGCGCAAGGTCATGGAAAACAGCAAGCACGTGTTCTTCGTGGGCGAGGGCGCTGAAGCGTTCGCCACCCAGGAAGGCGTGGAACTCGTCGACCCGTCGTACTTCTCGACCGAAGCCCGCCGCGAGCAGCTGCTGCGCGTGCAGCGCGAAACGCCGGACGCCGCCGTGCTGGATCACGACGGCCAGGCCATGGTCGCGCGCGGCCAGCCCGCGCCCGCCGATCCGCTGGACGCCGACAAGAAGTTCGGCACCGTGGGCGCAGTGGCCGTCGATGCGCAGGGCAACCTGGCCGCCGCCACCTCCACCGGCGGCATCACCAACAAGCAGGTCGGCCGTGTGGGCGATGCGCCTCTGATCGGGGCCGGCACCTATGCCAGCAACAAGACCTGCGCCGTGTCCACCACGGGCACGGGCGAAATGTTCATCCGCATGGTTGCCGCGTACGACGTGGCCGCCCAGATGGAATACTGCGGCGCCTCGCTGGAAGCGGCGGCGGACCGCGTCGTAATGGAAAAACTGCCCACCATCGGCGGCAAAGGCGGCCTGGTGGCCGTCGACGCCCAGGGCAATGTGGCCTTGCCGTTCAACACGGAAGGCATGTACCGGGGTTACGCCCGCGTAGGCGAGAAGCCGGTAACCGCCATCTACCGATGAGCGGCGGCGGTTTGGATCAGTAGGTTTATTTTGGGAATGAGAAGAGATGGTTGATCGCGCAAACAGCCTGGCGCTGCCGGATAACCGCGTGGTCCAGGTCGACGACCTGACGGTGCGCTTCGTGGGTTCCGAGCGCACGGTCGAAGCCGTGCGCAATCTGTCGTTTCATGTGGACCGGGGCGAGACCCTGGCCATCGTGGGCGAATCGGGTTCGGGCAAGTCAGTGACGTCGCTGGCGCTGATGCGTCTGGTGGAACATGGCGGTGGCCGCATCGCCCAGGGCTGCATGGCCTTGCGCCGGCGCAACGGCTCCGTGATCGACCTGGCCAATGCCAGCCAGCGCGTGATGCGCGATGTGCGCGGCGCCGACATGGCCATGATTTTCCAGGAGCCGATGACCTCCTTGAATCCGGTGTTCACGGCCGGCGACCAGATCGCCGAATCGATCCGCGAGCACCAGGGCATGGATGGCGCCTCGGCGCGCGCCGAAGCGCTGCGCATGCTGGAACAGGTCCGCATTCCCGAAGCCAAGTCGGTGCTGGACCGCTATCCCCATCAACTGTCGGGCGGCATGCGCCAGCGCGTCATGATCGCCATGGCGCTGGCCTGCAAGCCGGCGCTGCTGATCGCCGACGAACCGACCACCGCGCTGGACGTGACGATCCAGGCCCAGATCCTGCAGCTCATCCGTCAGCTTCAAGATGAAATGCACATGGGCGTGGTGTTCATCACCCACGACATGGGCGTGGTGGCCGAAGTGGCCGACCGCGTGCTGGTCATGTTCCGCGGCGACAAGGTCGAGGAAGGCCCGTCGGACCGCGTGTTTGCCGCGCCCCAGCACAGCTACACCAAGGCGCTGCTGTCGGCGGTGCCCAAGCTGGGCGCAATGCAGGGCACGGACCTGCCCGCGCGCTTCCCGCTGCTGCAGGTCGATGGCAAGGCCCAGCCCGTGGCCGAGGCCGGCGCCGTCAGCACGCAGGAAGTGCCCGCCGGCAAGCGCGAGCCCATCCTGAGCGTGCGCAACCTGGTGACGCGCTTTGACTTGCGCGGCGGCATCATGAGCCGCGTCCAGCGCCGCGTGCACGCCGTGGAAAAGGTCAGCTTCGATCTGTACCCGGGCGAGACCCTGTCGCTGGTCGGCGAGTCCGGTTGCGGCAAGTCCACGACCGGCCGCTCGCTGCTGCGCCTGGTGGAAAGCCAGGGCGGCGAAATCCGCTTCGGCGGCCGCGACATCGTGCGCCTGAAGAACAGCGAATTGCAGTCCCTGCGCCGCGACATCCAGTTCGTGTTCCAGGACCCATTCGCGTCGCTCGATCCGCGCGTGACCGTGGGCTTCTCGATCATGGAGCCGCTGCTGGTGCACGGCGTGGCCAAGGGAAAGGATGCCGAGCGCCGCGTCGCCGAACTGCTCGAGCGCGTGGGCATGCCGCCGGAAATGGCGCAGCGCTATCCGCACGAGTTCTCGGGCGGCCAGCGCCAGCGCATCTGCATTGCGCGCGCCCTGGCCCTGAATCCGAAGGTCGTGATCGCGGACGAATCCGTGTCGGCGCTGGACGTGTCGATCCAGGCGCAGATCGTGAACCTGCTGATCGACCTGCAGCGCGACATGGGCATCTCGTTCCTGTTCATCTCGCACGACATGGCCGTGGTCGAACGCGTCAGCCACCGCGTGGCGGTGATGTACCTGGGCCAGATCGTCGAGATCGGTCCGCGCCGCGCGATCTTCGAGAATCCCCAGCATCCCTACACCAAGAAGCTGATGTCGGCCGTGCCGATCGCCGATCCGGCGCGCCGTCACATGAAGCGCACCTTGCTGTCCGATGAAATCCCCAGCCCGATCCGCAAACTGAACGACGAACCGGTGGTGCAGCCGCTGGTGCAGGTCGGTACGGATCATTTTGTAGCCCGCCATCCCGTCGGCGGCGCGTATTGACTCAGTAGTTGACCTTTTTTTGGAACCAGGAGTTGCAATGATGAAAGTTCTGCGCCCCACCAAGCTGATGGCCGCTGCCGCGCTGGCCTTCGGCGTGCTCGCCGCGCCGATGGCCCATGCCGCCAAGGACGTGACGTTCGCCGTTTCCATCGCGCTGGAAACGCTTGATCCCTACAACACCAACAGCACGCTGAACCAGGCGGCTGGCAAGGCCTACTACGAAGGCCTGTTCGAGTTCGACAAGGACCTGAAGGTGCAGAAGGTCCTGGCGACCGACTACACGGTCAGCGAAGACGGCCTGGTCTACACGTTCAAGCTGCGTCCCGGCGTGAAGTTCCACGACGGCACCGACTTCAACGCCGAAGCGGTCAAGATCAACTTCGATCGTCCGGCCAACCCGGACAACCGCCTGTCGCGTTACATCCAGTTCAGCGTCATCGAGAAGACCGAAGTGGTCGATCCGATGACCGTCAAGATCACGCTGAAGAAGCCGTTCTCGGCCTTCATCAACGCGCTGGCCCACCCGGCCGCCATGATGATCTCGCCCGCTGCTCTGGCCAAGTACGGCAAGGAAATCGGCTTTCACCCGGTCGGCACGGGCCCGTTCGAATTCGTCGAATGGAAGCCGGCTGAATACCTGAAGGTCAAGAAGTTCGACGGTTACTGGAAGAAGGGCTACCCGAAGGTCGACACGCTGACCTTCCGCACCGTCACCGACAACAACACCCGCGCCGCCGTGGTGCAGACGGGTGAAGCGCACTTCGCCTTCCCGGTGCCGTTCGAGCAGGCCGCCGTGCTGAAGAAGAACGAAAAGCTGGACGTGGTCGATCACAAGAACTCGATCATGGCCCGCTACCTGTCGATGAACACGCAGCAAAAGCCTTTCGACAACGTCAAGGTGCGTGAAGCCATCAACTACGCCATCAACAAGGACGCCCTGGCCAAGGTCGCGTTCTCGGGCTACGCCACCGTCATCGACGGCGTCGTGCCGCAAGGCGTGGACTACGCGCACAAGATCGGCGCATGGCCCTACGACATCAAGAAGGCCAAGGCCCTGCTGGCCGAAGCCGGCTACCCCAACGGCTTCGAAAGCACGCTGTGGTCCGCCTATAACGACGGCACCTCGGTGAAGGTCGTTCAGTTCCTGCAGCAGCAGCTCGCCCAGGTCGGCATCAAGGTTTCCGTGGAAGTTCTGGAATCCGGCCAGCGCGTGCAGCGCGTCCAACAGGTGCAAAAGCCTGAAGACGCCAAGGTCCGCATGTACTACGCCGGCTGGTCGTCCTCGACCGGTGAAGCCGACTGGGGCCTGCGTCCGCTGCTGACCACCGCCGCGTTCCCGCCGGTGCTGAACAACGTGTCGTACTACTCGAACAAGTCGGTTGACGAAGGCGTCCAGCAAGCGCTGGCCACGACCGACCGCGAGAAGAAGACCGAGATCTACAAGAACGTTCAGGAAACCATCTGGAAGGACGCCCCGTGGGCCTTCCTGGTGACCCAGAACAACCTGTACGTCAAGTCGAAGAACCTGTCGGGCGTGTACGTGGAGCCGGACACCTCGTTCTGGTTCGGCGACATCGACCTGAAGCAGTAAACCAAGCAGTAACTCTCGGGGCCTTCGGGCCCTTGTAAGGCCACATACGGCGGGGACGCGGTGTCCCCGCCGATGTTGCAGGAATTTCAATGCTGACCTACATCGTCAAACGTCTTTTGGGCATGATCCCCACGCTGCTGCTGGTAGCGGTGGTCGTGTTCCTGTTTGTGCACATGCTTCCGGGCGACCCGGCGCGGCTGGCCGCTGGCCCCGAGGCCGACCAGCAAACCGTCGAGCTCGTGCGCAAGGAACTTGGGCTGGATCTGCCCCTGCCGCAGCAGTTCGTGCGCTACTTCAGCCACATGCTGCAGGGCGACCTCGGGACCTCGCTGCGCACCAAGCGCCCTGTCTCGACCGAAATCGCCGACCGTTTCATGCCCACCTTGTGGCTCACCCTTGCGAGCATGGTGTGGTCCGTTGGCTTTGGCATGATCATCGGCATTGTGTCGGCGGTATGGCGCAATCGCTGGCCCGACCGTCTTGGCATGACGCTGGCGGTGTCCGGCATCTCGTTCCCCGCGTTCGCGTTGGGCATGATGCTGATGCAGATTTTCTCGGTGAACCTCGGCTGGCTCCCCACGGTGGGCGCCTCGACCTGGCAACACTACATTCTTCCTTCCATCACGCTGGGCGCCGCCGTGGCTGCCGTGATGGCGCGCTTCACGCGGGCATCGTTCGTGGAAGTCGTGCAGGAGGACTTCGTGCGCACGGCCCGCGCCAAGGGCCTGTCCGAGCGCCGAGTCATCATCAAGCACGCGCTGCGCAACGCGCTGATTCCCGTCGTGACCATGATGGGCCTGCAGTTCGGCTTCCTCCTGGGCGGCTCGATCGTGGTCGAGACCGTGTTCAACTGGCCGGGCCTTGGCCGCCTGCTGGTGGACGCCGTGACCCAGCGCGACTATCCGGTGATCCAGGGCCTCGTGCTGCTGTTCTCGCTGGAATTCATCCTGATCAACCTGATTGTCGACGTGCTGTATGGCGTCATCAATCCCAGCATCCGTTACAAGTGAGGCGGCCATGAGCAATACGACACCCGCCGCAACCATCGCCGCCGTTCCCAAGAACGACGTGCGCACGCCCGCCACCGAGTTCTGGCGCAAATTCAAGAAGCAGAAGCTTGCCGTCGGCGCGGGCCTCTTCGTCCTGCTGCTGGTCATCGTCGCGGTCTTCGCGCCGTGGATCGTGCCGTACGACCCTGAGAACTTCTTCGACTACGACGCGCTGAACGCCGGTCCGTCCCTCGCTCACTGGCTGGGCGTGGATTCGCTGGGCCGCGACATCTTCAGCCGCATCATCATGGGCGCGCGCATCTCGCTGGCCGCCGGCTTTCTGTCGGTCGCCATGGGCGCCATCGTCGGCACGTTCATGGGCCTGATGGCCGGCTACTACGAAGGCTGGTGGGAACGCATCACGATGCGTATCTCCGACGTGCTGCTGGCATTTCCCGGCATGCTGCTGGCCATCGGCGTGGTCGCCATCCTGGGCTCCAGCATGGTCAACGTGATCGTGGCCGTGGCCGTGTTCAGCGTGCCTGCGTTTGCCCGCCTGGTGCGCGGCAACACGCTGTCGATCAAGCAGATGACGTACGTCGAAGCCGTCAAGAGCGTGGGCGCGTCCGACTGGACGATCATCATGCGCCACATCCTGCCCGGCACGATCTCGCCGATCGTGGTGTACGGCACGATGCGGATCGGCACCTCGATCATCACTGCGGCCAGCCTGTCGTTCCTGGGCATGGGCGCTTCGCCTCCCACGCCGGAGTGGGGCGCGATGCTGAACGAAGCGCGCGCCGACATGGTCATCGCACCGCACGTCGCCATCTTCCCGGCGCTTGCCATCTTCCTGACGGTGCTGGCGTTCAACCTGCTGGGCGACGGCCTGCGCGACGCGCTCGATCCCAAGATCGACCGCAAGTAAACCTGCCGCCGGCCTGATTGCCCAGGCCGGCGTGGAGGGCGATTCTTCCGCCGCCGCCTCCGTCCGCCACGCGCTGCCCCGCGCGTGTCCCGGACCCAGGGTGGCGGCGTTTTGCATTCTGGAGCGTGGCGACACGTAGACGAACATGGACAAACAAGCGCTGGACATTCCGCGGATCGGCGTACTGCCCTCGGGCCCGCTGGACTCGATCTGCGACGTGGGCGAGATCACCGTCGGCCACTGCACCCTGGCCGATGGCCCGCTGCAGACGGGCGTGACCGTCGTGTGTCCGCATGGCGGCGATCCCTTCCTGGACAAGACGCCGGCCGCGGCCACCGTGCTGAACGGCTTTGGCAAGAGCACGGGTCTGGTTCAGGTGCAGGAATTGGGCGTGCTGGAAACGCCGATCGCGCTGACCAATACGTTCGGCGTGGGCACGGTGGCCAATGCGCAGATCCGCGCCGCGGTCGCGGCCAATCCCGGCATCGGCCGCGGCATGGCGACCGTGAATCCGCTGGTCTTCGAGTGCAACGACGGCTTTCTGAACGACATTCAGGCGATGGCGGTCCAGGAATCGCATTACGCCGACGCGCTGACCGCCGCCGGCAAGCGATTCGCGCAGGGCGCCGTTGGCGCCGGCCGGGGCATGTCCAGCTTTTCGTTCAAGGGCGGCATCGGCTCGGCCTCGCGCGTTGCGCGGATCAAGGACGGACCGCAGTACACCGTGGGCGCGCTGGTGCTTTCCAACTTTGGCCGTTTGCCCAACCTGACGGTGGCGGGCAGGCCGTTTGGCCGCCGGCTGGCGGACCAGCTTGACGGCAAGCTGGCGCAGCAAGGCGAAAACGCGGTGATCGCGCCCGAGAAGGGATCGATCATCCTGCTGGTGGCCACCGACGCGCCGCTCGATTCGCGGCAGTTGCGCCGGCTGTCGCTGCGCGCGGGCGCGGGGCTGGCGCGCACCGGCTCGGTGTTCGGCCACGGCAGCGGCGACATTGCGCTGGCGTTTTCGACGGCATACACGATTCCGCAGCTGGCCGAGTCGCCCATGCCCGCGATCGCCATGTTGCACGAGGCCCGCATCGATCCGCTCTTCGAGGCCGCCGCCGAAGCCTGCGAACAGGCGATCATTGCCGCGCTGTGGCACGCCGAAAGCGTGACCGGGCGCGACGGGAACCACCGCGATTGCATCCGCCACGCCGCGCCCGATTGGCGCCAGTGGCTGTCCGACACCGAACTCTGAACACTTTCAAGGCCCCTTTCATGAAGATCCTTATTTCCACCGATATCGAAGGCGTCGCCGGCGTCTTCCATGCCGAGCAGGTCCGTGCCGGCAACGGCGAGTACGAACGGGCCCGCGCCTGGATGACCGCCGAGGCCAACGCGGCGGTGCAGGGCGCCATCGCGGGCGGCGCCGAAGAGATTCTGGTCAACGATTCGCACGGCGGCTTTCGCAACCTGCTGCCCGATGGCCTGGACGAGCGCGCTCGCCTGGTGCTGGGCAAGCCGCGCTACCTGGGCATGATGGGCGGGCTGGAAGAGGCGTGCGACGCCGTCTTCATGATCGGCTACCACTCGCGCTCGCAAGGCCGCGGCATCCTGGCCCACACCATCAACAGCTTCGCGTTCGCGCGCGTCGTCATCAACGGCATGGAGCTGGGCGAAGCGGGCCTGTACGGCGCGCTGGCCGGCGAGTTGGGCGTGCCCGTCATCCTGGGCTCGGGCGACGACGTGTTCATCGAGGAAACCCGCGACACCTTTCCGGGCGCCGAATGGGTGCAGACCAAGGTTGCGCACGGGCAGGGCAGCGGCATCACGTTGTCGCCCGCCGCCTCGCGCCGCGCGATTGCCGCGGCTGCCGAAACCGCGGTGCGCAATTTCATGCGCGGCGGCGACAAGAAAGCCGTTCCTTTCCGCATTCCCGCGCCTATAGAATGCCGGTTGCAGACGCAGAGCTCGGCGCTCGCCGATCTGTTCTGCATGTGGCCCACGCTCGAACGCGTGGACGGCGTCACCTTGCGATTCACCACGGATAGCATGCAGTCCGCCATCCGCACGCTGAACAGCCTGGCCGCCATGTCTTTCATGTTGCGCTAAGGATCCCATCTTCCATGTCTAGCACCGACGCCCGTATTGCCCAATTGCGGCAGGCCATGACCCGCCGCGGTCTGACTGCCTACGTCGTTCCTTCCTCGGACCCGCACCTGTCCGAATACCTGCCGGCCCGCTGGCAGGGGCGGCGCTGGCTGTCGGGCTTCACGGGGTCGGTGGGCACGCTGGTGGTCACGCCAAGCTTTGCCGGCCTGTGGGTGGACAGCCGCTATTGGGTGCAGGCTGAAGCGCAGCTTGCCGGCACGGGGGTGCAACTGATGAAGATTGCGCTGGCCACGACGCCGGGCCATGTCGACTGGCTGGCCGCCAACACCGGCGCGGGCGACGTCATCGGGGTGGACGGCCAGGTGCTGGGCCTGGGCGCTTTCCGCGCCCTGTCCGCTGCCGCGGCCGCCTCTGGCGCCGTGCTGGAGATCCGCGAAGACCTGCTGGACGAGGTCTGGGCCGATCGCGCCGGGCTGCCGGACGCCAAGATCTATGAACACGTCGCGCCCGACGCGTGCGTGACCCGCGCCGACAAGCTGGCCCAGGTTCGCGACGCCATGCGCAAGCATGGCGCCGACGTGCATTTCATTTCCACGCTTGACGATATTGCCTGGCTGTTCAACCTGCGCGGCGCGGACGTGGACTACAACCCGGTCTTTGTCGGCCACGCCCTGGTCGGCCTGGACCACGCCACGCTCTTTGTGGCAGAAGGCAAGATCGATGACAGCCTGCGCGCCATTCTGGCCGCCGATGGCATCGAAGTCGCGGACTACGCCCAGGCCGCGGATGCGCTGGCCTCGCTGGAAGTGGACCAGAAGCTGCTGATCGATCCGGCCCGCGTCACCTGCGGCGTGTTCCATGCCATGGACCCGGCCGTGCCGCGCGTGGAAGCCATCAATCCGTCCACGCTGCTCAAGTCGCGCAAGACCGACGCGGAACTGGCGAACGTGCGTCAGGCGATGGCGCAGGACGGCGCCGCGCTGTGCGAATTCTTCGCCTGGTTCGAAGGCGCGCTGGGCAAAGAAACCATCACCGAACTGACTATCGACGAGCAGATCACGGCCGCCCGCGCGCGCCGTCCTGCGTACGTCTGCCCCAGCTTTGCGACCATCGCGGGCTTCAACGCCAACGGCGCCATGCCGCATTACCGCGCCACCCCGGAGTCGCATGCCACGATCGAAGGCGATGGCCTGCTGCTCATCGACTCGGGCGGCCAGTACCTGGGCGGCACCACAGACATCACGCGCGTGGTCGCGGTGGGTACGCCCAGCGCGGACCAGAAGGTCGATTTCACGCTGGTCCTCAAGGGCATGATCGCGCTGTCGCGCGCGTCGTTCCCGCGCGGCACGCCGTCGCCCATGCTCGATGCGATCGCGCGCGCGCCCATCTGGGAAGGCGGCGCGGAATACGGCCATGGCACGGGCCACGGCGTGGGCTATTTCCTGAACGTGCACGAAGGCCCGCAGGTCATTTCGTACCGCGCGATGCCCGGTCCGCACACGGCCATGGAGCCGGGCATGATCACCTCGAACGAACCGGGCATCTACCGCCCGGGCCGCTGGGGCGTGCGCATCGAGAACCTGGTCGCCAACCGCAGCTGGCTGACCTCGGAGCTGGGTGAATTCCTGTGCTTCGAGACGCTGACGATGTGCCCCATCGACACGCGCTGCATCGAGCCTTCGCTGATGCGCGAAGATGAGATCGACTGGCTGAACGACTATCACAAGACGGTGTTCGAGCGCCTGTCGCCGCTGGTCGAGGGCGAGGCGCTGGCGTGGCTGACGCTGCGCTGCGCGGCGATCTGACCTGACGGTATTGCCGGCAGGGCCGGCGCAAAAAAAAAACGGCCGCGGCGCATGACGCCACGGCCTTTTTTCATGGCGCGGCGCGCCGCCGGTTACCGCGCCGGCGCGTCCTGCTTGCGGTGAAGCAGGCGCGTGGCCGTCAGGCAACCCAGCGCCAGCAGCGCGCCGTAAGCCAGCAGCGCCAGCGCGGCGGACGCGTGCGATTGGACGGCCCAGGCCAGTTGATCCCAGGTCATGGACTTGAGCACGACGATACCCAGTCCAATGCCCAGCACCTGGGCGATCCAGAACGCCACGCTGCCCAGCGCCACGGCGCGGCCGATGCCGGAACGTTCCAGCGGGCGCGGCAGCACCTTCAGGCAGACGAGCGTGGTCAGCGCCAGCAAGACGATGGGCAGCACCCAATATCCCAGCGCATACTGGGCCCAGCCCGCTTCCAGCGTCTGCATCTGCAGATAGCCGCCCAGCATGATCGACACGCTGGACTGCCAGATCAGGATGGTCAGTCCGCTGATCCATGCCGCATGCCGGCGGGTCAGCGCTGAGCCGGCGCCCGGGACGGCCGGGGTGGTGGTCCAGGCGGCGATGCGCAGCGCCAGGCAGATACCGGCGATCTCCAGCGCCACCGTGACGACGCGGATACCCAGGTTCATGACGATGAAACGTCCGGCGACATCCAGGCCGAGGGCCGTCTGGAGCCAGGAACCTTCCTTGATCAGGCCGCTCATCAACAGGTGCTGCGCGTAGGCCATGCCGCTGGACAGGCACAGCGTGTAGAGCGCCTGCAAAGCCAGGAACGTGCCCAGCAGCCTGCCCGGCTGGTCCACGGTTGCCGCATCGCGGCGCGCAAGCCACTGGCGCGTTGCGCCCCAGGCCGCGAGTCCGACGATGAGCAGGGTCGAGACGATGTTGGCCAGCAGCGGGGCCAGCACCGGCGGCTGCGTGTAGCTTTCACGCAGTTGCTCCACATAGGGCGTCGGGCTCAGCAAGGTGTAGGCCTGCACCAGCGCGATATACGTCAGCCGCAACAGGACGGCGGCGACGGCGATGCGCCAGGCAAGGGAGGGAACGGGGCGGGAGAGGGCGGTCATCGGCGCGGGGGCGGGGATGGGAGGGCGCCGCCCGCACGGGCAGCGGTTCAAAATTAGGGAGCGACCATACCATGCGGGCGCCGCAGGGCTTGTGGCAATGGACTTGCCGAGTGCAGCCAATTGTTACCCGCACGGTGCTAGGGGAAAACCCAAACAAGTCGCGTCGCCCGGCTATAATCCAAATTTCCCGCACGCGCCCGCTCGTCCCGGGTGCTCATTACGATGACCAAATACGTATTTGTCACCGGCGGTGTGGTGTCTTCCCTGGGCAAGGGCATCGCCGCCGCGTCGCTTGCCGCCATCCTTGAGTCGCGTGGTTTGCAAGTAACCATGCTGAAGCTCGACCCCTACATCAACGTCGATCCGGGCACGATGAGCCCCTTCCAGCACGGTGAGGTGTTCGTCACGGAAGACGGCGCCGAGACCGACCTGGACCTGGGCCACTACGAGCGTTTCATTTCCGCTCGCATGCACAAGGTGAACAACTTCACCACCGGCCAGATCTACGAATCGGTGCTGCGCAAGGAGCGCCGTGGCGACTACCTGGGCAAGACCGTCCAGGTGATTCCGCACATCACGAACGAAATCCAGGACTTCATCGCCCGTGGCGCCGAAGCCGGCTGGAATGGCAACACCGACGTCGCCATCGTGGAAATCGGCGGCACGGTGGGCGACATCGAATCGCTGCCGTTCCTCGAAGCCGCCCGCCAGATGAGCCTGCGCATGGGCCGCAACAACGCGGCCTTCGTGCATCTGACGCTCGTGCCCTTCATCGCCTCCGCCGGCGAACTGAAGACCAAGCCCACGCAACACTCGGTGCAGAAGCTGCGCGAAATCGGCATCTACCCGAACGCGCTGCTGTGCCGCGCCGACCGCCGCATTCCGGACGACGAGCGCGCCAAGATCTCGTTGTTCTCCAACGTGCCCCTGGACGCGGTCATTTCCGTCTGGGACGCCGACTCCATCTATAAGATCCCGGCCATGCTGCACAAGCAGGGCGTGGACAACATCGTCTGCGAGGCGCTGGGCCTGACCCCGCCGCCGGCCGACCTGTCCATGTGGGACAACCTGGTCGAGGCGCTGGAACACCCCGAGCACCAGCTCACCATCGGCATGGTCGGCAAGTACGTCGACCTGACCGAGTCGTACAAGTCGCTGACCGAAGCCCTGGTTCACGCCGGCATCCACACGCGCTCGAAGATCAACATCGAGTACATCGACTCGGAAGACATCGAAACCCGCGGCACCGATCAGTTGAAGCACCTGGACGCCATCCTGGTTCCGGGCGGCTTCGGCAAGCGCGGCACCGAAGGCAAGATCGCCGCGATCCGCTACGCCCGCGAAAACGGCGTGCCGTACCTGGGCATCTGCCTGGGCATGCAACTGGCGGTCATCGAATTCGCGCGTCACGTCGCCGGTCTGGGCGGCGCCAACAGCACGGAATTCGATCCCTCCGCGCCGCACCCGGTGGTCGCACTCATCACCGAGTGGATGGACCGCGAAGGCAAGGTCGAAAAGCGCGACACGTCGTCCGACATGGGCGGCACCATGCGCAAGGGCGCGCAACGCGTGCCGGTCAAGCCCGGCACCCGCGCGCAGGCCATCTATGGCGACGAGGTGAACGAACGTCACCGCCATCGCTACGAGGTCAACAACGTCTACGTGCCGCGCCTCGAAGAAGCCGGCATGGTGATCAGCGCCCGCACGCCGACCGAGAACCTGCCCGAAATGATGGAACTGCCCAACCACCCGTGGTTCGTCGGCGTCCAGTTCCACCCGGAGTTCACGTCCACCCCGCGCGACGGCCACCCGCTGTTCTCCAGCTACATCCGCGCCGCCATCGAGCAGAAGGCTCGCCGCGGCCAGGAGGCCTGATGCGTGTCCGCGGTCCTGAGTTCCGTAAGCGGATCCTCGGGGCCGCGGGCCGATTCCCCAGCGCCGCCCTATACGGCGGCGCTTCTTTCGGATACAACCGATTAGCATCGGATATGCGTCGCCCGTGCGCCTTGCGCGACACTGGCGGCGGCGCCGTATCCGGCGTCAGACCGAAACCAACGCAACTGCTCTGAAGGAACCCCATGAGTGCCTATCTGATCGCCGACGTCAAAGTGACCAAGCCCGCGCAGTACGAGGACTACAAGCGTCTGTCCACGCTCGCCATGCGCGCGTACGATGCCAAGATCCTGGTGCGCGGCGGCGAATCGAAGCACCTCGAGGGGCGTGAACCCGGCCGCACCGTCGTCATGGAATTTCCGTCCATGGCCGCGGCGCAGGCGTTCTACGATTCCTGGCAGTACCGCCGTGCCCGCAATGCCCGCGAAGGCGCGGCCGTCATGAATATGTTTATCGTTCAGGGAATGTAAAGTCATGAGTGCAATCGTCGACATCATCGGCCGCGAGATTCTGGATTCGCGCGGCAACCCCACCGTGGAATGCGATGTGCTGCTGGAATCCGGCGCCATGGGCCGTGCGGCCGTGCCGTCGGGCGCATCCACCGGCGCCCGCGAAGCCATCGAGCTGCGCGACGGCGACAAGGGCCGTTATCTGGGCAAGGGCGTGCTGCGCGCCGTTGAAAACCTCAACACCGAAATCTCCGAAGCCCTGATGGGCCTCGATGCGCAGGAACAGACGTTCGTCGATCGCACGCTGATCGAACTGGACGGCACCGAATCCAAGGAGCGCCTGGGCGCCAACGCCATCCTGGCCGCCAGCATGGCCGTGGCCCGCGCCGCCGCCGACGAGTCGGGCCTGTCCCTGTACCGCTATTTCGGCGGCAGCGGCCCGATGAGCATGCCCGTCCCGATGATGAACGTCATCAACGGCGGCGCGCACGCCAACAACACGCTGGACCTGCAGGAACTGATGATTCTGCCGGTGGGCGCGGGCAGCTTCCGCGAAGCCCTGCGTTGGGGCGCCGAGGTCTTTCACATGCTCAAGAAGCTGATCCACAGCCAGGGCATGTCGACCGCCGTGGGCGACGAGGGCGGTTTCGCGCCCAACGTGCCCAGCCATGAAGCCGCCATCCAGCTCATCCTCAAGGCCATCACCGAAGCCGGCTACGAGCCGGGCACGCAGATCGCCCTGGGCCTGGACTGCGCCAGCTCCGAGTTCTACCGCGACGGCAAGTACACGCTGGCCGGCGAAGGCGGCATCTCGCTGTCCTCGCAAGAATTCACGAACCTCCTGGCCACGTGGTGCGATAAGTACCCGATCATCTCGATCGAAGACGGCATGGCCGAAAACGACTGGGAAGGCTGGAAGCTCCTGACCGACCAGCTCGGCAAGAAGGTCCAGCTGGTGGGCGACGACCTGTTCGTCACCAACACCAAGATCCTGCGTGAAGGCATCCAGAAGGGCGTTGCCAACTCGATCCTCATCAAGATCAACCAGATCGGCACGCTGACGGAAACGTTTGCCGCCATCGAAATGGCCAAGCGCGCCGGCTACACCGCCGTCGTCTCGCACCGCTCGGGCGAAACCGAAGACTCGACCATTGCCGACATCGCCGTGGCGACCAACGCCATGCAGATCAAGACCGGCTCGCTGTCGCGCTCGGATCGCATGGCCAAGTACAACCAGCTGCTGCGCATCGAAGAAGAGCTGGCTGAAGTCGCGTCGTATCCCGGCCTGGAAGCTTTCTACAACCTGCGTTGATAAAAAGCGCGGCCCAGGCGTGTTGCCCGGGCCGCATCCACGCCACGACAGTTGAGGTTCCCGCGTATGCGCCTGTTGTTCCTGGTGCTGTTCGTGCTGCTAGGCCTGATCCAATACCCGCTGTGGCTGGGTAAGGGCGGCTGGTTCAAGGTCTGGGATCTGCAACGCCAGGTGGCTGAGCAGCGCGAGACCAACGAAGGCCTGCGCGCGCGCAATGCCGCCCTCGAGGCGGAAGTGCGCGATCTGGAAGGCGGATCGGGGGCTATCGAGGAACGGGCGCGCGGTGAACTGGGCATGATGCGCGACGGCGAAGTATTCGTGCACATCCTGCCCCAGAACACCCAGCCTCCTGCGGGCGCCTCGCTTTCCGCCGAGGCGCCGCCCAAGCCTGCCACCACTGGCACGCCCGCACGGGCAAACGCGCCCGCCACCCGGCCGGCCTCTGCAGCAACCACACCCCGGCCCGCGGCGGCAACGCCAGCCAGGCCCGCCGCTACCAGCGCCAACCATTCCAATTCGACCGCCCGGCAGTGATGCCCGGCGGTTTTTTGACCTTGCCAGCGGCGGCCCGGCTTATCCAGGGCCGCAACGCATCTGGCGGCACGGTCCATACACCACGCCTTCAGGGTGGGGGCGCCTGCGCGCCCAGTCCACCGGATGCGTGTGCATTTCCTGCTCCAGCTCCACCACGATCGGCAACACGCCCTTGGCCAGCGCGTGCCCGGCGTAGCTGCCGTCCTGCCGGCCCAGCACCGCCAGCAGCGCCCGCGACGGCGGCAGCAGCGGTTTGTGCAGGTAGGTCAGACGCAGCCTGAGCGTGTTGGCCAGGAAGATGTCCTGGCCGCCAGGGCGTGGCGGGCGGCGGGCGTGTTGCAGGTCCTGGTAGCCGTTGTCGATGGCGCGCAAGCCGGGCGCGGCGGCCACCTGCAAGCCCGCGTGCCCGTGCTCGCGGAACGACTGGTCGTCCGGCAGCAGCACTTCGATGCGCCAGGGCTCAACGCCGGTCAACGCCTTCAGATTGGCCATCGCGTTGTCCAGGCGCCGCCGCGCGCCAGGCTGGCCCTCGGCATGCGCGTGCAACGGCAGCAACGCCCGCAGAAAGGCTGCTCGCATGCGGGCCGGGTCGCCGTGGCCCGTGGCGCCGGCGCGCGCTGCTTCTGTCAGCGCCAGATGGGCCATCTGGCGCGCGCCTTGCCACTGGACGGCTTCGATGCACAGCAGACCCAGCAGCAGCACCGCGGCGCCCGCCACGGCGAATTCAAGGGCGGCCGCGCCATGCTGTCGGCGGATGGCGCGAAATGCGGCAGGAAAAATAAAGGCGGTCATGGCTGCGCAGTGTGGCGCGCCCATGACCGCCCGTCGATGAGGAGAATCCGGTGTGACGAAAACATCCCGGCGGGCTTGCCGCCGGGGGGACATCAATGCACGGTGGGAGGTTCGTCTCCGGCTGCCGGCTGGTTCGCCGAGAAAAGCGCCGCGCAGTCGACGGTGTCGAACTTGTAGGGCTTGCCGCAGAAGTCGCAGGCCACGTCGACCTGACCACGTTCTTCCAGGATGCTGTTGACCTCTGCTTCGCCCAGCGAACGCAGCATGTTGGCCACGCGCTCGCGCGTGCACGGACAGTGCCAGCTGACGGGCTGCGGGTCGAAGGCGATGAGCGTTTCTTCCCAGAACAGGCGGTGGATCAGCGTGTCGATGTCAGTGGCCAGGATTTCGTCACGCTTGAGCGTGCCGGCCAGGGCATTGATGCGCTCCCAGGTCTCGGCAGCCACCTGTTCGGTCAGGGCGCGGTCGGTTTCTCCGCCACCATGATGCGGCAGGCGTTGCAGCAGCATGCCGGCGGCGTGATCGGCGTCGGCCGACAGCCACAGACGCGTGTCGAGCTGTTCGGAGGCCTTCATGTAGTGTTGCAGCGCCTCGGCGACCGTGTCGCCTTCGAGCGGCACGATGCCTTGGTAGGCCTGCTGGCCGGGCAGCTTGCGCTGCGGGTCCAGCACCACGATGAAGCGCCCGTTGCCGCCAGGATTCAACAGGCTTTGCATGTCGCCGGCGCTAGGCACCTCGTGGCCTTCGCGCATCTTGACGGTGGCGCGCAGGCTCAGGTCCGAGCGGCATTCCACCACCAGCAGGGCGATGGGGCCATCGCCCTGGATCTGGAGCACCAGCGAGCCATCGAACTTGATGTTGGCGGCGAGCAGGGTGGATGCCGCCACCAGTTCACCCAACAGGTCGGTGATGGCGGGCGGGTAGTCGTGGTTGGCCTGGACGGCCTTCCAGGTGTCAGACAGGCGCACCGCTTGGACGCGGACGCTGCGGTCTTCGGTGAGGTATTTCTTGAGCTGATCGGTCATAGCGGAATGTTAGCCGATCGCGGTGGGGTATTCCCCCTGCTGGCAGCAGGGGTTGGGACGCTTGCCGAGGCTGCCAGGACAGCCCTCGGGGGAGCCGTCAGCCGATCCGTTTCAGGGCGGTCTTGTACTGTTGGCCGCGCGCCACGTAATGGGCGGTGTTCTTGTGCATGTTGGCAATTTCGTCGGCGGAAAGCTCCCGCACGATCTTGCCGATGCCGATGACCAGCGAATTGTCCGGGATGACGCGGTCTTCGGGGATGATCGCGCCCGCGCCGATCAGGCAGTTGCGGCCAATGACGGCATTGTTCAGCACGATGGCCTGCATGCCGACCAGCGCGCCTTCATGGATGGTGCAGCCGTGCAGCATGGCCTGGTGACCGACCGTGACGTTCGGGCCGATGGTCATGGGACAGCCTTCGTCGACATGCAGGACGCTGGATTCCTGGATGTTGGTGCCTTCGCGGATCAGGATGGCGTCGTTGTCGGCGCGGATGGATACATGCGACCAGATGCTGACGCCGGCTTCCAGCGTGACGTTGCCGATGAGATCCGCGCTGTCGGCCACGTAGGCTTGCGGGTCGATGCGGGGGATCAGGTCGTTGAGTTGGTAAATGGCCATGCTATGTCTCCGTTTGTCGCGCGGGGGCGGCGACGGGCACGCCAGCGTCGGTTTGGGGCGCGTGGGCCAGCGCGCGTTCTTCTTCGCGCTGCCGCAGGATGCGCCGCTGAATCTTGCCCGTGGTGGTCATGGGCAGTTCGTCCACGTATTCGATTTCCTTTGGGTACTCGTACGGCGCCAGGCGCTCGCGCACGTGCTCCTGCAGGTTCTCGGTGATTTCGCTGTGGTCCCGCTGGGCAAATTCCGGCGTCAGCACCACGTAGGCCTTGACCAGCGCGCCGCGCTCGGCATCCGGCTTGGGCACGACCGCCGCGTTGGCCACGGCAGGATGGCCGATCAGGCAGCTTTCGATCTCGCCCGGACCGATCCGGTATCCGGCCGACTTGAACACGTCGTCGGCGCGGCCGGCGTACCAGAGGTAGCCGTCCTCGTCGATGGTGGCGAGGTCGCCCGTCAGGCACCAGTCGCCCTTGAACTTGGCCTGCGTGGCCGCCTCGTTGCGCCAGTAGCCAAGGAACATCACCGGGTCGGGAAAGCCGTGGATGTCGAGCCGGTTCACGGCGATTTCGCCGGTTCCGCCCGGAGGAACCGGCACGCCGTCGCTGTCCAGCACCGCGACGTTGTGGCCCGGATACGGGCGGCCCATGGAACCGGGTTTGGCGGGCCAGCGCTTGTTGCTGTTGCCCACCACGTAGTTCATCTCGGTCTGGCCGAACATCTCGTTCGGCGTGACGCCCAGGGCCGTGCGGCACCATTCGAACACCGTATCGCCCACGCTTTCCCCGGCGCTCATGATGGAACGCAGGGCCAACTGGTAGCGTTGGCGGGGCTCGGGCACCGCCTTCATCATCATCTTCAGGGCGGTGGGGAACAGGAACGTGTTGGTGACCTGGTAGCGTTCCAGGAGCTCGAAGGCGCGCTCGACCGAGAAACGCCCGCGGGTGCCGACGATGGGATGGCCGAAGTACAGGGTGGGCAGCAGCGCGTCCATCATGCCGCCGGTCCAGGCCCAGTCCGCGGGCGACCAGAACACATCCGCGGGTTTGGGGAACCAGTCCTGCGAGGCGACGAAGCCCGGCAGGTTGCCGATCAGCACGCTGTGGGGCAGCAGGGCGCCCTTGGGCGCGCCGGTGGTGCCGGAGGTATAGAGCAGGATGGCCGGATCCGACGAGCGGGTCTGGACGGCCTTGAATTCGTTGGGCTGGCGGGCCAGCAGGCTGCGCCACGGCAGCACGCGTTCGTCGGCGAAACCGATGCCGATGACCTGTTGCAGGGCGGGGCAGTTTTCAGTGACGGCCAGCAGATTGGCGCTGGAGGCGTGGTCGACGATGGCAACGCGCGCTTCGGCATCGCACAGGCGGCTTTGCAGCGCCTCGGGGCCAAAGAGCGCGGACAGGGGCAGGACCACCGCGCCCACGCTGTAGATGGCCATGTGGGCGACCACGGTCTCAGGGCGTTGTCCCAAAACCACACCGACCCGGTCGCCCCGGCCAACGCCCATTTTCACCAGGCCGTTGGCCAGCTGATTGGCGGCTTCCGCCAGACGGGCGAAGGTCCAGACCTCGCGGTTGCCGGACTCATCTTCGTAGTAGATGGCAATGCGCCGCGCATCCGGACTACTGGATGCCCAGCGGTGGCAGCACGCTTCCGCGATGTTGAACTGGGTGGGCACCAGCCAGCGGAATGTTTGGTAGAGCGCCTGATATTGGTCGTTCATGGCCCTATGTTGTGAGCATGTTGCAGCGTGAACGGGCCATGACGCCCGCTAACCAGTTGCAAGCATGACCTAGAGGGGCTTGAACTGCAATATCCGCGTTGCGTAACGGGGACGCATAAGGGTTATCACGGGTATTTGCCCTGGCGGCGCAGGGCGGAAGGCAGGGCCGGCAAGGTCAGCGACCGGGGCGGGCGGTTGGCCGGGTCGCGCTGGCGTTCGGCCTGCAACACCGCCCAGTCCAGGAGCTGGAGCTGCCCGTCGTGCGTTTCGGCCAGCGCCGTGAGGCTTTCCACCCAGTCGCCGTCATTGCAATACAGAATGCCGCCGACGTCGCGCAGTTCGGCCTTGTGGATATGGCCGCAGACCACGCCGTCCAGGCCGCGGCGCCGCGCCTCGCCGGCCAAAGCCTCCTCGAAGTCGGTGATGAACGACACCGCGTTCTTGACCTTGTGTTTCAAGTATTGGGACAGCGACCAGTAATGCAGGCCCAGCCGGTGGCGCAGGCGGTTGAAGTGGTGGTTGATCCAGAGAGCAAGCTGGTAGAGCCCGTCGCCCAGGTGCGCCAGCCAGCGGCTGTGCTGGATGACGCCGTCGAACTGGTCCCCGTGCAGCACGAGCAGCCGCAGCCCCTTGGCCGTGACATGCACGTCCTCGTCCAGGACCTCGATGTCGCCGAAGGCGAAACCCGCGAACTCCCGGGCGAACTCGTCATGGTTGCCGGGGATGAACACCACGCGGGTGCCGTTGCGGGCCTTGCGCAGGATGCGCTGGATCACGTCGTTGTGCGCACGAGGCCAATGCCAGTGCTTGCGCAACTGCCAGCCGTCGACGATGTCGCCGACCAGATAGAGGGTGTCCGAATCGTTGTGATCCAGGAAATCGAGCAGGAATTCCGCCTTGCACCCGGCAGTGCCCAGGTGAATATCGGAAATCCAGAGGGCGCGCCAATGCGCGGGTTGGATTTCGTTCACGGTCGCTTCCCTGTGGGCAGTGGTCATGCTTGAGCATGAGACCACCTCGCGATGACGTGTGCGTGACGGATCCGTGACGCGGTTGTGACGGCGCGCGCGGGCAGGGGCCGCGCGCCGCCGCGCGGGCGGATCAGGACTGTTCGGTGCCCTTCTTGCCCTTCAGACGCTTCCAGGCCGCGCCGCCCAGCGCGGCCGCGGCCAGGATGCCCACCTTGGCAAACTTGGCCAGGAACGCCGCGATTACCGCGAACAGCCCCAGCTTCTTGGCGGCCACGCCCGCCACGAGGGCCGCCAGGCCGTACTCGGCAACCTTGTCGCTCGAGGCGTCGAAATCGGCGTAGCGCTTGCCTTGCACGTAATGCAGGTTGTCCAGCAGAGCCAGCACCGCTGCCTTGTCCGTGGGCACCTTGTTCTTCTCTGTGATCAGATCCAGCGTGATGTAGCCGTCGCGGCCCAGCGCATAGGTGTTGTAGTTGACCGTGCCGTCTTCGTCGGCGGCCGCGCCCTTGTGCTTGGCAGCCACCGACCAGACCAGGCGTTGGTTGTTGCTGTCGTACTTGGGCGTCTCCACCCAGCCGTCCACCGTCAGTTCGGGAAAGCCGCGCTTCTTGCGTTCCTCGTTGGACGCCTCGGTGCCTTCACGCAGGCTGTCCAGCAACTCGCCGACGTTCCAGTTCCGGGCGTCGTCGTCCTTGATATAGCCCGCCTTGTCGAAGTTGATGGTGACGACCCAGTCCTCATCGTCGCTCTTGGGCATCACGACACCCAGCAGCGAGGGATCCTTGCCATTGCCGTAGGCCTGCATAAGTCGCTCGGCTTGCGGGCGGGGCACGAAAAACATGTTCTGGGGCAGCTTCAGGGTTGCCTGATCGCCAAGCGTTACGTCGTCAGGACCTTGCCGGGCCGCGGCAAAGGCGGCTTTGGATGCCGCTTCGATCTCCTGCTGGGCCGATGCGTTCTGGGCGGACGCGCCTGCGTGCAGGAACAACAGCGCGCTGGCGAAGGCCAGCGACAGGCGGGAAAGGATTGCGCGCATGGTGATGATGAAGCCGTAAATTAATTGGGGCCTCATTGTCCCGGCGTGCGGCTGTCATCTTTCTGAACAGGGGCGCTTAATGGTTTGCGCCTTGGTCCGCATCAAACCGGGTTGGCGCCAGCATGCCGGCGCACCCGCGGCGCGGTTCAGCGGGCCTTTTTGCCCTTGGCCTGCGGCGCATTGCGCAGGCGCGTGCCCAGGATCCGGTCGTGCAGGAACTGGCCGTCGGGATCCAGCCAGGACCAGATGAAGATGGCAAAGGGGGCGGCGACGATGAACATGTCCACCGATGGCCATCCCGTGGCCAGCGCCGCCGCCCAGACCACCGCGGCGCCCGCCAGCACCAGCGGCCAGGCAAGGATGTAGCGCAGGATCAGCAGGCCGGTCGACGGGGTGTTGCCGTGGCGATCCACCAGCCGTATGTTCCACGTCTTCATGGGCAGCGTCTGCCCGCGGCGGCGCCAGCACAGCACGAAATAGGCACCGATCGCCACGAACAGCCACGCTTGGCGCGCGGCCCGCAATTCCAGCGCGTTGCGGCTCTGGGTGAGCGTGTCCAGCAGGTAGCCCGCCAGAAACACGACGCCGAACAGCAGCACGGCTTCGTACATCATGCAGGCAAACCGGCGCAGCCGGTTCGGAGTCTGGTCGAGGGTGGCGTCATTCATGGACCGGTATTATCCATAAATTGTTGACCCCACGCCGGGGGTGATGCCCCCACGCTGCGCACGCGGTGCGTGCTTGCTGCCCCCCGCGGGGGCTGCCCCGCCTTCGGGCGGCCGGGCGGCGGGGCGGCTCGTTGTGGCCCCCACACTGCGCACGCGATGCGTGCTTGTTCCCCCCTGCGGGGGCTGCCCCGCCTTCGGGCGGCCGGGCGGCGGGGCAGCGCCGATTCATTCCGGTTTGCGCGCAAAAAAAAACCCGCCGTTGAGGGCGGGTCTATAAAAGGGGCTATGCAGCCCCCAAGGGGAAAATCGTTGGGCCAGCGGCCCAGGCCTTGCTCAGGCAGCGGAATGCGCGTTCTTGGCGCTCGTCTTGCCAGCCAGGGCCTTGATGCCGTGGGCCAGCTTGCGCAGGCCTGCAGCCAACGCCCGCATCGGATGCGGGCGGAATTGTTCTTCGATAGCCTGGAGCATCAGTTGACGCTCGAGTTCGTCGGTCAGGCGAATGGTGTTGTTCGGGTTGATCACTATAGCCTCCACGGGCTTGCACAGTTGTTTGCTACTAGGGATAACCCGGATTATAGGGGTTTACCCTGAAACTATGCAAGTGGCCGATGCAGGCTGGTGCAACTTGGCAACACCTTGGTGCTGATGATGCCCCAAAACCGCGCGACGGGGCACCATAAGCAAAGATAGGCGCGCCATGTTGCGGCGCTTTTACAACGTGCTCAGGCGTCGCGGTAGCCGGCGGCAACCAGTTCAAAGCCGAACAGGCGGCAGTCCAGCGCGCCGTTGTGCAGCGGGATGCGCCGCTTGGGCTTCAGGCGCATCTGATTGGGCAGCGTCAGGTCGCTGGTGATGACATGCAGCTGCCAGCCCGCGAAATTACGCTTCAGGCAACTGGCCCAATCGCGCCACAGGTCCGCGTCCTGTTCCGCGCCCATGCGCTCGCCGTAGGGCGGATTGGTGACGATCCAGCCGTGGTCGGCGGGCGCCGTCACCTCGCGCGCATCACCCACTTCAAAGCGGATCGAATCGGCCGTCAGCCAGGCGCGCTCGGCGTTGTTGCGGGCGTACTCGATGGCCAGGGGGTTCAGGTCGTATCCGACCAGCGGCGCATCGAGCTGGGGCAGGATGCGGGCGCGGGCGTCGTCCTTCAGGTCGCGCCAGCGGTAGGCATCGTGGTCGCGCAGGCGCTCGAATCCGAACGGGCGGGAAATGCCCGGGGGCACGCCCAGGGCAATCCAGGCCGCTTCGATCAGAATGGTGCCGGAGCCGCAGAAGGGGTCCAGCAGCGGCGCGGCCGGATCCCAGCCCGCCAGCGCCAGCATGCCCGCCGCCAGGTTTTCGCGCAGCGGGGCCTCGCCCTTGTCCAGGCGCCAGCCGCGCTTGAACAGGGATTCGCCCGACGTGTCCAGATACAGCGTCGCCGTGTGGCCCGTCAGAAAGAGGTGCACGCGCGCATCCGGGCGCACCGTATCGATGCTGGGGCGCTCGCCTTCGAGCTCGCGCAGGCGGTCGCAGATGCCGTCCTTGGCGCGCAGATTGCAATACTGCAGGCTTTGCACCGGACTCTTGATGGCCGACGTGTCCACGCGCAGCGTCTGTTCGGCGCCGAACCAGCGCTCCCAGGGGGTGTCGCGGGCCAGATCCAGGATGTCGTCTTCGTGCGAAATCTCGGCATGGGCCACTTGCACCAGAATGCGGGTCGCCAGCCGCGAATACAGGTTGGCGCGCTGGATGCCCGACCAATCGGACGTGAACGAACAGCCCGCCCGGCCGGCCTTGGCGTCTTCGTAGCCAAGCGCCTGCATTTCGGCGGTCAGCGCTTCTTCCAGGCCTTGCGGGCAGGGCGCGAACACGGTGAAGGTTTCCGCCTGGCGCGGTTCGCGCGGGCGGCGGCTGCGGACGTCGACGCGGGGCGCGGCGGGCTCGCGCCGGGCTTGCGGCTCATGCGCGAAATCGGATTCGTCCGCAAAGCCGGTGTCGTGCGCGCTGTCGGGTTCGGGCGCGAATTCGGGGGCGGGGCCGTCGTCCTCGAACGGGTCGTAGAAGCGGCCGGCCGGCGTGGCTGGCGCGATGTATTGGTCGTCCAGGCGCGGCGCGCGCTGCGGCGTGCGTCCGGCGCGAGGCGCGGGCGCGTCGTCGCGGCGGCTGTCGTTCGCGCGGCCGCGGTCGGCGGCGCCGCGGCGAGGCGCGGAACGGTCGGCCGGGCCGCGATCATATTGACCGCGTTCCGACTGCTCCGTTCGAGACGACGGACCGCGGGCAGGCGCATTGCGGCCACCGGCGGAGGATTTGCGGGCGCCGCGCGCCTCATCTTCCTGACGCCGCTGGTAGCCAGCGGGATCCTTCTGGCGTTCGGTGTTTTCGCGGGTGCGCTCGATCTGCGCCACCAGACGCGCGCGGGCGCCGGTGCGGGTGCGCTTGCCCGCGCCTTCGGCTTGGGCGTCGCGGGCCGTTTTCTTGATCGTCAGCGTCTTGCGCGGGCGGTCCTGTTCATCAGAGGACATACGAATCCTGGCGAATGTGCAAAGGTAGGGGTATCAGAAGGGTTTGACGACGACCAGCGCCACCACCACCAAGAGCAGCAAGACGGGAACTTCGTTGAACCAGCGATAGAACTTGTGCGAACGGGTGTTCTTGCCCTGTTCGAATTTGCGCAGCATGAGGCCACAGGCGTGATGGTAGCCGATGACGAGCAGCACGAAAAAGAGCTTGGCGTGCATCCAGCCATTGCCGGGGCCCACGCCGATACGGTAACCCACGTAAAGCCACATCCCGAAAATGATGGCCACGACCGCCAGAATGGTGGTGAAGCGGTACAGCCGGCGCGCCATGCCGAGCAGCGTCGTCTGCACGGCGGGATCCGACTGCTGGGCCAGGTTCACAAAGATGCGCGGCAGATAGAACAGGCCGGCAAACCAGGAGGCGATGAAGACGATGTGAAAGGTCTTGACCCAGAGCATGGCCATGGCGCGATCCAGTTGAGGAAAGCCGCATTGTATGCGCGCCGGTGGCCGATACCCGTGGCCGCCCAATCTGACACCCGCGTGCGCACGGCGTCAGATTGGGCGGCTGCGTCTGGGGGCTGGCACCCCTTAGATCACATAGAGGTCCATGTACTCATGGACCGGCATCGACTCCAGGGTTGTCTGCGCCAGCGACGCGTCCAGGATGCGCTGCTGCTGGCGCGGCGGGAATATGCGGGCCAGATTGGTACGGAACTTGGCTTCCAGCAGCGGGATGCCGTCGGCGCGGCGGCGCTTGTGGCCGATGGGGTATTCGCAGACGATCTCATCGAGCGCCGTGCCATCGTTGAACTGCACGGTCAGCGCATTGGCGATCGAGCGCTTGGCGGGGTTGTGATAGTCGCTGGTGAAGGCCGGATCCTCGACGCAGACTATCTTGGCGCGCAGCGCGTCGATACGCGGATCCTGCGCGATCTCGTCTTCGTAATCGCTTGCCGTCAGGCGCCCGAACAGCAGCGGCACGGCCACCATGTACTGGATGCAGTGGTCGCGGTCGGCGGGATTGTTCAGCGGACCCTTCTTGTCGATGATGCGGATGCACGCCTCGTGCGTGCGTATCCGGATCTGCTTGATGTCGTCGGTTGTCTTGCCCAGCGACTTGAGCAGGCCGTGGATCTGCATGGCGCATTCGACGGCGGTCTGCGCATGGAATTCGGCTGGAAACGAAATCTTGAACAGCACGTTTTCCATCACGTAGCTGCCGTAGGGCCGCTGGAACTTGAACGGCTGGCCCTTGAAGAGCACGTCGTAAAAGCCCCAGGTCTTGGCGGTCAGCACCGAGGGATACCCCATTTCGCCGGTGCGGGCGATCAGCGCCAGGCGCACCGCGCGGCTGGTGGCATCGCCCGCGGCCCAGCTTTTGCGGCTGCCGGTGTTGGGGGCGTGGCGGTAGGTGCGCAGGCTTTGGCCGTCGACCCAGGCGAGCGACACGGCGTTGATGACTTCGTCGCGGGACAGGCCAAGCATTTGCGCCACGACCGCCGTGGAGGCCACCTTGACCAGCACGACGTGGTCCAGGCCCACCTTGTTGAAGGAGTTCTCCAGGGCGATGCAGCCCTGGATCTCGTGCGCCTTGATCATGCCGGTCAGCACGTCGCGCATCGTGAGCGGGGGCTTGCCCGACGCGACCGCCGTGCGCGAAAGCCAGTCGGCCGTGGCGAGGATGCCGCCCAGGTTGTCCGACGGGTGGCCCCATTCGGCCGCGAGCCACGTGTCGTTGAAGTCCAGCCAGCGGATCATGGCGCCGATGTTGAATGCGGCCTGGACGGGGTCGAGCTGGAATTGCGTGCCGGGCACCTTGGCGCCCTGGGGCACCACGGTGCCCGGCACGACCGGGCCCAGCAGTTTGCGGCACGCTGGATACTCCAGCGCTTCCAGGCCGCAGCCCAGGGTGTCGATCAGGCAGTTGCGTGCCGTCTCGTAGGCCAGTTCGCTGCGGACTTCAAAATTCAGAACGTAGTCCGCGATATCGGCCAGGACCTGGTCGGGCTCGGGACGTACGTTCGAGATCGGGGCAGACATAGCAGTACCTCTTCGGAAAAGTGAATACAGGTGGCCATGCCGCGCCCTCGATCGCGTCTTACTTGCGCTTGTCGATGGGCACGAACTTCTGGTCTTCCGGGCCCACGTAGTTGGCGGTGGGGCGGATGATCTTGTTGTCGATGCGCTGCTCGATGATGTGGGCCGACCAGCCCGCGGTGCGCGCAATGACGAACAGCGGGGTGAACATGGCGGTGGGCACGCCCATCATGTGATAGCTGACGGCCGAGAACCAGTCCAGGTTGGGGAACATCTTCTTGACGTCCCACATGACGGTTTCCAGGCGCTCGGCGATGTCGAACATCTTGGTCGTGCCGGCCTTCTTGGACAGCTTCTTGGCGACGTCCTTGATGACCTTGTTGCGCGGGTCGGAGACCGTGTAGACCGGATGGCCAAAACCGATGATGACTTCCTTGGCTTCCACGCGGCGGCGGATGTCGGCCTCGGCTTCTTCCGGGGTTTCGTAGCGCTTCTGCACTTCGAACGCCACTTCGTTGGCGCCGCCGTGCTTGGGGCCGCGCAAGGCGCCGATGGCGCCCGAGATGGCCGAGAACATGTCCGAACCCGTGCCGGCGATGACGCGGGCCGTGAACGTGGAGGCGTTGAATTCGTGCTCGGCGTACAGGTTCAGCGAAATGTGCATCGCCTTGACCCATTCGTCGCTGGGCTTTTCGCCATGCAGCAGATGCAGGAAGTGGCCGCCGATGCTGTCGTCGTCCGTCTGCACGTCGATCACGCGGCCGTTGTGGCTGTAGTGGTACCAGTAGAGCAGGGCCGAGCCCAGGTTGGCCATCAGGCGGTCGGCGATGTCGCGTGCGCCCGGGGTGTTGTGGTCGTCCTTTTCAGGCAGCACGCAGCCCAGCACCGACACGGCCGTGCGCATCACGTCCATCGGGTGGCTGGCGGCGGGCAGGGCTTCCAGGGCGACCTGCAATTGCGCGGGCAGGCCGCGCAGGCTGCGCAGCTTTTCCTTGTAGGCCTTCAGCTCGGCCTTGTTGGGCAGCTTGCCATGGACCAGCAGGTGAGCAATCTCCTCGAACTCGCTGGTATCGGCGATGTCCAGGATGTCATAGCCGCGATAGTGCAGGTCGTTGCCGCTGCGGCCGACGGTGCACAGGGCGGTGTTGCCCGCGACCACGCCGGACAGCGCAACCGACTTCTTGGGCTTGAAACCGGCCTTTTCTTCCGGCTTGGCGTCCGATTTGGCTTCTTGCTTCTTGGGAGCCGTGCTCATGTCTCTACTCCTTTCCTTACGCGATGGAAGATGCAATGGGTGGCGGACGGCGCCGCGGGGTTGCCGCGGCGGCGCCTGGACGTTGCGGGATTACGCCTTGCCCTTCTGGAAGAGCGCATCCAGTCTGGATTCGAACTCGTGATAGCCGATGCGATCGTACAGTTCCTCGCGGGTCTGCATCAGGTCGACCACGTTCTTCTGGTGGCCGTCGCGGCGGATCGCGGTGTAGACGGCCTCGGCGGCCTTGTTCATGGCGCGGAAGGCCGACAGCGGGTACAGCACCATGCCCACGCCGACGCTCTTCAGTTCTTCGACCGAGAAGAGCGGCGTCTTGCCGAATTCGGTGATGTTGGCCAGCACCGGCACCTTGACGGCCTTCACGAAGCGGTCGTAGGTGGGCAGGTCGTAGGCGGCTTCGGCGAAGATCGCGTCGGCCCCGGCTTCCACGCAGGCCAGCGCGCGCTCGATGGCGGCGTCCACGCCGTGCGAGGCAATCGCGTCGGTGCGGGCAATCAGGTAGAAGTCGCTGTCGGTGCGCGCGTCGGCGGCGGCCTTCACGCGGTCGGCCATTTCCTCGGTCGTGACGATTTCCTTGCCCGGGCGGTGGCCGCAGCGCTTGGCGCCCACCTGGTCCTCGATGTGGCAGGCGGCCGCGCCGAACTTGATCAGGCTCTTGACCGTGCGGGCGATGTTGAACGCCGACGGGCCGAAGCCGGTGTCGATGTCCACCAGCAGCGGCACATCGCACACGTCGGTGATGCGGCGCACGTCGGTCAGGACGTCATCCATCGTGTTGATGCCCAGGTCCGGCAGGCCCAGCGATCCGGCCGCGACGCCGCCGCCGGACAGGTAGATGGCGCGATAGCCGGCGCGCTTGGCCAGGAGGGCATGGTTGGCGTTGATGGCGCCGATGATCTGCAGGGGATTTTCTTCGGCGAGCGCGCGGCGAAAGAGGGCGCCGGGCGAGTCGGGTCTGGACATGGTTGTCTCCTGTTCTTGGTAGCCCACGACGTTATCGCGGGTCCGAAAAATAAATCTGTCCCCTGCGCGACAATCCCGCGGCGCGTACCTTTGCGGCTTGGCAAAGAGACAGGTGTATTTCCCGGTGCTGCCTGCATGGCGGGCCGCGCGTGGCGGACCCGCCTAAGGTTTGGGCCCGCATGAACGGGCCCAAACCTTTACTGCGCGCTGCTTACTTCAGCAGGTCCTTGACGCCGTCGCGCTCTTCGAGGAGCTCTTTCAGCGTGAAGTCCAGGCGCTCACGCGAGAAGGCGTCGATTTCCAGGCCTTCGACGCGCTTGTATTCGCCGTTTTCGGTCGTGACCGGCACGCCGTAGATGATGCCTTCGGGGATGCCGTAAGAGCCGTCCGACGGGATGCCCATCGTGACCCACTTGCCGTTGCTGCCCAGGACCCAGTCACGGACGTGGTCGATGGCGGCGTTGGCGGCCGAAGCGGCCGAGGACAGGCCACGGGCTTCGATGATGGCGGCGCCGCGCTTGCCCACGGTGGGGATGAACGTGTCGCGGTTCCAGGCGTCGTCGTTGATGAGCTTGGACAGCGATTCGCCGCCGACGGTGGCGAAGCGGTAGTCGGGGTACATCGTGGGCGAGTGGTTGCCCCAGACGATCAGATTTTCGATGTCGGCCACGGCCTTGCCCGACTTGGCGGCCAGTTGCGACAGCGCGCGGTTGTGGTCCAGGCGCAGCATGGCGGTGAAGTTCTTGGCGGGCAGGTCCGGCGCCGACTTCATGGCGATGTAGGCGTTGGTGTTGGCGGGGTTGCCCACGACCAGCACCTTGACGTTGCGGCTGGCGACGTCGTTCAGGGCCTTGCCCTGCGCCGTGAAGATCTGCGCGTTGACGGACAGCAGGTCCTTGCGCTCCATGCCCGGGCCGCGGGGGCGGGCGCCCACCAGCAGGGCCACGTCGGCGTCCTTGAAGGCGGTGCGCGGATCGCTGTGCGCGGTCACTTCCTGCAGCAGCGGGAAGGCGCAGTCATCCAGTTCCATGATGACGCCCTTCAGGGCCTTTTGCGCTTTCTCGTCGGGGATTTCCAGCAGTTGCAGGATGACGGGTTGATCTTTACCCAGCATTTCGCCCGAGGCGATGCGGAATAGCAGTGCGTAACCGATTTGGCCGGCGGCGCCGGTGACGGCGACACGCAAGGCAGGCTTGGACATGAACGTTCTCCGTAATGGTTTGGCGAGAAAGAAATCTCACCAATCAGTGTAATCGTTGGGCGCGGAAATTCAGGCGGCCAAGAGGGCCGCCGCGCGTCGCGCGGGCAGCTTTGAATCCTAGATCGAATTAACGTAAGCGTCAATCGCTCTTCTATCTTATATAAGACATAAGACGTTGGACAGCTCGCCTCCCGATATGCCACAATAGAGCGTTTATTCGAATGCGCCGCGGCCCCGCTCGGCCGTGCGTCTGCATCAAGCCTGAAGACCGGCGGCAGCAGCGCATGCGGATGAGTTTGCATCCCTGGCGTTGTCTTCTCATTCATCCGGATAAACATGACACTCTCAAGAAGATCCATGGCAGAGCCTCGGCCCGAAACCTCCTTACGCAATCGCGCCGCCCGTCCGACGGGCGAGGGAGCCGCTTTCAGTCCGCTCTACCGCCAGATCAAGGATCTGCTTGTTCAAAGCCTCGAACGCGGCGAATGGAAGCCCGGCGAGCTCATCCCCAGCGAAATCGATCTGGCCGCCCGTTTCCAGGTGAGCCAGGGCACGGTGCGCAAGGCGGTCGATGAGCTGGCGGCCGAGCACATGCTGCTGCGCCGCCAGGGCAAGGGCACTTTTGTCGCCACCCACCACGAAGCCCGCGTGCGCTACCGCTTCCTGCGCCTGGCCCCCGACGAAGAGGGCGAGGCCGGCCGGGCGGAAAGCCGCATCCTGGAATGCCGCCGCACGCGCGCGCCCGCCGAGATCGCCCGCGCGCTCGACCTGCGCGCCGGCGAAACCGTCGTCATGATCCGCCGCCTGCTGTCCATGGGGCAGACACCCACCGTGCTGGACGACATCTGGCTGCCCGGTTCCATCTTCCGTGGTCTCACCCTGGAGCTGCTGACCGCCAACAAGGCGCCGCTCTATGGCCTTTTTGAATCCGAGTTCGGCGTCAGCATGGTGCGCGCGGACGAGAAGCTGCGCGCGGTCGCCGCGCCGGCTGAAGTCTGTACGCTGCTTAATGTTGCCGCCGGAACGCCGTTGTTGCAGGTAGACCGGGTGTCTTACACGTACGGTGACCGCCCCATGGAAATCCGCCGGGGGTTGTACTTGACCGATCGATACCACTACCGCAATAGTCTGAATTGATGAGCTTTTTACCTACGATTTGATACCAACCCGTCTCTGGGCGAAAATACCGCGTTTGCCCGCAAGGGCCGCGGCAATTTAGCCGTAACGATTCCCTAGTTCCGAAACACCGAGGCCGTCATGTCCGACACCGCTGCCAAGCCACGTCCGCAGTTTCGCAATATTGGTATTGCGCAAATTGCCAGTTACCGCCTGCCCCTGGCCGGCAAGCTGTCCATTCTGCACCGCGTCAGCGGCGCGTTGTTGTTCCTCTGTCTTCCCTTGGTCATCCTGCCGCTGTTCGCGGCCAGCGTGGCCGCGCCCCAGACGTTCGCCGCCGTGGCCGCGTACGCCGGCAACCCGATCGTCAAGCTCGTTTTCCTCGTCCTCGTGTGGGGCTACCTGCACCACTTCTGTGCGGGCATCCGCTACCTGATGCTGGATCTGCACATCGGCATCGACAAGCAATCGTCCAAGAAGAGCGCCGGCGTGGTGTTCGGCGTCAGCCTCGCGCTGACCCTGGTGTTTGCTCTCAAACTGTTCGGAGTGCTGTAAATGGCCGCCGCTAAAAACTACGGACCCAAGCGCCTGGTCGTCGGCGCGCACTATGGCGTCATGGACTTCATCATCCAGCGCATCACCGCCGTCATCATGGCCGTGTACACGCTGGTGCTGCTCATCGGCATCCTCATGATGCCTGCCTTCACGTACGAGCACTGGACCGCGCTGTTCAATTTCTACGTGGGCGTTCTTCCGGTTGGCCAGATCCTGGCCACCCTTGCATTCATTGCGCTGGCCTGGCATGCCTGGATTGGCGTGCGCGACATCTGGATGGACTACGTCAAGTCGGTGGGCGTGCGCCTGCTGCTGCAAGTGCTGACGATCCTCTGGCTGGTCGGTTCGGTCGTTTACTTCGCGCAAATCCTCTGGAGCATTTAAGCCGTGGTCTCTGTCATGAAATCCCTGCCGCGCCGCCAGTTTGATGTGGTGGTCGTTGGCGCCGGCGGAGCCGGCATGCGTTGTTCGCTGCAACTGTCCCAAGCGGGGCTGTCCGTTGCGGTGCTCTCCAAAGTGTTCCCCACGCGCTCGCACACCGTTGCCGCGCAGGGCGGCGTTAGCGCCTCCCTGGGCAACATGAGCGAAGACAACTGGTACTGGCACATGTACGACACCGTCAAGGGTTCGGACTGGCTGGGCGACCAGGACGCCATCGAATTCATGTGCCGTGAAGCCCCGAACGCCGTGTACGAGCTCGAGCACTTCGGCATGCCGTTCGACCGCAACCCCGACGGCACGATCTATCAGCGTCCGTTCGGCGGCCACACCGCGAACTTCGGCGAAAAGCCCGTCCAGCGCGCCTGTGCCGCTGCCGACCGTACCGGCCACGCCCTGCTGCATACGCTCTATCAGCGCAACGTTGCCGCGCGCACCCAGTTCTTCGTCGAATGGATGGCGCTGGACCTGCTGCGCAACGAAGCCGGCGACGTCGTGGGCGTGACCGCCCTCGAAATGGAAACGGGCGAGATCTACATCCTGGAAGCCAAGACCACGGTGCTGGCCACCGGCGGCGCGGGCCGTATCTGGGCCGCTTCCACCAACGCGTTCATCAACACCGGCGACGGCCTGGGCATGGCTGCCCGTGCCGGCATCCCGCTGCAAGACATGGAATTCTGGCAGTTCCACCCGACCGGCGTGGCCGGTGCGGGCGTGCTGATCACGGAAGGCGTGCGCGGCGAAGGCGGCATCCTCTTGAACAAGGATGGCGAACGCTTCATGGAGCGCTATGCGCCCACCCTGAAGGATCTGGCGCCGCGTGACTTCGTGTCGCGCTCGATGGACCAGGAAATCAAGGAAGGCCGCGGTTGCGGTCCGGACGGCAGCTACGTGGTGCTCAAGCTTGACCACCTGGGCGCCGACGTCATCAACAAGCGCCTGCCCTCGATCCGCGAAATCGCCATCAAGTTCGGCAACGTGGACCCGATCAAGGAACCGATCCCCGTCGTTCCGACCATCCACTACCAGATGGGCGGCATTCCGGCCAACTACCACGGCCAGGTGCTGACGCGCGAAAACGGCGAGAACAAGATCGTCAACGGCCTGTACGCCATCGGCGAATGCGCCGCGGTGTCGGTCCACGGCGCGAACCGCCTGGGCACGAACTCGCTGCTCGACCTGATCGTGTTCGGCCGCGCCACCGGCAACCATATCGTGAATTCGCATCCTGAGCGCCAGCGCGCGCACCAGGACCTGCCGCAACAGGCCGTCGAATTCTCGCTGGACCGCATCAACAAGCTGGAATCGCGCACGTCCGGCGAAAAGACGCAAGACATCGGCAACGCCATCCGCTTCTCGATGCAGCGCCACTGCGGCGTGTTCCGCACGCTGGAGCTGCTGAACGAAGGCGTGACCCAGATCGAAGATCTGGCCAAGCAAGCCGACAGCATCTACTTCAAGGACAAGTCCAAGGTGTTCAACACCGCCCGCGTCGAGGCGCTGGAACTGGCGAACATGACCGAAGTGGCCCGCGCCACCATCAAGTCGGCCGCCGCCCGCACCGAAAGCCGCGGCGCGCATGCGCTTGACGACCACCCGACCCGCGACGACGAGAACTGGCTGAAGCACACGCTTTGGTACTCCGAAGGCAGCCGCCTGGATTACAAGCCTGTTCAGATGAAGCCGCTGACGGTCGAGTCCTTCCCGCCCAAGGCGCGTACCTTCTAAGTCCGGATTGAGCCTACTATGAGCACCAAGAGAATCGTCAAGTTCGAAATCTACCGCTACGATCCGGACAAGGACGAGCGTCCCTACATGCAGAAGCTGGACGTCGAACTCCAGCCCACCGACAAGATGCTGCTCGATGCGCTGGTGCGCATCAAGAACGACGTCGATGACAGCCTAGCCCTGCGCCGCTCCTGCCGTGAAGGCGTGTGCGGTTCGGACGCCATGAACATCAACGGCAAGAACGGCCTGGCCTGCACCACGAACCTGCGCGAGCTGAAGGAACCGATCGTCCTGCGTCCGCTGCCTGGCCTGCCGGTCATCCGCGACCTGATCGTGGACATGACGCACTTCTTCAACCAGTACCACTCGATCCGCCCGTACCTCATCAACGACACGCCGCCGCCCGAAAAAGAGCGCCTGCAGTCGCCCGAGGCGCGCGAGGAACTCGATGGCCTGTACGAGTGCATCCTGTGCGCGTGCTGTTCCACTTCCTGCCCGTCGTTCTGGTGGAATCCTGACAAGTTCGTCGGCCCGGCCGGCCTGCTGCAAGCCTACCGCTTCATCGCCGACAGCCGCGACGAAGCCACCGGCGAGCGCCTGGACAACCTGGAAGACCCGTACCGTCTGTTCCGTTGCCACACGATCATGAATTGCGTCGACGTCTGTCCCAAGGGACTGAACCCGACCAAGGCGATCGGCAAGATCAAGGAACTGATGGTCCGCCGCACGGTCTAGTTTTTGTGTATTTGAGGTGTACGAATGAGCAGGCTGACTGAACTGGAGCGGGCGCGACTGCGTTGGCGGGCGCGCCGCGGCCTGCTCGAAAACGACTTGATCATCACCCGGTATCTGGATGCCCACGAAGCTGAACTTACCGATGATGACGTGGCCGCATTGACCCAGCTTTTCGAGATGGGAGACAACGATCTTCTCGATCTGCTGCTGGCCAGAAAGGAACTCGAAGGCGAATTGGACACCCCCAAGCTTCGGGCGATTATTGGCCAGATGCGCTCGCTCTGATTAATTGAGAGGAATAAACATGAACCTGTCTGACAAAAAAGCCACTCTATCCTTCTCGGATGGCAGCGCACCCATTGAGTTCCCTGTCTACAAGGGCACGGTCGGTCCGGATGTGATCGACATCCGCAAGCTTTACGGCCAGACGGGCATGTTCACGTTTGACCCCGGCTTCATGTCGACGGCCGCGTGCGAATCGGGCATCACGTACATCGACGGCGACAAGGGCGAACTGCTGTACCGCGGCTACCCGATCGAACAGCTGGCCGTGAACTGCGATTTCATGGACATCTGCTACCTGATCCTGAACGGCGAACTGCCGAACCAGGAACAGAAGGCCGATTTCGACTCGCAAGTGACCCATCACACGATGGTCAACGAGCAACTGCACTTCTTCCTGCGTGGCTTCCGCCGCGACGCCCACCCGATGGCCGTCCTGACGGGCCTGGTGGGCGCGCTGTCCGCGTTCTACCACGACTCGACCGACATCACGAACCCGCAGCATCGCCACATCTCGGCCATCCGCCTGATCGCCAAGATGCCGACGCTGGTTGCGATGGCGTACAAGTACTCGCAAGGTCAACCGTTCATCTACCCGCAAAACGATCTGTCCTACACGGGCAACTTCCTGCGCATGATGTTCGCCACGCCGTGCGAAGACTACAAGGTCAATGAAGTCGTCGAGCGCGCGCTGGACCGCATCTTCATCCTGCACGCCGACCACGAGCAAAACGCGTCGACCTCGACCGTCCGCCTGTGCGGCTCGTCGGGCACCAACCCGTTCGCGGCCATCTCGGCTGGCGTGGCTTGCCTGTGGGGCCCGGCTCACGGTGGGGCCAACGAAGCTTGCCTGCAGATGCTCGAAGAACTGCAAGCCAACGGCGGCATCGACAAGGTTGGCGAGTTCATGGAGAAGGTCAAGGACAAGAACTCGGGCGTGCGCCTGATGGGCTTTGGCCACCGCGTCTACAAGAACTACGATCCGCGCGCCAAGCTGATGCAGGAAACCTGCAAGGAAGTGCTGGCCGCCCTGGGTCTGGAAAACGACCCGCTGTTCAAGCTGGCCATGGAACTGGAACGCATCGCCCTGGAAGATCCGTACTTCGTGCAGCGCAAGCTGTACCCGAACGTGGACTTCTACTCGGGTATCGTCCAGCGCGCCATCGGCATCCCGACCTCGCTGTTCACGGCCATCTTCGCGCTGGCCCGCACGGTGGGCTGGATCGCCCAATGGAACGAAATGCTGTCGGATCCCGATTACAAGATCGGCCGTCCGCGCCAGCTGTTCACCGGTTCGGTCACGCGCGACGTGCCCCCGATGGACAAGCGTTAATTCGCAATGCGCATCCGGAAGGCAACGCCTTCCGGCAAAACGCCAGTCAGCCCTGCGCCGACTGGCGTTTTTATTTGGTGGTTACGGGTCGGAGGCTACAGGTAGTTCATCGTGAAGGTGACTGCCGAATTGGCCGAGCCCGGCGTGACCTTGGCGCCGGTTTGGCGGTATCTGGCGCGCAAGGGGATCTTGAAGCTGCCGCCCGTTGCGCTGTTGTAGCCGGCAAACGGCAGCTTCGTTCCCAGCACGGCCGGATTTCCGTCGGCGTCCAGCAACTGGACGCCGACGCCCGTTGCCGTTGAAGTCGCGTCCAGGCCAATGACCGCGTTTGCGGCGTCCACGACGGGCGTGGCGGCATCGATCTGGTAGTGAATGGCGCTCATGCCCGCGGGGCAGCCGTTGAGCGAAATATCGAACCCGACAAGCTGACTGGAAGCGCCCGCGCCCGTGAATACCGAAGCCTGGGGAGTCCCGAGGGATACGGAAACGTCGGGCGTGGTGCAGGCCTGCGACATCAGCAGCACCGCCATGGTGACAAACTGGATCTCCAGGCCGGGATCCTGGCTAAGCATGCTGCCGGTTTCATTCGAGAACGATGCCGCGCTTGCAATGGTTGTCTGCGGAACGAAGCCAGTGGCGACGGGGCCGGTCTTGACGAACATCGCACGTAGCTGCCCGCCGTTGGTGGCCGCGCCTTGCATGTTGCATCCGCGGGTTCTCCATGTCCGGTTGAGGGCCTGGAATGCCGCCCATCCGCAGCCGTTGACGTAGGTGCGGCCGCCGATGATGATGCCCAGGCCGTCGACGCCTGTCGCATGGACGTCGTAGGTGATTCCGTCAACCACCTTCGTCTGACCTGCGCTGGGAATAAGGGTGTGCAGTCCCGTCCCCGTGCCACTGTTTCCGGAGACGCTGCAGGTGAACCAATCGGTCGTGGCTGCGGTTGTCAGCCAGTCGGTAAGGGCCGTGCCGATGGCCGCATCGCGGGGTATCGTGATGTGCGGCGGCGTGTTCACGGAAACCGAGCTTATCGTCTGGGTGCAGTTCGCGGTGGCCCACGAGGTCGTGGAGCCCAGCAAGGCGAGCAGCCCGAACGCCGCGCGCAACATGGTCTTGTTCATCAGTATTTCCATCATCAGGTTTTGGCGATCCGGGTGGGCGCCGTCTTTTCGCAGAGCAGTCCGCTCGCCTGGGGCAGCGAGGCATCCTTGAGACGCTGCTCGGGCAGGGCATAGCCAAACGAGCAAGCTTCGCCGTTGTTCGCGCCCCATTTCACGGTCAGGATGCCCTGCGTGTCCTTCAACCCACGCGCAAGCACGCGGCCGCCTTGCGCCACGACACCCACGGTGTTTCCGTCGGCATCCTGCACGTCGGCGCCAAAGGGCAGGGGCTCGCCGCCGCGCGTGGCCACCGTCAGCAGCGCCGCGCTTCCCACGTTTTCGGTTTCGAAGGTCAGCCGAACCACCGCGCCGGCGGTGGGGGCCACCTGTTGTTCGGTCGCCTTGAGCTCGACATTGAGCGGCAGGCCCTTGGGATCGAGCTCGATGCCGTTCCTGGCATAGGGCGTCAAGGTCGATACGATCGCGCGGCCTTTGGAATCCAGGCGCACCCCGGTGCTGTTGAGCACCCGCGCGCCCGCTGCGTCTTTCGCCTCGACGATCGCAACCGTTTCGCCGGTGACCGGCGTCATGACGACGCCGCCACCATAGGCCACAACGCCGCCGGAAATGCCGCCGCCATATTGGGTGTAGTTCGAACTTGTGCTGGCGCTGGCCGACACGGCCGTGACGGGCGTGATGTAGGAGGCGTTCGCTGCAATGTTGGTGTTGGCCGGACCGTTGGACGACACGCCGCGCCCGGCGCTGACGCCGTAGTTGAACGCGTTATCCGCGCCGAGCGAGCCCGCCACGGATTGCTGGACGCTGCTCGATCCATCCGATCCCTTTTGCATGCTGGTCGACGCATAGACGGGATTCTGGTTGCGGCCGAGCGGAATGCCCAGGTTGAGCATGACCTGGTTGTCCCACTTCTGGGTTCCCACGTTGAGTTGGCGGGTGGCCGAGACGCTGTAATTCACGCGTTTGTAGCTGTTGCTGTAGGCCGCCTGGATCTGCGTGTCGCGGCCGGGCCTGTCCCAGTAATCCTGGGTCGATCCCGTGAAGTGCAGGGATCCATAGCCGGCCGGCAAGTTCTGGTTGATCGTCGCCTGCAGACGGCCTCGCTGCGTTCCATATTGGCCTGCGCCTTGCCCCTGTTCTTGCCGGGATCTCAGTTCCATGGCGTCGGCCATGCTCAGGTAGCCGCGGCTGGAGTAGCGGTAGGCGGCGAGCGTGAGGCTTGTGCGAGTAGGCTCCAGAAACTTGGAGTAGCCCAGTTTGACGCTCTGCCCAGTGCGGTTCTTTTCCTTGGGCAGGCGCGTGGCCGCCTGCGTGATGTCCAGGCCAAACGCGCCAAAATCCGTGTTCAGCGCCGCGCCGCCCAATACGGCGCCGTAGCCCTGGGCCCCGGTCAGGCCGCCATAGGCGGTCACGAGGTTGTTGATGCCGTGCTGCACGGTCGCTTGCGCCATCAGGGGCCGATCGGCCTTCTGCGGCGTGCGGTATTGGCCCGCGGTGACGCTGTAGCGGGTCATGCCCGGGCGCAATGAATTCACCGCGCCGGAGAAAGGCACCCGGGATACCAGCACGCGGCCATCGGCTTCGTTGACCACCATTTCCAGGTCGCCGCCGTAGCCGGTGGCATACAGGTCGTCGATGATGAACGGACCGGGGGCGACGGTGGTTTCGTAGATGATGTTGCCGTTCTGGCGCACCTGGACGCGCGCGTTCGTGTTGGCGATGCCGCGCAAGGTCGGGGCGAAGCCGCGCTGTGATTCGGGATACATGCGATCGTCGCTGGACATCTGCACGCCACGAAACCCGACGCTGTCGAAAGTCGACCCGTCCGTGAACGCATCTCCAATCACCAGTTGGCTCTTCATGCCGGTGAGGTTGCGCCGCAGGTTGGTCTGCACGCTTTGGTATTGCAGACCGCTCTTGCTGCCATGGGTTGCGCTGCCAGAGTGGCGCAAGCGCCAGGGACCGACGTTGGCGCCGGCATTCAGGCCCGCAAAACTCTGCGTCGACGCCTTGCCATCGGCGCGGGAGGTGTAGAAGTTGGCGTTGTAATTCAACAGCGCGGCCGGCACCCCTTCGTCCCAATGCTTGGGGTCCACGAAACCGCGGCCCTGCCGGACCAGCGAGGCCTGGGGCACCGTCACGTTCAGCCGCTGTTCGCCCGCATCGAACTGCGCGCGCGCTTCCTGCACCAGGTCGGTCAGCGCGACGCATTGGTTGCCGTTCAGCAGTTCGGCACGCGCCGCGTCGATCTTGGCAAGGTCGATGCCCACCAATTCCACCAGCGCCGGGTCGAAACAGGCCTGAAGCGGCGCCTTTGCGGAAGAAGATTTGCCGATGCGCACGTCGGCGCGCCCCAGCCAGCGGTCATTCACCTGCACATCGAGGCGATAGGTGCCGGGGATGGCGCTGTTCGAGCGCGAGAACTGGCTGACGTCCACGTCCGCACCGCTCAGGAAGGCATCGTTGAACTCCACGTCCGCATTCAGGGCGGCGAGTTCGGTGGCGCCGTCGGCCCAGGCAGTTGCGCTGAGCAGGCTTAGCGTGATCGCGGCAAGCGCGAAATGCGGCGTGGTGGCGAGACGTTCCATGATGGGCAGGTGCGCGATCAGGCGCGGCGCTGCCGGCTGGCTGATGCCGGCCGATCGCGCCGCCCCTGCAGGCGTCGGGTGATGGGTTGGTGAGCGGACAGCCGGCCGGTCGATGCGGGCCGGTAATGCTTATGTCGCGCTAGACGGGGCTGAGGGCCCGGGCGCCTTTGACTGCGCCGCCGTGGTCATTCAGGAAGCGGTATGAGACTTCGGCATTGGCGCCCTGGACCACGTCTCCTACCAGAGGCAGGATCTTTTTTTCGCCGGGGGCAAGCATGTCGCCGTCGGTGAACTTGGCGCGCTTGCCGTTGCTGGCGACATTCACTTCGATGAAGGTGACGTGATACGGCGTGGGGTTGGTGGCTTCGATTGCGTTGCGATTGCCGGACCGGACCAGACGCCAGCTGACTTGCGAGGGCGCATCCTCGGCCTTGCCTTTGAGTCCCGCGGGGCGATAGAACAGCTTGATCCGCGACCGGAATGCCATCTGCAAGAGGTTCTGGTTGGCTTTGTCCTTGGGCGGAATTTCCAGCACATTGAGCCAGAACACGGACTCCTTGTCCTGAGCCATCGGTTCGCCCGTGTGCATCAGGCGCAGGGTCTGGCCCTTGCCCTGGTCGATGCGGGACACGGGCGGGGTCACGATAAATGGCACCTGGATGGATCCCGGCGCCGCCTTGGCGTCGCCCGTGTCGATCCAGGTCTGGGTGAGCGCGGGCTGGTCGCCCTCGTTCTTGAGCTTGACATTGACTTCCGCCTGGCCGGCCTCATAGACGATTCGCGTGCTGCCAATGACGACGGACGCGGTTGCCGGCGCGGCGGCGAAGATACAGCCTGCCAACGCTCCGGCTGCAAGAGCTACGTTGAATGGGTTCATCGGTTTCCTCGGACTGTAAATGGCGGCCTGACTACTGATCCGGGCGGCTGCAAACGAGCGCAAGGCCAAGCCGGGCGGCTTATTGATAAATGATGGTGTATTTGGCAGTGGCGTTCACGTTGCCCGCGCCTGCCTGGCCGAGCGCGAAATACTGAGCCTGGTAATGAAGCGTGGCCTCGCCGTTGGCCAGGGAGACGGCCTTCGAGTTCTGGGCCTCGTCAGCGACGGTGACGCTGATGGGTGTTGCGTCGCCATTCAAGAGGCGGATCTCGACGTTGGCTGCACCCCCCGCGGCGATCGTCAGGTTGCCGGTGGCGGCATTGCCGTTGGCGCCGGGTTCGAACAGGGTGTGGACCATGCCCGTGCCCGGGGTGCATGCGGTCAGGCGGATGGTGAAGGGCGTGGTGCCGGCCGTTTGGCCCGCGGCCGTCAGTGAATCGACGCCGACCGTGGGCATGAGCACGTTGAAGTTCTTGTTGCCGGTGCCGTTGCCGTCGATGGTGCACGTGTTGGCGGATATGGCGCCCGTGAAATTGATCGTGCCGTCCGAGGCAAATGCCAGCTGCGAATTGGAAGCGAGGGCGCCGATGGCCAGCGCGATGAGTACTTTGGATTTCATAAGTTGATGCCTGTCAAATGGGCTGAAACGCAATGCGCCGACGGTGCTTTTCAGCGGTTTATGGCGTACTTCTCGGCGACATGTAGGATTACAGTCGGTCCGAGATGCGGTGTCTTTAATAAAATTCTGATAATTCGCCAGAGAGTAATTTTGCGGATAGCATCACCGCCATGATTCCGATAGCACTTCCCAGCGCCAGTTTTTTCATTCTGCTTACGGCCGGCTTTTTTGCCGGCCTGTTGTTGTTGGGCTGGGGCATCGTCCTGGCGGCCAGCGGCGGCGCCCGGCGCACCGTCCGCAAGTATTGGAAGACATCCATCGCGCTTTGCCTTGCGCTGGCCGCGCCGTTCAGCTTCTATGCGTGGTTCCAGGCAGTGATGTGGCAGGTGGGCCGGGACATCGATCGCAAGCAGGCGGCGCTGCGCGTCACGTTGCAGGAGCCCGCAGTGGTCGGCGGCGTGGCGATGCCGGCGGGCACGCGCCTGACGCTGCAGGACGAGGGCAAGCTCGACACCTACGTCGAGGCCAGTTTTCCGCAAGCGGTGCAGATGCTGGGCGTTCAGGCAACGTCGGCCCGGCGCTACCTGGATACCGAGTACGAAGCGCAAACCTATGCCACGCTCGGCCGGCATCCGCGCACGGTCATCCTGCGGGGCGCGGGCGTGCAGACCGTGCAAGGTTGGGAGTGCGACGGCGCACACGACATCGAGTTCGCCGTCGAACCGGACGGCGCCATGAAGGCGTTCGAACAATGCGTGCTGGCGTCGGGCAACGAGGCCGCGGGCCTGGCCATCGCGGCAGGCACGGCGTTGCGCGGATCAAGCGGCACGGTCTACACGGATGGTTCGCGGGACGCCGACCGCTGGCGGCTCGAGGTGGATGGCGAGGCGGCCGTGCCGCTGTACGGGCTGTTTCTCAGCCGGCCCACGCTCTATCTGGATGCATCGCGCAACGTATTGCGCGTCACGGACGCGGAGCTGGCGTGCCGCACGCAGTTTGGCGGCCTGAGGTACCCCGCCGGCACGCAGTTCAAGACCGCGCGGCGGGGCTCGGGGGAGGATCGTGAGCCGTACCCGGGCGTCCTGGTCTTCAGTCCTTGGAATGGGCAGGCCGCGGTGCGGCCCGGCCACGAGGACGTGCCCGAAGGCATGTCCGTGATGCATACGCCGCAGGGCGAGTTCATCAAGATCGTCAGCAACGAAGCGGCGGGTGTGTTCCGCTTTGACACGTTCGTCGTCGACGGCAAGGAGCCGGCGCGCCCGGCGCGCGCCCGCTGCCCATAGCCGCCGGCATCAGTAGCCGATGCCGCGCGCCATCAGCACCGCGAAGAGCGGCAGGAAGATGAACAGGTGCGAGGCGATCATCACCCAGCGCCGCGCGCGCTTGATCTCGGGCAGGGCCGGGACGAACTCCGGCTGCTGGCGCCGTTGCTTTGCCCAGCGCAGAAAGGTCAGCGTGGGCGGAATGGAACAGAGCGCGATGACGACAAAGAGCGAAATCTTCGCGTGGAACCAGGGATTGCCCATGTAGAACGCGGCGCCCTTGGCGCCGGCGGTCAGCCGCAGCACGCCGGTGATGAGGACGAGGACTGCGCTCACGCCGTAGAGGCGGTCGTAGATGATGAGGCGCTTGACGCCGGCGGGCGTCAGGTCGGGGCGCAGCAATACGGCTTCGGCGGTGAGCACCACCACCAGAACGAAGATCGCCAGGTAGTGGAACCAGGCATACATTGCATCGGCCAGCATGTCGTCTCCAGGTAAAGGTCAAGCTAGGTTTTACCATCCAAAAAAGGAAACGGGCGCCCCGTTTGAGGGGCGCCCGTGAGCTTGCAGCCAGAGGGTGCGATCAGCGGCGGCGCTTCTTGGCTTCTTCCGCGGCTTCCTGCTGCGCATCCACCACGGCCAGGGCCGTCATGTTGACGATGCGGCGCACGGTGGCGCTGGTGGTCAGGATGTGCACGGGACGCGCGGCGCCCAGCAGGATCGGGCCCATCGCGACGCCATTGCTGCCGGTCATCTTCAGCATGTTGTACGTGATGTTGCCGGTGTCCAGATTTGGCATGACCAGAAGGTTGGCCGGGCCCTTCAGCGTGCTGTCCGGGTAGGCCAGGACGCGGATCTTTTCGGACAGGGCGGCGTCGGCGTGCATTTCGCCGTCGACTTCCAGGTCAGGGGCGCGGTCTTGCACGATCTGGCGCGCGGCGGCCATCTTGCGCGACGATTCCGTGATGCGGCTGCCGAAGTTCGAGTGCGACAGCAGCGCGATCTTCGGCACCACGCCGAAACGCAGCATTTCGTCGGCGGCCTGGATCGTGATGCTGGCGACTTCCTCGGCCGTCGGGTTTTCGTTGACGTGGGTGTCGGTGACGAACAGCGTCTGGTCGGGCAGCATCAGCACGTTCAGGGCGGCGTAGGTCTGGCCTTCCTTCTTGCCGATGATTTCGTCGATGTACTTGAGCTGGTTGTCGTACTTGCTGGCCACGCCGCACAGCAGTGCGTCGGCATCGCCACGGCGCAGCAGCATCGCACCGATCAGCGTGTTGTGCTTGCGGATCATCGCCTTGGCGATGGCCGGCGTCACGCCTTCACGGCCCTTGAGCTGGTAGTACGCGTTCCAGGTTTCGTTGAAGCGGCTGTCGTCTTCGGGATCCACGATCTCGAAGTGCTGGCCGGCGATGAGGCGCAGGCCGGCCTTCTGGATGCGCATCTCGATGACGGCGGGACGGCCGATCAGGATCGGGAACGCCAGCTTCTCGTCGGCAACCGTCTGCACGGCGCGCAGGACGCGCTCGTCTTCGCCGTCGGCGTAGATGACGCGCTTGGGCGCCTTCTTGGCCTGGGCGAACAGCGGACGCATCAGCTGGCCCGAGTGGTACACGAAGCCCATCAGCTTCTGGCGGTAGGCCTCGATGTCTTCGATGGGACGGGCGGCAACGCCGGAGTCGGCGGCGGCCTGCGCGACGGCCGGCGCGATCTGGACGATCAGGCGCGGGTCGAACGGCTTGGGGATGATGTACTCGGGGCCGAACGACAGTTCCTGGCCAGCGTAGGCGCGGGCCACTTCATCGTTCTGCTCGGCCTGGGCGAGGTCGGCGATGGCCTTGACGCACGCCAGCTTCATTTCCTCGGTGATGCGCGAAGCGCCAGCATCCATGGCGCCGCGGAAGATGAAGGGGAAGCACAGGACGTTGTTGACCTGGTTCGGGTAGTCCGAACGGCCCGTCGCGATGATGCAGTCGGGGCGCGCGGCCTTGGCGACTTCGGGGCGGATTTCGGGTTCCGGGTTGGCCAGGGCCAGGATCAGCGGACGGTCGGCCATGGTCTTGACCATGTCGGCGGTCAGCACGCCAGCGGTCGAGCAGCCCAGGAACACGTCGGCGCCATTGACCACGTCGGCCAGCGTGCGCGCGTCGGTCTTTTGCGCGTAGCGCTTCTTGTTGGCTTCCATGTTCTCGTCGCGGCCGTCCCAGATGACGCCGCGCGAGTCGACCACGAAGATGTTTTCGCGCTTGATGCCCAGGTGAACCAGCAGGTCCAGGCAGGCGATGGCAGCGGCGCCGGCGCCGGAGCAGGCCAGCTTGACCGAGCCGATGTCCTTGTTCACGACCTTCAGGCCGTTCAGGATGGCGGCCGACGAGATGATGGCGGTGCCGTGCTGGTCGTCGTGGAAGACGGGGATCTTCATGCGCTCGCGCAGCTTCTTCTCGATGTAGAAGCACTCGGGCGCCTTGATGTCTTCAAGGTTGACGCCGCCCAGCGTGGGCTCGAGCGCGGCAATGATGTCCACCAGCTTGTCCGGATCGTTTTCCGCGAGTTCGATGTCGAACACGTCGATGCCGGCGAATTTCTTGAACAGGCAACCCTTGCCTTCCATCACGGGCTTGGCGGCCAGCGGACCGATGTTGCCCAGGCCCAGCACGGCGGTGCCGTTGGTGATCACGCCCACGAGGTTGCCGCGCGACGTGTACTTGGAGGCGGCGTCGTCGCCCTGGTCGAAAATGGCCATGCAAGCCGCAGCCACGCCGGGGGAGTAGGCCAGGGACAGGTCGTCCTGGTTGGCCAGGGTCTTGGTCGGGGTGACCGAGATTTTGCCGGGAGTGGGATAGGCGTGGTAGTCCAACGCCAGTTTGGTGAGAGTTTCGTCCATGGGATCGGGGCCTGAAAGGGCTAACGGAAAAAAAACAGGGATGCAAAAGGCGGGCTCGCGGCCCGCCGTATTCATTGCGAAATGCTTAGGGAACACCCGTATTTCACCAGAAAGCGCGGGTGCTTGGTTGCTGCACTGCAGCGAGCGTTCGCTTTTGATCAAGCAAACGCGTGCGCAGCGCCGCCCCGATGGGCGAGGCGCAATGGATGAGCCCCTAGATTTCCCACGGCGGCGCCTGGCGGCTGCCGGCGTTCAGGGCGCGGCGCATGGCGCGCGCATCGTCCTGCCTGTCCAGGCTGTCCAGCGCATGCAGCACGATCCAGTCGGCGCCGACCTCGAAGAAATCGCGCAACCGCGCCCGCGTGTCGCTGCGCCCGAAACCGTCCGTGCCCAAAGTGCGGTAGGGCGCTTTTACGTAGGCGCGGATCTGTTCGGGCACGGCGCGCACGTAGTCGCTGGCCGCGATCACCGGCGCGTCGCTGCCGGCCAGGCAGGTGTGCACCCAGTCCTGGTCCTGCGGTGCTTCCAGGCCCAGCACGCGCGCGCGCTCGGCCTGGCGGCCGCTGCGGGCCAGCTCCGAAAAGCTGGTCACGCTCCAGACTTCCGCATCCACGCCGAATTCGTCCTGCAGGCGCGCGGCAGCCAGCTCGGCTTCGCGCAGCATGGGGCCGGCGCCGAGCAGGCGGACCTGCGCCTTGCCGCGTGCGGGCCGCAGCCGGTACAGGCCGCGCAGGATGCCTTCGCGCGTCGCGGGATCCTGGGGCATGTCGGGCTGCGCCAGGTTCTCGTTCGTGACGGTCAGGTAGAAGAATTCATCGCGTTGCTCGTCCAGCATGCGCCGCATGCCATGTTCGACGATGACGGCGACCTCAAAGGCGTAGGCCGGGTCATAGGCGCGGCAATTGGGCACGGTGGCGGCCATGATGTGGCTGGAGCCGTCCTGGTGCTGCAGGCCTTCGCCGCCCAGCGTCGTGCGGCCCGACGTGGCGCCGATCAGAAAGCCCCGGGCGCGCTGGTCGGCGGCGGCCCAGATCAGGTCCCCGATGCGCTGGAATCCGAACATCGAGTAATAGATATAGAACGGCAGCATCGGCAGGCCGTTGACCGAGTAACTGGTGCCGGCCGCCGTCCAGGACGAGATGGCGCCGGCCTCGGTGATGCCTTCTTCGAGGATCTGGCCATCGCGTGCCTCGCGGTAGTACAACACCGAGCCGATGTCCTCGGGCTCATAGAGCTGGCCCTGCGCGGAATAGATGCCGATCTGCCGGAACAGGTTGGCCATGCCGAAGGTGCGCGCCTCGTCCGCGACGATGGGCACGATGCGCGGGCCCACGGTGGCGTCCTTGAGCAGCGCGGTCAGCATGCGCACGATGGCCATCGTGGACGACATCTCCTTGCCGTCGGCCGCCAGCGCAAAGCGCGCCCATTGGTCGGCGTCCGGGGGCGCGAGCCGCGGGGCCTCGGCGTTTCGGCGCGGGATATAGCCGCCCAACGCGGCGCGGCGCGCCTGCAGGTGCCGCATTTCGGCGCTGTCGTCGGCGGGGCGGTAGAACTTGAGCGCCAGGCAGTCGGCGTCGGAAATCGGCAGCGCGAAGCGGTCGCGGAACGCGAGCAGCGCTTCGTCGTCCAGCTTCTTTTGCTGGTGGGTGGTCATCTTGCCCTGGCCGGCCGTCCCCATGCCAAACCCCTTCTTGGTCTGCGCGAGGATGACGGTGGGCTGGCCGCGATGGTTCGCGGCGCGATGGTAGGCGGCATGGATCTTCACCATGTCATGGCCGCCCCGGTGCAGGCGGTCGATGGCCTCGTCGGACCAGTCGGCCACCAGCGCCGCCAGCTCGGGATTCTGGTTGAAGAAGTGGGCGCGGTTGAATGCGCCATCGTTGGCCGCGAAGGTCTGGAACTGGCCGTCCACGGTGTTGGCGAAGGCGCGGGCCAGCGCGCCGCCGGTGTCCCGGCGCAGCAGCGCGTCCCAGTCGCTGCCCCAGACGAGCTTGATGACGTTCCAGCCCGCGCCGGCATACAGGGTTTCGAGTTCGTCGATGATGCGGCCGTTGCCGCGCACCGGGCCGTCCAGGCGCTGCAGGTTGCAGTTGACGACGAAGATCAGGTTGTCGAGCTTTTCGCGCGCGGCCAGCGTGAGCGCCGCGATGGATTCGGGCTCGTCCATTTCGCCGTCGCCAAAGATGCCCCACACCTTGCGGTCGGCGCCGGGCACCAGCGAGCGATGTTCCAGATAGCGCATGAAGCGCGCCTGGTAGATGGCGTTGATGGGGCCGATGCCCATCGAGCCGGTGGGGAACTGCCAGAAGTCCGGCATCAGCCACGGATGGGGGTACGAGGACAGGCCGCGCAAGCCGCGCGTGGTTGCGGTGATTTCCTGGCGGAAATGCGCCAGGTCGTCTTCGCCCAGAAAGCCTTCGAGGAAGGCGCGCGCGTAGACGCCGGGCGCCGAGTGCGGCTGCATGTAGACGATGTCGCCCGGGCTGCCGTCCGTGCGGGCGCGAAAGAAATGGTTGAAGCCGACTTCGAACAGGTCGGCGGCCGACGCGTAGCTGGCGATGTGGCCGCCCAGCTCGCCATGCGCCTGATTGGCGCGCACCACCATCGCCAGCGCGTTCCAGCGGTTGATGCGGGCGATGCGCTCTTCGACGGCGAGGTTGCCGGGGAAGGGCGGTTCCTGGTCGGCGGGAATGGTGTTCAGGTAGGCGGTGCGGGTCTGGCTGTTGGCTCGCAGCCCGAGCGAGGCGGCGTGGCCCAGGACGCTGTCCAGCACGTAGCCCGCGCGCTCGGCCCCGTCGGCCTGCAGCAGGGACTGCAACGCTTCGCGCCATTCGGCGGTTTCGGCGGGGTCGGCGTCGTCCTGGAGGGCCGATCCGGATAGGGGCTGGCGAGGGTCGAGCATGGTAAGTCGTCTCCTGTTTTTACTGCTCATGCTAGACCCATGCCCGAGGCATGAGTCATCAAATTCCCCGGGGGAATCCGGCGCTTTCAGCATAATCTTTCGTCAGGCTCATGCGGCACGGCAGGTTCCACTGCACGATCGCGTTTACCGCTGGTGACCACGGGGTGGACGGTCTGGCGCTAGAATGCGCGGCTATCAATAGGGAGAAACCCATGACCCAGCCCATCCGCGTTCCGCCGGAGGTCACGCTGCCCGAGCTGACCGTCCGGGGCGTCCTGCTCGGCGCGCTGATCACCGTCATCTTCACCGCCTCGAACGTGTTCCTGGGGCTCAAAGTGGGCCTGACGTTCTCGTCGGCCATTCCGGCGGCAGTGATCTCGATGTCGGTCCTTCGCATGTTCAAGGACGCCAACATCCTTGAAAACAACATGGTGCAGACGCAGGCCTCGGCGGCCGGCACGCTGTCGTCCATCATCTTCATCCTGCCGGCGCTGGTCATGATGGGCCACTGGCAGGGGTTCCCGTTCTGGCAGACGCTGGGCATCTGCGCGGCCGGCGGCATGCTGGGCGTGATGTTCACGATTCCGCTGCGCCACGTGATGGTGGTGCAGAGCAACCTGCCGTATCCGGAAGGCGTGGCGGCGGCGGAAATTCTGCGGGTGGGCAGCGCCGAGCGCGCGCAGGACGCGCCGCAGACCGCCGCGCACGCGTCGGCCAAACCCGCCGCCACCGGCATGGGCGACATCGTCGCCGGGGGCGTCGCGGCGGCCGTGGTCAGTTTTGCCGCCAGCGGGCTGCGCGTGCTGGGCGACAGCGTCAGCGGCTGGTTTGCATTGGGCGGCGCCGTGTTCAGGCTGCCGATGGGCTTTTCGCTGGCGCTGTTGGGCGCGGGCTACCTGATCGGCATCGTCGCCGGGCTGGCGATGTTGACCGGGCTGGTCATTGCCTGGGGCATCGCGGTGCCCATCCTGACCGCCATGGGCGACATGCCCGCGGGCGCGACGCTGGCGTCCTATGCCACGGGCCTGTGGTCCTCGCAGGTGCGCTTCATTGGCGCGGGCGTGATCGGCGTGGGCGCGATCTGGACGCTGGCGACGCTGTTCGTGCCGATGGCGCGCGGCGTGAACGCCTCGTTTTCGGCCCTGACCAAGGAGGGGGCGGCCCGAGCGGGCGCCGCGCCGCGCACCGAACGCGACCTGTCGGCAGGCTGGATCTCGGCCGTGACGCTGGTGCTGGTGGCGATCCTGGTCTTCACGTTCCAGGTGTTCCTGTCGGGCACGCCGCTGTCGGCCGGCGCCATCTGGAAGCTGGTCGCCTACGCGGTCCTCTTTGCCTTCGTGTTCGGTTTCCTGGTGGCCGCGGCTTGCGGCTACATGGCCGGCCTGGTGGGGTCGTCGACCAGCCCGATCTCCGGCGTGGGCATCGTCGCCATCGTCCTGGTTTCCGTGCTGATGCTGGGCGTGGGCGGCGAGCTGATGGCGCTGGAAAACGGCGTGCAGATGGCGATTGCCCTGGCGATCTTCAGCACCTCGGCCGTGGTGGCGGTGGCGTCGATTTCGAATGACAACCTGCAGGACCTGAAGACCGGCTGGCTGGTGGGGGCCACCCCGTGGCGTCAGCAGGTCGCGCTGCTGATCGGCTGCGTCGTCGGCGCGGCGGTGATTTCGCCGGTGCTGGAGCTGCTGTACAACGCTTACGGGTTTGCGGACGCGATGCCGCGAGAGGGCATGGACGCCTCGCAGGCGCTGTCCGCGCCGCAGGCCACGCTGATGCTGGCGATCACGCGCGGCATCTTCACCCACCAGTTGAACTGGACGATGATCCTGATCGGCATGGCGGTGGGCGTGGGGCTGATCGTGGTGGACGAGATCATGAAGCGCACCTGCAAGGTGGCGCGCATTCCCGTGCTGGCGGTCGGCATAGGCATCTACCTGCCGCCGACCGTCGCCGCGCCCATCGTGGCGGGCGCGCTGCTGGCCTGGCTGCTTGAGCGCGCCCTGCGCCGCCGCGCCGCCGCCGCCAACCAGCCCTACGACCGCTTTGCCGAGGCGGCCAACCGCCGCGGCGTGCTGATCGCCTCGGGCCTGATCGTGGGCGAGAGCCTGGTGGGGGTGCTGATGGCGGCCATCATCGGCGGCACGGGCTCCGAGGCGCCGCTGGCGATCGCAGGCGAGGCGTTCGCCGGCATGGCGTCCTACCTCGGGTTGGCCGTCTTCGTGCTGGTGGCCGTGCTGTTCTGGCGCCGGGTGATGCGGCTGGCTTAGTGCAGCAAATCCGCCAGCGTGCGGGCGATGACTTTCGTGGCGCGGCGCAGGTCTTCCAGATTGATGCGTTCGTCGTTGCGCTTGGCGTGCGATTCCAGCACCGTGCGCGGGCCCGCGCCGTAGATCACGCCGGGGATGCCGGCTTCGGCGTACAGGCGCACGTCGGTATACAGCGGCGTGCCCATCGCGGGGATGGGTTCGCCGAACACGGCCTCGCCATGTTGCTGGATGGCCTGCACCAGCGGCTGCGCGCCGGCGAGCGGGCGCATCGAATTGGCCAGCAGCAGCCGCTTGATCTCGACACGGACACCAGCACATGAAGCCGCGGCTTCTTCGATGATGCGCCGGATGTCGGCCTCGACCTCTGCGGCGTTTTCTTCGGGGATCATGCGGCGGTCCAGCTTGAAGCTGACCTTGCCGGGCACCACGTTCGTGTTGGTGCCGCCTTCGATCCGCCCCACGTTCAGGTACGGATGCGAAATGCCCGGGACCTGCGACGTGATCGCCCGGTAAAGCGCGTTCTGCGCATACAGCGCATTCAGAATCGCGACGGCGCCTTGCAAGGCGTCTACGCCGCTGCTTGGGATGGCGGCGTGGGCCATCTTGCCGTGCACCGTCACTTCCATCTGCAGGCAGCCGTTGTGCGCGGTGACGACTTCATAGCTGAAGCCGGCCGCGATCATGAGGTCGGGGCGGGTCAATCCCTGCTCCAGGAGCCAGCCCGGACCCAGCAGACCGCCGAATTCCTCGTCATACGTAAAGTGCAGCTCCACCGCGCCGCGCGACGGCATGGCGACGGCTTCCAGCGCCCGCAGCGCAAACGTGAAGCTGGCGAAGTCGCTCTTGCTGACGGCTGCGGCGCGGCCGTACAGGCAGCCGTCCTCGATCTCGGCGCCGTAGGGATCGTGCTTCCAGCCGTCGCCGGGGGGCACCACATCGCCGTGCGCGTTGAGCGCGATGCGCGGGCCTGCGCCGCCGTATTCGCGGCGCACGATGAGGTTGGTGATGGACTGCATGCCGTAGTCCGCGACGGCCTGGGCCGGCACGGGGTGCGCTTCGGCGTGCAGGCCAAAATCCTGCAGCAGCTGCGCGGTGCGCTCGGCGTGCGGGGCGTTGTTGCCGGGCGGCGTGTCGGTGGGCACGCGCACCAGTGCTTGCAGGAAGCGGACTTCTTCGTCGAAATGGGCGTCCACCCAGGCGTCGAGTCGGGCGTAATCGGTCATGGCGTTATGTCGAGGTTTCGTTGGCCAGCGCGTCGAGCAAGCCCAGCATGGCTTGCGCGGCAAGTTCGATATCGTCGCTGGTGGTGGATTCGCGGGGGTTGTGGCTGATGCCGTTGTTCTGGCCGCGCACGAAGAGCATCGCCTGCGGCATGATCTCGTGCAGCTTCATGGCGTCGTGGCCTGCGCCGCTGGGCATGCGGTGCACGGGGACGCCCAGCGCGTCGACCGCGCGCTCCCAGCGCTGCTGCCAGCGCGGATCGCTGGGTGCGGCGGCGGCGCGCATGGTTTCTTCAATCGAATAGCGCAGACCGCGCCGCGCGCAGATGGCGGCCAGCTCGGCCAGCACGTCATCGACCAGCGCGTCGCGCTGCGCATCGCTGGGGGCGCGCAGGTCCAGGCTGAAGCGGCACTCGCCCGGCACGACGTTGATCGATCCGCTGGGCACCTCGAACATGCCTACCGTGCCGACCGAATCGCCATCGCGGGCGGCGCGGCGTTCAACATAGAGCGCCAGCTCGGCGGCCGCCACGGCCGCGTCGCGCCGCCGGTTCATGGGCGTGGTGCCGGCATGGCTGGCCAGACCCAGGATCTGCACCTGATGGCGCACGCAGCCGTTGATGGACGTGACGACGCCAAGCGGCAGCCCCATTTCATACAGGACCGGACCCTGCTCGATGTGCACCTCGACAAAGCCCAGGTAATTGGCCGGATCGCGCCGCAGGCCGGCAATCCCATCGATGTCCAGGCCCGCGTGCGTCATGGCCTCGCGCATGGTGATGCCGTCGGCATCCTTCTGCGCCAGCCAGTCGGGATTGAAGCTGCCAATCAACGCGCCCGAGCCCAGGAACGTGGCCCGGTAGCGCTGGCCTTCTTCCTCGGCGAAGGCGATCACCTCCACGTCGAAGGGCAGCCGCCGGTTCTCGCGATGCAGCGCGCGCACGCAGGCCATGGGCACGAAGATGCCAAGCCTGCCGTCGTATTTGCCGGCGTTGCGCACCGTGTCGAAGTGGCTGCCGGTCATGAGGACCGGCGCGCCGGGCTGGGCGGCGCGATAGCGTCCCACCACATTGCCGACGGCGTCGATGCCGACCTCGTCAAAGCCGCAGTCGCGCATCCATTGCGAGATGCGCGCGGCGCAGGCGCGGTGCGCGTCGGTCAGGTAGGTGACCGTGAGCTGGCCTTTTTCGGCGTAGCCCGGATCGCTGTAGACGCTGAGCGCCTCGTGCCAGTCCCAGATGTCGCTGCCCATGCCCGTGTCGCCGTGGCGGCTGTGCGGGCGCGGCTCGACGTTCGGCTCGTTCAGATTGTTGGTCATGGTCGTCCTGTTCAACGGTCGGAGATGTAGGGGTGGGTGGATTTCCAGTGTCGCGCGATGTCCAGCCGGCGGCACACCCAGACGCGATCGTGGCGCGCGATGTGATCCAGGAAACGCTGCAGGGCAACGATGCGGCCGGGCCGGCCCAGGAGGCGGCAGTGCATGCCGATGCTGAGCATCTTGGGCGCTTCGTCGCCTTCGGCATACAACGCGTCGAAGCTGTCCTTCAGGTACTGGAAAAAGGGATCGGCGTGGGAAAAGCCCTGCGGCAGCGCGAAGCGCATGTCGTTGCAGTCCAGCGTGTAGGGCACGATGAGCTGCGGCGCCGTGGCGCCATCCGATTTGCGCACCTGCATCCAGAAGGGCAGGTCGTCGCCGTAATAATCGCTGTCATACTCGAATCCGCCGTCGTCGGCGACCAGCGTGCGGGTGCGGGGGCTGTCGCGGCCCGTGTACCAGCCCAGCGGCCGCGTGCCGGTCAGCGTGGTGATGGCGTCGATGGCCAGGCGCATGTGCTCGCGCTCGGTGGCTTCATCCACGTTCTGGTAGTGGATCCAGCGCCACCCGTGGCAGGCAATTTCATGACCCAGTTCCACGAACGCCGCGGTCAGGTCCGGATGGCGTTGCAGCGCCATGCCGACGCCGAACACCGTCAGCGGCAACTGGCGCTTTTCAAATTCCCGCAGGATGCGCCACACGCCCGCCCGCGAGCCGTATTCATAGATGCCTTCCATGCTGAGATGCCGGTCCGGATAGCTGGCGGGGCTGAACATTTCGGACAGGAATTGCTCGGAGCCGGCGTCGCCATGCAGCACGCTGTTTTCGCCGCCTTCCTCGTAATTCAGGACGAACTGCACCGCAATCCGCGCGTTGCCTGGCCATTGCGCGTGAGGCGGATTGCGGCCGTAGCCGACCAGGTCGCGAGGGTAGGGAGCGGTAGCGTCGTAGGAAGACATTGGCAGGGCAGAGGCATGGTGTGGATTGTGTATACAAAGTATGTACATCAAATACCAGCCGCAGGCCATCAGCGTATGCCCTACGCCCCGGATCGGCGCGGTCAGACTGCCACAGCGTTGTCTTCCTTGAACAATTCCGCGCTCATGAAATCGATGAAGACGCGCAATTTGGGCGCCAGATGTTTGCTGGACGCCCACAGCAGCCGGAACGTGCCATGATGCTCGACATGGCGGTCCAGCACGGAAACCAGTTCGCCGCGCTGCATGGCGGGCCGCACCAGGAAATCGGGCAGGCACGCGATGCCTAGACCCGCCACCGCCACATCCAGCAGGGCCGCGGATGTGTTGCACACCATCGACACGGGCAGTGTCCACGCCGGCGTTGCGTCGTCGTGCGCGAGCGGCCAGGGCTCCAGTTTTCCCGTGCTGGGAAACCGGTGCTGCAGGCACGCGTGATGACTCAGGTCGGCGGGGGCGCCGGGCGTGCCGCGGCGGGCCAGATAGTCCGGCGCCGCGACAAGCAGCAGCCGGTAGTTGCCCACCGGGCGCGACACCAGCCGCGAATCCGTCGGCTCGCCCGTGCGCATCACGATGTCGAAACCTTCGTTGATGACATCCACCAGACGATCCGAGAAATCCACGTCCAGTTCGATGGCCGGGTAGCGGTGCATGAACGCGGTCAGCGCGGGCATGACCAGCATCCCGACCAGCGGCAGGCTGATGCGCAGCCGCCCTTGGGGCGCCCGACGGGTTTCGGACAGTTCCAGTTCGGCCGACTCGAGTTCGCACAGGATGCGGCGGCAGCGTTCAAGAAAAACGGCGCCTTCGGCCGTCAAGGTGATGCTGCGTGTGCTGCGGTGGAGCAGGCGCACGCCAAGGCGCGTTTCCAGCCGGCAAACGCTCTTGCCCACGGCCGAGGCGGACACGCCGAGGTTGCGGGCGGCCTCGGAATAACTGCGCGTTTCCGCGGCCTGCACGAAGGCAGCAATGGCGCTGAGCGATTCGACCATGATGCGATTCAGGACAATTTGTCCGATATGTTTTGAACATCGGCATTATTGTCCCGGGCCGCGCCTGCCGCCAACATGGCTGCCTTCACACAACACGCGCCGGGGTCGGGCTTATCCGCCCGCTGCCGGCCAATCAAAAGGCAGAACATGGCAGGTTTTCAGGTGACGGCCCCCGGCCCCGTTGCGCGCGAGTCGCGTCTTCCCATTGCAGTACTGCTGGCGCTGGCGCTGGCCGGTTTCGTCACGATCCTGACGGAAGCCCTGCCGGCCGGGCTGCTGCCGCAGATCAGCGCGGGGCTGACTATTTCCGAAGCGATGGCCGGACAGCTGGTGACGATTTACGCGATCGGTTCGCTGGTGGCGGCGATACCGTTGACTGCCGCGACGCAAGGCGTGAGACGCCGCCCGTTGCTGCTGGCCGCGATTGCCGGCTTTGTCATCGCCAACACCGTCACGACGGTGTCCGCCAGCTACGTGCTGACGATGGCGGCGCGTTTTGTTGCGGGCGTGTCCGCCGGGCTGCTGTGGGCGCTGGCCGCGGGCTACGCGGCGCGCATGGTGCCCGAGCGCCAGAAGGGGCGGGCGATCGCCATTGCGATGGTGGGCACGCCGCTGGCGTTGTCGCTTGGCGTGCCGGCAGGGACCTTTCTGGGCAACCTCGTGGGGTGGCGCTGGTGTTTCGGCATCATGAGCGCGCTGGCGCTGATCCTGATGGCGTGGGTGCGCATCCAGGTGCCGGACTTTGCGGGGCAGACCGTGGGCAAGCGCGCGCCGCTGCGCCACGTCTTCACCCTGCCGGGCGTGCGCGCGGTGCTGTTCGTGGTGTTCTCGTTCGTCCTGGCGCACAACATTCTCTATACCTACATTGCGCCGTTCCTGGCGGCGCGCGGCATGGGCGACCGCACGGACATGATGCTGCTGGTGTTCGGGCTGTCATCGCTCGGGGGGCTCTGGATCATCGGCGTTCTGATCGACAGCCATCTGCGCGTCATGACGCTGGCCAGCACGGTGCTGTTTGCGCTGTCGGCGCTGGTCCTGGGCATCAGCGGCAATGATCCGGCCGTGGTGACCACGGCGGTGGCGGCATGGGGACTGGCGTTCGGCGGCGCGCCGACGCTGTTGCAGACCGCGCTGGCCAAGACAGCGGGCGAGTCGGCCGATGTGGCGCAATCGATGCTGGTCACGGCCTGGAACCTGGCGATCGCGGGCGGCGGCGTCATTGGCGGCATTTTGCTGGAAGGCGCGGGCGTTGCCGCCTTTGCGCCCGCGCTGTTGCTGTTGCTGGCGGCGACGCTGATCGTGGCGGCAGCGGCGCGCCGCCATGGGTTTCCCTTGGCGCAAGGGCAGGGCGGCAATGTCACCGCAAGTCCCCGCAAGGCCACCCCATGACGCCGAAGCCGCCGCTATCCGTTGCGGTAGAGAAAGCTGTAGGCGTTGATCGCCGGCACCCCTCCCAGGTGCGCATACAGGACCTTCGAACCGGCGGGAATTTCGCCTTTGCGGATGATGTCCATCATCCCCTGCATGGATTTCCCTTCGTACACGGGGTCGGTCATCATGCCTTCCAGGCGGGCGCACGTACGGATGGCATCGTTGGTTTCGGCTGACGGCAGGCCATACGCGGGATAAGCGTAACGCGTGTCTAGCACCACGTCCTTGTCTTCGATGGGTCTGTCCAGTCCGACGAGGTCGGCGGTGCGCCGCGCGATGCGCAGGACTTGGGCGCGCGTCTGCTCCGGCGTGGCGGATGCGTCGATGCCGATGACGCGGTCGGCGCGGCCGTCGGCGGCAAAGCCCACGACCATGCCGGCCTGCGTGCTGCCCGTGACCGCGCAGACGACGATGTAGTCGAACTTGAATCCCAGATCGGCTTCCTGGCGGCGCACCTCTTCGGCAAAGCCCACGTAGCCCAGCCCGCCCAGTTCATGGTCGGACGCGCCCGCGGGAATCGCATAGGGCTTGCCGCCGCGGCGTTTCACTTCTTCAAGCGCCTCTTCCCAGCTGCGGCGAAAGCCGATGTCGAAACCCTGGTCGACCAGCCGCACGTCCGCGCCCATGAGGCGGCTCATCATGATGTTGCCGACGCGGTCGTAGACCGCATCCGAATAATCCACCCAGTTTTCCTGCACCAGCACGCAGGCCAATCCCAGCTTGGCGGCCACCGCCGCGACCATGCGCGTGTGATTGGACTGGATGCCGCCGATGGTGACGAGCGTGTCGCAACCTTGTTCCAGCGCCTGCGGGATCAGGTATTCAAGCTTGCGCAGCTTGTTGCCGCCGAACGCCAGGCCGCTGTTGCAGTCCTCGCGCTTGGCGTAGATCTCGACCTCGCCGCCCAGATGCTGTGAAAGGCGGTCCAGCTTTTCGATCGGGGTATCGCCGAAGGTCAGGCGATGTCGGGGAAAGCGTTGCAGATCCATGGTGGCTCCTGATGATTCGGGCGGCCTGCGCTTTTTGGCAGGGTTCGCAAAAATCATAGAAATCATGGGCTTGAGGGGTCAATTGCGTATTTTTTCAATCCGCCAAATCGAAACTTCGTTTATTGGCATTTAGGGATTTAATATTTCCAAATTAAAACCCGCGACCAAATTTAATTTTCAGGGACGTATTAAATGACCGCCGTGTTCACGCTGGACCGCATCGACCGTCAGATCCTGCGCATTCTTCAGGACGACGCGCAGATCACCAATCTGGACCTGAGCGCACGCGTGCATCTCAGTCCGGCCGCGTGTCTGCGGCGCGTCGAGCGGCTCAAAAGCGAAGGCATCATCCGCAAAACGGTCGCGCTGCTGGAACCGGCCGACGTGGACATGGCCACGCTCGTCATCGTGGGCGTGGTGCTGGACCGATCCACACCCGACTCGTTCACCGACTTCGAGGAGGCGGCCAAGAGCATCAGCGGATGCCTGGAATGCCACCTCGTTGCGGGCGAATTCGACTACTTCCTGATGCTGCGCATCCGCGATCTGGAACGGTTCAACAAGCTGCATGCGGGCGAGATCATCAAGCTGCCCGGCGTACGCCAAATTCGCACCTTTTTCGTCTTGAAAGAGATCATGTCGACCACTGCGCTGCCTGTTTGACGCGGCGTAAATGCAACACTTGCCTTTTCTGCTATTCAAAATGACGCGCTGCGGCATTTTGCATTGACCGATTTTGGTGGCGCGTAGACGGCGCATTGGAAGGGGTTGGACGGACATTCCGTTGCTGCATGACGGCATTCCGAAAGGGCTTTCGCGTCACGGAAATGCGGGAAGACGCCCGTAAACTCAAAGGGTTATACTTCTCGACCATAGGCTTTCAAGGCTTGTACGCGCCTTCTGCCCCTGCTATCCGCTTAACGGGAAGCCCGTGTCGCGGAAGGTTTTCCTGCATCGTCTCGAGTGAAGCACTCGTAAAGGTGAAGCGATATGTCTTCGGAAATAGAATCTCTATCCACGTCTTACCTCTTTGGGGGTAATGCCCCGTATGTCGAGGAGCTTTACGAAGCCTACCTCGATAACCCCGGTTCGGTACCTGACAACTGGCGCGAATATTTCGACCAATTGCAGCACGCTCCCGCAACCGACGGCCAGGAATCCACTCGCGACCAGGCCCACGCTCCCATCGTCGAATCGTTCGCCCAGCGCGCCAAGGCCAATGCCTTCGTGCAACGCGCCGCCGAACCCGACCTGAGCGTGGCCAGCAAGCAGGTTTCGGTGCAATCGCTGATTGCCGCCTACCGTTCGCTGGGTTCGCGCTGGGCCGACCTCGATCCGCTCAAGCGCCAGGAACGTCCGCCGATCCCCGAGCTCGATCCCGCCTTCTACGGCCTGACCGAAGCCGATCTGGACCAGACGTACTCGGCCACCAACACCTACTTCACGACCGCCAGCACGATGACGCTGCGCGACATCCTGAAGGCGCTGCGCGACACCTACTGCCGCAGCATCGGTGCAGAATTCACCCACATCTCCGACCCCGCCGCCAAGCGCTGGATCCAGGAACGCCTGGAAACCACGCTGGGCGCGCCCACGTACACCGCGGAAGAAAAGCGCCACATCCTTCAGCAGCTCACCGAGTCCGAAGGCCTGGAACGCTTCCTGCACACCAAGTACGTCGGCCAGAAGCGCTTCTCGCTGGAAGGCGGCGAAAGCTTCATCGCCTCGATGGACGAAGTGGTCAACCACGCCGGTGAAAACGGCGTCCAGGAAATCGTGGTCGGCATGGCCCACCGCGGCCGCCTGAACCTGCTCGTGAACATCATGGGCAAGATGCCCGGCGACCTGTTCGCCGAGTTCGAAGGCAAGCACGCCGAAGGTCTGACCGACGGCGACGTGAAGTACCACAACGGCTTCTCGAGCGACCTGTCCACGCGCGGCGGCCCCGTCCACCTGTCGCTGGCGTTCAACCCGTCGCACCTTGAAATCGTCAACCCCGTCGTCGAAGGCAGCGCACGCGCCCGCCAGGAACGCCGCGGCGATACCGAAGGCAAGCAAGTGCTGCCGGTGCTGGTGCACGGCGACGCGGCCTTTGCCGGCCAGGGCGTCGTGATGGAAACCCTGAACCTGGCGCAGACGCGCGGCTACGGTACGGGCGGCACGCTGCACATCGTCATCAACAACCAGATCGGCTTCACCACGTCCGACCCGCGTGACTCGCGTTCGACGCTGTATTGCACCGACGTGGTCAAGATGATCGAAGCCCCGGTGTTCCACGTCAACGGCGACGATCCCGAAGCCGTGGTGTTCGTCACCAAGCTGGCGCTGGACTACCGTCTGCAGTTCCGCCACGACGTCGTCGTGGACATCGTCTGCTTCCGCAAGCTGGGCCACAACGAGCAGGACACCCCGTCGCTGACGCAGCCCCTGATGTACAAGCGCATCGGCCACCACCCCGGCACGCGCAAGCTGTACGCCGACAAGCTGACCACGCAAGGCGTGCTGGCCGACGGCGAAGCCGATCAGCTGGTCAAGGACTACCGCCAGCTCATGGAAGACGGCCAGCGCACCATCGAACCGGTGCTGACCGACTACAAGAGCAAGTACGCCATCGACTGGTCGCCGTTCCTGGGCGCCAAGTGGACCGACCAGGCCGACACCGCCGTGCCGCTGGCTGAACTCAAGCGCATCGGCGAACGCATCACCACCGTGCCGGAAGGCTTCACGGTGCACCCGCTGGTCGCCAAGCTGCTGAACGACCGCCGCACCATGGCCAAGGGCGAAATGAACCTGGACTGGGGCATGGGCGAACACCTCGCCTTCGCGACCCTGGTGTCCTCGGGCTACGCCATCCGCATCACCGGCCAGGATTCGGGCCGCGGCACGTTCACGCACCGCCACGCCGTGCTGCACGACCAGAACCGCGAACGCTGGAACGACGGCACCTACATTCCGCTGCAGAACGTCTCGGAAGGCCAGGCGCCGTTCACCGTCATCGACTCCGTGCTGTCCGAAGAGGCGGTGCTGGGCTTTGAATACGGCTTCTCCAGCGCCGAACCCAACACGCTGGTCATCTGGGAAGGCCAGTTCGGCGACTTCGTCAACGGCGCCCAGGTCGTGATCGACCAGTTCATCAGCTCCGGCGAAGCCAAGTGGGGCCGCCAGTCGGGCCTGACGCTGATGCTGCCGCACGGCTACGAAGGCCAGGGTCCCGAGCACTCGTCGGGCCGCATCGAGCGCTTCCTGCAGCTGTGCGCCGACAACAACATGCAAGTGGTTCAGCCGACGTCGGCTTCGCAGATCTTCCACGTTCTGCGCCGCCAGATGATCCGTCCGTTCCGCAAGCCGCTGGTGCTGTTCACGCCGAAGTCGCTGCTGCGCAACAAGGACGCCGGTTCGCCCCTGACCGATCTGGCCGGCGGCAGCTTCCGCCCGGTCATCGGCGAGGTCGACGAGGCCATCGACGCCAGCAAGGTCAAGCGCGTGCTGGCTTGCTCGGGCAAGGTGTACTACGACCTGGTCAACGCCCGCCGCGAGCGTGGCGCCGACAACGTCGCCATCATCCGCGTCGAGCAGCTGTATCCGTTTGCGCACAAGTCGTTCGAAGCCGAACTGCGCAAGTACCCCAAGGCAACCGAAGTGATCTGGGTGCAGGACGAACCCCAGAACCAAGGCGCCTGGTTCTACGTTCAGCATCACGTGTACGAGAACATGGTCGAGGGCCAGAAGCTTGGCTACGCAGGCCGTGCCGCGTCGGCATCGCCGGCCGTGGGCTACCTGGCCAAGCACCAGGAGCAGCAGAAGGCCCTGATCGAAACGGCCTTCGCGCCCAAGTTCAAGGTCATGTTGACGAAGTAACCCTTACTTGATGCACGCGCCGCGGGCGGCAAGCGTTCCGGAACCCCGTTTCGAACCTTGCCGCGCCGCGTGACAAGAACACACTCTCTACGGAATAAACAAAATGGCTATTACCGACGTCGTCGTTCCCCAACTTTCCGAATCCGTTTCCGAAGCGACCCTGCTGACCTGGAAGAAGCAGCCGGGCGCTGCCGTTGAAGCCGACGAAATCCTGATCGAAGTCGAAACCGACAAGGTCGTGCTGGAAGTGCCGGCCCCCGCGTCGGGCGTGCTGTCCGAAATCGTCAAGGGCGATGGCAGCACCGTGACCTCCGGCGAAGTGCTGGCCCGCATCGACACCGCCGCCAAGGCCGCCGCCGCCGCCACCGCACCGGCCGAAGCGCCCAAGGCCGCTGAGCAAGCCGCCGCCGCGCCGGCGCCCGCCGCTGCC